>NZ_CP094344.1:7635000-9607552 GCF_022807935.1 Streptomyces sp. HP-A2021
CTGGTTGCTCATGGGTGGAACGTTGACTACTCGGCACGGTCCAGGATGGATCAGGCGCTAGTACTGCTCTTCGGAGCGTGGAACGCTGATCTGGTCAGCTGGCTGTGTCGGGCACGCTGTTGGGTGTCTGAGGGAATGGATTTTTCCTCAGTGCCGGCCCCAGTGAACTCGGACCGAAGGTTCGGGGTGATGGGTGGCTGGTCGTTGTTTGAGAACTGCACAGTGGACGCGAGCATCTGTGGCCAAGTTTTTAAGGGCGCACGGTGGATGCCTTGGCACCAGGAACCGATGAAGGACGTGGGAGGCCACGATAGTCCCCGGGGAGTCGTCAACCAGGCTTTGATCCGGGGGTTTCCGAATGGGGAAACCCGGCAGTCGTCATGGGCTGTCACCCGCTGCTGAACACATAGGCAGTGTGGAGGGAACGCGGGGAAGTGAAACATCTCAGTACCCGCAGGAAGAGAAAACAACCGTGATTCCGGGAGTAGTGGCGAGCGAAACCGGATGAGGCCAAACCGTATGCGTGTGAGACCCGGCAGGGGTTGCGTATACGGGGTTGTGGGATCTCTCTTTCACGGTCTGCCGGCCGTGAGACGAGTCAGAAACCGTTGATGTAGGCGAAGGACATGCGAAAGGTCCGGCGTAGAGGGTAAGACCCCCGTAGTCGAAACGTCAGCGGCTCGTTTGAGAGACACCCAAGTAGCACGGGGCCCGAGAAATCCCGTGTGAATCTGGCGGGACCACCCGCTAAGCCTAAATATTCCCTGGTGACCGATAGCGGATAGTACCGTGAGGGAATGGTGAAAAGTACCGCGGGAGCGGAGTGAAATAGTACCTGAAACCGTGTGCCTACAAGCCGTGGGAGCGTCGGATGGAAGCTTGCTTCCATCTCGTGACTGCGTGCCTTTTGAAGAATGAGCCTGCGAGTTTGCGGTGTGTTGCGAGGTTAACCCGGGTGGGGAAGCCGTAGCGAAAGCGAGTCCGAATAGGGCGTTTCAGTAGCACGCTCAAGACCCGAAGCGGAGTGATCTAGCCATGGGCAGGTTGAAGCGGAGGTAAGACTTCGTGGAGGACCGAACCCACCAGGGTTGAAAACCTGGGGGATGACCTGTGGTTAGGGGTGAAAGGCCAATCAAACTCCGTGATAGCTGGTTCTCCCCGAAATGCATTTAGGTGCAGCGTCGTGTGTTTCTTGCCGGAGGTAGAGCACTGGATAGGCGATGGGCCCTACCGGGTTACTGACCTTAGCCAAACTCCGAATGCCGGTAAGTGAGAGCGCGGCAGTGAGACTGTGGGGGATAAGCTCCATGGTCGAGAGGGAAACAGCCCAGAGCATCGACTAAGGCCCCTAAGCGTACGCTAAGTGGGAAAGGATGTGGAGTCGCACAGACAACCAGGAGGTTGGCTTAGAAGCAGCCACCCTTGAAAGAGTGCGTAATAGCTCACTGGTCTAGTGATTCCGCGCCGACAATGTAGCGGGGCTCAAGCGTACCGCCGAAGTCGTGTCATTGCAGCAATACGGCCAACGCCGGCTGTGATGGGTAGGGGAGCGTCGTGTGCCGGGTGAAGCAGCACCGGAAGGTAGTTGTGGACGGTTCACGAGTGAGAATGCAGGCATGAGTAGCGATTCACACGTGAGAAACGTGTGCGCCGATTGACTAAGGGTTCCTGGGTCAAGCTGATCTGCCCAGGGTAAGTCGGGACCTAAGGCGAGGCCGACAGGCGTAGTCGATGGATAACCGGTTGATATTCCGGTACCCGCTGTGAAGCGTCAAACATCGAATCCAGTGATGCTAAGCCCGTGAAGCCGTTCCGGACCCTTCGGGGAAAGGAAAGTGGTGGAGCCGGTGACCCGATCTGGTAGTAGGTGAGTGATGGGGTGACGCAGGAAGGTAGTCCAGCCCGGGCGGTGGTTGTCCCGGGGTAAGGGTGTAGGCCGTGCGGTAGGTAAATCCGTCGCACACAAGGCTGAGACCTGATGCCGAGCCGATTGTGGTGAAGTGGATGATCCTATGCTGTCGAGAAAAGCCTCTAGCGAGTTTCATGGCGGCCCGTACCCTAAACCGACTCAGGTGGTCAGGTAGAGAATACCGAGGCGTTCGGGTGAACTATGGTTAAGGAACTCGGCAAAATGCCCCCGTAACTTCGGGAGAAGGGGGGCCACATCTGGTGATGAGCTTTGCGCTCTGAGCTGGGGGTGGCCGCAGAGACCAGCGAGAAGCGACTGTTTACTAAAAACACAGGTCCGTGCGAAGCCGTAAGGCGATGTATACGGACTGACGCCTGCCCGGTGCTGGAACGTTAAGGGGACCGGTTAGCTCCATTTCGGTGGGGCGAAGCTGAGAACTTAAGCGCCAGTAAACGGCGGTGGTAACTATAACCATCCTAAGGTAGCGAAATTCCTTGTCGGGTAAGTTCCGACCTGCACGAATGGCGTAACGACTTCTCGACTGTCTCAACCATAGGCCCGGTGAAATTGCACTACGAGTAAAGATGCTCGTTTCGCGCAGCAGGACGGAAAGACCCCGGGACCTTTACTACAGTTTGATATTGGTGTTCGGTTCGGCTTGTGTAGGATAGCTGGGAGACTGTGAAGCGCTAACGCCAGTTAGTGTGGAGTCGTCGTTGAAATACCAGTCTGGTCGTGCTGGATGTCTAACCTGGGTCCGTGATCCGGATCAGGGACAGTGTCTGATGGGTAGTTTAACTGGGGCGGTTGCCTCCTAAAGAGTAACGGAGGCGCCCAAAGGTTCCCTCAGCCTGGTTGGCAATCAGGTGTTGAGTGTAAGTGCACAAGGGAGCTTGACTGTGAGACCGACGGGTCGAGCAGGGACGAAAGTCGGGACTAGTGATCCGGCGGTGGCTTGTGGAAGCGCCGTCGCTCAACGGATAAAAGGTACCCCGGGGATAACAGGCTGATCTTCCCCAAGAGTCCATATCGACGGGATGGTTTGGCACCTCGATGTCGGCTCGTCGCATCCTGGGGCTGGAGTCGGTCCCAAGGGTTGGGCTGTTCGCCCATTAAAGCGGTACGCGAGCTGGGTTTAGAACGTCGTGAGACAGTTCGGTCCCTATCCGCTGTGCGCGTAGGAGTCTTGAGAAGGGCTGTCCCTAGTACGAGAGGACCGGGACGGACGAACCTCTGGTGTGCCAGTTGTTCTGCCAAGGGCATGGCTGGTTGGCTACGTTCGGGAGGGATAACCGCTGAAAGCATCTAAGCGGGAAGCCTGCTTCGAGATGAGGACTCCCACCTCCTAGAGAGGGTAAGGCTCCCAGTAGACGACTGGGTTGATAGGCCGGATATGGAAGCACGGTAACGTGTGGAGTTGACCGGTACTAATAGGCCGAGGGCTTGTCCTCAGTTGCTCGCGTCCACTGTGTTAGTTCTGAGACAACGAACGGTTGTCGGCTTTGAGCAGAACAAACAATTGAAGAGTGTGCTTGTTCGCTCGAAACCATTAGGGTTTCGGTGGTTATAGCGTAGGGGAAACGCCCGGTTACATTCCGAACCCGGAAGCTAAGCCTTACAGCGCCGATGGTACTGCAGGGGGGACCCTGTGGGAGAGTAGGACGCCGCCGAACAATCTTTGGAAGGACCCCTGGTCCCAGCGTTCAGCTGGGACCAGGGGTCCTTTTTGTTTTTGCACTGCGCGCTGGGCACCCGGCTGCGCGAGAATGACTTGCGGTACCGAAGACAGGAGTCACCATGTCCACCAACTCTCCCGACGACCGACCGGAGCGCGACCAGCAGCGACGGGAGGGGGAGCGGAGCGACCGCGGCGGTCAGCGCGGGGACCGTGGAGACCGTGGCGGCTTCCGCCGCAGCGACCGAGGTGAGCGGAGCGACCGCGGCGAGCGTGGTGGCTTCCGGCGTGATGACAACCGTGGTGGTGGCGGCCGACGTGACGACCGCGACCGAGGACCGCGCAGGGACGACCGTGACCGGGGCGGCTTCCGGCGTGACGACCGCGGAGACCGTCCCTCCTTCCGGCGGGACGACCGAGGAGAGCGGCGGGACGACCGGGACCGTGGCGGGTTCCGCCGCGACGACAACCGTGGCGGTGGCTACGGTCGCCGTGACGACGGCCGGCGTGATGATCGACGGGGCGATGACCGCGGGCAGCGCGGTGGCTTCCGACGGGATGACCGCCGTGACGACCGGCGTGACGACAGGCGAGAGGGCGACCGCGGAGGATTCCCCCGGCGCGACGACCGTGCCCCGGAGCGCCGCGACAACCGGGACCGTAACTTCCGTGGCGACGACCGGGATCGCGGGCCTCGGGGCGACGACCGTGACCGTGGCTTCCGGCGTGACGACCGCGGTGGCTTCCGTGGGGACGACCGTGACCGCGACCGCGGTTTCCGGCGTGACGACCGGGATCGCGGCCCCCGCGGCGACGACCGCGACCGTGGCTTCCGGCGTGACGACCGCGGTGGCTTCCGCGGCCGTGACGAGCGCCGTGACGACCGTCGCGGGGACGAGCGCGGGGAGCGCGGCGGTTTCCGGCGCGACGACGCCCCTCGGGGCGGGCGTGGCGGATTCCGTCGGGACGACGGTCCTCGAAGCGAGCGTGGCGAGTTCCGTCGCGACGACAGCCGTGACACCCGCGGCGACCGCGGCGGTTTCCGTGGGCGGGACGACCGCGGACGGGACGACCGTGGGCGTGGCCCGCGGCGCGACGATCGCGGTGGGCGGCCCGGGGGCTTCCGGGGCCGTGATGACCGGCGCGACGACCGTCGTGACGACCGGCGTGGCGGCGGCCGGTTCCGTGAGGAGCGGGAGCGGGACAGGGAGCCGATCAAGCGGCTGCCGATCCCCGAGGACGTCACGGGCGAAGAGATCGACAAGGACGTACGGCAGGAGCTCCAGAGCCTGCCGAAGACGCTCGCGGACGATGTCGCGAAGAACCTGGTGATGGTCGCGCGGCTCCTCGACGAGGACCCCGAGGCCGCGTACGGCTACTCGCGGGTGGCGCTGCGGCTGGCGTCGCGGGTCGCGGCCGTGCGGGAGGCCGCCGGGTTCGCCGCGTATGCCACCCAGAAGTACGGGGAGGCGCTGGCCGAGTTCCGGGCCGCCAAGCGGATGACGGGGAACATCGACCTGTGGCCTGTCATGGCCGACTGCGAGCGTGGGCTCGGGCGGCCGGAGAAGGCGCTGGACATGGCCGGGGCGCCCGAGGTGCACAAGCTCGACAAGGCCGGGCAGGTCGAGATGCGGCTCGTCGCGGCCGGTGCGCGGCGGGACATGGGGCAGCTGGACGCGGCCATCGTGACGCTGCAGAGCCCGGAGCTGGCCTCCAACTCCGTGCAGCCGTGGACCGCGCGGCTGCGGTACGCCTACGCCGACGCGCTGCTGGCGGCCGGGCGGGAGCCCGAGGCGCGGGAGTGGTTCGCGAAGGCCGTCGAGGCCGACCGGGACGGCAGCACGGACGCCTCGGACCGGCTCGCCGAGCTGGACGGGGTGGAGTTCATGGACGCCCTGGCCGAGGACGAGGACGAGGGCGAGGGTGAGGGCGGCGACGCCGCCGAGGAGCAGAAGGACTGACCTCGCGCAGAAGGGGCGGATCCCGGTCGGGATCCGCCCCGTTCGTGTGTTCGGCCACCGCGTAGGAACCAGTGCGTCAGAGGTCCAGCGCGCGCAGCACCAGGCCCGAGGCCGGCTTCGGGCCGAACGACGTCGACTTGCGCGGCATGGTGACGCCCTGCCGGGCCAGGTCGCGGACGACCTCCTCGCGGACCGGGTGCATCAGGACGGCCGTACCGCCGTCGCGTTCCGCCTTCGCGACCGTGGCGGCCGTGTCGTGGATGTAGGTGATGTGCGCGGGGGAGTCCTCGGGGATGCGCCAGACGTGGTCGAGGAGCGTGGCGTGCAGGACCGTCGCATCGAGGGTGCGCCAGGCGGTGGGGCGGTCGGCGGGGATCGTGCGGGCCAGGAGGTCCGGGTCGGGGTGGTCGACGAGGTGGAAGGCACCGTCGCCGGCCAACAGGAACGCGTTGCCCGCACAGGCCGCGTCCGCCAGTGCCTCCAGGGCCTCGGACAGCGGGATTTCGAGGCGGCGCACGCGGAAGTGGCCGTCAAGGGCGGCCACGGCCTCGAGGACCGGCAGGCCGTGCAGGAGGCGGTGGATGGCGCGGACGCGCAAGGGGTAGCGGGCCGTGTCGACCAGGAGGACCAGGCCGTGGTCCCAGGGGCTGGGGGAGGGGTGTTCCGTGCGGAGGCGGCGGTAGGTCGCCCAGCGGTGGTGGCCGTCGGCGATGAGGGCTTGGTGACGGGCCAGGTCGCTCTGGATCGTCGTCAGGTCGGCGGGGGCGGTGACCGACCACAGGCGGTGGCTGAAGCCGTCCTCCGTGGTGGTCGCGAGGAGCGGTGGCTGTTCGGCGGTGCGCTCGATCAGGTCCGCCGTGGCGGTCGTCGAGTCGTCGCCGCGGTAGGTCAGCAGGAGGGGTTCGAGGTTCGCGGAGGTGGCCCGCATCAGGGCCGCGCGGTCGGCGACGATGTGCGGCATGACGTCCTCGTGCGGCAGCACCACCTGCTCGGCCGGGTCCGAGACGCGCAGGGCGCCGATGATGCCGCGTTGCAGCATGCCGTTGCCGTCCCGTTGTTCGTAGACGTACAGGCCGGGGTGCGGGTCGGTGGTCAGGACGCCCTCGGACAGCCAGTGGCGCAGGGTCTTTGCGGCCTGGTCGTTGCGGGCGCTGGGGGTGGCGGCCTCGGGGAGGATCAGGCGGACGATGTTGTGCGGGTCGGCGGACTGGAGATGGTGCACTCCGTCGGGGCGGACGACGACGTCGTACGGCGGGGACGTCACTGCGGCCAGGCTGCCGACCCGGTCGGGGTCGTAACGAAGGCCTCGGAACGGGGTGAGTTCCAGGCCTCGGCGCTCCGTTGCTTCCGAGTGACCTGCTGTGTTCATCCCGGCATCGTACGGCTGTCAGTGGCATGGGGGATGATCGGGGGAAAGCCGTCGAACGAGGAGCGATGCGGGATGAGCCGGAGCGTCAGGACGAGGCCCGAGGGCAGTGGGCGGGCCCTGAGCGAGGCGTACGACACGGCGCTGCTCGACCTGGACGGTGTCGTGTACGCGGGCGGGAGCGCGATCGCTCACGCCGTCGAGTCGCTGGCCACGGCCCGGACGGGCGGGATGCGCCTGGCGTACGTCACCAACAACGCGCTGCGGACTCCGGACACCGTGGCCGAGCATCTGACCGAACTCGGTATACCGACGGGCGCGGACGATGTCATCACCTCGGCGCAGGCGGTCGCGCGGCTGATCAGCGAGCAGGTGCCGCAGGGCGCCCGCGTGCTGGTGATCGGCGGTGACGGGCTGCGGGTCGCGTTGCGCGAGCGCGGGCTCGAGCCCGTGGAGTCGGCGGACGACGATCCGGCGGCGGTGGTGCAGGGGTACGGCGGCCCCGAGCTGCCGTGGGGCCGTTTCGCGGAGGCCAGTTACGCGGTCGCGCGCGGTGTGCCGTGGTTCGCCTCGAACACCGACCTGACGATTCCGAGCGGGCGTGGGATCGCGCCGGGCAACGGCGCGGCTGTGGAGGTCGTGCGGATCGCCACGGGCGCCGAGCCGCAGGTCGCGGGCAAGCCGCTGCCGCCGATGCACCGGGAGACCATCCTGCGGACCGGGGCGGAGCGGCCGCTGGTGGTGGGGGACCGGCTGGACACGGACATCGAAGGCGCGTTCAACGGGGAGGTCGACTCGCTGCTCGTCCTGACCGGGGTGACGGACGGCGCTCAGCTGCTGGCGGCGCCGCCGCAGCACCGGCCGACGTATGTGGACGCCGATCTGCGCGGGATGCTCAGGGGCCAGCCGGATGTCGTGGAGGCGGGAGACGGCGGGTTCCGGTGCGGTGGCTGGACGGCGACGGCCGGTGCGGACCGGCTGGAGCTCGACGGGGACGGCGAGGCGCTGGACGGGCTGCGCGCGTTGTGTGCCGCGGCGTGGACGGCCGCCGGTGCGGGAGTGTGCGAGCTGGACGGGGGGAAGTCGCTGGCGAGGCTGGGCCTTTGAGTGCCCGTCGGATCCGCGGTTCCGAGTCCCGTCGGATCCGCGGTTCCGAGTCCGGGTTGGGGCCGCGGTGCGCGGGCACACTCCGCCGGGGTGTCCGTGGCGGCGGCCGGGCTCCGGAATCGAGATCCAATGGCAGGGTAGGCTAACCTAACCTGCGTGTTGGTCGACAGTCCCCCCGAACAGCGCGCGGAGACCGCCCCCGCGCCCCCGACTCGACGGGCGATACGGGCCTTCGGGCTCGTCCTGGCCGTTGCGATCCTGGTGCTCGTCGCGCTGGCGAGTATCGCGATCGGAGCGAAAGAGCTCTCCCTCGGGCAGGTCTGGCACGGCTTGTTCGAGGACTCGGGGACGTACGGCGACGTCGTCGTCGCGGAGCGGCTGTCGCGGACCGTGCTCGGGCTGCTCGCCGGCGCCGCCCTCGGTCTGGCCGGAGCGGTTCTCCAGGCGCTCACGCGCAACCCGCTGGCCGACCCCGGGCTGCTCGGCATCAACGCGGGTGCCTCCGCCGCGGTCGTCACGGCCATCACGTTCCTCGGGATCACCTCGCTCAGCGGCTACGTCTGGTTCGCGTTCCTCGGCGCGGCCGCAGTCGGGGCGCTGGTGTGGTTCCTGGGCGGCAGCCGGGGCGCGACGCCGGTGCGGCTCGCGCTCGCGGGCACGGCGCTCAGCGCCGCGCTCTACGGATACCTCCAGGCCGTGATGATCATGGACGACGCGGCGCTGGGCAAGATGCGGTTCTGGACGGTCGGTTCGCTGTCCTCGGCGAGCGACTCGATCATCCGGCAGGTCGTGCCGTTCCTGCTGGCCGGCATGGTGCTGGCGCTGGCGTTGTCCCGGCCGCTCAACGCCATGGCCATGGGCGACGACACCGCCAAGGCGCTCGGCGCCAACCTCAACCGGACGCGGGCGCTGTCCATGCTGGCCGCGACCGTGCTGTGCGGGGCGGCGACCGCGGCCTGCGGGCCGATCGTGTTCGTCGGGCTGATGGTGCCGCACGTCGTGCGTTCCTTCACCGGGCCCGACCTGCGCTGGATCCTGCCGTACGCGGCGATCCTGTCGCCCGTGCTGCTGCTCGGCGCCGACGTCATCGGCCGGATCGTGGCCCGGCCCGCGGAACTGCAGGTGGGCATCGTCACCGCGATCCTCGGCGGACCGGTGTTCATCTATCTCGTACGACGGCGGAGGACGGCGCAGCTGTGAAGACCACCAACCGTGCCGTGCGGACCCCGGGCGGGCTCTCCGTGCGCCTGGACGTGCGTGCCTTGACCGTCGTGCTCCTGCTGCTGGTCGCGGCGCTCACGGCGAGTGTCGTGCTCATCGGCACCGGCGACTTCCCGATCCCGGCCGCCGACGTGCTGCGGACACTGTTCGGCGAGGGCAACGCAGGCCAGGAGTTCATCGTCAACGAACTGCGGCTGCCGCGGGTCCTGGTCGGGCTGCTGGTCGGCGCCTCGCTCGGACTCGGCGGCGCGCTGTTCCAGTCCATCTCCCGCAATCCGCTGGGCAGTCCGGACGTGCTGGGCCTCGGGCAGGGAGCGACGGCCGGCGCGCTCACGGTGATCGTGCTGTTCTCCGGGAGCGCCAACCAGGTCGCCGCCGGCGCGCTGGTGGGCGGCCTGGTGACCGGCCTGGCCATCTATGTGCTCGCCTGGAAGCGGGGCGTGCACGGATACCGGCTGGTGCTGGTCGGCATCGGTGTCTCCGCGATCGTCACGGCGGTCAACGGCTATCTGCTCACCAAGTCCGACATCGTGGACGCGGCCCGCGCGGTCGTGTGGATGACCGGATCCCTCGACGGCCGCGACTGGGCCCAGGTCTGGCCGCTGCTCGGGCTGTGCGCCGTGCTCGTGCCGCTCGTCCTGTGCAACGCGCGCGGGCTGCGGATGATGGAGATGGGCGACGACGTGTCGTACGCCCTCGGGGTGCGGGTGGAGCGCGTACGGCTGCTGCTGATGGTGGCGGCCGTGCTGCTGACCGCGTCCGCGACCGCCGCCGCCGGTCCGGTCAGCTTCGTCGCGCTCACCGCGCCGCAGCTGGCCCGGCGCCTGACCCGTGCGCCCGGCCCGAACCTGCTGGCCTCCCTGTGCATGGGCGCCGCCCTGCTGGTCGTCGCCGACTGGCTCTCGCAGCGGGCGTTCGGCGCCGAGCAGTTGCCCGTGGGCGTGGTCACCGGCGTGCTCGGCGGTGTCTATCTGCTGTGGCTGCTGGTCACCGAACGCAAGGCGGGCCGGATATGAGCAAGAACCGAAGGAGCACCGTGAACCGTCTGTCCGCCGAGAACGTCACCCTCGCCTACGACCAGCGGGTGATCGCCGAGCAACTGTCGGTGGAGATACCCGACAACTCCTTCACCGTGATCGTCGGCCCCAACGCGTGCGGCAAGTCGACGCTCCTGCGGGCGCTGTCGCGGATGCTCAAGCCCAGTACGGGCCGGGTGCTGCTCGACGGACAGGTCATCCAGTCGATGCCCGCGAAGAAGGTCGCGCGCACGCTCGGTCTGCTGCCCCAGTCGTCCATCGCGCCCGACGGCATCACCGTCGGCGATCTGGTGGGCCGCGGCCGCTACCCGCACCAGGGGATCCTGCGCCAGTGGTCGACCGAGGACGAGCGGGTCGTCCAGGAGTCGATGCGGCAGACCGGCGTCGCCGAGCTGGCCGACCGCTACGTCGACGAGCTGTCGGGCGGTCAGCGCCAGCGCGTGTGGATCGCCATGGCACTCGCCCAGCAGACGCCGCTGCTGCTGCTCGACGAACCGACGACGTTCCTGGACATCCAGCACCAGATCGACGTGCTGGACCTGTGTGCGGAGCTGCACGAGGAGCAGGGGCGCACGCTCGTCGCCGTGCTGCACGACCTGAACCACGCCGCCCGCTACGCCACGCACCTCATCGCCCTGCGTCAGGGCCGGGTCGTCGCCGAGGGCGCGCCGAAGGACATCGTCACGGCCGGCCTGGTGGAGGAGGTCTTCGGACTGCGCTGCCAGGTCATCGACGACCCGGAGACGGGGACGCCGCTGGTCGTGCCGGCGGCGCGGAAGGCACGCGTCGGGGCAGGGGCAGGGGCCGAGAAGACGGTCGCTACAGAAGCTTCCTGAGCTGGAGCAGGTCGCGCACGCCCGCGTGCAGTTTCACCCGGCCCGAGCCCCAGGCCTTGGCGAAGCTCAGCTCGCCGTCGACCAGGGCGACCAGGTCGTCACCCGTCATGGCGAGCCTGATCTCGGCCCTGTCCGGCGGCGGTCCCTGCACGGTGTCGTGCACCTCGATCCGTCCGCCGCGCATACGGCCAACGAAGGTGACGTCCAGGTCCGTGATGTGGCAGCTCACCGAACGGTCCAGGGCCGCCGCGTCGCGGACGTCCCCTTCGGCGCGCTGCATGTTGTCGGAGAGCTTGTCGAGTGCGCTGCGGCACTCCTCGATCGTGGCCATCGCGTC
Source organism: Streptomyces sp. HP-A2021 (assembly GCF_022807935.1). Taxonomy (NCBI): domain Bacteria; kingdom Bacillati; phylum Actinomycetota; class Actinomycetes; order Kitasatosporales; family Streptomycetaceae; genus Streptomyces; species Streptomyces sp. HP-A2021. Next base: position 7,646,450 of record NZ_CP094344.1, read on the forward strand.
GACGGTACCGCAGCGGTTCGCGGTAGCGTCGGGGCATGGAAGACGCAGTTCCAGAAATGCCGGTGGCGGAGGAGGAACCCGCCCCCGAGCCGGAGCCGGAGCCCGGGCCTGAGCCGGTGCCGGCACCGGAGGACGACCCCGCCGCCCCCGCCCCGCTGAACGTTCCCCGCACCCCTACGGGCAACGCCGACGTGGACGCGGCCCTGGACCGGCTCGGTGACGCGGACCACCTCGCCACGGACGGACACCTCGAGGTGTACGAGGATGTACACCGGGGGCTGCGCGACGCGCTCACCGCGCTCGACGCCCGCCCGGGACCCCCGGCGCCCCCGTCGCAGCACGGACCTAGGAGCTGAACCGAACGTGGCAGGAGTCGCACGCCGCCGTCTCGACGCGGAGCTGGTCCGCCGGAAGCTCGCGCGCTCGCGTGAGCATGCCGGCCAGCTGATCGCCGCCGGGCGGGTCTCCGTCGGCAAGACCGTCGCGACCAAACCCGCCACGCAGGTGGAGACCGCGGCCGCGATCGTCGTCGCGGCCGACGCGAACGATCCCGACTACGTCTCCCGCGGCGGCCACAAGCTCGCCGGCGCGCTGACGGCGTTCCTGCCGCAGGGCCTGGTCGTCGAGGGACGCAGGGCGCTCGACGCCGGCGCGTCCACCGGCGGTTTCACCGATGTCCTGCTGCGGGCGGGCGCCGCCCATGTCGTCGCCGTGGACGTCGGATACGGACAACTCGCCTGGTCTCTGCAGAACGATGAACGCGTCACCGTCAAGGACCGTACGAACGTTCGCGAATTGACACTTGAAGAGATCGATGGGGAGCCTGTGGATCTTGTCGTGGGGGATCTGTCCTTCATCCCGCTCGGGCTGGTCCTGCCCGCCCTGGTGCGGTGCGTGAAGCCGGACGCGGACCTGGTGATGATGGTCAAGCCGCAGTTCGAGGTGGGGAAGGAGCGGCTGGGCAGCGGGGGAGTCGTACGCAGCACCCAGCTGCGGGCCGAAGCGGTGACGGGGGTGGCCCAGAAGGCCTGGGGGCTGGGGCTCGGGGTGAAGGGCGTGACGGCCAGTCCGCTGCCCGGGCCGTCGGGGAATGTCGAATACTTTCTGTGGCTGCGGGCCGGGGCACCGGAACTGGACCCGGCCGATGTCGACCGTGCAGTGGCGGAGGGGCCGCGTTGACCGAGAACCGAGCTCGTACTGTTTTCCTGCTCGCCCACACGGGGCGGCCCGCCGCCGTGCGCAGTGCCGAGCTCGTCGTGAAGGGACTGCTGCGCTCCGGTCTTGGCGTGCGCGTCCTGGAGGCCGAGGCGCGTGACCTGCCGCTGCCGGACGAGGTGGAGCTGGTCAAGGAGGCCACTCCGCAGTGCCTCGACGGGTGTGAGCTGCTCATAGTGCTGGGCGGTGACGGCACGCTGCTGCGCGGTGCCGAGTTCGCGCGGGCGTCGGGCGTGCCGATGCTCGGCGTCAACCTCGGGCGCGTGGGGTTCCTCGCGGAGGCCGAGCGGGACGACCTCGACAAGGTCGTTGACCGGGTGGTGAGCAAGGCGTACGAGGTCGAGGAGCGGATGACCGTCGACGTCGTGGTGCACCGCAACGGGGACATCGTGCACACGGACTGGGCGCTGAACGAGGCGGCCGTGCAGAAGGTGTCCGCCGAGCGGATGCTGGAGGTCGTCCTGGAGATCGACGGGCGGCCCGTGACCGGGTTCGGCTGCGACGGGATCGTGTGTGCGACGCCCACGGGGTCGACGGCGTACGCGTTCTCCGCGGGTGGGCCGGTGGTGTGGCCGGAGGTCGAGGCGTTGTTGATGGTGCCGATCTCGGCCCATGCCTTGTTCGCGAAGCCGTTGGTGACATCGCCGGATTCTGTGTTGGCTGTGGAGGTTCTGCCACACATTCCGCCGGGGGTTCTGTGGTGTGACGGGCGGCGGACGGTGGAGTTGCCGCCGGGCGCCAGGGTGGAGGTGCGGCGGGGGGCTGTGCCGGTGCGGCTGGCTCGGTTGCATCATGCTTCGTTCACGGATCGGCTGGTGGCGAAGTTCGCGCTGCCCGTTTCCGGGTGGCGGGGGGCTCCTCACTAGCGGTTTGTGGGGGGCGGTTTCGCTTGGTGGGCGGGTGCGGGCTCGTTGTGGCTTGTCGCGCAGTTCCCCGCGCCCCTGAGGGGCGGTATCCACCCGCGTGGGTGACAGAGACGGGCCAGTCGCAATTGGTTGCCCGGACCTCGTAAGGTCGTGTCCGTGTTGGAGGAGATGCGGATACGGTCGCTCGGCGTGATCGACGACGCTGTCGTCGAGCTGTCGCCCGGGTTCACCGCGGTCACCGGTGAGACGGGTGCGGGCAAGACCATGGTGGTCACCAGCCTCGGGTTGCTGCTGGGCGGGCGTGCGGACCCGGCTCTCGTGCGGATCGGGGCCGGGAAGGCCGTCGTGGAGGGGCGGATCACCGTCCCGGACAACGCCACGGCCGCCGTACGCGCCGAGGAGGCCGGGGCCGAGCTCGACGACGGGGCGCTGCTGATCAGCCGTACCGTTTCCGCCGAGGGGCGCTCGCGGGCGCACCTGGGCGGGCGCAGTGTGCCCGTGGGGGTGCTCGCCGAGCTCGCCGACGAGCTGGTGGCTGTGCACGGGCAGACGGACCAGCAGGGGCTGCTCAAGCTGTCCCGGCAGCGGCAGGCGCTCGACCGGTACGCCGGTGACGCGGTCGCCGTGCCGCTGGCCAAGTACGGCGAGGCCTACAAGCGGCTGCGGGCCGTCTCCGCCGAGCTCGACGAGATCACCACGCGGGCGCGTGAGCGGGCCCAGGAGGCCGACATGCTCCGCTACGGGCTCGACGAGATCGCGGCCGTCGAGCCCCGGGCCGGCGAGGACGTGGAGCTGGCCGAGGAGGCCGAGCGGCTGGGGCACGCCGAGGCGCTGGCGTCCGCCGCCGCGGTCGCGCACGCGGCACTCGCGGGCAATCCGGAGGACCCGGAGGGCGTCGACGCCGGGACGCTCGTTGCGGGCGCGCAGCGGGCCCTGGACGCCGTACGGTCGCACGACCCGGCGCTGGCCGCGCTCGCCGACCGCATCGGGGAGATCGGGATCCTGCTGCGCGACGCGGCCGGGGACCTGGCCGGGTACGCCGACGACCTGGACGCCGATCCGCTGCGGCTGGCGGCCGTCGAGGAGCGGCGGGCCGCGCTGACCGGGCTGACGCGAAAGTACGGCGAGGACATCGCCGCCGTGCTGGCCTGGGCCGAGCGCAGTGCCGCCCGGCTGACCGAACTCGACGGGGACGACGAGCGGATCGGGGAACTGACCGCCGAGCGGGACGCGCTGCGGGCCGAACTGGGCGGGCTCGCACAGGCGTTGACGGACGCGCGGACGGAGGCCGCCGAGCGGTTCGCCGCTGCAGTGACCGCCGAGCTGGCCTCGCTGGCCATGCCGCACGCGCGCGTGTCCTTCGACATCCGGCAGACCGAGGACCCCGACGGCGTCGAGGTCGGCGGCCGTCCGGTCGCGTACGGGCCCGCGGGGGCCGACGAGGTCGAGCTGCTGCTGGCCCCGCACCCGGGCGCACCGCCGCGGCCGATCGCCAAGGGGGCGTCCGGTGGTGAGCTGTCCCGCGTGATGCTGGCCGTGGAGGTCGTGTTCGCGGGGACGGACCCCGTGCCGACGTATCTCTTCGACGAGGTCGACGCCGGTGTCGGTGGCAAGGCGGCGGTCGAGATCGGCCGGCGGCTCGCGCGCCTGGCGAGGACCGCGCAGGTCGTGGTCGTGACCCATCTGCCGCAGGTCGCCGCCTTCGCCGACCGGCAGTTGCTGGTGGAGAAGACGAACGACGGGTCGGTCACCCGTTCCGGTGTGAAGGTGCTGGAAGGGGAGGAGCGGGTCCGGGAGCTGTCCCGGATGCTCGCCGGCCAGGAGGATTCGGAGACGGCCCGGGCGCACGCGGAGGAGCTGCTGGCGACGGCTCGGGCGGATCTGTAGCGCAGGAGCGGTCGCGTAGTTGACGGGAGATGCGCCGATCTTCACTCGTGTGGGTGACCCGGCCCGGCGCGTCTCCCCGATGCCGCGCCCCGCTGTCGCGCCGCCGGGCTTCGGGGCGTTCCCGGAACCCGCATATGTCCTGGCATCCTTGGCGGAGGACGCGTGGGAATCCTGCGCGGTGACTGCCCGACCCGAACCAGGAGCCCGGCCACGTGACCCCCGTGAGCAGCCACTCACCGCATGGCCAGTCGCCGTTGCGCACCGTGCAGGTGCTGGGCGGAGGCAATGCGGCCAGCAGTGCGCATGTGCGCTCCCTGACTGCGGGGCTCGTCGCGCGGGGCGTGAAAGTCACGGTGTGCGCCCCCTATGAGGCGGATCGCGCCTATGACTTCAGCGGTGTCGGGGCGGACCATGTGCATGTGCCGCGCAGCAGTGACCCGGTGTCGGTCGCGGCCCTGCGGGCGGCCTGTGCCGACGCCGATCTGGTGCACGCGCACGGGTTGCACGCCTCGTTCCGTACCGTGCTCGCTCTCAGCGGGCGGCGCGTGCGTACTCCGCTCGTCGTGACGTGGCACGACCGGGCGCACGCCGACGGCGCCCGCGCCCATCTGCTGCGGGTGCTGGAGCGGCGGGTCGTGAAGGCGGCCACCGTGGTGCTGGGGACGACCTCGGCCCTCGTGGACCGGGCCAGGCGGACCGGCGCGCGGGACGCGCGGCTCGCGGCCGTCGCACTGCCCGGCCCCCGCAGGCCCCTGGAGCCCGACGACCCCGACCGGCTGCGGCCCAAGGTGCGTGCCGAACTCGGCGCCATCGGACGGCCGTTGCTGATGGCCGTCGGCTCCCTGGAGCGGCACCGCGGGTACGACGTGCTGCTGGACGCCGCGCGCGCCTGGCGCCGGCTCGATCCGGTGCCCCTGGTCGTGATCGCGGGCGAGGGGCCGCTGCGCGGTGAACTCCAGGAGCGGATCGAGGGCGAGGAGCTGCCCGTCCGGCTCATCGGGCGGCGCGACGACATCACCGACCTGCTCGCCGCCGCCGACCTCGCCCTGCTGCCGAGCCGGTGGGAGGAGGCGCGCTCCGTCCTCGCCCAGGAGGCCCTCCACGCATGCGTGCCGCTCGTCGCGACCGACGTCGGCGGCATCCCGGAACTCGTCGGCGACGCGGCCGAACTCGTCCCGCGCGGCGACGCGGAGGCGCTCGCCGGCACCGTCGTACGCCTGCTCGGCGACCCCGAGCGCCGGGAGCTGATGAAGGCCAAGGGCGCGCGGCAGGCGGCGACCTGGCCGAGCGAGGACGAGACGGTCGCCCAAGTGCTCAGCGTGTACGACGAGTTGACCCAGCCCCGGCCCCTCGCCTAGACATCCCGGGCGCTAGGGAACGTGCCTGCGGGCCCGCAGCGCCAGACTCAGGGCCAGTACCGTCTGCGGGTCGTCGAGGTCTGTGCCCAGCAACTCCCCGATGCGCGCCAGGCGGTTGTAGAGCGTCTGCCGGTTGAGGTGGAGCTCCCGGGCCGTCTCCGCCTTGCGTCCCGCGTGGGCGAGGTAGGTCGACAGGGTGGGCAGCAGCGGCGGTCGGGAGCGCCGGTCGTGCTCCAGGAGCGGACCGAGGGCCCGGTCGACGAAGGCGGCCAGGTCCGGATGGTCGCGCAGTCGCCACAGCAGCAGATCGATGTCCAGGCGCCGGGCGTCGTACCAGGGCCGGTCCGGCAGGCCCTGGGCCGCCGTGGCCGTCTCGGCCGCGTGCCGCAGGCCCGACGCCGCAGCCGTCCAGCCGCCCGCCACCCCCACGACCACCACGGGCGGCGGTCCGCCCGGCCGCAGCATCCCGGCCCGGCCGACCCCGGTGCGCAGCGCCACCGCGACCCGTTCCGCGACCGTCGCCCGCTCCGGCTCCGAGCGCAGCCCCAGCAGCACCAGCACCCGGCCCTCCACCGGCCGTACCCCGAGCAGCACCGGCACGCCCACCGAGGCCAGTTCCTCGGACACCGCCCGGGCCAGCACGGCCCAGCCTCCCCCCGGCGACAGGGCGTCCCCGAGCCGCATGACGACCGGCAGCAGCGGGCCGTCGCCCGGCCGGAAACCCAGCACGCGCGCCTGCGCCGGGGCGTCCTGTGCCGTGACCCGGCCCTCGGCGAGGTCCGTGAGGAAGTCGCCGCGCCCGCGCGCCGCCAGCTCCTCCTCCTGCCGTGCCTGCATCAGCACCACGGCCAGGATGCCCGCGGCCCGCTCGGCCGCCATCCGGTGCACCGGCGCCAGAGGAGCCCGTACGGGCAGCAGGACGAGCCGCGCGCGGACGCCCCCGCTGCCGGGTCCGCCGCCCGGCACGTCCACCAGGACCGAGCCCGCGAGCGGCGGCTCGTCCTTGTGCTGGCCGCGCAGCCCCTCCCACACCTGGAGCGGGTCCGCGCCCTCGGGACCGGCCCCGGCGGCGTACAGCAACTGCCCGTCCGTCGTCTCCAGGAAGACGGGATTGCCGCCGAAGTCGGCCAGGATGCCGAGGACCTGGGGAACCCCGCCGCCGCCCAGCAGGGCCTCCGTGCACCGCCGGTGCACCTCCTCGGCCCGCTGGAGCAGCGCGTAGTGGCCGTTGACGATCTCGGTGTGGATCTCCTCCGTGACCGTGACGAACGGCACCTCGCGGTGCAGCTGGACGAGCGGCAGCCCGGCCGAACGGGCCGTGTCGACGAGGGCGGCGGGCAGCCGTGTGAAGCGCGGGCCGAGCTCCACGACCAGGGCGGCGATGCCGCGCTCGGCCAGCGTGCGGACGAACGCCCGCTGTTCGGCCGGGCGGGTGCCGAGGCCGTAGCCCGTGGTCAGCAGCAGCTCGCCGCCCTTGAGCAGCGAGGCGATGTGCGGCACCTCACCGGCGTGCACCCAGCGCACGGTCCGCCCCAGCCGGTCGGCCCCCGCCAGCACCTCGGGCAGCCCGCTGCGCAGCCCCGGCAGCTCCAGTGCCCGCTGCACGGTGATCCCGGCGGCCTGGGTGCCGTAGCCGCTGTCCGTCCCGGTCTCCATGAGCCGGACGCTACCCGCGCGGGTGCCTGCGGGACATCTCCGGCGGGGCACCGGGACGATCACCTCCAGGAGCCCGCAGAGGGTCTCCCCGGATTACGGCGTGATCGACCGGGTACGGGCGCGGTCATGGACATCAGCGTGGTCGCCGTGGGGCGGGAGGACGACAGTCCGGTCGAGGAGCCGTTGCGGGTGGCGGTGCTCGCCGACCGGCTCGGGTACCGAGAGGTGTGGGCGGGCGAGGGACCGACGTGGGACTCGTTCGTCCTGGCGACGGCGATCGGCGCGGCCACCGGACAGGCGACCCTGACGGCCGGTCCCGTGCCGGTGTCGGTGCGCGACCCGCTCACCATCGTGCGGGGCGCCGCGTCCACCGCGGCCGTCACCGGTCGGCCCGTCGGCGTGGCCCTGGGCACCTCCAGCAAGCGGGTCGTCGAGGGCGTGCACGGCCGGCCGCGGACCCGGCCCGCCGCCGCCCTCGCGGAGTCGGCGGCGGCCGTGCGCGCGCTGATGGACAGCCGGCCGGGCGAGCCGATCGTGCCCGGCAGCGGCTTCCCGCGCCGTCTCCCGCCGCCCGGAGGCATGCTCACCGTCGCGGCGTTCGGCGAACGCGCGGTCGCCGCGGCCGTCGAGCACGCCGACCGGATGCTGCTCGACCTCGTCTCCCCCGAGCAGGTCCGCATGCTGCGGGCCCGGATGCTCGCCGCCGCCGAGCGGGCCGGGCGTACGCCGCCCCGGCTGGCCGCCTGGCTGCCCGCCGCCGTGGACCCGGAGCCCGAGACGCTCACCCAGGTCCTGCGCAGCGTCGCCGGCTATCTCACCGTTCCGGGCTACAGCGACATGTTCGTCGAGGCGGGGTTCGCCGCGGTCGTCGAACTGGCCGCCAAGGGAGCCGACCCCGACACCCTGCTGCGGGCCCTGCCGCCCGAGGCCGCGGACACGGTCGCGCTCGTCGGCGACGTCGGCACCGTCCGCGCCCGCATCGACGCCTACGCCGAGGCCGGCCTCGACGAGATCGCCCTGGTCCCGGCCACGGCGGGCGACCCGGCGGGGGAGCGGACGCTCACGGCCCTCAGGCCGGCGTGATGTTGTGGTTGAAGCGGAACACGTTGTCCGGGTCGTAACGCCGCTTCAGCTCCGCCAGCCGCCGGGTGTTCTCGGTGCCCAGTCCCGCCACCACCCGGTCGGTGCCCTCGTCGCCGATGAAGTTCAGGTAGACGGCGCCGGTGCTCCACGGCCGGACGTCGGCGCGCACGTCCCGAACCCACCGCACGCACCGCTCGTCGTCCGCCGGGTCCTCCCAGATGCCGAAGGGATGCACCGCCCAGGGCGCGTCCCGGTAGGGCACCGGATACTCGCCCGGGCCGTCGGCGATCGCCCCGCCCTGCGGGAACAGCACGTGCTGGGTGCCGGTCGGCACCGGCATGGACTCGGCCCGGGCGCAGAAGACGTCCACGAAGTCGTCCGGCGCGCCCACCAGGTACTCCGCCGACCAGTAGTTCCGCATCCCCGGCGGGTCGTCGATCATGCACTGGACGTCGGCGTACGGCATCGTGCCGACGATCTCGGCCTCGTGCGGCAGGGCCAGCAGGGGCTGGGCGACCTTGCGCAGGTCGTCCTCGCCGCCGGCGTACGTCAGCAGCATGCCGCACACGAGCCTGCCCACGAGGTGCCCGGGTACGAAATCCTCCGGCGGGCCGGTGAAGTAGAGGACGCCGCCGCCCGCCTCGTCGGGCCCGTGCGCGATCACCTCGCGGTAGGTGCGCACCACCTCCGGCCCGTGCTCGGGCAGGAACAGCACCAGCGCGATGGAGAACTCGGGCAGTTCGTGCAGCCGCAGCGTCAGCGCCGTGGCGACGCCGAAGTTCCCGCCGCCGCCGTGCAGCGCCCAGAACAGGTCCGGGTTCTCGTCGGCGCTCGCGTGGATCCGGGTGCCGTCGGCGGTGACGAGTTCGACACCGAGCAGGTTGTCGACGGCGAGGCCGCACCAGCGGTCGAGCCAGCCGGTGCCGCCGCCCAGCACGAAACCGCCGACGCCCGTGGTGGAGGCACGGCCGCCGGTCGTCGCCAGTCCGTACGGCTCGGTGGCCCGGTCCAGGTGGCTCATCGTGGCCCCGCCTGCGACCCGGACCGCCTGCGCGGCCGGATCCACGGTCACCTCGTGCATCCGGCGCAGATCGACCACCACGCCGCCCTCGCCCACGGCCATGCCCGCCACGCTGTGGCCGCCGCCCCGGACCGCCACCGGCAGATCCAGCTCCCTGGCGAACCGCACGGCCCGCACGACGTCGTCCTCGTCGGCGCACTGCGCGAGCACGGCGGGCCGTCGGTCGATCATGGCGTTGAAGACGGCCCGGGCCTCGTCGTAGCCCGGGTCCTCCGGGGCGAACACGTCGCCGGTCAGATCCTCGCGCAGCGCGGTGAGGGCCGCGCCCGCCTTCGAGAGGGAAGCCATGGCCGCCCCCTTCCGAAAAGGGGCAATCGTCCGTTTCCAGACTAGGGGGCCATGGCCGGTCGGGCCCGCTCAGCCGCCGTAGGCGCCCGAAGCCGTCAGACGCAGTGCCGTGTCGATCAGCGGCACGTGGCTGAACGCCTGCGGGAAGTTGCCCACCTGGCGCTGGAGGTGCGGGTCCCACTCCTCCGCCAGCAGGCCGAGGTCGTTGCGCAGCGACAGCAGCTTCTCGAACAGCTTGCGGGCCTCGTCCACCCGGCCGATCATCGCCAGGTCGTCGGCCATCCAGAACGAGCAGGCGAGGAACGCGCCCTCGTCGCCCGGCAGGCCGTCGACGCCCTCGTTGTCGCCCTGCGTCGGGTAGCGCAGGATGAAGCCGTCCGGCGTGGACAGCTCCCGCTGGATCGCCTCGATGGTGCCGATGACCCGCTTGTCGTCCGGCGGCAGGAAGCCCATCTGCGGGATCAGCAGCAGCGACGCGTCCAGCTCCTTCGAGCCGTACGACTGCGTGAAGGTGTTGCGTTCCTTGTCGTAGCCCTTCTCGCACACGTCGCGGTGGATGTCGTCGCGCAGTTCCTTCCACCGCTCCAGCGGGCCGTCCGCGTCGCCGGACTCGATCAGCTTGATCGTGCGGTCGACGGCGACCCAGGCCATCACCTTGGAGTGCACGAAGTGGCGGCGCGGGCCGCGCACCTCCCAGATGCCCTCGTCCGGCTCCTGCCAGTGGTCTTCCAGGTAGCGGATCAGCTTCAGCTGGAGCAGCGAGGCGTAGTCGTTGCGGGCGAGGCCCGTCATGTGGGCCAGGTGCAGGGCCTCGGTGACCTCGCCGTAGACGTCCAGCTGGAGCTGGTGCGCGGCGCCGTTGCCGACCCGGACCGGGGTGGAGTTCTCGAAGCCCGGCAGCCAGTCCAGCTCCGCCTCGCCGAGCTCGCGCTCGCCGGCGATGCCGTACATGATCTGGAGGTTCTCCGGGTCGCCCGCCACGGCCCGCAGCAGCCACTCGCGCCAGGCGCGGGCCTCCTCGCGGTAGCCGGTGCGCAGCAGCGAGGACAGCGTGATCGCCGCGTCCCGGAGCCACGTGTAGCGGTAGTCCCAGTTGCGGACGCCGCCGATGTCCTCCGGCAGGGAGGTGGTCGGCGCGGCGACGATGCCGCCGGTCGGGGCGTACGTCAGGGCCTTCAGCGTGATCAGCGAGCGGACCACGGCCTCCCGGTAGGGGCCGTGGTACGTGCAGTGGTCGACCCACTCGCGCCAGAAGTCCTCCGTCGCCTCCAGCGACTGCTCCGGCTCGGGCAGCGGCGGCGGCTCCTTGTGCGAGGGCTGCCAGGAGATCGTGAAGGCGATCCGGTCACCCGGCGCGACCGTGAAATCCGCGTACGTCGTCAGGGACTTGCCGTACGTCTCCGCGGATGTGTCGAACCACACGGAGTCGGGGCCCGCCACGGCCACCGTGCGCCCGTCGTGCTTGTGCACCCACGGCACCACCCGCCCGTAGGAGAACCGCATCCTGAGCGCCGAGCGCATCGGCACGCGGCCCGAGACGCCCTCCACGATCCGGATCAGCTGCGGGGCGCCGTCACGCGGCGGCATGAAATCCGTCACCCGGACCGTGCCCCGCTGGGTGTCCCACTCGGACTCCAGGATCAGCGAGTCACCGCGGTAGCTGCGCCGGGCCGCGGTGGGCGGCTGCTGGTCGGAGGCGTACGCCGGGCCGAGCCGCCAGAAGCCGTGCTCCTCGTTGCCCAGCAGGCCGGCGAAGATGGCGTGCGAGTCGAAGCGGGGCAGGCACAGCCAGTCCACCGTGCCGTCCCGGCAGACCAGGGCAGCGGTCTGCATGTCTCCGATGAGTGCGTAGTCTTCGATGCGCCCGGCCACGTGCAACTCCAGTCGAACGGCCACGTCACCCCGCAAGGGGGCTGTCGCTAGTGCGGTCAAGGGGGATTTTCAGCAAGTCTTGCAATGCGTCGTTGAGCGATGAAGCAAAACAGGTCACTCAGCCGTGATGCAAAGCGCCAATTGTTGCTCAACGAACTGACGAGCTCACGTTGTTCCGGTGCTTACGGGCGGGGGGTGGTGCCGTTGGGCCGGCGGGCTCGGCAGCGAGTGTCCGAGCAGGATACGACGCACGCCGATGTTCCGGGTGCCCGTCCAGGCAAGGCGAGTACGCCGAACGAGTGAGCAAGGGGTGAGAGACCGGTGAGGGTGACCGTCTCCGTGTCGGTGCGTGCGCGGAGCGTGGCCGGAAGCCATCCCCCCGCGGCGCTGATACGCTGGTAGCCCGTGGACCGGTGGGCAGCAAACCCCCGAACCGCAGCGACGGCGACCCCCCGGAAACCTCCGGCAGGCAGCCGTACCGCACCCCCAGACCGCGACCACGGGAGCCCCGTCTTGGCCATGCCGCCCGCCGCATTTCGTAATTCGACGACCAAGCACATCTTCGTCACCGGGGGTGTCGCCTCCTCGCTCGGCAAGGGCCTGACGGCCTCCAGCCTCGGCATGCTGCTCAAGGCCCGCGGTCTGCGCGTCGTGATGCAGAAGCTGGACCCGTACCTCAACGTCGACCCGGGCACGATGAACCCCTTCCAGCACGGTGAGGTGTTCGTCACCAACGACGGCGCCGAGACCGACCTGGACATCGGCCACTACGAGCGCTTCCTCGACCGTGACCTGGACGGTTCCGCGAACGTCACCACCGGCCAGGTGTACTCCACCGTGATCGCCAAGGAGCGCCGCGGCGAGTACCTGGGCGACACCGTGCAGGTCATCCCGCACATCACGAACGAGATCAAGCACCGCATCCGCCGCATGGCGACGGACGAGGTCGACGTCGTGATCACGGAGGTCGGCGGCACGGTCGGCGACATCGAGTCGCTGCCGTTCCTGGAGACCGTCCGCCAGGTCCGTCACGAGGTCGGCCGTGACAACGTCTTCGTCGTCCATATCTCGCTCCTGCCGTACATCGGCCCCTCGGGTGAGCTGAAGACGAAGCCCACCCAGCACTCGGTTGCGGCTCTGCGCAACATCGGTATCCAGCCGGACGCGATCGTGCTGCGCTGCGACCGCGAGGTCCCCACCGCGATCAAGCGGAAGATCTCGCTGATGTGCGACGTCGACGAGGCCGCCGTGGTCGCCTGCCCCGACGCCCGCTCGATCTACGACATCCCGAAGACCGTGCACGGCGAGGGCCTGGACGCCTATGTCGTCCGCAAGCTCGACCTGCCGTTCCGGGACGTCGACTGGACGACCTGGGACGACCTGCTCGACCGTGTCCACAACCCCGACCACGAGATCACCCTCGCGCTGGTCGGCAAGTACATCGACCTGCCCGACGCCTACCTTTCGGTCACCGAGGCACTGCGCGCCGGCGGCTTCGCCAACCGCGCCCGCGTCAAGATCAAGTGGGTCACCTCCGACGACTGCAAGACCCCGGCGGGCGCGGCCCAGCAGCTCGGCGACGTCGACGGCATCTGCATCCCCGGCGGGTTCGGCGACCGCGGCGTGCTCGGCAAGGTCGGCGCGATCAAGTACGCCCGCGAGAACAAGATCCCGCTGCTCGGCCTCTGCCTGGGCCTGCAGTGCATCGTGATCGAGGCCGCGCGGAACCTGGCCGACATCGGCGACGCCAACTCCACCGAGTTCGACCCGGCCACCGCCCACCCGGTCATCTCCACGATGGCCGAGCAGCTCGACATCGTCGCCGGTGAGGGCGACATGGGCGGCACCATGCGGCTCGGCATGTACCCGGCGAAGCTGGCCGAGGGCTCGATCGTGCGCGAGGTGTACGACGGCAAGGAGTACGTCGAGGAGCGCCACCGGCACCGCTACGAGGTGAACAACGCCTACCGCGCGGAGCTGGAGAAGCGGGCGGGCATCCTGTTCTCCGGCACCTCGCCGGACGGCAAGCTCGTCGAGTACGTCGAGTACCCCCGTGACGTCCACCCGTACCTGGTCGCCACCCAGGCGCACCCGGAGCTGCGCTCGCGGCCGACCCGCCCGCACCCGCTGTTCGCCGGGCTCGTCAAGGCCGCGGTCGAGCGGAAGACTTCGAAGTAACACACCAGTTGTACGGTGGCCGGGGTGCATCCCTTCAAAGGGTGTGCACCCCGGTTTCTTTTCGGCACGTCGGGCCCGGCACGCGCAGTCGCGCCGGGCACGTGGAAGGACAGGCATGACGATCAAGGACACCCCGGAGGAATGGGAGATCCGGGCGACGGACACCCCCTTCGTGGGCAACAAGACCTCCGTCCGCACCGACGACGTGGTCATGCCCGACGGCACCGTGGTCGGCCGCGACTACCAGGTCCACCCCGGCTCCGTGGCCGTCCTCGCCCTCGACGAGGCCGACCGCGTCCTGGTCCTGCGCCAGTACCGCCACCCCGTGCGCCACAAGCTGTGGGAGATCCCGGCCGGTCTGCTCGACGTCCCCGGCGAGAACCCGCTGCACGCCGCCCAGCGCGAGCTGTACGAGGAGGCGCACGTCAAGGCCGAGGACTGGCGGGTGCTGACCGACGTCTACACCACCCCCGGCGGCTGCGACGAGGCCGTCAGGATCTTTCTCGCCCGTGGTCTGTCCGAGGCCGAGGGCGAGCGCTTCGCGGTCGAGGAGGAAGAGGCCGACATGGAGCTCGACCGGGTGCCGGTCGAGGACCTCGTCCGCGGCGTGCTGGCCGGGGAACTGCACAACAACTGTCTCGTCGTGGGCGTCCTCTCCCTGGTCGCCGCGCGCGCCGGCGACGGTCTGGACGCCCTGCGCCCGGCCCAGGCGCCGTGGCCGGCGCGTCCCTTCGAGGCGTGAAGGTGTCCGAATCCCGCCCTGCACCCCGTACCGCGCCCCATGCCCTGCGCGGTGTGAAGATCGGCTGATCCGATCGGGGGATGTGCCCGCCGTGCCCGTCGTGCTCCGCCCGGGACGTTGCAGAGCGTGAACTAGGCTCTGTTCACGCCCGGACCGGAGTCCCGGCGGGCTTGTGCGTGTGGTGGGACGGGAGTGTGGCCCGTGACGGATCAGGTCGTGGAGACAGGCGACGTGCGGCTGACCGGACACGCTTCCGGGGAGAGCCGATTCCTGGGCCGCACACGGGAATTGAAGGAACTGCGCGCCGACATCGAGCGCGCCGGCCTGGACACCCTCGCCGGCCGCAAGCCTCCACGCGCGCGTGTGCTGCTCATCGCCGGCCGGCCCGGCTCGGGGCGCACCGCACTCGCCGAGGAGCTCGTCCGGCAGGTCGCCGACCGTTACCCCGGCGGGGTACTGCGCGCCCGCCTGAGCGACCCCGACGGCACCCCCGTGCCGGTCGGGCACACCGCCCGGGAACTGCTCGCCGCCCTGGACCGGCAGGCCCCGGCAGGCGCCTGCGAAGACGACCTCACCGACGCCCTGCGCACCGCCCTGGCCGACCGCCGGGCCCTGCTCCTGCTGGACGACGCGGCCGACGCCGAGCAGGTCGACGCCCTGCTGCCCGACACCCCGGACTGCCTGGTCGTCGCGGTCTCCGAGGGGCCGCTGACCGGCATCTCGGACGTCCGCCCGTGCACCCTCGGCGGCCTGGACGCCAAGTCCGGGGTGGAGCTGCTGTCCCGGCACACCGGCTCGGTCCGCATCACCGTCGACCCCCGGGCCGCCGAGGGCCTCGCCGAGGAGTGCCAGGGGCAGCCGGCCGCGCTGATGCTGGCGGGCGGCTGGCTCGCCGCCCGTCCCAAGGCGGCCGTCTCCGACCTCGCCAAACAACTGCGTGCCGAAGACGGCGAAGGCACCGCGCTGAGCCGGGTCTTCCGCCTCGCCTACGCGGCCCTGCCCGCCACCGCCGCCCGGATGCTGCGCCTGCTCGCCCTCGCTCCGGCCGGACTGGTCGACCCGCAGACCGCCTCCGCGCTCGTCGGCTGCTCCGTCGACAGCGCCCGCACCACCCTCGACGGCTTCGTCGCCCTCGGCTTCCTGCACGCGGTGGACTCGCCGCTGCCGCAGTACGAGGTGCCGGGCTGTCTGCACGACCGGCTCCGCGTCCTCGCCGAGCGCCATGAGCGCCCGGCCGAGCTCCAGCTGGCCCGCGCCCGCATGCTGGAGCGGACGGTGCGACTGCTCCAGGCCTGCCGGGCGATCACCGAGACCGACAGCCCCCAGGCGCGCCAGAAGCTCCTCGACCTGCCTCGCGCCCTGCGCTTCCCCACGCCCCGGGCGGCCGCCGAGTGGCTGCGCGTGACCCGGCCCGCCCTGCTGGCCTCGGCCCGGCTCGCGGTCGCCGACGGGCAGCTGGACACCCTGGCCCGGCGGCTGATGTCCCAGCTGGTGCGGGCCATGGTGGCGCATGTCGGCACCCAGGCGGCGGCGCCCGACCTCTACGACATCCACAGCCTGGTCCTCGACGTGGCCGAGCGCCGGAACCTGCCCCGCGAGCGGGCCGCCGCCCTGCTCAACCTCGGCGACCTCGACGCCCGGACCGGCCGCACGGCCGACGCCCTGGCCCGGTACCGGGCCGCGCTGGACGCCGGACGCGAGGTGAACGATCCGTATGCGACCGGCCGCGCGATGGAATCCGTAGGCGGTGCGCATCTGGAGCTCGGCGACTTCGACCGGGCCGCCGACTGGTTCGGCCGGGCCCTCGTCGAGCGGCTCGCCCGGGACGAGCGCGCCGAGGCCGCCCGGCTGTACGGGCGGATCGCCGCCGCGCACACCTATGCGGGCCGCTACGGCGAGGCCGTGCGGAACTGGCGCGCGGCGATCGCGGGGCACCGCAAGAACGGTGACGTGGCCGCCCAGGCCCGGGCGCTGAGCGAGTTGGCGCGGGTCCAGGAGTACGCGGGCCGGCCCGAGGAGTCGCTGCGCACCTGCCGGGAGGCCGTGGAATGGGCGCGGCGGGCCGAGGACACGCGGTTGCAGGCCGCGCTGCATCTGCGGGTCGCCGACACCCTCGAGCACCTCGGCGAC
The DNA here is from genome assembly GCF_022807935.1 of Streptomyces sp. HP-A2021. Taxonomy (NCBI): domain Bacteria; kingdom Bacillati; phylum Actinomycetota; class Actinomycetes; order Kitasatosporales; family Streptomycetaceae; genus Streptomyces; species Streptomyces sp. HP-A2021. Next base: position 7,662,806 of record NZ_CP094344.1, read on the forward strand.
CCCGCGTCGGCCCAGCTGCACCGGGGGGCCGCCGAGCGGATCCTCGGCGAGTACGAGGAGGACCAGGAGGGGCCCGTGGCGGCCTCCGACGGCGACTCACACCGGAAACCGGAGCCTGACACCTGCGAAATCCGTGGCGCATCCGCTGAAGATTGATGCAATGAAAGGCTAGACAGCGGGAACGCCTTCATTAGACTGGCCATGCCGCACGTTCTCCTGCGGTCTCTCCCGGTGTGCCCGTGCGTGCCCGGGTATGCCTAGTAATACGCCCATACCCTCTGAGCCAAGGACCGTGATCGACGTGAAGGTCGGCATCCCCCGCGAGGTCAAGAACAACGAGTTCCGGGTGGCCATCACCCCCGCCGGCGTGCACGAGCTGGTGCGTCATGGCCACCAGGTCGTCATCGAGCGCGGCGCCGGCGTCGGCTCCTCGATCGTGGACGAGGAGTACGTGGCCGCCGGTGCGCAGATCCTGGAGACCGCCGACGAGGTGTGGGCCGCCGCCGACCTGCTGCTGAAGGTCAAGGAGCCCATCGCCGAGGAGTACCACCGCCTCCGCAAGGACCAGACGCTCTTCACCTACCTGCACCTGGCCGCCTCCAAGGAGTGCACGGACGCCCTGCTGGAGTCCGGCACCACGGCGATCGCCTACGAGACGGTCGAGCTGCCCGGCCGCGCGCTGCCGCTGCTCGCCCCGATGTCCGAGGTCGCGGGCCGGCTGGCCCCGCAGGTCGGCGCCTACCACCTGATGCGCGCCAACGGCGGCCGCGGCGTGCTGCCCGGCGGCGTCCCCGGCGTGCCGGCCGGCCGGGCCGTCGTCATCGGCGGCGGCGTCTCCGGCTGGCAGGCGGCGCAGATCGCCATCGGCCTGGGCTTCCACGTGACCCTGCTCGACAAGGACGTCAACAAGCTCCGCGAGGCGGACAAGATCTTCGGCACGAAGATCCAGACCGTCGTCTCCAACGCCCTGGAGCTGGAGAAGGCCTGCCTGGAGGCCGACCTCGTCATCGGCGCGGTGCTGGTCCCCGGCGCCAAGGCCCCGAAGCTGGTCACCAACGAGCTCGTCTCGCGGATGAAGCCCGGAAGTGTCCTTGTCGACATCGCGATCGACCAGGGCGGCTGCTTCGAGGACTCCCGTCCCACCACCCACGCCGAGCCGACCTTCCAGGTCCACAACTCGGTCTTCTACTGCGTCGCCAACATGCCCGGCGCGGTGCCGAACACCTCCACCTACGCGCTGACCAACGCCACGCTGCCCTACATCGTGGAACTCGCCGACCACGGCTGGGCGGACGCGCTGCGCCGCGACCCGGCGCTGGCCAAGGGTCTCAACACCCATGACGGCAAGGTCGTTTACAAGGAGGTCGCCGAGGCGCACGACGTGGAGCACGTCGAGCTGTCCTCGCTGCTCGGCTGAGTCCGTCGGCCGGTAAGTCGGCTAAGTCACCAACAGGCAAAGGCGATACGTCAACACAGGTCGTCAACGCCGCGCACCCGGCCGGACCTTGCCCGACAAGGTCCGGCCGGATGTGTGTATGGTCACTTCGCGATTCTCGGGCAACTCGCCTCGAACGTAACCCTTCAACCGATTCGCACACCGGTGAAACCTGCCGTGCGACGGCCGTACGCCCTTGACAGCGGGATGTTTCATTGCCGACACATCGGGCCGGGTCCGGCGGATTGTGTTGCTGCGGACGCCCGACACGCCATAGAGTCGCCAACCGTCGGCATGGTGCCACGCTGACCTGTCTAGAAGTTTCCTGGTCACCAAGGAGGTAAGACGACTTGTGAATGAGTCGACATTTACTCCCGGGGGTGGTCAACCAGGAATGCCTGCACGGGGCCAGGGTCCCGCGGGGTTCGCTGCTGTCGGCTCCGTCGCTGTGCGCACCTTCGCAGCCCACCAGAGTCAGCAGGCGACTCACACTGCACACCAGAAGATGGATGGCCATCACGTGAACGCCATGGCCGGCGACGGAAGTGGCGCGCCCCACAACCACTTCGCCGACTACGACGAACTGCCCGAGGGGCACTTCTACGACCCCGACGCGGAGTACGAGCCCGATCCCGAGTACGCGGCCACTCTCGCGCCCGACGCGGCCAGACAGCGCCGGGAGCGCATCGGCCCGACCGGGCGCCCGCTGCCGTACTTCCCGATCCCGGGCCCGCTGACCGACCACGGACCCGCGAAGATCATCGCGATGTGCAACCAGAAGGGCGGCGTCGGCAAGACGACGTCGACCATCAACCTGGGTGCCGCGCTCGCGGAGTACGGACGCCGGGTCCTGCTCGTGGACTTCGACCCACAGGGCGCGCTGTCGGTCGGACTCGGCGTCAACCCGATGGAACTCGACCTCACCGTCTACAACCTGCTCATGGAGCGGGGGATGGCGGCCGACGAGGTGCTGCTGAAGACGGCGGTCCCCAACATGGACCTGCTGCCCAGCAACATCGACCTGTCGGCGGCCGAGGTCCAGCTGGTCTCCGAGGTCGCCCGCGAGTCGACCCTGCAGCGCGCCCTGAAGCCGCTGCTGGACGACTACGACTTCATCGTCATCGACTGCCAGCCCTCGCTCGGCCTGCTCACGGTGAACGCCCTGACGGCCGCGCACAAGGTGATCGTGCCGCTGGAGTGCGAGTTCTTCGCCCTCCGTGGTGTGGCCCTGCTGACGGAGACCATCGAGAAGGTCCAGGAGCGGCTCAACCCCGACCTGGAGCTCGACGGGATCCTCGCCACGATGTACGACTCGCGTACGGTGCACAGCCGTGAGGTGCTCGCGCGTGTCGTCGAGGCCTTCGACGATCACGTCTACCACACGGTCATCGGGCGCACGGTCCGCTTCCCGGAGACCACGGTCGCCGGTGAGCCGATCACCACGTACGCCTCCAACTCCGTCGGTGCCGCCGCCTACCGCCAGCTCGCCAGGGAGGTGCTCGCCCGGTGTCACGCCGAGTGAGTCTGCCGGGGGCCGACGAACTCTTCCGTACGACAGGGGGGATGGCGCTTCAGTCGTCCCAGCCCAGGCGCCAGGCCAACGGCGACGCCCGGGTGCCCGCTCCGGCGGGGGAGGGCGACGCGGTGGCGGCGGCCACGGCCGCGGAGGACGTGCCGCAGTCGGTGCCCGCGCAGGGCGGTGACGGCGAGGGCGCGGAGCATGTCGCGTCGGACGCGGAGTCGGCCGAGGCCGGGGAGTCCCGCAGCCGCTCCGGCTCCGCCCGCAGGCAGGCGGCGCAGGAAGGTTCTGCCGCGGGTGCGGCCGGTGCCGCCCCGGCGGCACCACGCAAGCGCGGGCGGGCCGCCGCACGCCGTCCCAGCGGCCGTGAGCGGCACGACGAGAAGATCACGGTGTACGTGTCGGCCGAGGAGCTCATGGACCTGGAGCACGCCCGTCTTGTGCTCCGCGGCGAGCACGGCCTCGCCGTCGACCGCGGCCGTATCGTCCGCGAGGCGGTCGCCGTGGTCCTCGCCGACCTGGAGACCCGCGGGGACGCCAGCATCCTCGTACGACGGCTGCGCGGGCGCTAGCGGTAGCCTGCGGGGGCCATGACCTCGAACGCCTCCCCACCACCCCCCGGCGGCCCGTCCGGGCGCCGGCGTGCGCTGGGGCGTGGGCCGATGGCTCCGCCGGCTGAGCCGGTGAACCCGGTCGAGCCCGGTGAGTTGGCCGGCGGCACCGCCGAGTCGGGCGTGACGTCCGAGGAGACGGAGGCCGCCGAGTCGGGTGTGACTTCCGAGGAGATGGAGGCCGCCGAGTCGGGTTTCCGGGCCGTGGAGGCAGCGGCCGGCGCGCAGGCGTTGGTTGCCGAGGAACCGCCCGTCGTCGTGGAGCGGCAGGCCCCTGCCGAGCCCGGGACGACGGCCGGAAGGCCTCCCGGGGAGCGTGCGGCCGGGCCTGCCGGCCCTGAAGCGGGCCATGAGGGCGTTTCGTCGGAGCTCGGCCCCGAGGCCCGTCACCCGGTGGCGGGCAGTGAGCTTCCCGCCCCCGGGCCGGTGGCTGAGACCGCTGCCCCGGCTTCCGAAACCGAGGGCGTTCCCGGTGGCGACGACGGGGTCTTCAAGGTCCGGCTCGCGAACTTCGAAGGTCCCTTCGATCTGCTGCTCCAACTGATCTCCCGGCACAAGCTGGACGTCACCGAGGTCGCGCTGTCGAGGGTGACCGACGAGTTCATGGCGTACATCCGGGCGATGGGGCCGGACTGGGATCTGGACGAGACGACCGAGTTCCTCGTCGTCGCGGCCACACTGCTCGATCTGAAGGCGGCACGGCTGCTGCCCGCCGCCGAGGTGGAGGACGAGGCCGACCTCGCGCTGCTCGAAGCCCGGGACCTGCTGTTCGCCCGGCTGCTGCAGTACCGCGCGTACAAGCAGATCGCCGACATCTTCAGCGGGCGGCTCGACGACGAGGCCCGGCGCTATCCGCGCACCGTCGGGCTCGAACCCCACCATGCCGAGCTGCTGCCCGAGGTGGTCATCAGCATCGGCGCGGAAGGGTTCGCCAAGCTCGCTGTGAAGGCGATGCAGCCCAAGCCCAAGCCGCAGGTGTACGTCGACCACATCCACGCCCCGCTGGTCAGCGTGCAGGAGCAGGCGGGGATCGTCGTCGCCCGGCTCAAGGAGCTCGGCGAGGCCCGCTTCCGGGAGCTCGTGGCGGACACCGACGACACACTGACCGTCGTGGCCCGGTTCCTGGCGCTGCTGGAGCTGTACCGCGAGAAGGCCGTCGAACTGGAGCAGGAGACCGCGCTCGGTGAGCTGCTCGTGCGGTGGACCGGCGGGGACGGGGACGAGACACCGACCGTCACCGACGAGTTCGACCGGCCGCCCGAGCCGCCGAAGGAGGAGAAGAAGGCATGAGCCAGGAAGCCACCGAGGTCCCGGCCGGGCTGCGTGCCGTCGCCGGCCTCGATCTCAAGCCCGCTCTGGAGGCCGTCCTCATGGTCGTGGACGAGCCCGCGACCGAGGAGCACCTCGCGAAGATACTGGAGCGGCCCAGGCGCCAGATCGCGGACGCCCTGCGCGAGCTGGCCGACGAGTACACCGTCCAGGGCCGCGGCTTCGAACTGCGGTTCGTGGCGGGCGGCTGGCGGTTCTACACCCGCGCCGAGTACGCCCCGGCCGTCGAGCGTTTCGTGCTGGACGGCCAGCAGGCCCGCCTCACCCAGGCCGCCCTGGAGACCCTGGCCGTCGTCGCCTACCGGCAGCCGGTCAGCCGCAGCCGGGTCTCCGCCGTACGCGGAGTCAACTGCGACGGCGTCATGCGCACCCTCCTCCAGCGCGGTCTGATCGAGGAGGCGGGCACGGAACCCGAAACAGGTGCGATCCTGTACACGACGACGAACTACTTTCTGGAGCGGATGGGCCTGCGCGGTCTGGACGAGCTCCCGGAACTCGCGCCCTTCCTCCCGGAGGCGGAGGCGATCGAGGCCGAGACCCAGGAAGGCGTACCGTCGTTCGACCCGGACGCGCCTGATGACGACGTGCCGGGCCGCCCGGTCACCCCGGGTACCGACGACGAAGACGACCAGACGGAACTTTGATGCGAAGCAGCGGCAGCGGCAAGAGCGGCGGACGCGGTAACCACCGCGGCGCCGGTAACAACAGGGACCAGAAGCAGGGGCAGGGCCGCCCCCGCAAGCCCCGCCCCGAGGAGCGCCGCTACGACGTGGGCCCCGGAGCGACGAAGGAGGGACCCAAGTCCGGGCGCGGCGGTGCCGCGCGCGGCGGCGCCAAGGGCGGGCCCAAGCAGCCCCAGCAGCGCGGGCGTACGGCCCCGGCACGTCCCCGCGAGTACGAGGCGCAGGTCGAGGAGCGCAACCGCGACCGGTACGCCGGGAAGAAGGACGTCAAGCTGCCCAAGACCTTCCCGGGCGCGGAGCAGGAGGGCGAGCGGATCCAGAAGGTCCTCGCCCGCGCGGGCTTCGGTTCCCGGCGCGCCTGCGAGGAGCTGATCGAACAGGCCCGGGTCGAGGTCAACGGCGAGATCGTGCTGGAGCAGGGGCGGCGGGTCGACCCGGAGAAGGACGAGATCAAGGTCGACGGGCTGACCGTCGCCACGCAGGCCTACCAGTTCTTCGCGCTGAACAAGCCCGCCGGGGTCGTCTCCACCATGGAGGACCCGGAGGGCCGGCAGTGCCTCGGTGACTACGTCACCAACCGCGAGACCCGGCTCTTCCACGTCGGCCGGCTCGACACCGAGACCGAGGGTGTCATCCTGCTCACCAACCACGGCGAGCTGGCGCACCGGCTGACCCACCCCAAGTACGGCGTGAAGAAGACCTACCTCGCGCACATCGTGGGCCCGATCCCGCGCGACCTGGGCAAGCAGCTCAAGGACGGCATCCAGCTGGAGGACGGTTACGCGCGTGCGGACCACTTCCGGGTCGTCCAGCAGACCGGCAAGAACTACCTCGTCGAGGTCACCCTCCACGAGGGCCGCAAGCACATCGTGCGCCGGATGCTCGCGGAGGCCGGTTTCCCGGTCGACAAGCTGGTGCGCACCGCCTTCGGCCCGATCACCCTGGGCGACCAGAAGTCCGGCTGGCTGCGGCGGCTGTCCAACACGGAGGTCGGCATGCTGATGCAGGAAGTCGATCTCTAGGCTGACGCAGACACCCCTGGGCGCCGCGAGTTCCCCGTGCCCGTCAGGGCGCGGGGACGGAAGGACTTCTGACATGACCACGCTCGTCTACAAGCAAGCCGCCACCGGAGCGCTGACCGGCCTCGCCCTGGGGGACGCGCTGGGGTATCCGACGGAGTTCAGCGACGTACCGCGGATCGTCGCCAGGTTCGGTCCGTGGCGGCGGCTGGCCCTGCCGGAGCCGGCGCTCGTCACCGACGACACGCAGATGACGCTGGCGCTCGGGCGGGGCATCCGGACGGCGATGGACCGGGGCGTGCTGGAGCCCGAGGGGATGGCCGACGCCGTACGGCGGGAGTTCATCGCCTGGAACCGCTCTCCGGAGAACAACCGCGCTCCCGGCAACACGTGTCTGCGGGCCTGTGACCTGCTGGAGCAGGCGGACCGCCCCTGGCAGGACGCCAGTCAGATCCACTCCAAGGGCTGCGGCGCCAACATGCGGGTCGCGCCCCTGGGGCTGGTCCCCGGCCTGAGCGACGAACAGCGCGCGGGCGCCGCCCAGTTGCAGTCCGCCCTCACCCACGGGCACCCCACCGCGCTCGCCGCGTCCGACCTCACCGCGCACGCCGTACGGCTGCTCGCGCAGGGCGCCGAACCGGCCGGGCTGATCGGTCTGCTCCGTACGTACGCCCTCGACAACCGCAGCCACTACCACGAGCGCTGGCTCGGCGACCTGTGGCGCCGGGCCCAGGACCCGAACCCCGAGCAGTTCATCGCGCGCGGCTGGGACGAGTGCCTGGCGATCCTCGACCGGCTCCGGCACGCCGTGGGCGCCGTCTCGCCGGAGGACGACCCGTGCCTGGCCACCGGCGAGGGCTGGATCGCCGAGGAGGCCCTGGCGACCGGGCTGCTGTGCTTCCTGCTCTTCCCCGACGAGCCGCTCACGGCCCTGCGCCGCGGCGCCTGCACCGCCGGCGACTCGGACTCCATCGCCTGCCTGGCCGGAGCATTCGCCGGCGCGCACCTGGGCGCGGAGGCCTGGCCGGACGAGTGGGCCGACCGCATCGAGTACCGGAGCGACCTGCTGACCCTCGGCGCGCTCTGGGACGCGTGACGGATGTCCGACGTCCTGGACGCCCCCTGACGCCCGCGGTGGCCGTGTGCGGCGTACCCGGAGCCCTCACGCCAGCCGGACCGAGTTTCCCTCCACTGTGATCTGCTCGGCCGGCAGCGGCCGCGTCGCCGGGCCGTGGGCCACCGAGCCGTCGGCGATGCGGAACTTGCTGCCGTGACAGACGCAGTTGATGGTGCCGTCGGAGACGGACGCCACCGTGCAGCGCTGGTGGGTGCAGATCGCCGAGAAGGCCTTGAAGCGGCCCTGCTCGGGCTGGGTCACCACGACTTCTTCTTCCTTGAAGATCTTTCCGCCCCCGACGGGGATCTCGTCCGTGGAGGCCAGATCCCGTCCGGCCGTCTCCTGTCCGGCCGTCTCCCGTCCGGCCGTCTCCTGGCCGGTGGGTGAGCTCGTCGACGCGGAGCCGTTGTCGTCGCCGCCCCCGCCGCAGGCGGCGACGAGCGCCACGGCGCCGGTCGCGCCCGTCGCGAGGAGGACCGTGCGGCGTGTGGTCTCGTAGGTCATGTCGTCACTCCGAAGGTACTAAAGAGGAGTAAATCGGAATTCTCTGCATCTTTGCATCGAAAATACCCAAGGAGCGGCAAGCCCGGTGTCTCACCGGATGGGCGCCGCGCACCCCGGCCGTGCGGGCTGACTAGGCTTGACACACAGAGCGACACGCAGTGACACGCACGTCAGCAAGGAGCATCGCCGTGGCGGTACGAGCGGTCCGGGGCGCCGTCCAACTCGAACGGGACGAGGCCGGGCACATGGACGAGCAGGTCGGAGCCCTGCTCACGGCCATCCTGGAGCGCAACGGCCTCACCGCCGACGACTTGATCAGCATCTGGTTCACGGCCACGCCCGACCTGCACAGCGACTTCCCGGCGGCCGCGGCCCGCAAGCTCGGCATCGTCGACGTCCCGCTGATCTGCGCCCAGGAACTGGACATCGAGGGCGCCATGCCGCGTGTCGTCCGCGTCCTCGCGCACATCGAGTCCGACAAGCCCCGTGCCGGCATCGCGCACGTCTACCTCGGCGCCGCGGGCGCCCTGCGCAAGGACATCGCCCAGTGAGGACCGCACTCGTCATCGGCACCGGGCTGATCGGCACGTCCGCCGCCCTGGCCCTGTCCCAGCGGGGCGTCACCGTGCACCTCGCCGACCACGACGCGGAGCAGGCCCGTACGGCGGCCGCGCTCGGCGCCGGCACGGACGAGGCGCCGGACGGGCCCGTCGACCTCGCGATCGTCGCCGCCCCGCCCGCGCACGTGGCCGACGTGCTCGCCGACGCCATGCGCCGCGGTGCGGCGCGCGGCTACCTCGACGTGGCCAGCGTCAAGGGCGGGCCGCGCCGGGAGCTGGAGGCACGCGGGCTCGACCTCACGGCGTACCTCGGCACGCACCCCATGTCCGGCCGGGAGAAGTCCGGCCCGCTCGCGGCCACGGGCGACCTCTTCGAGGGCCGCCCCTGGGTGCTCACCCCGACCCGGGACACCGACACCGAGGTGCTGAACCTCGCCCTGGAGCTGGTCTCGCACTGCCGTGCCGTGCCGGTCGTGATGGACGCCGACGCCCACGACCGCGCCGTCGCCCTCGTCTCCCACATGCCCCACCTGGTCTCCAGCCTGGTCGCCGCGCGCCTGGAGCACGCCGAGGAGGCCGCCGTACGGCTGTGCGGGCAGGGCATCCGGGACGTGACCCGGATCGCCGCCTCCGATCCCGGCATGTGGATCGACATCCTCTCCGCGAACCCCGGGCCGGTCGCCGACCTGCTCACGGACGTCGCCGCCGACCTGGAGGAGACCGTGCGGGCCCTGCGCGCCCTCCAGTCCTCCGACGACGACAAGCGCCGTGACGGCACCACCGGCATCGAGGACGTCCTGCGGCGCGGCAACGCCGGGCAGATCCGCGTCCCCGGCAAGCACGGGTCCGCTCCGCGGGTCTACGAGACCGTGGCCGTGCTCATCGACGACCAGCCGGGGCAGCTGGCCCGGATCTTCGCGGACGCGGGCAGGGCCGGCGTCAACATCGAGGACGTGCGCATCGAGCACGCGACCGGGCAGCAGGCCGGTCTGGTGCAGCTGATGGTGGAGCCGAAGGCGGCACCCGTACTGAGCGCCGCGCTGCGGGACCGTGGCTGGGCGATCCGGCAGTAGTGCATGCTGGATGTGGCTGAGCGACGCGCGGCCGGACGAGTGACCCGCACCCAGTAACCTTGTGCGGGGCCGTCGCGCCCTCACCCCCGCCAGCCCGGTTCAGGAAGGTCCCCACAGTGGAAAGCGCCACGCCAGTGATTGTCGCCATCGACGGCCCCGCCGGCACGGGCAAGTCGAGCACCTCGAAGGCCGTGGCGGCACAGCTCGGGCTGAGCTACCTGGACACCGGCGCCCAGTACCGGGCGATCACCTGGTGGATGGTGAACAACGGCATCGACATCGACGACCCCGCCGCCATCGCCGCCGCGGCCGGCAAGCCGGAGATCGTCTCCGGCACCGACCCGCAGGCCCCGACCATCAGCGTCGACGGTGTCGACGTGGCCGGCCCGATCCGCACCCAGGAGGTCTCCGCCAAGGTCAGCGCGGTCAGCGCGGTGCCCGAGGTGCGCGCCCGGATCACCGAGCTCCAGCGCTCGATCGCGGCCTCCGCGGCGAACGGCGTCGTGGTCGAGGGCCGCGACATCGGCACGACCGTGCTGCCGGACGCCGACCTGAAGATCTTCCTCACCGCCTCCCCGGAGGCGCGTGCCGCCCGCCGCAGCGGTGAGCTGAAGGGCGCCGACGTGCACTCCACCCGCGAGGCCCTGATCAAGCGGGACGCGGCCGACTCCAGCCGCAAGACCTCGCCGCTCGCCAAGGCGGACGACGCGGTCGAGGTGGACACCACCGAGCTCACGCTGGCCCAGGTCATCGAGTGCGTCGTCACCCTCGTCGAGGAGAAGCGGGCCGGGAAGTGACCGACCAGCTGCCTTCCCCGCGGGGCGCCGACGTCGGGCGGCGCATCGGCGTCGGCCTGATGTACGGGCTGTGGAAGCCGCGCGTGCTCGGCGCCTGGCGGGTGCCCACGACGGGCCCGGTGATCCTCGCCGTCAACCACTCCCACGTCATCGACGGTCCGATGGTCATGGGCGTGGCGCCCCGGCCGACGCACTTCCTGATCAAGAAGGAAGCGTTCATCGGTCCGCTCGACCCCTTCCTGACCGGCATCGGCCAGCTGAAGGTGGACCGCGACACCACCGACCGCACGGCGATCACCCGGGCGCTGGGCGTGCTGGAGAGCGGCGGCGTGCTCGGCATCTTCCCGGAGGGCACCCGGGGCGAGGGCGACTTCGCCTCCCTGCGCGCCGGGCTCGCGTACTTCGCGGTGCGCAGCGGTGCCCCGATCGTGCCGGTCGCCGTGCTGGGAAGTTCCGACCGGCGGGGACGGTTGATAAAGGGGCTGCCTCCGCTGCGGTCCCGCGTCGACGTCGTCTTCGGGGAACCCTTCGAGGCGGGCGACGGCAGCGGGCGCCGTACGCGCACGGCGCTGGACGAGGCGACCGGGCGCATCCAGAAGCAGCTCGCCGCCCACCTGGAAAACGCCAGGCGCCTCACCGGGCGCTAGGCGACACTGAGTAGTGGATCAGCCGCAGGACAGCGGGTACTCCACCGACCACCACGATGAACGACGAGGTACGGACTTCATGAACGACCACACCCAGCCCGACGGCTCGGACGCCTACGAAGGCGCGCCCGAGCACGACCACGGGGCGCTCGGCGACGCCGAGTTCGCGGAGTTCATGGAGCTCGCCGCGGAGGAGGGATTCGACCTCGAGGACGTCGAGGGCGCGATCGAGGCGGCCGGGCACGGCCCGCTGCCCGTCCTCGCCGTGGTCGGCCGCCCCAATGTCGGCAAATCGACCCTGGTGAACCGCATCATCGGCCGCCGCGAGGCCGTCGTCGAGGACAAGCCCGGTGTCACCCGCGACCGTGTGACCTACGAGGCCGAGTGGGCGGGCCGCCGCTTCAAGGTCGTCGACACCGGCGGCTGGGAGCAGGACGTCCTCGGCATCGACGCCTCCGTCGCCGCCCAGGCCGAGTACGCCATCGACGCGGCCGACGCCGTCGTCTTCGTCGTCGACGCCAAGGTCGGCGCCACCGACACCGACGAGGCCGTCGTACGGCTGCTGCGCAAGGCCGGCAAGCCGGTCGTGCTGTGCGCCAACAAGGTGGACGGCCCGAGCGGCGAGGCCGACGCGGCCTACCTGTGGTCGCTGGGCCTGGGGGAGCCGTACCCGGTCTCGGCGCTGCACGGCCGGGGCACCGGCGACATGCTCGACCAGGTCCTGGAGGTGCTGCCGGAGGCGCCGCGCGAGACGTTCGGCGGGGGCGGCATCGGCGGGCCGCGCCGCATCGCCCTCATCGGCCGCCCGAACGTGGGCAAGTCCTCGCTGCTGAACAAGGTGGCGGGCGAGGAGCGCGTCGTCGTCAACGAGCTGGCGGGCACCACCCGTGACCCGGTCGACGAGCTGATCGAACTCGGCGGCGTCACCTGGAAGTTCGTCGACACGGCGGGCATCCGCAAGCGCGTCCACCTCCAGCAGGGCGCCGACTACTACGCCTCGCTGCGCACCGCCGCCGCCGTCGAGAAGGCGGAGGTCGCGGTCATCCTCATCGACGCCTCCGAGTCCATCTCGGTGCAGGACCAGCGGATCGTCACGATGGCCGTCGAGGCGGGCCGCGCGGTCGTCCTCGCCTTCAACAAGTGGGACACCCTCGACGAGGAGCGCCGCTACTACCTGGAGCGGGAGATCGAGACCGAGCTGGGCCAGGTGGCGTGGGCCCCGCGCGTCAACGTATCGGCGCGCACCGGCCGTCACATGGAGAAGCTGGTCCCGGCGATCGAGACGGCCCTGGCGGGCTGGGAGACCCGGGTCCCCACCGGCAGGCTGAACGCGTTCCTCGGCGAGCTGGTCGCCGCTCACCCCCACCCGATCCGGGGCGGCAAGCAGCCGCGGATCCTGTTCGGCACGCAGGCGGGCACCAAGCCGCCGCGGTTCGTGCTCTTCGCCTCCGGTTTCATCGAGGCGGGCTACCGGCGCTTCATCGAGCGCCGCCTGCGCGAGGAGTTCGGCTTCGAGGGGACGCCGATCCACATCTCGGTGCGGGTGCGCGAGAAGCGCGGCAGGAAGAAGTAGGACGAAGCCAGGACGACACAGCGGAAGGGCGGCCCCAGCCGGGGCCGCCCTTCCGCTGTGTGGTGTGCTCGCTTCAGCCGCCGCTGCGCCGACCCGGCGGCAGTGCGGCCGGCACGTGGTGCATCCCCGTGCCGTGCGAGCCGATGGTCCCGACGCGCTGCCACTGCGGCTGCTGTCCGGCGGCATGGCGGGCGCTCTGGGCACCCGCGCTGTAGGCACTGTACGAGCTGCTGTACGAACTGCCGTACGAGCCGTACGTGCTCGTGTTGTGCTGGATGTTCCCGAAGGCGGTGAAGTCGAGTTTCTCCTCGCCGCTGCGGTCGCCGGGAAGTGCGCGGAAGGACTTGACGTACTCGGCGTAGAGCGCGTCGTAGATCGGCGTGGCCGATGGGCCGCCCTGGGAGTCCTGAGCCGACCGTGCGGAGGGGATCGGCGAGTAGGACTGGCGGCGGGGAACGTCATATGCGTGCACGTATGTGCAAACGACCCCGCGGGTCAGGGGATGCGGCCCCCGATGCGGCTTTCGCGGGGGTGCGGTCTGCCCGGGTGACGCGCCGCTCAGGTGCCGGCCAGCGGCAGCGCCGCGGCGACGAGCTGTCCGTTCGCCGCCGCCTTGTCCAGCGCGTCCCGCAGCAGGTCCTCGCGCGGCTGGCGGCCGATCGAGCCGACCGGCGCGGCGAACATCAGCACCTGCTGGTGCTTGTTGGCGGCCGCGCGCCAGCCCTCGGTGACCTGGAGCGGCTGGTGCGCCTGCCACCAGGCCACCGGCTGGCCGCCGTTGCTGCCGGGCTGGAGCACCGCGTGCAGCCGGCCCACGGCGAGCAGCACGGACCAGCCGTGCAGCACGGGTGGTACGGCGGACAGCTCGGTCAGAGGCAGGAAGCCCTGCTCGACAAGCAGCGGCAGGAAGTCGTCCCCGGTGCCCGTGGTGTTGCCCGGCCGGGCGATGGGCGCGGTCGGCTCCACCACCAGGGCCGGGTGCAGCTCCCCGGCGATCAGCACGAGTCCGCTGGTCACACCGAGCACCGCCTGCTCGGGCACCACCTTGTCGGGCTCCAGGTCGACGGTGTCGCCGGTGATGGACTTCACGGCGCCCCGGAGCTGTTCCTCGGTGACCTGGACGACCTGCGAGGGCAGGCAGCCGGCGTGGGCGAAGGCGAGGACGGCGGTCTCGTCCCCGATGAACAGCACGGTGCTGGTGCGCTCCTGTTCGGAGTCGCCCGGAGTGCGGCAGGACGTGCAGTCGTAACTGCCCGGGGCGGTCTCTCCGGCGAGCAGGCGGTCGGCTTCTTCGTCGCCGATCTCGGCGCGTACCTCGTCGCTGACGTCGAGCATGCGCGGCACGGGTGGCTCCCTCGGGGATGCGGTGCGTGGCAGGGCCGGGGGTGGCTCCCGGCCCGTGGTCCGGGTGGGTCCCGGCTCATGAAGAAGACAACGGGCGATCTGTGGCGGGAGTCACGCCCCAGGGCGAACGGAATCGAACCATCCAGCGCACAGGGTCACGCTCGGCGCGGAATCGCGTACTCACCGTCAAGTCACCGGTTTGTAAAGGGCGTTGAGGGGGTGAAGTGGGTCACAGGACGTCGGGTGCGTTGGTCGACATATCAGGAAATCCGGGAATGAAGTGGGTGTCCGGAAATAGCCGTTACCTGAGGTATCGGGGAACTGGCCTGGCATGACGGGCAACCGGTTGATGACGACCCGTCAACCTCCTTAGATTCCTCGGCCGTGTGCAGCGAGCACCGCTCGGGTACGTCCGCCGGCCGCGTGATTCTCCGGAACCACGCGCAGCACCACACCGGCGGACGGGGCGAGCGCGACCCACGCGCCCCATGGCGCGGGGAGTGGCGTTCCGCCTTGGGGGACCCCGAGTGCTTCGAGAGGGAACTACATGTCCGAATGTGCCGATACCACGCGCGACAACGCTCGGAAGAACCAGGTTCGTACGACGGCGGTCCTCGCCGGGGCGGCTCTGCTCGCGCCCCTCGGACTGCTGGCCGCGACCGGAAACGCCGCGGCGGCTGACAGCGGAGTGTGGGACCGCATCGCCCAGTGCGAGAGCGGCGGCAACTGGCACATCAACACCGGCAACGGCTACTACGGCGGACTCCAGTTCGCCGCCTCCACCTGGCGCGCCTACGGCGGCACGGCCTACGCGCCCACCGCCGACCAGGCGAGCAAGTCCCAGCAGATCGCCGTCGCCACCAAGGTCCAGCGCGCCCAGGGGTGGGGCGCCTGGCCGACCTGCTCGGCACGCGCCGGGGCGAGCGGCAGCGCACCCGCGGCTTCCGCGGCGGCCGACCCGGTCACCTCCGTCAAGCCCGCTCCGGCGAAGCCCTCGAAGACGCCGGAGCGTTCCACGGCGGCACACCCCGACCGCGGCTCCTCCCGCGGCGACTACACCGTCCGCGCGGGCGACACCCTGAGCGGCGTCGCCGCCCGGCACGGGACCACCTGGCAGCACCTCTACGCCGCCAACAAGGCCGCCATCGGCGGTGATCCCGACATCATCGTGCCCGGCCTGCGCCTCGAACTCTGAGCCGCTCCCCCTCGTCGGGACACAGGCCCCGTCCGGTCGGCCGACCGGACGGGGTCATCGCGTGCCGGGTCAGCGGGGGAGCTCGCCCGCCTCTCCGGCGAACACGACCGTCCCGCGCCGCAGTTCGTAGACGATGGCGGGCGGCCGCCCCCGCAGGGCGGGCGGCAGTCGCTGCTCGGCGACCACCACGCACGCGTCGAGCGCGTTCAGCAGCTCGTAGGTGCGGGCCGCGACCGAGGGCGACATGCCCTGGGCGGGCTCGTCCACGAGCACCACGCGCGCGCGTGCCAGCAGCGCCCGGGACAGGGCGAGCATGCGCTGTTCCCCGCCGGAGAGGGTGCCGGCCCGCCGCTCCAGCAGGGGCCGCAGCTGCGGATAGGCGTCGAGGGCCGGGCCGTGGTCCGGGGCGGCGAGCCCGAGGTTCTCGCGGACCGTGAGCGAGCCGAACACGGCCTGCCGCTCCGGGACCAGGCACAGCCCGCGCCGGGCCCGCTCGTAGGCCGGTACGCGGGTCACGTCGGCGCCGTCCCACACCACGGCGCCGCCCGACAGGGGCACCGTTCCGGCCAGGGCGCGCAGGGCGGTGCTGCGGCCGGAGCCGTTGCGGCCCAGCAGCACGGTCAGACCCGGGCCCGGGGCGGCGAGGGTGACGCCGTGCAGGGCCTCCAGCGGGCCGTAGCGCACGCGCGCGTGGCGCAGGGCGACGGTGGTCATCGCCCGGCCGCCGTTCCCAGGGCGTCCAGGACCTGCCCGGGCGGGCCGGAGGCGACGATCCGGCCCGCCGTCATCACGTGCACGACGTCGGCGAGGCCGGCGACCAGGTCCAGGTCGTGCTCGACGACGAGCAGGGCCGTGCCGTCGGCGGCCAGGGCCTTCAGGACCCGGGCGAGGGCGGCCACTTCGGTGGTGTCGAGGCCGGCGGCGGGCTCGTCGAGCAGCAGGACGCGCGGGGCGCCCGCGAGGGCCCGGGCCAGTTCGACGCGGCGCAGCGTCCCCGTGGGCAGACCGGCGGCGGGCAGCGCGCGCACCGGCCCGTCGAGTCCGAGCAGCCTGAGCGTGCGCTCCACGGCGCCCGGGTCGGTCACCCGGCCCTGTTCGGCGCCCACCCGGACGTTCTCGGTCACGGTCAGCGAGGGGAAGACGGCCAGTTGCTGGAAGGTCCGCGCGACACCGAGCCGGGTGCGGGCGTGCGAGGGCAGTGCGGTGATGTCCCGCCCGCCCAGCCGTACTTCGCCACGCGCGGGCCGCAGTGTCCCGGCCAGACAGTGGAACAGGGTGCTCTTTCCGGCCCCGTTGGGGCCCACGACCGCGGTGATCCGTCCGGGGGTGACGTCCACGTCGACCTCATCGAGGGCGGTGAAGCCGCCGTAGTGGACGTGGAGGCGGCGGGCCGTGAGGAGGGGGGAGGAGGCGGTCGTGGCCCGGACGGTGGGCGGCCCGGCCGCTTGCGGAGGTGCCGCCGCGCGCGGCCGGGGCTTCCTGAAGGGCCCGGCGGTCGCCTCGCCCGCTGCCGGGGGCGCCGGCGTGGAAGGGGGCGGGGCACTGCCGGGGCGCGCCTCGCCGGGCGAGCCGTGGCGGTCCGCCGGGGCGGACCCCGGCGTCCCGTCCGCCGGAGCCGCCGGTGGGCGATGGGCGGCGGGGGCCGAGGGGCCCCGGACGGGCGGCCGAGGCGCCTCGCGGCCCGCGGGCCCGGCACCGGGAGCCGCTCGCCGTCCGTCCGCGGTGGTGGCGCGCGGTGCCGTACCGCCCGCGTCCCCCGGGAGGCCGGCACGCCCAGTCGCCCCCGTGACCTCGGCCTCCCGCACCACGCGTGTCGCCGTCGCCCCCGTGGGCACCGGGGAAGTCCGGGCCACCCGCGGTCGCGCCGGGCGCAGCAGCCGGCGGGCCCGGGTTCCCGTCGGCGTGAGGGCCGGTGCACGGCGCAGGCGCAGGCGTTGCGCCGCTGTCCGCAGGGCCTCGTACGGGCCGCCGGGGAAGCGGCCCACGAGGACCGCCAGGACGCCGATCAGGGCCGCCGCCACACCGCCGCGCGTGCCCGCGTCCAGGCCGACCAGGAGGGCCGCGGCGGCGAGGGCGCCGAGGGTGCTGTCGGCGCCCAGCACCACGACCGCCGCGAACCACAGCAGACCGCGCACGGGGTCGTAGGCGGCGGGGTCGAAGGCGCGCAGGCCCATGCCGAGCATGCCGCCGCCCAGCGCGGCGAGCGCGGCGCCCGCGACGAAGGCGAGCAGCTTGAGGGACGGCACCCGCACGCCCGCCGCCTGCGCCCCCGCCTCGTGGTCCCGCATGGCCGCCAGGGCCCGGCCCGTCCGCCCCCGGCGCAGCGCGTGCGCCGCCAGCAGCGCGAGCGCCAGCAGGAGCAACTCCAGGACGTAGTACGCGCGGTCTCCCTCGAAACCCGCCGGGCGGCCCAGTGACAGGCCCGAGGTGGCGTACGGCTGGGCGAAGACGAAGCGGCTCACGCCCACGCCGACGGCGAACGTCGCCAGCGCCAGCGCCAGGCCCCGGCGGCCGATCGCCGGCCAGCCCGTGAGCAGGCCGAGCGGTGCCACCAGGACGACCGCCACCGCGAGGGCCGCCAGCTCCGGCACGGCCGGCAGGCCCGGGAAACGGCCCGCGGCCAGCAGCGCGGTGAACAGCGCGCCCAGACCCGCGTACGCCGCCTGCCCCAGCGAGATCTGGCCGCCGCGTCCGGTGACCACCACCAGGGACAGCAGGACGACGGCCAGCGCCGGCACCTGGATCGACGTGTGCAGGTCCCGGCCGGCGAGGCCCAGCGGCAGCAGGAACAGCACGGCCGCCACGATCCACGCGCCGGGCGGCGTCGGAACCCGGGCGGTGGCCGTGCGCGGCAGCGCGTCACGCGTGCCCACGCCCGGCAGGACCAGGGCCGCGACCAGCAGGGCGACGACGAACAGGTTCGTGCCGGCCGTCTGGAGCAGCGGCGCGCCCCACCCGGACGGGTGCAGCCGCGTGAGCTGGCTCTGCGCCACCCCGACGCCCAGCGCCACCGCCACCGCGACCGGCAGGCTCCGCATCCGCGCGGCGACCGCGACCGCCACCACCTCCATCACGAGCAGCGACAGCCCGTACGGGTCGAGCCGCACGTACGGCGCGAGCAGCACGCCCGTCAGGCCCGCCGTGAACGAGCCGAACGCCCAGCCCGCCGCCGCGACCCGGTCCGCGTCGATGCCGCCCAGCACGGCGAGCTGCCGGTCGTCGACCACGGCCCGCAGTTCCCGCCCGAACCGCGTCCGGCGGACGACCACCGCGACCCCCGCGGCCAGCACCAGCACCACCGCCAGCTGCCCCCACGGCTCGTCCGGCACCAGCTCCGGCGCGTCGTCCCGGGCCCCCTGTCCCCACAGCAGCGCCGCTCCGCCCACCAGCAGCACGAACACCCCGATGGACGCCACCAGCGTCTGCGCGGGGTCACCCCCGAGAACGGCCAGGGGCCGGAAGACGAACCGTTCCAGTACGACGCCCAGCCCCGGCGCCAGCACCAGCAGCGTCACCGCGGCCCCGAGCCACAGCGGCCAGCCCCACTCGACCACGCACTGCCGCAGCACGTAGGCGCACACCATCGCGATCGCGCCGTGCGCGAAGTTCAGCACGCCGGTCGCGCGGTACGTCACGATCAGGCCGATCCCGGTCAGCGCCGCCGCGCTGCCCACCGACAGGCCGGCCAGGGTGAGGTCGTACGTCAGCGAGGACATCGGCCGGGCTCAGTCGGTCTCTTCGGCGGGCTCGCAGATCGGGCACGGGCCCAGCTCGCCGCTCGCCACCAGCTCGGAGTCCACCGGAACCGCTTCCGCCTTCCCCGCGACCAGCGGGCAGTCCGCGCGGTGCCACAGCGTGCCGCCCGGCACCATCAGCAGCTCGCCGCTGACCGCGAGGGGAGCGAGCGCGGCCTGCCCGGTCTCGTCCTCGTCGGCCGGCTCGGCCGCCACCAGCAGGCCGTACAGCTCCTCCACGCGCGCGGCGGCGATCGAGCCCCGGCCGTGGGCCAGCAGCACCGCCCCGGAGACGATCAGCGCCGCGCCGGGGACCGTGCAGGAGGCGAGGTAGGGCAGCTGCCGTTCGGCGAAGCGCTCGCCGGAGACGCCGTACCAGCCGACGACGCACAGCACCGCGCCGGCGGCCAGCGCCGCCCAGCCGGCCCAGAGGACGGGATGCACGGTCCGCAGTCGGCTTGTCCGCATCGCTGGCTCCCACACGTCGGTTGTCCGGGCACGCGCCTGGCCGCCTGTTCAAGTCCGCCGATCGCTTGCACTATGCCCCTTGGAAGCTGACCCTGAAAGCACCGGGCGCACATGGCCCGGACCGACACCCGGTGGTGAGCCAGATGGTTCTCGGCAGCGACCTCAGGCGAGGGAACGCGACACGGGGCCCACGAGCCGCGGGACGGGGTACGGCGATCGCCGCCGCCCTGATCCTGGCCCTCGCCCCGGCCCTCGCGGCATGCAGCGACGACAACGGCGGCGGCAGCGAGACCACGCCGCCCACACCGACCGCGGAGCGGACCACGAGCGCACCGGCCAGCGCGCCGGCGGACCGGGCCGCGGCCGAGACGGAGATCAGGCAGAACTGGCAGAAGTTCTTCGACCCGAAGACCTCGACCGAGGACAAGCAGGCCCTCCTGGAGAACGGCGACCGGTTGGGCCCCGTCCTGCAGGCCTTCAGCGGTGACGAGCGCGGCGGACAGGTCCAGGCGAAGGTCACCAAGATCGAGTTCACCTCGGCGACCGAGGCGGACGTGACGTACACACTCACCCTGAAGGGCGCCACCGCCCTGCCCGACGCCTCCGGAAGCGCCGTCGAGCAGAACGGCACCTGGAAGGTGTCCGCCAAGACGCTGTGCGCGCTGGTGCAACTGAGCGGCAATGCGTCGCCGGTCCCGGGCTGTTGACGCCCTCGCCGCGGTGCTGCTGCTCGCCCTGAGCGCGGCCTGCGGCAGCCGGCTCCCGGAGAGCGACTTCGAGCACCACGACCGCAGCTCCGCGCCCCGCGGCTCTGCGCCCCTGCGGGTCGGCATCATCACCAGCGCCACCAGCCCGGTCGGCGGCAGCGCCTTCACCGGCCCGCGCGACGGCGCCAAGGCGTGGTTCGACCGGCTCAACGCGCGCGGCGGCATCGACGGCCGCCGCGTGGAGGTACTCCTGTGCGACGACGGCGGCAGCGGCGTCGGCAACAACGAGTGCGTGCACCGGCTGGTCGAGGAGGACAAGGTGGTCGCCCTGGTCGCCACCACCGCCCTGGACTACGCGGGCGCCTCCCGCGTCTCCCGCGCGCGCGTGCCCGACATCGGCGGCCAGCCCATCGGCAGCGCCTACGACACCTACCCGCACCTCTACGGCATCTACGGCAGCCGCGCGCCGCGCAACGGCACCCCCGGCTGGGGCGGCAAGCTGTACGGCGGCACCGAGGTCTACCGCTACTTCAAGCGCGAACACGGCGCCCGGACCGCCGCCGTCGTCTCCTACAACCAGTCCGCGTCCGCCGCCTACGCCCGGCTCGTCGAACGGGGTCTGCGCGCGGAGGGCTACAAGGTCGTCACCGAGCAGGTCGACTTCGCCCTGCCCAACTTCCGCGCCGTCGCGGCCGACCTGCGGGAACAGGGCGCCGACCTCGTCTTCGACGCCATCGACAGCCACGGCAACGCCCGGCTGTGCCGGGCCATGGACGAGGTCGGCGCCCATGTCACCGCCAAGGTGACCAACGTGCAGAGCTGGACGTCCACCGTCGCCGACGCCTACCAGGACGCCCCGCGCTGCCGCAACGCCCTCTGGGCGACCGGCTCCAGCCGCAACCACGACGACACCGGCCACCCGGCCGTACGGGAGTTCCGCGAGGCGACCAAGGACCTGAAGACGCACTCGCAGTGGCAACTGGAGGGCTGGGCGGCCGCCCGCTGGTTCACGGACGCCGCGCGGTCCTGCGCGAGGACGGGCATCACGCGCGCGTGCGTCGACGCCGCCATGAACCGCAGTGAGGGATACACCGCGGGCGGACTGCTCCTGCCCGTCGTGTTCGAGCGGCGCGCCGAGCCGCCGAGGACCGTCCGGACCTGCCTGTCGGTGGCCCGCTGGCAGGACGGCAGGGGCTGGCTCGGCCAGGGCGACATGAACCGCACCTGCTTCGACGTCCCCCAGCTGGCGTACGAGCCTTGAGGACAGCGGCTGTCCGCAAGGGCTGGCAGACTCGCCCCCATGTTGGAGACCTCGGCACGCCTGCTGCGCCTGCTGTCCCTGCTCCAGGCCCACCGCGAGTGGTCCGGCCCCGACCTGGCCGAGCGGCTCGGCATCAGCGCCCGCACCCTGCGCCGAGACGTGGACCGGCTGCGCGAACTCGGCTACCCGGTCAACGCCAGCCCGGGCACGGGCGGCGGCTACCAGCTGGGCGCGGGCGCCGAGCTGCCGCCGCTGCTCCTGGACGACGACGAGGCCGTCGCCGTGGCCATCGGGCTGCGCACGGCGGCCGGGCAGGGCATCGAGGGCATCGGAGAGACCTCGGTACGGGCCCTGGCCAAACTCGAACAGGTGCTGCCGAACCGGCTGCGCCGCCGCGTGGGCGCCCTCAACGCCTTCACCGTGCCGATGCTGCGCGGCCCGGTGCCCGACGCCGTCGACCCGGCCGTGCTGACCGAGCTCGCCCACCTGTGCCGGGACGCCGAGCGCCTGCGCTTCGAGTACCGCGGCCACGACGGCACCCGCAGCCGCCGCAGTGTCGAACCGCACCGCCTGGTGTGCACCGAGCGCCGCTGGTACCTGGTCGCCTGGGACCTCGACCGGGAGGACTGGCGCACCTTCCGCGTCGACCGCGTCACGCCCAGGCCACCGCACGGCCCCCGCTTCCAGCCGCGCGAGGCGCCCGCCGAGGACCTCGCCGCCTACGTCTCCCAGGGCGTCTCCACGCGGGTGTACGCCACTCACGCCGTCGTGCGGCTCCTGGCGCCCCTGGAGGAGGCCGCCGCGCACATCTCGCCCAGCGCCGGGGTGCTGGAGGCGGAGGGCCCAGGCAGCTGCCTGCTGCGCTGCGGCGCCGGGAGCCTCGACGTGATGGTGATCCACGTGATGATGCTGGGCTTCGAGTTCGAGGTGCTCGAACCCGACGGGCTGATCGAGGCGATCAGGAGGGTTCGCGACCGGCTTGATGGCGCTCTGGCTCGGGCTGCGCAGTCACCGCCGCGTACTGCGGATGATGCAGGTCGAACGCCGGCGACTCCGACCGGATCCGGGGCAGCACCGTGAAGTTGTGCCGGGGCGGCGGGCACGACGTCGCCCACTCCAGGGAGCGGCCGTAGCCCCACGGGTCGTCGACCTCGACCTTCTCGCCGTACCTGGCGGTCTTCCACACGTTGTAGAGGAACGGCAGCGTCGACATGCCGAGCAGGAACGCGCCGATCGTCGACACGGTGTTGAGCGCCGTGAACCCGTCCGCGGCGAGGTAGTCCGCGTACCGGCGGGGCATGCCCTCGGCGCCCAGCCAGTGCTGCACCAGGAACGTGGTGTGGAAGCCGGTGAAGAGCGTCCAGAACTGGATCTTGCCGAGCCGCTCGTCGAGCATCTTCCCGGTGAACTTCGGCCACCAGAAGTAGAAGCCGGCGAAGATCGCGAAGACCACCGTGCCGAAGACCACGTAGTGGAAGTGCGCCACCACGAAGTACGTGTCCGTCACATGGAAATCCAGCGGCGGCGACGCCAGGATCACCCCGGTCAGCCCGCCGAACAGGAACGTCACCAGGAAGCCCGTCGCCCACAGCATCGGCGTCTCGAAGGACAGCGAGCCCTTGAGCATGGTGCCGGTCCAGTTGAAGAACTTCACGCCCGTCGGCACCGCGATCAGGAAGCTCATGAAGGAGAAGAACGGCAGCAGCACCGCGCCCGTCGCGAACATGTGGTGCGCCCACACCACCACCGACAGGCCGGTGATCGCCATCGTCGCGCCGACCAGCGTCAGGTAGCCGAACATCGGCTTGCGGCTGAAGACCGGGATGATCTCCGTGATGATGCCGAAGAACGGCAGCGCGATGATGTACACCTCGGGATGACCGAAGAACCAGAACAGGTGCTGCCACAGGATCGCCCCGCCGTTGGTCGCGTCGAAGACCTGCGAGCCGAACCGCCGGTCCGCCTCCAGCACCAGCAGCGCCGCCGCGAGCACCGGGAACGCCATCAGGATCAGGATCGACGTGAACAGCGTGTTCCAGACGAAGATCGGCATCCGGAACATCGTCATGCCGGGGGCGCGCATCCCGATGATGGTGGTGATGAAGTTGACCGCGCCGAGGATCGTGCCGAAGCCGGACAGCGCCAGCCCCATGATCCACAGGTCGGCCCCGATGCCCGGCGTGCGCTCCGCGCTGTTGAGCGGGGCGTAGGCGAACCAGCCGAAGTCGGCCGGTCCGGAGGGCACCAGCAGCGAGCCCAGCACGATCAGCCCGCCGAACAGGAACAGCCAGTACGACAACATGTTCAGCCGCGGGAAGGCCACGTCCGGCGCGCCGATCTGCAACGGCATCAGCTCGTTCGCGAAGCCCGCGAAGGTCGGCGTCGCGAACAGCAGCAGCATGATCGTGCCGTGCAGCGTGAAGGCCTGGTTGAACTGCTCGTTGTTGATGATCTGCAGTCCGGGGCGGGCCAGCTCGGCGCGCATCAGCAGCGCCATCACTCCGGCGATCAGGAAGAACACGAACGACGTGATCAGGTAGAGGTGACCGATCTTCTTGTGGTCCGTCGTGGTCAGCCAGTCGACCAGCACCCGTCCGTGCTTCTTCCCCGGCACGGGCCGAACCGTCGCCTGTACGGTCTGCGTCCCCATCGCTCGCTCGCCCCTTCGCTCATCGCGTCCCGGGCCCGCCGAAGCCCGCGCCGCATCCCCGCGAGCTCACGCCATGATGCTCGCGTCACCGAGCGCTCCGACAGGGGGCGTACCGGCCTTTGTGTGCCGAAGCCATGCATTTCCTGTGCGGCGGCGGCTGAGCCGGCCCGGTGCGGCGCCGGAATGGATTGGGGCCCCGAGGCCACTTCTCCCGGAACTTTCCGCCGGGCTTTTCCATGGGCTCATGTGACACGCGGAAATGGCGATCGAATACCTGCGGAAGGCCTAGGAAACCGCTCGTCCGTGTGACGGACAGCTCTCGAAACAGCTGTCGTGATCTTGTGACAGAAGCGTGACAGGGGAGGGACGGGGACCGGGGTCACAGGCCCGGACTTCCGCGGTCGCCGGGCACGGCATAGCGTGGCGGCATGGCACCGATTCCGACACCTTCCGCGGAACCCGACGACAGCCCGGACACCTACGTCGGCCTGGAGGCCGGCCGGGCCGAGCACCTCGCGCGTGAGCGCGGCTGGCCGACGGTGCGCGCGTTGCCGCCGGGGGCGATCATCACGATGGAGTACCGCGTGGGCCGGCTGAACTTCGAGGTGAAGGGCGGCCGAGTGGCGCGGGCCTGGAAGGGCTGAGACACCGCGAAGGCCCCGGTTCCGCTCCGGAACCGGGGCCTTCGCCGTGCCTGTGCGGGGTGTGCGCACCGCCCGCCGTCCGTCGTGGTCAGCCGCCCGTCAGGGGCGGGCCGAGGAGGAGGCCGAGCCGCGTGGGTGCCGCTCGGTGTGCGGCGGGCGGCGGCTGCCCGCCGGGGTGATCGGCGTGCGCTCCGAACGGGCCGTGTGCGGGCCCGGCGCCAGGTAGACCGGGGCCCGGGGCGAGCGGGCGGCGACGTCGTCCCGGTCGGGGGGCAGCGGCGTGACCACCACGGGCGGCGCGCTCACCGGGGCGGTGGCCGCCGCCGTACCGCTCCGGCGGGCCCGCCAGCGGTCGCGCAGGTCGAAGATCCTTGTCTCGGAACGGGCGATCAGCGGCTCGAACCACGGCAGGGCGAGCAGGATCAGCAGCCCCGCGACCCAGCCCAGCAGCACATCGCTCAGCCAGTGCGTACCGAGGTAGACGGTGGCCATCCCGACGCCGAGCGAGGTCACCGCGGACACGGCGGACAGCCAGCGGCGGGCTCTCGGGGTCGAGGCCAGATAGGCCAGGATCCCCCAGGTCACCACCCCGTTGGCGGTGTGACCGCTCGGAAATATATCGCCGCCGCGCCACATCTCGTTCGAGCCGATCACGGTCGCGTAGTGCGGTCCCAGACGGCCCATGCCGTACTTGGCGGCGCCGACCGTGATGTTCAGCAGGAGCAGCGAGACGCCGAGGGCGAGGAGCGGGCGCAGGGTGTGCTGCCGCCAGGAGCGCCAGCCCAGCCAGGCCGCGACCATCACGGCGGTGGGGCCGCGCTGGCCGAGCACCACGTAGTAGTCGACGAACCAGTGGATCTCCGACCACTGCTGGTACGGCCGGAAGAACATGACCTGCCAGTCGAGCCGCACCAGCCAGGACGTGATGATCACGGCCCACACGATCGCGCCGTAGAAGGCCAGGGTCGCCGCGAAGAGCACGATGCGGTGCCTGCTCATCTTCGGCACATCGATGTGGGCCGGTCGTTCCGGCTCACGGTCCAGCCGGGCGAACACCCGGTCCAGACGGGTGAGCTTCGGTTCGGTACGCACCCAATCGACGTTACAGCGAGTGAGCTCGGATCCCTGTCGAATCAACGGCTTTGTGATGACGATGTGATGTGGGATTCCTCTCAGCAGGAGGTTTATTTCCAGCGAATCCGTAATCGCCGGGCCCTGCGGCCTTCAATTCCTTTGATCATTCCGGATGGGGGTTTTATTGAGCTTTTGAATTCGTTCACCGGGGCATGGTGCGGAATTCTCCGGGCGCTCACAGCGGGTCAGGGGGGACCCGAACCGTTCAGCCAGAACGCCCCGTACACCGCCGAGGCGACCGCCACCGACCCGAGCACCAGCGCTGACCTGCGGATACGCAGCCGGGCCAGGGCCAGGGCGAGGGGCAGCAGCAGCGGGAAGGCCGGCATCAGCAGGCGCGGCTTCGAGCCGAAGTAGCTCGACGCGCACAGGGCGAGCGCGGTCACGACTCCGGTGTAGACCAGCAACGGGAGCGGCTGGCGCTGACGTACGCCGACCAGATACAGCCATACGACTGACGCGACCCCGGCGATCAGCCCGGCACCGGCCAGGGCCGAGGGAAACGACGTGAACTTTTCGGCGACGAACCGGGCGAAGGCGTAACCCCCGTCGAAGCCGTTGCGCCACCCCGCCTGCACGTCGATGTAGCCGAGAGGCCCCTTGCCGGTGTGGTGGCCGACCCACAGCACGTATCCGGCGGTGCCGAGGGGGGCGAGCAGCATGCCGAGGACACGACGGGCGCGAGGGCCCAAGTCGTGGGCGTCGCCGGCCCGCCTCTCCCGCACGAAGGCGGCGATCGCCGCCACCCACACCGCGGCCACCACGGCCATCCCGACCGGGCGGGTCAGTCCCGCGAGCAGGGCCAGCGTGCCCGCGGTCACCCAGCGGCCCGTCAGGACCGCGTACAGCGACCACGCGGCGAGCGCCGTGAACAGCGACTCGCTGTACGCCATCGACTGCACGATCCCGACCGGGAGCACCGCCCACAGCAGCACCGCGCACACCCCGGCCCGGCGGCCGTACACGTGGTCCGCGACCGCGAAGATCCCCCAGGCCGCGGCGAGGGAGGCGACCAGGGCGACGAGGAAACCGCCGTCCGCGTACGACAGCGGGGACACCGCCGCCACCAGCCGCTCCAGCCAGGGCAGCAGCGGGAAGAACGCGAGGTTCGAGTGCACGTCGCCGTTCGCCAGGCGCACCTCGTAGCCGTAGCCGAGTTCGGCGACCCTGGTGTACCAGAGCGCGTCCCAGCGAGCGGTCAGCAGCGTGTACGCGCTCTTGTCGCGCGCCGCGCTCCACAGGGCCAGGGCGATGAGGCCCAGGGCGCGGACGGCCGCGTACCCGAGGAGCGCCGGGGCCGCCCGGCGCAGCGCCCCGGCGCGGGTCGGGGCCGCGCGCGTCTCAAGATCGGTCACGCGCCCGATTATCGACCCGGGCCGCAACCGGCCGGCCGCCCGGGGCGTGGTCGACGGAGAGGGGAGTGGCGTACGCCACATCTTTCCGCCGAATGTGTGAGAGGTCCGCCACTCGGCTCCGGCGCGGACTCGCGTACTCTGACGTGTCACTCGCTTTTCGTTTGCGCGGGCCGGAGACCACCGCTCCTCTCCGGCCGAGTCGCGGGGGCGTCCCCCACCCCGTGAACCCGCCGATCGCGAGGGAACATCTGGGAGGTACGTACATGTCCGGGACGACCACGGCCGCTGCGCTGCGCCGTCGGGCGGCCGGGGCCGGTGCCAACCGCTGGGTGGTCCTCGTCGTCCTCTGCGTCAGCCTGCTGCTGGTCGCCGTCGACGCCACCGTGCTGCACGTGGCGGTCCCCGCCGTCACCGAGGACCTGAAGCCCGGCGGGATAGAGCTGCTCTGGATCGTCGACGTCTATCCGCTCGTCTGCGCCTCGCTGCTGATCCTGTTCGGCACGCTGGGCGACCGCGTCGGCCGCCGAAGGGTCCTGCTCCTCGGGTACGCGCTGTTCGGCGTCGCCTCGGGCCTCGCGGCCCTGGCGGACAACGCCCAGGTACTGATCGTGGCGCGGGCGCTGCTCGGCGTGGGCGGCGCGATGATCATGCCGGCGACCCTGTCGATCCTGCGGCAGGTCTTCCCGGACCGGCGCGAGCGGGCGCTCGCGATCGGCATCTGGAGCGCCGTGGCCGCGGTGGGCGCGGCCGTCGGGCCGCTGCTCGGCGGCTTCCTGCTGGAGCACTTCTGGTGGGGCTCGGTGTTCCTCGTCAACATTCCGTTGATGCTGGTCAGCCTCCCGGTCGGGCGACTGCTGCTGCCCGAGTCGAAGGGCGACGGCGAAGGGCCCTGGGACGTGGTCGGCGCGCTGATGGCGGCGATCGGACTGTTCGGGGTGGTGCTGGGCGTCAAGCGGCTCGGCGGCGGGGAGTCGGTGGGGAGCCTGCTCACCGTGCTGCCGCTGGTGGTGGGCGCGGCGCTGCTGGTCGCCTTCGTACGGCGGCAGCGGCGGCGGACGCATCCGCTGGTCGACCTCGGGATGTTCGCGCGGCCGGCGTTCAGCACGGCCGTCGGGTGCATCGTGCTGGCGATGCTCGCGCTGGTCGGACTCGAACTGATCGCCGCGCAGTACCTCCAGCTGGTGCTCGGGCTGTCGCCGCTGGAGACGGGGCTGCGGCTGGTGCCGCTGACGTTCGCCGCGATGGCGGCCGGGCTGGCCGGGGCGCGGATGCTGCGGCGGTTCGGGCCGCGGCGGATGGTGTGCTTCGGGTTCTGTCTGACGGCGTTCGCGGTGGTGCTGCTGACGGCGCTGGGCCGGACCGACGACTGCGCGCTGATGCTGACCGGGTTCGTGCTGCTCGGCTTCGGGCTGGAGACGACGCTGTTCGGGGCGTACGAGTCGATGCTGAGCGAGGCGCCGCAGGACCAGGCCGGTGGGGCGGCGGCGATCGGGGAGACGTCGTACCAGCTGGGGGCGGGCATCGGGATCGCCCTGCTCGGCACGGTGATGAACGCGGCGTACGCGCCCGGGTTGTCGGGCGTGCCGGGGGTGCCGGAGTCGGCGTCCTCCTCGGCGGGGCATTCGCTGGGGGAGGCGTACGAGGTTGCCGCGCAGCTGGGCGGGGTGGCGGGGGTTGCTCTGCGTCATGCCGCCCGGGACGCGTTCGTGCACGGGCTGCATGTCACGTTGCTGGTGAGTGCGGGGTTGTTGCTGCTCGGGGCGGTCATGGCGTTGCGGTTGCCGCGGGTCATGCAGTGTGAGGGCACTGGTGCGGTGGAGGTGCCCGCCCCCAGGGACGCCGCGGAGTCGCGCGTCTCGGTGTGACGCCCGCGTCTCGGTGTGACGCCCTTGTTGCCCACCCACGCTCCACCCGTATCTGCCGACTGAGGGGTGGAGCTCGCCCGTGGGGGTGGAGCACCGTCGGCGGCTTGCGGTGGTCTTCGCCCTCCGGTCGACAGCTACGGGTGGTGCTGGGGTGGGTGGACGTCGTAGCGTCTTGGTTAGCAGTGCTAGTTAAAGAGCTTCGGAGGGTGTCCGCATGTCCGAGTCGTCCAAGCTTCCTCCCTTCGACCCCGCCGACCCCCTCGGCCTCGACGACCTCCTGGAGCCGGAGGATCTCGGGATCAGGGACACCGTGCGGGCCTGGGCCGCGGACCGGGTGCTGCCGAATGTCGCCGAGTGGTACGAGAAGGGGGAGCTGCCGGAGATCCGGGAGCTCGCCCGGGAACTCGGGGAGCTCGGTGCCCTGGGGATGTCCCTGGAGGGGTACGGGTGCGCCGGGGCGTCCGCCGTGCAGTACGGGCTCGCCTGCCTGGAGCTGGAGGCCGCCGACTCCGGGATCCGGTCCCTCGTCTCCGTGCAGGGCTCCCTCGCCATGTACGCCATCCACCGGTTCGGCAGCGAGGCGCAGAAGCAGCAGTGGCTGCCCCGGATGGCCTCCGGCGAGGTCATCGGGTGCTTCGGGCTGACCGAGCCCGACCACGGATCCGACCCCGCCTCCATGCGGACGTACGCCAAGCGCGACGGCACCGACTGGGTCCTCAACGGCCGCAAGATGTGGATCACCAACGGTTCGGTCGCCGGTGTCGCCGTCGTCTGGGCGCAGACCGAGGACGGGATCCGGGGGTTCGTGGTGCCGACCGGCAGCGGTGGGTTCTCCGCCCCGGAGATCAAGCACAAGTGGTCCCTGCGCGCCTCCGTCACCAGCGAGCTCGTCCTCGACGACGTACGGCTGCCCGCTGACGCCGTCCTCCCGGAGGGCACCGGCCTGCGCGGACCGCTCAGCTGTCTGTCGCACGCGCGGTACGGGATCGTCTGGGGCGCCATGGGTGCGGCCCGCAGTTGTTTCGAGGCCGCGGTCGACTACGCGAAGTCGCGGGAGCAGTTCGGACGGCCCATCGGCGGCTTCCAGCTCACCCAGGCCAAACTCGCCGACATGGCGGTCGAACTGCACAAGGGAATTCTGCTCGCCCATCACCTGGGGCGGCGTATGGACGCCGGCCGCCTGCGTCCCGAGCAGGTCAGCTTCGGCAAGCTCAACAACGTACGGGAAGCGATCGAGATCTGCCGCACCGCCCGCACCATTCTCGGCGCCAACGGGATCTCGCTCGAATACCCCGTGATGCGGCACGCGACCAACCTCGAGTCGGTGCTCACCTACGAGGGCACCGTCGAGATGCACCAGCTCGTGCTGGGCAAGGCGCTCACCGGACTCGACGCCTTCCGGTGAACCCCGCGCGGGGGCAGGGCCGGTGAGCGGCCCTGCCTCAGCTCTGGTTGAAGAAGCCGTCCGTGCGGTGCCCGGCCGGGTCGCCGTTCACGATCTCCGTGTTGGCGGGGGTCAGCAGGAACACGCGGGTCGACACCCGCTCGATCGAACCGCGCAGACCGAAGATCAGCCCGGCCGCGAAGTCCACCACGCGCTTGGCGTCGCCGGCCTCCATGGCCGTGAGGTTCATGATGACCGGCACGCCCTCGCGGAACAGCTCGCCGATGGCGCGCGCGTCCCGGAAGCTGTCCGGGGTCACCGTGCCGATGCGGCGCCCCTTCTCCTCGGCGACGTCCGAGGCCACCTTGACGCGCGGATCGGTGACCCAGGCCTCCCCGGGCTCGGTCCCGTCGGAGTAGTCGTCGTCGTAGTAACGCTCGTCTTCGTTGTCGTCGACGAGGCCAAGCCAGGCACTTGCCTTGCGTACCGATCCCATGGACGCCTCCTCTCACAGCGGTCTTTCTGCTTTCCGCATCCCTATGGTCGTCCATGATGCGGATGGCGCGCCAAGTGGATAGACGCCGCACGGGGGGTTTGTGACGGTACTGGTGCACAGCGAATCCGTCGAGAGTCCGTGTTTCCCAAGGGCCTTGTCGTAAACGACTGCTGACTGTGAGTGAAATATGATTCTTCGCGGCGTACGGGTGATGAGCGGTGCGTACGGGTGAACACGATGGCCGATACCATGCGGCGCCAAACGTCGTACGAAGCACGGGGGGACATCGATGTTCGGAATGGTCAGGCCCTGTAGGCACCGGCTCGGGGAGAGCCTCACGGCCCAGTGGATGGCGCATTTGTGTGGGCTGTGTCTCGCGCTGCGCGGGGACCACGGGCAGCTCGCGCGCATCGTCACGAACTACGACGGGCTTCTCGTCTCGGTGTTGACGGAGGCTCAGGCGGGCCGGGCGGCCGGCGCGTCGAGCGGTGTGGGGCGGCGTACGGCGGGGCCGTGTCCGCTGCGCGGGATGCGCACCGCGTCCGTCGCGCACGGTGAGGGAGCGCGGCTGGCGGCGGCCGTGTCGCTGGTGCTCGCCTCCGCCAAGGTGCGCGACCACGTCGCGGACGGCGACGGACTGCTGGCCCGTGCGCCGGTCGCACGCGCCGCGCGCCGGGTCGCCGCGGGCTGGGACCGCGCCGGGGCGCGCACCGGTTCCGCCGTCGGGTTCGACACGGCCGTCCTGGTCGACGCCGTGGACCGGCAGAGCGGCATCGAGGCGCTCGCCGGTCCCGGCACACCGATCCTGACGGTCACCGAACCGACCGAGACCGCGACCGCCGCCGCCTTCGCGCACACGGCGGTCCTCGCCGGCCGGCCGCACAACGCCGGGCCGCTCGCCGAGGCCGGACGGCTCTTCGGGCGGCTGGCCCATCTCCTGGATGCCGTGGAGGACCTGCACGCTGACGCCGCTTCAGGCGCCTGGAACCCGATCGCCGCGACCGGCACCTCCCTGGCGGAGGCCCGGCGGCTCGCCGACGACGCGGTGCACGGCGTGGGGCTCGCGCTGCGCGACGCCGAGTTCGCCGACGCGAAGCTCGTGCATCTGCTGCTGGTGCACGAGCTGCGGCGCTCGGTGGACCGGGCGTTCGGGACGGTGCCGGTCTGCGCGTCACATCAGGGCGGGCCGTACGGACAGCAGCCGCCTCAGGGCCCGTACGGTCAGGGGCCGCACGGGCCGCACGGCTCTGGGCAGAACCCGTACGCGGGCGATGGCGGAAACCCGTTCGCAGGTGGGGGAGGCGGGTACGGCGGCGGTGGTCTCGGCGGTGGCGCGCCGGTGCCCCAGCCGCCCCGGGGGCGGCGCGGGTTCTGGGCCGGCTGCGGGATGTTCTGGCTGCTGTGCTGCACCTGCAAGCTGTGCTGTGCCAAGGAGTACGAGGGGCCGTGGTCCCGCAAGAAGCGCGAGGGCTGTTGCCGCGATTGCGACTGCGATGGATGCGACTGCTGCTGCCCCTGCGACGGCTGACCCCGTGTGACCTGTGGTTCAGAAGGGCACGGCCGAAAGGCCCTCTTGCGCCTACCGGCCGTTCGGCCGAATACTCCCCCACAGCGCTTGTCAGGGGCACGGCGGATTCGGAATCCGGCCCGCCTCGCCCCGGACTGCGCCTCACGGGCCCGAAACCCCACGAGGGCCCCCTACTTCCTTTGTGGAGGAACGAAAAGTGAGGATCAAGCGCACCACCCCCCGCAGTGGCATTTCGAGACGGACCCGGCTGATCGCCGTTTCCACCGGCCTCGTTGCCGCCGCAGCGATCGCGATCCCCAGCGCGAACGCCTCCGACACCCCCGCCACCTTCAGCGCCGCCGAGCTCAAGAGCGCCAGCGGCTCCCTGCTGAAGGCCGACATCCCGGGCACCGCCTGGGCCGTCGACAGCAAGACCAACCGCGTGCTCCTGACCGTCGACAGCACGGTCAGCCAGGCCGAGATAGCGAAGATCAAGCAGCAGGCCGGCGCCAACGCCGACGCGCTGACGATCAAGCGCACCCCCGGCAAGTTCAACAAGCTGATCCAGGGCGGCGACGCCATCTATGCGAGCAGCTGGCGCTGCTCCCTCGGCTTCAACGTCCGTGCCAGCAACGGCACCGAATACTTCCTGACCGCCGGTCACTGCACCGACGGCGCGGGCACCTGGTACTCCAACTCCGG
This sequence comes from Streptomyces sp. HP-A2021, assembly GCF_022807935.1. NCBI lineage: Bacteria > Bacillati > Actinomycetota > Actinomycetes > Kitasatosporales > Streptomycetaceae > Streptomyces > Streptomyces sp. HP-A2021. The sequence goes on from NZ_CP094344.1 coordinate 7,696,119, forward strand.
CCGCACCACGGTCATCGGCTCGACCGCCGGCTCCAGCTTCCCGGGCAACGACTACGGCCTCGTCCGCTACAGCGGCTCCGTCAGCCGTCCCGGCACCGCGAACGGCGTGGACATCACGCGCGCGGCCACCCCGAGCGTCGGCACCACCGTCATCCGCGACGGCTCCACGACCGGTACGCACAGCGGCCGTGTCACCGCCCTCAACGCCACCGTGAACTACGGCGGCGGGGACATCGTCTCCGGCCTGATCCAGACCACCGTCTGCGCCGAGCCCGGTGACTCCGGCGGTTCGCTCTACGGCAGCAACGGCGTCGCCTACGGTCTGACCTCCGGCGGCAGCGGTAACTGCTCCTCCGGTGGTACGACGTTCTTCCAGCCTGTCACGGAGGCCCTGAGCGCCTACGGGGTCAGCGTGTACTGAGCCCCCGGCGGCCGTTCGCAGCACTTCGCAGCCCCCGCACGCATCGCGTGCGGGGGCTTTCGTGTGGCGTGTGGGCGCTCCTCCGAACCGGCTGCCGGAGGGGCGAAATTCGGCCATGCGTGAACCCCGCAGAGTGCCCGCACATTACTCACGCGTAATGTTTGCACTGTGAACACAGGGGAGTTGGGTCCGATTTGACCGTGGACGGTCAAAATGAGGGGGCGTGCGAAGCGCTGTCTACGCGCGTCTCGAACTCACCCTTGTGTGCTCCCCGTTGTCCTCGGAATAGTGGGCGCTCGTCAACAAAGCCTTCCGGTTCGCGAGGTCCCCACAACCTCTCGGGCCGACCCCCCACAGGAGGACGTGAGTTGAAGCACCGACGCATACCCAAGCGGCGTGTAGCCGTGGCAGGTGCGGGTATCGCCGCACTGGTCGCCGCGGGAGTCACCTTCCAGACTGCGAACGCGAGCGAGACCCCGGAGGCCTCCGCGCCCCGGACCCTGTCGGTCGCGGCGGCCGGAAAGCTCGCCTCGACGCTGGCCGAGGACCTCGGCGCCGACGCGGCGGGCACGTACTACGACACGAAGAGCAAGAGCCTCGTGGTGAACGTGCTCGACGAGGCCGCGGCCAAGGCCGTCGAGAAGGCCGGAGCCAAGGCGAGAGTCGTGGCGAACTCTCTCGCCGAACTGAAGAGCGCCCGCGGCACGCTGAAGCAGGACGCGACGATTCCGGGCACCTCCTGGGTGACCGACCCGACCAGCAACAAGATCGTCGTCACCGCCGACCGTACGGTGTCCAAGGCCGAGTGGGCGACGCTGACGAAGGTCGTCGACAAGCTCGGTGCGAAGGCCGAACTCCAGCGGACCAAGGGCGAGTACAAGCCCTTCGTCGCCGGTGGCGACGCGATCACCGGTGGCAGTGGCCGCTGCTCGCTCGGCTTCAACGTGGTCAAGGGCGGCGAGCCGTTCTTCCTGACCGCGGGGCACTGCACCGAGGGCATCTCGACGTGGTCGGACTCCAGCGGCAAGGAGATCGGCACCAACGCGGACTCCAGCTTCCCGGGCAACGACTACGGGCTGGTCAAGTACACCGCGGAGGTGGCTCACCCGAGTGAGGTGAACCTCTACAACGGCTCGACGCAGAAGATCACGGGTGCCGCCGAGGCGACGGTCGGCATGGAGGTCACGCGGAGCGGTTCGACGACCCAGGTGCACGACGGGAAGGTCACGGGGCTGGACGCCACCGTGAACTACGGCAACGGCGACATCGTGAACGGTCTGATCCAGACCGACGTGTGCGCGGAGCCCGGTGACAGTGGTGGCTCGCTCTTCTCGGGCAGCAACGCGATCGGGCTGACGTCCGGTGGTAGCGGTGACTGCACGTCCGGTGGGGAGACGTTCTTCCAGCCGGTGACGGAGGCGCTGTCGGCGACCGGGACCGAGATCGGCTGAGTTCCGGGTTCCAGGTTTGTGGAGTCCCGCCCCTTGTGTGAGGGGCGGGGCTTTTCCGTGTGCCGCCGGCCTCCGGCGGTTGGGCCGGGTGCCGGCGGCGGCCTGTGGCTGCTTCGGTGGGGGTGCGCGTAGCGCCTACCGGGGTGCGGTGGGTCGGGGTCGCGTCGGGGGGCTTTACCGCGCCTTGCTCAAGCGGCGGCGTCTCTCGCCTCGTCGCGGAACGAGCGGTGTGGCATGCCTCCACAGTCGGGGGCATTTTGGTGTTTCCGCAGGTGGGGTGGGGCCGAGCGGTTGTCGCACATGTATTCGAGAATTGGTCTATGGTGGGGGTGGGGTAGCTGGGAACAGATGTTCGAGAGCCGGTGTGGTTCACGAGTGCGGGAGGTGCGTGTGCCGGGGTTCACGCATCTGCACACCGTCTCCGGATTCTCGTTGCGGTATGGAGCCTCGCATCCGGAGCGGCTGGCCGAGCGCGCCTCCGAGCGGGGCATGGACGCCCTGGCTCTCACTGATCGCGACACACTTGCCGGTGCCGTCCGGTTCGCCAAGGCCTGTGCGAAGGCGGGAGTCCGTCCGGTGTTCGGGGCGCAGCTGGCGGTGGCGGGAGCGGAGCGCCCCGAACCCGGGCGGGGGCGGGGGCGGCGCCGTACTCCTGTACGCGGTGGCGCCTTCGTCGATGAGTCCGCCCCCCGGGTGACCTTCCTCGCCCGGGACGGTGCCCGTGGCTGGGCCGGGCTGTGCCGGCTCGTCTCGGCGGTGCACGAGGGGGAGGGGACGCCGCTGCTGCCCTGGGAGCGCAATCACGCCGAGGGTGTGACCGTGCTGCTCGGGCCTGATTCGGATGTGGGGCGTGCCCTGGCCGCCGGGCGTCCCGACCGTGCGGCGCGGCTGCTCGTGCCCTGGCGGGAGGTCTACGGCGACGCCCTGCGGCTGGAGGCCGTCTGGCATGGCCGGAAAGGTACGGGGCCCGGCTCCCTGCGGCTGGCCGCCCGGACCGTCGGGTTCGCCGCCGAGCAGCGGATCCGGCCCGTGCTCAGCAACGCCGTACGGTACGCCGACCCGGGGCTGGGGCCGGTCGCCGACGTGCTGGATGCCGCCCGGCGTCTGGTGCCCGTCGACCCGACCAAGGAGCTGGACTCCGGTGAGGCCTGGCTCAAGGGGGCCGGGGCCATGGTCGGGGTGGCGGAGCGGATCGTGGAGGCCGCGGGGTTCCGGCGGGACACCGCTCATCGGCTGGTGGAGCAGACCGAGGCCACCGCCGTCGAATGCCTGGTCGATCCGGAGGACGATCTCGGGATCGGTACCGTCCACTTCCCCGAGCCGCATCTGGTCGGTGCCGACCGCCGTACCGCCCAGCGGACACTGGCCTCGCGGGCGGCGGCGGGGATGGTGCTGCGCGGGTACGACCGGCGGCGGGAGTACTGGGAGCGGATGCACCATGAGCTGGACATCATCGCCCACCATGGCTTCGCTTCCTATTTTTTGACCGTGGCCCAAGTGGTCGACGATGTGCGGGAGATGGGCATCCGGGTCGCCGCCCGGGGATCCGGGGCGGGGTCGCTCGTCAATCATCTGCTCGGTATCGCGCACGCCGATCCGATCGAGCACCGGCTGCTGATGGAGCGGTTCCTGTCGAAGGAGCGGGTCGTGCTGCCCGACATCGACATCGACGTGGAGTCCGCGCGCCGGCTGGAGGTCTACCGCGCGATCATCGACCGGTTCGGCACCGAGCGGGTCGCGACGGTCGCGATGCCGGAGACGTATCGCGTGCGGCATGCGATCCGTGACGTGGGGGCCGCCCTGTCCATGGACCCGGCCGAGATCGACCGGGTCGCCAAGTCCTTTCCCCATATCCGGGCGCGGGACGCCCGCGCCGCGCTGGAGGAACTGCCCGAACTGCGGGCGCTGGCGGGCGAGAAGGAGAAGTACGGGAGGCTGTGGGAGCTGGTCGAGGCGCTGGACGCCCTGCCGCGCGGGGTGGCCATGCATCCGTGCGGGGTGCTGCTGTCGGATGCCTCGCTGCTCGCGCGCACGCCGGTCATGCCGACCAGCGGCGAGGGCTTTCCGATGTCGCAGTTCGACAAGGACGACGTGGAGGATCTCGGGCTGCTCAAGCTGGACGTGCTGGGGGTGCGGATGCAGTCCGCGATGGCGCACGCGGTGGCGGAAGTGGAGCGGGTGTCGGGGGTGAGGGTCGATCTGGACGGGCTGTCGCCGGGGGATCCGGAGACGTACCGGTTGATCCGGTCCACCGAGACGCTCGGCTGCTTCCAGATCGAGTCGCCGGGGCAGCGGGACCTGGTCGGACGGCTCCAGCCGGCCGGCTTCCACGATCTCGTCGTCGACATCTCGCTGTTCCGGCCCGGGCCGGTCGCCGCCGACATGGTGCGGCCGTTCATCGAGGCCCGGCACGGGCGGGCGCCGATCCGCTATCCGCACCCGGACCTGGAAGAGCCGCTGAAGGAGACGTACGGGGTCGTCGTCTTCCACGAGCAGATCATCGACATCGTCGACATCATGACCGGCTGCGGGCGCGGTGAGGCCGACCGGGTGCGGCGCGGGCTGTCGGATCCGGAGTCGCAGGGGCGGATCAAGGTGTGGTTCGCGCAGCACGCGGCGGCGAACGGATATGACGCGGAAACGATCCAGCGGACCTGGGAGATCATCGAGGCCTTCGGGTCGTACGGCTTCTGCAAGGCCCACGCGGTCGCCTTCGCCGTGCCGACGTACCAGTCGGCGTGGCTGAAAGCGCATCATCCCGCTGCTTTTTACGCCGGGCTGCTCACCCATGACCCCGGGATGTATCCGAAGCGGCTGCTGCTGGCGGACGCGCGGCGGCGCGGGGTGCCCGTGTTGCCGTTGGATGTGAACGCGTCGGGCGTCGCACACCGTATCGAACTGGTGTCCGGTAAATGGGGGCTGCGGCTGGCGCTCTCCGACGTGCACGGCATCAGTGAGGCCGAGGCGGCGCGGATCGCCGAAGGGCAGCCGTACGCCTCGCTGGTCGACTTCTGGGAGCGGGGCCGGCCCAGCCGTCCGCTGGCCCAGCGGCTCGCGCAGGTGGGAGCGCTGGACGCGTTCGGCGCCAACCGCCGTGATCTGCAACTGCATCTGACCGAGCTGCACCGGGGCGCGCGGGGCGCGGGCGGTGGCCAGCTCCCGCTGGCCGGAGGGCGGAAGACCGCACCGGCCGGGCTGCCCGACCTCACCTCCTCGGAGCGGCTCAGCGCCGAGCTGGGCGTGCTGTCCATGGACGCCTCGCGCAATCTGATGGACGATCACCGGGCGTTCCTCGACGAGCTGGGCGTGGTGTCCGCGCGTCGGCTGCGCGAGGCCAGGCACGGCGAGACGGTGCTGGTCGCGGGCGCCAAGGCGGCCACCCAGACGCCGCCGATCCGGTCCGGCAAGCGGGTCATCTTCTCCACCCTGGACGACGGCACGGGCCTGGTCGACCTCGCCTTCTTCGACGACTCCCACGACGCCTGCGCCCACACCGTCTTCCACTCCTGGCTGCTGCTGGTGCGCGGGGTGGTGCAGCGGCGCGGCCCGCGCAGCCTCAGCGTGGTGGGCGCCGCCGCATGGAACCTCGCGGAGCTGCTGGAGGTGCGCCGGGAGGAAGGACTGGAGGGGGTCGCGGCCAGATTGGCCGGTTCCGGTGATTCCGGTGACGGCGAGGGGCCGGAGGGCTCCGCGGACCAGGATCCGGCGGAGCAGCGGAAGATCCGTATGCCCACGGGGTACGAGATGCACCCCTGGGCCGATCTGCGTCCCGCGGGCGAAGGGCCCGCGGTGGGAAGAAAGTTGTGGCACCAGAGTCCGGGGAGTGCGGGATGACCATCCTCTGCGTACGTTTCCAGCTGCCTCCGACGCGCGAGGCCGACCTGCCCCGACTGCTCGGGATGCTCGAGGAGTTCACGCCCGTCGTCCAGGCCCTGCCACCGGACGGGGCGCTGGCCGACCTGCGGGGCGCCGAGCGGTACTTCGGGCGGGACGCCCTCCAGCTGGCCTCCGTGATCCGGGTGCGCTCGCTCGCGCTGTACGGCGTCGACTGCGTGATCGGTGCCGGGCCTGGACCGATGCTGGCCCGCGTGGCGCTGCGCGACGCCGTGCCCGGGGTGACGTGTGCGGTGCCCGAGGAGCGGGACGCCATCGCGGAGTTCCTCGCGGACAAGCCCGTCGCCGCGCTGCCCGGCGTGGGCGCCGCGACCGCCCGTACGCTGGACGACTACGGCCTCGACACCCTCGGCAGGGTCGCCGCCGCGCCGCTGTCCACGCTCCAGCGGCTGATCGGCGCGAAGGCCGGCCGCGAGCTGCACGAGAAGGCCAACGGCGTCGACCGCGGCCGGGTCGTGCCGAACGCCGTCTCCCGCTCCCTCGCCACGGAACGCCCCTTCGGCCGCGACGAACTGGACCCGGACCGCCACCGCCGTGCCCTGCTGTCGGCCGCCGAGGAGATCGGCGCCCGGCTGCGCGCCCTGGAGAAGGTGTGCCGCACGCTCACCCTGACCGTGCGCTACGCCGACCGCTCGGCCACGACCCGCAGCCGCAAGCTGAACGAACCGACCGCGCACTCGCCGGACCTGACCAGGGCCGCGTACGGCATGTACGAGGCGCTCGGCCTGCAACGCGCCCGGGTCCGCGCGATCGCCCTGCGCGCCGAGGGACTCGACCCCGCCGACCAGGCCTCCCACCAGCTGACCTTCGACCCCGTGGACGAGAAGGTCCGCCGCATCGAGGAGGTCGCGGACCGGGCACGGGCGAAGTTCGGACCGCGGGCGGTGATGCCCGGGGGACTAGGGGGACTGGCGGCGTAGATCCTTCTGCGTGACGTCAGTTGGCCCACGGCGGCACGATGCGCGTGCCGTCGGCGAGCCGTGCCTCCAGGCCGATCGAGGTGGTGACCCAGGAGTGCGCGGTCCGGTCGGTGGGGTTCTCGACGGCCAGGGTGGCGCCGGGATTGATGATCACCGTGTCGCCCGCGGCGATCCGCTCGGTGCGGCCGTCGAGGGTGATCAGCAGTTCCCCGTCGAGCAGATGGAAGATCTCCTCCCGGTTGACGGTGTGCGCGGGTGCCTTGAGACCGGCCGGGATCTCACCGCGCCAGGCGCACAGCTCCTTGCTGCCGCTGCGCGGGGTGGCGTACGAGACGAAGCGGGCGCCGTGGATCTCGTGGGTGACGGCTTCGGACGAACGGACGATGGGCATGAGGCCTCCAAGTAGTCAATCTGCTTGACTATATGGTCAAGCAGCTTGACCATCGAGTCAAGAGTGTTTCAATGCATGCGTGCAGAACTCCGAGGCCATGGCCCTGTCCGCCGCCCTGCTCGCCGTCGCCGGTGGGCTGACGCAACGCATCAACGAGGGTGTGATCGCGCGCGGTTTCGAGGGGGTGCGGCCCGCGCACGGCTTCGCCTTCGCGCGGCTCGCCCCGGACGGTGCGACGGTCACCGACCTGGCCGCCCACCTCGGGGTGACCAAACAGGCGGCCAGTCAGCTCGTCGACGAAATGGTGCGCAAGGGATACGCCGAGCGGCGGCCGCACCCGGAGGATGCCCGGGCGCGGCTGGTCGTGCTGACCGGGCGGGGATGGGCCTGCACTCGGGCGGCGGAGGAGGCGGCTGCGGAGGCCGTGCGGGAGTGGGGGGACGTGCTGGGGGAGCGGGAAGTGCGGGCGCTCGGGGAGCAGTTGCTGCGCATCGCTCCGCGCGGGCCCATCCGGCCTGCCTGGTGAAGGGGCGTCGGGTGGGTCAGTGTCGTCGGTTACTACTGGAAGTTTTTACTGACGCGTAACTTCCCAGTTCGACTACCCGCTCATAACTTGACGAGTGAACAGCATCCCGTGATCCGGATCACAGGGCGTCGTGCCGTCGCACCTCCCTTGAGCCGCAAGGAGATCACCCGATGCTGCCCTGGAAACGAGTGCTCAGACCCCTGGCCGCGCTGCTGCTGACCGCCGCGGCCGTCACCGTCCCCGCCACCTCCGCCCAGGCCTCCGGCGCACCGAGCTCCGGTTGGAACGACTATTCCTGCAAGCCGTCCGCCGCCCATCCCCGCCCCGTCGTCCTCGTTCACGGCACCCTCGGGAACTCCGTCGACAACTGGCTGGGGCTCGCCCCCTATCTGAAGGTTCGGGGCTACTGCGTCTTCTCCCTCGACTACGGACAGCTCGAGGGCGTCCCCTTCTTCCACGGCCTCGGCCCCGTCGAGAAGTCGGCCGTCCAGCTGAAGGACTTCGTCGACACGGTGCTCGCCACCACCGGCGCCGCCGAGACCGACATCGTCGGACACTCGCAAGGCGGCATGATGCCCCGCTGGTACCTGCGGTTCCTCGGCGGCGCAGCCAAGGTGAACGCCCTGGTCGGCATCGCGCCCAGCAACCACGGCACCGACCTGAACGGCTTCACCAACCTGCTGCCGTACTTCCCGGGCGCCGGGGACCTGCTGGCGAAGACGACCCCGGCCCTCGCCGACCAGGTCACCGGCTCCGACTTCCTCAAGCGGCTCAACGCGGGCGGCGACACCGTGCCCGGCGTGCGCTACACCGTCATCGCCACCCGGTACGACGAGGTCGTCACGCCGTGGCGCAGCCAGTACCTGAACGGGCCGGACGTGCGCAACGTCCTGCTCCAGGACCTGTGCCCGGTCGACCTGTCCGAGCACGTGGCCGTCGGGCTGCTGGACAGGGTCGCCTTCCACGAGGTGGCCAACGCGCTCGACCCGGCACGGGCCAGGCCCACCACCTGTGCGTCGGCATTCGAATGACACGTGTACATGTGTCGAGGAAACGTTTCGGGGCCTGTCCGGCCTGAGCCGCCGGACAGGCCCCGAGTCATGGGCAGCGGCCCCGGTCAGCGGCCGTGCCGGGCACTGCTCAGCGGCGGCCGCTCACCGCCCGGCGCCGGGCCGACAGGAACACGGCCGACGAGCCGAGCGCCAGCGCGGCCGCGCCGCCGATCGCGAGGTACGGGGTGCTGCTGTCGCCGCCGGTCTCGGCGAGGTTCTCCGTGGCGCCCGCCGCCTTCGGCTGGTTGGGAGCGGCGTCGGCCTCGGTGGGCTGCTTCGGGCCGGCGTCAGCCTCTGTGGGCCGGTTCGGGGCGGCGGCCGGTTCGGCCGAGGTGCTGGGGTCGTTGTCGCCGTGGCCGTGGTGCTCGACGGTCGACTTGTCGTTGCCCGCCTCGATCTGCTCCTTGGTGGGAGCGGAGGCCGTCGGGGCCGGGGCGGCGCCGCCTGCCGCGCTGTCGCCGCCGAAGGTGACGTCCGAGCAGGAGTAGAACGCCTCCGGGCTGTCCGACCGCTGCCAGACCGCGTACAGCAGATGCCTGCCGGAGCGTTCGGGCAGGCTGCCGGAGAAGGTGTAGAAACCGCCCGTGGCCGCCGGGTCGGTGGCCGTCGCGACCGGGTGCTCCAGATCCAGGTCGTTCCAGGCCAGCGGCTCGGCCGGGTCGTAGCCGGGCTTGGTGATGTACACCTTGAACGTGCCCTTGTGAGGGGCCGTCACGCGGTACTTGAAGGTGTGCGACCCGCTGCGCACGTCGGTCGCCGGCCAGTCGGCGCGGGCCAGGTCGAGCCCCTTGAACTGCTCGTTGTTCGCGCTGCACAGCTTGCCGTCCGGGATGAGCCGCCGGTGCCGTCCGCCGGCGTCCCCGATACGGATGCCGTTCCAGTCGTAGAGGGCCTGTGTGCCGCCCGCTCCGACCGCCGCCTTGCACGCGGCCGACTTCGGGCTCTCCGGGCCCTCGGCGTAGCACTGCGAGACCCTGCTGACCGGGTCGCCCATCGAACCGTGCGCTGCCGCCGGCGCGGCGGTCAGCGCGAGCGGGAGGGCGCCGAGGGCGGCGACGGTGACTGCCGTGCGGCGTGCGGGCATGCGGGAACTCCTCGAGACGGTACAGGGGAACAGGGCCGGGCCCGAGTGGGCCGGATCCCGTGGGGTGATCCGAAGCTAGCCCCTGAGAACCGTGAAATCGCCTGCTGAGGGCGGGTGAGGGAGATCCTTATGGCCGCGTTAAGGGAGCGCTCAGACTGGCATCAGGTAGGTGACGGGCGAGCCCGTGACCGGCCTTGGTGGAGCGACGACCGGACGGGCCCTACGACCGCGGGCACTGCCGCAAGCGGCTGCTCTGACGCGTGCGTCTCATGGTCGGTACCGGCCGCTCAGGCGTCCGGCCACCACGTGCGTGCGACGTCCTTGCGGACTTCCGGGCGTCCCGCCGGGCGCTCGTCGGCCTCCTCGCGGGCCCGGCGGACGTCCGTCTTCTTCAGGGGCTTCTGCACGGTCACACGGCGCATGGCTGCCTCCTTAAGGGTCTACCGGGTTCCGCGTTCTCACGGAGGTAGACCTTTCGGGGGAGAGTTCCTCATCGCTCCTGGTCTGTCAGTGGCGGCTGTCACGATTCGAGTGTCAGTGGCGGGTGTCACTCTTGGGCCCATGGCGAACGACAGTGACGGCATGACCTCGGCGAACACCGGCGCCGACGTGGACTGGGACGCGCGGGCGGCCTCCTTCGACGAGGAACCGGACCACGGCCTGCGCGACCCGGAGGTGCGCCGGGCCTGGGCCGCGCGGCTGCGCTCCTGGCTGCCCGGGCGGCCGGGGGACGTCCTCGATCTCGGCTGCGGCACCGGCAGTCTGTCGCTCCTCGCGTCCGAGCAGGGGCACCGGGTGACGGGCGTGGATCTCTCCCCGGCGATGGTGGCGCTCGCCAGGCGGAAACTGGCCGGGCGTGACGCGGTGTTCCTCGTCGGTGACGCGGCGGCACCGCCGGTCGGGGAGCAGCGCTTCGACGCCGTGCTCGTACGGCACGTCCTGTGGGCCCTGCCCGACCCCGGCCGGGCCCTGCGGCACTGGGCCGGGCTGCTGCGGCCGGGAGGGCGGCTCGTGCTGGTCGAGGGCGTGTGGGGGACGGTCGAGCCGGTCGGGATACCGGCGCAACGGCTCACCGGTCTCCTCGCGCCGATCGCCGGACGGGTGAGCGTGGAGCGGCTGTCCGGCGATCCGCTGCTGTGGGGCGGGGAGGTGACCGACGAGCGGTACGCGGTGGTGGCCGTGCGCGGGGCTTCAGGCCAGGAGCGCGGTGAAGCCGTCGCCGCGGGCGAGTGACTCCAGTTCGTCGAGGGCGGCCAGGGCGGCTCGTGCTGCCCCGGGGTCCGACTCGGCGAGGCCGCTGTCGGCGAACTCGTCCTCGTCCAGGCGTCGTACGTCCGTGCCGTCCGCGGAGACCCACAGGTCCAGGTCGAGGTCCTCCACGACCAGCTCCGGGCCGGAGCGTGCGGCGGGGCGGGTGACGTCGCAGTACCAGCCCTTCAGCGCGCCCGTGGCGGAGCGGACCTCCTTCACCGCGTACCAGCGGTCACGCCAGTAGTACTCCGTGAAGACGTCCCCGGGTTCGAAGCGGACGAAGCCGAAGTCGCGGACGCCGCTGCCCGCCCAGGGGGCGCGGACCGCGACGCGGGTGCCGTCGTCCGTCAGGAGCTCTCCGGCGTAGCGGATCTTCGTACGGCCCGCCTTGACGAGCACGACGTCGACCTGACCGGACCGGTCAGCCGAGTTCGCGGACATAGCGCACTTCCTTCGCACAGATCTCGTAGCCGAACCACTTGTTGATGGCGATCATCGGCTCGTTGCCGGTGTCGTTTCCGGTGAACGCCTCCGTGTACCCGGCGGCGCGGGCCCGGTGCAGGGAGTCGTTCTTGGCGAGCTTCGCCAGGCCGCGGCCGCGGAACGCCCGGGCGGTGCCGGTCATGGCGGTGCCGTAGCGGCTGCCGTCCGTGTGCGCCACGCTGAAGGCGGCGGGGCGGCCGTCGACGACCGCGACCGTGGTCAGCTCGCGGTCGAGCAGCGGGTGCTTCCAGTTCTGTTCCAGCCAGGCCTCGTAGTCCGTGAACTCGGCCTCGATGTCGCTCGGTTCGTCCGACACCGTCTCCGCGTCCAGTTCGAACATCGGACGCGGGTCGTCCGCGTAGTCGGCGGCCGTGCGCAGCTCGACGCCCGCCGGTGGGTCCTGGCGGGGCGGCAGCGTGCCGGCTGCCAGGTCCAGGCGCATGAAGTAGGCGGAACGGCTGGCCCGGAAGCCGTGCCGCTCGGCGAAGGCCAGGTTGTCCGGCTCGTCCAGCACCCAGGCGAACAGCTTCCGCACGCCCAGCCCCGCCAGGCGCTCCTCGGCGGTGCGCAGCAGCAGCGAACCGGCGCCGCGCTGCCTGCGGTCGGGGCGTACGTAGATGTTGGCGGAGCCCTGGCCGGGTTCCGGGCTCTCGTGGGCGACGCTGATCTGGGCCGTGCCGATGATCTCGCCGTCCTCCTCGGCGACGAGTTGCCCGAAGTGGGCGTCCGGGTGGGCGTGGGTCAGGGTGTGCACCACGGACTCGGGGGTGGACAGCATGTAGGGCAGGGCGAGGCGGCGGGTGTGGGAGAACCCCTCGGCGTCGGCTCGGACGTCGGGTCGCAGGTCGCGCACGATCACGGTCATGGAGGCGCACGCTACGCGGGAGCGCGCCAGGGGTGCCTCCCATTTTCCGTCGGGTACGGGACAATCGGCCTGTGACCTTGAAGATCGACATCGACGACAGTGCGCCGCCGTACGAGCAGGTGCGGGCGCGGATCTCCGAGCAGGCGCGGTCGGGTGAGCTGCCGGTGGGGTACCGGCTGCCGACCGTGCGCGGGCTGGCCGAGTCCCTGGGGCTCGCCGCGAACACGGTCGCCAAGGCGTACCGGGCGCTGGAGGCGGACGGCGTGATCGAGACCCGGGGGCGGCACGGCACGTTCGTGGCCGCCGCCGGCTCGGCGGCTGACCGGGAGCTGGCGGTCGCGGCCCAGGCGTACGTGGAGCGGGCCCGAAGGCTCGGGCAGGGGGAGGACGCGGCGCTCGCCGCGGTACGGGATGCCCTGCGGGCGGCTCAGGGGGAGTAGGGCGGCATGGTCAGCCGGCCCGCGCCAGACGGTCGGGTGTCCGGGTGATCTCCAGGCCCGCCGGCCTCCCCAGCCGCGCGAACGTCATCGCGTCCTCCACCGCCGCGCCCCCCGGGTCGTTGTTGAAGTACGCGTAGACGTCCTCGCCGCCGGGCCAGGTCGTGGCGATGCGGTCGAGCCAGGTGGCCAGCGAGCGGCGGCCGTAGTGCGGCCAGGGCCGGGCCCGGCCCTGGTGGAAGCGGACGTAGCCCCAGTCGGTGGTGCGCCACAGCGGCGTCGCGGGGCGGGCCAGGACGTCGGCCCAGCACAGGGCCGCGCGCCGGGACTCCAGGACCCTGCGGACCTGAGGCGTCCACCACGAGTCGTGGCGGGGCTCGACCGCGACGCGGGTCGAGGCGGGGAAGCAGGCGAGGCAGGCGTCCAGGAGGCCCGGGTCGGCGCGCAGGTTGGGCGGGAGCTGGAGCAGCACCGGGCCGAGCCGGTCACCGAGGCCCGCCGCGTGGCTCATCAGGCGGTCGACCGGCTCCTCGGGGTCCTTGAGCCGTTTGATGTGGGTCAGATAGCGGCTCGCCTTGACCGCGACGACGAAGTCCGCGGGCACGCGGCCGCGCCAGTCCTCGAACGTCTCCCGGGCCGGCAGCCGGTAGAAGGCGTTGTTGATCTCGACGGTGGCGAAGTGCCCCGCGTACTCCTCCAGCCAGAGCCGCATCGGCAGCCCGGACGGGTACAGGACGTCCCGCCAGTCCTTGTACTGCCACCCGGACGTGCCGACGAACAGGGTCATAGACCCATGAAAACACCGGCGCGCGGGGACCTCCTACAGATACAGCCCCGCGTCGGCATCCCCGCGCGGCTCCGGCAGGGCCGTCGGGGACGTGCCCCGGCGCAGCGCGTACAGCTCGGCCAGTGTGGCGCCCTCGCGGCCGATGCCCTCTTCGCGGCCCAGCCAGCTCACCGCCTCCGCGCGGGTCAGCGGGCCCACCTCGATCCGGGCCAGACAGCGGCCGGGCCGGACGACGGCGGGGTGCAGACGCTCCAGGTCCTCGTTGGTCGTGACCCCGACCAGGACGTTGCGGCCCTGGCCGAGCAGTCCGTCCGTCAGGTTCAGCAGCCGCGACAGCGCCTGGCCCGCCGTGTGCTTGGCCTCGCCGCGGATCAGCTCGTCGCAGTCCTCCAGGAGCAGCAGCCGCCAGCGGCCCTTGCCCGCCGCGTCCTCCTCGCCGATCGCGATGTCCATCAGATAGCCGACGTCACTGAACAGCCGCTCGGGGTCCAGGACGCAGTCCACCTGGCACCAGTCCCGCCAGGAACGCGCGAGGGTGCGCAGGGCGGACGTCTTGCCGGTGCCCGGCGGACCGTGCAGGAGGAGAAGGCGGCCCGAGATGTCCTCGGGGGTCGTCTTCATCAGACGGTCCATGGCGTCCGCCACCGGCGCCGTGTAGTTGGGCCGGACCTCGTCCCAGGTGCCCGCCGCGATCTGGCGCGTGGTGCGGTGCGGGCCGCGGCGCGGGGAGACGTACCAGAAGCCCATCGTGACGTTCTCCGGCTGCGGTTCGGGTTCGTCCGCCGCGCCGTCCGTGGCCTGGTCCAGGACCTTCTTCGCCAGCTCGGCGCTGGTCGCCGTCACCGTGACGTCGGCGCCCCGGTTCCAGCGGGAGATCAGCAGGGTCCAGCCGTCGCCCTCGGCGAGGGTCGCGCTGCGGTCGTCGTCCCGGGCGGCACGCAGGACCCGGGCGCCGGGCGGCATCAGCGTCGCCCCGGACCGTACGCGGTCGATGTTCACCGCGTGGGAGTACGGCTGCTCGCCCGTCGCGAAGCGGCCGAGGAACAGCGCGTCGACGACATCGGACGGGGAGTCGGAGTCGTCGACGTTGAGCCGGATCGGCAGCGCCTCGTGCGGGTTTCCAGACATGCCGCCATGATCCGGCACGAGGGCGCCGCGTGCACCCGGTTTCCCGGTGCACACGCGGCGTTTTCGCAGGTGCGGGTCAAGCCCCGAGGCGGGACACCAGCCGGCGTGCCTGGCGTGTCCTGCGGACCACGGCGTACCCCTTGGTCAGCGCACGGTCCCGGGCGAACGTACGGCCGATCGCACGGCCTTCGACCAGCCGCTCGAACTCGTCGGTGCCCGTGCTGCGGCGCACCGTCACGCGCCGCAGGGCGTACGGCCCCTGCGCGCGGCGCGCGAGGCCGTTGCCGACGGCGAGGGCCTGGGCGTACCCCGTCTCGTGTACCGCCTGCCGGACCCGGCGGCTGGAGTAGCCGTAGGGATAGGCGAACGAGACCGGGACGGCGCCCAGTTGGTCCGCGACGATCTCCTTGCAGTGGATCAGCTCGAACCGCAGCGTGGCGTCGGAGACCTGGTCGAGCTGCGGGTGGCTGTGGCTGTGCCCGCCGATCTCGACACCGGCCGCCGCGAGCTCGCGGACCTGGCCCCAGTCCAGCATGGTGTCCAGACCGCCGCCGGTGTCGTACGGCCCCCGGATCCACCCGGTCGAGACGAACAGGGTGGCCGGGAAGCCGTGCTTGGCGAGCACGGGCAGGGCGTGCCGGTGCACGCCCTCGTAGCCGTCGTCGAACGTGATGAGGACCGGCCGCTCGGGCAGCGCGCGGCCGGAGCGCCAGCACGCCGCCAGCTCGGCGGTGGTGACGGGGCTGAGACCCCGCTCGGCGAGCACCGCCATCTGCTCGGCGAACGCCTCGGGGGTCACGGACAGGGCGCGGGTCGCGTCGTTCGGGTCGGTCGCGACCGCGTGGTACATGAGGATCGGTACGCGGACGTCACTCACGGACCGCCACCTCCACCTCGGGCACCGAGAACGTGGTCCCGCCCCTGCGGGCCCGCACGCTGCCCACCACGTATCCGCCCGCCGCCGTCAGCACCCCGGCGACGATGGCCCCCGCCCGCCCGGCACCGCCCGGCCGGGCCAGCAGGGCGTCCCGCAGTCCCCGGGCCACCCCGGCCGGCAGGACCCGGGTGGCGTACCGGCGTTCGGACTCCAGTCCCTTGCCGGCGCCGACGCTGCGGGCCACCAGGGCCTTGGACAGGCCCTCGGCGTACGTGCGCGTACGGAAGTAGCGGAAGTGCTCACGGGCCTCGGGCACCCGGTGGTGGATCACCGCCCGGTCGTCGATCAGCAGCACCGCGTCGGGCCGGGCCCGGCTGAGACGGATGCACAGTTCCGTCTCCTCGCAGCCCAGCGGGCGTTTGTCGCCGTCCCGGCCGATGCCGGTGGCGAAGCCGCCCGCCGCGTCGAAGGCACTCCGGCGGAACGAGGCGTTGCCGCCGAGCACGTTGCGCACCCGGACCCGGCCGCGCGGCAGGCCCCGGTAGGTGCAGCCCACCACCCAGTCGAACTCCTCGGGGAACCAGGCCGGCCGCCGTCCCGACGCCCAGACCGGCTCCGTGCGCCCGCCGACCGCCAGCACGCGCGGGTCGGCGTACGCCTCGGCGAAGTGCAGGAGCCAGTCGCGCTCGGCCACGGCGTCGTCGTCGAGGAAGGCGACGATCTCGCCGCGCGCGGCCGCGATCCCGGTGTTGCGGCCGGCGGACAGACCGCGGGGGCCCGCGTTGGCGAGCACCCGCACGTCGTCGACTTCCTTGTACTCCTTGCCGAGACGGTCCAGAAGGGCCTGGTTGTGGTCGACGACCAGCAGTGTCTCCAGGGCGGGCCGTGACTGCGCCCGCACCGAGGAGACCGCCGCGAGGATGTCCTCCCAGCGGTCCTCGGTGTACGCGCAGATCACGACGGAGATGCCGGGACCGCTCAAGACACCTCTCCCCGGACCGGGTCGAGCATCGGCGACTGGGGCGAACGGCGGCGCAGCGCCCGGCGGTTGGAACGCTCCTGGAGGATCACCCTGAGCACGCGCAGCCCGTCGCGCACGGCCCGCAGATTGCTGGTGCCGTGGATGCGCAGGTACTCGTAGCTGGGGATCTCCTGCACCTTGAGCCCGGCCTTGACGACCCGGATGTTCATCAGGGTCTCGACCTCGAAGCCGGTGCAGTCCAGGTCGATCTTGTCGAGGCAGTGCCGCCAGAACGCGTTGTAGCCGTAGCACAGGTCGGTGTAGCGGGCGCCGAACTTGCGGTTGACGACCGTGCACAGCGCCCAGTTGCCGAGCTTGCGGATGAAGGTCATGTCGTCCGTGCCGCCGCCGTTGGCGAAGCGGGAGCCCTTGGCGAAGTCCGCGCCGGAGACCAGGGCGGAGACGTACGACACGATCTCGTTGCCGTCCGCCGAGCCGTCCGCGTCGATCATCACGATGATGTCGCCGGTGCACGCCTGGAACCCGGTGATCAGGGCGTCGCCCTTGCCCTTGCCGCGCTGCTCGACGACCTTGACCTCGGGCCACAGCTCGCGGGCCACCTGGACGGTGTCGTCGGTGGAGTTGCCGTCGACCAGGACCACTTCGTGGATCCAGTCGGGCAGGGTCTTGAAGACGTACGGAAGGTTCTCCGCCTCGTTCATGGCCGGGATGACCACGCTCACCGGCGGCGCTATGGCCAGGTGAGAGGAGACGGGCCGGTACTTCCCGGCGGTCGGCGGATGCTGCTCCGCCGCGGCCGGCTGCAGAACTGAGCTCATGAGTCTGGTCCCTCTCGTCCGGTGGACCGCCCCCCCAGGGCAGTCCGGATCCAGTCCGGTTCGAAAGGGGGGTTCTCACCCGTGGCACGCCGAGATGGAGCTTCGGGCACGCCGGGTGAGCTGGCAAAGCTGGCCGACAGCGGAAAACGGCAGCCGACCGCGCGGCACGGCCCGGAGACAGTTGCGGTCACCGAGCACGGCACCCCCCTACCGCGCCCCGCGCCGGTACGTCGCGGTCCTTGAGCCCTCCCCTAGAGCCGCGTGCTGACGGACCGATGCGGGTGAGATGTATGACGGTATTGACGATTGAACCCGTATGGCAAGACCTGGAACGGCCCCTCACGTTTTTGTTGGTTTGGTCGTTACGGGATGCGTTTTGCGGGGCGCAAGTTGAAAGGTTCCGGTGGCGGAAACAATCGTTCCCCTCAGGCTCGACCCGCCTGAGGGGAACGGTTGTTCAGGTGCCGGAGTCCGCGCCGGTTACGGCACGAGCTTCAGCAGCCGGTTCGGCGAGCCCGAACCCGCGCTGGTCACCTTGCCGGTGGTGGCGCCGCCGGTCAGGGCCGAGGCGACCTGGGCCGGGGTGGAGGAGGTGTGGCCCGCCAGGTAGACCGCCGCCGCGCCCGCGACGTGCGGGGTCGCCATCGAGGTGCCGGAGATGGTGTTGGTCGCGGTGTCGCTGGTGTGCCAGCCGGCCGTGATGGAGGAGCCGGGCGCGAAGATGTCCAGGGCCGAGCCGTAGTTGGAGTAGCTCGCCTTGGCGTCGGTGCTGGTGGTGGCGCCGACGGTGATCGCCTCGGCGACCCGGGCCGGGGAGGACGAGGAGGCGGTGGTGCTGCTGTTGCCCGCGGCGACGGCGTACGTGACACCGCTGGCTATGGAGTTGCGGACCGCCGTGTCCAGGGCGGCGGAGGCGCCGCCGCCGAGCGACATGTTGGCGACCGAGGGGCCGGAGTGGTTCTGCGTCACCCAGTCGATGCCCGCGATCACGCCCGCGGTGGTGCCGGAGCCGCTGTTGTTCAGCACCCGCACACCCACGATCTTCGCCTTTTTGGCGACGCCGTAGGTCGAACCCGCGATCGTGGTGGCCACGTGGGTGCCGTGGCCGTTGCCGTCGGAGGCGTTGTTGTCGCCGTCGACGGCGTCGTAACCGTGTGCGGCGCGGCCGCTGATCTGCTGGTGGGTGATGCGCACACCGGTGTCGATCACATAGACCGTCACGCCGCTGCCCGCGCTGTCCGGGTAGGTGTAGGTGCCGGAGAGCGGGAGCGAGGTCTGGTCGATGCGGTCCAGACCCCAGGGGGCGTTGTTCTGGGTGGCGGCGAGCCCGACGCGCTGGTTCTGCTCGACCGAGGCCACCGCCGGGTCGGCGGCGAGGCGCCTGGCCTCGGTGGCGGACAGGGTGGCGGAGTAGCCGTTCAGTGCCTTGCCGAACGTCTTGCGCACGGACCCGCCGTACTCCTCGACGAGGTCCTTGCCCGCGGCCGAGGACGCCTTCAGGCCCGCGCTCTTGTCGAGCGTGACGATGTAGCTGTCCTTGATCGCGGCGGGGGAGTCCGCGGCGAGCACCCGGCCCTCGGCGGGAGCGGCGGCCTGGGCGGGGAGGGCGGTGAGCCCGCCCACGAGGGCGGCGGTCGCCGACAGGGTGATCGCGGCGAACCCGAGTCTCTTGCTACGCAGTTGTGCCATTACGAGGGATGCCTCCTCTAGGCGGCGCGCGCCTGGGTGGGGCGCGCGTCATGTGGGGGATGTGCGCGTGCTCGCGCACACGGCCGGGAGCGTCGCGTTCCGCTCTGGGCCGGAGTAAAGCGTCGACCAACTACCGGCGTAGAACAAGAGAGTTGAGCACTAGTCAACAAATCTGTCATGGGCACGTAACAAAGGATGCCCGGGGCGTAACAAAACGTGAGGTGAATGCGCCGTGTGCGCCCCGCAAACGACCCAAAAGACTTGGCATGGACACTTCCTGTCAACACGCGTAGCTGCTACGACGGTTGTGGCAGAGATCCTGCTAAGGGAGGTTCCATGAGACGTTCCCGACTTGTCGTCTTCGTGAGCTCGCTCCTCCTCGCCGCCGGCACCGCCCTCACCGGGGCCGCCACGGCGCAGGCGTCCTCACTCGCCGCAACTGGCGGCTATGCAGCGCTCGGTGATTCCTACTCCTCCGGAGTGGGCGCCGGCAGCTACATCAGCTCCAGCGGCGACTGCAAGCGCAGCACGAAGGCCTACCCCTACCTCTGGGCCGCCGCCCATTCACCCTCGACGTTCGACTTCACGGCCTGCTCCGGCGCCCGAACGGGTGATGTTCTGTCCGGACAGCTCGGCCCGCTGAGCAGCGCCACCGCCCTCGTCTCCCTCAGCGTCGGCGGCAACGACGCCGGATTCGCCGACGTCATGACGACCTGTGTGACCCAGTCCGACAGCGCCTGCGTCTCCCGCATCAACACCGCACGCGCGTACGTCGACTCCACGCTGCCCGGCAAGCTCGACAGCGTGTACTCTGCGATCCGCTCCAAGGCCCCCAATGCCCACGTCGTCGTCCTCGGCTACCCCCGCTTCTACAAGCTCGGCACCACCTGCCTCGGCCTCTCCGAGACCAAGCGCAAGGCCATCAACGACGCCTCCGACCACCTCAACACCGCCATCGCCAAGCGCGCCGCGAACCACGGCTTCACCTTCGGCGACGTACGCGGCACCTTCACCGGCCACGAGATCTGCTCCGGCGACTCCTGGCTGCACAGCGTCAACTGGCTCAACATCGGCGAGTCGTACCACCCGAAGGCGCCCGGCCAGTCGGGCGGTTATCTGCCGGTGCTCAACGCCAACGACTGACCGCTCAGCCGGAATCCGTGTCCGACCCCGTGTCCGATCCCGAGTCGGAACCCGTGTCCGACCCCGTGTCCGAAGGAGAAGGGGAGGCCCCGCCCGTCGGGGTCTCCGTCTCGCAGGTGATCGAGAACGGCACCGACTCGGACGTCGTGCGCACCGGCTCCCGCACCTCGACACCGATCTCGTTCTCGAACGTCCCGCTCTCCGCCTCGGTCGTCACGGTCACCGCGTCCTGCCGCGTACGGCCGCCGCTCTCCGGGAACGACAGCGTCTTCCAGCCACCGTCGAGCACCGACCCGTCCTGCGTCACCCAGCGGTAGCTCACCTCGGCCGGCAGCCGCCCCACCGTGAACGTCGCCGTGAACCTCGGCGCCCGGGCGCCCGGCGGCGGACACGGGCCCGTGTAGTCCGTGCGCGTGCCGTCGAGACCGACCCGCACCGACTGCGGAGGCGGACTGCTCTCCTCGCTCTCGCTCTCGCTCGGCGTCGGGGAAGGACTGGACTTCCCGCTCCCGGTGTTCTGCGGCGGGCCCTTGGTCTCGGCGGGCGTACTCGCCCCGGCACCCCGGCCGCCGTTCCCGTCGCCGTCCCCGCGGTTCAGCAGCGCGTACGTCAGCCCGCCCACCGCGAGCGCCAGCGCGACCACGCCCGCGACCAGCACCCGGCCGGCCCGGCGGTCGCGGTCCTGTCGGGTGGCCGTCGTCGTCGCCCCCGAGCCGGACGGCACCGGCTGCCCCGGGAAGGGCATCGGGGGCGTGGGCGAAGGCTCGGGACGGCCCGCGAGCGTCGGCGGGAACGGGACGGCCCGTACGGTGTCGGCGCGCGGCGAGCCGCCCGCCCCGATGACCCGCAGGTCCTGCTCGGCCTGCTCGGCCGGCAGCCGCTGCGCGGGATCCTTGCGCAGCAGCCCCTCGATGACCGGGGCGAGCGGACCCGCCCGGTACGGGGGTGGCAGCTCCTCGTCGACGATCGCGCGCAGCGTGCTCAGCGGGGTGTCGTGACGGAACGGCGAGTGACCCTCGACCGCCGCGTACAGCAGCACGCCGAGCGACCACAGGTCGGACTCCGGGCCCGGGGTGCGGCCGAGGGCCCGCTCCGGGGCGAGGAACTCGGGCGAGCCGATGACCTCCCCGGTCATGGTCAGCGCGGAGCTGCCCTCGACCATGGCGATCCCGAAGTCGGTGAGCACGATCCGGCCGTCGTTCGCGATCAGCACATTGGCCGGTTTCACATCCCGGTGCAGCACCCCGGCCTCGTGCGCGGCCCGCAGCGCGGCCAGCACCTCGGCGCCGATGTGCGCGGCACGCTGGGGCGACATGGGGCCCTCGGCGTCCAGGACCTCGGCCAGGCTCAGCCCGCGGACCAGCTCCATGACGATCCACGGCCGGCCCTCGTCCGTCGCCACGTCGTACACCGTGACCACGTTCCGGTTGGAGACCCGGGCCGCCGCCCACGCCTCCCGCTCCAGCCGGGCGTACATCCGCTGCACGTCGTCGCCCGCGAGCCCCGCCGGGGCGCGCACCTCCTTGACAGCGATCTCACGGTGCAGCACCTCGTCGCGGGCGCGCCACACCGTCCCCATACCGCCCTCGCCGAGCGGTGCCAGGAGCCGGTAGCGGCCCGCGATCACACGCTCATGGCCCGGTTCTTCGGACACGGCGCCCCCATTCGCAGCCGGGCGAAATCTCCACGAGGTCTGTTTTCCCCATGACGTCGGATTTCCTCACGAACGTAACTCAGCCCAGTGCGGATGCGGCCCCCTTGAACACCAGTCCGGCCCCGAGGACCACGACGGCGCAGGCCGAGCCGAGCGGCGCGGCCCGGCGCACCAGGGCCGCCATCGGGCCCGCCGTCCAGCGGGGGCGCCGGTCCAGGAGCCGGGTCATCCCGCTGCCCGCCTTGACGACGGCGTACCCGGCGGCCGTCAGGGTGAGCGCGAGCCCGACGCCGTACGCGACGACCAGCAGCAGGCCGAACCAGGCCTGCCCGAGGGCCGCGGCGCCCACGAGCACCACCACGGCGGACGGGCTGGGCACGAGCCCGCCCGCGAAGCCCATGAGGATCGTGCCGCGGAGGGTGGGGGCGACGGGGTGGGAGTGGGTGAACCCGCCGTGGGTGTGCTCGACCGTGTGGGGGTGGGAGTGGGGACGGTTGTGGTCGTGCGGGTGGTCGTGGTCGTGATGGTCGTGGTCGTGGTCGTGGTCGTGGTCGTGGGGGTCGTGGTCGTGACGGTGGTCGTGCGCGTGGCTGTGGCTGTGGCTGTGGCTCTCGTCGTCGTGTGTGTGGGTGTGGCCGCCAGGGCCGTGGTGGTGGGTGTGCGCGCGGTTGCGCAGGGCGCGGCGGAGCAGGCTCGCGCCCGCCAGGGTCACCAGGAGGCCGCTGGCGACGCCGAGCCAGGCGATCACCGAGGGGGCAGCCGCCGAACCGGCCGTGACCAGGAGGCCCAGGGCGACCACGCCCAGGG
Source organism: Streptomyces sp. HP-A2021 (assembly GCF_022807935.1). Taxonomy (NCBI): domain Bacteria; kingdom Bacillati; phylum Actinomycetota; class Actinomycetes; order Kitasatosporales; family Streptomycetaceae; genus Streptomyces; species Streptomyces sp. HP-A2021. Next base: position 7,718,779 of record NZ_CP094344.1, read on the forward strand.
TGTGGGTGACCGTCACCGAGGCGGCCATCGGCAGGACGTCCTTCATCCGGGCCTGGCCGCCCCTGGCCGCCGCCGTCGCGGCCATGATGGTCTTGCCGTGGCCCGGGGCGAGCGCGTGCATCGCGCCCAGGACGACGGCGATGAGCAGGGCCAGCGCGGCGAAGGCCGGGGTGAGGTCGTGCCGGGCGACCAGGTCGTCCAGGGCCCGCGTCCAGCGGTCGGCGCCGCGCGGCAGCACGGAGGCGGCGGGGGCGTCCGACTCCTCCTCGGCCAGGGCCGCACCGCCGGGGCGCACGCGCAGGGCGGCGGCCGCGGTGTCGGCCGGGGACGAGAGCAACTCCTCGGGATAGCGGGTCAGTTCGGCCGATATCGACTTCTCCGGGACGTCCGACTCGGTGAGCGTCATCCGGTCGCCCCGCGCCGTGATCTCCCGCCAGCCCGGGCCGGAGGAGGCGCCCGCGCCACGGAAGCCGAGCGACACGGTCCCCTTGTCCGACGGCAGGGGAGCGGTCAGTTCGCATTCCACGCGGAGGGTGTCGAGCCCCGCCTGCCCGGGCCGCACGCGCGCCTGACTGCGCTCGGCGGTGAGCGGGGTGCCGCGGCCGTCGACGGTGACCCTGCTGTCCGCGGCGGCCGTGGCGCACCGCTCGCGGGCCCACATGGTGATGCCCAGCCGCTCGATGTCCGGTTTCGCCTGGGTCGCCGGGATCTCGGCGAGGTCCTCGACGTGGTGGACGCGGAGTTCCCCGGGGGCCGCGACCAGACCGTCGTAGCGGTTGACGGTGAAGTTGCCCAGCGGGTGGGCGCTCGCCGCGCCGGCGGGCAGCAGGGTGAGCGCGCAGGCGGCCGTGAGGACGGCGGCGCCGGACGCGAACAGGCGGCGCAGGGTCACCGGGCCTCCTCCAGGTCCTTGAGCGCGGTACGGGCCTCGCGGGCGCCGAGCGGCGAGAAGCCGGGGTTCAGGTCGAGCGCGGCCTTCAGGTGGTCGCGGGCCTCGCGGTCGTTCCCGGTGGCGCGCTCGATGACGCCCCGGTGGTAGAGGAAGCCGGCGTTGCGGTAGCCGGTGGCGGTGGCGCGGCGGGCGTACGGCAGGGCTTCCTCGTCGCGGCCGTTGACGTGCAGGGCCCAGGCGAGGGCGTCGGCGGTGTGGACGCTGTGCCGGCGGTTCCACTCGGCGCGGGCGGCGCGCAGGGCCTCCTTCTTGTCGCCGTGGTCGGCGGCGGCCATGGCCGAGTCGAGGTCGGCGTTGACACCGCCCGCGCGGGCGAGGGACGTCCAGGCGTCGACGAGGGCGTACTGGTCGCCGGCCTTCGCCCGGTCGCCGTCGGCGCCGCGGTCCTCGTACAGCTCGCCGAGGGCGACGAGCGGGCCGGGCAGCGGGAAGCGGGCGACGACCTGCTCCAGTCCCTCGACGGCGGCGGCCCGGTCGCCGCTCGCGGCCTGGGCGCGGGCGCGGCCCTCCAGGGCGGGAAGGTAGTCCTCGTCGGCGGCGAGGGCGCGGGCGTAGTGGCCGAGGGCCGTCTTGTACTCGCCCTGGTTCCAGGCGAGCTGCCCGAGGGCGGTGGCGACGTACGCGATGTCGCCGGGCGCGTCGGCGGCCTCCAGGGCGTGCTCCAGCACGTCACGCGCCGTACGGACGTCGCCGCGCAGCTCCTTGACGTACGCGTACCGCGTGAAGACGGGCACCCCCGGGCGCCTGTCGTCGGCGGTGCGGGCGGCCTCGGCGGCGTCCGCGTACCGACCGAGCTCGACGAGGGCGTCGATACGCGTGCACAGGGCGCGTTCGTTGTAGGGGTTCTGCTTCAGGGCCCGGTCGGCGTCCTGCAGCGCGCCGGTGAAGTCGTGCCGGGCGGCGGCGAGGGCGGCACGGCCGGCGAGAGCCTGGTCGTTGCCGGGGTCCAGCTCCAGGGACCGCTTCAGCGCGCGCTCGGCCTGCGGGTAGCGCGAGGGGTCGCCGTTCGTCCGGGCCTGTTCGACGTAGGCGGTCCCGAGGGTGGCCCAGCTGCCGAAGTCCCTGGGCTGGGCGCGGAGATGCTTCTGCAGGGAATCGATCCCCGAGTCGAGATCGCCCCGGGCCAGCACACCGGCCGGCGGCGCCCCGGCCGCGGACACGGCCTCGGCACCAGCCCCCGCAGGGCCGTCCCCCACGCCCCCGAAGGCGATGGCCCCACCCGTCAGCGCGACGGCCAACAGCGCGGCACATCCCGCCAGATGAACGGCCCGCCAGCGCCGTCCCCCGTCAGCGGCCCGCCGCAGCGCGGCCACGCGCGGCTCGACGGCGTCGCGCTCGGAGGGAGCGTGGGGGCGGGACGCGCTTTCGGCACCGGCGCCGTCCTCGTTCTCGGGGCGAGGTGCGGAGCCGCCGTGCCCGTCAGGCTCGCCTTCGGCGGCGGATCCGTTCCCGGCGCGGGGACGGTCGTGGGTGCCGGGCGTGCTTTCGGTATCCGGGCCGGTGCCGGTGTCGGTGTCGTTCGCGGCGCGCGCCTCCACGCCGGGGGAGTCCGCACCTCCCGTGCCCGCCGCCCCGGGAACCGGGTCGGTGTCGAGCGCGCCCCCTGTCCCGCCTTCTGCCCCGTCGACCGGGGCCGGGCGCAGCCCGTCGCCCGCTTCGGCGGCCGGACCGCCGCCCCGTCCCGCGTCCGCCCCGGCGTCGGTGCCCGGGCCGGCGTGCCCCTGACCCCGCCCCGCCGACCGCTCTCCGTCGGTCTCCTGGTCCGGGCGCGGGTGGTCGTCGTCGCGCCTCTCCGGTGCGCTGTCCGTCGTACGCGGAGGCATGGCCTCTCCTCGGTCGGCTGTGCGGGTGCGGTGGGGGTGGGACAGAGGCGCGGCCCGTGCCGTGGGGGACGGGAGACGGGCCGCGCCGGTCGGTGGGAGCGGAGCGGGTCAGTACGCCCGGTTCCGCATGCGGCGCCACCACATGAGGGCCGCGCCGATCAGGACGATGCCGCCCGCGCCGGCCCCGGCGGACGCGGCGATCAGGCGCATGTCGTCCGAGCTCTGCGCCTCGGCCGGCTGGAGCGCGTCGCCGAGCTGGCTGCGGACGTCGTTGCCGCCGTCCACGCCCTTGGCGAGCGGACCGCGCGAGCCCTCCGTCGGCAGGGCGACGTACGGGAAGGCCTTCTCGAAGTCCTTGTCGTTCTTGTCGACCGCGTCGCCCAGGTCGTTCTTCGCGCCCAGCAGCTCACCCTCGACGACCTGGAGCGAGGCGTCGATCACGTCGTCGGTGAGGCGGCGGCCGTTCGGGAAGCCGGCGTTGTCGCCGTCCAGGACACCGAGCCGCTTCGGCTTGGCGGCCGGCTTGATCGAGGTGTTGAGGCGCAGCTGCTCCGACGGCGTCACGTGCGGCGGCTGGTTGAGGTCCTTGACGCCCTTGAGGAACACGTCGACCAGGTCGTTGCGCGGCTCGTCGGGCGCCGGGATCTTGTAGATCCCCTCGATGAGCTTGGGCAGCTCCGGGTTGGTGACGTTCTTCAGGAACTGGGCGTCGTCCCGGGGCGCGGACGCGTTGAACGTGTCCTTGTCCTTCAGCGGGTTGACGACCTCGTTCACCAGCGGGTTGCCGAGGCGCGAGACCTGCGCGAAGTAGCCCTGGGCGTTCTTGCGCTGCGTCGTCGACCAGATGCCGACGACCGGCTGCTCGTGGGACTCGGTGATGAAGCTGTTGGGGACCTGCAGGGCGATCGAGTTGACGTTGTAGCCCTTGAGGGTGTCGTTGCCGACCTCGGAGAGGTTCCCGCCGTACAGCAGGTCGAAGACCCTGAGGTCCAGGAAGAACGGGTCGTCGGCCTGCCCGGCGAACGTCTGGGCGCCCCCGGCGAGCTTGTGGATCGCCTGCTTGCGCAGCGTGTTGTAGTCCGGCATCGACGCCTTGCCGACGTTCGACGGCGCCACCGGCACGTCGTCGGCGACCTTGGTCTTCGACACGGCCTTCAGGTTCTTCAGCTTGATCAGTTCGAGGTCGTACGTCTGCGTGATGTTGAGGTCGGGGTCGTCGAGGCTCTCGACCGGGCCCGTGTTGTAGAGGAACGTCTTGTCGTTCTTCGTGTGGGTCTTGAACGTGTACCGGAAGAGCAGGTCTTCCTGCGCGTCACCGTTGCTGTCGATGCGCAGGTCGTACTGGGCGTCCTCGGCGAAGGTGAAGAAGTTGGGCCCGCCGGCCGGTTCCTCGAAGGGGATCCAGTTCGCGACGATGGTCGTCGTGTCCGGCTTGTCCGGGCTGACGAACGCGTACACGTCGGTGTTGTCGTACTGCGGGGTCCCCGAGATCAGCGGGGCCTCGCGGTGACTGGAGGCGGAGGCCGCCTCGGGTTCCAGCGCGGTCACACCGGCGGCTGCGAGCCCACCGGCGGCCAGCGCACCACAGATCGCGGTCGCGATGCTCCTGCGTCCCGCACCGGTCGCACCGGTCACGCCGGTCCTGGAGAAAGGTGTCATGCCGTCCGTCCTCAGTGCCAACTTGCCTGACACACGCCATTCGGAGCGGTCGGCGAAGCGGATTGGTCGAATCTCAAACGTTCTTACGGCGCGTCGGGAAAGTTGTTTCATCTCCGGGCGACCCGCGTTTTCGGCGCGCTGATCCGTAACCCCATCCGGAGGTGTGTGCGTTGCGAATGCCTCGTATGAGGGGACAGGCTCCATGCGGCCTGGGAGAGGGGGACCGAGTGGAGGCGGACGAGCTGCTGCTGCTGGTGGCGGGCGGCGACCAGAAGGCCTTCGAGGACTTGTACGGGCTGGTGTCCGGCCCGGTGTTCGGGCTCGTACGGCGTGTGGTGCGCGACCCCGCCCAGTCGGAGGAGGTGGCTCAGGAGGTGCTGCTCGAACTGTGGCGCTCGGCGGCGAAGTTCGACCCGGGGCGGGGCAGCGCGATGTCGTGGATCCTCACCCTCGCCCACCGCCGTGCCGTCGACCGGGTGCGCAGCGCCCGCGCGGCCGGCGAGCGGGAGCAACGGGAGGCCTGGCGCGCCCACCACCCGGCCTTCGACCAGGTCACCGAGGAGGTCGAGGCGGGACTCGAACGCGAGTGGGTACGCGTCTGCCTGGACCGTCTCACCGAACTCCAGCGCCAGTCCGTCACCCTCGCCTACTACGAGGGCTACACCTACCGTGAGGTGGCCGAGCGGCTCTCCCTGCCGCTGGGCACCGTCAAGACGCGGATGCGCGACGGGCTGACCCGGATGCGCGAGTGCCTGGGAGGCGTGGCATGAGTCTCTTCCGCCGCGAGGACCCGCACTCGCTCGCCGCGCCCTACGCGCTCGACGCCCTGGAACCCCCGGAGCGGGTCCGCTTCGAGAGGCACCTGAGGGACTGCGGCCGCTGCGCCGCCGAGGTGCGCGCCCTGTCCGAGGACGCCGTCCGGCTCGCCTGGTCCGCGGCCGCGCCGGCCCCCGCCGCCCTGCGCGACCGGGTCATGGCCGCCGTACGGACGACTCCGCAGGACCCGGCGCCGCAGAGCGCGGCACGCGAGCCGGCACGGGTGCGGGCGCCGCAGCTGCCGCCGCACGTGTGGGGCACCCAGCCGCCGCCGCGGCAGCGTCGCCGGATGCCGCTGTTCGTGCCCTTCGCCACGGCCACCGCCGCCGCGGCCCTCGTCGTCGCCTCGCTGTTCGCGGTGCAGGCGAACCGGACCCAGGATCAGCTGACCGCCGAGCGGGACCGGTCACGTGAGATCGCCCACGTTCTCGCGGCTCCGGACGCCCGTGCGAGCAGCGGCCGGGACGGGCGGGGCCGAACGATCGGAGTGATCGCTTCCGCCTCGGAGGGGAGCGCGGTGGTCACCCTCGGCGGATACGGTGCCCCGCCGGGCGGCCGAGTGCACCAGTTGTGGCTCATGCGCCCGGGCGCGCAACCACGCTCCCTGGGCCTCTTCGAGGGCGACACGCCCCTGGTCGCGACCGATCTGGGCACCTCCGCGACGTCACTGGCCGTAACCGTCGAGCCGTCCGGGGGATCGCCGCAGCCCACCACCCAGCCCATCGTCCAACTCGCCCTGAAATCTGTTGGATTCGGAGAGTAATCGGGGATACATCGTCAACCCCCTTATGGGGAAGGTGAATCCTGTGACCGCGATACACGAGTGCCCGGACGGGGCGATAGGGTTAACCTGCCCGGGCCGGGTGGACTCGTACGGGTGGGGAGTGACATGGAACAGATAACAGTGCGCAGCAGGGCCAGGGTCCCTGCGATCACCTGCGGGAGCAGCGCGACCAGTTCGCGCCTCGACCGCCACCTCTCGGTGCTGGGTGGCCCTGCCGTCCCGCAGCGGGAGACGGTCGAGGCGACCTCTCTGATGCGTGAACTGACCGCGCGTCAGCCGCACGACCGCAGTGGCAGGGGAGCGCGCGTGCGCCGCGTCTCGCTCTTCGCACCGCTGCGCCGGCTGCGCCGCTCGCTGTTCGGCGGCAAGTAGGGGCCCGCGCTCGGGCGGTCACACCGCCCCTGGTGCAACGCTGCGCACTCGTCGTCCGTCATCCCCACGGCACGCAGCAGCGCCAGGTGTGTACCCGAGCGCGGCCCGCCCCCAGTCGATGCCGCATCCCCGCCCGGCAGTGACCGGGGGCGTCGTCCGGTTCCGGTGTTCCGGCCGCCCCTTCACCGCTCCCCGTGCGCGTACTGACGCACGGCCAGCGGCACGAACACCCCGAGCAGCACGGCGCACCACAGCAGCGACCCCGCGACGGGGTGGGCCACCGGCCAGGCCGCTCCGTCGGGCACCGACGCGTTGCCGAAGAGGTCCCGCAACGCCGTCGCCACCGCGCTGATCGGATTCCACTCGGCGACCGTCCGCAGCCAGCCCGGCAGCCCGCTCGTCGGGATGTACGCGCTGGACAGCAGCGGCAGCAGGAACGTCGCCCCGCCCAGCTGACCGGCCGCCTCCTCGTTCCGGGTGAGCAGGCCGAGGAAGATCCCGGCCCAGACGCAGGCGAAGCGGAACAGCATCAACAGCGCGACGGCTCCCACCGCTTCGAGCAGGCCGCCCTCGACCCGCCAGCCCACCGCGAGCCCCACCAGCAGGAACGGCACCGTCCCCGCGGCCGTGACCACCACGTCCGCGGCGGCCTGCCCCAGCGGTACGGCCGCCCGGCTCATCGGCAGCGTACGGAAGCGGTCCGTCACGCCCCGGTGCGTGTCCTGGGCCGCCTGGAACATGCCGGTCATGATCCCGCCCGCGGCGGTCGCCACCAGCAGGCCCGGCACCAGGAACGACCGGTAGGCCTCGCCCGGCATCGCCAGCGCGCTGCTGAAGACGTAGCCGAAGAACAGCAGCATGCTGACCGGCATCGTCTGGGTGAGGATCAGCAGCCCCGGGTTGTTCCGCATGCGCAGCAGCTGGCGGCCCAGCATCGCGGTTCCGTCGTACGCCAGCATGCTCATGCGGCACGCTCCCTGTCGTCGGTCGTGGTGGCGGTCGTGGCCGTGGTCGTGGTGTCCGTGAGGCGCAGGAAGACGTCGTCGAGGGTCGGGGGCCGCAGGCTCACGTCGAGCAGCGGCACGCCCGCCGAGTCCAAGGTGCGCACGAGCAGCGGGAGGGTGAGCGTCGGGTCCTTGCTGACCGCGCCGACGGTGTTCCGCTCAGGGTCGAGCGACGGCTGGGCGCCCGTGAGCCGGTCGAGGACGGCCGCCGCCTTCGTCAGCGCGTCCGCGTCCGTCACGACGACCTCGGCGTGCGCCCCGACGAGCGCCTTGAGCTGCGCCGGCGACCCGGTGTGCGCGACCCGGCCGCGGTCGACCAGGGCGATGTCGTCGGCGAGTTGGTCGGCCTCCTCCAGGTACTGGGTGGTGAGGAGCACGGTCGTGCCCTCGGTGGTCAGCTCGCGCACCGCGTCCCAGATGAGGTTGCGGCTGGCCGGGTCGAGGCCGGTCGTCGGCTCGTCCAGGAACAGCACCTCGGGGCGCCGGATCAGGCTCGCCGCCAGGTCCAGCCGGCGCCGCATGCCCCCGGAGTAGGTGGCGGCGGGCCGGTCGGCGGCCTCGGCCAGCCCGAAGCGGTCGAGGAGTTCCACGGTCCGGCCGGCCGGGCCGCGCACCCGGTGCAGCCGGCCGAACAGCAGCAGGTTCTGCCGTCCGGTGAGATCCCCGTCGATCGACGTGTCCTGCCCGGTGACACTGATCCGGCGCCGGACGGCGGCGGCCTCCCGGACGAGGTCGTGCCCGGCGACCCGGGCCGAGCCCGCGTCCGGCCGCAGCAGCGTGGTCAGCAGCCGTACGGCCGTCGTCTTGCCCGCCCCGTTCGGCCCGAGGACCCCGCAGACCGTCCCCTCGGCCACCGCGAGATCCAGCCCGCGCAGGGCACGGACCGCCCCGAACCGCTTCTCCAGACCCTCACTAAGTACAGCGTACGTAGAAGTCATGGCATGACCATAGCGCACTACGTACGCTGTACGTAACTAGGATGGTGGCCGAGGTGATGATCGATGGCGGGCCGAGCTGCCGTACCCGAAGTGATCTGGGCGCGCCCCGAGCGCACCGGCCGTGGGCCGAAACCGGCGTTCACCCGCGCCGACATCGCGGCGGCGGCGGTGCGGATCGCCGACGCGGAGGGGCTGGACGCGGTGTCCATGCGGCACGTCGCGGCGGAACTGGGCTGCGGCACGATGTCGCTGTACAACTACGTCCCCCGCAAGGAGGACCTGTACGAGCTGATGATCGACGCCATCGGTGCCGAGCACGAGATGTTCGAGCCCACGGGCGACTGGCGCGCCGACATGCTCCGCAACGCGGAGGAGACACGCGCCATCATGCGCCGTCACACCTGGGTGCCGCGCCTGATGCCAGGGGTGTTCGCCTTCGGCCCCAACTCCCTGCGCTACCTGGAGCACTGCCTGGCCTGCCTCGAACCGCTCGACGTCCCGGCCGGCACGAAGACGGAGCTGATCGCGCTGCTCAACGGCGTCGTGACCACGTACACCGCGAACGACATCGCGACCGTCGAGCGCACGCGGTCCATGCCGTGGTCCGTGGAGGAGGAGAACGCGGTCCGGATGGCCTATCTGGGCAGCCAGGTGGCCACCGGCGCGTATCCGCGGCTGGCCGCGGCCTTCATGGAGCAGAGCGGGCCCGTCGATCTGGAGTCGGTGTTCAGACGGGCCCTCGAACGCGTCCTGGACGCCTACGACCCCGACCTGCGCTGACGCGCTACAGCAGCGCCAGCTGCCCCTCCGGGCCCTCCTCGGGGCCGTCCAGTACCGAGGCCGGGCGGCGGGCCGACGCCGGCGCCGGGAGGACGCCGGCCTCGCGCAGCTCCGTCGCCGTGACCGGGTCGGGGACCTCAGGCTCCTCCAAGGGGCGCAGTTCGGCCAGCAGGGCCAGGACCGTGATCAGTTCCAGCAACTCCGACGTCCAGGGCTGGGGCCAGGTCGCGGGGCGGATCGCGGCGAGCGTGCCCGGCTCGGCCTCGGCGACGCGCGCCGTGAACCACTGCTCCAGGACGCGCACCCCGCCCACCTCGAAGTCCCAGGCCTCCGGCGGCACCGGGGAGATGCGGCCCTCGTCCAGCAGCAGGGCCTCCTCGTCCCGGTCGTAGCGCAGGGCAAGGGGGCGGGAGGGCAGCGGGGCGCGGACGTAGGGGCGGCGGCCGCCGGGCAGCTTGGGGCGTTCGCCGTCGCGGCGCATCAGCCACAGCAGCCGGTGGCCCAGCTCCAGACCCCGCGCCCAGGCGTCGGTGTCCCCGGTGAGCGGGACGGAGAGGTCCGGGCGCGCTGTCGCCGTGATCCACGCCAGCACGTCCAGCGGCGTGGGCACACTGCCCAGACGGGTGCCCAGGTGCTCCAGCAGGCCGGGAGCCAGGTTCGGCTCCTGCCCGTCCGGCCGCCGGAACAGCGGGCGGATCCGGCCGGGGCGGAGCAGCGGGAGCAGTGAGGTGACGAGCAGGCGCGGGACTTCGCGGGCACTCCCGGGGGCCTCGGGCGCCTCCAGCACGAAGACCTGCCGTTCGTCCGCCACCCGCCACAGCTCCGGGCGGGCCGCGTCGATCAGCCGCTGGTCGGGGATCAGCCACTGCTCGTCGAAGGGGGCGCACAGCACGCGCACCGGCTCCGGGCAGGGCCCCGAGGCGCGCGCCAGCTTCTGCGTGCCGCTGCCCGCCTGGCCGGGCAACTGGCCGACCGCCGTGTGCGGCGTGCGCGAGCGGGTCGGCTCGAACAGGGTCTCGCGGTCGGGTCCCTCGGCCTTCATCAGGGCGTCCCAGCGGGCCTTCAGGGACGCCGCGTCGGGTCCCGCCGGCCACCCCCGGCCGAGCCGCGGCGGTGCGACGGACCACGGCATGAGGTCCGCCAGCAGCGGAGCGTCGTCGTGCGTCACGCAGGGCATCGTACGGTGTGGCTCCGGCACCCGGGTCAGGTCGCCTCCAGGGTCACCGTGAAGGAGAAGCGGTCCCCCCGGTACTGGATGACGGCCACGTCCAGAGGCCGCCCGCCGGCGTCGTACGTGATGCCCGTGTAGTGCAGGATCGGGCTGAGCAGCGGGACTTGGAGCAGTTTCGCGGTCTCCGGGTCGGCCAGACGGGCCTCCACCGTGTCCGTGATGCGGCTGATGTCCGCCCCGACGACGTCCCGCAGCACCTTGGTCATGGGCCACCGGACCAGGTCGTCCAGGTCCATGCGCGCGGCCAGTTCGGGACGCACGTAGTTGCGGGCGTGGTTGGTCGGCTCGCCGGTCTTCTCGTCGCTGCGCAGCCGGTGGTACGTCGCCACCTCGGGCAGATCCGGGAAGAACTCGGCGAGTTCGGCGGGCACCGGGGCCGTGCCGTGGTCCAGCAGCTCGGTCGTCATGCCGGACTGCTGGGCCACGATCGCGTCCACCGAGCCGAGCAGCCGGACCGGGGAACCCCGGCGCGCGTGCGGCTCGATGAAGGTGCCGCGCCGGCGGTGGCGCGTGATGAGCCCCTCGTCCTCCAGCTCCTTCAGCGCCTGGCGCATGGTCAGCACGCTCACGCCGTAGTGGCCGGCCAGCTGCTCCTCGGTGGGCAGGCGCAGCGGGTCCTGGGGCGAGCGGCCGAGGATCGAGGCGCGCAGCGACTGCGACACCTGGTACCAGAGCGGCAGCTTGCGGTTCAGGACGATCGAGTCCGGAGCGAAGGAGGTCACGGGCCATCCGTACCGGTCGGAGATGTTCAGTGCAAGGGACGGAAGTGCCGTTCCAGGCCCTGCCAGACGTCGTCGTAGCGCTGCTGGAGGTGTTCGGCGCGGGCCGCCTGCGGGGTGAGGGCGATCGGCCAGCGCGTCTCGAACATGAACGCCAGGCCGTCATCGATCTTCTGGGGCCTCAGCTCGGCGGCGCTCGCCCGGTCGAAGGTCTCCCGGTCCGGGCCGTGCGCCGACATCATGTTGTGCAGCGAGCCGCCGCCCGGCACGAAGCCCTCCGCCTTCGCGTCGTACGCGCCCTCGATCAGGCCCATGTACTCGGTCATCACGTTCCGGTGGAAGTACGGCGGCCGGAACGTGTCCTCACCCACCAGCCAGCGCGGGGCGAACACCACGAAGTCGACGCCGGCCAGCCCCGGAGTGTCCGACGGGGACGTCAGCACCGTGAAGATCGACGGGTCCGGGTGGTCGTACGTAATGGTGCCGAGCACATTGAAACGGCGCAGGTCGTAGACGTACGGCACATGGTTGCCGTGCCAGGCGACGACATCGAGCGGGGAGTGGTCGTAGGTGGCCGTCCAGAGGTTGCCGCAGAACTTGTTCACCACCTCCACCGGGCCTTCGACGTCCTCGTACGCGGCGACCGGGGCGCGGAAGTCCCGGGGGTTGGCGAGGCCGTTCGCGCCGATCGGGCCCAGGTCCGGGAGGCGGAAGGGCGCGCCGTAGTTCTCGCACACATAGCCGCGGGCGGACTCGTCGAGCAGCTCTACACGGAAGCGGACACCACGCGGAATCAGCGCCACATGTCCCGGCTCCACATGGAGCAGCCCGAACTCCGTGCGCAGCAGCAGCCCGCCGCGCTCCGGGACGATCAGCAGCTCGCCGTCGGCGTCGCTGAACACCCGGTCCATCGAGGTGTTGGCGGTGTAGAGGTGGACGGCGATGCCGGTGCGCTGGGTGGCGTCACCGTTGCCGCCCAGGGTCCACAGGCCGGCCAGGAAGTCGGTTTCCGGCCCCGGGTCGGGGAGGGGGTTCCAGCGCAGGCGGTTGGGGTCGGGCACGGTCTGGGTGAAGGGGGCGGTGCGGATCGAGCCGTTGTGCATGCGGGTGAACGCGGGGTGCGCGGCCGACGGGCGGATCCGGTACAGCCACGAGCGGCGGTTGTGGGCCCGGGGCTCGGTGAAGGCCGTACCGCTCAGCTGTTCCGCGTACAGCCCGAGCGGGGCCCGCTGGGGGGAGTTGCGGCCCTCCGGCAGTGCGCCGGGGACGGCCTCGGAGCTGTGCTCGTTGCCGAAGCCGGAGAGGTAGGTCAGCCCTTCGGCGGTCTTCCGCGCGTCCGCGCCCATGATCGCTGCTCCCTTGCGGTCCGATTCCTGCGTACCACCCGATTCCTATGCGACACCGTAGGATTGCGATTTCCCCGGCGCAAGAGGGACGCGCGGCCTGTCGGACCTCCTCTTGAGGGAGGAGGGGAACCCGACTCCAGGACGATCCGCCGGCCCGGACGCCTGTTCTAGGCTCCCCGGCATGTCGTGGACACGGGGATCTCGCGCCGTGCTCGCGGTCTGTGTCCTGCTGCTGACCGGATCCGCGGGCTGCGGCACAGGTGATGCGCGGGAGAGCGGGGCGTCGCCCTCACCGGTGGGCCGTCTCCTGGGGGACCGGGATCAGGAGGGGCGTCCCTACCGGGAGGTGGAGCGGCGGGGCGCCCCCGATGTCGGCATCGAGGTGCAGCCCGGCCCGGCCGGCGGCTGGGACGTGCGTCTGACCGTGCGGAACTTCCGCTTCTCGCCCGCCGGTACGGCAGCCCGGGCGGTGGCCGGGCGCGGTCTCGCGCGACTCTACGTGGACGGCCGCCTCGTCGCCCGGCTCCGGGCGCCCGAGTACCGTCTCGCCGACCACCTCGTGCCGCGCGGCACGCACCAGGTCACGGCCCGCCTGCACGCCGACGACGGCACGGTGTGGGCGGTGGACGGCACACCCGTGCAGAGCACGGCCGACATCACCGCGTCGGAGCCCGGCCCCGGCTCCACGCCGGGAGCGGACGCCCGGCGGAAGGCGCGGACGCACGCGACGGACACCCGGTCCCGGATCGGGGGGCGAGGTTCACCGGACCGCGCCGGAAAGGCATCATGAAACCCGTGCCCCACGCGACATCGCTCCGTCGTGCGCCCGTGCAGCGGCGCAGTGCCGAACGCCTGGCCAGAATCCTCGACGCCTGCGCCGACCTCCTCGACGAGGTCGGCTACGACGACCTGAGCACCCGTGCCGTCGCCCAGCGGGCCGCGGTCCCCATCGGCTCGGTCTACCGCTTCTTCGGCAACAAGCGCCAGATGGTCGACGCGCTGGCCCAGCGCAACCTGGAGCGCTACGCGGAGCGGGTCACCCAGCGCCTGCGCACGGCGGGCGACGGGGGCTGGCGCGAGGCCATGGACGCCGTGCTCGACGAGTACCTGGAGATGAAGCGCACCGCGCCCGGCTTCTCCCTCGTCGACTTCGGCAACCAGATCCCGGTCGGCACCCGCCACACCGAACCCAACCACCGCGTCGCCGACCGCCTCACCGAACTTCTCTCCGGCTATCTCGACCGCGAGCCCGACGAGGAGCTGCGCCGGGTCTTCCTCATCGCGGTCGAGACCGCCGACACCCTCGTGCACCTGGCGTTCCGGGTCGCGCCCGAGGGGGACCAGAAGATCATCGAGGAGATGCGGGAGATGCTGCGGGCCTATCTGGCCCGGGTGCTCGACTGACCTCACACCGGTCAGGGCCTCCCCACCGTGCATACCGGTCGGTATGCTCGGGCGGGTTCGTGCGTCACCGCAGCCGCCGCCCCTGGAGGACCCGTGTCCCGCACCGCCCTGCGTATCTGTCCCCTGTGCGAGGCCACCTGCGGCCTGACCCTCACCATCGAAGGGACGCGCGTCACCCATGCCCGGGGTGACCGCGACGACGTCTTCAGCAAGGGGTTCATCTGCCCCAAGGGCGCCTCCTTCGGGGCCGTCGACGCCGACCCCGACCGGCTGTGCACCCCGCTCGTGCGCAGGGACGGCGAGCTGCGCGAGGCCACCTGGGAGGAGGCCTTCGACGCGGTCGCCGCAGGCATCCGGCCCATCGTCGAGCGGTACGGCCCGAACTCCGTCGGCGTCGTGCTCGGCAACCCCAACGTGCACACCATGGCCGGTGCCCTCTACCCGGCGGTGCTGCTCGCCGGGCTCGGCACCCGCAGCGTCTTCACCGCCTCCACGGTCGACCAGATGCCCAAGCACGTCTCCAGCGGACTGCTCTTCGGCGACGCGAACGCCATCCCCGTGCCCGACCTGGACCACACCGACCATCTGCTCCTCATCGGCGCCAACCCGCTGGAGTCCAACGGCAGTCTGTGCACGGCCCCCGACTTCCCCGGCAAGCTCAAGGCCCTCAAGGCCCGGGGCGGCACGCTCGTCGTGATCGACCCGCGCCGCACCCGCACCGCCAAGCTCGCCGACCGGCACATCGCCGTGCGGCCCGGCACCGACGCGCTGCTGCTCGCGGCGATGGCCCAGGTGCTCTTCGCCGAGGGCCTCACCGAGCCGACCCCGCACGTCCAGGGCGTCGAGGAAGTGGCCGACGCCTTGGCGGAGTTCACCCCCGAAGCCGTCGCCGCCGCCTGCGACGTCGAGGCCGATGTCATCCGCACCCTCGCCCGCGAGCTCGCCGCCGCCCCCACCGCCGCCGTCTACGGCCGCATCGGCAGCTGCACCGTCCCGCACGGCACCCTGGCCAGCTGGCTCGTCGACGTCCTGAACATCCTCACCGGCAACCTCGACCGGCCCGGCGGCGCGCTCTTCCCGCAGGCCGCCACCGACAGGACCCCGCGCCCCGCCGGACCCGGCCGCGGCTTCGCCCTCGGGCGCTGGCACTCCCGCGTGAGCCGGCACCCGGAAGCCAAGGGCGAGCTGCCCCTCTCCGCCCTCGCGGAGGAGATCGACACCGCCACCGAGGAGGGCGAGCCGGTACGCGCGCTCCTCGCCGTCGCCGCCAACCCCGTGCTCTCCGCACCCGACGGCGACCGGCTCGACAGGGCGCTCGACTCGCTCGACTTCATGGTCAGCGTCGACCCGTACCTCAACGAGACCTCCCGCCACGCCGACGTCGTCCTGCCCCCGCCCCCGCCCTCCCAGAGCCCGCACCACGACTTCGCCTTCAACACCCTCGCCGTCCGCAACCAGGTCCGCTACACCCGCCCCGCGATCCCGCTGGAGCCGGGCCGGATGGCCGAGACGGAGATCCTGGCCCGGCTCATCCTCGCCGTGACCGGCATGCACGGAGCCGACCCCGCCGCCGTCGACCAGATGGTCATCGACCAGACCCTCGGCAAGGCCGTCGAGGAACCGCACTCGCCCGTGCACGGCCGTGATCCCCGCGAACTCGCCACGCTGCTCACCGGCGACACCGGACCCGAGCGACGGCTGGACATGATGCTGCGCCTCGGCCCCTACGGCGACGGCTTCGGCGTACGACCGGACGGACTGACCCTTCGGAAGCTGCTCGCGCACCCGCACGGCCTCGACCTCGGCCCGCTGCGGCCCCGCCTGCCGCAGCCGCTGAAGACCAGGAGCGGCAAGGTGGAACTGCTGCCGCAGCCCATCGCGGACGACCTGCCCCGCCTCAAGCGCTCCCTGGCCGAGCGCCCCGACGGGCTCGTCCTGGTCGGCCGCCGTCACCTCCGCTCGAACAACAGCTGGATGCACAACGTGCCCGCCCTCACCGGCGGCTCCAACCGCTGCACCCTGCACATCCACCCCGAGGACGCCGAACGGCTGGGCGTGCGGGACGGGGCGCCGGTGCGCGTGAAGGGCGCCGGGGGAGAGGTGACCGCACCGGCCGAGGTCACGGACGACGTGCGCCGGGGTGTGGTGAGCCTGCCGCACGGCTGGGGCCACAACCGTCCCGGCACCCGGCTCAGCCACGCCGCGACCGACCCCGGCGTCAACGTCAACCAGCTCCTCGACGGCCGCCTGCTCGACCCGCTGTCGGGTAACGCGGTCCTCAACGGAGTGCCCGTCGAGGTCGCCCCCGAGACGGCCCCCGGATGCGCATCCGTGACCGAAAAGCTCACCGCTCTGACCTGAGCAAAGCTGTGACCAGCAGTTTTGCGCTTATTGCTCGCACGTCAACGTCTTGTTAACGCTGCTTGAACGCACCTAACGTCTCGGACACCGCCGGCCCTGGTGGGATGTTCAAGGGCGAACGTTAGGTATCCACTCATGCTGACCATCCTCGGCTTCGCCATGATCGCGACCTTCCTGGTCCTGATCATGATGAAGAAGATGTCGCCGATCGCGGCGCTCGTGCTGATTCCCGCGCTGTTCTGCGTGTTCGTCGGCAAGGGCGCCAAGCTCGGCGACTACGTCCTCGACGGCGTGACCGACCTCGCCCCCACTGCGGCGATGCTCATGTTCGCGATCGTCTACTTCGGTGTGATGATCGATGTCGGTCTCTTCGACCCGGTCGTCCGCGGCATTCTCAAATTCTGCAAAGCCGACCCGATGCGGATCGTCGTCGGCACCGCCGTGCTCGCCGCGATCGTGTCGCTGGACGGCGACGGCTCCACCACCTTCATGATCACCGTCTCGGCGATGTACCCGCTGTACAAGCGCCTGAAGATGAGCCTGGTCGTGATGACCGGTGTCGCCGCCATGGCCAACGGCGTGATGAACACCCTCCCCTGGGGCGGCCCGACCGCCCGCGCCGCGACCGCGCTCAAGCTCGACGCCAGCGACATCTTCGTCCCGATGATCCCGGCGCTCCTGGTGGGCCTGCTGTTCGTCTTCGTCCTCTCCTACGTCCTCGGTGTGCGTGAGCGCCGGCGGCTGGGCGTGCTGACGCTGGACGAGGTGCTCGTGGAGGAGAAGGTCGACGAGAAGGAGACCGAGACGGTCCTCGTGGGCGCCGGCGGCTCCGGCGACCGCAAGGTCTCCATGCGCAAGGGCGTCGCGGGCGGTGCCGGCTCCGGCACGGACGCCGACGAGCAGGACGACGACTTCCAGGGCCTCGACCCCCACCGCGCCACGCTGCGCCCCAAGCTGTACTGGTTCAACGCGCTGCTCACCGTCGGCCTGCTCACCGCCATGATCATGGAGCTGCTGCCGATCCCGGTGCTGTTCCTGCTCGGCGCCGCACTCGTGCTCACCGTCAACTTCCCGCACATCCCGGACCAGAAGGCCCGCATCGCCGCCCACGCCGAGAACGTACTGAACGTCTCCGGCATGGTCTTCGCCGCCGCCGTCTTCACCGGCGTCCTGCAGGGCACCGGCATGGTCGACCACATGGCCAAGTGGATGGTGGACGTCATCCCCGGCAGCATGGGCCCGCACATGGCCCTGGTCACCGGCATCCTCAGCCTTCCGCTGACGTACTTCATGTCGAACGACGGCTTCTACTTCGGTGTCCTGCCCGTCCTCGCCGAGGCGGGCGCCGCACACGGTGTCTCCCCGCTGGAGATGGCCCGCGCCTCGCTGGTCGGCCAGCCGCTGCACATGTCCAGCCCGCTCGTCCCGGCCGTCTACGTCCTGGTCGGCATGGCCAAGGTGGAGTTCGGCGACCACACGAAGTTCGTCGTGAAGTGGGCCGCCCTCACCTGTCTGGTCATCCTCGGGGCGGGCATGCTCTTCGGGATCATCTAGCCACCGCATGGAGGACGACATCGTGAGGCCCGGTGGGAACCGCGGCTGGCTGCTCCGCCTCGTCATCGCCTTCAGCTTCGCGCAGGGGGCGGTGTCGATGGCCCGGCCCGCCGTCTCCTACCGGGCCCTCGCGCTGGGCGCGGACGAGCGCGCGGTCGGTGTGATCGCGGGTGTGTACGCGCTGCTGCCGCTGTTCGCCGCCGTGCCTCTGGGCCGCCGGACCGACCACGGCCGCTGCGCGCCCCTGCTGCCCGTCGGAGTGGTCCTCATATCCGGCGGCTGCGCGCTCAGCGGCGTCGCGGACTCCCTGTGGGCGATGGCCCTGTGGAGCGGGGTGATGGGCCTCGGCCACCTCTGCTTCGTCATCGGCTCCCAGTCCCTGGTCGCCCGCCAGTCCGCGCCGCACGAACAGGACCGCAACTTCGGCCACTTCACCATCGGCGCCGCGCTCGGGCAGCTGGTCGGGCCCATCGCCGCGGGTGCGGTGATCAGCGGCGACGACATGACGGGCACCAGCGCGCTCGCCCTCATCGTGGCGGGCGCGATCGGGGCGGTCGCGTTCACCTCACTGTGGCGCATCGAGCACCGCCGGACGGCGGCCACCTCCGGCGCCGAGAAGGGCGACCGTGTCCCGGTCCGGCGCATCCTGCGCACCCGGGGCGTGCCGGCCGGCATCCTCATCAGCCTCGCCGTGCTGTCCGCGACCGACATCCTCACCGCCTACCTTCCGGTGGTCGGCGAGCACCGGGGCATCGCGCCGTCCGTGATCGGTGTCCTGCTCAGCCTGCGCGCGGCGGCCACCATCGCCTGCCGTCTGGTGCTGACGCCCCTGCTGCGGCTGCTCGGCCGCACCCTGCTGCTCACGGTGACCTGTCTGCTGGCGGCCCTGCTGTGCGCGGGCATCGCCCTGCCGATGCCGGTGTGGGCACTCGGCCTGCTGCTGGTGCTGCTCGGCTTCTGCCTCGGTGTGGGGCAGCCGCTGTCCATGACGACGGTCGTCCAGGCCGCCCCTGACGAGGCCCGTTCCACGGCCCTGGCGCTGCGCCTGACCGGCAACCGGCTCGGCCAGGTCGCCGCGCCCGCCGCGGCCGGGCTGATCGCCGGGGTCGCGGGGGTGGCGGCGCCGTTCGTGATGCTCGGGGTGCTGTTGCTGCTGTCCTCCGGCGTCGCCGTGCGGTCGCCGGAGGAGCGGAAGGAGACGGGCGAGGCCCGCCGGTCGCGGGTACGGCTGCGCCGGAAGAGCGATATCTGACGCGTCGCAGGGCGCAGTTGCCGCCCTTCGACGGTCTTGTGACAGAGAGTCAGGTGACGAGGTATTTGTATGACAATCATCTGACTTGGAGGCATGTTCATGCCCGTCGTACCTCCCGTGTGCCGTGCCGGCACCCGCACCGCCGTCCTCGCCGCCCTCACCCTCGCAGGGACCACCCTGAGCGGGGTGCCCGCTGTCGCCGCTCCGGGGGACAACGGGGACGTCAAGATCCACGCGACCGACACCCTGGCCAGTGATCGACGCAACGACCCGAAGGTCTGCGACTTCTACCTCGCCGCGTTCGACTTCGAGGGAGGCGAGACGGTCAACTGGACCATCCAGACCCTGCCCGAGGTGCCGGCCAAGAGCGGCTCCGTCACCCTCGACGGGGCCGGCGCGGGCCGCACTCCGGTCATCGACCTGCCCAACGGGCAGTACAAGCTGACCTGGCTCACCGACCGCGCCCACGGCGCGGGCAAGTTCAAGGTGTTCCAGGTCGACTGCCCGGCCTCCAAGGCCACGCCCACCGCCATCACCCCCAACGGTGGTCCGCCGGCGGGTGGCGGCGGCATCGCCCGTGCCGAGGCCTTCACGCCGGTCGCCGGCGCAGCCGCCGTCGGGCTGGCCGCCGTCGCCGGGACGGTCTGGTTCCGGCTCCGTCGCCGCCCCGATGGCGCGGCGTAGGCCGCGTTCCGCGTATCGCGCCGCTCCGGTGGAGCGGCGTGGGGCCGGTGAGGCCATGGGTGCGGGGTCGGTGGGCTGGGGTGGGGGAGGGGCCGGCCCCGACACCGGCTCGGTGGTTCGGCGAGGGGCAGGCAGTCGGTCTGGAAACGGCTCGGCGGTGCGGCGTGGGGCCGGCGGTCGGTCCGAGGGCGGCTCGGTGGTTCGGCGTGGGGCAGGCAGTCGATCCGAGACCGGCTCGGCGGTGGGGCGTGGGGCGGGGTCCCGTTCTGCCGGCGTGTCGACGGTCCGGCGTGGCGATGCGGCAGGTTCCGGCGGGACTCCGGTGGGGCGGCGTGGGGGCGCGGCGGCTCCTGCCGCTGAACCGGGGGCGCGGCGTGGGGCCCGGCCTGGTTCCGGTGCTGGTCTCGCGGCGCGGCGGCGACCGGGCTACGGGGGCGCGGCCGTTCGGCGTGGAGCCGGAACCGGTGTCGTCGGTGTTCCGGCGGGGCGGCGCAGGGTTGGCTACGGATACGTCCCTGCTCCGGTGGCTCGGCGCCGGCGGTACCGCAGGCCCTGGCACCGGACGCGCGCCTACCGCCTGACGCGGACGATCGTGGTGACCGTCGCCCTGCTCGTGTGCGGTGTCTGCTTGGACCGGAGCGGAGAACCGGGCAGGGCGGCCACGGCCCTCTCGCCGGGCTCCGCCGAGGCTGCCGCTGCCGTGCCGGGCGACTCGGGTGTCGCCACCGCTGCCCTGCCGGACGACTTGGATGCCTCCACCGCTGCCGTGCCGGGCGGATCGGACGACGCCCCGGCCGCCCGGCCCCGCCCCTCCCGGGAGCCCGGCCCTCACACCGGCCCGTCCCGGGCACCCGCATCCCGTACGGTCGCGGGCCCCACCCCTGCGTCCGATGCTCCTGGGTCCCCCGCCTCCGGGCGGCGGCCCCCCGGATCCGAAGCTCCGGGATCCCACGCCTCCGGGCACCCGCCCCTCGGATCCGAGGCCCCCGGGTCCCACGCTTCCGGGCACCCGCCCTTCGGATCCCCCACCCCCGGGCCCTCCACCGACGCCCGCGGGGCACGGAACCAGCGGCCCGCCGCCGACCCCGGCCCGAAGCGCACCTCCACCCCCACCGCACGACCGCCCCGCCCCCCGGCGTCCCTCCACCCCCTGCCCCGCTCCCGGGCCACCCGCCTGCTCATCCCCTACCTCCGTATCGACGCCCCGGTCATGGACCTGGGCCTCGACCGCGAACGCCGCCTCACCGCACCCCCGGAGGACGACCCGAAGCTGGTCGGCTGGTACCGGTACGGCGCCTCGCCGGGCGAGCGGGGCACCGCCGTGGCCGTCGGGCATCTCGACACGGACAGCGGTCCCGCCGTCTTCGCGGGACTGCCCGAGCTCACACGCGGCCGCATCGTCAAGGCCCGCCGCGCCGACGGGCGGATCGCCGTCTACACCGTGGACAAGATCAAGTCGTACGAGAAGGCGCACTTCCCGAGCAAGGAGGTGTACGGCGCCCGGGGCCGCCCCGAACTGCGCCTGATCACCTGTGGCGGCAGCTACGACCGCAGGAAGGGCTACTCGGGGAACGTCGTGGTCTTCGCCCACCTCACCGCCATCCACTGACCCCGGGCGGCCTCCGGCCCATGGCCGAACCGGGCCGTCCGCCTTCTCACCAGCTGGACCGAAAACCCGGATTCCGCCGGGTGTCTTCCCCAGGCCGCGTACATTCCGTTAACTTCCGTGACCCACAGCCCCGTACGACCCGCACGGGGCTTCCGACCGCGGAGCACCAGCGCCCTGAAGACCCCTCGGGGGCACCTCATGACACGCGCCATCTCCCTGCACGACGTGAGCAAGGCCTACACGCGAGGCGCCCGCGTGGTGGACCGGCTGTCGCTGGACATCACGCCGGGCGAGTTCCTCGTGCTGCTCGGCCCGTCCGGCTGCGGCAAGTCGACCGTGCTGCGGATGATCGCCGGGCTGGAGGAGATCGACGAGGGCGAGCTGCTGCTCGACGGCGAGTACGCCAACGACCTGCCGCCCTCCGGCCGGGACATGGCGATGGTCTTCCAGAACTTCGCCCTCTACCCGAACATGACCAGCCGCGCCAACATCGGCTTCCCGTTGCGTATCGAGGCCCCGGGCACGGACCCCGGGCCGCGTGTGGACGCCACCGCCCGGATGCTGGGCATCGAGGACCTCCTCGACCGCCTGCCCGGCCAGCTCTCCGGCGGTGAACGCCAGCGGGTCGCCATGGGCCGGGCCATTGCCCGTCACCCCTCCGCCTTCCTGATGGACGAGCCGCTGTCCAACCTCGACGCCAAGCTCCGCACCCATCTGCGGGCCGAGATCGCCCAGCTCACCCGCGAGCTGGGCGTCACCACGGTCTACGTCACCCACGACCAGTCCGAGGCCATGTCGCTCGGCGACCGGGTCGCCGTGCTGCGCGGCGGCGTGCTCCAGCAGGTCGACAGCCCGCGGGTCGTCTACGCGCTGCCCAGCAACGTCTTCGTCGCCGCCTTCATCGGCACCCCCCGTATCAACCTGCTGCGCGGCCTGGTGCGCGCTCCGCTGGACGGTGCGATGACCATCAGCCTGGGCAAGCAGTTCCTGCGCCTGCCCGAGCCGCTCTCCCTGGACCACCAGCTGCTGCGCGTCCAGCAGGGCCGCGAGGTCATCGTGGGCCTGCGCTCGGAGGCCGTCCGGATAGCCAAGCACTCCGCGGCCCGCCCCGGCGAGGTGCCGATCACCGGCCTGGTCGAGCACGTGGAGTTCCAGGGGCACGAGATCCTCGTCCACTTCAACACCGGCTCCAGCCCCGCCGTCGTCCCCGAACTGGAGGCCCCGCGCCCCCGACCCGGCCGCCCCGTCCGGCGCCGTCGCCGTGAGGCCTCGGTCCTCACCCGTCTGCGGGAGCGGACCGCGGCCGGCCGGGCGGGCCCCGTCGTGGCCCTGGACGACCCCCGGGACACCGGGGCCCGTCCTTCGGCCGCCGAACCCCGCCTGCCCGGCGACCTGGTCGTGCGCACCACCCCGGACCTGGCCCTCCGCCACGGCATGCAGGTGCCGCTCCTCGTCGACCTCGCCCACCTCTTCGTCTTCGACCAGCACGGCGACCGCATCTGTCCGCACCCCGAGCGCCTGCCCGATCTGGGGGAGTGAGGAGCCGCACACTCGGGCCGGGCCCCGGCCGTGCTGTGATGACCCGGCATCCGGTGCCCGGCACCCCGTGACGTCTGGCGTCGGAAAACTATCGCCGCTAGTTTATGTGTCGGACGACGACGCCCCGCCCCGGAGGAAGCGCGATGAAGGCATACGACGGCATGTACCTCGGGGGTGCCTGGCGCCCCGCCGCCGGCCAGGACGTGATCGAGGTCGTGAACCCGGCCGACGGGCAGGTCATCGGCACGGTCCCGGCCGGCACCGCCGAGGACGTCGACGCCGCCGTACGGGCCGCCCGCGCCGCCCTCCCGGACTGGGCCGCGACCCCGCCCGCCGAGCGCGCGGCGCGCCTGGCTGCCCTCCGGGACGTGCTCGTGGCCCGCACGGAGGAGATCGCCGAGACCGTCACCGCGGAACTCGGCTCGCCCCTGAAGTTCTCCCAGGCCGTCCACGCGGCCGTACCGATCGCGGTCGCGGGCTCCTACGCCGAGCTGGCGGCCACGTACGCCTTCGAGGAGAAGACCGGCAACTCCGTCGTGCACCACGAGCCGGTCGGTGTCGTGGCCGCGATCACGCCCTGGAACTACCCGCTGCACCAGATCGTCGCCAAGGTCGCCCCGGCCCTCGCGGCCGGCTGCACGATCGTCGTGAAGCCCGCCGAGGACACCCCGCTGGTCGCCCGCCTGTTCGCGGACGCCGTGCACGAGGCCGGTATCCCGGCGGGCGTCTTCAACCTGGTCACCGGCCTCGGCCCGGTCGCAGGGCAGGCCCTCGCCGAGCACCCGGGCGTCGACCTCGTCTCCTTCACCGGCTCCACCGCCGTCGGCCGCGGGATCGCCGCGATCGCCGCCGGGCAGGTCAAGAAGGTCGCCCTCGAACTCGGCGGCAAGTCCGCCAACGTCATCCTCCCGACCGCCGACCTGGCCAAGGCGGTCAACGTCGGCGTCGCCAACGTCATGTCCAACTCCGGGCAGACGTGCAGCGCCTGGACCCGCATGCTGGTCCACCGCGACCAGTACGACGAGGCGGTGGACCTCGCCGCGACGGCCGCCGCCAAGTACGGCGAGCGCATCGGCCCGGTCGTCAACGCCAAGCAGCAGGCACGGGTGCGCGGCTACATCGAGAAGGGCGTCGCCGAGGGCGCCCGCCTGGTCGCCGGCGGCCCGGAGGCCCCGCGCGAGACGGGCTACTTCGTCAGCCCGACCGTCTTCGCCGACGTCACCCCGGACATGACCATCGCGCAGGAGGAGATCTTCGGTCCGGTCCTGTCGATCCTCCGCTACGAGGACGAGGAGGACGCCCTGCGCATCGCCAACGGCACGGTCTACGGCCTGGCCGGCGCCGTCTGGGCCGGGGACGAGGCCGAGGCGGTGGCCTTCGCGCGCCGGATGGAGACCGGCCAGGTCGACATCAACGGCGGCCGCTTCAACCCCCTCGCCCCCTTCGGCGGCTACAAGCAGTCGGGTGTCGGCCGCGAGCTCGGCGTGCACGGCCTGGCCGAGTACCTCCAGACCAAGTCCCTCCAGTTCTAGTCAGGGGAGTCCCTTCCGCCATGGCTGTCCGCGCCGCCGTCCTGCCCGCCGTAGGTTCCCCGCTGGAGATCACCGGCATCGACCTGCCCGACCCCGGCCCCGGCCAGGTCCGCGTCCGGCTCGCCGCGGCCGGGGTCTGCCACTCCGACCTGTCCCTGTCCAACGGCACCATGCGCGTCCCGGTCCCGGCCGTCCTCGGCCACGAGGGCGCCGGCACCGTCGTCGCCGTCGGCGAGGGCGTCACCCACGTCGCGCCCGGCGACGGGGTCGTCCTCAACTGGGCCCCGTCCTGCGGCTCCTGCCACGCCTGCTCGCTCGGCGAGGTCTGGCTGTGCGCCAACGCCCTCAACGGCGCCGCCGACGTCTACGCCCGCACCGCCGAGGGCACCGACCTCCACCCCGGCCTGAACGTCGCCGCGTTCGCCGAGGAGACGGTGGTGTCCGCGGGCTGCGTCCTGCCCGTCCCGGACGGCGTCCCGCTCACCGACGCGGCCCTCCTCGGCTGCGCCGTCCTCACCGGGTACGGCGCCGTCCACCACTCGGCCCGGGTGCGTCCCGGCGAGACGGTCGCGGTGTTCGGCGTCGGGGGAGTGGGCCTCGCCGCCCTCCAGGCCGCCAGGATCGCGGGCGCCTCGAAGATCGTCGCGGTGGACGTGTCCGCCGGGAAGGAGGAGCTGGCCCGGGCGGCCGGCGCCACCGACTACGTCCTCGCCTCCGAGAACACCGCCCGCGAGATCCGCGCCCTCACCGGCAGACAGGGCGTCGACGTCGCCGTCGAGTGCGCAGGCCGCGCGGTCTCCATCCGCACGGCCTGGGACTCCACCCGCCGCGGCGGCCGCACCACGGTCGTCGGCATCGGCGGCAAGGACCAGCAGGTCACCTTCAACGCCCTGGAGATCTTCCACTGGGGCCGCACCCTGACCGGCTGCGTCTACGGCAACTCCGACCCCGCGCAGGACCTCCCGGTCCTCGCCGAACACGTCCGGGCGGGCCGTCTGGACCTGACCGCCCTGGTGACCGAACGCATCTCCCTGGACGGCATCCCGGCGGCCTTCGAGAACATGCTGGCGGGCAAGGGCGGCCGGGCACTGGTCGTCTTCTAGCCCGTTTCCTCCCGCGCCCCGGCCTCCGTGCGAGGCCGGGGCCTCAGGCATGCCCGCCCGCACACTGAGTGCCACGTACAGGCAAAAGTCCTGGTGCGCGACCCGTTGACGTCCATACCGTCCGGTCAGTACGTTCCCCGGACCATCGATCCACCCCCCGTTCCGTCCTCGCACCCACCGGAGCGTGCACCGCATGGACACGGCCCCTTCCGCTCAGCCGCCAACCGCCACCGCGCCTGCCGCGGGCAACCGCCGCCGCGTGGCCACCGCCGCGGCCCTCGCCTCGGCGGTCGAGTGGTACGACTACTTCGTCTTCGGCATCGCCGCCGCCCTCGTCCTCGGCGACCTCTACTTCCCCGCCGGCAGCCCCAGCGCCGGCGTGCTGGCCTCTTTCGCCACGTTCGCCGTCGGCTTCCTCGCCCGCCCCCTCGGCGGCATCGTCGCCGGCCACCTCGGCGACAAGCGCGGCCGCAAGCCGATGCTGGTCCTCGCGCTCACGCTGATGGGCGTGGCCACCACGGGCATCGGCCTGCTGCCGACGTACGAGACGATCGGCGTCGCCGCCCCGATCCTGCTCGTCCTGCTCCGCGTCGCGCAGGGCGTCGCCGTCGGCGCCCAGTGGGGCGGCGCGATGCTCCTGGCCACCGAGTACGCCCCGGAGGGCAAGCGCGGCGTCTACGGCAGTGTCGTCCAGCTCGGCGTCCCCATCGGCGTGGTGACCGCCAACACGGTCTTCCTGGCCGCCGGCGCGCTCACCACCGACTCGGCGTTCGCGGCCTGGGGCTGGCGCGTGCCGTTCCTGGTCGGCCTGCTGGTCCTCGCCCTCGCCTGGTACATCCACACCCGCGTCGAGGAGACCCCGGCGTTCCGGGAGGCCGAACGCGCCCTCGCGGAGCAGGAGAAGACCGAGCAGAGCTCACCGCTGCGCACGATCCTGCGCGGCCACCTCGGCACGGTCCTCCTGGCCGGCGGCTCCTTCGCCGTGAACACCGCGACCTTCTACATCCTCATCACCGGTGTCCTCGACTACACGACCCGCGAGCTGGACATGAAGAAGGGCCCGGTGCTCACGGTCTCGCTCTGCGTCAGCCTCACCCAGCTCGTGCTGATCCCGGCCGCCGCCGCGCTCTCCGACCGCATCGGCCGCATCCGGATCTACGCTTTCGGGGCGGCCGGCATCGCGCTGTGGGCCGTGCCGCTCTTCCTGCTGATCGACACAGGCTCGCTGCTGTGGCTCGCGGTCGGGACGTTCGTCGCCAGCTGCTTCCTGAGCATCATGTACGGCCCCCAGGCCGCCCTCTTCGCCGAGCTGTTCACACCCGAGATGCGCTACACCGGCGCCTCCCTCGGCTACCAGATCGCGGCCGTCGCGGGCGGCGGCCTCGCCCCCTTCGTCATGGTGCTGCTGCTGGAGGCGACGGGCACCTCGATGGCGGTGTCGGGCTACATCATCGCGCTCTCGGTGATCGCGCTGGTGTCGATCAAGGTCCTCGCGGACCGGGCGCGTCCGGCGGAACCGGAAGCCGCGCCCGAGGCCAGGGCGGAAGCCGAGTCAGCGGGCTGAGCCCCCAGTGCGCTCGGGCCGGGGCTCCGGAGCCGCTCCCGGACCCCCGGCCCGAGCCGCCGCCCGCGACCGCGACACCGCGACACCCGCCAGGCACAGCACACCGCCGACCAGGGTGAGCAGCCCCGGCACCTCGCCGAGGAACAGCCAGGACATCAGGACGACCAGCGCGGGCGCCGCGTACGTCGTCGCGCCCATCCGGCTCGCGGTCGTCCGGGACAGGGCGTACGCCCACGTCGTGAAGGCCAGGGCGGTCGGGAAGATGCCCAGGTACACCATGTTGAGCGTCGCGGAGGCCGGCGCCTCGGCGGCCTCCTGGACGAGCTGCCCGGCGAACGGCAGGCAGACCACCGCGCCGACCAGGCAGCCGAACGTCGTCACCTGCAACGGACTGGCCGTGCCCAGAGCGGGCTTCTGCGCGACGACACCGGCGGCGTAGGTGACCGCCGCGAGCAGGCACAGCACCACTCCGAGCACGGAGGAACCGCCCCCGCCGGACATCGAAAGACCCACGGTCACCGCACCGGCGAACGACACCGCCATCCCCGCCAGCAGCCGCGGCGGCATCGGATCACCGAGCAACCGGGCACCCAGCAGCGCGATGAGGATCGGCCCGGTGTTCACGATCAGGGCGGCCGTACCCGCGTCGACCAGCTGCTCGCCCCAGTTGAGGGCGACCATGTACACGCCGAACCACAACAGACCCGATATGGCGATCCCCCGCCAGGCCGAGCGCGGCGGCCACGCCTCCCGCCGCAGCAGGCAGATCACCCCCAGCGTCAGCGCTCCGGCCAGCAGCCGCCCGAGCGCCAGCGCGCCCGGCGAGTACGCGTCCCCCGCGCTGCGGATCGAGACGAAGGCGGACGCCCACAGCACGACGGTCACCGCGGCCGCACCGGCGGCCAGCAGTTCGGCCCGGCGGGCGGGGCGGGGTGGGGTGTGGTTCATCATGATCCCGAGGCTAGGAGGGAAGGGGGGACGGACGCTCGCGAATTTCGGACGGGGCCTTCGCGGCCGGTCAGGCGGCGTGCCGGGGCTTGTCCGACGAGGCTTCGGGGTCAGTGCAGCGCCCTGGCCTCCACGCCCAGCAGATCGAACAGTGCCCGTTCACCGGCCGCTGTCACCTTCACGGCCCGCTCGGAGCCGATACGGACGCACCACCCCGCGTCCAGGGCGTGCCGGCACAGCGCCGCGCCCGCGACGCCCGCGAGATGAGGCCGGCGTTCGGTCCAGTCGAGACAGGCACGGGCCAGGGGACGCCGACCACGCCGATCGAGGCCGATGCCTGCCGACTCGAACCACGCCAGCCCGGCTTCGGTGAGCGCGAACCCCGTCTCCTGCTGCAGCAGACCGCGCGCCGTCAGGGCGTCCGTGACCGCGATGCCGAGCCGCCCGGCGAGATGGTCGTAGCAGGTGCGGCCCCGGGCCATCGCCGAACCGGCGCTCGACTGCCGCAGGTTCCGCGGCCGTACGGCCGTACCCGGCGCGACCTGCGCCGCCAGGTCCTCCACCAGCTGCGCGACCCGCGCGTCGGCCAGCCGGACGTACCGGTGCCTGCCCTGGCGCTCCTCGGCGAGCAGCCCGCCCGCGACGAGCCTGCCGAGGTGCTCGCTCAGCGTCGACGCGGCGACACCCGCGTGCCGCGCCAGTTCGCTCGCGGTCCAGGCCCGGCCGTCGAGCAGCGCCAGCAGGCACGCGGCCCGGGTCTCGTCCGCGAACAGCGCGGCGAGCCGGGCCAGGGCCGTGGCCTGCGGGTCCCTCGTCGTCATGCCCCCCAGCATGGAACACCGACCCTTCGGCCGCCGCCGAAGTGTCCCGTCGCGATGGTGCTACGCGGTCCGCCGCACCTGCTCGTACTGCCGTGCCAGCCCGTCCAGCAGGGCCGTCAGCCCGGTCTCGAAGGCCCGCTCGTCGATCTTCTCCTGCTGCTCGGCGAGGAGATGGGCCTGCTGGAGATGGGGGTAGTCGGCGGGGTCGTAGGCGCTCGCGTCGTTCACGAAGCCCCCGGCGAAGGAGCCGAGCGCGGAACCCATCACGAAGTACCGCATCAGCGCGCCGATGGACGTGGCCTGGGCCGGCGGCCAGCCCGCCTCGACCATCGCGCCGTAGACGGCGTCCGCGAGGCGCAGCCCCGCCGGGCGGCGGCCGGGGCCGCGGGCCAGCACCGGGACGATGTTCGGGTGGTCGCGCAGCGCGGTCCGGTAGGAGACGGCCCAGTCGTGCAGCGCGGTCCGCCAGTCGCGGCCGTCCTGGAACATCGTCAGGTCCACCTGGCCGCTCACCGAGTCGGCGACCGCCTCCAGGATCTCGTCCTTGGTGCGGAAGTGGTTGTAGAGCGAGGGCCCGCTGACCCCGAGTTCGGCGGCGAGCCGGCGGGTGGAGACGGCCGCGAGGCCCTCCGCGTCCACGAGCGCGCGGGCCGTCTCGACGATCCGGTCGGTGCTGAGCAGGGGCTTGCGCGGTCGGGCCATGGCGCACATAGTAGGGCTGCCGATAGAAACTAGCAGTGCTAATTTAAATGTACGGCTTTCAAGTGGAGTGGCTTGTGGTGAACCTGGAGCTCAGCGAGGAGCAGACCGCCGTACGGCAGCTCGCCCGGGACTTCGTCGAGCGCGAGATCGCCCCGAACGCCGTCGCCTGGGACCGCGCCGAGGAAGTCGACCGCGCGATCGTCAAGAAGCTCGGCGAGGTCGGCTTCCTGGGTCTGACGATCGACGAGGAGTACGGCGGCTCGGGCGGTGACCACCTGGCGTACTGCCTGGTCACGGAGGAACTCGGCCGGGGCGACTCGTCCGTGCGCGGGATCGTCTCCGTCTCGCTGGGGCTCGTCGCGAAGACCGTCGCCGCCTGGGGGAGCGAGGAGCAGAAGCGGCGGTGGCTGCCGGGGCTCACGTCCGGCGAGGCGGTCGGCTGCTTCGGCCTGACCGAGCCGGGCACCGGCTCGGACGCGGGCAACCTCGCGACGCGGGCGGTGCGCGACGGCGACGACTACGTCATCAACGGCACCAAGATGTTCATCACCAACGGCACCTGGGCCGACGTCGTCCTGCTCTTCGCCCGCTCCACGGACGCCCCCGGCCACAAGGGCGTGTCCGCCTTCCTGGTCCCCACGGACACGCCCGGCCTGACGCGCCGCACGATCCACGGGAAGCTGGGGCTGCGCGGCCAGGCCACGGCCGAACTCGTACTGGAGGACGTGCGTGTGCCCGCCTCGGCGCTGCTGGGGGAGGAGGGCAAGGGCTTCTCGGTCGCCATGTCCGCCCTCGCCAAGGGCCGGATGTCGGTCGCCGCGGGCTGTGTCGGCATAGCCCAGGCCGCTCTGGACGCGGCCGTGCGGTACGCGGGCGAGCGCGAGCAGTTCGGGAAGACCATCGCCCGTCACCAGCTGGTCCAGGAACTGATCAGCGACATCGCCGTGGACGTCGACGCCGCCCGGCTGCTGACCTGGCGGGTCGCCGACCTGATCGACCGCGGCCGGCCGTTCGCCGTCGAGTCGTCCAAGGCCAAGCTGTTCGCCTCGGAGGCGGCCGTCCGCGCCGCGAACAACGCCCTCCAGGTCTTCGGCGGCTACGGCTACATCGACGAGTACCCCGCGGGCAAGCTGCTGCGGGACGCCCGCGTGATGACCCTCTACGAGGGCACGAGCCAGATCCAGAAGCTGGTCATCGGGCGTGCGCTCACGGGCGTTTCGGCGTTCTGAGTACGCCCTGAGTACTTCAGCCGATGTGGCGCGGGCCACGTCCGCCGGAAGCTTGCCCCATGAGTGACACACCGGGCAGCAAGCAGAACACGGCCGCCTTCTACGGCCAGGCCGTCGCTTCCTTCGCCGTCGCCATGGCGGCCACCGCGATCGGCATCTACCAACTGAGCGCCGACGCCTGGGTGCGGGGCTTTCTCGCCATCGCCGTTCTGTACCTGGTCACCTCCTCCTTCACCCTGGCCAAGGTGATCCGGGACCGGCAGGAGGGGGCGGCGCCCTCGTACACCCCCTTCGAGAAGCACTGAGCTGCCGCACTAAGCGCTCGCTCACCTTCGGCGGTATGGTGTTGTCCCTGTCGGTGGAGAGGGGCGAGTGATGAGTACGGCGGAG
Organism: Streptomyces sp. HP-A2021; assembly: GCF_022807935.1. Classification (NCBI taxonomy): domain Bacteria; kingdom Bacillati; phylum Actinomycetota; class Actinomycetes; order Kitasatosporales; family Streptomycetaceae; genus Streptomyces; species Streptomyces sp. HP-A2021. The sequence continues at coordinate 7,749,895 of NZ_CP094344.1, forward strand.
GATACGGCCGGTGGCGAGGCGCAGGCGTGGGGCGAGGTCACGCCCGACGCGGCGCGACGGCTGCTGATCGCCGCGGTGGAGGCCTTCGCCGAGCGCGGGTACCACGCCACGACGACCCGTGACATCGCGGGTCGCGCCGGAATGAGCCCGGCCGCGCTCTACATCCACTACAAGACCAAGGAAGAGCTGCTGCACCGCATCAGCCGGATCGGGCACGAGAAGGCCCTGGAGATCCTGCGGACGGCGGCCCGGCAGGAGGGCACCGCCCGCGAGCGCCTGGCCGGCGCGGTCAGCTCCTTCGTCCGCTGGCACGCCGGCGGACGCACCACCGCCCGGGTCGTCCAGTACGAGCTGGACTCGCTCGGTCCGGACGCCCGTGAGGAGATCCTCGCGTTGCGGCGGCAGTGCGACGCCGAGGTGCGGGCGATCATCGAGGACGGCGTGGCGGCCGGTGAGTTCGACGTGCTCGACGTGAAGGGCACGACCCTGGCCGTGCTCTCGCTCTGCATCGACGTGGCGCGTTGGTTCAACGTCGACGGGCCGTGGACGCCGGACGAGGTCGGCGCGCTGTACGCCGACCTCGTGCTGCGGATGGTGGGGGACGGCGGAGCGGCGGCCCGCCGGTAGCCCGCCGGGGTCAGAGGTAGTAGCGGGCGATCGACTCGGCGACACAGACGGGCTTGTCGCCGCCCTCGCGTTCCACGGTGAAGGCGACGGTCACCTGGGCGCCGCCGGGCACGTCGTCGACGGCGCTGATGGTCGCGGTGGCGCGCAGCCGGGAGCCGACGGGGACGGGGGAGGGGAAACGGACCTTGTTCGTCCCGTAGTTGACGCCCATCTTCACGCCCTCGACGGAGATCAGCTGCGGTCCGAAGAGGGGGAGCAGCGACAGCGTGAGATAGCCGTGGGCGACGGTGGTGCCGAAGGGCCCCGCTGCGGCCTTCTCCGGGTCGACGTGGATCCACTGGTGGTCGCCGGTGGCCTCCGCGAAGAGGTCGATCCGCTTCTGGTCGATGTCGAGCCAGTCGGTGTACCCCAGTTGCTCGCCCACCGCCGACTTCAGGTCGTCGACGGATGTGAAGATCCTCGGCTGTGCCATGTCCCGGCCTCTCGCGTCAGGAAGTCTGCGTGCGCTTGAATCTCTAAGCGACTGCTTAGCATGGTCGGCTGCGGGGGCCGTGTCAACGGACTCGGTGGGGTCGATCGGTAGGGTTCGAAGGGTGCCCCAGATTTCAGAGAAGATCCACGAGCTCACGGTCGGCCAGCTGGCGGCGCGCAGCGGGGCCGCCGTTTCCGCCCTGCACTTCTACGAGTCGAAGGGCCTGATCAGCAGTCGCCGGACCGCCGGCAATCAGCGCCGCTACTCGCGTGACACGCTGCGCAGGGTCGCCTTCATCCGGGCCGCGCAACGGGTCGGCATCCCGCTGGCGACGATCCGCGAGGCGCTGGCGGAGCTTCCCGAGGAGCGGACGCCGACCCGGGAGGACTGGGCGCATCTGTCGGAGGCCTGGCGCTCGGAACTGGACGAGCGCATCAAGCAGCTGAACCGCCTCCGCGACCACCTCACCGACTGCATCGGCTGCGGCTGCCTCTCCCTCGACACGTGCGTCCTCTCCAACCCCGGCGACGTCTTCGGCGAGCGCCGGGCGGGGTCGCGCCTGATGGTGGACAAGGGGCGCGGGTAGCGCCTGACGCCGGGTGGTGGGTCGGGGCCGCGCCGGGGGGTGTCCCTCCTCGGAACGGCGCGATGGGGTCGGATACCGACTGACTGTCCGTTGACGCGCCAACCGCTGCGGGCGGACACCCCCCCGACACGTCCCCTTCCGTGCGTACGCGGGTGCGGGGCGCGTCGTGCTCCCGCTTCGCGGCGGGGGCTGGCACTCGGCGCTGGGCTGCGGGTGCGTCGTGGCCCAGGTGCCGCAGGCCGGCCGCTACGTGTGCGGGCGCGCGGCGACCTGCTCAGCAGCCGTAGCCCCCGCGCTGCGGACCACCCGTCCTGCTTGGCTGCGGGCCCCGCCGGTCCCGCATAGCTGCGGGCAGGCGTGCCGCTGGGGCGGCACGGGTGGGCGCAGCGGTACCCCGTTCCGCCGGGCTGCGGACCCACCCGGCCTCAGCAACGACGCTGCGCACCCTGCCGACCCGCCTCGTACTCCACCAACCCCGCCGTAACCAGCTCCGCATTGGACCCGGCCGGCCTCCCGTCCGGCAGGACCAGCACATCCTCCACCCCGACCCGCGTGGCCAACCCCAGCTCGCCCGCAAGCCGCAGCACCGGCCACGCACCCCCGTCCTCCCCGTGCAGCAGGACGGGACGCCCGTGCGCGGCCCCAAGCTCGGACAACAACCCCCGCGCAGAAGCCACCGCACTCGAAGGGCCGGTATCCGTCACCTCGGCCAACACCCGCAGCGCCCTCGGCCCCAGCGGCGAGGCAGCGAACCGCTCCGCGCCGTCCGTCCCGGACCAGATGCCGGCCTCCACGCCCACCCCGAGATCCAGGAGCAGGCCGGCAACCTCCTCCGCACCGGGCTCATGCCAGTTGACCGAGGCGTGGTCGGGCAGGTCGGTCCAGCTCCGTATCCGCTCCAGCCGGGCGGCAGGGTCCGGCTCGGCCCATGCCCCCGTGGTCACACCCACCGGCACCCGCACGCGCGAGCGAATCGCCGAGAGCGTCTCCGCAAGCACCCTGGGCGACAACGTGTCCCGCCCGCACGGCGTCTTGGGATGGACATGGATGTCCGTGGCCCCGGCCGCGACGGCGTCCGCGGCGGAGTCGGCCATGGACTCGGGCGTCAGCGGCACCGCCGTACCGTCGGCGGCGGTCCGCGGACCGTTCAGACACACCTGCACCATGTCGACGATGGTGTCAGCCCTCACTGACAGTGGGGGTGCGGCATCCCCGGCGCACCCCCCGCGCACCCGCACTCGTCAAGCCGACACCAACAGCCTCGCCCGCCTGGCGTCCGCCAGGGACTCGGGCGTGAGCACCGGACGCGGTACGAGAATTCCGCAGTCCGTGCAGACCGGACCCGCCGAAGGCTCGTGGTCCAGGTCGTACTTCCAGGCGAGTTGTTCCCCGCCGCACACCGGGCACGTCGAGCCCGGCTCGCGCTCCAGCGCGGCGATCAGCCGGCGCAGCACCTCGGCCAGCGGTTCACGGGGATGGACCGCCGGATCGTCGCACCACGCCACGCCGAAACCGCCCCAGGTCAGCCGGTGCCAGTCGTCCACACTGCCCGGCCGGCGCAGTCCGTCGTGCTTCTCCTTCTTGCGGCGCTCGGCGAACTCGACCTCGTAGGCCAGCCAGACCGCCCGCGCCTCCTCCAGTTCGTCCAGTGCGGCCACGAGCCGCACCGGATCGGGGGACCGGTCCTCGGGACCGAACCCGGCCCGGGAGCAAAGATGGTCCCAGGTCGCCCTGTGCCCGTAAGGGGCGAACCTCTCAAGGCACTTGCGCAGCGAATAGCGCCGCAGTGCCAGATCGCACCGCGGATCGCGGACCTGTCTCGCCAGACTCCGGAAACCGGCCATCGTCCTGCACCTCCGTCACACCTGCACCTAATCCGGTCACTTCGGCGTCGTCGTAAGGACGTCGCCGAATAGACGTATCGACAAGCGAATCGGCTCCATCCGATTTCAAATGGCCTCCATAAGCCGTCCGACGAGGCCTCGAGTCGACTGCCGTGGTCCGTGTGCCTGTTGTGCTGACTCCAAAAAGTGACGCTTGCTCATCTTCAATCGCGGGGATACCGGCGGTAACATCCCGCCCACCCCCGTCGGGAGGAGCCCCCCACATGCCACGGAGTAACCCACGCACCGTTCTCGACAGAATGAGAACTCCCCACGGAATCCCCGGGTTCCTGAAGACCGCATCGGTATGCGCGCTGATCGCGGGTCTTTTGTCGCCGCTGTCACAGGCGGCCGCCTCGGAGACGGGGACCGCGCAGGTCACGGCCGCGGCGAACGACCACTGCGGCAACCAGTGTTCGGACATCCTCCCGCCCGGCCAGAACGGCAACGCCACCCTGGCCCAGGTCCTCCTGAACCAGGCCTTCGGCACCCAGCCCGAGCACGCCGAAGACCAGCTCGGGCCCTATGCCGACCTCGCCAAGGGGTACACCGGCCTCACCAACGACAAGATCAACAGTTTCTTCAACGACGCGTCGTTCGGGGTCCCGGCGGATCAGGTCGCCTCCACCGTCAAGCCGGCCGGGCGCGGTGACGTGACGATCGTCCGGGACAAGAAGACCGGTGTGCCGCACATCACCGGTACCACCCGGTACGGCACGGAGTTCGGGGCCGGCTACGCCGCCGCCCAGGACCGGCTGTGGCTGATGGACGTCTTCCGGCACGTCGGACGTGGACAGGTGACCTCCTTCGCGGGCGGCGCGCCCTCCAACCAGGGCCTGGAACAGCAGTTCTGGCGGCACGCGCCCTACACCGAGGCCGATCTCCAGGCGCAGATCGACAACGCCGTCGCCACCAACGGCGAGCGCGGCAAGCAGGCCCTCGCCGACGCCGACGCCTACCTCGACGGCATCAACGCCTACATCGACGCCTCCGACAGCGGCCGGTACTTCCCCGGTGAGTACGTCCTCACCGGGCACAAGGACTCAGTCACCAACGCCGGGAAGATCGAGCACTTCAAGATCACCGACATGGTCGCGCTGGGCTCCGTCATCGGCGCGCTGTTCGGCTCCGGCGGAGGCGGCGAGGTCAACAACGCGCTCTCCCTGCTCGCCGCCCAGGAGAAGTACGGCGTGGCGGAAGGCACCAAGGTCTGGGAGTCCTTCCGCGAGCGCAACGACCCGGAGGCCGTCCTCACCGTCCACGACGGCAGCTTCCCGTACGCGACCAAGCCGGACGACCCGCAGGGCGCGGCAATGCCGGACGCCGGTTCGGTGAAGCCGGAGCCGCTCGTCTACGACCGCACCGGCAGCGCCGCCACGGCCAGTGCCACCGGCGCGTCCGGCCAGGCGGCCAAGTCGGCCCTGTCCTCCGCCAAGCGCGGCATGTCCAACGCCCTCGTGGTCAGCGGTGAGCACACCGCCAGCGGCCACCCGGTCGCCGTGTTCGGCCCGCAGACCGGCTACTTCGCCCCCCAGCTGCTGCTGCTCCAGGAGCTCCAGGGGCCGGGCATCAGCGCCCGCGGCGCCTCCTTCGCGGGCCTGAGCATGTACGTCGAACTCGGCCGCGGCCAGGACTACTCGTGGAGCGCCACGACCTCCGGCCAGGACATCATCGACACGTTCGCCGTCGAACTGTGCAAGGACGACTACCACTACCTCTACCGCGGCACCTGCACGCCGATGGAGAAGATCGAGCAGAAGAACGCCTGGAAGCCGACGGTCGCCGACGGCACCGCGGCCGGCTCGTACACGATGCGGGTCTGGCGCACGAAGTACGGACCCGTCGAGTACCGCGCCACGGTCGGCGGCAAGAAGGTCGCCTACACCACCCTGCGCTCGTCCTTCATGCACGAGGCCGACTCCATCATCGGCTTCCAGATGCTGAACGACCCGGACTACGTGAAGGGCCCGGAGTCGTTCCAGAAGGCGGTGCAGCACATCAACTACACCTTCAACTGGTTCTACGTCGACTCCGAGCACACCGCCTACTACAACAGCGGCGACAACCCGGTGCGCGCGAACGGCGTCGACGCCGAGTTCCCGGTGTGGGCCCGGCCGGCGTACGAGTGGCGCGGCTGGGACCCGGCGACCAACACGGCCGACTACACCCCGCCCTCCGCCCACCCCAACTCCATCGACCAGGACTACTACATCTCCTGGAACAACAAGCAGGCCAAGGACTACACGACCGCGCCCTGGGGCAACGGCTCCGTGCACCGCGGCAACCTCCTGGAGGACCGGGTGCAGAAGCTGGTCCGGCAGGGCGGGGTGACCAGGGCCTCGCTGGTGAAGGCCATGGCCGACGCGGCCACGGCCGACCTGCGGGCGGAGGATGTCCTGCCCGAGCTGCTGAAGGTCGTGAACAGTTCGCCGGTCACCGACCCCACCGCCGCGGCCGCCGTGAGCAAACTCCAGACGTGGGTCGCCGCGGGCGGCAAGCGCACGGAGACCTCGGCCGGATCCAAGAAGTACGCCGACGCCGACGCGATCCGCATCCTGGACGCCTGGTGGCCGCTCCTGGTGAAGGCCGAGTTCGAACCGGGCCTCGGCAGCAAGCTGTTCGGGGCGATGACCGCCAACCTGCCCGTCGACGAGTCCCCGTCGGCCTCCCACGGCCCGACCGGGTCGCACGCCGGAAGCTCCTTCCAGTACGGCTGGTGGAGCTACGTCGACAAGGACATCCGGGCCGTGCTCGGCGAGCAGGTGCGCGGACCGCTGGCCCGCGAGTACTGCGGCGGCGGAGACCTCGGCGCCTGCCGTGACACCCTCCTCAGCACCCTGAAGGAGGCGGCCGGCAAGACGGCGGCCCAGGTCTACCCCGGTGACGACCAGTGCTCGGCGGGCGACCAGTGGTGCGCCGACTCGGTCATCCACCGCACCCTCGGCGGCATCAAGCACGGCAAGATCAGCTGGCAGAACCGGCCGACCTACCAGCAGGTCGTGGAGTTCACCTCACACCGGTGACCCGGGCTCTGGCGGCGGGTCAGCGAATACGGCCCGCCGCCAGCACCAGCCGGGCCAGTTCCTCGTGCAGGATGTCGATCACGCACCCCGAGCCGGGCGGCTTCGCCCGCAGGGCCTCGGCGAGGGTGTACGCGCGCGTGCCCGGCACCGCCTGCACCCCGTCGTAGCCCATCGCACCCCACTCGGCGCCCAGGGCACGCCCCATGTCGAGGCCGGCGACCGACCGGCTGTCACCCGCCATGCGGGAGGCCAGCGGATACATCGTGCCCAGGGCCGAGTCGTGCCGGGAGTGGCAGCACACGAGAGGACCGTCGACGCGGTTCTGCTGCCCCTGGAGCACCCCTCCGGCACGCGCGTCGTGCGGCAGCCGGGCCGCGAACGCGTAGTGGGAGAACGCCCCTTGGAGCAGCGTCACCGACTTCACGGTACGCACGCCCTCGGGGAGGCCGCGCAGCGCGAACGACACCAGCCGCGCGCCGAAACTGTGCCCGACGAGGTGCACGCGCACGCCCGGCGCCGCCTTCGCGAGCTGCCCGACGACCCGCCCGAGACCCCGCTCGCCGACGGTTCCCGCACGCCGCTTCATCGCGTAGTACGTCGCCTGCCGCAGCAGTTCGTGCGCCCCCTCCCAGGGGTTGGGGAGGCGGAACCCCTGCCGCGCGCCGGACCCGTCGAGCTCCGCCAGCGCCCTCGCGAACTCCTCACAGGCCGACGCCGAGGAGCCGGCCAGCATCGCCGGCTCGCTCTGCGGCACACCCTCCGCCACCGTGTCCGCCGCGAACAGCGCCTGCGGCCCGGGCGCCACCACCTCCACCAGCAGCCGCACCAGCCGCCCGAACTCCTCCAGCTCGGCCCCCTCCGGCGGCTGCTGCTCCAGCAGCCGGGCGATCTGGTCGACCAGGATCGCCCGGCCCGGGAAGGACTCCAGCAGCGCGTGCCGCGTGTCCTTGTCGAGCACCGGTCGCCTGGGGGCCTCGGCCGCCACGGCCCGGGGGAAGTCCGGGATCGGTTCGTCGGAGAACCGCATGGCCGGCCACAGCACGCCGACGTACCCGATCCGGGCCGCCGGGGCCAGCCGCGGAACGGGCGCCAGGAACCGGTCGTAGAGCCGGGTCGCACCCGAAGGGTCGTTGTTCCAGCCGTGCGCGAAGACGACGAGGTCGCGCACCTTCCGTTCGGTCACCCCGGCGAGCAGCCGGTCACGCTGGCGGCCCGCCGGGTCCCCGTCCGCGTCGAAGGCCAGCTCCCAGTAGGGAGTCACACGCATCGCCGGATCCGCCATGACAGGCCCCCTGTTCCCCCGGGTTACGCCACGATGTGGCGCATCGTCCTGCCAACGGGGGAGCTTGGCCATACGTCACGGCCGCATTGGGCGGGTGATGCCGCGCTCAGCGGTAGAGGAGGTACGTCCGCCGCATCCTCCGGAACGCCGCCAGCTCCTCCCGCCACCCCGCCACGACCTCGTCGGTGTCCGCGCCCGCGTCGATCATCGTGCGCACGCGCGCGGAGCCGGTGAGTTTGTCGATCCAGTTGTCGGAGCGCCAGGCGAAGCCGCTCCAGACCTTCCTGGCTGTCACGAGCAGGGCGATCCCCGTCCGTACGGGATCGAAGACGTCCCGGTCGTGCACATGGACCTGCACGCCGCCGATCGTCCTGCCCTGGAACTTCGAGAAGGTCGGCGCGAAGTACGCCTCCCGGAAGCGCACGCCGGGCAGGGCGAGTTCGTTCGCGGCGGCGGCCCAGCGCCGGTCGATGCCCTCGGCGCCGAGCAGCTCGAACGGCCGGGTCGTGCCCCGCCCCTCCGACAGGTTCGTGCCCTCGAACAGGCAGGTCCCCGAGTAGACCAGCGCCGTCTCCGGCGTCGGCATGTTCGGGCTGGGCGGCACCCAGGGCAGCCCGGACGCGTCGTAGAAGTGCGAGCGTCTCCAGCCCGACATGGCCACGGTCTCCAGCTGTACCGGCTCGGTCAGGAACTCCTCGTTGAACAGCCGTGCCAGCTCCGCGACGGTCATCCCGTGGGCCTGGGCGATGGGCTGCCGCCCGACGAACGTGGCGAACTCCTTGTGCAGGACGGGCCCCAGGGCCGCCCGGCCGGTCACCGGGTTGGGCCGGTCCAGGACCACGAACCGCTTGCCGGCGAGCTGCGCCGCCTCCATGCAGTCGTACAGGGTCCAGATGTAGGTGTAGAAGCGGGCGCCGACATCCTGGATGTCGAAGACGACCGTGTCCACGCCGGACGCGGTGAAGATGTCGGCGAGCGGCCGGCCGCTCTTGAGATACGTGTCGTACACGGGCAGGCCGGTCGCCGGGTCGTCGTAGCGGCCCTCGGAGCCGCCGGCCTGGGCGGTGCCGCGGAATCCGTGCTCGGGGCCGAAGACGGCCCTTAAATCCACTCGGGTGTCGGCGTGCATGACGTCGACGATGTGGCGGACCTCGCGGGTGATGCCGGTGGGGTTGGTGACGATGCCGACCTTCTGGCCGTCGAGCAGGGCGTAGCCGTCGTGGGCGAGTCGTTCGAAACCGGTGCGGAGTGTTCTGGGGCGTTGGGCCGCGGCTGCGGTGGGTGTGGCCGAGACGGCTGCTGCCGTCGCCGCCGTGATGACGGCTCGTCTGGAAGGGCGCATGCGGTGACCTCCTTGAGCGGGGACGGTCGGCATGGGCACGGTAAGCGCTCCCGCGGGCTGTGGGGAGGCCGCGGGCCGCCTGTGGTTGCTCGCGCCCACGCGGCGGAGCCGCACATCGGTTCAGCCTCGCGCCCCTTTCAGGGGTGTTGCCGGCACCCCTTCCCTGGTACATACCGACCGGTTAGTCTGGCGCCATTGCCGAGCCGCGTCAGAGGAGACCGATGGTGGGAGCCTTTCAAGGGGCTGGAGTCGTTGTCACGGGGGCAGGTGGCGGAATCGGAGCCGCACTCGCCCGGCGCTTCGCCGCTGAGGGAGCCCGGGTCGTCGTCAACGACCTGGACGCCGAGCGGGCCAAGCACGTCGCGGACGAGGTCGGGGGCGTCGCCGTGCCCGGCGATGCCTCGGCGATCGTCGCCGACGCCCGCGACGCGCTCGACGGGACCGTCGATGTGTACTGCGCCAACGCCGGCGTCGCCTTCGACGGCCTCGATCCAGGTCAGGCGTTGGACGAGAAGGCCTGGGCGACCTCCTGGGACGTGAACGTCATGGCGCATGTCCGGGCCGCTCAGGAGCTGCTGCCCGCCTGGCTGGAGCGGGGCAGCGGCCGGTTCGTCTCCACCGTCTCCGCCGCCGGGCTGCTCACCATGATCGGCGCCGCGCCCTACGCCGTCACCAAGCACGGCGCCCTCGCCTTCGCCGAGTGGCTGTCGCTGACGTACCGGCACCGGGGTGTGAAGGTCCACGCCATCTGCCCGCAGGGCGTCCGCACCGACATGCTGGCCGCCACCGGCAGCGCGGGCGACCTGGTGCTCCAGCCGACCGCGATCGAGCCGGAGGCCGTGGCGGACGCCCTGGTGAAGGGCATCGAGGAGGACCGCTTCCTGATCCTGCCGCACCCCGAGGTCGCCGCGTACCGCCAGGCCCGGGCCGGTGACCCCGACCGGTGGCTGACCGGCATGAACCGCATCCAGCAGCAGTGGGAGGAGAACCGGTGACCGAGTCACGTTACGCGGCCAAGCCCTGGCTGGAGCTGCTCAACGACGCCCAGAAGGGTGCGATAGACCCCGCCGACTCCCTCGTGCACGCCCTGCGCCGGGCCGTGGCCGAGACGCCCGGCAGCGACTTCCTGGCCTATTTCGACGGCCGCCTGACCTACCGGGACGTCGACGAGCTCAGCACTTCCGTCGCCGGGCATCTCGCGGCGCGCGGCCTGGAGCGCGGTGACCGGGTCGCGGTACTGCTCCAGAACTCCCCGCACTTCGTGCTCGCCGTGCTGGGCGCCTGGAAGGCGGGCGCGGTCGTCGTGCCCGCCAACCCGATGTACAAGTCGGGCGAGGTGTCCCACGTCCTGCGCGACGGCGAGGTCGCCGCGCTGATCTGCTCGGACCGGGCGTGGGAGTCGTATCTGCGCGAGACGGCGGCGGACTCGCCCGTGCGGATCGTGCTCACCGGGTGCGAGCTGGACTTCCAGACGCGGGACGACGCGCGCGTGCTGACCTTCGAGCGCCTGCCGCAGGCCCCGGACGCCGACGACCTGGTGACCGTGGCCCGGGCCGGGTACAAGGCACCCGAGGGCCGGGACCCCGAGCCCTCCGACATCGCGCTGATCAGCTACACGTCGGGCACCAGCGGCGCGCCCAAGGGCGCCACCAACACGCACGGCAACATCATGTACAACGCCGAGCGCCAGCGGACCGGCCTGGGACTGCCCGAGCGGCCCGTCTACTTCGCGCTGGCGCCGCTGTTCCACATCACCGGCATGGTCTGCCAGTTCGGCGCCTGCCTGAGCAGCGCCGGCACGCTCGTGCTGGCCTACCGCTTCGAGGCCGGCCTCGTGCTCGACGCGTTCTCCGAGCACCGGCCGCACTACACCGTCGGCCCGTCCACGGCCTTCATGGCGCTGGCCGCCCATCCGTCCGTCACCCGCGAACACTTCTCCTCCTTCCGGGTGATCTCCTCCGGCGGCGCCCCGCTGCCGCCCGCGCTGGTGGAGAAGTTCCGGGCCGGCTTCGGGCCGTACATCCGCAACGGGTACGGACTGACCGAGTGCACCGCGCCGTGCGCCTCCGTGCCGCCCGGTCTTCAGGCGCCCGTCGACCCGGTCTCCGGGACCCTCGCGGTCGGCCTGCCCGGCCCCGACACGGTCGTACGGATCGTCGACGACAACGGCGAAGAGGTGCCGTTCGGCGAGCAGGGCGAGATCGTCGTACGGGGGCCGCAGGTCGTGCCCGGCTACTGGCGGCGCCCCGACGCCACCGCCGAGACGTTCCCCGGCGGCGAACTGCGCACCGGTGACATCGGCTTCATGGACGAGCGGGGCTGGCTGTACGTCGTCGACCGCAAGAAGGACATGATCAACGCGTCCGGCTTCAAGGTGTGGCCGCGCGAGGTCGAGGACGTGCTCTACACGCACCCGGCGGTGCGCGAGGCCGCCGTCGTGGGCGTGCCCGACGGGTATCGCGGGGAGACCGTCAAGGCGTACATCAGCCTGCGTCCGGACGCCGACACGGACCCGGATGCACTCGCTTTCTACTGCAAGGAGAGACTGGCCGCCTACAAATACCCGCGCCAGGTGGAGATCCTGCCGGACTTGCCGAAGACGGCCAGTGGGAAGATCCTCCGTCGGGAACTTCGTTCCCGGACGCAAGGCAACTGACAGCAGTACGGAAAGGCAGGTGGCGGCAGTGCCCAGGACGACGGACTCGGACGGCACCCCCGTACCTCAGCGGCTCCTGGCCGCCGCCACCCGGCTCTTCGCCGAGCAGGGCTACGACCGCACCTCGGTGCAGGAGATCGTCGAGGCGGCCGGGGTCACCAAGGGGGCGCTCTACCACTACTTCGGCTCCAAGGACGACCTTCTGCACGAGGTGTACGCGCGCGTGCTGCGCATCCAGCAGGAGAGACTGGACGCCGTGGCGGACGCCGACGAGCCGGTGGAGAAGCGGCTGCGGGCCGCGGCCGCGGACGTCGTGGTGACGACCATCGACAACCTCGACGACGCGATGATCTTCTGGCGGTCCATGCACCATCTGAGCCCCGAGAAGAACAAGCAGGTCCGCGCCGAGCGCCGCCGCTACCACGAGCGCTTCCGCGCGCTGGTCGAGGAGGGCCAGGAGGCGGGCGTCTTCTCCAAGGCGACGCCGGCGGATCTGGTGGTCGACTACCACTTCGGGTCCGTCCACCACCTGTCGACGTGGTACCGCCCCGAGGGCCCGATGAGCCCCCAGCAGGTCGCCGACCACCTGGCGGACCTGCTGCTGCGAGCCCTGCGCCCGTAGCCGCAACCAGGGGGCTCCGTCCCCTGGCGGGGTCGAAGGGGCGGAGCCCCCTGGGGACGGGACGGGTAGGGGCGGCGGGGGCGAAAACCCTCCCGCCGCCCCGCCGCATCACACGTACCGCTTCAACTCCCGCCGCGCCAGCGACCGCTGATGCACCTCGTCCGGCCCGTCCGCGATCATCAGCGTCCGCGCCCCCGCGTACAGCTCCGCCAACGGGAAGTCCTGGCTCACACCCCCCGCACCGTGCAACTGGATCGCCCGGTCGAGAATGTCCACGACCGCCCGGGGCGTAGCGATCTTGATCGACTGGATCTCGGTGTGCGCCCCCTTGTTGCCCACCGTGTCCATCAGCCACGCGGTCTTCAGCACCAGCAGCCGCAACTGCTCCACGGTCACCCGCGCGTCCGCGATCCAGTTGTGCACCACACCCTGCTGGGCCAGCGTCTTCCCGAAGGCCGTACGGGACACCGCCCGCCGGCACATCAGCTCGATCGCCCGCTCCGCCATCCCGATCAGCCGCATGCAGTGGTGGATCCGCCCGGGACCCAGCCGGGCCTGCGCGATGGCGAAGCCGCCGCCCTCCTCGCCGATGAGGTTCGCCGCCGGCACGCGCGCGTGGTCGAAGATCACCTCGGCATGGCCGCCGTGGTAGTGGTCCTCGTAGCCGAAGACCTGCATCGCGCGCTCGATCGTCACACCCGGCGTGTCACGCGGGACCAGGACCATCGACTGCTGACGGCGGATGTCGGAACCCTCCGGGTCCGTCTTGCCCATCACGATGAAGATCTTGCAGTCCGGGTGCATCGCCCCGGAGATGTACCACTTGCGGCCGGTGATGACGTACTCGTCGCCGTCCCGCTCGATGTGCGTGGTGATGTTCGTGGCGTCCGAGGAGGCCACCTCCGGCTCGGTCATCGCGAACGCCGAGCGGATCTCGCCGGCCAGCAGCGGCTCCAGCCACTGCTTGCGCTGCTGCTCGTCGCCGAACTGGGTGAGCACCTCCATGTTCCCCGTGTCGGGTGCCGCGCAGTTCGTCACCGTCGGGGCCAGCTGCGGGGAGCGTCCCATGATCTCGGCGAGCGGCGCGTACTGGAGGTTGGTGAGCCCGGCGCCGTACTCGGAGTCCGGCAGGAAGAGGTTCCACAGGCCCTGCCTGCGCGCCTCGGCCTTCAGCTCCTCGACCACCGCCAGGGTCTCCCACGGCGAGGCGAGCTGTGCCCGCTGCTCGTGCGCGACGGCCTCGGCCGGATAGACGTACTCGTCCATGAACGCCAGCAGCTTGCCGCGCAGCTCCTCGGTGCGCGCGTCGAACGCGAAGTCCATGTCCGTCAGCCTTCCTGAAGGGTGGTGAGACCGTGCTCGATGAAGACGGGGACCAGGCCGCCGATGCGGTCGAAGCCGCGCCCGACCGTCTGGCCCAGGGTGTAGCGGTAGTGGATGCCCTCCAGGATCACGGCGAGCTTGAACCAGGCGAACGCCGTGTACCAGGAGACCGCGGAGACGTCGCGACCCGAGCGTGCGGCGTACCGCTCGATCAGTTCGGCCGGGTCCGGGTGCCCAGGTGCCTCGGCGGTCGTGGAGACGGGGGAGTCCGCCGCATCGAGCGGGATGCTGTACATCGCCAGCAGGCCCAGGTCGGTGAGCGGGTCGCCCAGAGTGGACATCTCCCAGTCGAGGATCGCCTTGATGCGGTCGTCCTCGCCGATCAGGACGTTGTCCAGCCGGTAGTCGCCATGCACCACCGCCGGGGCGGGGGAGGAGGGCAGCCGCCGGCCGAGCGTGGCGTGCAGCTCGTCGATCCCGGCCAGCTCGCGGTTGCGCGAGGCGTCCAGCTGCTTGCCCCAGCGACGCAGCTGCCGGTCCAGAAAGCCCTCGGGCCGGCCGAAGTCGGCGAGCCCCACCTCGCCAGGGTCCACCGCGTGCAGCTCCACCAGCGCGTCCACCAGGTTCAGCACCGCGCCCCGGGTCCGCTCCGGACCGAGCGGGGCGAGCTGGTCGGCCGTGCGGTACGGGGTGCCCTCGGCGAACTCCATGACGTAGAACGGCGCGCCGAGCACCTCCACGTCCTCGCACAGCAGCACCGGCCGCGGAACCGGCACGGCGGTCGGGTGCAGCGCGCTGATCACCCGGTGCTCGCGCTTCATGTCGTGCGCGGTGGCCAGCACATGGCCGAGCGGGGGCCGTCGTACGACCCACCGGGAGGTGCCGTCGGAGACGGCGTAGGTGAGGTTCGACCGTCCGCCCTCGATCAGCCGACCGGACAGTGCGCCGCTCACCAGGCCGGGCAGCTCACGGTCGAGCAGGCCGCGCAGCCGGTCGAGGTCGAGTCCGGGCGGGTGGTCGGGGCTCATGCGTCGCTCCTACGGGCAGGTGAACAGTTCCCGACTCATGATGCCGACCGGTCGGTATGTCGTCCAGAGTGGGGCCGAAACGTGATCGGAGCCACGATAGGCCGACGACTCCCGCCGTGGGGTGCCGGGGAGGTTTAGGCCGCTTCGTTCAGGCCATCCGGCTTGCGTGCCGCGCGGCGAGCTTGGAGGGTCGGATCCATGAAGGCGATCAGCTACTCACGGTACGGCGGCCCCGAGGTGCTGGCGTTCGGGGAGGTCCGCGATCCCAAGGTCGGCCCGGACTCGGTGCTGGTGAAGGTGCGGGCGGCGTCCGTGAACCCCGTCGACTGGAAGGCCCGCGAGGGCTACCTCGAGGGGCTCTTCGAAGCCGCGTTCCCGGTGGTGCCGGGCTGGGACGTCTCGGGCGTCGTCGTACGGCCCGGCGTGGCGGTCTCGGAGTTCGACGTCGGGGACGAGGTCATCGGGTACGTACGCGAGGACTTCCTCTCCCGAGGCACCTTCGCCGAATACGTGGCCGCGCCCCTGCGCACCCTCGCGCGCAAGCCGCGCAACCTCTCCTTCGAGGAGGCGGCCGGGCTGCCGCTGGTCGGGCTCACCGCCTACCAGGTGCTGCTCAAGGTGCTGCAGGTGAAGCGGGGCGAGACGGTGCTGGTGCACGCCGCGGCCGGCGGGGTCGGCTCGATCGCCGTGCAGCTCGCCGTCCATCTCGGTGCCCGGGTGATCGGCACGGCGAGCGAGCACAACCACGACTTCGTGCGTGGCCTCGGCGGGGAGCCGGTGACGTACGGCGAGGGCCTGGGCGAGCGCGTGCGCGGGCTGGCGCCCGAGGGTGTGGACGCGGTGTTCGACACGGTCGGCGGGGACGCGCTGAAGGTCTCGGCGAACCTGCTGGCCCCCGAGGGCCGCCTGGCGTCGATCGCCGACATCGACGTCGTGAATTACGGCGGCCGCTACTACTTCGTCCGCCCCGACGCGGAGGACCTCCGGCGGCTGTCCGAACTGGCGGAACAGGGCGTGGTGAGCGTGCACGTCTCGGAGACGTTCCCACTGGAACGAGCGGCCGACGCACACCGGCTGAACGAGCAGGGCCGCACACGCGGCAAGATCGTCGTGACGGTGGACTGGGAGCCGGAGGACACGTAGCCGCAGACCCGCGCCTTGGCACCCGACGCGCGGCGCCGGGGGCGATGGCGCCCGCAGCGTGCGGCGTGCGGGGGCGTCCTGAGAACACTGGCGTGCCGCCCGGCGAGCGACGCCCGGACGTGCAGCGCCCCTCGCGTGCGGTGTGTGGTCCCGACGCCGGCGGCTCGCGGCGTCCGACGCCCGGGCGGTCGGTGCTTCCAGTGCGGCCGCCTCGGCGTCCGCCCCCTTGGCGTGCGGGCGTCGTGCGTCCGGGTTCCCCGTTCGGCGCTCGCGGTGTGCGGTACCGGCGCCCGGGGGCGGTATCCGGCAGGCGCCGCTCGCGGCACGCGGTCCCGGCGGTCGGCCGCGGCCCTCGGCGGCAGCCGCCCGTGGTGGTCTGGCGGACGAGTGCCGCCCCGGCTGATCGGGCGCCCGCGGTGTGCGGTATCCGGCGCGCCCGGGTGCGGTCCCCGGCAGGCAGCCGCTCGCCGCCCTGGTGCCCGGCGTCCCGGCCCTCGGCGGTAGCCGCCCGCAGCGCGCCGAGGCCTAGAGGACGAGTGCCGCCCCGCACACCGCCATCGCCAGCGTGCACAGCACCGCGGCCGTGGCGTGTCGGGGGGCGAACGCCGCGGGGCTGGTGGTGGCCGCGAGCGTGCGGATGCGGCGGTGGGCGATGGTCAGGAAGGCCAGCCACAGGACGCCGCACAGCGCGCACGCGACGATCCCGGGCGTCGACGCCCCGCCGTGCAGCGCGGTCTTCACGGCGAGCACGGCGGAGACCGTGCCCGACAGCGTCGTACGCCGCCACGCGAGCCGGGTCCGCTCGGGTTGCAGCCCGGGATCGCGGTCGGGGTCCTCCCGCCGGGCCGCCGGCGCGTTCACCCCTCCCACCCCACGAGCACCACGACGACCATGACGAGGGCCACGATCGCGACGACGAGGCTCAGCACCGCCGGGAACCGGGACACCGGCAGGTCCTCGCCCCGGCGCATGGCCCGTTCGCAGCGCACCCAGTGGTTGACCGCCCGCAGCGCGCACAGCACACCCGCGGCCAGCAGCGCGAGCGCCAGCCCCACCCGCCAGCCCCAGCGCAGGTCCGGCAGGAACTGGTCCACGGCGAAGCCGCCGCCGATCAGCGCGAGGGCGGTGCGCAGCCAGGCCAGGAAGGTGCGTTCGTTCGCCAGCGAGAACCGGTAGTCCGGCGTCTCGCCGTCCCGCCGCACCTCCGCCGGCGCGAACCACAAACGGACGTTCCGTACGAACTCGATCACGTGCGCGACCCTACCGGGGACACCTTCACCGGGTACTGCCGGTGCGCCCCCGGCCTCGCGGCGGCCTCCTCGGCTTTCAGCCCGTCGACCGAAACGCCACGAGCCGCTCGTACGCCGCCAGCCCGTCCGGCACCCACTCCCAGTCGCTCAGCCGCCGCCGCACCTCGTCCTCGGGCAGGAAGTCGTGCCAGGCCACCTCCTCGGCCTGCGGCTGTACCGGAAGGTCGCACCGGACCTCGTACACCGCCGACCACCAGGTCTGTCCGGCGCCGTTGTCGTAGAGGAACTTGAAGAGGTACCGGGGGAGCGGCAGACCCGTCACGCCCAGTTCCTCCTCGGCCTCGCGCAGGGCCGCCGTGTCGTAGGACTCGCCCGCGCCGACCACTCCGCCGACGAACATGTCGTACAGGGAGGGAAAGACCAGCTTGATCGGGGTCCGCCGGTGCACGAAGATCCGGCCTTCGGCGTCCCGGGCCTGGATGAACACACAGCGGTGCCGCAGCCCCCTGGCGTAGGCCTCGCCCCGGGGTGACTGCCCGATGACCCGGTCGTCCTCGTCGACGATGTCGAGGATCTCGTCAGCAGGGCTCATGCCCTCGTCGGCAGCGCTCATGCCCTGGTCCACAGCACTCATGCCCTCATCCAAGCAGGGCGCGAGGCCTCACTGCGCCTGCGGCTGCGGCTGAAGCTGCCCCGCACGCACCCGCTCCGCCGCCCCCGTCGGCATGGCCGGATGCAGACCCAGCAGCACGATGCCGGCCACCACGGCCAGGAGGCCGCCCGCCTCCCAGCTCAGGGCCACCGCGTCGGTCCGCAGCCGGTCGCCCAGGAAGCCGACGCCGCAGATGATCCCCGCGATCGGCTGCGCCGCGGTCAGGGCGGGCAGCGACTTGCGCAGGGACGCCGTCTCGAAGGCGCTCTGCACGAGGACCAGCCCCGTGACGCCCAGCGCGAGGACGGCGTACGGCTGCCAGCCGGTCAGCAGCTCGGCGAAGCCACCCTCGGAGAACTTCTCCCCGCTCACCCGCGTGAGCGCGTCCTGCACGCCGTAGAGGAGCCCGGCGCCCAGGGCCAGCAGCACCGGCCCGGAACTCAGCCGGGAGCGCTTCGCGTGCGCGGTGAACAGCAGGGCGAGCCCGATCATGGCCCCGATGATCAGCCACTGCCGGGTGGGATCGGCCGTCGCGGCGCCGCCCTGTGGCTCGCCCGCCACGATGAACGCGCTCACACCGCCAGCCAGCAACAGCAAGCCCGCCCAGCCCTGGCGGCCGAGCGGCTGCCGGGTCTGCCGGCGGGACAGCGCGAGGGCGAACAGCAGGTTCGTCGCCAGCAGCGGCTCCACCAGCGACAGCTGGCCCTGCCCCAGCGCGGCCGCGCCCAGCGCCATGCCGACCACCATCAGCGCGATGCCGCCGAGCCAGCGCGGCACCTTCACCAGGTCGATCAGCAGCCGGAAGGACAGGAAGTCGTTGAGCGGGGCGCGCTGGGCCGCGTTCTGCTGCAGCACGAAACCGAAGCCAAGACAGCAAGCGGCGCTCACGGCGAGCACCAGTACCAGAACCGACACGCGGTGTACCTCGATCATCAGGTCGGGTCACGATGGCGTAGGGGCCGACTGTACCGGCCGGCTCCGCCCGGCGCGCCCGTACGTCATGCCATGGTGCGCGGTGGTGACCGCCCAGCACTATGACGCACGCCACAAAGGGCGAAACGGAAAAATCGGATGCCTGCCTCATCCGCCTCTGCGGCCTCACTGATCACAAAACCCTCACAAGTGGCAGTAGTTGACGCGTGTAACGCCCTTGCCGCCCTTGACGTCAAGCATTGGCTGGGGGTTGGCTGTGCGTGATCAGTTCATGGCGAAGCGCACACACGCGCTCCATCGACCGCCGTGAGCCGAAACACAAGAAGAGCGCGTGAGGAAGTTCCGCGGTGCCCCCACCCCCGCCTCCCCTCGGCCGTGGCCGCAGACGTGCGTCTCAGGCCTTCGACGAGGCCCTCGACGACGCCGACCTCGTGGCCGCGCGCGCCGCGCTGGCGCAGGGCCGCTGGCAGAACGCCCGCTCCCTGCTGGTGCACACCGGAGACGACTGGGACCGGCGCGGCCACCGCGTCACGGTCCTCGCCCGGGAGCCCTACTGCGCCGCATGGGCCCGTGAGTGGCTGCTCGCCGACCCCGAGTCCGCCGACGCCTCCGTCCTGCTCGCCCTCGCCCAGGTCCGGCGCGCCCTGCACGGCAAGGGCAAGCCGGCCGGGGCCCGCGAGGCCTGCGCGACCGCCGCCGCCCGCGCCCCCGCCGACCCCACCCCCTGGCTCGGCCTGCTCCTGCTGGAGTGCGCGGTCGGCACCGACCAGGACGTGGTCCGCACCTTCGAGCAGGTCCGCGCCCGGTACGCCGACCACCACCACGCCCACCACCTGATGGTCGCCCGGCTCGCCGGACGCCGCACAGAGGCAGGCCCGGACCCGCTGCACGAGGTCTACGACTTCGCCGGCTGGGCCGCCGAACAGGCACCCGCCGACTCCCCGCTCGCGATCCTGCCGGTCATCGCACACGCCGAGCGCTACCGCGCGCTCGCCGCCGCCGGGCACGAATCCGCCGACCCGGCCACCTCGGGCCACTGGACCGGCCGCCGCGCCCGGCAGGTCATGAAGGCCGCCTTCGACTGGTGGCTGGAGTGGGAACTGGAGGGGCACCCGCGCCGGCTGGTCGACCTGAACTTCCTCGCCCACGCCAAGTGCTGCGAGGGGCGGGGCGCCGAGGCCGCCGCCCTGTTCCACCGGATCGGCCGGTACGCCACCCCGGCGCCCTGGTCGTATCCGGACCGCGACCCGCACACCGCCTTCGCCGCCGCCCGCGCCGGCGCGCTCGGCACGGCCTGACACCCCCGGAAATCCAGAAGTGAGGATGCTCTCCCGATGACCACGGACAGTTCGAGCACGAGCACATCCGCCGCCGGCGGCATCAGTACGTTCAAGGGGCAGGAGCGCGCCCTGCGCGCCGACCGGCTCGGCACCGGGGGCCTGCTGCTCTCCGTCCTCGCCGCGACCGCCCCGCTCATGGTGGTCGCCGGTGTCATGCCCACTACATTCGCGGTGATGGGCATCGTCGGGCAGCCGCTGCTCTTCGTCGTCCTGGGCGTCGTCCTGATCCTCTTCAGCATCGGCTACGCCGAGATGAGCCGCCACGTCCACAACGCGGGCGCCTTCTACGCGTACATCTCCCGAGGCCTCGGCGGCACCGCCGGCGCGGGCGCCGCCCTGGTCGCCCTCGTCGCCTACAACGCGCTCCAGATCGGCATCTACGGCATCTTCGGCTTCGAGGTCTCCGGGCTCCTCGCCACCTACGCCGACGTGGAGATCGCCTGGTGGATACCGGCGCTCCTGGCCGCGCTCGCCGTCGGCCTGCTGGGCTGGCTGAAGATCGACGTCAACGCGCGCGTGCTCGGCGTGCTGCTCGTCATCGAGGTGCTGCTGGTCGTGATCTTCGACGTCGCGGCCCTCGCCGACCCCGGCAAGGAAGGCCTCTCGCTGCACGCCTTCAACCCGGACACCCTCACCGGCGCGGGCGTCGGCACCGCACTGTGCTTCTGCATCGCCGCGTTCCTCGGCTTCGAGCAGGCACCCGTGTACGCCGAGGAGACCAGCCGCCCGCACGTCCTGGTGCCGCGCGTGATGTTCCTCGCCGTCGGCGGGGTCGCCGTCTTCTTCGCACTGAGCAGCTGGGCCCTCACCGTCGCCACCGGCCCCGCCGCGATCGTCGGCACCGCCCAGAAGCAGAGCGCCGGACTGCTGTTCTTCCTCACCGAGTCCCGCCTCGGCGGCACCTTCACCGACGTCCTGCACGTCCTGTTCGTCACCGGCATGTTCGCCGCGCTGCTCAGCTTCCACAACGTCGTCGCCCGGTACGCCTTCGCCATGGGCCGCGAGGGCCTGCTGCCCGCCGCGTTCGGCCGCACCAGCGGCACCAGCGGCGCTCCCGGCACCGGGTCGCTGCTCCAGACCGTCGTGGCCGTCGTCGTCGTGGTCGCCTTCGCGATCGCCGACGACAAGCCGGTCGGCGACCCGACCGCACCGGTCCTGCACCTGTTCACCTGGCTCGGCAACATCGGCGCCCTCGGCGTGATCGTGCTGATGGCGGCGGCCTCGCTGTCGGTCGTCGTCTTCTTCGTCCGCCGGGGTGCCGCGGGCGCCCAGGCCTGGCGGCTGGGCACCTCCGCGCTGGCGGGCCTCTCCCTGCTCGTGATCGCCGGCTACACGGTGAAGGACTTCGAGGTCCTCGTCGGCGCCGGCCCGGACTCCTCGCTGAGCTGGATGCTGCCCGGCATCATCGGTCTCGCCCTGGTCGCCGGCCTGGTCCTGGGCCTGGTGCTGCGCGCCCGTGCCCCCGAGAAGCACGCCCGGATCGGCCTCGGCAACGAGGCGTTCCAGCTGGACAAGGCGGCGTCGTCCTGACCCCGGCCACGTAAGGAATGGTTACGGAACTCTGACGAGCACCCGCGATCCCTGTCCTGACGGGACCGCGGGTGTTCGAATGAGAACGTGAACGAGGACGTACATGAGGGCGTGAACGACGAACAACCCCCGCAGCGGGGCACCCCGGTCGGCCGCCGCGTCTTCCTCGGCACCCTCGGTCTGGGCGCCCTCGGCGTGGTCGCCGCACCCCGGCTGCAACGCGGCCTGGAGGACTTCCTCGGCGGCGCCGCCGACAAGGACCCCACCGGCCTGACCGGACTGCTGCCGAACGGCGGCGGCTTCCGCTACTACTCGGTCGCCTCGTCCGTTCCCCGCAAGAACGCCGACAGCTACCGCCTCACGATCGACGGCCTGGTCGACCACCCCACGACCTACACCCTGGCCGACCTCAAGGCCCTGCCGCAGACCCGCCTGGTCCGCGACGTCCAGTGCGTCACCGGCTGGCGCGTCCCCGACACCCCCTTCGAGGGCGTACGCCTCTCCCGCCTCCTCGACACCGCCAAGGTCCACCCCACGGCCAAGGCCATCCGCTTCACCTGCTTCGACGGCACCTACACCGAGAGCCTCACCCTCGACCAGGCCCGCCGCGCGGACGTCCTGGTCGCCCTGCGCATGCAGGACAAGGACCTCGGCCACTCCCACGGCGGCCCGGTCCGCCTCTACGTGGCGCCCATGTACTTCTACAAGTCCGCCAAGTGGCTCTCCGGCATCACCGTCACCGACGAGGTCCGGCCGGGTTACTGGGAGGAGCGCGGCTACGACGTCGACGCCTGGGTGGGCCGCTCGAACGGACGTGACGATGAGCCTACGAGCTGACGCCCCGGCCGGTGTCCGGCGCTTCAGCCCGACCGAGCGCTGGGTGCACCGCACGACGGCCGCGCTCATGGGCGTCTGCGTCCTGACGGCGGCCTGCCTCTACGTCCCCCAGCTCGCCGAACTCGTCGGCCGCCGCGAGTTGGTCGTCCGGATCCACGAGTGGGCCGGCCTCGCCCTGCCCGTCCCCGTCCTGGTCGGCCTCGCCTCCCGCGCTGTCCGCGCCGACCTGGGTCACCTCAACCGCTTCGGCCCGCACGACCGGACCTGGCTGCGCGCCGCCCTGCACCGCGACAAGCGCCCCGCGTCCCGCCCCGCCGGCAAGTTCAACGCCGGCCAGAAGCTCTACGCGTCCTGGATCGCCGGCGCCACCCTCGTCATGCTCGGCACCGGCCTGATGATGTGGTTCACCCACCTCACCCCCCTGATCTGGCGCACCAGCGCGACGTTCGTCCACGACTGGCTGGCCCTCACGATCGGCATAGTCCTGGCCGGCCACATCGGAATGGCCCTGGCCGACCCGGAATCCAGAAAAGGCATGCGCACGGGTTCGGTGAGCAGAGAGTGGGCGGACAGGGAGCATCCTCTATGGCGCCCGTAGCTCTCTGACCCCAGGGGCGCGGGGAACTGCGCGAACAACCGCGACGCACCCGCAGCCCCCCACAACACCAACCCCTACGGCGTCCCGGCGAATTCCAACAGCACCTTGCAAGACCGACTCCGATCAGCGGCCAGGGCGAAAGCCGACTCGGCCTCCCCCACGGGAACCACCGCACTGATCAGCCCGTCGAACGCCGCCTCCCCCGCCAACAACTCCAACGCCTGATCGAACTCCCCGTCGAACCGAAACGCCCCCCGCAACTCGATCTCCCGACTCACCACAAGGCTCCCCGCAAACGCACTGTGCCCCGCCGGCAACATCCCCAACTGCACGACGACCCCACCCCGCCGCACCCGCCGCAGACACGTGTCGAGCCCCGCAGCCACTCCGGACGCCTCGATCGCGACGTCCACGTCGGAAGGCCACCCCGGGTCGTCAGGATCATCGGCCCGTACGAGAGCCCCGGCACCGGCGACCCGCGCGTACTCCAGCGCCTCGGGCAGCAGATCCGTGACGGTCACCTCCGCCGCCCCGGCCGCCTTCGCCGCCGCGACCACCAGACAGCCGATGGGCCCCGCACCGGTCACCAGGACATGTCGCCCGGCCACCTCCCCGGCCCGCCGCACCGCGTGCAGCGCGACGGACAGCGGCTCGGCGAGCGCGGCCCGGCGCAGCTCCAGACCGTCCGGCAAGGCCCGCACCTGCTCACAGGGCACGACCACCCGCGCCGCGAATCCCCCCTGGACGTGCGGAAAGCGCGCCGCACTGCCCAGGTACCGCGTGTCCCGGCAGATGTTCCGCCGCCCCTCCGCGCACTCCGGACACACCCCGCACGGGGTCGCCGGATGCACGGCGACGGCGGTACCCGGTGCCGGCCCCGATGCGCCGGCACCGTACCCGACCACCGTCCCGACGACCTCGTGCCCGAGCACCATCGGCTCCCGGAGCCGGAAGTCACCGACCCCGCCGTGCCGCCAGTAGTGCAGATCGGACCCGCACACCCCGCCGTACCGCACGGCGACCAGCGCCTGCCCCGGCCCGGGCTCGGGAACCGGCAACTCCGCCACACGCAGGTCACCCTGACCGTGGATCACACAACCCAGCATCACAGCCTCCCGGCAGGTGGTCACAGCACGCTCGTCATACCGCCGTCGACATACAGCACCTGCCCGCTGACGAAGTCGGCCGCGGGGGAGGCGAGGAACAGCACCCCGCCCACCAGGTCCTGGGTGCGGCCCCACCGGCCGGCCGGGGTGCGCCGCCGCACCCAGGCACTGAACTCCTCGTCGTCGACCAGCGGCCGCGTCAGTTCGGTCTCGATGTAGCCCGGGCCGAGCCCGTTGACCTGCACACCGCTCGGACCCCAGTCCGCGCACATGCCCTTGGTGAGCATCTTCAGCGCGCCCTTGGTGGCGGCGTACGGCGCGATCCCGGGCCGTACCACCTCGCTCTGCAGGGAGCAGATGTTGATGATCTTGCCGTGGCCGCGTTCCGTCATCCGGCGCGCGGCTTCCCGGCCGACCAGGAAGGCACTGGTCAGGTTGGTGTCCAGGATCCGGTGCCAGTCGGAGTCGGTGAACTCCAGCAGCGGGGCGCGCAGTTGCATGCCCGCGTTGTTGACGAGGATGTCGAGCGGGCCCACCCGCTCCTCGACGTCTGCGATCCCGTCCGCCACGGACGACCCGTCGGTCACGTCGAACGCCGCCGTGTGCACCCGGTCGCCGGGCAGCCCGGCGACGGCCTCGGCGAGCCGGTCCTTGTCGCGTCCGTTCAGGACGACCGTGCAGCCGGCCTCCGCCAGACCACGGGCGAGCGCGAGTCCGATGCCCCGGCTGGAGCCGGTCACCAGCGCCGTACGGCCGCTGATGTCGAAGAGGGGGTGAGCCGTCATGGCCGTGGCACTCCTAGATCACGAGGGACAACAGCAGGACGATGCCGCCGGCGACCACCGAGATGATCGTCTCCATGACGGACCAGGTCTTGATGTTCTGGCCGACACTCAGCCCGAAGTACTCCTTCACCATCCAGAACCCGGCGTCGTTGACATGGCTGAAGAACAGCGAGCCGGCGCCGATGGCCAGGACCAGCAGGGCCGCGTGCGTGGTCGACATGTCGGCCGCGAGCGGGGCGACCAGACCGGCCGCCGAGACCGTCGCCACCGTCGCCGAACCGGTCGCCAGCCGGATCACCACCGCGATCAGCCAGGCCAGCAGCAGCGCGGGGATCGACCAGTCCTTGGAGATGTCCAGGACCATCTGGCCCACCCCGGTGTCGATCAGGGTCTGCTTGAAGCCGCCGCCCGCGCCGACGATCAGCAGGATGCCCGCGATCGGCGCGAGGCTCTTCTCGACGAGCGGCGAGATCCGCTCCTTGGAGAACCCGGCGGGCCGCAGCAGCGTGAAGATGCCGACCAGCACCGAGGCGAGCAGCGCGATCATCGGGGCGCCGATGACGTCGAAGACCCGCTGGACCAGGTTCTCCGGGTCGTCGATGACGATGTCGACGAGCGCCTTGGCCAGCATGAGGATCACCGGCAGCAGGATCGTGAACAGGGTGGCGCCGAAACTGGGACGCTTGTCCAGGTCCTCCGAAGCGCGCTGCGGGATCATCCGGTCGGGGGCGGGCACGTCCACCCAGCGGGCCGCGTACCGCGAGAACAGCGGGCCGGCGATGATCACCGTGGGTATGGCGACGAGGACACCCAGCGCCAGCGTCACGCCCAGGTCGGCCTTGACCGCCTCGATCGCGACGAGCGGGCCGGGGTGCGGCGGCACCAGGCCGTGCATCACGGACAGGCCCGCGAGCGCCGGGATGCCGATCCGCATCAGCGAGTAGTTGCCGCGCTTGGCGACCATCAGCACCACCGGGATCAGCAGCACGATGCCGACCTCGAAGAACAGCGGCAGTCCGATCACCGAGGCGATGAGCACCATCGCCCACGGCATCGACCGCCCGCCCGCCTTCGCGAGGATGGTGTCGACGATCTGGTCGGCGCCCCCGGAGTCGGCGAGCATCTTGCCGAGGATGGCACCGAGGGCGATCAGTACGCCGACACCGGCGACCGTGGTGCCGAGGCCGGTGCTGAAGCTGGTGAGGACCTTGTCCAGCGGTGCCCCGGCGATCGCGCCGAGCGCCAGTGACCCGATGGTCAGCGCCAGGAAGGCGTGCAGCTTGGACTTGGTGATGAGCAGGACGATGACGGCGATGCCCGCCAGGACGGCGATGCCCAGCTGAGCGTGGCCGGCCGAGGTGATCGGCTCGGGTGCGTCCGCTGCCAGCATCTCGACGCTGAGTCTGGTCACGGGGTGGGTTCCCTTGCGTTGGAGGGGAGTAGGAGACGGGACCGTCAGGGGCTACTGGACGGGCTCGGGGAGGTCCTCAAGGGCGAGCGCCGCCCGCTCGGTGATCTCCTCCGGGCTGCCCGAGACGTCCACGTCGACCCCCGCCTCGTCCGCCTCGAGGGGCTGGAGCGTGGCGAACTGGGAGTCGAGCAGCGCCGTGGGCATGAAGTGCCCCTGCCGGTGCGACATCCGGTCCTCGATGAGCGCGCGGTCACCCGTGAGGTGCACGAAGACCACGCCGGGCGCGGCGGCCCGCAGCCGGTCGCGGTACGACCGCTTCAGTGCCGAGCAGCTGACCACCCCGCCGAGCCCGGCCCGCCCGTGCGCCCACGTGCCGATGGCGTCCAGCCAGGGCAGGCGGTCCTCGTCGGTGAGCGGGGTACCGGCCGACATCTTGGCGATGTTGGCCTGCGGGTGGAAGTCGTCGCCCTCGGCGTACGGAACGCCGAGCCGGGCCGCGAGCAGGGGACCGATGGTGGTCTTGCCGGTGCCGGCGACGCCCATGACCACGACGACGTGGGGGGTGTTCATCGCTGCCTCACTGTCTGCTGTCTCCGTCGACACGTGATGTCGACGCAACTGAAACCCATTAGGTACGACGAATTCAAGAGGTCGTGATGAATAAGTCTGACTTTTTGTCTCCGTGATCTACCCCGTACGCTGAGTGCATGAGCACACCGGGCCGGGGGCTGCACGGCCATGTTCTGGACACCCTCGGCCCCGAGATCACGGCGGGCGAGTACCCGCCGGGGAGCGTGCTGCGCACCGACGAGCTCGCCCAACGTTTCGACGTGTCACGCTCGGTGATGCGCGAGGCGGTCCGCGTTCTGGAGTCCATGCACCTGGTCGAGTCCCGCCGCCGCGTGGGCGTGACCGTGCGCCCGAAGTCGGAGTGGAACGTCTACGATCCGCAGGTCATCCGCTGGCGCCTGGCCGGCAAGGACCGCGCTCCCCAGCTGCGCTCCCTCACGGTGCTGCGCTCGGCGATCGAACCGGTCGCCGCGGGCCTGGCCGCCCGGCACGCCACCGCCGAGCAGTGCGCCGAACTCACCCAGTGCGCCCTCGGCATGGTCGCCAACTCACGGGGTCACAAGCTGGAGGAGTACCTCGTCCACGACATGGCCTTCCACCGCGTCATCCTGGACGCCTCCGGCAACGAGATGTTCGCCCGCCTCGGCGATGTCGTCGCCGAGGTCCTGGCCGGCCGTACCCACCACGACGTGATGTTCGAGGACCCCGACCCGGCGGCCGTCACCCTGCACGTCCAGGTCGCCGAGGCGGTCCGCGCCGGCGACGCGGCCCGCGCGGAGGAACTGACCCGCGAGATCACGGTCGGCGCCCTCCAGGAACTGGACATCCTGGCGCCGTAGCACCCGCTACTGCACAAACTCCCCGTCGACGTACACCCAGGCCCCGTCGACCCTCTCGAACCGGCTCCGCTCGTGCAGCGAGCCGCCCCGGTACGACGCCCGGAATTCCACGGTCCCCACGGAGTGGAACGCCGACCCGTCACTCGCGTCCAGGATCTCCAGCCCGGTCCACCGCATCCGCGGATCCAGCTCCAGCGTCCCGGGCCGCGTCCGCGGATGCCAGGTCCGCAGCAGGTACCCGGCGTCCCCCTTCACGAAGGCGCTGTACCGCGACCGCATCAGCGCCTCGGCGGTCGGCGCGGCGGCGCCGGAGTGGTAGCGGCCACAGCAGTCGCCGTAGGCCACGAGGAGGCCACACGGGCAGGAACGCGTACTCATACCGGTCATTGTCCTAGTCAGCCGCACCCGTTCCGGACGAGGGCAGCGGCGGCAGCGCCGTCCCGTACACCCACGCGTCGAACAGCTCGTCCAGCGGCTCGTCCGCGAACCGCGCCACATGCGCGGTGAAGGCCGCCGTGGTCACCGCCCCGCCCCGGTGCAGGCCCGCCCACCCGCGCAACATGCGGAAGAACGCGTCGTCGCCCAGGGCACACCGCACCGCGTGCAGCGTGAGCCCGCCGCGCTGGTAGAGACGGTCGTCGAACATCGACTTCCGCCCTGGATCGGCGAGCCGGAGGTCCTCCGGCAGCGCGGACAGCGACCGGTGTGCCGCGGCGGCCAGTTGCTGGGCACCGCGGCCTCCCGAGCGCTCCGACCACAGCCACTCGGCGTACTTCGCGAACCCCTCGTTCAGCCAGATCTGCCGCCAGTCGGCGATGGACACGCTGTTGCCGAACCACTGGTGCGCCAGCTCGTGCGCGACCAGCCGCTCCGAACCCCGCGCCCCGTCCACATGGTTGGACCCGAACAGCGACAACCCCTGCGCCTCGACGGGGACGTCGAGCTCCTCCTCGGTCACGACGACCGCGTACTCGTCGAACGGGTACGGCCCGAACAACTCCTGGAACAGCTCCATCATCGCGGGCTGCCGAGCGAAGTCCCGGGAGAACCGGGGGAGCAGATGCGCCGGAATGTGCCCGTGCTGCGGCACCCCGCCCGGGCCCGGGTCGCCCAGCAGTACGGTCTGGTACTTCCCGATCGACAGCCCCACCAGGTAGCTGGAGGTCGGCGCCGCCTGCTCGTACACCCAGGTGGTCGTCGAGGCCTTCGTCGTGCGGGTGAGCAGGCGTCCACCGGCCACCACCGCGTAGGCCGACGGCGTCGTGACCGAGATCTGGTACGAGGCCTTGTCGGCGGGCCGGTCGTTGCATGGGTACCACGACGGCGCCCCGACCGGCTGGCTCGCCACCAGCGCCCCGTCCTCCAGCTCCTCCCAGCCGAGGCCGCCCCAGGGGCTGCTCACCGGCCGGGGGTTCCCCGACCACTGCACCTCGACGGTGAACGCGGCACCGGCGCGCAGCGGCTTCGCGGGACGGACGCGCAACTTGCCGCCCCGGTGTGTGTAGTGCGCCGTACGGCCGTCGACCCTCACCCGGCCGACCCGGAAATCCGCGAGGTTCAGCTGGAACTCGGTGAGCTGGCCACGGCCCGCGATGGCGTTGATCCGCGCCGTTCCCGACAGCCGGTTCGGCGCGGGGCGGTAGTCCAGCGTGAGCTCGTACCGATGCACCCGGTACCGGAGGTCACCGTTGCCCGGGAAATACGGGTCCTGACCCACTGACTGCTGAACCGCCACTGTTGCGTCCGCTCCCTGCACTGCGCTCGTACGACGTCCGTCGGCCCTCGGCCCCGCGGGGGTCCCGCCTAGCGACGCCATGCCTCGATCGGGTTGCCCAGCCAGCGCGTGTCGTCGGGCACGGACTCCGCGGCCATCACCAGGGACGCCGGACCCAGCGTGGTGCGGGCCCCGACGGCGCTGCCGGGCAGGACGATTCCGCCCGGGCCCAGAGTGGCGCCCTCACGGAGGACCACAGTATCCGTCCGCAAGATCCGGTCGTGGAAGAGGTGGGTCTGGAGCACACAGCCCCGGTTCACCGTCGCCGCCTCGCCGAGCGTCACCAGGTCGGTCTCCGGCAGCCAGTAGCTCTCCACCCACACGCCCCGGCCGATCCGGGCACCGAGCCCACGCAGCCACAGCGTCATCAGCGGCGTACCGGGCACCCGCCCGGCCAGCCACGGCACCGCCACCACCTCGACGAACGTGTCGGCCAGCTCGTTGCGCCACACGAAGGAGCTCCACAGCGGGTGCTCACCACTGCGGTGCCGCCCCACGAGCAGCCACTTGGCGACCACGGACAGAGCACACCCCGCGGCCCCCGCCGCCAGCAGCACGACCCCGGCCGACGGCCACGCCCAGCCACCCAGTGCACTCAGCGCCGCCACCGTCAGCACGGCCAGCGCGGCCGAGCACAGCACCGGAACGATCCGGCACAACTCCACCAGTCCCCGCGCCCACAGCAGCCGCGCGGGCGGCTCGTACGTCCGGCTCTGGTCGCCGCCGCCCGCGTTGCGCGGCAGCTTCACCGGCGGCAGCCCCAGATACGAGCTGCCCTTCTTCGCCTTCTTCGGCGTCGCCGACAGCACCCCGACCAGCCCGC
Organism: Streptomyces sp. HP-A2021; assembly: GCF_022807935.1. NCBI lineage: Bacteria > Bacillati > Actinomycetota > Actinomycetes > Kitasatosporales > Streptomycetaceae > Streptomyces > Streptomyces sp. HP-A2021. The sequence continues at coordinate 7,780,330 of NZ_CP094344.1, forward strand.
CGTCCGGCACGCTGCGCCCCGGCGCGGTCATCCCCGAGTTCCCGAGGAACGCCCGGCGCCCGATCTGCGCGCGCCCGATCCGCATCCAGCCGCCGCCCAGCTCGTACGGAGCGGTCAGCGTGTCGTCCGCGAGGAACGCGCCGTCGCCCACCGTGGTCAGGCTGGGCAGCGCGAGCACCGTCGACACCTCGGCGCCCCGCCCGATCCGCATCCCGAGCAGCCGCAGCCACACCGGCGTGACCAGCCCGGCGTACAGCGGGAACAGCATCTCCCGGGACTGGTCCATCAGTTGCGTGATCGTCCAGGCCTGCCAGCCGACCCTGCTGTGCGTCGGGTGCGTGCCCTCGCGCAGCCGGAGGCTCAGCAGCCGTACGGCGACGAGCAGCAGCAGCGCGTACACCGCACCGAAGGCCACGGTCGCCGGAACCAGCGCGAGCGCCGCGCCCCGCAGCGCCTCACCGAGCCCGGCGCCGGGTGCCACGAACAGACTGACGGTGAGGAGCGCGGCGAGTCCGGCGAGAAGGGGCAGAGCACTCAGCCCGAACCCGGAGATGCCGTACATCGCCCGCCAGAACACGCCCTTCTCCGGCCGCTCCTTGGGCCAGTTCCGCTTGGCCTTGCCGAGCTTCACGGCGGGCGCCCCGGCCCAGCGCTGCCCGGTGGGCACCTGCCCGGCGACGGCGGAACCGGGCGCGACCTCGGCCCGCTTGCCCACGCGCGCACCCGGGAACAGCATGCTGCGCGTCCCGACCACCGCACCGGCACCCACCTTGACCGGCCCGATCTCCAGCCGGTCACCGTCCAGCCAGTAGCCCGACAGATCCACCTCGGACTCCACGGCCGCACCCCGCCCGAGCTTGAGCATCCCGGTCACCGGTGGCAGCGAGTGCAGGTCCACGTCGGACCCCACCCGGGCGCCGAGCGCCCGGGCATACCTCTCCAGCCAGGAACCGGTGAGCGAGGCCGCGCCACTGAACTCGGCCAGCCGCTCGGCCGTCCACAGCCGCAGATGCACACTCCCGCCGCGTGCGTAGCGACCCGGCGTCACCCCGCGCAGCAACAGCCGCGCCCCACCGGCGGCGATGGCCAGCCGTCCCGGCGGACTGAAGAACAGCAACGCCCCGGCACCCACGACCCACCAGGGAGCGGTCGGCAGCCAGGCGTACGCCTCCAGCACGTTCCCCAGGGCGGCCAGCGGCACCATCCAGCGCAGCCCGAGCAGCGTGAACAGCGGAAGCAGCAGCAGCAGTTGCAGCACCCCGGCTCGCGCCGGCACCGGCTCGACCACCCGCCGGGAGCCGTCGCCCTGCGCGGACTCCTCCAGGTGCCGGGCCAGCTTGCGCAGCGTCGGATGCTGGTAGAGGTCCAGCACCGCCGCGCTCGGGTAGCGGGTGCGCAGCTTCGTCGTCAGCTGGGCGGCGGCCAGACTGCTTCCGCCGATGGCGAAGAAGTCGTCGGAGGCGCTGCCCACCGGGATGCCGAGCACCTCGCCCCACTTCTCGGCGAGCCACGCCTCGGTCCCGTACAGCTCCTCGGCCGGACCGCCGCTGACCAGGCCCTCCAACGGCCACGGCAGCGCGTTCCGGTCGACCTTGCCGGACGTGCGGGTCGGCAGCTCGTCGACCGGCGCGAGCAGCGGCACGAGAGCGGCGGGCAGTTCGGCACGCAGCCTCTCTACGGCGGCGGGCTGATCCCACCCTTCCTGGATGACGACGTACCCGACGAGGAGCTGATTTCCGCTGCGAGCGGTACGCACGGCGGCGGCCGCACCGGCGACACCGGGAAGCGCCTGCAGGGCGGCGTCCACTTCACCGAGCTCGATCCGCCGCCCCCCGAGCTTGACCTGCTCGTCGGCCCGCCCGAGGAAGACCAGCCCCTCCGGCTCGGCCCGCACCAGGTCACCGCTGCGGTACGCCCGCTCCCAGCCCAGCGACTGAAGCGGCGCGTACTTCTCCGCGTCCCTCTCGGCGTCGAGATACCGGGCGAGTCCGACCCCACCGATCACCAGCTGGCCACTGCCGCCCATCGGCACGGGCTCCCCGGCCTCGTCCACGACTGCCAGCTCCCAGCCGTCCAGCGGCAGCCCGATCCGGATCGGCTCCTCGCCGCTCATCAGCGACGCGCACGCCACGACGGTGGCCTCGGTCGGCCCGTAGGTGTTCCACACCTCCCGCCCCTCGGTCACCAGACGCTGCGCCAGCTCGGGAGGGCACGCCTCCCCGCCGAAGATCAGCAGGCGTACGTCATTGAGCGTCTCCGGCTCCCACAGCGCCGCCAGCGTCGGCACGGTGGACACGACGGTGATCTCCTGCTCGACCAGCCAGGGCCCGAGATCGGCACCGCTCCTGACCTGCGAGCGCGGCACCGGCACCAGACAGGCGCCGTACCGCCATGCCAGCCACATCTCCTCACAGGACGCGTCGAACGCGACGGACAGCCCCGCCATGACGCGGTCACCGGGCCCGATCGGCTCGTCGGTCAGGAACAGGGCGGCCTCTGCGTCCACGAAGGCCGCGGCGCTGCGGTGGCTGACGGCCACGCCCTTGGGCTTCCCTGTGGAGCCGGAGGTGAAGATGATCCACGCGTCGTGCGCGGCCTCGGGACGGGCGGCGGCATGGCCGGCGGGCCCGCCGGCGGTCAGCTCGTGACCGGCCCCGATGACCATCCGCACCCCGGCCTCGCCGAAGACCAGATCGGCCCGCTCGTCGGGGTCCTCGGCGTCCACGGGCACGTACGCGGCACCGACGGCCAGCACCGCGAGGATCGCCACGTACAGGTCGTTGGTGCCCGACGGGACCCGGACACCGACGCGGTCCCCGAGCCCGACGTCCATGGCGGCCAGCCGCTGCCGCAGGTGCTCCACCTCGACCGCCAGCGCGCGGTAGGTGAGCAGCCGGTGGCCGTCGTCGAGCGCGGGCTCGTCGGGGTACGACCGTACGGACGCCTCGAAGATGTCGACCAGGGTGCGGGGGGAGGCCGCGGGACCGGCGGAGAAACGGGCCACGTCGCTCGGAGCTGTGCTGGGCTCCCGGTCCAGCACGGTGAGGTCAGGGCTGTCGTGCAGGGCGGCCATCGGATCCTCGCGTCTCGAACCCGGACCATCCGGGGCGCCGCTGGGCCCGCAGGTCTGCCTGGGGATGTTCCGTTACGGCGCGAACAAGCCCAATACTCTAGTGGTCGGGTGACTTCGCCCTGTCATGTCCGCTACTGGGAGGCGAACGCAAGACCACCCCGGAGGCCCGGCGCCCCGGCTCTCACCTGTGCTTCTGTCGGCCTGGCGAGATGTCGCCCACATTTCCCCCGGCGGGAGTCTTCCTCCCCGGAAACGACGAAAAGCCTCTCGACGAGAGAGGCTTTCCGATCTGTGTCCGAGGGGGGACTTGAACCCCCACGCCCGATAAAGGGCACTAGCACCTCAAGCTAGCGCGTCTGCCATTCCGCCACCCGGACAAGGTGTCTGTCGCGCGGGTTCTCCCCGCGGCGACGACGTAAACATTACCAGGCTCTCAGGGGTGGCCGATCACCCCCGCCCGCACCCTGCCGGGCGTGAACGGCGTGTGACGGGCCGGGAGCGGTCTTGGGGTGCGGGCCGTGGAGAGGGAGGATGAGGAGGACCCACCAGCAGTGACAGCGGGAGGAAGCACGTGAGCGAGACGGACACGGCCAGGAGCGTCACCGGCGAGGACGAGGTCGTGGACCTCTGCCGCGAGCTGATCCAGATCGACACCAGCAACTACGGCGACCACTCGGGTCCGGGCGAGCGCAAGGCGGCGGAGTACGTCGCCGAGAAGCTCGCCGAGGTGGGGCTCGAGCCGCAGATCTTCGAGTCGCACCCGGGCCGCGCCTCCACGGTGGCCCGGATCGAGGGCGAGGACCCGTCCCGGCCCGCGCTCCTCATCCACGGCCACACCGACGTCGTACCGGCCAACGCCGACGACTGGACCCACCACCCCTTCTCCGGCGAGATCGCCGACGGCTGTGTGTGGGGCCGCGGTGCCGTCGACATGAAGGACATGGACGCCATGACCCTCGCGGTCGTCCGGGACCGGATGCGCAGCGGGCGCAAGCCCCCGCGCGACATCGTCCTCGCCTTCCTCGCGGACGAGGAGGCTGGCGGCACGTACGGGGCCCGCCACCTCGTCGACAACCACCCGGACCTCTTCGAGGGCGTCACCGAGGCGATCAGCGAGGTGGGCGGATTCTCCTTCACGGTGAGCGAGGAGCGGCGGCTGTACCTGATCCAGACGGCCGAGAAGGGCATGCACTGGATGAAGCTCACCGTGGCCGGCACGGCAGGGCACGGGTCGATGATCCACCGGGACAACGCGATCACCGAGCTGTCGGAGGCCGTCGCGCGGCTGGGGCGGCACAAGTTCCCGGTGCGGGTCACCAAGACCACCCGCGCCTTCCTCGACGAGCTCGGTGACGCGCTCGGCACCGAGCTCGACCCGGAGGACATGGAGTCGACCCTCGTGAGGCTCGGCGGCATCGCCAAGTTCATCGGTGCGACGCTGAGCAACACGGCCAACCCCACGCAGCTGGGCGCCGGTTACAAGGTCAACGTCATCCCGGGCGAGGCGACCGCCCACGTCGACGGACGGTTCCTGCCCGGGCACGAGGACGAGTTCCTCGCGGACCTCGACCGCATCCTCGGCCCGAAGGTGCGGCGCGAGGACGTCCACGCCGACAAGGCCGTCGAGACCACGTTCGACGGGGCGCTCGTGGAGGCGATGCAGTCCTCGCTGCTGGCCGAGGACCCGACCGCCAAGGCGATCCCCTACATGCTCTCCGGCGGGACGGACGCGAAGTCCTTCGACGACCTGGGCATCCGGGGCTTCGGCTTCGCGCCGCTGAAGCTGCCGCCGGAGCTGGACTTCGCCGGCATGTTCCACGGCGTGGACGAGCGGGTGCCGGTGGAGGGCCTGAAGTTCGGCGCGCGGGTGCTCGACCGGTTCATCGACGCGTCCTGAAACCGGTCATACGAAACACCGTTATTCGGTCGGCTGTACGAGATCGACTGGGAAGGGTGAATGCGACCATAAGCTCGTAGCCTCATTACTCCCTCCTCGTTACAGGTAATGCGATCGCAAGATGGGTCGCTTTGCCAACTAGGAGGAATAATGATCAAGAAGGTCGTCGCTGCTGCGGCTGCCACCGGTGGGCTGGTTCTCGCGGGCGCGGGCCTGGCCGTCGCCGACTCGGGTGCCCAGGGTGCTGCCGTGCACTCCCCGGGCGTCGTGTCCGGCAACGTTGTTCAGGTGCCCGTTCACGTCCCGGTGAACGTCTGCGGCAACACGGTCTCCGTGATCGGGCTGCTGAACCCCGCCTTCGGCAACACCTGCGTCAACAAGTGACGCTCCCCCCTCTTCGAGGGGAGTTCTAAAGCCATCGGTCCCGGAGCGCATGCCATGCGCTCCGGGACCGAACGCTTCTTTCGAGGAATTCGAGAAGAATTCGAGACAGGTCGAAGGCAGGTATTCAGGAATGCGACAGGTCACCCGCAAGGGTCTGATGACCGTGGCGGCCGCGACCGGCGTGATCGCCGCCGCGGGCGGCTCCGCGCACGCCGACTCGGGCGCCCAGGGCGCCGGCTCGGGCTCGCCCGGCGTGCTGTCCGGGAACACGGTGCAGGCGCCGGTGCACGCGCCGGTCAACGTGTGCGGGAACACGGTCAACGTGATCGGCGTCCTCAACCCGTCGGTGGGCAACTCGTGCGCCAACCAGGGTGGTGGATCGTCGTCGGGGGGATACGGCGATTCGGGCGGTCACGGCGGCTCGCACGCCGGCGGCCATGCCAGTGACTCGCCCGGCGTCGGCTCGGGCAACCACGTGCAGGCGCCGATCCACGTGCCCGTGAACGTCTGCGGCAACAGCGTCGACGTCATCGGCGTCGGCAACTCCAGCACGGGCAACGACTGCGCGAACGGCGGCTCCGGCGGGCACCACACCGACCCGCCCGGCGGCGGCCACGAGAACCCGGGACAGCCGGGCGACCCGGGCAATCCCGGAGACCCGGGCGACCCCGGAAACCCGGGCAACCCCGGTGATCCTGGCAACCCCGGGAACCCGGGCGACCCCGGCGATCCGGGTGATCCTGGAAACCCGGGCAACCCCGGTGATCCTGGCAACCCCGGGAACCCGGGCGACCCCGGCACCCCGCCCGGAGCGGACGACGAGACGCCGGGCGGCTCCTCGCGCGGCAACGAACCGGACGGCCAGTTCGTCACCCAGCCCAAGGGCGACTCCCAGCTCGCCAGCACCGGCAGCGACCTGCCGCTCGGCCTCGCTCTGCCGGCCGGCGCGGGCGCGCTGCTCGCGGGCTCGATCCTCTACCGCAAGGCGCGCACCTCGGCCTGACAGCCCCGGGAGGCCTGACACCCGCGGAAACGGAGCGGGCCCCGCCGATGCGGGGCCCGCTCCCGTGTGTGCCTTCTCCCAGTGCCCCGTCTCAGCTCACCACGTGGCCCGCACCTGACGGATGATCCGCCGGCGCAACCGCACCTTGCGGCTGCCGTCGCGCAGCAGGCTCAGACGATCCAACTCCCAGTGTCCGTACTCGGCATGGTCCGTCAGCAGACGCGCCGCTTCCTTGCGGGAGACCCCGCGCGGAACGTACACGTCGACAAATTCGTATTCCGGCATCGCATCTATTGTGCGGGCTGGGGCCTGGTACGGATAGCGTCTGCACTATGTCTGATGCTGCGCAGCCCACCGCTGCCGAGGTACGCGCCGCCGCCGAGGCGGTCAAGACCGCGCTCGACCGCCACCTGGCCGCGGTCGAACGCAGGTCGGGGGAGGACGACCCGGCCGTCTACGAGGCGTTCAACCAGCTGGCCGCGGCCGCAGAGGTGTACGACGAACTGCTCTACGACCGTTACGACGAAGTCACACCCTTCGAGATCCCCGGTACGGAGGACGCGCTGCCCCCGTACACCGGGCCCGAGGAACCGAACGCGCTGAGCGTGCTGATCCGCCGCGACTACGCGGTGGCGGAGCCTCAGCGGCTGCTCGCGCACGCGCAGCGGATCGAGGCCGCGGAGGGCGAGGACGGCCCGGCCGCCTCCGGGACGATCCACGGAGCGCTCGGCCTCCTCTTCGGCGAGTTCGAACCCGACGAGATCGCCTCCCGGCACAAGGAGTTCGGGCTGGAGGAGGGCGACTCCACACTCTGGGTGACGGCGTCGGAGGAACCGGCGGACCCCGGCGAGTGGCTGGAGGCGCCGTTCGAGCAGGTCGATCCGCAGAGTGTCGTCTGCCGCTTCGACGTCAGCGCCGTGTTCGACGACGAGATCGACGACGTCGACGACGATGACGAGGTGGAGGAGCTGGAGGACGACCTCGACACCGATCTGGACGAGGACGAGGACCTGGAGCCGCTCGACGCGGACCGCCGCTGAGCGCACACGGCAGCCACCCGACGGCGGTGGTCACGGGCCGGCCCGTGACCACCGCCGTCGTCAGCTGCTGATCTGCGGGGCGAGCAGCACCGGAAGCCGGGTCGTCCGGGGCTTCGCCGACACCTCGGCCACGGCCCTCGGCAACGCCTGTTCCACGCCGTGCACGACGGACAGATGGCGGTCGGCCCGCCCGAACGCCGTGTACACCCACGGCCGGCTGAGGGCCTGCGCGGCATCGCCGGGCAGCACCACGACCACCGCGGGCCACCGGCTCCCGACCGCCTGGTGCGCGGTGAGCGCCCAGCCGTGCCGCACGGACTGCTCCACCCGCTCCTTCGGCACGACGACGTCCTCGCCCTCGCACGACAGGTGCAGCCCCTGGGCATCCGCCTTGACCACGCGGCCCGGGAGCGCACGGCCCGGCACGGGGGAGTAGACGACCCGGTCACCGGGGTCGAAGCCGCCGAAGCGGCCCGGGCCCGGATTGAGCCGCTCCTTCAACGCAGCGTTGAGCGCACGCGTGCCGACGGCGCCGCCGTGCCCCGGCGTGATCACCTGCGTCTGCTCGGCCGGTACGCCGATCGCCCGCGGCACCGAATCCACGACGAGCTGCACGGCCCGGTGCACGGCCTCGCCGGCGTCCCGCACCGGCACGATCACGACCTCCTTGCCGGGGGCCTCGACCTGGTTCAGCTCACCGATGCCGATACCCGAGACCAGCTCGCCCAGCGGCCCCGGATCCGGCTGCCGCGAGGCGACCTGCGGGCAGACCCGCGCCGCGAGCAGATCCGCGAACACCCGGCCCGGACCCACGGACCACAGCACCGCCGGATCCCCGGCCAGCACCAGCCGCGCCCGGTCCGGCAGCGACTCCGTCAGCAGCGCGGCCGTCTCGACATCCAGCTGCGGCGCGTCGAGCACGACGAGCAGATCGAGATCCAGCGCCCCGTCGGCATCCCGGCCGGGCCCTTCGGCCCCGGAGAGCAGCCCGGCGACGGTGGCCACGGCGGAGGGGGCGCCGGGCGCGGCGTCGGGAGTCCCGGCGGCCTGCCCGGGGAGGGCCGGCGCCGCGGCCGGGCCGGACGGGTGGCCGGACCGGCGCAGCAGGGCGGCGAAGCGCGTGCGGCCGATCGGGCCGTGGGTGGCGGCCCAGGCGCGCAGGCCCAGGGTGTGCGCGGCGGTCAGCAGTGCCGCGGGTTCGGTCAGTGAGGCCGCACCGCCGGTGTGCAGGACCAGGCCGTGCGCGGCGACCGCGCGGAGCAGCTCAGCCGTCGAACCCCGGGCCCCGGCGGCGGCCCGCTCCCAGTCCTCGGCCGAACCGTCCTGCTTGGGCACCGAGTTCACCAGCCGGGCCAGACCGTCGGCCAGGCTCTCCTCCGCGAGCGCGTACCGCTCGAGCCCGACCAGGACGCGGACCGGACGCTCCTCGTCCTCCTCCGTGCCCTCCTCCTCGGCCCGGGCCGGCGCGCCACCGGTCTCCTCCAGCGCGTCCTGGAAGACCAGCGCCTCGCCCTCCGCGATCGCGTCCTGCACGGCACTGTCCGGGTCCGGCACGCCCCGCTGGGCCAGGGCCGCGAGGAGCGCCGGCATCTCCAGCGCGGTGTGCCCGGCCAGCGCGGCCTGCTCCAGCAGCCAGACGGTGACGGCCCGGCCGCGCCGCTCGTCGTCCGGGCCGCACTCGGCGCCGAGCAGGGCCCGGGCGAACCCGTCGGCCTGCTCGGGCCGCACGCCGGCGACGCGCAGCAACTGCCAGGGATCGGCCCGCAGCAGCTCGTCCGCGCCCTCACCGAGTGCGGCCGCCACCTGCGGCGCGAGCACTTCGGGGGCACCGCCCTCGCCGAGCACCTGCCGCACGGCCTGCACCGCCGCCTGCGCGGGAGCCGTCGACGCGGCCACGGTCTCGGCCGCCACCGGCTGCGGCCGCCGTACCGGCTCCGGGGCGGAGCGCCGGGGAGCGGGCTCGGGCTCCGCGAACACCGCGGCGACCGGCTTCTCGCCGCTCTCCACGGCCCGTACGGCCGCGAGCAGATCGGCGGCCTTGCCGCTCAGCTTGGTGCCGGCCTCGATCGGCGCCTTCTTCCCGGCCTTCCGCTGCTCGATCCGCTCCCGCTCCGCGCGCTGGGCCCGCAGCTCGGCCTCGGCCTCCGACACGTCACCGGCATCGGCTGTGTCCCCCTCGGTGCTCCCGCCCCCGGACACCTCACCGGAACCGGCCGCATCCGCCTCGGTCCCGTCGCCCTCGGACACCTCACCGGAACCGGCCGCATCCCCGTGGGTCCCCTCGACCCCCTCGGTCTCCGCACCACCGGTCGGCGTCCCCGGCTCGGCGTCCTCCGTGGTCTCCGGCTCCGTGCTCACAGCGTGCTCCAGTCGTGATCGGGATAGCGGTGCACAGGCGCCGACACGTCGTCGAGCGCCCGGCAGATCTCGTCAGGAAGACTAAGGGTCTCCACTGACAATGCCGCCGTGAGCTGCTGCGCGTTGCGCGCGCCGACGATGGGCGCGGCGACCCCCGGCCGGTCGCGGACCCAGGCCAGCGCCACCTGCAGCGGCGTCACCGCGAGTCCGTCGGCCGCGGTCGTCACGGCGTCCACGATGCGCCTGGCGGTGTCGTCCAGATACGGCGCGACGAACGGCGCGAGGTGCTCCGAGGCACCGCGCGAGTCCGGCGGCGTCGTGTCGCCCCGGTACTTGCCCGTCAGCACCCCACGCCCCAGCGGCGAGGACGGCAGCAGCCCGATGCCCAGGTCCAGCGCGGCCGGCAGCACCTCGCGCTCGATGCCCCGCTGGAGCAGCGAGTACTCCAGCTGCGTGGCCGCCAGCCGGGTCCGGGTGCCGGGGGCCGCCAGCTGCCAGGTGGCGGCCTTGGCCAGCTGCCAGCCGCAGAAGTTGGAGACGGCGGCGTAGCGGGCCCGGCCGCTGGCGACCGCGAGGTCGAGGGCCTGGAGGGTTTCCTCCAGCGGGGTGTCCGGGTCGAAGGCGTGCACGTGCCACAGGTCGACGTAGTCGGTGCCGAGCCGGGAGAGCGAGGCGTCCAGCGCGGAGAGCAAATGGCCGCGGGAGGTGTCGAAGCGGCGGTCGGGATCCGGCACGCTGCCGGCCTTGGTCGAGATGACCAGGTCCCGGCGGGCCACCAGGCCGTCCATGAGCCTGCCGAGCAGGTACTCGGCGTCCCCGTCGCCGTACACGTCCGCGGTGTCGACGAGGGTCCCGCCCGCTTCCCAGAACGTCTTCATCAGGTCCGCGGCGTCGTGCTCGTCCGTGTCCCGTCCCCAGGTCAGGGTGCCGAGCCCGATCCGGGACACACGCAGGCCGGTGCGGCCGAGATGCCTCTGCTCCATGAACGCCGAGATTACTGGCCAGAGCCTTCCCTGTGGTGGGCTGTGGACAGCCGATTTCGCGGGTCCGGCCGCGCGTTGTCCGTGAGTCGTCCGGCACCGCTGCCCGTCGCTAGGCCCCCGCCGAGCCGCGCGCTAAGGTCTCCGCACGTGCACGTTACTGATCGGTAAGGGGATACGGCATGCAGCTCGGTATCAACCTCGGCTACTGGGGTGCCGGAATGGACGCGGACAATCTGGCCGTCGCCCAGGAGGCCGACCGGCTCGGATACGCCGTCTGCTGGGCCGCCGAGGCCTACGGCTCCGACGCCGCCACCGTACTGACCTGGGTCGCGGCCCAGACCGAACGTATCGACGTCGGCTCGGCCATCTTCCAGATCCCGGCCCGCCAGCCCGCGATGACCGCCATGACGGCCGCCACCCTCGACTCCCTCTCCGGCGGCCGCTTCCGCCTCGGCCTCGGCGTCTCCGGCCCGCAGGTCTCCGAAGGCTGGTACGGCGTCAAGTTCGACAAGCCCCTGGCACGCACGCGTGAGTACGTCGAGATCGTCCGCAAGGCCATGACGCGCGAGCGCCTGTCCTACGAGGGGCAGCACTGGACGCTGCCCCTGCCCGGCGGCCCGGGCAAGCCCATCAAGCTGACCGTGCACCCGCAGCGCGAGCACATCCCGCTGTACATCGCCGCGATCGGCCCGAAGAACCTGGAGCAGACCGGCGAGATCGCCGACGGCGCCCTGCTGATCTTCCCCTCCGCCGACCACCTGGAGGAGACGACGATCAAGTACCTGCGCGCCGGCCGCGAGAAGGCCGGCAAGACGCTCGACGGCTTCGACGTCTGCCCGACCGTCCCGCTCGCCGTCGGCGACGACAAGGACGTCGCCGCGCTCGCCGACACCTTCCGCCCCTACACCGCGCTGTATGTCGGCGGCATGGGCAGCCCCAAGCAGAACTTCTACAACCAGCTCGCCCAGCGCATGGGGTACGAGAAGGAGGCCGCCGAGATCCAGGGCAAGTACCTGTCCGGCGACAAGCAGGGCGCCGCGGCCGCCGTGCCGCACGAACTGATCGACAAGACCACGCTGCTGGGGTCCGTCGACCGGATCGCGGACCGCATGAAGGCCTACGCGGCGGCTGGCGTCACCACCCTGAGCCTCGCCCCGGCGGGCTTCACCCTCGACGAGCGGCTCGCGTCCCTCCGCGCCGGCACCGAGGCCCTGGAGCGCGCCGGGCTCGCCTGACACGCCGGAACCCGTCGGAGTTGTCTGCGGCCGTGGTGGGGGCTCGGGGGTCTTCCCCGCCACGGCCGTCACGCAGAACAACGCCCCGCGCCTCCCACGGTTACGCCGGGATCTCGCCGTCCTGTGGCAGAGACCCCCGCGGCCGTGCGGGACTCACCTGTCCCCCGTTTGGCGGAGTTGTCCGTCGTACCTGTTGCAGCGCCTGTCGTCCCGCACTTGACTCGTTCTTTGCGACGAACCTGCGGAATCACGCAGCACGCGCACGCGCGCGGGAGAGGTGCTCACGATGCTTTCGGCCAAGAGTGTGTTCCAGGAGATCCTCGCCAACGACGAGTCCTTCGCCCTGTTCTGCTCCATCGCCGCGAGCGGCGAGTCCCAGGGCGGCTGGGAGAACGCCCGAATCGCCGCGCTCGTCCCCGACAGCGAGCGAGAGCTCGCCCCCAAGATCACCCGGCACGGCGCCGACGAGGACAAGCACGGCCGGATCTTCAACGCCCTGTTGAAGAAGCGCGGCCTCGACCCCGTCCCGGTCCCGCCGGAGACCGACTACACCATGCTCCTGGAGAAGAACGGCATCGGCCTCGCACACGAGCAACTGGGGCGCGACGAGCGGCTCACGGTCCAGGACATCGTCACCTACCTCTCGCACAGCAGGGTCACCGAACAGCGCGCCTCGGAGCAGATGACACTGCTCCGCAAGCATTTCGCCGACGACCCCGACATCGGCCGCGCGGTCAAGCAGATCTCCCACGACGAGGACAACCACCTCGCCTACTGCCACGAGGAACTGCTGCGCTTCGCCTACGCGGGCCACGGCCGGGCCATCCAGCGGACCCTGCGCGCGTGCGCGTTCGCCGAGATCCGGATCTACCGGGACGTCAGCCTCGCGGTCATGGCGCACATGGGCCGCATCCTCGGCTGGTCCAGGGCCAAGTCGGCGGTGCTCGCGGCGGGCATCCACGCGATGTACGCCTACGAACGGCTGGGCGGCTGGCGCCGGATGGTGTCGCTGAAGATGCCCGAGCGCCGCGACGCCCTCGGCGGACCCGCGTCCACGGCACCCGAGTTCGCCTGAGCCGGACCGCTCCGCGACCCGCCCCGGCCCGCTCTACAACCAGCCCCGGCGCTTGAACAGCCGGAACACCAGCACCTCGAGAACGGCCATCACCGCGATCAGTGCCGGATAGGACCACTCCCAGCGCAGCTCGGGCATGTGCTCGAAGTTCATGCCGTAGATCCCCGCGATCATCGTGGGGATCGCGGCCATGGCCGCCCACGCGGAGATCTTCCGCATGTCGTCGTTCTGCCGGACGCTCATCTGCGCCAGATGCGCGTTGAGGATGTCCGACACCAGCCGGTCCAGGTTCTCCACGGACTCGTTCACGCGCGTGAGGTGGTCGCTGACGTCCCGGAAGAACGGCCGGGCCCGGTCGTCCACGAACGGCACGGTCACGCCGGACGGCGCCGTGCCCGCCAGCCGGCTCATCGGCAGGGCCAGCGGCCCGGTCGCCCGGCGGAACTCCAGGACCTGCCGCTTGAAGTTGTAGATCCGGGAGGCGGTGTGCCGCGAGCCCCCGTCGTCCGGTGAGAAGACCTCCGCCTCCAGTCCCTCCAGGTCGGCCTGCAGCTCGGTCGCGACCTCCAGGTAGTGGTCGACGGCGGCGTCGGCGACCGCGTACAGCACGGAGGTGGGGCCGGTGCCCAGCAGGTCCGGCTCCTGCTCCAGCCGGTGCCGTACGGCCTTGAGCGGGGCGCCCTCGCCGTGCCGGACGGTGACGACGAACGCGTCGCCCAGGAAGATCATGATCTCGCCGGTGGAGACGGTGTCGCTCTGCGGCTCGTACGCCACGGGCTTGAGCACCACGAAGAGCGAGTCGTCGTACACCTCCAGCTTGGGCCGCTGGTGGGCCTTGAGGGCGTCCTCGACAGCCAGGGGATGCAGCCCGAACTCCTGGGTCACATGGTCGAATTCGCGCTCCGTCGGCTCGTGCAGCCCGATCCACACGAAACCGCCCGCCCTGCGGGCCTCACCCAGGGCGTCGGAGAAGTCCTCCGGCCCTTCCGACCGGTGTCCCTCGCGGTAGATGGCACAGTCGACGATCACTAAGAGAGTCTCCCGTCACTCGAACGACACCGTACGCGCGCGTGCGCCTACGCTGGACCGCATGCCCACGTTGATCCTGGTCCGGCACGGACGTTCCACCGCCAACACCGAGGGACTGCTCGCCGGCTGGACGCCCGGTGTCGCCCTCGACGAACGCGGCACCGCGCAGGCCGCCGCGCTGCCCGGGCGGCTCGCCGAACTGCCCCTCGCCGAGATCGTCACCAGCCCGCTCCAGCGCTGCCAGGAGACGATCCGGCCCCTCCTCCAGGCCCGGCCGGAACTCACCCCGCACACCGACGAGCGCATCGGCGAGTGCCACTACGGCGACTGGTCGGGGCGCAAGCTCGACGAGCTCAAGGACGAGCCCCTCATGGAGGTCGTGCAGGCGCACCCGTCCGCGGCGGCGTTCCCCGGCGGGGAATCGATGCGGGCCATGCAGACACGCGCCGCCGAGGCCGTACGCGAGTGGAACGCCCGCGTGGAGCGCGACCACGGCGCCGACGCCGTCTACCTCATGTGCTCGCACGGCGACGTCATCAAGTCGCTCGTCGCGGACGCACTCGGACTTCATCTGGACCTCTTCCAGCGGATTTCCGTTGAACCGTGTTCCATCACCGCGATCCGCTACACCCGGTTGCGGCCGTTTCTCGTACGCCTCGGCGACACGGGCGACTTCACGTCACTGGTGCCGCGCGAGGAACCGCCGGGCGACGAGGCCCCCGTCGGGGGTGGTGCGGGCGCACCGTGATCGTCGGCCGCAGTAGGGTGAAGCGGTCGCAGCAGTGCCGTAGTCACACGGTTCCCACGATTCCAATGGAGACAGGACGTGTCCCGTCAGGTGTTCCTCTACGACCATCCGGAGCGTTTCGTGGCCGGTACGGTCGGACTGCCCGGGCGCCGTTCGTTCTTCCTCCAGGCCTCCGCCGGCTCCCGGGTGACCAGCGTGGCCCTGGAGAAGACCCAGGTCGCCGCGCTCGCCGAACGCATGGACGAACTGCTCGACGAGGTCGTACGCCGTAGCGGAGGCAGCGCTTCCGTCCCCGCCGTCGCGCCGTCGGAGATCACCGACACCGCCCCGCTGGACACCCCCATCGAGGAGGAGTTCCGGGTCGGCACGATGGCGCTCGCCTGGGACGGCGAGGAGCAGCTGATGATCGTCGAGGCGCAGGCGCTCGTCGAACTCGACGCCGACACCGAGGAGGACCTCGCCGAGGCCGAGGAGCGGCTGCTCCAGGACGAGGAGAACGGGCCCCCGATGCTGCGGGTCCGGCTCACCGGCGCGCAGGCGAGGGCCTTCGCCAAGCGCGCCCTCGACATCGTCAACGCCGGGCGGCCGCCGTGCCCGCTGTGCAGCCTCCCGCTCGACCCGGAAGGACACGTATGTCCGCGCCAGAACGGATACCGCCGCGGAGCGTGACACCTCCGGACGCCGCCGAACTGCTCGCCCGGGGCGACATCACCGTGCGCGGACGCATCCGTGAGGCGTCCAACGCGGCCCTGTACTGCACGGTCTCGTACGACGGCCAGGACGCGGCCTGCATCTACAAGCCGGTCGCCGGGGAGCGGCCCCTGTGGGACTTCCCCGACGGGACGCTCGCCCAGCGCGAGGTCGCCGCGTACGAGGTCTCCGAGGCGACCGGCTGGGGCCTCGTCCCGCCCACCGTGCTGCGGGACGGCCCCTACGGCGAGGGCATGTGCCAGCTGTGGGTCGAGGCGGTGCCGGAGGCGGAGCTGCTCGCCCTGGTCGACGGGGAGGAACCGGAGCCGGGCTGGAAGGCCATCGGCTTCGCCGAGGTCGGCGAGGGCCGCACCGCGCTGCTCGTGCACGCGGACGACGAGCGGCTGCGGCGGCTCGCGGTGCTGGACGCCGTGGTCAACAATGCCGACCGCAAGGGCGGGCACCTGCTGCCGACCGGCGAGGGGCGGCTGTACGGGATCGACCACGGGGTCACCTTCAACGTCGAGAACAAGTTGCGGACCCTGCTGTGGGGGTGGGCGGGGGAGCCCCTCACCCAGGAGGCCGTCGACGTCCTCGAAGGCCTCAGGAAGGACCTGGCGGACGCCGGTCCCCTCACCGCCCGGCTCCAGCCGCTGATCACCGGCGCGGAGATCGACGCCACCCGCGCGCGGGTCGCCGCGCTGCTCGCCTCGGGGAAGCACCCCGAGCCGAGCGGGGAGTGGCCGGCGATTCCGTGGCCACCCGTGTAAGCGATCCCCGGCCGTCCGGGCGGCAGCACAGCCGCCGAGCTTCCGCAAGAGCGCCTTCTCGGCCGTCCGGCCCGCTCCCATTCGTATAGGGAACTTCAGTCCGGTTAGGCTCATGGCATGCATGCCTGGCCCGCTTCCGAGGTCCCCGCCCTGCCTGGTCAGGGCCGCGACCTGAGGATCCACGACACCGCGACCGGCGGCCTCGTCACCCTCGACCCCGGTCCCGTCGCCCGTATCTACGTCTGTGGCATCACCCCGTACGACGCCACCCACATAGGACACGCGGCGACCTACAACGCGTTCGACCTCGTGCAGCGCGTGTGGCTCGACACCAAGCGGCAGGTTCACTACGTCCAGAACGTCACCGACGTCGACGACCCGCTCCTCGAGCGGGCGCAGCGCGACGGCCTCGACTGGGCCGCGCTCGCCGAGCGGGAGACGGCCCTCTTCCGCGAGGACATGACGGCCCTGCGGATGCTGCCGCCGCGACAGTACATAGGCGCCGTCGAGGCGATACCCGGGATCGTCCCGCTCGTCGAGCGCCTGCGGGACATGGGCGCGGCCTACGAACTCGAAGGCGACGTCTACTTCTCCGTCGAAGCCGACCCGCACTTCGGCAAGGTCTCCGGGCTCGACGCCGCGGCGATGCGGCTGCTGTCCGCCGAGCGCGGCGGCGACCCGGACCGGCCGGGCAAGAAGAACCCGCTCGACCCGATGCTCTGGATGGCGGCCCGGGAGGGCGAGCCCAGCTGGGACGGCGGATCGCTCGGGCGCGGACGGCCCGGCTGGCACATCGAGTGCGTGGCCATCGCCCTCGACCACCTCGGCATGGGCTTCGACATCCAGGGCGGCGGCTCCGACCTGGCCTTCCCGCACCACGAGATGGGCGCCTCGCACGCCCAGGCCCTCACCGGCGAGTTCCCCATGGCCAAGGCGTACGTACACGCCGGCATGGTCGCCCTCGACGGCGAGAAGATGTCCAAGTCCAAGGGCAACCTGGTCTTCGTCTCCAAGCTCCGGCGCGACGGCGTCGATCCGGCCGCCATCCGGCTCGCGCTGCTCGCCCACCACTACCGCGCCGACTGGGAGTGGACCGACCAGGTCCTCCAGGACGCCGTCGGACGGCTCGACCGCTGGCGGGCCGCCGTGTCCCGGCCCGACGGGCCGTCGGCGGAGGCGCTCGTGGAGGAGATCCGCGAGGCCCTGGCGAACGACCTGGACGCCCCGGCTGCGCTCACCGCGGTCGACCGCTGGGCCGCGCTCCAGGAGCAGAGCGGCGGCACGGACGAGGGCGCCCCCGGGGTGGTCTCCCGGGCGGTGGACGCCCTGCTGGGCGTGGCGCTGTAGCCGTACGGCACGCGAAGGGGCGCCTCCCGGCCGGGAGGCGCCCCTTCTGCTGTCCTTCTGCTGTCCTTCTGCTGTGCTCGGTCCCGCTCAGTCCTCCGACGACTCCTCGTCGTCCGTGCCCGGCTTGGGCGGCTTCGGCGGGCGCGTACGGCCGCTGGGGTTGTCCCGCAGGTACGACGTGCTGTCGCTGCCGTCCGCCGTGGCGTGCCCGCCGGAGGCGGTCGGTCCGCCGCCGTCCCGGCGCCGCAGATAGCGCTCGAACTCGCGGGCGATCGCCTCACCCGACGCCTCCGGCAGCTCGGCGGTGTCCCGGGCCTCCTCCAGCGACTGGACGTACTCGGCGACCTCGCTGTCCTCGGCGGCCAGCTGGTCCACGCCGACCTGCCAGGCGCGCGCGTCCTCGGGCAGCTCGCCCAGCGGGATGCGCACGTCGATCAGGTCCTCCAGCCGGTTCAGCAGGGCCAGGGTGGCCTTCGGGTTCGGCGGCTGCGACACGTAGTGCGGCACCGCCGCCCACAGCGAGACGGCCGGCACGCCCGCGTGCGTGCAGGCCTCCTGGAGGACGCCGACGATGCCCGTGGGCCCCTCGTACTTCGTCTCCTCCAGGTCCATGCGGCGGGCCAGGTCCGGGTCGGACGTCGTCCCGCTGATCGGAACCGGGCGGGTGTGCGGGGTGTCACCGAGCAGGGCGCCCAGGACGACCACCAGTTCCACGCCGAGTTCGTGCGCGAAGCCGAGCAGTTCGTTGCAGAACGAACGCCATCGCATGGACGGTTCGATACCCCGGACGAGGACGAGATCGCGTGGCTTGTCCCCGCCGACCCGGACGACCGACAGCCTGGTGGTGGGCCATGTGATCTTGCGGACGCCCGCTTCCAGGAACACCGTGGGGCGGTTGACCTGGAAGTCGTAGTAGTCCTCGGCGTCCAGCGCCGCGAAGACCTCGCCCTTCCACTCCCTGTCCAGATGCGCGACCGCGGTGGAGGCGGCGTCGCCGGCATCGTTCCAGCCCTCGAACGCGGCCACCATGACCGGGTCGATCAGCTCGGGAACCCCCTCGAGCTCGATCACCCAGCGCCTCCTTCCGACGTGCCCTCGCGTACCCCCCAACCTTACGGCGTGCCAAGGGGGCGCCCGCAGCCCCCTCGCAGGGGGAGTGAACCCATCACTGCCCCGCGATCCACCCCTGAACACCCCGGATTGATCCGAGCTGTCGGTGAGGCCCTGGTCACAGCGTGGAGCGCAGCCACTGCTCCACGCTCGCGATGTGCACCGTCGCCCAGGAGCGCGCCGCCTCGGCGTCCCGGTCCCGCAGGGCCGCGAGGATCGCCCGGTGCTCGCGCAGGGTCCGGCTGACCGCGTCCTCCTGGGTCAGACCGCGCCAGATCCGGGCCCGGGTGGTGGGGCCCGACAGCCCGTCGAGCAGTGAGCACAGCACCGAGTTGCCCGAGCTCTGCACGATGCCCCGGTGGAACTCCAGGTCGCAGGCGACCAGATCCTCCACGGAGGGGGCGTCGCCGAGCTTGTCCAGCTGGGCCGTGAGCGCGTCCAGTTGCTGTTCGCTGATCCGCAGCGCCGCCATGGCCGTCGCGGCCGGTTCCAGGATGCGGCGCACGGCCAGGAACTCCAGGACCGTGTCGTCGCGGTGGAAGTCCACGACGAAGCTCAGCGCCTCCAGCAGGAGTTGCGGGTCGAGACTGGTGACGTAGGTGCCGTCGCCCTGCCGGACGTCCAGGATCCGGATGAGGGACAGCGCGCGCACGGCCTCCCGCAGGGAGTTGCGGGACAGGCCGAGGTCGGCGGCGAGTTCGCTCTCCTTGGGCAGCCGGTCGCCCGGCCGCAGCGCGCCGGAGACGATCATGCCCTTGATCTTCTCGATCGCCTCGTCGGTGACTGCCATGGCCGGCCTCCCTGTCGCTCAAGACCTCCGACGTATCAGGTCATTATGGGGGTCGGGAACGCGGAAGGGGCGGCTCCGTCGGCGTGGAACCGCCCCTTCCGGCAACGGGAGCCCCCGGTCCCGGTAACGGGACCCTCTCCCGGGTCGTGCCTACTTCTTGTCGAGCAGGTCCTGGACCTTGGCGCGGACGTCGTCGGTGGCCAGGCCGCGGATCGTCAGCGTCGTGCGGCGGCGCAGCACGTCGTCCTGCGTCTCGGCCCACTCGTGGTCCCGGGCCCAGACGACCTGCGCCCAGATCTCCGGGGCGTCCGGGTGGACGCGCTCGGCGAGCTCGGGGCTTTCGTTGGCCAGGCGGGCGATGTCGAACGCGAGCGAGCCGTAGTGCGTGGCCAGGTGCCTGGCGGTGTCGGCCGCCATGCGCGGGCCGGGCGCCGGGCGGTCGGTCAGCAGCCGGTGGGCGACCGCGCGCGGGTTGGCGATGCCGGGCAGCGGCAGCTTCTTCGGCAGCGAGCTGATGGGCTCGAAGTCGTCACCCAGCGGGTGACCCGGCAGCGACTCCAGCTTCTGCATGATGGTCCGGCCGATGTGGCGGAAGGTGGTCCACTTGCCGCCCGCGACGGACAGCATGCCGCCCTTGCCCTCGGTCACCACCGTCTCGCGCTTGGCCTTCGCGGTGTCGCCGGGGCCGCCCGGCAGCACCCGCAGACCGGCGAAGGCGTACGTGATGAGGTCGCGGCTCAGCTGCTGGTCGCGGACCGAGAAGGCGGCCTCGTCGAGGATCTGGGATATGTCCTTCTCGGTGACAGCGACGTCCGCCGGGTCACCCTCGAACTCCTCGTCGGTGGTGCCGAGGAGCAGCATGTCCTCCCAGGGGAGGGCGAAGGTGATGCGGTACTTGTCGATCGGGGTCGCGAGCGCGGCCTTCCAGTGGGAGGTGCGCTTCAGGACCAGGTGCGCCCCCTTCGACAGGCGGATGGAGGGCGCGGCGTTCGGGTCCTCCATCTTCCGCAGGTGGTCGACCCACGGTCCGGTCGCGTTCAGCACCAGCCGGGCGTTGACTCCGAACTCGTCGCCGGAGAGACGGTCCCTGAGCTCGGCGCCGGTGACACGGCCCTGGGTGAAGCGCAGGCCCGTCACCTCGGCGTGGTTGAGGACGACCGCGCCCGCCTCGACGGCGCCGCGGACCGTCATCAGCGCCATGCGCGCGTCGTTCATCTGGTCGTCGCCGTACACGGCCACGGCCTTGAGGTTCTCGGTGCGCAGCTCGGGCACGTCCTGCGCCGCCTTGGCGGGGGAGAGCAGGTGCCCGACGCCGTCACCGAAAGCGGAGAGCGCGGAGTAGGCGAAGACGCCCGCCCCGAGCTTCGCCGCGCCGTGCGGCCCGCCCTTGTACACGGGCAGGTAGAAGGTGAGCGGGTTCGCCAGGTGGGGGGCCACCTGGCGGGAGACCGCACGGCGCTCGAAGTGGTTCTCCGCCACCAGCTTCACCGCGCCGGTCTGCAGGTAGCGCAGACCGCCGTGGAGCAGCTTGGAGGAGGCGGAGGACGTGGCACCGGCGAAGTCGCCGGCGTCGACCAGAGCCACCCTGAGGCCGGACTGCGCGGCGTGCCAGGCGGTGGAGATGCCCAGGATGCCGCCGCCGATCACGAGGAGGTCGTACGACGCCTTGGCGAGCTGCTCCCTGGTCTCGGCTCGGCTCGGGTTCGAGCCGGAGGCCGGGTGCGTTCCCAGGGCAGGCACGGACTGCAGGGTGGACTGACTGGTCATGCGGTTTCTTACTCCTCGTCCTCGAGCCAGCCCATGGTCCGCTCGACGGCCTTGAGCCAGTTCTTGTACTCACGGGCGCGGGTGTCCGCGTCCATGCGGGGGGTCCACTCGGCGGCCCGGCGCCAGTTGGCGCGCAGGTCGTCGGTGCTGTTCCAGAAGCCGACGGCGAGGCCGGCGGCGTAGGCGGCGCCGAGGCAGGTGGTCTCGGCGACCATCGGGCGCACCACGGGGGCGTCCACGAAGTCGGCGAGGGTCTGCATCAGCAGGTTGTTGGAGGTCATGCCGCCGTCGACCTTCAGGGCGGCCAGCTCGACGCCGGAGTCCTTCGTCATGGCGTCGGCGATCTCGCGGGTCTGCCAGGCGGTGGCCTCCAGGACGGCACGCGCGAGGTGCGCCTTGGTGACGTACCGGGTCAGACCGGCGATCACACCGCGGGCGTCGGAGCGCCAGTACGGGGCGAACAGGCCGGAGAAGGCCGGCACGAAGTAGGCACCGCCGTTGTCCTCCACCGACAGCGCGAGCGTCTCGATCTCGGCGGCCGTGGAGATCAGGCCCATCTGGTCGCGCATCCACTGCACCAGCGAGCCGGTGACGGCGATCGAGCCCTCCAGGGCGTAGACCGTGTCCTGGTCGCCGATCTTGTAGCCGACGGTGGTCAGCAGCCCGCTGTAGGAGTTGATGATCTTGTCGCCGGTGTTCATCACCATGAAGGTGCCGGTGCCGTACGTCGACTTCGTCTCGCCCTCGGCGAAACAGGTCTGGCCGAACAGGGCGGCCTGCTGGTCGCCGAGCGCGGAGGCGACCGGGATGCCGCCGAGCAGGTCGCCCAGCTTGCCGCCCGTGATCTCGCCGTAGACCTCGGCGGAGGAGCGGATCTCGGGAAGGATCTGCTTCGGGACGCCGATCGACTCGCAGATCTTGTCGTCCCACTCCATGGTGTGCAGGTTCATCAGCATCGTGCGGGACGCGTTGGTGACGTCCGTGACGTGCTTGCCGCCGTCGACACCGCCGGTCAGGTTCCAGATGACCCAGGTGTCCATGGTGCCGAAGAGGATGTCGCCCGCCTCGGCGCGCTCCTTCAGCCCGTCGACGTTGTCGAGCAGCCAGCGGGCCTTCGGACCGGCGAAGTAGGAGGCGAGGGGGAGGCCCGTCTCGCGGCGGAAGCGGTCCTGGCCGACGTTGCGGCCGAGCTCGCGGCAGAGGGCGTCGGTGCGGGTGTCCTGCCAGACGATGGCGTTGTGGACGGGCTCACCGGTGTTCTTGTCCCACAGCACGGTCGTCTCGCGCTGGTTGGTGATGCCGATGGCCTTGATGTCGTCGCGGGTGATGCCGGCCTTCTCGATGGCCCCGGCGACGACCTCCTGGACGTTGGTCCAGATCTCGGTGGCGTTGTGCTCGACCCAGCCCGGCTTCGGGAAGATCTGCTCGTGCTCCTTCTGGTCGACGGAGACGATCCGGCCGTCGCGGTCGAAGACGATGCAGCGGGAAGAGGTGGTGCCCTGGTCGATGGCGGCGATGAAGGGGCCGGCGGTGTGCGCGTCGGTCACTGTGTGCTCCTGATAATTCCGGTTTAAGGGGCTTTACGTACGGCGCGTGCTGGAAGTTTCGCGAACGGGCGCGAGGATTGCTTCTTAAGCGAATGCGACGTTGTAGATGCCTGCCGCGATGGCGCCGCCGATCAGCGGACCCACCACGGGGACCCAGGCGTAGCCCCAGTCGGAGCCGCCCTTGTTGGGCAGCGGCAGCAGGGCGTGCACGATGCGCGGACCGAGGTCACGGGCCGGGTTGATCGCGTACCCCGTCGGGCCGCCGAGGGACAGGCCGATGGAGACCACGACCAGCGCGGTGATCAGGGCGCCCAGGGTGCCCAGGCCGTTGCCCTTGTCGTTCAGGCCCTGGGTGAGCACGGCGAGCACCAGCACGACGGTGCCGATGATCTCCGTGGCGACGTTCTGCCAGGCGACCCGGACCTCGGGCCCGGTGGAGAAGACGCCCAGCACGGGGCCGGCGCCCTTCTCCTGGGCCTCGACGGCCTTGGCCGCGGTGTCCTGCGCACCCGGACCGCCGACGATCTCCCGGTCGGTGAGGTGGGCGTGGAACTGGCCGTAGTAGGCGATCCAGACCAGGGCGGCACCGATCATGGCGCCGAGGATCTGTCCGGCCCAGTAGACCGGGACGTTCTTCCAGTCGCCGTCCTTGATCGCGAGAGCGAGGGTGACGGCCGGGTTCAGATGGGCGCCGGACAGCGGCACCGTCGTGTAGACCGCCGTGAGCACCGCGAAGCCCCACCCGAAGGTGATGGCGAGCCAGCCGGCGTTGCGGGCCTTGGAAGCCTTCAGTGTGACGGCGGCGCAGACTCCGCCGCCGAGGAGGATGAGTATGGCGGTACCGATGGTCTCGCCGATGAAGATGTCGGAGCTGGACACCCGCGACTCCTTTGTCCTTCGTCCAGGGGTGAAGTTCTATACCGGCCTGGCGTTGTCACACTCTAGCGCGTATTGCCGGTAGCTGTTCGACAATGTCGACCGATGGACGGGAGTCTTGCTTCGGCGTTACGAGCACGTCAAGGGCTGTGTTGTCGAAAACACGATCGTTACTGATCGCCACGGCCTCGTGGATCTCCAGTGCGGATCGCCGGCGGCCGCTGAGTGCGGGCATGCCGACGACCGGAACGCCCTGTGGCGCCCCGGTCCTTGCGTGTCCCGTCAGAACCGTCCGGCGCCCAGGTCCCGCGACACCGCGCGGGCGCAGTCCCGGACCGCCGCGATCAGCTCGGGGCGCAGCGCTCGCTCCTCGTCGGGCCGGCACAGCCGCTCCACGGCGCCCGTGATGCCGACCGCGCCGACCGGCATGCGCCGCCGGTCGTGGATGGGCGCGGCGAGGGAGGCGACGCCCTCCCAGGTCTCCTCGACGTCCGCCGCGTAACCACGCGCGCGGGTGACGTCGAGGATGTGCTCGAAGTCCTCCGGCTCGCACACGGTCCGGTCGGTGAACGCCTTGCGGTCGGCCTCCAGGGCCTCGCTGTGCGCCACCGGGTCGTAGGCGGAGAGCACCTTGCCCAGCGCCGTCGAGTGCAGCGGCTGCATGGCGCCGATCTCCAGGACCTGCCGGCTGTCGTCGGGCCGGAAGACGTGGTGCACGATCAGGACGCCCTGCTGGTGCAGGACGCCCAGGTAGACGCTCTCGCCGCTGGAGCGGGCCAGGTCGTCGGTCCACACCAGAGCGCGCGCCCGCAGCTCGTGCACATCGAGGTAGGTGGTGCCCAGGCGCAGCAGCTCCGCGCCGAGCTGGTAGCGCCCGGAGGTGTCGTCCTGCTCCACGAAGCCCTCCTGCTGGAGGGTGCGCAGGATGCCGTGGGCGGTGCCCTTGGCCAGGCCCAGCGACGAGGCGATGTCCGACAGGCCGAGCCGCCGCTCGCCGCCCGCGAGCAGCCGCAGCATCGCGGCCGCCCGTTCGAGCGACTGGATGTTCCGTGCCATCGCCGTACTGCCTCCGTCCCCTTCGACCGCCGACCAGCGGCGCCCGCAGCCTTTGTTCGGCAATGCCGAACACTACCGGTCGATGCCGACCTCTCGCTAATGGCGGGTCACCATTTGTTGCGCCAGCGGGTCGCCCTGTGTCGCACCGGCGCCGCGCCCTGGTGCGTCACAGGTGGCTCATCAGGGGCACATCAGTGGCACAACGGCCGTTCGGGACGCCACTCGCGTCCGTCCCGTGGACGCCCTGCCCATCCCGGCCCGCTCCCGGTTACGCTGGCGCCGTGCGCCGTTCCCCCGGATGCCCCCCGTGTGTCCGGGAAGCCGCATAGCCGACAGCCGTCGCACTCGAGGGAGCCCCTTACATGGCCTCGTTGCCACCGACCCCTTCCGACAGCCGGACCCGTGTGTCCGCCCTCCGAGAGGCCCTGGCCAGCCGTGTGGTCGTGGCCGACGGGGCCATGGGCACCATGCTCCAGGCGCAGGACCCGACGCTCGAGGACTTCGAGAATCTCGAAGGCTGTAACGAGATCCTCAACGTGACCCGGCCGGACATCGTCCGTTCCGTCCACGACGCGTACTTCGCGGTCGGCGTCGACTGCGTCGAGACCAACACCTTCGGCGCCAACCACACGGCCGCGGCGGAGTACGAGATCTCCGACCGGGTGCACGAGCTGTCCGAGGCGGGTGCCCGGATCGCCCGCGAGGCGGCCGACGAGTACGCCGCCCGGGACGGCCGGCCGCGCTGGGTGCTCGGCTCGATCGGACCCGGCACCAAGCTGCCCACGCTCGGCCACGTCACCTACGGCACCATCCGCGACGGCTACCAGGCCAACGCCGAGGGCCTGCTCGCGGGCGGCGCGGACGCGCTGCTCGTGGAGACCACGCAGGACCTGCTCCAGACGAAGGCCTCCGTCCTCGGCGCCCGCCGGGCCATGGAGGCCACCGGCGTCGAGGTGCCCCTGCTGTGCTCGATGGCCTTCGAGACCACCGGCACCATGCTGCTCGGCTCCGAGATCGGCGCGGCGCTGACCGCGCTGGAGCCGCTCGGCATCGACATGATCGGCCTGAACTGCTCCACCGGCCCGGCCGAGATGAGCGAGCACCTGCGCTATCTGACGCGCCACTCGCGCATCCCGCTGCTGTGCATGCCGAACGCCGGCCTGCCGATCCTCACCAAGGACGGCGCCCACTTCCCGCTCGACGCCGAGGGCCTGGCCGACGCCCAGCAGAACTTCGTCCGGGACTACGGCCTGTCCCTGGTCGGCGGCTGCTGTGGCACCACGCCGGAGCACCTGCGGCAGCTGGTGGAGCGCGTCCGGGACGTCACCCCGAGCGAACGCGCCCCGCAGCCCGAGCCGGGCGCGGCGTCGCTGTACCAGTCGGTGCCGTTCCGGCAGGACACGTCCTACCTGGCGATCGGTGAGCGTACGAACGCCAACGGTTCGAAGAAGTTCCGTGAGGCCATGCTGGACGGTCGCTGGGACGACTGTGTGGAGATGGCCCGGGAGCAGATCCGTGAGGGCGCGCACATGCTCGACCTGTGCGTGGACTACGTCGGCCGTGACGGTGTGGCCGACATGGAGGAGCTGGCCGGCCGTTTCGCCACCGCCTCGACGCTGCCGATCGTGCTGGACTCCACCGAGGTCGAGGTGATCCGGGCCGGTCTGGAGAAGCTCGGCGGCCGTGCGGTGATCAACTCGGTGAACTACGAGGACGGCGCCGGCCCGGAGTCCCGCTTCGCCAGGGTCACCCAGCTGGCCAGGGAGCACGGTGCCGCGCTGATCGCGCTGACCATCGACGAGGAGGGCCAGGCCCGTACCGCCGAGAAGAAGGTCGAGATCGCCGAGCGGCTGATCGACGATCTGACGGGCAACTGGGGCATTCACGAGGAGGACATCCTCGTCGACTGTCTGACCTTCACCATCTGCACCGGTCAGGAGGAGTCCCGCAAGGACGGCATCGCCACCATCGAGGGGATCCGCGAGCTGAAGCGGCGCCACCCGAAGGTGCAGACCACGCTCGGTCTGTCGAACATCTCCTTCGGTCTCAACCCGGCTGCCCGCATCCTGCTGAACTCGGTGTTCCTGGACGAGTGCGTCAAGGCGGGTCTGGACTCGGCGATCGTGCACGCGAGCAAGATCCTGCCGATCGCCCGTTTCAGTGAGGAGGAGGTCCGGACGGCTCTGGACCTCATCTACGACCGCCGCGCCGAGGGCTATGACCCGCTGCAGAAGCTGATGCAGCTGTTCGAGGGCGCCACCGCCAAGTCCCTCAAGGCCGGCAAGGCCGAGGAGCTGGCCGCCCTGCCGCTGGACGAGCGTCTGAAGCGGCGCATCATCGACGGCGAGAAGAACGGCCTGGAGGCCGACCTCGACGAGGCCCTGCAGTCCCGCCCGGCGCTGGACATCGTCAACGAGACGCTGCTGGAGGGTATGAAGGTCGTCGGTGAGCTGTTCGGTTCCGGGCAGATGCAGCTGCCGTTCGTGCTGCAGTCGGCCGAGGTGATGAAGACGGCCGTGGCTCACCTCGAACCGCACATGGAGAAGACCGACGAGGCGGGCAAGGGCACCATCGTGCTGGCCACCGTGCGCGGTGACGTGCACGACATCGGCAAGAACCTTGTCGACATCATCCTGACCAACAACGGCTACAACGTCGTCAACCTGGGCATCAAGCAGCCGGTCTCGGCGATCCTGGACGCCGCCGAGGAGCACAAGGCCGACGTCATCGGCATGTCCGGTCTCCTGGTCAAGTCCACGGTGATCATGAAGGAGAACCTGGAGGAGCTGAACCAGCGCGACCTGGCGGCGAAGTACCCGGTCATCCTCGGCGGCGCCGCCCTCACCCGCGCCTACGTCGAGCAGGACCTGCACGAGATCTACCAGGGCGAGGTCCGCTACGCCCGCGACGCCTTCGAGGGCCTGCGCCTGATGGACGCCCTGATCGGCGTCAAGCGGGGCGTTCCGGGCGCCAAGCTGCCCGAGCTGAAGCAGCGTCGCGTGCGGGCCACCGCCCCGGCCGCCGTGGAGGAGCGCCCCGAGGAGGGGCACGTCCGCTCCGACGTCGCCACCGACAACCCCGTCCCCGAGCCGCCCTTCCGCGGCACCCGCGTGATCAAGGGCATCCAGCTCAAGGAGTACGCGAGCTGGCTCGACGAGGGCGCCCTGTTCAAGGGCCAGTGGGGCCTCAGGCAGGCCCGCACCGGCGAGGGCCCCTCGTACGAGGAACTCGTCGAGAGCGAGGGCCGGCCCCGGCTGCGCGGGCTGCTGGACAAGCTCCAGACGGACAACCTGCTGGAGGCGGCCGTGGTCTACGGCTACTTCCCGTGCGTCTCCAAGGACGACGACCTGATCATCCTGGACGAGCAGGGCAACGAGCGCACCCGCTTCACCTTCCCGCGCCAGCGCCGCGGCCGGCGCCTGTGCCTGGCCGACTTCTTCCGCCCGGAGGAGTCCGGCGAGACGGACGTCGTGGGCCTCCAGGTCGTCACCGTCGGCTCGCGCATCGGCGAGGAGACCGCGCGGCTCTTCGAGGCGAACGCCTACCGCGACTACCTCGAACTGCACGGCCTGTCCGTGCAGCTGGCCGAGGCGCTCGCCGAGTACTGGCACGCGCGCGTGCGCTCCGAACTCGGCTTCGCCGGCGAGGACCCGGACGAGATGCAGGGCATGTTCGAGCTGAAGTACCGGGGCGCCCGCTTCTCCCTCGGCTACGGCGCCTGCCCCAACCTGGAGGACCGCGCGAAGATCGCCGACCTGCTCCAGCCGGAGCGCATCGGCGTCCACCTGTCCGAGGAGTTCCAGCTGCACCCCGAGCAGTCCACGGACGCCATCGTGATCCACCACCCGGAGGCGAAGTACTTCAACGCCCGCTGAACCGCCCCACCGGGCGCAGGGCACGGCGGCCCCCGGCGTATCCACGGTGTGCCCGGGGGCACAGCGGTCAAACGAGGCGCTTCGTCCGCACACGACGTAGACTGGTCGGTCCACTGCAGGCCGGTTCCCACGTGGGAACCGGCCTGATCGTCCCTCAAGGAGGTAGGTGGATGACCAGTACGGTCCCCGCGCTCGGTACACGTACGGCCGAAGGCTCGGCCCTGCAGGCCGTGCTCCTCGACATGGACGGCACCCTGGTGGACACGGAGGGCTTCTGGTGGGACGTCGAGGTCGAGGTCTTCGCCTCCCTCGGCCACAGGCTCGACGAGTCCTGGCGCCATGTCGTGGTCGGCGGCCCCATGACCCGCAGCGCGGGGTTCCTGATCGAGGCCACCGGCGCCGACATCACCCTCGACGAGCTCACCGTGCTCCTCAACGACGGCTTCGAGGACCGCATCGGCCGCGCCCTGCCGCTGATGCCCGGCGCCGGCCGGCTGCTGGCCGAGCTGTACGAGTACGAGATCCCCACGGCCCTGGTCTCCGCCTCGCACCGGCGCATCATCGACCGGGTGCTGACCTCTCTGGGCGCGCACCACTTCGCCCTGACTGTGGCCGGAGACGAGGTCCCGCGCACCAAGCCCTACCCGGACCCGTACCTGGCGGCCGCCGCCGGACTCGGCGCCGACCCCGTCCGGTGCGCCGTCATCGAGGACACCGCGACCGGAGTCGCCGCCGCGGAGGCCGCGGGCTGCCAGGTCGTGGCGGTGCCCTCCGTGGCTCCCATCGCCCCGGCCCTGAGGCGCACGATCGTCACCTCTCTCGAAGAGGTCGACCTGACATTTCTGCACGGCCTGATGACGGAAATGCGCTAGGTGTTCACCCAGCGTGCAGCGGCGTTAGAGCGGTAATTCCGAAGGTGAATTCGAACTCCCCGGAGGATCGAATTCCCGTACCCTCGCACCCGTTTACGGGTGTGACGTTCCCCACGCGGTCCGGGGTCGACAGCAGGTCCGGTGCGTGCATTGCACCCCCTCCGGGGGGCCGTCGGCGTGCCCTTGTGTCCCGATTGGTGGAACGCTGCACCAAAGCTTCCGCTGTCGGGTTTTCAGTGCGTCCACGCCCGGTTCCGCAGCGTGATGGGTGCTCAACTCCGGTGGCGGCGAACCCTCCTGCCGACCGCGACTAATCTCGACGCGAGAACATCGCCCCACCCCCCGTGATCCGCTGCGCCACCCCTGCATGCCGGGTACACGGAGTCGACAGCTCTGGAGAAACTCGAGCATGAACCGCAAGACTTTGGTGCTGCCGGCCGTGATCGGCCTGCTCGCGCCGGTGCTCGCCGCATGCGGCGGGTCCGACAGCGGGAGCGACAACGGCGGCGCGATCGTCGTCGGCACCACGGACCGGTTCACCGCCTCGAAGGACGCCCCCGCGCCCCTCGACCCGGCGTATGCCTACGACGTCGGCACCTGGAACATCCTGCGCCAGACCGTGCAGACCCTGATGATCCAGCCGCGCGGCGAGGGCGAGCCGGTACCGGAGGCCGCCGAGCGATGCGGCTTCACCGACACCGGCAACGAGCGCTACGCCTGCACCCTGCGCGACGGCCTGAAGTTCGCGAACGGCGACCCCGTCACCGCGGCCGACGTCAAGTACTCCATCGACCGCGCCCGTTCCCTCAAGGCCGACAGCGGCGTGTTCGCGCTGCTGTCCACCATCGACACCGTCGAGACGCAGGGCGACCGCGAGGTCATCTTCCACCTCAAGACCGCCGACGCGACCTTCCCGTACAAGCTGTCGACCCCGGTCGCCGGCATCGTCGACCCCGACGACTACCCGAAGAACAAGCTGCGCGACGGCTTCGACCTCGAGGGCTCCGGCCCGTACACGCTCAAGGCCGAGGTCGAGAACGACGAGATGGTCAAGGCCCGGTTCACCAGGAACCCCGACTACAAGGGGAGCCTGAAGGTGAACAACGACAAGGTCGAGATGGTCTCCTTCAAGGACACCGACGCCATGGGCGAGGCCCTGAACAAGGGCGACATCGACCTGATGACCCGCACCATGTCGCCGGAGCAGATCCGCAAGCTCTCGGGCGACGCGGACACCGCCATCGACCTCGTCGAGATGCCCGGCCTGGAGATCCGCTACCTGGGCTTCAACACCGACGCCCCGACCGTGAAGTCCAAGGCCGTACGCCAGGCGATGGCCCAGGTCGTCAACCGCAGCGAGCTGGTCTCCAAGGTCTACGGCTCCCAGGCCGAGCCGCTGTACTCGCTCGTCCCGGCCAGCGTCACCGGCCACTCCAACTCGTTCTTCAACAAGTACGGCGACCCGAACGTCACCAAGGCCCGCGCCCTGCTGAACCAGGCGAACGTCACCACCCCGGTGAAGCTCACGCTGCACTACACGACCGACCACTACGGTCCGGCCACCAAGCAGGAGTTCGAGGTCCTCCGCGACCAGCTGAACTCCAGCGGCCTGTTCGACGTCAGCATCAAGGGCACGCCGTGGGACACGTTCCGCCCGGCCGAGAAGAAGGGCGAGTACGACGTCTACGGCATGGGCTGGTTCCCGGACTTCCCGGACGCGGACAACTTCCTCGCGCCGTTCCTGGACAAGGACAACACCCTCGGCTCGCCGTACGACAACGGCCAGATCCGCAACACCCTGATTCCGGAGTCCCGCCGTGAGGCGGACCGGCTGTCCGCCTCCACCAGCCTGACGGACATTCAGGACATCGTCGCCTCCGACGTGCCGGTGCTGCCGCTGTGGCAGGGCAAGCAGTACGTCGCCGCGCGCGACGACATCACGGGTACCGCGTACGCCCTCAACTCCTCGTCGACGCTCCAGCTGTGGGAGCTCGGCCGGGGCGTGAGTGGCTGACGGACCCACTGGAACCCCGGGGCCGGTGACCGCGGCCCCCGGGGAACCGTGCCCCGGAGCCAGGGACATGCTCCGGGCGTTCTCGAGAACCGACGACAGGGCACACACGTGAACATACGCAACCAGTGGCCGGTCCTGCCCATCGTGGCGGGGCTCGCCTCCGGCCTGCTGACCGGCTGTGGAACGGAGACCGGAGACTCCGCGGGGGACGGCTCCAACGTGGTGGTGGGGATGTCCGACGACGTCCTGGCCACCGACCCGGCCTCCGGCTACGACCCCGGCTCCTGGCTGTTGTTCAACAACGTCTTCCAGTCGCTGCTCAGCTTCCCCAAGGGCGCCACGGAACCCCAGCCCGAGGCCGCCGAGAGCTGCGCCTTCAGCGACACGCAGACCACGGTCTACAAGTGCACGCTGAAGGACGGCCTCAAGTTCAGCAACGGTGACCAGCTCACCTCCGAGGACGTCAAGTTCTCCTTCG
Source organism: Streptomyces sp. HP-A2021 (assembly GCF_022807935.1). Classification (NCBI taxonomy): domain Bacteria; kingdom Bacillati; phylum Actinomycetota; class Actinomycetes; order Kitasatosporales; family Streptomycetaceae; genus Streptomyces; species Streptomyces sp. HP-A2021. The sequence goes on from NZ_CP094344.1 coordinate 7,812,347, forward strand.
ACCGCATGCTGAAGATCAACGACCCCGACGGGCCCGCGATCATGTTCCCCACGCTGGAGAAGGTCGAGACGCCGGACGAGAAGACGGTGGTCTTCCGGCTCAACACGGCCGACGCCACCTTCCCGAGCAAGATCGCCTCCGGCGCCGGCTCCATCGTCGACCACCGCCAGTACGACGCGGACGGGCTGCGCAAGGACGGCAAGGCCGTCGGCTCCGGCCCCTACCAGCTCGACTCGATCGACGACGAGCAGGCCGTCTTCTCCGTCAACGAGAACTACAAGGGCACCGCCAAGGTGAAGAACACCGGCGTGACGCTCAAGTTCTTCGACGGCGACCAGACCGCCCTGAAGCAGGCGATCCAGGCCGGGGACGTCGACATCGCCTACCGCGGCCTGACCGCCGGCGACATCGCGGACATGGAGAAGGCCGACGACGGCACCGGAGTCGAGGTCGTAGAGGGCAGCAGCGCCGAGGTCCAGCACCTGGTGTTCAACATGAACGACCCGGTCGCCGGAAAGTCCGGCGTACGCAAGGCCATCGCCCACCTGATCGACCGCGAAGCCCTCATCAAGGACGTCTACCAGGGCACCGCTACCCCGCTGTACTCGATCATCCCGGCCGGAATCGCCGGTCACAACACGGCCTTCTTCGACACCTACGGCGCCCGCCCCTCCAAGTCCAAGGCGGCCGCAGCCCTGCGCGCCGACGGCATCGACGGCAAGGTGAAGCTGACCCTGTGGTCGACGCCGTCCCGCTACGGCCCCGCCACCGACCAGGAGTTGAACGCCATCGCCGGCCAGCTCAATGCCAGCGGCCTGTTCGACGCCGACGTCAAGTCCGTCCCCTTCGGCCAGTACGAGAAGGACATCGCCGCCGGCAAGTACGGCGTCTACGTGAAGGGCTGGGTGCCCGACTACCCGGACGCCGACAACTTCACGGCCCCCTTCTTCGGCAAGGGCAACGTGCTGGGCAACAACTACGACAACGGCACCATCACCGGCACGCTCATCCCGCGCACCGCCGCCCTGACCAACCGCGCCGCCACCGACAAGGAGTTCGGCGAGCTCCAGGACATCGTCGCCGACGAACTGCCCGTCCTGCCGGTGTGGCAGGCCAAGCAGTACGCGGTCGTCCGCGACGGCGTCTACGGACTGGAGTACTGCCTCGACGCGTCCACCGTGTTCCGCTTCTGGGAGCTGAGCAAGGACTCCTGACGCACCCGCGTGCGTGAAGGAAGAGGGCGCCCCCTGCTCGGCAGGGGGCGCCCTCTGTGTCTCCGGTGCGCGGGTGTCTACTGCGCGCCGGGGCGCACCAGCCCGCTCTCGTACGCGTACACCGCTGCCTGCACGCGGTCGCGCAGGCCCAGCTTGGTGAGCACGTGCCCGACGTGCGTCTTGACGGTGGTCTCGCTGACGAACAGGTCCGCGGCGATCTCGGCGTTGGACAGCCCGCGCGCCACCAGCTTCAGCACCTCGACCTCGCGGTCGGTGAGCGTGTGCAGGGTGTCCGGCACGGGCTCCTCGCCCGACGGCAGATGCGTGGCGTACTTGTCGAGCAGGCGCCTGGTGATGCTCGGCGCGAGCATCGCCTCACCCGCGGCCACGACCCTGATCGCCTGCACCAGCTCGTTGGCCGGAGCGTCCTTCAGCAGGAAGCCGCTGGCACCGGCCCGCAGCGCCTCCACCACGTACTCGTCGAGGTCGAAGGTGGTCAGCACCAGGACCTTCGCCGGACCGTCCCGCCCGGGACCGGTGATCTGCCGGGTCGCCTCCACGCCGTCCATCCGCGGCATGCGGATGTCCATCAGGACCACATCGGGCTGGAGCGCCCGCACCTGGTCGAGCGCCTGGAGGCCGTCTCCGGCCTCGCCGACGACCGCGAGGTCCTGCTCGGCCTCCAGGATCATCCGGAAGCCCGTACGGAGCAGGGGCTGGTCGTCGACCAGTAGGACGCGGATGGCCACGTAAGTCTCCTTCGCTAGTCCGGCCCCATTCTGCCCTGCGCGAGGCCGCCGGACTCAGCCGCCCTGGCCGGTCGCCCGCAGCGGCAGCGGGTACGGCGGGGGAGTGCCGCCGAACTCCGGGCAGTGGGCCTGGTGGTCGCACCAGCCGCACAGCTTCGTGGGGCGCGGCCGCCAGTCGCCCGTCTCGGTCGCCAGCCGGATCGCCTCCCACAGCGCGAGCAGCTTGCGCTCGACCCGCTCCAGGTCGGCGAGGACCGGGTCGTACGTCAGCACCTGGCCGCTGCCGAGATAGACCAGCTGGAGCCGCCGCGGCACCACGTTCTTCAGCCGCCAGACCACGAGGGCGTAGAACTTCATCTGGAACAGGGCACCCTCGGAGTACTCCGGCCTGGGGGCCTTCCCCGTCTTGTAGTCGACGATCCGGACCTCGCCCGTGGGCGCCACGTCGACCCGGTCGATGATGCCGCGCAGCCGCAGCCCGGACTCCAGCTCGGCCTCGACGAACAGCTCCCGCTCGGCCGGCTCCAGCCGGCTGGGGTCCTCCAGGGTGAACCAGCGCTCGACGAGCTGCTCGGCCTCGCCCAGCCAGCGCGCCAGCCGCTCGCCCTCGGGGTCGTCGGCGAAGAGCTCCACGACCTCCGGCCGCGTCTCCCGCAGCCGGTCCCACTGGCCCGGGATCAGCGACTTCGCCCGGGGCGCCGTGCGCTCGGCCGCCGGGGCGTCGAAGAGGCGCTCCAGGACCGCGTGCACCAGCGTGCCCCTGGTCGCCGCCTCGCTCGGCTTCTCCGGCAGCCGGTCGATGACCCGGAAGCGGTAGAGCAGCGGGCACTGCATGAAGTCACTGGCACGCGAGGGGGACAGCGAGGCGGGCGGTATGGCCGTGGGCGCGGTCCCGGCCGCCGTCTCCACTGCCGTCTCGATGACCGCCTCCACGGACCCGGCCGGGACCGGCGGTTCCACCGCCGCGGCAGGGCTGCTGTCGGGCTGCGCGGCGCCCTCGGTGCTCGTCTCCATGCCCCAGACCATACGGGCCGCCACTGACAGTGACCCAGCCGCGGTCACGCCGCGGGCAGGAGTGAGGAGACGGGACGGAGGGAAACTCAGGGGTGCCGGGGCGGAAGGCACCTCGACGGACGCATACCATCGACTCGAGACCCTCCCGTCCGGCAGGCGCGGGAGACGATGCGAACGAGGGGACACCGGTGGACGAGAGCGGCGGGCGCGGGCAGCCGCGGTCCGGCAACGAGGAGTCGGCCGAGCGCCACGCAGGGCCTCCGGCCCGGGCCACCGACCCGACCCCCGCCGACGAACAGTCCACGGACGTACGGCGGTTCACCTCCACGAGTGACGACGACGCCCCTGCCGCGCCGCCGCCGACCCGGCCGGACGACCGCCCGTCTCCCCAGGCACCCGGACCGACGGCCGACCCGGCAGCGGCCGAGGCGCCCGGCACCGGCCGTCCGGCCGTGCGGCCGGGAGACCGCGCACCCGGCCACGACCCAGCCGCCACCACCGACGGCCCTCCGGAAGCACCACCCCAGGCGCACCCCGACCGCGCGGAGGCCTCCGCGCACGGCGAGGACGACGGCAGCAGCCGTTCGGAGGGCGACGCGCACGCGGACCGCCCCGAGGGCTTCGCCCGCGACGACAGCCGCCGTTCCGGGGCCGACGCGCACGCGGACCGCCCGGAGGCCGACGCCCTGCGCAAGGCCCCCGCCCACGGTGAGGACGACGGCACCCACTCGTCGGAGGCCGACAGGCACTCCGGCCGCCCCGAGCCGGACGCCCTGCGCAAGGCCCCCGCCCACGGCGACCACGACGCCGGCAACCCTCCGCCGGAGGGCGACGCACACCCCGACCGTGCCTACGCCGCCGGGCCGCACACGGACTCCGCCGCGGGCAAGCCCGATGCGCACAGCCGGCACGCCACCCCCGGCACCGGTGACCGCCACCTCGCGCACTCGGCCGACGGCAAGGGCCCCGCGCCCCAGCGCCCGGAGCCGCGTGGAGGACTGCTGATGGGGCGGCCGTTCGGAGTGCCCGTCTACGTCGCGCCCAGCTGGTTCCTCGTCGCCGCGCTGATCACCTGGGTGTTCGGCGGACAGCTGGAGCGCGTGCTGCCCCAGCTCGGCGCCGCCCGCTACCTGGTCTCCCTGTTCTTCGCGGTCGCCTTCTACGCGTCCGTGCTGGTGCACGAGCTGGCCCACACGGTCGCCGCCCTGCGCTTCAAGCTCCCCGTCCGCCGCATCCAGCTCCAGTTCTTCGGCGGCGTCTCCGAGATCGAGAAGGAGGCCGAGACCCCCGGACGGGAGTTCGTGCTCGCCTTCGTCGGACCGCTGCTCTCCCTCGTCCTCGCCGGCGTCTTCTACGCCGCCATGCAGACCGTGGAACCCGGCACGGTTCCGGGCGTGCTGCTGGCCGGCCTGATGATCTCCAACCTCATCGTGGCCGCCTTCAACCTCCTGCCCGGCCTGCCCCTGGACGGCGGCCGCATGCTCCGCGCGGTCGTCTGGAAGATCACCGGCAAGCCGATGACCGGCACCGTCGCCGCCGCCTGGGTCGGCCGCGCCCTCGCCGTCTCCGTCCTGATCGGCCTGCCGCTGCTGACCCAGTCCGGCGCCCTCGGCACCGACGCCGTGGACAACGTCGGCATGGACACCGTCCTGGACGCCCTGCTCGCCGCCATCCTCGCCGCGATCATCTGGACCGGCGCCGGCAACAGCCTGCGCATGGCCCGCCTGCGCGAGCACCTCCCCGAACTGCGCGCCCGAGCGCTCACCCGCCGCGCCGTCCCGGTCGAGAGCCACACCCCGCTCTCGGAGGCCCTGCGCCGCGCCAACGCCGCCGGCGCCCGCGCCCTGGTCGTCGTCGACGCCCACGGCAACCCCGTCTCCCTCGTCCGCGAGGCCGCCATCGTCGGCGTGCCCGAACACCGCCGCCCCTGGGTCGCGGTCAGCGGCCTCGCCCAGGACCTGACCGACGGCATGCGCGTCTCGGCGGAACTGTCCGGCGAGGAGCTCCTGGACGCGCTCCGGGCGACCCCCGCGACCGAGTACCTGGTCGTCGAGGAGACCGGCGAGATCTACGGCGTCCTGTCCGCGGCCGACGTGGAGCGAGCCTTCGTGAAGGCCATGGCCCGCCCCTCCTAGGGGTCGGACCGTGGTCGGAGGCCCTCTCAGGTGCCGGTAGGCTGGTCACATGTCCGAACCGACCGGTGCCGCCCGCAGGCGCGGGCCCTTCAAGGTCGGGGACCAGGTACAGCTGACCGACCCCAAGGGCCGCCACTACACGTTCACGCTCGAGGCCGGGAAGAACTTCCACACCCACAAGGGTTCCTTCCCGCACGACGAACTGATCGGCGCTCCCGAGGGCAGCGTTGTCCGCACCACAGGAAACGTCGCCTACCTCGCGCTGCGCCCCCTGCTCCCCGACTACGTCCTGTCCATGCCCCGCGGGGCAGCCGTCGTCTACCCGAAGGACGCGGGGCAGATCCTCGCCTTCGCCGACATCTTCCCCGGCGCCCGCGTCGTGGAGGCCGGCGTCGGCTCCGGCTCGCTCAGCAGCTTCCTGCTGCGCGCCATCGGCGACCAGGGCATGCTGCACAGCTACGAGCGCCGCGCGGACTTCGCCGAGATCGCCCAGGCGAACGTGGAGCGCTACTTCGGCGGCCCGCACCCCGCCTGGCAGCTCACCGTCGGCGACCTCCAGGACAACCTGTCCGACGCCGACGTCGACCGCGTCATCCTCGACATGCTCGCCCCCTGGGAGTGCCTGGAGGCCGTCTCCAAGGCGCTGGTCCCCGGCGGCATCCTGTGCTGCTACGTGGCGACCACCACCCAGCTCGCCCGGACGGTCGAGTCCATCCGCGAGATCGGCTGCTTCAACGAGCCGACCTCCTGGGAGACGATGATCCGCAACTGGCACATCGAGGGCCTGGCCGTCCGCCCGGACCACCGGATGATCGGCCACACCGGCTTCCTGCTCACCGCCCGCCGCCTCGCCGACGGCGTCGAGCCGCCCATGCGTCGCCGCCGCCCCGCCAAGGGCGCCTACGGCGAGGACTACGCCGGCCCCAACGCCGACGGCGGCACCGGCCGCTGAGACGACCCGCCGCCCCGCACAACGCACAGGCGCCGCGGCGGAGTTCCCGGGCACACTCCCGGAACTCCGCCGCGGCGCCTCACTGTTGCCCGGGCCGCCGCCACGGGTGAACCAGCGCGTGTCCCCCTTGACCTGAAACGGGCCCCCGGCGGCCCGCCTTGCCGACGTGACGCGGGCCCGCAGCGGCGCGCGACGGTCCCTGCCGCTGACGCAGCGGCAGGGACCGTAACCCTTCTGACTTCCCCGGCGCAGGACCTGCACACCCCGCCGTTCCCTCGCGGTGTGACGTGTGGCACCATCTTGGCCACCCACCGGCACAGCCCTCAGGAGACACTCCTAGTGCAGCCTTCCGCCGTCCCGGAGCTCGCCCACACCCACACCCGCCCCATCCACTGGCTCGCCACCGCGACTGCTGTCGCCGGCGTCGTGGCCCTCTCCTCGTTCCTCCAGCCGGGAGCGGCCACGGCGGCCCAGGCGGCCGGCCCCGAGACCAGAAGCACTCCGGCGCACCTCGCGCCGCCCGACCCGGCCGCGGTGACGTTCCCGATCGAGTGCGGCCCGGTGAAGGCCGTGGTGCAGAAGCGGGCTTCCGGCGACCTCGACGGCGACGGCAACCCCGAGACGGTGGCCGTGGTCCACTGCGACTCCCCGATGGGCACCCCGCCGGACGGCGTGTACGTCCTCACCCGCGGCAGGGACGGCGGCGAACCGCGCGTGGTGGCGACCCTGCTCGACCCCGAGGACGGCACCACCGTCAGCGACTTCGCCGTACGCGACGGCGCCGTCACGGCCACGCTCCTCGGCTACTCGTCGTCCGATGTGCCGCGTTGCTGCCCCGATGTGCACAGCGACGCGAAATGGCGTTGGCACAGCGGCGCGTTCGTGCGCTCGACACCGGCCGGTGCCCGCAGTGTGTGAGGCCTCTGCGCCCCCGCGTGTGAGATATCAGACAGGAGTGACGGACTGTAGAGAAGTAGTCACTCTGCGTCCGGTCCGTAGACCTCGGCCCTGTCCGAAACTCGACGTACGTGGATGCACTCGCCCGGACACTCCTTCGCCGAGTCGATCACGTCCGTGAGAAGCGGCAGCGGAACGGGCGTTGTCGCGCCCTTGTCCTGGAGCAACTCGTCGTCGGGGCTCTTCACATAGGCCAGACCGTCGATGTCCAGCTCGAACACCTCGGGCGCGTACTGGGCGCAGATGCCGTCCCCGGTACACAGGTCCTGGTCGATCCAGACCTCCAGCGCATCGCCGTCGACCCCGGCCTCCTGCTGCACGCTCATGTCTCCTGCCGTTTCATGCGTCGAGCCGTGCCGGGAATCCGGCCAGCTCTGACGGGTGTTGAACGCTTCGACCGTACCTGAGGCTGGGTTCCAATCATGTTCGCTGGGTATTCCCCTGGCGTGAGGGAGAGCGCAAGGGTGAAGATCGGACACACCCCGACCGTCTTTGTGATCTAGGGGTTTCAATCGACACCCGCCCAGGTAGGGTCTGGAAGCGTCCAGCTCCCCTTGGAGGAGGTGAGGACCGTGGCAGCCCACGACGACGACATGAACCGCGGCATCCGCCCGGGACGCGGGTCCGACGACCCGGCCGGGCAGATCGCCTACCTTGAGCAGGAGATCGCCGTCCTGCGACGTAAGCTCGCCGACTCTCCGCGACACACGAGGATTCTCGAAGAGCGGATCGTCGAGCTGCAGACCAATCTGGCCGGCGTGTCCGCGCAGAACGAGCGGCTCGCCAACACGCTCCGTGAGGCTCGTGACCAGATCGTGGCCCTCAAGGAGGAAGTCGACCGGCTCGCGCAGCCGCCGGCCGGCTTCGGTGTCTTCCTGACGGCGAACGAGGACGGCACCGCCGACATCTTCACCGGCGGCCGCAAGCTCAGGGTGAACGTAAGCCCCAGCGTCGAGCTCGACGAGCTCCGGCGCGGCCAGGAAGTGATGCTCAACGAAGCGCTCAACGTGGTCGACGCCATGGAGTTCGAGCGCGTCGGCGACATCGTCACACTCAAGGAGATCCTCGAGGACGGCGAGCGGGCCCTGGTGCTCGGGCACACCGACGAGGAGCGGGTGGTACGGCTCGCCGAGCCGCTGCTGGACGTCACCATCCGCCCCGGCGACGCCCTCCTGCTCGAACCCCGCTCCGGCTACGTCTACGAGGTCGTGCCCAAGAGCGAGGTCGAGGAGCTCGTCCTCGAAGAGGTCCCCGACATCGGCTACGAGCAGATCGGTGGCTTGGGCGGCCAGATCGAGGCCATCCGCGACGCGGTCGAGCTCCCGTACCTCTACCCGGACCTGTTCAAGGAGCACGAACTGCGGCCGCCGAAGGGTGTCCTGCTGTACGGGCCCCCCGGATGCGGTAAGACCCTGATCGCCAAGGCCGTCGCCAACTCGCTGGCCAAGAAGGTCGCCGAGGTGACCGGCCAGGCCGCCGGCAAGAGTTTCTTCCTCAACATCAAGGGCCCCGAGCTCCTGAACAAGTACGTCGGTGAGACGGAGCGGCAGATCCGCCTCGTCTTCCAGCGGGCCCGTGAGAAGGCCAGCGAGGGCACCCCCGTCATCGTCTTCTTCGACGAGATGGAGTCCCTCTTCCGCACCCGTGGCTCCGGTGTCAGCTCGGACGTGGAGAACACCATCGTCCCGCAGCTGCTCGCCGAGATCGACGGCGTGGAGGGCCTGCAGAACGTGGTCGTGATCGGTGCCTCCAACCGTGAGGACATGATCGACCCCGCCATCCTGCGTCCCGGCCGGCTGGACGTGAAGATCAAGATCGAGCGTCCGGACGCCGAGGCGGCCAAGGACATCTTCGGCAAGTACCTCACCGAGCGCCTCCCGCTGCACAGCGACGACCTCGCCGAGCACAGCGGATCCAAGGCCTCCACGGTCCAGAGCATGATCCAGACGGCCGTCGAACAGATGTACGCCGAATCCGAGGAGAACCGCTTCCTGGAGGTCACCTACGCCAACGGCGACAAGGAAGTTCTCTACTTCAAGGACTTCAACTCCGGCGCCATGATCGAGAACATCGTGGGCCGCGCCAAGAAGATGGCGATCAAGGACTTCCTCGAGAAGAACCAGAAGGGCCTCCGGGTCTCCCACCTCCTCCAGGCCTGCGTGGACGAGTTCAAGGAGAACGAGGACCTGCCCAACACCACCAACCCGGACGACTGGGCCCGGATCTCCGGAAAGAAGGGCGAACGGATCGTGTACATCCGTACGCTCATCACCGGAAAGCAGGGCGCGGACACCGGACGCTCCATCGACACGGTGGCGAACACCGGTCAGTACCTGTAAAAGGCAGGGCGGCTGCGGGTGCCCTCGACGGGTACCCGCAGCCGACTGTTTTTCAGGCCACGGGTGGAGCAACGCAATGACGCAAATGATCTCCCCACCAGCGCAAAGGCGTTCTAGGCTCTTGCGTACCGCCAAGTCGCGCAGTGCGGGGACGGGCACCGCACACGCAACCGAGCGCCAGCGGTATCTGAGTGGCGCCCACGACCGAGGGCGCCGCCGGGCAAGGAGGGCCGCATGACCGTACGGCGAGTAATGGGCATCGAGACGGAGTACGGAATCTCCGTCCCCGGCCACCCCAACGCCAATGCCATGCTCACCTCGTCCCAGATCGTGAACGCCTACGCGGCGGCGATGCACCGGGCCCGCCGGGCCCGCTGGGACTTCGAGGAGGAGAACCCGCTGCGGGACGCCCGAGGCTTCGACCTCGCCCGCGAGGCCGCCGACTCCAGCCAGCTCACCGACGAGGACATCGGCCTGGCCAACGTGATCCTCACCAACGGCGCACGGCTCTACGTCGACCACGCACACCCCGAGTACAGCGCCCCCGAGGTCACCAACCCGCGGGACGCGGTCCTCTGGGACAAGGCCGGCGAGCGGATCATGGCGGAGGCCGCGGAACGGGCCGCCCAGCTGCCCGGTGCCCAGCCGATCCACCTGTACAAGAACAACACCGACAACAAGGGCGCGTCCTACGGCACGCACGAGAACTACCTGATGAAGCGGGAGACCCCCTTCTCGGACATCGTGCGCCACCTCACGCCGTTCTTCGTCTCCCGCCAGGTCTTCACCGGCGCGGGCCGCGTCGGCATCGGCCAGGACGGGCACGAGCACGGCTTCCAGCTCAGCCAGCGGGCCGACTACTTCGAGGTCGAGGTCGGCCTCGAGACGACGCTCAAGCGCCCGATCATCAACACCCGCGACGAGCCGCACGCGGACGCCGAGAAGTACCGGCGCCTGCACGTGATCATCGGTGACGCGAACCTGTCGGAGATCTCGACGTACCTCAAGCTGGGGACGACCTCCCTGGTCCTGTCGATGATCGAGGACGGTTTCATCGCCGTCGACCTCGCCGTCGACCAGCCCGTCCGCACCCTCCACCAGGTCTCGCACGACCCGTCCCTGAAGCGTCTGATCACGCTGCGCAGCGGCCGTACGCTCACGGCGGTGCAGCTTCAGATGGAGTACTACGAGCTCGCGCGCAAGTACGTGGAGGAGCGGTTCGGCGCGGACGCCGACGACCAGACCAAGGACGTCCTGTCGCGCTGGGAGGACACCCTCACCCGTCTGGAGCACGACCCGATGAGCCTGGCCGGCGAGCTGGACTGGGTCGCCAAGCGGGAGCTCATGGAGGGCTACCGGCGCCGGGACAGCCTCGACTGGGACGCGGCACGGCTGCACCTGGTCGACCTGCAGTACGCCGACGTACGGCCCGAGAAGGGCCTGTACAACCGTCTGGTGGCCCGCGGGCGCATGAAGCGGCTGCTGGACGAGGCGGACGTCGAGCGGGCCCGTACGGCGCCGCCGGAGGACACGCGCGCGTACTTCCGCGGCCGCTGCCTGGAGCAGTACGCGGACGACGTGGCGGCGGCGTCCTGGGACTCGGTGATCTTCGACCTGCCGGGCCGGGACTCCCTCCAGCGCGTTCCAACCCTGGAACCGCTTCGCGGAACGCGTAATCACGTCAAGGAGCTTCTGGACCGCTGCCGCACCGCGGAAGACCTGGTCAGGGTCCTTTCGGGCGGGTGAGCGCGGTCAACGGGTACTCGGGTGGGGCCCGCCGGACAGGGTGGAAAATCCCAGGTCCGGGAATCATCGAGGTGGTCCCCGTACGTTGGAGCAACAGCGGGGCCATTGTCAGACCCGGCGAGTAGGGTCTGATCTTGACCGAGCAACTGTGTCGGGCGAACCGAGCGGGGTGAGGGATATGGCGACCAAGGACACCGGCGGCGGACAGCAGAAGGCCACCCGGTCCACCGAGGAGGTCGAGGAGCAGGCGGCAGAGGCTCAGGCTTCGGAGGACGTCAAGGAGCGTCACGAGAAGCTGAGCGACGACGTGGACTCGGTTCTGGACGAGATCGACGACGTCCTCGAGGAGAACGCCGAGGACTTCGTGCGGTCCTTCGTTCAAAAGGGTGGCCAGTAAGGCGCCTGAGCCTTCATTCCGAAGGCCACGGGGTGCCGTGGGTGACGGACGAGCCAGCGCGGAGCGCTGCGCGCGGGGCAGTGCATGACGTGGTGCCCTCGTGTGCGGCGCTCCGGCGTCGGTGGCGTCCGGGGCCCGGTGACCCGCCGGGCAGGAAGGGCGGGCAAATGCGGCGGGGCTCCCTCGGAGTTGGAGCCGCCGGGCATGTGGATCACCGCCGAAGGACGGGTAGGGTCCGTGGCATACCGAGCCCCCGGTCGCAACCGGACCGGGATTGTTCCAAGGATCGGCCCGACGTCACAGGGCGGGCTGTCGCATACGTGGAAGGAATCGCGTGGAAGCCAACACTCGTAGCACCGGGCGTCTACCAGCTGCCTTCCTGACGCCAGGGTCTTCCTCCTTCATGGATTTTCTCTCCGATCACCAGCCCGAACTGCTTCCGGGCAACAAGAAGTTGCCGCCGGTGCAGGGCGCGATCGAGGCGCCGCACGGCACGACGATCGTGGCCGTGACGTTCCCCGGCGGTGTCGTCCTCGCCGGTGACCGGCGGGCCACCATGGGCAACGTCATCGCGCAGCGGGACATCGAGAAGGTCTTCCCGGCCGACGAGTACTCGGCCGTCGGCATCGCCGGCACGGCCGGTCTGGCCGTGGAGATGGTGAAGCTGTTCCAGTTGGAGCTGGAGCACTTCGAGAAGGTCGAGGGCGCGCAGCTGTCGCTGGAGGGCAAGGCGAACCGGCTGTCGACGATGATCCGCTCGAACCTCGCCATGGCCATGCAGGGACTGGCCGTCGTCCCGCTCTTCGCCGGGTACGACGTGGACCGGGAGAAGGGGCGGATCTTCTCCTACGACGTCACGGGCGGGCGCTCCGAGGAGCAGAACTTCGCGGCCACCGGTTCCGGGTCGATCTTCGCTCGCGGCGCCATGAAGAAGCTCTTCCGGGACGACCTGAGCGAGTCCGAGGCCACGACGCTGGTGGTCCAGGCGCTCTACGACGCGGCAGACGACGACTCGGCGACCGGCGGTCCCGATGTCGCCCGCCGGATCTATCCCATCGTCACCGTGATCACCGAGGACGGCTTCCGCCGGCTCTCCGAGAACGAGTCGTCCGACATCGCGCGGTCGATTCTGGAGCGGCGTCTGGAGCAGCCCGACGGTCCGCGGGCCGCGCTGCTGTGAGCAGCGGGCTGTCTTCATGAGGGTGGTCCAGTGAACCGACGGAATCTTCAAGAGAGGGACGGATAACCGGTGTCGACGCCGTTCTATGTCTCACCCCAGCAGGCGATGGCCGACCGGGCGGAGTACGCCCGCAAGGGCATCGCCCGTGGTCGCAGCCTGGTCGTGCTGCAGTACGCCGACGGCATCGTGTTCGTCGGGGAGAACCCGTCCCGCGCGCTGCACAAGTTCAGCGAGATCTATGACCGGATCGGCTTCGCGGCCGCCGGCAAGTACAACGAGTACGAGAACCTGAGGATCGGCGGTGTGCGCTACGCCGACCTGCGGGGTTACACCTACGACCGGGACGATGTGACGGCCCGGGGCCTGGCGAACGTGTACGCGCAGACGCTGGGCACGATCTTCTCCAGCGCGGCGGAGAAGCCGTACGAGGTGGAGCTGGTCGTCGCGGAGGTCGGGGAGACGCCCGAGGGCGACCAGATCTACCGGCTGCCGCATGACGGTTCCATCGTGGACGAGCACGGCTCGGTCGCGGTGGGGGGCAACGCGGAGCAGATCAGCAACTATCTGGACCAGCGCCACCAGGACGGTATGACGCTGGCCGAGGCGCTGAAGCTGGCGGTGCAGGCGCTGTCCCGTGACACCAACGGCAGCGAGCGGGAGATCCCCGCGGAGCGGCTGGAAGTGGCGGTGCTGGACCGTACGCGGCCGCAGAAGCGGAAGTTCAAGCGGATCAGTGGGCGCCAGCTGGGCCGGCTGCTGGAGGCGGACGGAGCGAGCACGGCGTCGGAGGCCGAGGCGGACGCCGAGGCGGAGGCGTCGGACGGCGAGTAATCGTCCACTGCCGCGCGCCCCGGCCGTTCTGCGGCAGGGGCGCGCGGCCTGTGCCTGCGGCGGCCTGCGCGGGTGCGGCGGGGAACGGCGCGATGGGGTTTGCGAACCGACTGGCTGTCTGTTGACGCGCCAACCGCTGCGGGCGTCATGGCACCCTGGCTGCGGGCAATCGTGCCGCTGAGGGCGGCACGGGTGGGCGCAGCGGCACCCCGCTCCGCCGGGCTGCGGACCCACCCGGCCTCAGCGACAACGGGCGCTACCGCGGTCCCGGCGGTGCCGTAGAGCCCCGTACAACGAGCCGCACCGGGATGTCCCCGTCCTCGGGCTCACGGCCCTGCAGGACGGCCAGCAGCGCCGCCATACCCCGTTCACCGAACAGCTCGGCGTCCAGTCGGACCGTCGTCAGCTCGGGGTCGATCGCCGTGGCCAGGGCCAGATCGTCCAGGCCGGTGACCGACAGGTCGTCCGGGACGCGCAGGCCCAGACGGCGAGCTGCCTTGTACGTGCCGGCGGCCAGCTGGTCGTCGTCGCAGACCACGGCCGTGGGACGGGGACCGGGCCCCGAGAGGGCGGTTTCGGCCGCGGCCACCGCGCCCTCGATGGAGATCGGTGAGCGCGCCGTACGGACGGACGTGCCGGGCACCCCGGCCAGGCGCGCCGCCAGCTCCCGGGCACGGACCTCGAAGGTCCAGGACGGCACGTCCGCCGCCAGGTGGAGGAACCGGCGGTGCCCCAGGGACAGCAGGTGTTCCGCGACCTGGCGGACACCGTCGGCGATGTCCAGGTTGACCGTCGCCGCCCCCAGACTGCCCGCCGGGTCACTGTCCAGCATCACCAGCGGCAGCGCCTCCCCGCGGATCGCGGTCAGCGCGTCCGCGGCCATGGAGGACGCGATGACGCCGTCGAGCGCGGCCTGCGCGGAGGCGAAGGGGTCCCGGGCGGGGCCGATTCCCTCGGGGGAGGGGTAGAGGACCACGCCGAAGCCGTGCTCGGCGGCGACGCGGGTGGCGCCCGTGTAGACGCCGGCGAAGAACTCCGTGGTCAGGGCCGGGACCACCAGGAGGACCGTGCGGGTACGGCCCAGGCGCAGGTTGCGGGCGGCCAGATTCGGGCGGTAGCCGAGGTCGCGCGCGGCCTCGCGGACCCGCTGCGCCGTCGCCTCCGACACGCGCCCGCGCCACTTGTCCCCGAGGACCAGGGAGACCGCCGCCTGGGACACGCCGGCGGCCTGGGCGACGTCCCGGCTCGTGGGTCGGGTGCTGCCTCGTGCCACCGTCGGGCTGCTCCTTCGTCTGGACTCGTGAACAGCGGCCATGGTACGTATGGGAGTCGACGTTATACGTAAAACCTAGGGCGGGGACATGGCAACGGGATACCTGGAGATCCTTCGGGCGCGACACGCCGCCCGGCTGCTCGTCGGCACGCTCGTCGGCCGGTTGCCCAACGCCACTGCGGCCATCGCGATCCTGCTGTTCGTACGGGCCGAAGGCGGTTCGTACAGCCTCGCGGGGGCGCTGGCGGGCGTGTACGGCGTCGCCAACGCCGTGGGCCAGCCGGTGCTGGGCCGGCTCGTGGACCTGCGCGGGCAGCCGCGCGTGCAGTTGCCGGCGGCCGTTCTCTCCGGGCTCGCCATGGCCGTCTTCGCCTTCGCCGGGATCGGATCGCTGCCCCTCGCTTATGCCGCCGTGGCCGGTGCCGGGCTCTTCACGCCGCCCCTCGAGGGCGGGCTGCGGGCGTTGTGGTCGTCCGTCCTCCGCAAGGAGGAACACGTGCACACCGCGTACGCCATGGACGCCGTGGCCCAGGAGGTGATGTTCACCGTCGGGCCGCTGCTCGTGACGCTGTGCGTGTCCCTGTGGTCCGCCCAGGCCGCGCTGCTCGTGCTGAACGCGGTCGGGGTGCTGGGGGCGCTGTCCGTGGTGGTGTCGCCGCCCTCGCGCGCGTGGCGGTCGGCACCGCGGGAGGCGCACTGGCTGGGCGCGCTGCGCTCGGCGGGGCTGCTGGCGCTGCTGGCGGCGTTCCTGTTCATCGGGATGGCGCTCGGGTCCATCACGGTCGCCTCGGTGCCCTACGCGGACGAGCACGGCGGTGACGTCGTGTACGGCTGGCTGATGGCGGCCCTGGGGTTCGGGGCGCTGGTCGGCGGCGCCGTCTACGGGGCCCGGCAGTGGGCCGGTGAGCCCGCGCGGCGACTGCGGGTGCTGGTCGCCCTTCTGGTGGTGTGTTACCTGCCGCTGATGCTCATGCCGGACGCGGTGCCCATGGTGGCGCTGACCGCCCTCGCCGGGGTCTTCCTCGCGCCCGCCATCGCCTGCGCGTTCGTCCTGGTCGACCGGCACGCGCCGCGCGGCACGGTCACCGAGGCGTTCTCCTGGCTGGTGACGACGTTCACCGTGGGCCACTCGGTCGGAACGGGCGTCGCGGGACCCGTCGTAGAGGTGGGCGGGGCCCTGTGGGGCTTCGCCGTGCCGGGGGTCGCCGGGGGCGTGTCCCTGCTGGTTTTGACCGCCACGGGGCGGGTACTCGCAGCTCCCGGTGGGGGAGCGGTGGTTGCCGCCGGTTCGGAAAATGATCCAAACCGTGCCGTCGAACCCCGTTTCAGTTCAGGGGATCGGGCGTAATGTTCCCTCATGGACCGCCGCATTTTCGGGCTGGAGAACGAGTACGGCGTCACGTGCACGTTCAGGGGACAGCGCCGCCTGTCTCCTGACGAGGTGGCGCGGTACCTCTTCCGCCGTGTCGTGTCATGGGGCCGCAGCAGCAATGTCTTTCTGCGAAACGGCGCCCGCCTCTATCTCGACGTGGGTTCACATCCGGAATACGCCACACCGGAATGTGACAACGTGATCGAACTGGTCACCCACGACAAAGCGGGCGAGCGCATTCTCGAAGGACTCCTGGTGGACGCCGAACGACGCCTGCACGAGGAGGGAATCGCGGGCGACGTCTACCTCTTCAAGAACAACACCGATTCGGCGGGCAACTCCTACGGCTGCCACGAGAACTATCTGGTCGCCCGGCACGGGGAGTTCTCCCGGCTCGCGGACATTCTGATTCCGTTCCTGGTCACACGGCAGTTGCTGTGCGGCGCGGGCAAGGTGCTCCAGACGCCGCGCGGTGCGGTGTACTGCGTCAGCCAGCGGGCCGAGCACATCTGGGAGGGCGTCTCCTCGGCGACGACCCGCTCCCGGCCGATCATCAACACGCGTGACGAGCCGCACGCGGACGCCGAGCGCTACCGCCGCCTGCACGTCATCGTGGGCGACTCCAACATGTCCGAGACGACCATGCTGCTCAAGGTCGGGGCCACCGACCTGGTACTGCGCATGATCGAGGCGGGCACCGTGATGCGGGACCTCACCCTGGAGAACCCGATCCGGGCGATCCGCGAGGTCAGCCACGACATCACCGGCCGCCGCAAGGTCCGGCTGGCCAGCGGACGCGAGGCCTCCGCCCTGGAGGTGCAGCGCGAGTACTACGAGAAGGCCGTGGACTTCTGCGAGCGCCGCGGCATCCGCACCGGCACCGTGGAGCAGGTCCTGGAGCTGTGGGGCCGCACCCTGGACGCGATCGAGACCGAGGACCTCGACCGCATCGGCACCGAGATCGACTGGGTCATGAAGTACAAGCTGCTCGAGCGGTACCGGGCCAAGCACAACATGACCATGTCGCATCCGCGGGTCGCGCAGATAGACCTCGCCTACCACGACATCCACCGCCGTCGTGGCCTGTACTACCTGCTCGAGAAGAAGGGTCAGGCGGCGCGGATCTGCAACGACTTGAAGATCTTCGAGGGCAAGTCCGTTCCGCCGCAGACCACTCGGGCCCGGCTGCGCGGCGACTTCATCCGGCGCGCGCAGGAACAGCGCCGTGACTTCACGGTCGACTGGGTTCACCTCAAGCTGAATGACCAGGCCCAGCGCACCGTGTTGTGCAAGGACCCGTTCCGTTCCGTGGACGACCGGGTGGAGAAGCTGATCGCCGGAATGTGAGGAAATGCGCCGGCGGGGAAATCGCCGGAACGCCACACGGGCGCCGTACGTTACAAGTACGGCGCCCTGCTCACGCCGTAGAGTTGCGCGCACGCCATCAACGAGATCGACCGATTACGAGGCCCCCACAGTGCGCCGACGCTCACTTCTCATCTCCGTACCCGCTGGACTGGCCACGCTCGCCGCATGCGGCGACGACAAGTCCGACTCGAGCAAGGCCAGCGACAGCCCGTCGCCCTCGGCGTCGGCCCCGTCCGCGGCCCCGCCGCCGAAGATCGTCGACGGCCCGCTGCCGGCGGTCACCGCGGGCACGAAGTTCGACGAGAAGCCGACGATCGCCAAGGGCAGCGGAGAGCCGTCGAAGCAGCTCGCGGTGAAGACCCTGGTCGCGGGCAGCGGCAAGACCGTCGCTGAGAACGACTTCGTCGTCGCGAACTACCTCGGCCAGGTCTGGAGCACCGCCAAGGTCTTCGACAACTCCTACGACCGCAAGGCCCGTCTGGCCATCCAGCTCACCCAGGGCCAGATCATCGACGGCTGGCGGTACGCGCTGGCCGGCAAGAAGGCCGGCAGCCGTGTCGAGATGGCCGTCCCGCCCACCTGGGGGTACGGCTCGCAGGGCAACCCGCAGGCGGGCATCAAGGGCACCGACACCCTGGTCTTCGTCGTCGACGTGCAGGACACGTTCAACGCCAAGAGCTCCGCCAAGGGCAAGGAGGTCCCGCAGGACGACGCGGACCTGCCCAAGGTCGGCACCGACACCGACGGCAAGGCGCCCTCCATCGAGGTGCCCAAGGCAGCCGCCCCGAAGAAGCTCGTCGCGGAGTACGTCCTGGAGGGCGACGGCGAGAAGGTCGCCGCCGCCGACAGCGTCCTCGTGCAGTACAAGGGCGTGCTGTGGGACGGCGGCAAGGAGTTCGACTCGTCGTACGCCAACAAGCAGCTGGTGTCGTTCTCGCTCCAGCAGGTCGTCAAGGGCTGGGCGCAGGGCCTGACCGGCAAGAAGGTCGGCAGCCGCGTCCTCATCGTCATCCCGCCGAAGCTGGGCTACGGGGACAACCCGCCGCAGGGCAGCGGTATCAAGAAGGACTCCACGCTGGTCTTTTCGGTGGACATCCTCGCGAAGCTGTGACGCGCGTGGGATGTAAGACTGTGCGTGTTCGCCTTTCCGCAGACAAGCAGGAGCTAGAGACGTGAGCATCGACAAGCCCGAGATCGACTTCCCGGGCGGCGAGCCCCCGGCGGACCTCGAGATCAAGGACATCTGGGAAGGCGACGGCCCGGTCGCGCAGGCGGGCCAGACCGTCACCGTGCACTACGTCGGCGTGGCCTTCAGCACGGGCGAGGAGTTCGACGCCAGCTGGAACCGCGGCACCCCCTTCCGCTTCCCGCTGGGCGGCGGCCGGGTCATCAAGGGCTGGGACCAGGGCGTGCAGGGCATGAAGGTCGGCGGCCGCCGTCAGCTGACCATCCCCGCTCACCTCGCCTACGGCAACCAGAGCCCGTCCCCTCTGATCAAGCCGGGCGAGACGCTGATCTTCGTGGTCGACCTGCTCGGGGTCTGAGCAGGATCCGAACAGACTCGATCACGTGGGGCCCATGCCTGTTCGGGCATGGGCCCTCGGCTTTTGCCGGGCCACCGCGGGGCGGTACGGTCGTCGTCGTCAAGCACCATAGGGAGGCGAAGCGCGTCGATGGCCATTGCCAAGGCCGAGCGGCTGATGAATCTGGCGCTGTGTCTGCTCGGGACGCGGCGGCCGCTCAGCAAGCGTGAGCTGCGCGACTCCATCGAGGCCTACGTCGAGGCCTTCGGGCCGGGCAACGGCGCGGGCGGCAACGACGACTCCTTCAACCGCATGTTCGAGCGCGACAAGGACGACCTGCGCGAACTCGGACTGGTCATCGAGACCGTCGAGAGCCTCGACGGCGAGGTCGGCTATCTGGCCCGCCGGGACAGCAACCGCCTCCCGCCCATCACCCTGGACGCCGAGGAAGCCGCCGCACTCGGGCTCGCCGCCAAGGTGTGGCAGCAGGCCCGGCTCGCCGGCGCCGCCAGCGGCGCTCTCCAGAAGCTGCGCGCGGCGGGACTCCCCGAGGACGTCGACCCGTACGGGGCGCACGGCGCGCTGGAGCCGCGCATCCCCGTGCACGAGGCGGCGTTCGAGCCGCTGATGCTCGCCTGCCGGGACCGCCGGCCCGTCGTGTTCGACTACCGCAAGGCCACCGCCGCCCACCCCGAGCAGCGGCACGTGGAGCCGTGGGCGCTGGAGTGCTGGCGGGGCCACTGGTACCTGGCGGGCTGGGACCGCGACCGGGGTGCCGAGCGGGTCTTCCGGCTGTCCCGGATCACCGGCAAGGTCCGCTCGCGCGGCGGCCGGTACACCGCTGACGTGCCGGACGTCGTCACCGTCCGTGAGACCGTCGCGAGCTGGGCCGGGGAGATCACCGACCGTTCGGCGCGGATCCGGCTGCGCTCGGCCGCGGGGTACCCCCTTCGGGCGAAGGCCACCTCGGTTCGGGAACTCGGTGACGGCTGGGACGAGTTGGAGATTCCGTACGGCCACGGTCTGGACGCCTGGCTGGTGGAGTTCGGGCCGGACGTGGTCGTCCTGGAACCCGCGGAGCTGCGGGCCGACGTGGTGGACCGGCTGCGGGCCGTGGCCAAGGGCTGAGGGGGAGCGGACGAGACAGTGGCAGGCAAACCGGTCAGGCCCGTGAACGCCATCGACCAGACCCGGCGGATGCTCTCCCTGGTGACGTATCTGAGGGAGCGCCCCGGGGCCCGGGTCGAGGACGTCGCGCGCGCCTTCGGCATCACCGAGGACGAGCTGGTCTCCGACCTCGACGTGCTGCCCATGTGCGGCACCAGCTTCCGCGGCGGCGACCTGCTCGACATCGACACCGACGGCGAGCGCATCTGGTGGCACAACCCGGCCGCCCTGGCGGCGGAGGCGGCCGAGCCGCTCAGGCTCGCCGCCGACGAGGCCACCGCCCTGCTCGTCGCCGCCCGGGCCGTGGCCACCCTGCCCGGCCTGCGCGAGAGCGACCGCCAGGCGCTGCTGCGGGCGACGGCCAAGGTGGAGACCGCCGCCGGCGAGGCGGCGGGCGCCAGCTCGCGGCTGTCGGTGACCTTCGAGTCCGAGGGCGGGGTCTTCGCGGACGTCGACCGGGCGATCGCCGAGCGCCGCCGGCTGTGGATCCGCTACTACTCGCCCGCCCGCGACGAGGTCACCGAGCGGGAGATCGACCCGATCCGCCTGGTCAGCGTCGGACACACCTATGTCGAGGCCTGGTGCCGCCGCTCGGAGGCGCGCCGCACCTTCCGGCTCGACCGGGTCGCCGAGATCAAGATCCTCGACGAACCGTCGGCACCGCCGGAGATCGAGCTGCGGGACCTGTCCGAGGCGCTGGTGCAGCCCGCGGCCGAGGACCCGGAGGTGGTGGTCGAGGTCGGGCCCGGCGGCCGCTGGGTCGCCGAGTACTACCCGCACGACAGTGCGGACGAGCTCGCGGACGGCGGGCTGCGTATCACGCTGCGGACCCCCGACCCGACGTCGCTGCGGCGCCTGGCGCTGCGGCTCGGGCGTGACGGCCGCATCGTGTCGCCGCCCGAGCTGGCGGACAGCGCCCGGCAGGCGGCCCGCGAGGCGCTGGCGGCGTACGACGGGATCGAGGCGGTGGCGGTGGCCGGCGGGGCGGAGGCCGCTGGTGCGGGCGGGCCGCGTGCGGTGCACGCCGTCGCGGACGGGCCGGACGGCAGACGCGAGTGAGCCGCGGGTGCCACCGGCGTCGACGGCCGGACACGGCCGTCCCGCGACACCGGCCGTGGCGCCCCGGAGGCGAACGACCCGAGAAAGAGGAGCCAGGGCTGTGAGCGAGTCGGTGACGTCCGGTGCCATGGGCATGACGGTGGAGTCCGCGTTCTCCGGGATGAGAAGCGTGACCCCGGTGGTGTTCCGGGCGGGCTGCCCGGACTGCCGGGAGCGCTTCGAGCTCACCGCGGGCGCCCTGCGCCTCGCCATCGGCGCCACGAGCCGTACCACTTTCTACTCCTTCACCTGCCCTGAGTGCGGCGCTGCTGTCCGCAAGCCCGCGGGGGAGCGGATCGTGGAACTGCTCACCGGCGGCGGTGTGCGCACCCTGCGGCTGCACTCCACCGTCTAGTGGGCCGGGGCATCCGGCCCGTCGGAAGGGTCTAGGCTCGGCGTCATGTTCTGGCCGATGTTCGCGATTGCCGTGGGATTCGTGGGTCTCGCCGTGCTCGGGGTGCTCGCCGTGCGGGTCTTCGTCGAGGCACAGCGCCTGGGCAGCCAGGTCACGGACTCGGCGCGCCGTATCAACCGGGCCGCGGAGGACCTGGAGCGGGCGGCGGAGAGCACGGCCCGCTCCGTGGACGCCCTGTGAGCTGTCCGGCAGGCGGCTGTGAGTCTGGCTTTGGGACACTTCGCCCTGTCACCTCGGCGGTTCGGACAGGTACGCTGCTGGTCGCGGCCCGGTTAACGAGGCACTGGCCGCGGACGGGAGTACGCACAGGGGATGCAGAGGGATTGCCCCACGTTCACCCCTGAGCGTTACGATCGCTGTCAACACGATCGTTCGGACACATGTCCGACCGGTCGGACAGCACCCCACCACAGCCGCCTCGGTGAGAAGGTAAAGACTTATGTTCGGAAGGCTCGGAGCCCCCGAGATCATTCTCATCCTCGTCGTCATCATCCTGCTGTTCGGCGCGAAGAAGCTTCCGGACATGGCTCGGTCGCTCGGCAAGTCGGCCCGCATCCTCAAGAGCGAGGCCAAGGCCATGAAGGACGAAGGCAAGTCGTCCACGACCCCGGCCGGCCCGCCCAACACCGACGAGCCCTCGCAGCGCACCATCCAGGCCGCTCCCGGTGACGTGACCAGCTCGCGCCCGGTCAACGAGCCGACGGACACGACCAAGCGCTGACGCAGGGCCGGTGACCTCCGGCCCGCCGCACGAGATGGGAACGTGGGTTGCTGAAGTCTGCCCGCAAAAAGGAGAGGGATCCCGAGGGGCGGATGCCCCTCGCGGAGCACCTTCGCGAGCTCCGCAACCGGCTCGCCAAGGCGATTCTGGCGATCGTCGTCGTCACGGTCTTCGCCGCCTTCTTCTACAACGACATCATCAACTTGATCACCAAGCCGATCCTCGACTCGGTCGGCTGTGACAAGACCTTCGCGGAACTGGCCAAATCGCAGCCGGGCTCGAAGCCGTGCGCGCAGATCACCATCAACGGTCTGCTCACCCCCTTCACGCTGGCGCTGAAGGTGTCCCTGATGGCCGGCGTCGTGCTGGCCTCGCCGATCTGGCTCTACCAGCTGTGGGCCTTCGTCGCGCCCGGTCTGCACCGGCACGAGAAGAAGTACGCCTACGCCTTCGTGGGCACGGGCGCCCCGCTGTTCATCGTCGGTGCCTACTTCGCGTACACGGTCCTTCCCACCACCGCGAAGGTGCTGCTCGAGTTCACCCCGGGCGGCACGTCCAACCTCCTCCCGCTGGACGACCTGCTCGACCTGGTCATGCGGATGGTGCTCGTCTTCGGCCTCTCCTTCGAGCTGCCCCTGCTGCTGGTCATGCTCAACCTCACCGGTGTGCTCACCGGTAAGCGCATGCTCGGCTGGTGGCGCGGCATGATCATGGGCATCACGGTGTTCGCGGCCATCGCCACGCCCAGCACCGACCCGTTGACCATGCTGGCCCTCGCGGCGCCGATCTGGATCCTTTACTTCGCCGCAGTCGCCTTCTCCCTCCTCAACGACCGCCGCCGCAGCCGTCGCGAGGCCCTGGGCCCCGCCGACGACGAGGCCTCCGAGCTGGACCTCACGCCCGAGGACATCGGCGAGATCGAGCCCGTGACCACCAGCCGCGCCGCCCTGCCCGAGCAGGCGAGCGGGGACCGCACGGACCGGGTCAACGGTTATGACGACGTGACCTGAAGATCCGCGGGCAGCTCATAGGGTCAGTCGCGTGACCAGCGAGATCACCCTCTTCGTCAACCCCACCGCGGGCCGCGGCCGGGGCGCCCGCGCGGCGCAGCCGGCCGCTTCCGCGTTGCGGGCGGCCGGTTTCTCGGTGCGTACGGTCCTCGGCGTCGACGCCGCGGACGCCCTCACCCGCGCGCGTGCCGCCGTCGAGGGCGGCACCGGTGCGCTGATAGCCGTCGGCGGTGACGGTATGGCCAACCTCGCGCTGCGGGCGGTCGCGGGCACGCGCACCCCGCTCGGCCTGGTCGCCGTCGGCACCGGCAACGACTTCGCCCGCGCCCTCGGTCTGCCCGTGCGCGAGCCGGCCGCAGCGGGCCGCATGATCGCCGACGCCCTCAAGTGCGGCCGGATCCACGACATCGACCTGGGTCAGGCCGGCGACCGCTGGTTCGGCACGGTCCTCGCCTCCGGTTTCGACTCCCGCGTCAACGACCGGGGCAACCGCATGCGGTGGCCCTCAGGCCGCTTCAAGTACGACCTCGCGATGATCGCCGAACTCGCCGCGTTCCGGCCCGTCCCCTACCGGATCCGGCTCGACGACGGCGAGATCCGGGAGGTCGAGGCGACCCTCGTCGCCGTCGGCAACGGCTCGTCGTACGGCGGCGGCATGCGCATCTGCCCCGGCGCCGACCTGACCGACGGCCTGTTCGACATCACCGTGGTCGGGGACTGCGACCGTACGACGCTGCTGCGGGTGTTCCCGCGGGTGTACCGGGGGAGTCACGTCGAGCATCCGAAGGTGACCGTGCTGCGGGCGGCCCGGGTCGAGATCACCGCCGACGACGTCACCGGCTACGCCGACGGGGAGCCGCTCGGTCCGCTGCCGCTGACCGCGCGCTGCGTACGCGGGGGCGTGCGGGTCGTCGGCCCCTGAGCCGCGCTGCCCCTGAGCTGCGCCGATCCCCGGTTTCACAGGAACGGATCCGGATAATGATCGTCCTGTTGTCAGTGCGGCCCGGTACGCTCGAAAGCACGATGACAGAGGATCTCTCACCGGCCGAGCGGTACGCGGCAGCCCGCAAGCGCGCTGCCGAGCAGGCCACCGCGCTCGCCTCCTTCCGCGAGATGTACGACTTCGGCCTCGACCCCTTCCAGATCGAGGCCTGCCAGGCGCTCGAAGCGGGGAAGGGCGTGCTGGTCGCCGCGCCCACCGGCTCCGGCAAGACGATCGTCGGCGAGTTCGCCGTCCACCTCGCCCTCCAGCAGGGCAAGAAGTGCTTCTACACGACACCCATCAAGGCGTTGTCGAACCAGAAGTACGCCGACCTGTGCCGCCGCTACGGCACGGACAAGGTGGGCCTGCTCACCGGCGACAACAGTGTCAACTCCGACGCCCCGGTGGTCGTGATGACCACCGAGGTCCTGCGGAACATGCTGTACGCCGGTTCGCAGACGCTGCTCGGCCTCGGCTACGTGGTCATGGACGAGGTGCACTACCTCTCCGACCGGTTCCGCGGAGCCGTCTGGGAAGAGGTGATCATCCACCTCCCCGAATCGGTCACGCTCGTCTCCCTCTCGGCGACCGTGTCGAACGCCGAGGAGTTCGGCGACTGGCTCGACACGGTCCGCGGCGACACCGAGGTGATCGTCTCCGAGCACCGGCCCGTACCGCTGTTCCAGCACGTGCTGGCCGGGCGGCGGATGTACGACCTGTTCGAGGAGGGCGAGGGCCACAAGAAGGCCGTCAACCCCGACCTCACGCGCATGGCGCGCATGGAGGCGACCCGGCCGTCGTTCCAGGACCGCCGGCGTGGCCGGCTGCGCGAGGCCGACCGCGAGCGTGAGCGCAGACAGCGCTCCCGGGTGTGGACGCCGAGCCGGCCCGAGGTCATCGAGCGGCTCGACGCCGAAGGGCTGCTGCCCGCCATCACCTTCATCTTCAGCCGCGCCGCCTGCGAGGCCGCCGTCCAGCAGTGCCTGTACGCGGGCCTCCGGCTGAACGACGACGAGGCACGCGAACAGGTCCGCTCCCTCGTCGAGGAGCGCACGGCGTCCATCCCGCGCGAGGACCTGCACGTCCTCGGCTACTACGAGTGGCTCGAGGGCCTGGAGCGCGGCATCGCCGCCCACCACGCGGGCATGCTGCCGACCTTCAAGGAGGTCGTCGAGGAGCTCTTCGTACGCGGCCTGGTCAAGGCCGTGTTCGCGACCGAGACCCTCGCCCTCGGCATCAACATGCCCGCCCGCTCGGTGGTGCTGGAGAAACTCGTCAAGTGGAACGGCGAGCAGCACGCGGACATCACCCCGGGCGAGTTCACGCAGCTGACCGGGCGGGCCGGGCGGCGCGGCATCGACGTCGAGGGCCACGCCGTGGTGCTGTGGCAGCGCGGGATGAACCCCGAGCACCTGGCGGGCCTGGCCGGCACGCGCACGTACCCGCTGCGGTCCAGCTTCAAGCCCTCGTACAACATGGCGGTCAACCTGGTCGAGCAGTTCGGCCGGCACCGCTCGCGCGAGCTGCTGGAGACGTCCTTCGCACAGTTCCAGGCGGACAAGTCGGTCGTCGGGATCTCCCGGCAGGTGCAGCGCAACGAGGAGGGCCTCGAGGGCTACAAGGCCTCCATGACCTGCCACCTCGGCGACTTCGAGGAGTACGCGCGGCTGCGCCGTGAACTGAAGGACCGGGAGAACGAGCTGGCCCGGCAGGGCGCGGCCCAGCGGCGCGCGGAGGCCGCCGTCGCGCTGGAGAAGCTGAAGCCCGGTGACGTCATCCACGTGCCCACCGGCAAGTACGCGGGTCTGGCGCTGGTGCTTGACCCGGGCCTGCCCGCGGGCCGTTCCAACGGCCATCGCGGATTCGAGCACCACGACGGGCCGCGCCCGCTGGTGCTGACCGCCGAGCGGCAGGTGAAGCGGCTGGCGGCCATCGACTTCCCGGTGCCGGTCGAGCCGTTGGAGCGGATGCGGATCCCGAAGTCCTTCAACCCCCGTTCCCCGCAGTCCCGTCGGGACCTCGCGTCCGCGCTGCGCACCAAGGCCGGGCACATCCCGGCCGACCGGCACCGCAAGCGGCGCTCCCAGGCGGCCGACGACCGCGAGATCGCCCGGCTGCGGACCGCGCTGCGGGCGCACCCCTGCCACGGGTGCAGCGACCGTGAGGACCACGCCCGTTGGGCCGAGCGCTACCACCGGCTGCTGCGGGACACCTCGCAGCTGGAGCGGCGCATCGAGGGCCGTACGAACACCATCGCGCGGACGTTCGACCGGATCGTCGCGCTGCTGACCGAGATGGACTACCTGCGCGGTGACGAGGTCACCGAGCACGGCAAGCGGCTCGCGCGGCTGTACGGCGAGCTGGACCTGCTCGCCAGCGAGTGCCTGCGCGAGGGCGTCTGGGAGGGGCTCGGCCCGGCCGAACTGGCCGGGTGCGTCTCGGCGTTGGTGTACGAGGCGCGCGTCGGGGACGACGCGCTGGCGCCGAAGCTGCCGTCGGGCAAGGCCAAGGCCGCGCTGGGCGAGATGGTGCGGATCTGGGGGCGGCTGGACGCGTTGGAGGAGGAGTTCCGGATCAGCCAGACCGAGGGGGTCGGGCAGCGTGAGCCGGACCTCGGGTTCGCCTGGGCCGCGTACATGTGGGCCTCCGGGAAGGGGCTCGACGAGGTGCTGCGCGAGGCGGAGATGCCGGCGGGGGACTTCGTGCGGTGGTGCAAGCAGGTCATTGACGTGCTGGGGCAGATCGCGGCGGCGGCGCCGCAGGGGTCTTCTGTGGTGAAGAACGCCCGTAAGGCCGTTGATCTGTTGCTGCGGGGGGTTGTCGCCTACTCGTCGGTGGGGTGATGTCGTCGCGCGGGTGCCGGTGGTTCGTGGTTGCTCGCGCAGTTCCCCGCGCACCTGAAGGTACGTTGTTCTGAAGGTCCCTCACTCGTGACGGTGAGGGACTTTCGTATGCCCGTTCGCAACTACCCTTCGTATTCGAACGGTGTCGCAGCGTGTAAACGACTGAGCGTACTATCCCTTCGCGACCGGTTTCCGGCAGTTGCTGAATATGACACGGCGATGATCCGGTCGGACTAAGCTCGCCCGCAGCGCACCGGCTTGAGATGAATTCGTGCGCTTGTTCCCCAATGTGCGGAAGAGTCCTACAGCTTCATGACATACCCCCCTGCAAGTCCTCCCGAACCCCAGCCGACTCCTTTCAGAGGGCCCACATGGTGAGTGTTCAATCCCCTCCCGGTCGCCGTGAACTTCCCTACGCGCGCGTCCTGCTGCTGCCGGCCATAGCGATGGCCGCGGCGACCGGAGTCGCTGTCGCCCTGGTGACGGCGCCGGCCCGGCTCGCCGTCGGCTGGTGCGGTGGTATCGCCACCGTGCTGGTGATCGCGACGGCGGCCGAGGCGGTGCGCCGCGGCCGTGCCCTGCGCAAGCAGCGGGGCGAGCACGCCCGGCACACCGCGCATCTGGAACAGCGGATCGCGGCCCACGAGAACGAGTTGGTCCGCTTCTCGCGGGAGATCATCCCCGCGGCGCTCCGGCTGCTGAGCACCGGAGAATCCCCCAGGGAGGTGATTCGCAAGCTCGGCCTCGCCAACCCCGAGTACCGCGACCTGCCCGCGCCGCAGGCCGAGACGCTGCTGACGGTGCTGAAGATCGTCGACCGCGAAGTGACCATGCGCGACGCCGCCGCGCGCTCGTTCGTCAGTGTCGCCCGCCGCGTCCAGGCGATCATCCACCAGCAGGCCGAGGAACTCCGGGAGATGGAGGAGGACCACGGTCGCAACCCCGAGGTCTTCGACGACCTGCTGCGCATCGACCACGGCAACGCCCTGATCGGCCGCCTCGCCGACTCCGTCTCCGTGCTCGGCGGCGGCCGCCCCGGACGGCAGTGGCCCGAGCCGGTGTCCCTGTACAGCACGCTTCGCGGTGCCATGTCCCGCATCCTGGAGTACCGGCGCATCCAGCTGTCCTCCATCGCCAAGATCAGCGTCAAGGGCATCTACGTCGAGCCGGTCATCCACGCCGCCGCCGAACTCCTCGACAACGCCACGCGCTACTCGCCGCCGCAGACCAAGGTGCACGTCACCGCCACCGAGGTGCAGACCGGCGTCTGCATCGAGATCGAGGACGGCGGTGTCAACCTCAACGAGGAGGCCCGCGCCCGGATCGAAGGCATGCTGGAGGCCGCCAAGGCCGGCGTCGACCTCCAGGACATCGGCGAGCACCCGCGCCTCGGCCTCGCCGTCGTCGGTCGCCTCTGCTCGGCGTACAACATGCAGGTCTCGCTGCGCGCCTCCGCGTACGGCGGTGTCCGCGCCATCCTCATCGTGCCGAGCGAGATGGTCACCCACGAGCCCGGCGTCGGACTCGCCCACGGCATCGGCGCCACCGGCATCCCCATGCCGGTCGGCATCCCCGAGGGCCCGAAGCGCACGCCCAAGAAGCGCCGCCCCACCAACCCGCGCATCCCCGAGACGGTCTCCCTGGAGGACGACGACGTCCCCGTGGTCACCGAGTGGACGCCCAACGGCCTGCCGCAGCGCCGCAGCCGGGTGAAGACGTCCCTCACCGAGCGGATCGCCCAGCAGGCCGCCTACGACCGGGAAGACCGGGAGGCCGCGGCACGGGGCGAGGCGAACCCCTGGGCGACACCCGAGCCCGAGCCCAAGCCCCTGCGCGACATGAACGCCCCCGACGCCCCCGGCAAGGGCCTCGAGGCGTTCTGGGAGGGGCTCAAGCAGGGCATCGAGCCCGGCACCCACCCCACCGACTTCATCCGGAACCCGACCAAGTACCTGCACCTGCTCAACGACCCGGCCCCCACCGAGGCCGATGACGAGGGGGACCTCAAGTGATCCAGCAGCGAGGCAACTTCGACTGGATGCTCAAGCAACTCGCCGACGGCGTGCCGGGCATCGAGATGATCGTGGTGCTGTCGGCCGACGGTCTGCGCATCGCCCGCTACGGCGGCGAGCCCGACGCGGCCGACCGGGTCGCCGCGGCCTGCGCCGGCCTGCAGTCCCTCGCGGGCAGCGTCTGCCAGGAACTCAGCGTCGGCGACGGCGAGATGAAACTCGTCATGATCGAGATCGACCGCGGCTACTTCTACCTGATGAGCGCCGGAGCCAACGCCTTCCTCGCGGTGCTCTCCGACGTACGGTGCGAACCCGGCCGGATGAGCGCGATGATGCGCGACCTCGTCGTCCGCATCGGCGGCCATCTGACCAGTCCGCCCCGGCGGAACGGGCAGATCGTATGACGCCTCCCCAACGCCAGAGGCGCGAACCCGCCCCGGAACCGCCCAAGCCCGAGGAGGGCGAGGGCAAGGTCCGCAACCCGGAGCGCATGTACGTGGTGGCCGGCCCGGACGGTGAACGGGCCGAGCTCGACCTGGTGACGTTAATCGTGGCGCGTGCCGCGGACCCGCCGCCCTCCGCCTCGCCCGAGCAGGCGGCGTTGCTCCGGCTCTGCGCCGCCCCCCTCTCCGTGGCCGAGCTGTCGGCCTACCTCAGCCTGCCGTTCAGCGCCATGGGCGTGCTGCTCACCGAGCTGCTGACGGCGGATCTGGTGACGGCGCGCTCCCCGATCGTGCGCCAGGCGCTCCCCGACCGTTCCCTCCTCGAAGCGGTGATGAATGGACTTCAAAGGCTCTGACACCATCCCGGGCCCCCGGGCCGAGGACCAGTTGCCACACACGGCACAGGCCGCGGCCAAGATCGTGATCGTGGGGGGCTTCGGTGTCGGAAAGACGACCATGGTCGGCTCGGTCAGCGAGATCAAACCGCTGACCACCGAGGAGACCATGACGCAGGCCGGCATCGGTGTCGACGACAACTTCGGTTCCGCGTCCAAGACGGCCACCACCGTGGCGATGGACTTCGGCCGGATCAGCATCACCGACCAGCTCGTGCTGTACCTCTTCGGCACACCCGGCCAGCAGCGCTTCTGGTTCCTGTGGAACGGGCTGTTCGAGGGCGCGCTCGGCGCGGTGGTGCTGGTCGACACCCGCCGCCTGGAGGTCAGCTTCGACGTCATGGGGCGCCTGGAGGAACGCGGCGTGCCGTTCGTGGTCGCCATCAACTCCTTCCCGGACGCGCCCCGTTACCCCATCGAGGAACTGCGCACGGCGCTCGACCTCTCCCCGGACATCCCGATCATGGAGTGCGACGCGCGGCGGCGGGCCTCCAGCCGCGACGTCCTGATGACCCTCATGCGCTTCCTGCACTCGCTCGCCATGACGGGCTCGCTCACCTGATCCGTGTCCGTCCCATCCCACACTTCCCCCCAGACACCTGGAAAGTTTCGGAGCGACCACTGTGACGCCTGAATCCCACGCCTCGACGGGTACGGACACCCCCCTGGCCGGCCCGCCCCCCGGCTGCCCCGCGCACGGCCCCGGGCCCGGAGGGCTGCACCGGCTGCACGAGTCGGAGGACCTGGCAGGGCTGTACGAGCAGCTGCGGAAGGAGCACGGCCCCGTGGCGCCCGTGCTGCTCCACGACGACGTACCGATCTGGATCGTGCTCGGCCACGCCGAGAACCTGCACATGGTGCGCTCGCCCACGCAGTTCTGCCGGGACAGCCGTATCTGGACCCCGCTCAGGGACGGCCTGGTCAAGCCCGATCACCCGCTGATGCCGCACATCGCCTGGCAGCCCATCGCCTCGCACGCCGAGGGCGACGAGCACAAGCGGCTGCGCGGCGCGGTTCAGGGCGCCATCTCGACCATCGACTTCCGCAGCCTGCGCCGCTACATCAACCGCAGCACGCAGGCCATCGTCAACCGCTTCTGCGAGGAGGGCGAGGCCGACCTCGTCGGCCAGTTCGCCGAGCACCTGCCGATGGCGGTCATGTGCGAGATCCTCGGCATGCCCGACGAGTACAGCGACCGTCTCGTCGAGGCCGCCCGCGACGCGCTCAAGGGCACCGAGACGGCGATCGCCAGCCACACCTTCGTCATGGACGCCCTGAGCCGGCTCACCGTCCGGCGCCGCGCCCAGCCGGAGGAGGACCTGGCCAGCTACCTGATCACCCACCCGGCCCGGCTGACCGACGACGAGGTCAGGGAGCACCTGCGCCTGGTGCTCTTCGCCGCCTACGAGGCCACCGCCAACCTGCTGTCCAACGTGCTGCTGACGGTGCTGATCGACCCCCGCTTCCGGGCCCAGCTCAACGGCGGCCAGATGACGGTGCCGGAGGCGGTGGAGCAGTCGCTGTGGAACGAGCCGCCGTTCAGCACGGTCTTCGCCTACTTCGCCAAGCAGGAGACCGAGCTCGGCGGGCAGCGCATCCGCCGGGGCGACGGGCTGCTCTTCGCCCCGCTGCCGGCGAACGTCGACCCGCGGGTGCGGCCGGACCTGAAGGCCAGCATGCAGGGCAACCGGTCGCACCTCGCCTTCGGCGGCGGCCCGCACGAGTGCCCCGGCCAGGACATCGGCCGCTCCATCGCGGACGTCGGCGTCGACGCGCTGCTGATGCGACTGCCGGACGTCGAACTCGACTGCGACGAGGACGAGCTGCGCTGGACGGCGTCCATCGCCTCCCGGCACCTCGTGGCTCTGCCGGTGACGTTCGCGCCCAAGCCGCCGCAGGACATCACGGAGACGCCGAACCACAACCACGTCCCCGCCCAGCGCTCCGACTGGCAGATCGGCATCACACAGCCGCAGCCGCAGCCGCAGCCCCAGCCGGTACCGGTCGCCGCACAGCCGCAGCCGGCCCCGGCCCCGGCGCAACCCCAGCCGGCCCCCGTACCGCCGCAGGCGCAGCCGGTGGCGGAGGAACCGGCCCGCCGCAAGGGCGTCTGGCAGCGCTTCCTGAGCTGGTGGCGCGGTTACTGACCGTCCGACGGGCCGTCGTACGTCCCGGCGGCCCACCGGTGGTACGACGCCCAGGCCGCGAGCACCCGGCCGCTGCGGAACCGGTGCTCCCCGCCCGTGACCGGGTTGGTGAACTCCAGGGCCCGCGCCAGCAGTTGAAGCGGGCGCCGGAAGTCACCGGCCGGCCCGGGTGCGGTGACCTCGGGGTAGAGCGGGTCACCGAGGATCGGCACGCCCAGCGCGGCCATGTGCACGCGCAGCTGGTGGGTCTGCCCGGTGCCGGGCACGAGCCGGTACCGGGCGAGC
The DNA here is from genome assembly GCF_022807935.1 of Streptomyces sp. HP-A2021. Lineage (NCBI taxonomy): Bacteria > Bacillati > Actinomycetota > Actinomycetes > Kitasatosporales > Streptomycetaceae > Streptomyces > Streptomyces sp. HP-A2021. The sequence continues at coordinate 7,844,915 of NZ_CP094344.1, forward strand.
CCGCCGCTCCCGTCCGGGCGGTGTTCCACGAGCTCGACGCGGCTGACGGCGTTGGGCTCGCCCGCCACCTCCCGGGCGGTGAGCTCGCCGCGCTCCTTCACGATCCGGCTGCGTACGGTCCGAGGCAGGGCGAGGCCCGGATCGTACGGGGCGACGGCCTCGTACTCCTTGCGCACGAGCCGGTCGCGGAAGAGCGTCTGGTACGCGCCGCGCTCCTCGGGGCGCACGGTGAACAGCACGAGGCCGGCGGTGAGCCGGTCCAGGCGGTGCGCGGCGGTGAGCGTGGGGATGTCCAGCTCGCGGCGCAGCCGGGCCAGCGCGGTCTCGGCGACATGGCTGCCGCGTGGGGTGGTGGCGAGGAAGTGGGGTTTGTCGACGACGACGATGTGCTCGTCCCGGTACACGACCTCCAGCGGGAACGGCACCGGCACCTCGTCGGGCAGCTCCCGGTGGAACCACACGAGCATCCCGGGCACGTACGGCGCGTCCGCCGGCACGGCCCGCCCGTCCGCACCGACGACGAGCCCCGCGTCGAACATCCCGTCGACGACCCCGTCACCGGCTCCCGAGAGCCGCTCCACCAGATGCTCACGCACCGTGGCCCACGCCCCCGCTGCGGGCAGCCGTACCCGCACCGGGTCCACCCCGCGGCGCTGCGGCAGGGGAGCGGGCGGGACGCGCGTCTTCCGTCTCATCGCGGCCCAGCGTACGAGGCGGGCGGGCACCGGCGGAAAACCACTGGGGCCGCCCACCGCCGACTTGCCAGGATGTGGGCATGCCCTTCCTCATCAGCCCGGTCCTGGCCCCCGAGGTCTTCACCGGCCGGCCGCAGCCCACCCTCGCCACCGGCGACGGACTCCTCCTGCGCCCCTGGCGGGCCGGGGACGCGCCCGCGGTGTACGAGGTCTTCCAGGACCCCGTGATGCACCAGTGGCACGCCCGGACCGCCGGCTCCGAGGAGGAGGTCGCCGACTGGATCCGGGACTGGCACCAGGCGTGGGAGGAGGAGCGGGAGGCGCAGTGGGCCGTCGTCGACGCGGACTCCGACCGGCTGCTGGGGCGGGTGGCGTTGCGCGAGATACGGCTCGGCGACGGCACGGCGGAGGTGGCGTACTGGACCGTCCCGGCGGCGCGCGGCCGGGGCGTCGCCGCCCGGGCCACCACCGCACTCACCCGCTGGGCGCTCGACGAGATCGGTTTCCACCGTCTCGAACTGCTGCACGCCGTGCGCAACGAGGCCTCCTGCCGGGTCGCCTCCCGGACCGGATTCGCTCTCGAAGGCACCAAGCGCAGCGCCATCCTGCACCAGGACGGCTGGCACGACATGCATCTGCACGCACGCGTGCGGGGCGACTGACCCCGCTGTCCGGGCAGACCGCGGCAGGCCGGAGGCCGTCAGGCGGCCGGGGTGCGCTCCTGCTCCGCCTCGATGCGCGCGTTCCACTCCCGCTTCGAGGCCTGCCAGCCGTCCTCGTTGTGGCCGCGGCGCCAGTAGCCGGAGATCGACAGGTCCTCGCGCGCGATGCCGCGCTCGACGCGGAGCAGCCGGCGCAGCTCCTTCACGAAGTGCGCCTCGCCGTGGACGAAGGCGTGCACCCGGCCCTCGGGGAACTCCAGGTTCCGCACGGCCTCGACGAGCGCCTCGCCGAGCGGCCGGTCACCGCGGTGCAGCCAGACGACCTCCACGTCCGAGTCGATCTTCTGCTCCTCCTCGGGGCCGGAGATCTCCACGAAGGCGTACGCCCTGGCCCCGCGCGGCAGGGACTCCAGGGAGCGGGCGATCGCGGGCAGCGCGCTCTCGTCGCCGACGAGCAGATGCCAGTCGGCCTGCGGGTCGGGCGCGTACGCCCCGCCGGGGCCCATGAACCGCACGGTCTCGCCCGGCTGGACGCGCGCCGCCCACGGGCCGGCCAGGCCCTCGTCGCCGTGGATGACGAAGTCCAGCGTCAGCTCGCGGTGTTCGGCGTCCCACTGGCGCACCGTGTACGTCCGGGTCACCGGCCACTGTTCGCGCGGCAGCTCGTCGCGGACGCGCTGCATGTCGAAGGGTTCCGGATAGGTCACGCCCTCGGGCGGGAACAGCAGCTTCACATAGTGGTCGGTGCACGTCCCCGCCGCGAAGTCGGCGAGGCCCTCGCCACCGAGCACCACGCGCTGCATGTGAGGGGTCAGCCGCTCGGTGCGGACGACCTGAGCGGAGTGCGGCTTGCGCGGCTGGCGTCCCGGTCGCTCTGCCATGAGGGCCTCCCTGATTCGTGTAGTTAGGCTTACCTAAGTTAGCACCTCGCCCCCACTTAACACCTCTCGTATGAGAAGTTGATGAGGACCACCGGCCTCAGGAACGCCACCCACCCTCTCGTCCGTCACGCCGCGAGCGTCGTCAGCAGGCGCTCCAGCGAACCGCCCAGTCCCCAGCGGGCCGCAAGTACCTCCAGCTCCGCAGGGTCGCGCGGCGTCCGCGGCACCGCCGTCGTGACGTCCGGCAGCGGTACGTCGCCCGCGACCCGGACCACCTTCGGCGCGACCGCGAGATACGGGCGCGCCTCGTCCAGTCGCCTGCGCTGCGTCGGCGTCAGCTTCGACCCCCGGTCCTCGACCGCCGCCAGGATCCCGGCCAGGTCCCCGAACTCGGCCAGCAGCTTGGCGGCCGTCTTCTCGCCGACACCGGGCACGCCGGGCAGGCCGTCGCTGGGGTCGCCGCGCAGCAGGGCCAGATCCGCGTACCCGCTGCCGTCGACCCCATACTTCTCACGGAGCCATGCCTCATCGGTGAGCTGCAGCGTGCCCACGCCCTTCAGCGGGTACAGCACGCGCACCCCGCGCGCGTCGTCCACCAGCTGGTACAGATCGCGGTCGCCCGTGACGATGTCGACCGGGCCCTTCGCCCGCGCCGTGAACGTGCCGATCACGTCGTCGGCCTCGTATCCCGCGACGCCCACGCGCGCGATGCCCACCGCGTCCAGCACCGCCTCGATGACCGGCACCTGCGGCGACAGCGTGTCGGGCACCTCCTCCTCGTCCGGGCCGGCCGCGTGCTCCTCGGCGACGCGGTGGGCCTTGTAGGAGGGGATCAACTCCACCCGCCAGTGCGGCCGCCAGTCGGCGTCCATGCAGGCCACGAGGTGGTCCGGCCGGTGATCCCGGACCAGGCGCTCGATGAAGTCGAGCAGCCCGCGCACGGCGTTCACCGGCGTGCCGTCCGGTGCCTTCACCGAGTCCGGGACGCCGAAGAAGGCGCGGAAGTACAGGGAGGCGGTGTCGAGGAGCATCAGTCGTCCGGTCACGTCACGCATCATGCCGTACGCCACCGACAGGGACATGCCTCATATGTGACGCGCCCCACTTGTGCGTTTGGGATCCGGAATCGAGGGGAGGCGCCGCCCCGCAGCGAGGCTGGTTGTGCAATTCAACTTTTGCGCCCTGCCCTCGCTCTGTTCTATTGCCGTCCAAATTGAGGTGCACGTGTCAGCAAGGCTTCAGGCAGAGAGCCTGTACAAGGTGTTCGGCAGGAGACCGGACCGAGCGGTCGAGCGGCTCCGCGCCGGGGCCGACCGGGAGGAGCTGCGCGCCGAGGGCGCGACCGCCGCCGTCATCGACGCGTCCTTCACCGTCGAGCCCGGCCAGATCTTCGTCGTCATGGGCCTGTCCGGATCCGGCAAGTCCACCCTGCTGCGCATGCTGAACGGCCTGCTGGAGCCGACCGCCGGACATGTGCGCTTCGACGGCCAGGACCTGACCGCGCTCGGCGACCGGGAGCTGCGCGAGGTCCGCTCCAGGAAGATCAGCATGGTCTTCCAGCACTTCGCGCTCTTCCCGCACCGCAGCGTCCGCGAGAACGCCGCCTACGGTCTGGAAGTGCAGGGCGTGCCCCGCGCCGAGCGCGTACGCCGCGCCGACGAGGCGCTCGCCCTGTGCGGCCTGGCCGGCTGGGAGAAGTCCTGGCCCGACGAGCTGTCCGGCGGCATGCAGCAGCGCGTCGGTCTCGCCCGCGCGCTCGCCACCGACGCCGACCTGCTGCTGATGGACGAGTCCTTCAGCGCCCTGGACCCGCTGATCCGCCGCGACATGCAGGACCAGCTGCTGGAGCTGCAGCAGAAGCTGAAGAAGACGATCGTCTTCATCACCCACGACCTGAACGAGGCCATGCGCCTCGGCGACCGCATCGCCGTCATGCGCGACGGCCGCATCGTGCAGATCGGCACGGCGCAGGACATCCTGCTGCGGCCGGAGAACGACTACGTCGCCTCCTTCACCCAGGACGTCGACCGTGCCCGCGTGCTGACCACCGGCGAGCTCATGGACACCTCGGTCACCGGCGACGACCCCGGCTGCCACTGCGAGACCGCCACGGCCGACACCCCGCTCACTGAACTGTGCGCGATCAGCGCCCGGCTCACGCACCCCGTCTCGGTCGTGGACGAGGACAACAAGCTGATCGGCGTCGTCCCGCGGCAGCGCCTGGTCGGCTTCCTCGGCGACGAGCAGGACACCACCCCGGAGCCCTGCGACTCCCCGCGGGACAAGGGCGGAGAGAAGGTGACCGCCCGTGCCTAGGATTCAGCTCGGCACCTGGGTCAACGACGCGGTCGACTGGCTCACCACCCACATGGGGTGGCTGTTCGACTTCTGCAAGACCGTCTTCCTCGGCCTCTACGACGGCATCAACGCCGTCCTCCAGGCCCCCCAGCCGCTGCTCCTCGCGGGCATCTTCGCCGTGGTCGCCTTCTGGCTGCGCGGCACCCTCGCCGGTGTCCTCACCTTCGTGGGATTCGCGTTCATCGACTCCCTCGACCTGTGGGAGAACGCGATGATCACCCTGGCGCTCGTCCTCGTGGCGACCGTCATCGCGCTGGTGATCTCCATACCGGTGGGCATCTGGGCGGCCCGCTCGGACCGCGTCAGCGGTCTGGTCCGGCCCGTCCTGGACTTCATGCAGACGCTGCCCGCGATGGTCTACCTCATCCCGGCGATCCTCTTCTTCGGCACCGGCGCCTCCGCCGGTATCGTCGCCACCCTGATCTTCGCGCTCGCACCGGGCGTGCGCATGACCGAACTCGGCATCCGCCAGGTCGACAGGGAACTGGTCGAGGCCGCCGACGCGTTCGGCACCACACCCCGCAACATCCTGCTGCGCGTCCAGCTCCCCCTCGCCCTGCCCACGGTCATGGCCGGCGTCAACCAGGTCATCATGCTCGGTCTGTCCATGGCCGCCATCGCGGGCATGGTCGGCACCGGCGGTCTCGGCGGCGACGTCAACCAGGCCATCGGCCAGCTCAACGTCGGCCTGGGCGCCGAGGCCGGTGTCGGCATCGTGATCCTCGCGATCTACCTCGACCGCATGACCAGCGCGCTCGGCACCCAGGTCTCCCCGCTCGGCCGCCGCGCCGCCGCCCGGCTGCGCGCCGCCCAGGGGCTGAAGATCTGGTCGTACCGGCCCCGCCCGGCGGTCGCCGTGATCGGCGTCGTCGTCCTCGCCCTCGTCTCCGGCGGCCTGGGCGTCTTCGGCAGCGGCGGCACCGCCTCCACCGCCGCGGCCGGCAGCAAGGACGTCGGCCAGGGCAAGAAGATCAGCATCGGCTACATCCCCTGGGACGAGGGCGTCGCCTCCACCTTCCTCTGGAAGGAGGTCCTGGAGCAGCGCGGCTACCAGGTGGAGGCCAAGCAGCTCGACGCCGGCCCGCTGTACACCTCCCTCGCCCAGGGCGACGTCGACTTCCAGACGGACGCCTGGCTGCCCACGACCCACGCCCAGTACTGGAAGAAGTACGGCAAGCAGCTCGACGACCTCGGCGCCTGGTACGACAAGACGTCCCTGGAGCTCTCCGTGCCCTCCTACATGAAGGGCATCGACTCCCTGGCGGACCTCAAGGGCAAGGCGTCCGAGTTCGGCGGCAAGATCACCGGCATCGAGTCCAGCGCCGGCGAGATGGCCCTGCTCAAGAGCAAGGTCCTCAAGGAGTACGGCCTGGACAAGGAGTACAAGGTCGTCGACAGCTCCACGCCCGCGATGCTGGCCGAGCTGAAGCGCGCGTACGCCCAGAAGGAGCCGATCGTCGTCACGCTCTGGTCGCCGCACTGGGCGTACAACGACTACAAGCTGACGAAGCTCAAGGACCCCAAGGGCGCCTGGGGCAAGGGCGACGGCGTGCACACGCTGGCCCGCAAGGGCTTCGCGGGCGACGACCCGACGGTCGCCGGCTGGCTGAAGAAGTTCAAGATGAGCGAGAAGGAGCTCACCAGCCTCGAAGCCGAGATCAACAAGGCCGGCAAGGGCAACCAGCAGCAGGCCGTCCGCGCCTGGCTGAAGCAGCACCCCGGCTACGTCGACAAGCTCGCCCCGGTGAAGGGCGCCGGCGGCAGCACGCCCGCCGAGGCCAAGCGGCCGCTGGACGTGGCGTGGTTCCCCTGGGACGAGGACATCGCCGTCACGTACCTGTGGAAGAACGTCCTCGAACGGCGCGGCTACACGATGAACCTGAAGCAGATGGACGTCGGCCCCGTCTACACCGGTCTGGCCTCGGGCGATCTCGACCTCAACTTCGACGCCTGGCTGCCCTACGCCCAGAAGAACTACTGGGACAAGAACAAGGACCGGCTCAAGGACCTCGGCACCTGGTACGAACCGACCTCCCTGGAGATCGCCGTGCCGTCCTACGTCAAGGGCGTCGACTCCCTGGCGGACCTCAAGGGCAAGGCCGGCACCTTCGACGGGAAGATCATCGGCATCGAGCCCGGCACCGGCGAGATGGATCTGGCGAAGAACAAGGTTCTTCCCAGCTACGGCCTCGACAAGGAGTACGAGGTCGTCGACGGCTCCACCCCGGCCATGCTGGCCGAGCTGAAGCGCGCGTACGCCAAGAAGGAGCCGATCGCCGTCACCCTCTGGTCGCCGCACTGGGCCTACAGCGACTACGAGCTGACCAAGCTGAAGGATCCCAAGAAGGCCTTCGGCGAGGGCAACACGATCCGCACCATCTCCAACGAGAAGTTCCCCGAGGAGTACCCGCAGCTCACGAAGTGGATCAAGAACTTCAAGATGAGCGAGGACGAGCTCGGCAGCCTGGAGAGCGAGATCAAGAACCGCGGCCAGGGCCATGAGGAAGAGGCCGTCGCCGCGTGGCTGAAGCAGCACCCCGACATGGTGGAGCGCATGACGCCGCAGTGAGGTCCGGTACGGGGCGGGGCGCGACACACCGCGTCCCGCCCCGTACGCGTACCCTCACCCGTATCCCGCCCAGGGCCTGGACCCAGCAGGATCCGGACAACCACAGAGCGCTACGCCACCCCCCGAACCCCTTCTCCCTCCCTGTTCCTCCCGTAGGAGGAATCGGCGCGCCGCCCCCGAGGGCGGCGGATCCCCTGGCGCGAAGTGTGAGGTCTCACACCGCCCGGTATGACGTCGATGTGACCGGCGCATGCACCGGTTTGCCGAACATGCGTAGGGTGCAGACAACTCAACAGAAGCAGTGCGCCGGGACACCGACGTACCGGGAGCGGATCGACGGGCGAAGGAGGGAGCCGGAGCGATGGGCGACCACAAAGAGCAGCCCCTGCGGGTGGGCGCGGCCGTGCGTCGGCGGCGCCGCGCGCTGGAGCTCACCCTCGCCGTCGTGGCGGAGCGCAGCGGCCTGTCGGTCCCGTTCCTCAGCCAGGTCGAGAACGACCGGGCGCGGCCCAGCACGAGTTCCCTCGAGAAGGTCGCCGACGCCCTGCGCACCACGGCGGTCGAACTCCTCGCCGCGGCCGACCCGGCGTGCAGCGTGGACGTCGTGCGCGCCGACGACACCGAACCGCTGCCCCACCCCCGGACCCGGTCCCTGGTGCGCGGCCACCACCAGATGCACGCCTCCGAGTTCACCGGCGACCATGACGCCGGCCGTGAATTCCAGTACCGCAACGACCAGTTGATGTACGTCGCGGACGGCGCGGTGGAGATCGAGGCGGAGGGCCGCGCCTACCGGCTCGGCCGCGGCGACACGCTGTACCTCACCGGCGGTGTGCGGCACCGCTGGCGGGCTGCGGAGTCCGACACCCGGGTGATCGTCGTCGCCGTGGCCGAGCACATCGAGGCGGTCCGGGACCGGCCCCGCCGGTGAGGGTCGTCTCGCTGGTCCCGTCGCTGACCGAGGCCGTGGCCCGGTCCGCGCCCGGCGCCCTGGTCGGCGCCACCGACTGGTGCACGCATCCGCCCGGCCTCGACGTCGTACGCGTCGGCGGCACGAAGAACCCGAAGACCGACCGGATCGTCTCCCTCGCTCCCGACCTGGTGATCGCCAACGAGGAGGAGAACCGCGAGCCCGACCTCGCGGCCCTGCGCGCGGCGGGCGTCGAGGTCCTGGTCACGGAGATCCGCGACGTGCCGCAGGCCTTCCCGGAACTGGCCCGGGTCCTGGACGCCTGCGGGGTGGCGGCCCGCCCGCGCTGGCTGGACGAGGCGGAGGAGACCTGGTCGTCCCTGCCGCGCCCGGAGGTCCGGCTGACGGCGGTCGTGCCGATCTGGCGCCGTCCCTGGATGGTCCTGGGCCGCGACACCTTCGCGGGCGACGTCCTGGCCCGCCTGGGTGTCGACCACGTGTACGCGGCGCACCCCGACCGCTACCCGCGCGTCCCGCTGGAGGAACTCCGCGCCGCCGCACCGGACATGGTGGTCCTTCCCGACGAGCCCTACCGCTTCACCGCGGACGACGGCCCGGAGGCCTTCCCCGGCCTGCCCTGCGCGCTCGTCAGCGGACGGCACCTGACGTGGTACGGGCCGTCGCTGGCGGAGGCGCCACGGGTACTGGGCCGGGCCCTGCGAGCAGCTCGCCCCTGAGCAGCCCGCGCACGGTGCCCACGGCGGCGGTGCCCCACGCGGCGACCAGCACCGCGTACAGCGCGAGAGCCGGCCCCGCGTAGGCGACGAGCCCGGTGTGCCGGGCCAGTGCCTCGGCGCCCGTGACACAGGTGCCGACCGGGAAGGTGAACGACCACCAGGTCATCGAGAACCGCATCCCGTGCCGCCGGGCGCGCACCACATGGGCGGTGGCGAGGCAGAACCACAGCAGCGCGAACCCCATCACGGGCACGCCGTAGAGCACGGCGAGCACATCGAAGCCCTGGCTGTACGGCGCGGGTACGACCCCGGGGGCGGCGTCCCCGAACGCGCCGACGGCGGTCGTGGACTGCCCGAGCGGCCCGAGCACCAGGAACAGCGTCGGAGTGAGGGCGAGCGGCAGCGGCCCACCGGTGATCAGCCGCCCGAAGACCAGCGGCAGCATCACCAGGGTCGCCAGGAGGCTGAGCCCGAACAGGGCGACGCAGACGAGGAGCAGCGTCTCCCGTGGCTGACCGGGAGGCAGCTGGTGCACCAGCGGCGGCCCGACGGCGGCGGACACCATGGGCGCGACCAGCGGCAGCAGCCAGACGGGCGTGGCCTGTCCCGGCTCGACACGGTGCCGTACGGCCATCAGATACGGCACCGCGACGGCGGCGGCCAGCCCGAGAGCCGTACCGGCGCTGAACAGCACCGCGTCGAGCGCCACGGCCGCCCGCAGGCCGATCCAGTCCCGGCCGACGGTGAGGGCACCGCCCCCGACGGCCAGCAGGGCCATGGCGAGGCAGCCGTAGAAGGGGGCCGTCGCCGGGTCGAGGAGGTGGGCGCGGGCCTGGTCCCGGTGGCGGGCCCAGTGCGCGGCCCGGGCGCAGAGCAGGGTGACGAGCAGGACCAGGGAGAGGGCCCAGACACCGGCCAGCGCGCCGCGCAGCCCGGGGACGTGCGGTGACAGGGCGGTCCCGGCGGTGGCGACGACGGCGGTGCCCATGACGGTGGCGTACCAGTTGGGTCCGAGGTGACGGACGGAGAGGGCGCACGGAAGGGGCTGGGCCGGCTGGGCTGCGGTGACCATGACTCCCACGGTCGGGCCGTGGGCACCCCGCCGCCAGGGAGCATGTCTCTATGGCGACATAAGCTGGGTTTATGAGCAGGACGGAAGAGCAGGGCGAGATCCCGGCCGGCGGGTCTCTCGCACACCGGGTGCCGGATCTGGGCGGCCTGGAGCTGCTGTTGGCGGTGGCGCGGCTCGGCAGCCTCGGCGGGGCGGCGCGGGAACTCGGCATCACCCAGCCCGCGGCCAGCAGCCGGATCCGGTCGATGGAGCGGCAGCTCGGCGTGGCGCTGGTCGACCGCTCACCGCGCGGGTCCCGGCTCACGGACGCCGGTGCGCTGGTGACGGACTGGGCGCGGCGGATCGTGGAGGCGGCGGAGGCGTTCGACGTGGGGGCGCAGGCGCTGCGCGACCGGCGCGACTCCCGGTTGCGGGTGGCGGCGAGCATGACGATCGCCGAGTATCTGCTGCCCGGCTGGCTGCTCGCGCTGCGTGCCCAGCGGCCCGACACGGCGGTGTCCCTGCATGCCGGGAACTCGACGGTGGTCGCGGAGCGGCTGCTGGCGGACGAGGCGGACCTGGGGTTCGTCGAGGGGCTGACGGTCCCGACGGGGCTGGACTCGGTGGTCATCGCCCATGACCGGCTGATAGTGGTCACGGCTCCTGCCCATCCGTGGTCCCGGCGGCGGCGTTCCCTGGCCGCGGAGGAACTCGCGTCGACCCCGCTGATCCTGCGTGAGAAGGGCTCCGGTACGCGTCAGGTCCTGGACGCGGCGCTGGGTGGGCTGGCACGGCCGCTGATCGAGCTGTCGTCCACGACGGCCGTCAAGGCGGCGGCGGTGAGCGGGGCGGGGCCGGCGGTGCTGAGCGAACTGGCGGTGGGGGAGGAGCTGGCGATGCGGCGGCTGGTGCGGGTGCCGGTGGAGGGGGTCGCGCTGGCGCGGGACCTCCGGGCGGTGTGGCCGACGGGCCATCGCCCTACCGGTCCGGCCCGGGATCTGCTGTCGCTGACGCGGGGGTAGTTTCCTCGCCCCCGCCGCCCCTACCCGTCCCATCCCCAGGGGCTCCGCCCTTTCGACCCCGCCAGGGGGCTGCGCCCCCTGGACTCCCATCGGCCTGAACGGCCTCGTCCTCAAACGCCGGACGGGCTGGGGGGCTGGGGGCCCGGCCTCCTGGCCGACCGATTCGGGTGGTGGGTGGGCACAGGCCGGGGGTCCAGGGGGCGGAGCCCCCTGGGACCTTGCGTTCACCGGCTCAGGTCACCATCGCCGCCTCCACCAACGCCCGCATCACCCGGACGTCCTCGCCCATCTCCGGATGCCACTGCACTCCAAGCACCCAGCCCTCCCCGGACGGCAGTTCCAGGGCCTCCACCGTGCCGTCCTCCGCGTAGGCCGACGGCATGAGTCCCTCGCCCAGGCGGTCCACGGCCTGGTGGTGGTACGAGGGCACCGACGTCTCCTCGGGCACGACACCCGCGTACAGACTCCCCGGCACCGGCTTGACGGCATGGTTGCCGAAGACGCCCACGACCTCCGCGTGCCCGTCGAGGTGCTGCACCAGCGTCCCGCCCAGGGCGACGTTCAGCAGTTGCATGCCCCGGCAGATGCCGAGCAGCGGGACGCGCGCCGTGAGGGCCGCGTCGATCAGGGCCAGCTCCCAGGCGTCCCGCTCCCGCGCCGGCGGCCCGGTGCGGGGGTGCGGCTCGGCGCCGTACCGTACGGGCTCCACGTCCGGGCCGCCCGCGATGACCAGCCCGTCCAGCCGGGCCACGGCCGCGGCCGCGTGCGCGGGGTCGTCCGGAGGGAGCATCGCGGCCAGACCGCCCGCCCGCTGCACGAGCCGGGGATAGCCGACCGGCAGCAGCGCGGCCTCCAGTTCCCACACCCCCCAGCGCGCACCCGCCTCCAGATACGTGCTGACCCCGATCAACGGCCTGGCCACAGAAACTCCCTCACACTCGATGTCTCAGTCCCGTGTCAACTCTGCCTCGGCCGCGGCCAGCGCCGCGAACTCCTCCTCCGGCGCCTTCGCCACCAGCCGCTTCCGGCTGTACAGGCCGAAGTACGCGAGGGCCACGACGTACACCGCCAGCGCGATCAACGCCGCCGTCACATCCACCAGGAACGTCGCCACCAGCGCCGCACAGGCCAGCACCAGGGCGACGGAGGAGGTCAGCACCCCTCCCGGCGTGCGGTACGGCCGCGGCAGCTCCGGCTCGCGGCGGCGCAGCACGATGTGCGACAGGGACATCAGGGCGTAGGAGATGGTCGCGCCGAAGACCGCGATGTTCAGCATCCGGGCGCCGTTCCCGGACACCGCCGCCAGCAGGAAGCCGATCGTGCCGGGCACCAGCAGGCCCAGGTAGGGCGCCTTGCGGCGGCTGGTGAGGGACAGGAAGCGGGGCAGGTAACCCGCGCGGGACAGGGCGAACAGCTGGCGCGAGCCCGCGTAGATCAGGGAGAAGAACGACGCCACCAGGCCGGCCAGGCCCGCGTAGTTCACGATCCGGCTCAGGGTCGTCGCCCTGCCGTCCGGCTGGAGCGCCTCGACGAGCGGGTTGCCCGCCTCCTGGATCGCCGCGGAGCCGCGTGTCCCTGCCGCCGCGAAGAAGGTCACCACCGCCAGTACCACCAGGATGCCCATCGACCAGCGGATCGCCTTCGGCAGCGTACGGGCCGGGTCCCGCGTCTCCTCGGCGGCCAGCGGCACGCCCTCGACGCCCAGGAAGAACCACATGCCGAACGGGAACGCCGCCCAGATGCCGAGCAGACCGAACGGGAGCCAGGAGCTCGACCCCGCGGCGGAGGAGTCGACCGGGATGTCGTCCAGCGAGGCGAACGAGAAGTCGGGCAGCGCCGCCAGCGCGAACACGATCAGGGCGGCCACCGCGATGCCGGTGACGACGAAGCTGAAGCGCAGCGCCTCGCCGACACCCCAGAGGTGGATGCCGAGGAAGATCGCGAAACAGACCAGGTACATCGGCCAGCCGGACTCCAGGCCGAACAGCCCCAGCGACTCGACGTAGTCGCCGATGAAGATGACGATGGCGGCGGGCGCGAGGACGTACTCGATGAGGATCGCCGTACCGGTCAGGAAGCCGCCCCACGGGCCGAGCGCCCGGCGGGCGAAGCCGTAGCCGCCGCCCGCCGTCGGCAGGATCGAGGACAGCTCGGCGAGGGCGAAGACCATGCACGCGTACATCGCGCCCATGAGCACCATGGCGATCGCGAGGCCGCCGAAGCCGCCCTCGGCCAGGCCGAAGTTCCAGCCCGAGTAGTCACCGGAGACGACGTAGGCGACGCCGAGGCCGGTCAGCAGCACCCAGCCGGCGCTGCCGCGGCGCAGTGCCCTGCGTTCCAGATAGTCGTCCGCCTGCGCGGCGGCGGGTGGGCTGGTGGATTCCTGGGACATGGGCAGACTCCCCACGGGAGGCGGACACGGGGTCGAGAGGGCTCGACTCAATGGAATGGATCCATACCTTTGCCGTGCCGCCACAGGAAGGCAATACCCCTGCGTTAATCGCCAGTAAATCCTCGCAACGCCGGGACCCGTCCCGGCTCAGCCGAGGAAGCCGCGCAGCAGCGCCGCCGTCCCCGCGCAGTGCTCGCGCGTGATCTCCCGCGCCTGGTCCGCATCGCCCTCGATCACGGCCTCCACCAGGGCCGTGTGCTGCCGCTGCGAGTGCTCGAGGTTGCGCACGAGCAGCGGGATGCAGTCGAGCAGCTCGTTCACGGTCGCGCGGACGGCCGCGTACTGGGCGGTGAGCGTGGGGGAGCCGGACAGCTCGGCGAGCGTGAGGTGCAGCAGCGTGTCCAGGCGGCGGTAGTCGGCGAGCGGGGCGTCGTGCGTGCGCGCCAGGGCCTCCCGGAGCCGCTGCGCCTGCTTGTCGTCCAGCCCGTGCGCCGCGCACAGCCCCGCCGCGCCGACCTCCAGCACCTCCCGGAACCGCAGCACGTCCTCTATGTCGACCTCGGCGATCCGGCGCCGCAGCTCGTCCTCGCCGCCCGCGTCGTGACGCGGCAGCACGAACGTGCCGCCGTACCGGCCCCGCCGTGACTCCACCAGCCCCTGGTCCTGGAGCACCTTCAGCACCTCGCGCAGCGTCACCCGGCTGATCCCCAGCCGCTCCGCCAGCTCCCGCTCGGCCGGCAGCCGCTCGCCCCCCGGCACGAGGCCTAGCCGCACGACCTGGAGGATCTGCTCCAGCGCCTCCTCGAAGCCGTTGCCCGCGCGCACCGGCCGCAGCACCGGCGTCAGCCCGTCCCGCGTCTCGCCGCCAGCTTCCTCCGGCATGTGGCCGTACCCCCTTCCCAAGCAATGGTTCTCCGCAATACCTTATGGGCTCCGGCGGACCCAAGGAGCCAAGGAGGCCCTCCCGTGGCAGACCGCACACCCCCGCTGAGCGTCGAGGAACTGCACGCCCTCGTCGCCGGCGGTGAGATCGACACTGTCGTCCTGGCCTTCCCCGACATGCAAGGGCGGCTCCAGGGCAAGCGGTTCGCCGCGCGCTTCTTCCTCGACGAGGTCCTCCAGCACGGCACGGAGGGCTGCAACTACCTGCTCGCCGTCGACACCGAGATGAACACCGTCGACGGCTACGCCATGTCCTCCTGGGACCGCGGCTACGGCGACTTCGCCATGCACCCGGACCTGAGCACCCTGCGCCGCGTCCCCTGGAACGAGGGCACGGCCATGCTCCATGCCGACCTCGCCTGGAACGACGGCTCGCCCGTGGTCGCAGCGCCCCGCCAGATCCTGCGCCGCCAGCTGGAGCGCCTCGCCGAACTCGGCTACACCGCCCAGGTCGGCACCGAGCTGGAGTTCATCGTCTTCAAGGACACCTACGAACAGGCCTGGGACGCGAACTACAGAGGCCTGACCCCGGCCAACCAGTACAACATCGATTACTCGGTCCTCGGTACCGGCCGCATCGAGCCCCTGCTGCGCCGCATCCGCAACGAGATGGCGGCCGCCGGCCTCACCGTGGAGTCCGCCAAGGGCGAGTGCAACCCGGGCCAGCACGAGATCGCCTTCCGCTACGACGAGGCCCTGGTCACCTGCGACCAGCACGCCGTCTACAAGACCGGCGCCAAGGAGATCGCCGCCCAGGAGGGCATGTCGATCACCTTCATGGCCAAGTACAACGAGCGCGAGGGCAACTCCTGCCACATCCACCTCTCGCTCGCGGACGCGGACGGCACCAACGCCATGGCAGGCGACGGCGAGGACGGCATGTCGGACGTCATGCGCCACTTCCTCGCCGGCCAGCTCGCCGCCCTGCGTGACTTCTCCCTCCTCTACGCCCCCAACATCAACTCCTACAAGCGGTTCCAGCCCGGCTCCTTCGCCCCGACCGCCGTCGCCTGGGGCCATGACAACCGCACCTGTGCACTGCGCGTGGTCGGCCACGGCCGCTCGATGCGCTTCGAGAACCGGCTGCCCGGCGGCGACGTCAACCCCTACCTCGCCGTGGCCGGACTGGTCGCGGCCGGACTGCACGGCATCGAGCACAAGCTGGAACTGCCCGAGCCCTGCCCCGGCAACGCCTACGCCGCCGACTTCGCCCACGTCCCCACCACCCTGCGCGAGGCCGCCGAGCTCTGGGAGCACAGCCCCATCGCCCGGGCCGCCTTCGGGGACGAGGTGGTCGCGCACTACCGCAACATGGCGCGCGTCGAACTGGACGCCTTCGACGCCGCGGTGACCGACTGGGAGCTGCGCCGCTCCTTCGAACGCATGTGAGGTCCTTCTTGTCTTCCGAGCACCTTCTGGAAGTACTGAACCCCGCGACCGAGGAGGTCGTCGCCGCCGTCGCCGGGGCGAGTCCGGCCGACGTCGACGCGGCCGTCACCCACGCCGCCAGGGCACAGCGCATCTGGGCCGCCCTCGCGCCCGGGGACCGCGCCCGGCTGCTGCGCCGCTTCGCGGCCACCGTCGACGAACACCTGGAAGAACTGGCCCGCCTGGAGGTGCGGGAGGCCGGCCACACCATCGGCAACGCCCGCTGGGAGGCGGGCAACGTCCGGGACCTGCTGGACTACGCGGCCGGGGGAGTGGAGCGGCTCACCGGCCGGCAGATCCCGGTGCCCGGCGGCCTCGACGTCA
The DNA here is from genome assembly GCF_022807935.1 of Streptomyces sp. HP-A2021. Lineage (NCBI taxonomy): Bacteria > Bacillati > Actinomycetota > Actinomycetes > Kitasatosporales > Streptomycetaceae > Streptomyces > Streptomyces sp. HP-A2021. The sequence continues at coordinate 7,860,886 of NZ_CP094344.1, forward strand.
CGATCCTCGAACCGCTCGGCGTCGTCGGCGTGATCGCGCCCTGGAACTTCCCCATGCCGATCGCCGCCTGGGGCACGGCCCCCGCCCTCGCGGCCGGGAACGCGGTCCTCCTCAAGCCCGCCGAGACCACTCCGCTCACCGCGCTGCGCCTGGCCGAACTCGCCCTGGAGGCGGGCCTCCCCGAGCATCTCTTCCAGGTCCTGCCCGGACGCGGCGACATCACGGGCGACGCCCTCGTCCGGCACCCCGGCGTCGCCAAGATCGTCTTCACCGGCTCCACCCGCACCGGCACGCGCGTCGCCGCACTCGCCGCCGAGCAGGTCAAGCCGGTCACCCTCGAACTCGGCGGCAAGAGCCCCAACATCGTCTTCGCCGACTCCGATCTGAAGACCGCCGTCGACCCCTTCTCCTTCCTGGACAACTCCGGCCAGGACTGCTGCGCCCGCACCCGCATCCTGGTCCAGGAGACGGTGTACGACGAGGTCCGCGAGCTGCTCGCCGAGACGCTTGCCGCCGTGGTGGTGGGCGACCCGGCCGACGAGAAGACCCAGATGGGCCCGCTGATCTCCCGGCAGCAACTCGACCGCGTCCGCGGCTTCGTACCCGACGACGCCCCCGCCTTGCGTGGCAGCGCGCCCGAGGGCCCCGGCTTCTGGTTCCCACCGACCGTGCTCACCGGGGAGCGGCCCGACTCGGCGGCGGCCTGCGAGGAGATCTTCGGCCCGGTCGCCGTCCTGCTGCCCTTCACCGACGAGGCCGACGCGATCCGGCTCGCCAACGACACCCCGTACGGCCTCTCCGGCTCCATCTGGACCCGGGACGTCGGCCGTGCCCTGCGCGTCTCCCAGGCCGTCCGCGCCGGCAATCTGTCCGTCAACTCCCACGCCAGCGTCCGCTACTGGACCCCGTTCGGCGGCTACAAGCAGTCGGGCGTCGGCCGCGAGCTCGGCCCCGAGGCGCTGGCCGCCTTCACCGAAACCAAGAACGTCTTCATCAGTACGGAGGGCCCCGCACAGTGACCGCTCAGGAAAGCATCTGCCGCCGGCTGGCCGGCCGTACCGCCGTCGTCACCGGAGCCGGCAGCGGCATCGGCCTCGCCGCCGCCCGCCGTCTCGCCTCCGAGGGCGCGCACGTCGTCTGCGGCGACGTCGACGAGGTCCGCGGCAAGGCCGCCGCCGAGGAGACCGGCGGCATCTTCGTGAAGGTGGACGTCACCGACCCCGAGCAGGTCGAGGCCCTCTTCAAGACCGCCCACGACACCTACGGCAGCGTCGACATCGCCTTCAACAACGCCGGCATCTCCCCGCCCGACGACGACTCCATCCTGGAGACCGGCCTGGAGGCCTGGAAGCGCGTCCAGGAGGTCAACCTCACCTCCGTCTACCTCTGCTGCAAGGCCGCGATCCCCTACATGCAGCGCCAGGGCAAGGGTTCGATCATCAACACGGCGTCCTTCGTGGCCAGGATGGGCGCCGCCACCAGCCAGATCTCGTACACGGCGTCCAAGGGCGGCGTCCTCGCCATGTCCCGTGAGCTGGGCGTGCAGTTCGCCCGGGAGGGCATCCGGGTCAACGCCCTGTGCCCCGGCCCGGTCAACACCCCGCTGCTCCAGGAGCTGTTCGCCAAGGACCCGGAGCGCGCCGCGCGCCGCCTGGTGCACATCCCGCTGGGCCGGTTCGCCGAGGCCGAGGAGATCGCCGCCGCCGTGGCCTTCCTCGCCAGCGACGACTCCTCCTTCGTGAACGCCACCGACTTCCTGGTCGACGGCGGGATCGCGGGGGCGTACGTCACACCCCTGTAGGAGCCGTGCCCGGACGGCCGGGCTCTCGCTCTACAGTGCCGGGATGAGCATGACGCCACCGCCCGGCTGGTATCCCGACCCGCACGGCCCTCATCTGGAACGCTGGTGGGACGGCACGGCCTGGACCGAGCACCGCCGCGCGCCCGAGGCCCCGAAGGGGCCGGTGCCCCCGCCCCCGGGCGGCGGCACCGGGCGCGCGAAGGCCGTCGCCCTCATCGCCGCCGGAGCCGTCCTCGTCGCGGCGATCGTCACCGGAGCCCTCGTCCTGGGCGACGACGGTGACGGCGCGGAGACGCGAACGGCCCCGACATCCGCGCCCCCGGCCCCGAACGGACCGTCGGCGACGACTCCCGAGGCGTCCCCGTCCCCGTCCACGTCCGAGCCGTCCGCCGACGACCCGGCCGTCGTCGAGGACCAGCTCAACGGCGTCACCTTCCCGCTGCTCGACGGCTGGGTCCGGCCGCAGTACGTGGCCCAGGACGACGTCGTCATGACGACCGACGGCACCTACGACTGCCCCGGCGGCGTCGGCCTCTGCCGCCACGGCCTCGTCTTCTCCCGCACGGTGACCGAGAACGACGAGAAGTCCCCCGAGGCCCTCGCCAAGGCGGACATCAAGAACGCGGCCGACGAGGCCTACGACCGCGACACGCTCGGCCGCGAGCTCTACGGGGGCATCGAGTCGCACCAGCAGGTCGAGTCGGGGCCGGTCGCGGTGGCGGGCCGCGCCGGGTACCTCGTGCGCTGGCGCGTGCGGACCGCGAAGGGGCCGGGCGGCTACGTCCAGTCGCTCGTCTTCCCGTCCAGCGTCGGCACCGAGTCGCCCGTCCTCGTCCGCTACGTCTTCGACGCGGGCGAGGACGGACCACCGCTCGCCGACATGGACCGCATCACCAAGGGCATCCGGCCGTTCGGCGACGCGGACACCGGCGGCGGCGTGGGCAGCAGCATCGGCCCGCCGGACTGAACGGCACCGACAGCGGGCCGCTACAGGAAGGTGTGTCCCTCGCCGCGGTAGGTCGGCACGGTCGCCGTCACGGTGTCCCCCTCGACCAGGTGCAGCACGTCGAACCGCTCGCACAGCTCACCGGCCTTCGCGTGCCGGAACCACACCTTGTCACCGATCAGCAGGTCGTCGGCGGGCGAGCCGAGCAGCGGCGTCTGCACCTCACCGGCCCCCTCCTGAGGGTCGTAGCGCAGCCCCTCCGGCAGATACGGCACGGGCAGCCGGTCGGGCCCGGCCGCGCCGGAGGCGGGGTACCCGCCACCGAGGACCGTCACGACCCCGACGCCCGGCCGCCGTACCACGGGCTGGGCGAAGAGGGCCGCCGGACGCCCGCTGAACGACGTGTAGTTGTCGAACAGCCGCGGCACGTACAGCCCCGACCCGGCGCCGATCTCGGTCACCGCGTCCTCGGCCGCCGTGTGCTGCACCGAGCCGGTGCCGCCGCCGTTGACGAACTCCAGACCCGGCACGACGGCCCGCACCGCACGCACCACCTCCGCACGCCGTTCGGCGAGTTCACGCCTGGCGGCGGCCTGCATCAGCCGGACGGCACGGGACCGCAGCGGCCGCCCCGCCACCGCGTCCCCGACACCGGCGACGTGCCCCTCGTACGCCATGATCCCGACGACCTCGAAGCCCGGCCGGCGGGCCACGGCCCGGGCCACGTCGGCGACCTGGGCGGGGGAGTGCAGCGGCGAACGCCGGGCCCCGACCCGCACCCGCCCGCCGAGCAGCTTCAGGGAGGTGTCCAACTCCAGGCAGACGCGCACGACTTCACGACCGCCACCCCGCGAGGCGTCGATGAGATCGAGCTGGGCGACGTCGTCGACCATCACCGTCACGGCGGCGGCGAGCTTGGGATCACCGGCGAGTTCGGCGTACGCGGCCCGGTCCGCGGACGGGTAGGCGAGCAGCACGTCGTCGAACCCCGAGCGCGCCAGCCACAGCGACTCGGCAAGGGTGAACGACATGATCCCCGCGAAACCGTCCCGGGCCAGGACGCGTTCCAGCAGCGCCCGGCATCGCACCGACTTGCTGGCGACCCGTACGGGCTTGCCCCCGGCGCGACGGGCCAGATCGGCGGCGTTGGCGTCGAAGGCGTCCAGGTCCACGATCGCGAGGGGGGCGTCGAGATGGGCGGTGGCCCGGTCGTAACGGGCCCGGTCGGAGGCGCGCGCAGTCATGAACGCAGCCTGCCAGACAGGATTACCGCAGGGTAGGGGGACGTTCCGGGCAGATGCCCCGGGCTCGTGGACCGGTTCCCGTTCACGCAGGAACAAGCCGTAGAGTGACGCGCACGTACGGCGGAGCGGCGCCGGCCGGACTTCCGCGCCGGGATGACGCTCCCTCCGTACGGGTATGTGTGCCCGGGACGACTCAGTTCCGGGCCTCGGGCGGGACGACACCGGCCCGCGCAGTGCGCAGCGGCCCGGGTACGAGGAAACGGGGGGTGCATGAGCACGGAAGCACAGCGTGCCTCTTTCCCCCCGCGCCCCAGCACTCCGCCACGCCCTGCACACCCCCCGGCCTCGCCCGAAGGCGCCCAGGCGGCAGTCCCGGGTGCGCGGCGTCCCTCGCCGGAGCGGGACACGGACTCGTCAGGGTCTGCTGCCGCCGGGCAGGAAGCGACCTCTGGGAGCGGTGGAGCGGCCTCCGCCAAGACCGACGGCCCGAACGGCGGCCGCCGTTTCCCGACCTTCGACGACACCATGTCCCGGCGCACCGAGCCCGCCGCACCCCGGCGTGGCGAGTCGGCTGCTTCCCGGGGTGGTGAGTCGGCTGGTCCCTGGCGTGGCGAGTCGGCTGCTTCCCCGGGTAGCGAGTCGGCTGCTCCCCGACGCGGCGAGTCCGCTGCTCCCCGGGGTAGTGAGTCCGCTGCTCAACGCGGTGGCGAGTCGGCTGTTCCCCGGCGCACCGAGCCCGCCACACCCCGCCGTAGCGAGCCCACAGCCCCCCGCCGTACCGAGCCAACCCCCGCCCCGCCCCCGCCCCGCGCCTCCGACCGGTTCCCGGACACGCGGCCCGGCGTCGGCCGTGTGACGCGACCCGAGTCGAACAGGCCGTCCACCCCGCCCGACGCCCCTCCGCGACCGCGTCACCTCCCCACGCCGGGCTCGTCCGGCGGGCCGGGGTACGCCCCCACGACACGTCGTACCGGCGCCCCCGCCGAAAACTCCTCGGAGACGACCGCACGCCTGCGACCGGTCCCCGCCGGCCCGGCACCCGCCGAGCGAGCCGCGCGCCCGTCCTCCGAGCCTGCTGAATCCTTCGGCCGCCCCGGTTCCACGCGACCCGGTGTTCCGCCACGCCCCGCGCGGGAGCCACAGGCCACTGCCGAAACCGCCGACGGGCGTGGCATGCGCATGCCCTCCCCGCCCGCCCACCGGCCCACGGAGGTCTCTCCCGACCCGTCCCTCTCCTGGAGCGCCACTCCGCCCTCCGGCACACGCCCCGTCGTGTCCTTCGGAAAGCCCGAGGGGTACGACGGTGACGCGCGGCCCCGGCCGCTCGGACGGCGCGGGGCCTCCCAGGCCGCCGCTGCCGCCGTCTGTCTCGTGCTCGGGCTGGGGCTCATCTCGGGCGCGGTCACCGGGAGCTGGCTCGTGGGGGACTCCGGGGAGGAGGGCTCGCGCAGCACCTTCGCCGCGGCCGGCAGCCTCTGGCACAGCGTTCCCGTCGACCAGCTGTTCCCGCCCACCGTGCAGGGCCAGGGCGCCGGCCCCGGCGGAGCCGACCGCACCTGGACCCGGATCGCCGTCGCCCCGGACAGCGGCTGCAAGGACGCCTTCGACCCCCTGCTGCGCAAGGCCCTCGCTCCCGTCGGCTGCGAGCGGCTCCTGCGCGCCACCTACACGGACGCCACCGAGAGCTATGTGACCACCGTCGGCCTGCTCTTCACCACGGCCGACGCCCAGGGCATGACCTCTCTCGCGAACCGTTTCCGCAAGGAGCGCCTGGACCGCCGCAGCGACCTGATGCCCCTGCCGTACGCCGCGAAGGACACGCCCGCCGCCCACTTCGGCCCGGAGCAGCGCGCCGCCTGGACCGTCTCCGTGCTGACCGAGGCCCCGGTCGTCGTCTACGCCGTCTCCGGCTGGGCCGACGGCCGTACGGTCGACGACCCGCAGCCCGCCGGGGACGCCATGCAGTCCGGCGCCACCACCGCCCCCGCCCAGGCCGGCCTCGGCAACGAGGCCCAGGGCCTCGCCGACCGCGTCGAACGCGGCCTGCGCAAGAACGTCCGTCCGGCCACGGAGCAGCCGTCGTGAAAGCCGTCATGTCCCGCGCGGGCGGGTTCCTGAGTGTCCTCCTCGCCGCCGGCCTCGTCCTGGTCCCCTCCACCACCGCCCACGCCGACGGCATCCGCGCCCAGCAGTGGGCCCTGGAGGCCATGCACACCCAGGAGGCCTGGCGGACCACCAAGGGCGAGGGCGTCACCGTCGCCGTCCTGGACACCGGCGTCGAGGCCGACCACCCCGACCTGATCGGCAACGTCCTCACCGGCAAGGACCTGGTCGGCTTCGGAGCCGAACCCGGCGACCGCGCCTGGGCCCGGCACGGCACCGCCATGGCCGGCATCATCGCCGGGCACGGACACGGCCCGGGCGACGCCGACGGCGTCCTCGGCATCGCCCCCGAGGCGAAGATCCTCCCCGTCCGCGTGATCCTGGAGGACGGCGACCCCTCCCGCGCCAAGGCCCGCAGCACCCGCGGCAACGCCCTCGCCGACGGCATCCGCTGGGCCGCCGACCACGGCGCCGACGTCATCAACCTCTCCCTGGGCGACGACTCCGCCTCCGCCCATCCGGAACCCGCCGAGGACCAGGCCATCCAGTACGCCCTGAAGAAGGGCGTGGTCGTCGTCGCCTCCGCAGGCAACGGCGGCGAGAAGGGCGACCGCATCTCCTACCCGGCCGCTTACCCGGGCGTCATCGCCGCCACCGCCGTGGACCGTGCCGGAACCCGCGCTCCCTTCTCCACCCGCCGCTGGTACGCCACCGTCAGCGCCCCCGGCGTCGACGTCGTCATCGCCGACCCCGACCACAAGTACTACGAGGGCTGGGGCACCAGCGCCGCCGCCGCCTTCGTCTCCGGCGCCGCCGCCCTGGTCAAGGCCGCCCACCCCGATCTGAACCCGGCCCAGATCAAGTCGCTCCTGGAGGACACCGCCCGCAACGCCCCCGTCGGCGGCCGCGACGACTCCCGCGGCTTCGGCTTCGTCGACCCGGCCGCCGCCATCAAGGCCGCCGACCGGCTGAAGCCGCAGGGCCTCCACTCGGCGTCGTACGGCGCGAAGTACTTCGGCAGCGGCCCGGACGCCACCGGCTCCGGCGACGACACCTCCGACTGGGCCGCCCCCCTCGCGGGCAGCGCCGGCGGTGTCCTGCTGGTCGCGGCCGTGGTCCTGTGGCGCGGCCGCCGCGCGAGCCACGACGAGTTCTGAGCTTCGGCCGGCCGGACCGCCCGCCGAAGCGTCGGCACCCGGCCTATAGGGTCGATGACCGTGGCGAACAAGAACATCCCCGACTCCGGCTTCTCCGACGACGACGGCTCCGCCGACCCCCGGCTGAGCGCGGCACTCGCCGCCTGGTCGGAAGACCGCAGCGCCGTGGGCCCGGTCCTCGACGCCCTCAAGGGCGCCCGGCTGCTCGTCCCCGTCGTGGCCGTGCTCGGCGAGGTCGAGGAGGACGAGCGGGGACTGCGCCGCGAGAAGACCAGCGACATGGCCGTGCCGACCCTCAAGGCCGGGAACCGCACCGCCCTGCCCGCGTTCACCTCCACCGACTCCCTTGCCCGCTGGGACCCGGCTGCCCGCCCCGTCGCCGTGCCCCTGCACCAGGCCCTCCAGGCCGCCGCGCACGAGAAGGCGGACACGCTCGTGCTCGACCTGGCCGGGCCCGTGCCCTTCGAGCTGACCGGCCCGGCCCTGCTCGCGCTCGCGGAGGGCCGCACGACGACCGACCCGCTCGCCGACCCGGCCGTCGTCGGGGCGGTGCGCGACGCCGTCGCCGCCGAGCCCGCCGTCCTGCGCGCCCACCTCGGCCCGGGCCAGGCCGACGGCACCCTCGCCCTGGTCCTGGACCCGGCCGCCGCCCCCGCCGAAGCGGCCCGGGCGGTCGCCCGGCGGCTCGCCGCCGACGAGACACTGAGGGCCCGCCTGGTGCACGGCCTCGACCTGGCACTGCTGCCGGCCGGGGCCACGCCACCGGGCGAGCCCTTGTACGAACGCTGAGGGACCTGCCGTACCGGCTAGCCGTAGACCGGGCCCGTGTACTTCTCGCCCGGGCCCTTGCCCGGCTCGTCCGGGACGAGCGACGCCTCGCGGAAGGCCAGCTGGAGCGACTTCAGGCCGTCGCGCAGGGGCGATGCGTGGAACGAGCTGATCTCGGTGGCGGACGCGTCCAGCAGGCCGGCCAGCGCGTGCACCAGCTTGCGGGCCTCGTCCAGGTCCTTGTGCTGGGCGCCCTCCTCGGTCAGACCGAGCTTCACCGCGGCGGCGCTCATCAGGTTGACGGCGACCGTCACGATCACCTCGACCGCCGGGACCTCGGCGATGTCGCGGGCCATGGCGTCGAAGTCGGGGGACTCAGGAGGGGTCTCACTCATGCCCCACACGATAGGCGCAGGCCGGGCGTGCGCCGCACCAGGCCCCGGGGCGCCACGATTAGCTGTTCCTGGCCATTGCTGGTAATCTCGTGTAACGACCGGTCGGACCCGTATGCCTCGCGGCCCGCGAGCCCGACCCACAAGTGGAGGCTTTCGAACTCCCACCTGACCGCCCCCAGGGCGGCGGGTCACCGGTCAGATGGTTCCGCCCCAGTGGCGATCCGTCCGAAATCGCGCCCCGCGGCTCCCCCGCGGCGGTGCTCCGGTAGTTCGAGGAGCCCCGCCTGGGAATCGTCCGGGGCATTTTTTGTGCTTCGGCGCGGTTAGGTCTATCGAACAGAGACGTTACGCGGCCGTCCGCCAGACCGTCGCGTGGTGCTACCGAGGAGGATCCATCAGCGCCGAGCCCCGCATCAACGACCGGATTCGCGTTCCCGAGGTGCGACTTGTCGGTCCCAGTGGCGAGCAGGTGGGCATCGTCCCCCTGGCCAAGGCACTGGAGCTTGCGCAGGAGTACGACCTGGACCTGGTCGAGGTCGCGGCGAACGCCCGTCCGCCCGTGTGCAAGCTCATGGACTACGGGAAGTTCAAGTACGAGTCGGCCATGAAGGCCCGTGAGGCGCGCAAGAACCAGGCGCACACGGTCATCAAGGAGATGAAGCTCCGGCCGAAGATCGACCCGCACGACTATGACACCAAGAAGGGTCACGTCGTTCGGTTCCTCAAGCAGGGCGACAAGGTCAAGATCACGATCATGTTCCGTGGTCGCGAGCAGTCCCGGCCCGAGCTGGGCTACCGACTGCTCCAGCGGCTCGCGGAGGACGTCCAGGACCTCGGTTTCGTCGAGTCGAACCCGAAGCAGGACGGCCGAAACATGATCATGGTCCTCGGTCCGCACAAGAAGAAGACCGAGGCGATGGCCGAGGCTCGCCAGGCGCAGGAGGCCCGCAAGGCGGAGGCGAAGGCCAACCCCGGCCGCTCGCAGAACGCCGCGGACGCCGACGCGGACGTCGAGGCACCGGCCGAGGAGCCCGCCGAGGCGTGACCCCTGGGGACGCGAGTCCCAGGAAGCAACCGAAACAAGACGACGCTCCACCGTGCCCGGTTTCGCGACCGGGCACCGGAGCGCCACCGACGAGGAGAGTACGGCGCTATGCCGAAGAACAAGTCGCACAGCGGGTCCAGCAAGCGCTTCAAGGTCACCGGCTCCGGCAAGGTGCTCCGTGAGCGCGCCGGCAAGCGCCACCTGCTCGAGCACAAGTCGTCCCGTGTGACGCGTCGCCTCACCGGCAACGCCGAGATGGCCCCGGGCGACGCCAAGAAGATCAAGAAGCTTCTCGGCAAGTGACGCTCCGGCGCGCGAGCGCCGTACGTCAGGACCGGGACCCAATCGATACCGGGCCGTGTGAGGACCACCGCGGCCCCGCTACAAGGAGTTAAAAAGTGGCACGCGTCAAGCGGGCAGTGAACGCCCACAAGAAGCGCCGGGCGATCCTCGAGCAGGCCTCCGGCTACCGCGGTCAGCGTTCGCGCCTGTACCGCAAGGCCAAGGAGCAGGTCACCCACTCGCTGGTCTACAACTACAACGACCGCAAGAAGCGCAAGGGTGACTTCCGCCAGCTGTGGATCCAGCGCATCAACGCCGCTGCCCGCGCCAACGGCATGACCTACAACCGCTTCATCCAGGGTCTGAAGGCCGCGAACATCGAGGTCGACCGCAAGATCCTGGCCGAGCTGGCCGTCAACGACGCCGGCGCCTTCGCCGCGCTCGTCGAGGTCGCCCAGAAGGCGCTGCCGAGCGACGTCAACGCCCCCAAGGCGGCCTGACGCCGGCTCCGAGCCGATGTGACGGAAAGGACCCGCAGGCCCAGCGGCCTGCGGGTCCTGCTGTGCAGCCAGCTACTGAGAAAGCGAACGCAATGCCCCCCGCCACCCCCGAGCTCATCTCCCCCCGCTCCCCCCGCGTCCTGGCCGCGCGGCGGCTGGCGAAGCGGAACTTCCGGGGGAAGGAGCGGCTGTTCCTCGCCGAGGGGCCGCAGGCGGTGCGGGAAGCGGCCGGGCACCTGGCCGGGGGCGCGGCCACGCTCGTGGAGCTGTTCGCCACCCTGGAGGCCGCCGAGCGGTACGCCGACATCGTGGGGGCGGCCCGGGACGCCGGCGCCCGGGTGCACCTCGCCGCCGAGCAGGTCATCGCCGACATCTCCACCACCGTCACCCCGCAGGGCCTCGTCGGCGTCTGCCGGTTCCTGGACACACCCTTCGAGGAGGTCCTCGCGGCGCGCCCCCGGCTCGTCGCTCTCCTCGCCAACGTCCGCGACCCGGGCAACGCCGGAACCGTGCTGCGCTGCGCCGACGCCGCCGGGGCCGAGGCCGTCGTCCTGACCGACGCCTCCGTCGACGTGTACAACCCCAAGGCCGTCCGCGCGTCCGTCGGCTCCCTGTTCCACCTGCCCGTCGCCGTCGGCGTCCCCGTGGAGCAGGCGGTCGAAGGGCTGCGGGCCGCCGGTGTGCGCGTCCTCGCCGCCGACGGGGCCGGCGACCGCGACCTCGACGACGAGCTCGACAAGGGCACCATGGGCGGGCCGACCGCCTGGGTCTTCGGGAACGAGGCCTGGGGCCTGCCGGAGGAGACCCGCGCCCTCACCGACGCCGTCGTCCGCGTCCCGATCCACGGGAAGGCCGAGAGCCTGAACCTCGCCACCGCCGCCGCCGTATGTCTCTATGCGTCGGCGCGCGCACAGCGCGCCGCCGGAGGGTGCCGCTCCGTCACCGGGAACTAGTAGGGTGACCAGCTCAGGGACCCCTCTGTGGAGCCTTGGAGGTGGGGTACGGGGATGAGCGCCGGCACGAGCAGCGCACCGGGGGCCCAGGACGCCGGGAGCCCGCCCGCCGCGTCCCGGCCACCCGGTGATCTCGCCGACGTCGGCATCGACCCCGACATGCTGCCCGACGGACTCGTCGTCGCCGACGAAGAGGGCCGGGTCGTCTGCTTCAACGCCGCCGCCGAGCGCATCACCGCCGTCCGCGCCCGGGACGCCCTCGGGCAGAGCCTGGAGAAGGCCCTGCCATTAGAGGATCTGGAGGGGCGCCGCTGGTGGCAGCTGACCGACCCTTACGGCGGCCTCGCGATCCGGGTCGGACAGCCCGAGCGCAACCTCCTCCTCCCCGGCGGCCGTGAGGTGCTGGTCTCCGCGCGCTACGTCCGCACCCGGCCCACCGGGCCCCTGAGGCGCCTGGTCGTCACCCTGCGCGACACCGAGGCCCGCCGCCGCACCGAGCGCAGCCACGCCGAGCTGATCGCCACCGTCGCCCACGAACTGCGCTCCCCGCTCACCTCCGTCAAGGGCTTCACCGCCACGCTGCTCGCCAAGTGGGAACGGTTCACCGACGACCAGAAGCGGCTGATGCTGGAGACCGTCGACGCCGACGCCGACCGCGTCACCCGGCTCATCGCCGAGCTGCTCGACATCTCCCGGATCGACTCCGGCCGCCTGGAGGTGCGGCGCCAGCCCGTCGACATCGGCGCCGCCGTGGGCCGGCACATCCAGGCCTACGTCGCCGCCGGGCAGCCCGCCGACCGGTTCCTGCTGCGCGTCCAGCAGCCGCTGCCCGACCTGTGGGCCGACCCCGACAAGATCGACCAGGTGCTCAGCAACCTGCTGGAAAATGCCGTGCGGCACGGCGAGGGAACTGTCACGATCGACGTCACGGCCACGGCGTCCCCTCGTGAGGGCGAGGACACCGGTACGTCGGTCACGGTGAGCGACGAGGGGCCCGGCATCCCGGAGGAGTCCATGAACCGCGTCTTCACCCGCTTCTGGCGGGGCAGCAAGCGCGGCGGCACGGGCCTCGGGCTCTACATCGTCAAGGGCATCGTCGAAGCCCACGGCGGCACCATCACGGTCGGCCGCGCCCCCGGCGCCGGCGCCGAGTTCCGATTTACGTTGCCCGTGAGCGCTCCGGCCTATCTCGCCTGAGCAGCCCGCGGGCGCATTCGTACACCTCCACCCCGTTAGACTCGGCCATTGGCACCTTTGTGTCCCGCAGACGGCCGTCGGAGTCGGTGACGGGGACCTCCAGCCAGCCAATCGGAAGCACGGGAAGAGATGTCGGCACCGAATAAGTCGTACGACCCTGTAGAGGTCGAGGCGTTGAAACCGGAAGAGATCGAGCGCATGCGGGACGAGGCGCTCGCCGCCTTCGCCGCCGCGGACTCCCTCGAAGCGCTCCACGAGGCCAAGGTCGCCCACACCGGCCCCGCCTCCCCGCTGGCCCTCGCCAACCGCGAGATCGGCGCCCTGCCCCCGCACGCCAAGGCCGACGCCGGCAAGCGCGTCGGGCAGGCCCGCGGCGCCGTGAACAAGGGCCTCGCCGCCCGCCAGACCGAGCTGGAAGCCGAGCGGGACGCCCGTGTGCTGGTCGAGGAGGCGGTGGACGTCACGCTGCCCTACGACCGCGTACCGGCCGGCGCCCGGCACCCGCTCACCACGATGATGGAGCGGGTCGCGGACGTCTTCGTGGCCATGGGCTACGAGGTCGCCGAAGGGCCGGAGGCCGAGGCGGAGTGGTTCAACTTCGACGCGCTCAACTTCCTGCCCGACCACCCGGCCCGCCAGATGCAGGACACGTTCTTCGTGCAGGGCCCGAAGGGCACCGAGGAGTCCGGGTCCGGCGTCGTGCTGCGCACCCACACCTCCCCGGTGCAGGCCCGCGCCCTGCTCGACCGTGAGCTGCCGGTCTACATCGTCTGCCCCGGCCGGGTGTTCCGCACCGACGAGCTGGACGCCACGCACACGCCCGTCTTCCACCAGATCGAGCTGCTCGCGATCGACGAGGGCCTGACCATGGCGGACCTCAAGGGCACCCTGGACCACATGGTGCAGTCCCTGTTCGGCGAGGACATGAAGACCCGGCTGCGGCCGAACTACTTCCCCTTCACCGAGCCGAGCGCCGAGATGGACATGCTCTGCTACGTCTGCAAGGGCGAGTCCATCGGCAACCCCGACCGGCCCTGCCGCACCTGCTCGTCCGAGGGCTGGATCGAGCTCGGCGGCTGCGGCATGGTCAACCCGCGGGTGCTGACCGCCTGCGGCGTCGACCCCGAGAAGTACAGCGGATTCGCCTTCGGGTTCGGCATCGAGCGGATGCTGATGTTCCGCCACAACGTCGAGGACATGCGAGACATGGTCGAGGGTGACGTCCGGTTCACCCGGCCGTTCGGGATGGAGATCTGATGCGGGTCCCGCTTTCTTGGCTGCGGGAGTACGTCGACCTGCCGGCGACGGAGACCGGCCGAGACGTCCAGGCCAAGCTCATTTCGGCCGGTCTGGAGGTCGAGACCGTCGAGCAGCTCGGCGCCGACCTCAAGGGCCCCCTGGTGGTCGGCCAGGTGGCGACCATCGAGGAGCTGACGGAGTTCAAGAAGCCGATCCGCTTCTGCACCGTCGACGTCGGCCAGGCCAACGGCACGGGCGAGCCCCAGGAGATCGTCTGCGGCGCCCGCAACTTCGCCGTCGGCGACAAGGTCGTCGTGGCCCTGCCCGGCGCCGTCCTGCCCGGTGACTTCCAGATCGCCGAGCGCAAGACCTACGGCAAGATGTCCCGCGGCATGATCTGCTCCAGCGACGAGCTGAACATGGGCGACGACGGCACCAAGGGCATCATCGTCCTGCCGCCGGAGACCGAGGTCGGCAAGGACGCGATCGAGCTGCTGGAGCTGGTCGACGAGGTCCTCGACATCGCCGTCACGCCCGACCGCGGCTACTGCCTGTCCATCCGCGGCGTCGCCCGCGAGACCGCCATCGCCTACGGCCTGCCGCTGCGCGACCCGGCCCTGATCGACGTGCCGGGCCCGAACGCCTACGGCTACCCGGTGCGGATCTCCGACCCCACCGGCTGCGACCGCTTCACGGCCCGCACGGTGACCGGCCTGAGCCCCGAAGCCCGCTCCCCGATCTGGCTCCAGCGCCGGCTCCAGAAGGTCGGCATGCGCCCGATCTCGCTCGCCGTCGACGTCACCAACTACGTGATGACGGAGCTCGGCCAGCCGCTGCACGCCTACGACCGCGGCCTGGTCCAGGGCACCATCGGCGTGCGCCGGGCCGAGCCGGGCGAGAAGCTCACCACCCTCGACGGCGTCGAGCGCACGCTGGACGCCGAGGACCTGGTGATCACCGACGACCGCGGCCCCATCGGACTCGCCGGCGTCATGGGCGGCGCCAACACGGAGATCGCCGACCACGACGACACGGAGAACGCCACGGCGGACGTCGTCATCGAGGCCGCGCACTTCGACGCGGTGTCGATCGCGCGTACGGCCCGCCGGCACAAGCTGTCCTCCGAGGCGTCCCGGCGCTTCGAGCGCGGCGTCGACCCGCAGGCCGCCGCTGCCGCCGCGCAGCGCACGGTGGACCTGCTGGTGCTGCTCGCGGGCGGCACCGCCGAGGCCGGCGTCACCGAGGTCCTCGCCCCGACCGCGCCCCGCACCATCACGATCCCGGCCGACCACCCGGACAAGGTCGCGGGCGTGGCCTACGGCCGCGAGACCGTCGTGCGGCGGCTCCAGGAGGTCGGCTGTGACGTGTACGGGCAGGACGAGCTGATCGTCACCGTGCCGTCCTGGCGGCCCGACCTCACCGACCCGAACGACCTGGCCGAAGAGGTCATCCGGCTGGAGGGCTACGAGAACCTGCCCTCCACGCTGCCCAAGCCGCCGGCCGGTCTCGGCCTGACCAGCCGGCAGCGGCTGCACCGCCGCGTCGGCCGGGCCCTGGCCGGTGCCGGGTACGTCGAGGCGCTGAACTACCCGTTCATCGGCGAGCAGGTCTTCGACCAGCTCGGCCTCGAAGCGGACGACCCGGCCCGCCGCGTCGTGAAGCTCAGCAACCCGCTGAGCGACGAGGAGCCCGCGCTGCGCACGACGCTGCTGCCGGGCCTGCTCACCGCTCTGCGGCGCAACGACGGACGGGGCTCGCACGACCTCGCGCTGTTCGAGACCGGCCTGGTCTTCCGGCCGCGTGAGGAACAGCGGATCGCCGCCGTGCTGCCCGTCGACCGCCGCCCGACCGACGAGGAGCTCGCCGAGCTGAACGCGGCGCTGCCCGAGCAGCCGCGGCACGCCGCCGTCGTCCTCGCCGGTGCGCGGGAGCAGGCCGGCTGGTGGGGCAAGGGCCGTCCGGCCGACTGGGCCGACGCGGTCGAGGCGGCGCGGAAGGTCGCCCACGAGGCGGGCACCGAACTCATCATCCGCAAGGGGCAGTACGGGCCGTGGCATCCGGGCCGGTGTGCCGAGCTGGCGATCACCGTGGACGGTGCCGAGCGGGTCGTGGGCCACGCGGGGGAGTTGCACCCGCGCGTGGTGAAGGCGCTGGGGCTGCCGGAGCGTACCTGCGCGATGGAGATCGACCTGGACGCGGTGGAGTCGGCGGGTGACGCCATGGTGAAGGCGCCGCGCATCTCCACGTTCCCCGTCGCCACGCAGGATGTCGCCCTGGTCGTCGACGCGGTCGTTCCGGCGGCGGAGGTCGAGGAGGCCCTGCGTGCCGGTGCCGGGGAGCTGCTGGAGTCGATCCGGCTGTTCGATGTGTACGAGAACGCCGAGCAGTTGGGCGAGGGGCGGAAGTCGCTCGCGTACGCGTTGCGGTTCCGGGCGGCTGACCGGACGCTGACCGTGGATGAGGCTTCTGCGGCTCGGGACGCGGCGGTGGCCCTTGCCGGTGAGCGCGTGGGCGCCGAGTTGCGGAGTTAGCGCCGTGGGGGCTGTGCGGTGGTGTCGGCTGCGGGTTCGATGTGGCTGGTCGCGCAGTTCCCCGCGCTCCTTGAGGCGGGTCACCTCACTCGTTTGAGTGGTAAGGGTAGGTAAGCCTGCCCTTCTGGGTGTGCTGTCGACAGAATCGGACCGGCCCGTCTGGGCCGGTCCGATTCTGTGTGTCAGGGGCCTATTGGGGGGCCATCGGCATGATCCGCGTCAGGGGTCGGGTGCGAAGTCTCGGTCTGCCGGCTGTGTGGGGCGCGGCGGCCGTCACGTACAAGCTGGCCTGTCCGCTCGCCCAGGAGACCGGCCTCGAAGCGCGGATCGTGACCAGCGCCGTGTTCTTCGCGGTCGGTACCGGGCTGATCCTCCATGTGCGGCACACGCTGATGCGTGAGCTGCGGCAGTTGCGCCGCGTCGCGGGTGCCGCGCAGAGCGCGCTGCTGAGGCCGCTGCCCTCGTGCGTCGACGGACTGGACGTCGCCGCCGCCCAGTTGTCGGCGGAGCGTGGGGCGGCCATCGGCGGTGACCTGTACGAGGTCGTCGCCACCGAGTACGGAGTGCGGGCCGTGATGGGCGACGTACGCGGGCACGGGATCGGGACGTTCGGGACCGTCGCCGCCGTGCTCGGCTGTTTCCGTGAGGCCGCGCACGACGAGAAGGACCTCGGCGGTGTGCTGCACCGGCTGGAACGCGCCCTGGCCCGGCACCTGCGCCAGGAGCATCCGGCGGGCGCCGCCGAGGAGTTCGTGACCCTGCTGCTCGTGGAGATCCGCGCCGACGGGGAGATGACCGCACTGAACTGCGGGCACCCGTGGCCGTACCGGCTGAGCGGCACGGACGTCGGCCAACTCGCCCCCGTCGATCCGTATCCGCCCCTGGGCCTGTTCCCGCTTCCGGCCGAGCTGCCCACCGTAGGCCTGGGGTATCTGGAGCACGGTGATGCGCTGTTCCTCTTCACGGACGGTGCCCAGGACGCGAGGGACGCGCGCGGCCGGTTCTTTCCGTTGCCGCATGCTCTGACGAAGGCAGTGCGGGACGCGCCGTTCTCCTCGCAGACGATCCTGAGCAGGATTTCGCACGACCTTCTGCACCACACGCGAGGCGGACCGACGGACGACATCGCCCTGATGATCCTCACCAGGAGCGGGTGCACGTCCCTCAGGGGCACGGGGAACTGCGCGACCGGCCACGACGCACCCGCAGCCGACAACGCACCCGTCACACAACGGCGATGAACCACCCGGCGTGGCCGGCGGAGCCGTCCGCCCCGCCACGGAGTGTCGGGCAGGCAGCTGGGCGGACGGCGGAAGCGGGCCGCCGCACTGTACGAGGGGGAGCCGGCGGCCCGGCCGGCCTCTTGCGAGGCATTTCAGTCAACCGGCTGACGACTCTCCGCGACAGTGCGCACACAGTGCGGATTCGAGCACTCCGTTCACACCCCGTGTGAAGGCGGAGCCACTAATCTGGCCGCACCGAGCCACCGGGGGGCCCACATGCAGCCCAATACTCTGCTCGACGCGATCCTGGACGAGGCCGGGATCTCGCACGCGGGGCTGGCCGCACATGTCAACCAGGCGGGACGGGCGCGGGGCCTGTCCCTGAGGTACGAACACACCGCCGTCGCCCGGTGGTTGAAGGGGCAGCGTCCCCGGGGCCAGGTGCCCGACCTGATCTGCGAGGTGCTCGCCGCCCGGCTGCGGCGGCAGGTCACCCTGGACGACATCGGCCTGGGCGTGCCGGGCGAGCCGTCCGCACCGCACACCGGCTCGCTGTCCGGCTTCGTCGAGCGGGCCACCGCACTGTGGCGCTCCGACCAGCAGCAGCGCCCGCACATCCTGGGCGCCCCCGCGCTCACCGGCACGCCCGCCGTCATGCCGGTGTGGGAGTGGGAGAACCCGCCCGAGGACGTGGACGTCTCACGTGGCGGCAGACACCGCGTCACCCCGAGCGACCTGGAGATGCTGCGGGCAGCCCGTACGCACTACGAGCAGATGTACCGCAAGGCCGGGGGCATCGCCACGCGGGCCCGCATCGTCGGCTTCCTCAACGCCGAGGCCGCGCCGCTGCTGCGCGGCAGCTACACCGATGAGACGGGCCGTCAACTCCACCGCGCGACCGGCGGGCTGGTGGCCGTCGCCGGGATCTGCGCCTACGACTCCGACGCGCACGGCCTCGCGCAGCGCTACTTCCACCAGGCCCTGCGGCTCGCCAAGGCCAGCGGGGACCGGGGACTCGGCGCGTACATCATCGCGCTGCTGGTCAACCAGTCGCTGTTCATGCGGGAGTACCGGCAGGCCGTCGCCTTCGCGGAGGCCGCGCTGCGGGCCGCCGGCAAGCACATCACCCCGGCGCTCGCCTCCGACCTGTACGCGATGCAGGCGAAGGCGTACGCGCATCTCGGGGACGGCACGAGCGCCCTGTCCTGCATCCGGCGGGCCGAGCAGGCCGCGGCACGCATCCGGCGTGGCTACGAGCCCGACGAGACCGGCTAT
Organism: Streptomyces sp. HP-A2021; assembly: GCF_022807935.1. NCBI lineage: Bacteria > Bacillati > Actinomycetota > Actinomycetes > Kitasatosporales > Streptomycetaceae > Streptomyces > Streptomyces sp. HP-A2021. The sequence continues at coordinate 7,879,545 of NZ_CP094344.1, forward strand.
GTCCAGCCGGGGCTGGTCAACGTCCAGGTGGCGGAGGCGCTGCTGAGTCTCGGGGAGATCGCGGCCGCCGGCGAGCATGCCGCGGCCGCGGTCGACAACCCGGCGCACGACCGCGGCCGGGTGCACCGGCTGGCCATGCTCAGCACGATCGAGCTGCGGCAGGGCAACGCGGACAAGGCCGTGGCCATCGCCGTGCAGATGGCCGAGCAGGCCCGCGGCATGGAGTCCCAGCGGCTGCGCGACCGGCTGCGCGCGGTGCGGGAGCACCTGGTGCGCAGCGGCTGCGCCGGCACGGCCGAGGCGGCCGAACTCATCGACGGGGCCCTGCGCGTACCGTTGTAGACCCCGGGCGACGGCACCCGTGTCATCCCGAGCGACTGCCTGTGCGCCTGCTGTCAGTACGTCCCTACTGCGATATTGCCACTTACTCGACGGAAGGTGGCAGAACCGTGCAGTGGACGAAACACAACGAACAAGCTGTGTACTCAAACCGCTGGTTCAGCGTCAATCTCGCGGATGTCGAACTGCCGGACGGCCGGCACCTCGACCACTTCCTCATACGGCTGCGGCCCGTTGCCGTGGCCACGGTCGTGAACGAGGCCAACGAGGTGCTGCTGCTCTGGCGGCACCGCTTCATCACCGACAGCTGGGGGTGGGAACTCGCGGCGGGCGTCGTCGAGGACGGCGAGGACGTGGCCCGCGCGGCCGCCAGGGAACTGGAGGAGGAGACCGGCTGGCGGCCGGGACCCCTGCACCACCTGATGAGCGTGGAGCCGTCCAACGGGCTCACCGACGCCCGGCACCACGTGTACTGGGCCGACGAGGGCGAGTACGTCGGGCACCCCGTGGACGACTTCGAGTCGGACCGCCGGGAATGGGTTCCCCTCAAGCTCGTCCCCGACATGGTCGCCCGCGGGGAGGTCCCGGCCGCCAACATGGCGGCCGCGTTACTGCTGCTGCACCATCTCAGGCTCGGGCAGGACACGTTGCCCTGATCTCAACGTCCCAGTGCCTGCCAGATCGCCACGACGAGAGCACCCACGGCGGTGAGGGCGGCGACCGCGGGCAGCGGCCAGCGCGCGTGTTCGAGTGAGTTGATCCGGGTGTTGAGCTCGTCGAGTTCCTTGGCGGTCTCCTCGGTGCGGTGGCTGAGCAGAGCCAGCCCGCCCTCGACACGGGCGTACGCCACATCGAGGCGGCGTCGTAACTCTGCGAGTTCTCCGTGAACGACCGGATGCTCGGGATCGACGGTCACGAGTCCGCTCCTTTCCGTAGTCGCTGCACATCCCTTGCATGCGCACTGGGAGTCAACTCGCCTGGTGGATGCCTGGGGAGAGTGTGCGACGGGCATATGCGAGCCCGGCGCGCACACGGTGTGTGAATGCCACGGGCCCGGCACCAATTCCGGTGCCGGGCCCGTAGGTTGGCCGGATCCTGACCGTCAGTAATCAGCCTCGGGGGTACCCGGGGCGCATGACGAAGTGGCAGAAGAACGCGGCGTACGCGCTGGCGGTCTACGCGCTGATGGTCGCGGTGTTCCGGTACTCCTCGGGAGGGCAGGAGTGGGGCACGGCGCTGCTGCTCGCTCTCGTGACCACTCCGCTCGCCCTCTGGATGGGCTGGCTGCGCAGCCGCCTCAACGAGCAGGCGGCGGAATGGGGACGCCGCCGGTTCCGGCCGTGGCCGGAGGAGCGGCGGCGCTGAGATGCCGGCGTCAGCAGGGCGGTCAGTCGTACGTGTAGAAGCCCGATCCCGTCTTGCGGCCCAGCCGGCCCGCGTCGACCATGCGCTGGAGGAGCGGGGGAGCGGCGTACAGGGGCTCCTTGTACTCCTCGTACATCGACTGGGCCACCGAGGCGACCGTGTCCAGGCCGATGAGGTCGGAGAGCTTCAGCGGGCCCATCGGGTGGGCGCAGCCCATCTCCATGCCGTTGTCGATGTCCTCGCGGCTGGCGATGCCCGTCTCGAACATCCGGATCGCGGAGAGCAGGTACGGGATCAGCAGCGCGTTCACCACGAAGCCGGAGCGGTCCTGGGCACGGATCGCGTGCTTGCCCAGCACCTTCTCGGTGAACAGCTGGGCCCGGCTCAGCGTGCCCTCGGACGTGGTGAGGGCCGGGATCAGCTCGACGAGCTTCTGCACCGGGGCCGGGTTGAAGAAGTGGATGCCGATGACCTGGTCGGGCCGCGAGGTCGCCACCGCCAGCTTCACCAGCGGGATGGAGGAGGTGTTGGAGGCCAGGATGGCGTCGGGCCGGGTCACGACCTGGTCGAGCACCTGGAAGATCTCGGTCTTGACCTGCTCGTTCTCGACGACGGCCTCGATCACCAGGTCGCGGTCGGCGAACTCGCCGAGGTCCGTGGTGAAGCTCAGACGGGCCTGTGTGGCCTCCAGCTCCTCCTCGGTGATCTTGCCGCGCTCGGCTGCCTTGGCCAGGGAGTTGAACAGCCGGGTCCGGCCGATCTCCAGGGCCTCGCCGGTGGTCTCGGCGACCATGACGTCCAGACCGGACCGGGCGCACACCTCGGCGATCCCCGCGCCCATCTGACCGCAGCCCACGACTCCGACGCGTGCAATGTCTCCCGCTGGGATGTCCGTCACATCGTCCCTTTCGCTGCTGATCCACTTCTGGGCAGGTGCTCCGGGGTCCGGTCCCTGCTCCGTTCGTGCACGTTACTCCCAAGTATCGATGATCGATCGCCGGGGTCGCGCCCGCTTCGGGCATGCTGGGCGCGGAGCGATCCGCGACCGGGCGGATCCGCGGCTTTTTGGGGCATGCGGATGGGACGAGTGTCACGCAGGGCGTTCGCGGTGGCGGCGCTGTCGGCTTTCACGATGGTGCCTCCGGCGTCGGCCGCCCCCCAGCGCAACGGCAGGGGCCACAACAGGGCGGCCTCCGAGATGCGGGGCGTGTGGCTGGCCACCGTGGCCAACCGGGACTGGCCGTCGAAGCCGGGGCTGACCGCCGCGCGGCAGCGGGCCGAGCTGATCACCCACCTCGACAGGGCCGCCCGCAACCGGCTCAACACCGTGTTCTTTCAGGTCAGGCCCACGGCGGACGCCCTGTGGCCCTCGCCGTTCGAGCCGTGGTCGCAGTACCTCACCGGCACCCAGGGCAAGGACCCCGGGTGGGACCCGCTGGGCACGGCCGTGGCGGAGGCCCACGCCCGCGGCCTGAAGCTGCACGCCTGGTTCAACCCCTACCGGGTCGCCGCCCACACCGATCCGACCCGGCTGGCCGCCGGCCACCCCGCCCGCAGCAACCCGGACTGGGTGGTGGCGTACGGCGGGAAGCTCTACTACAACCCCGGGCTGCCCGAGGTCCGGGCCTTCGTGCAGCACGCGATGCTCGACGCGGTGGAGAAGTACCCGGTGGACGGCGTCCACTTCGACGACTACTTCTACCCGTACCCGGTGGCGGGCCAGGGCTTCGACGACGACGCGGCCTACGAGGAGTACGGCGCCGGCTTCCCGAACCGGGCGGCGTGGCGGCGGGACAACATCGACAAGCTGGTGCGGGAGACGGCGGAGCGCGTCAAGCAGGTCCGGCCCGGCACCCCCTTCGGCGTCAGTCCCTTCGGCGTGTGGCGCAACGCCGCCACCGACTCGCGCGGCTCGGACACCCGGGCGGGCGTGCAGACGTACGACGACCTGCACGCGGACACGCGCAAGTGGGTGCGCGAGGGCTGGATCGACTACATCGTCCCGCAGCTGTACTGGAACATCGGCTTCGCCGCCGCCGACTACGCGAAACTGCTGCCCTGGTGGGCGGACGTCGCGCGCGGCAGCTCGACGCGGCTGTACGTGGGGGAGGCGCTGTACAAGGCCGGTGACCCGGCGCAGCCCGCGGCCTGGCAGGACCCGGCCGAGCTGTCCCGGCACCTGACGCTGGCCGGGGATCACGCGCAGGTGCGCGGGCACGTCTTCTTCGCCGCCAAGGACATGGCGACCGATCGGATCGGGGCGATGGCGAGGGTGGCCGCCGACCACTACGGGCAGCCGGCGCCGCCGCCGCGCTGAATCACGGCCCGGTGGTGGTCTCCCGGTGCCGGATCTCGGTGTCGGGTCCCGGCGAGCACACGCCCTCGTGCCCGTCCTCGAACCGGACGCGGTACGGGGGGTTGCCCTCCTGGCCCAGCACTTCGACGATCTCGCCGACCTTGTCGTGCTGACCGACCACCCTGCCGTGCTGGACAAGCTGGTCGCCCACGGTTGCGCGCATCTGGGGCCTCCTCACGAGGTGCGGAGCAAGCGGTCCGTGGCCTTTGAGTCTACGGCCGGGGGCGCGACTCGGCAGGGGCCGTGCGTGCCCTGCTCAGCCGCGCGCCCGTTGTGTGACGGCGATGCAGACCAGCACCGCCACGGCTGTCAGCGGGGCGGCCACCGGCAGGTGCTCGCCCAGCAGCAGCACCGACCACACCAGTGTGAGCAGGGGCTGGGCGAGCTGCAACTGGCTGGCCTTCGGGATGCCGATGGCCGCCATGCCCCGGTACCAGACGACCAGCCCGAGGAACTGCGAGCCGGCCGCGACCCACAGCAGCCCGGTGACGCTGTGCGCGGTCAGCCGTACGGGTTCCTGCGCGAGGGCGAACGCGGCGACGGGCACGGTCAGTGGCAGGCACAGCACCAGCGCCCAGCCGATGACGTGCCAGCCCGGCATGACCCGGGCCAGCCGGCCGCCCTCGGTGTAGCCGGCCGCGCACACCAGCAGCGCCGCGAAGAGGTACACGTCGGCCGTGCTCAGGGCGCCGCCGCTCTGCTGCACCGTGAAGGCCAGCACCGCCGCCGCACCGGCCACGGACGCCGCCCAGAACGTGCGTGAGGGCCGGGTGCCGACGCGCAGGGCGGACAGGAGCGCGGTGGTCAGCGGGAGCAGTCCGACCACGACGGCGGCGTGCGCGGTGGTCGAGGTCTCCAGGGCGAGCGTGGTGAGCAGCGGGAAACCGAGCACGACACCGGCCGCCACGACCGCGAGGCCGGGCCAGTGGCGGCGGGCGGGCAGCGGGACGCGCAGGGCCAGCAGCGCACCGCCGGCGATCACCGCGGCCAGGACACTCCGGACGGCGACGAGCGACCAGGGCCCGAAGCCCTCCAGACCCCAGGCGGTGGCGGGGAAGGTGAGGGAGAAGGCGATGACGCCCAGGCCGGCCTGGAGGGTGCCGAGGCCGGGCCGCTGCTCCCGCTCCGTGGCGACTGCTATCCGGGAGGCGGTAGTAGCGCTACTCTTTACTCTCATGCAAGAGCGTAGCAGCGTCGGTGAACTGGTGGAGCAGCTGCGGCGAGAGCTCGACCGCTACTCGCCAGGTGGAAAGCTGCCGTCGAGCCGGGCCCTGGTCGAGCGGTTCCGGGTGAGCCCCGTGACCGTGTCGCGGGCGCTGGCGCAACTCGCCGCCGAGGGGCTGGTCGTCACCCGGCCCGGCGCGGGCGCGTTCCGCGCGCAGGCCCGTACGGCACCGGCCCCCGCCGGGGACACCTCCTGGCAGGAGGTCGCGCTCAGCGCCGACGGTGCCGCCGATCTCGTACCGCGCTCCGTGGACGCCTCCGGGGTGCTGGTCTCGCTGGCCGCCCCGCCGCCCGGCGTCATCGAGTTCAACGGCGGCTACCTGCACCCCTCGCTGCAGCCGGAGCGCGCGATGGCCGCTGCCCTGTCACGCGCCGGACGCCGCCCCGGTGCGTGGGGGCGTCCGCCCGTGGAGGGGCTGCCGGAGCTGCGCGAGTGGTTCGCGCGGGGCATCGGCGGGTCCTTCACGGCCGCCGAGGTGCTGGTCACCGCGGGCGGGCAGTCCGCCCTCACCACCGCCCTGCGTGCCCTCGCCCCGTCCGGCGCCCCCGTCCTCGTCGAGTCGCCGACCTACCCCGGCATGCTCGCCATCGCCCGTGCCGCGGGCCTGCGCCCGGTGCCCGTACCGGTCGACGCGGACGGGGTGAAACCCGCGCTGCTCGCCGACGCGTTCCGGGCCACCGGCGCCCCGGCCTTCGTCTGCCAGCCCCTCTTCCAGAACCCCACCGGTGCCGTGCTCGCCCCCGAGCGGCGCCGCGAGGTGCTGCGCATCGCCCGCGCGGCGGGCGCGTTCGTCGTCGAGGACGACTTCGTGCGCCGGCTCGTGCACGAGGACGCGGGACCGCTGCCGCGCCCGCTGGCCGCCGACGACCCCGACGGCGTCGTCGTCCACGTCTGCTCCCTCACCAAGGCGACCTCGCCGAGCTTCCGGGTGAGCGCCCTGGCCGCGCGCGGCCCGGTCCTGGAGCGGCTGCGCGCCATCCAGGTGGTCGACACCTTCTTCGTGCCCCGGCCCCTTCAGGAGGCGGCACTGGAACTCGTCGGCTCGCCCGCCTGGCCGCGCCATCTGCGAGCGGTGTCCGCCGAGTTGAAGGCGCGCCGGGACGCGATGACCGCCGCGCTCGCGCAGCACCTGCCGGAACTCGTCCTGTCGCATGTGCCGTCCGGCGGCTACCACCTGTGGCCGCGCCTGCCGGACGGGACGGATGAGCCGGCCCTCGCGGCGGCCGCCCTGCGCGCGGGCGTCGCGATCACCCCCGGTCGCCCCTACTTCAGCGCCGAGCCGCCGGCCGCGCACATCCGGCTGAGTTTCGCCGCGGTCGCGGGGACCGGGGAGATCACCGAGGGCGTACGGCGGCTGCGTACGGCCTGCGATGAGGTGCTGGGATAAGAGTTCGACGCATGGGCCGCCGACCTGCCAGCATCCCGTCATGACCGACACGCCGAGCCTGCCCGAGGGCTACGAGATCTCCACCGACCCCGCCCGCGTAGACGCCGAGCGGGTCCACCACTGGCTGTCCACCGACGCGTACTGGGCGCTGGGCCGCCCCCGCGAGAAGCAGGACCGGGCGATCGAGGGGTCGCTCAACTTCGGCGTGTACGACACGGTGTCGGGGGAGCAGGTGGCGTACGCCCGGGTCATCACGGACCGGGCGACCTTCGGATGGCTGTGCGACGTGTACGTCGACCCGTCGGTGCGCGGCAAGGGCGTCGGCACCGCGCTCGTGGCGGCCGTACGGGACGAGCTGCGGCAGGACGGGGTGCGCCGGGTCCTGCTCGCCACGCAGGACGCGCACGGCGTCTACGCGAAGCTCGGGTTCGCGGCGCTGGAGCGGCCCGAGCACTGGATGGCTCTCATCTTCGGCCCGTGAGGGCCGGTGCACCCTGGGTAACTCCTGGGTAACACCTCTTGACCTGCGCACTTGCGGCGCTCACCATCACCGCATGCCACTTCGGGTCACGTTCGTCGCCGCCGCGCGCAGCTCCCCGCTGCTCGCCGAGCGCTTCGAGGACGACCGGCCGCTGGACCAGGCCGGCTGGGGTGAGGTGGAGCGCGTCGCCCACGAGCTGCTGCCGCTCGCCGCGGCCGAGCTGCGCTACTGCTCGCCGACCCCGCGCAGCCGTGCGACGGGGGAGGGGCTCGGGTACGCGCCGCTCGTGCAACTCGGGTTGCGGGACTGCGACATGGGCCGGTGGCGGGGGCTGACCCTGGGCGAGGCCATGGCCAGGGAGCCGGAGGCGGTGGACGCCTGGCTCGCCGACCCGCGCGCCACCCCGCACGGCGGTGAGTCGCTGGTGGACTTCATCACCCGCGTCGGCGGCTGGCTCGACACCCGGCCCGTCGAGGACGGCTGCCGGGTCGTGGCCGTCGCGGAGCCGTCCGTGATCCGCGCCGCCCTGGTGTACGCCCTGAAGGCACCGCCCTCGACGTACTGGAACATCGACGTCCGCCCGTTGTCGACGACCGCCGTGACGGGCCGGGCGGGGCGCTGGAACCTGCGCTTCGACGGGGTGCCGGCTCAGACTTCGCGGGCGTAGCCGGTCTCGGCTTCGCGTGCGTAGTCGGTGCGCAGGACGAGGTCCTTGGCCGGGCCGCGTACGTGCCACACCGTCCGCCAGTGGTCCGGGTCGCGGACGGTGAACTCGCCGCGGTAGAGGTCCGCCGCGCAGGGGTGGTCGGCGACGTGCCGTCCGGAGGTCAGGTCCAGGTCGTGGAACGGCCGCCCGTCCGCGAACCGCACGTCCGCCGTGCCGCCCGGGCCCGGCAGGAACCGCAGCGTCCGTTCGGCGGGCCGGGCGACGCCCTGCCAGACGAACGTGCCGGACTCGTGGTGCAGCAGCCCTCCGCCCTGGAGCAGCCCTCCGCCTTCGAGCAGCCCGCCGTTCTCCTCCGCGGTGAACACGGTGGTCCCGGTGAACTCCCCCTGCTCGCCGCTCGCGAGATCCCGCACCGACCGGGCCACGCGCCAGCGCCCGGTCAGATACGCCAGTACGTCCGGCACTGGCCAGAACTCGCCCATTCCGTACCGCTCTCTGTCCCAGCCGTTGCTGCGCGACCCATTGACGCGCATCCGCCCCCTCCCTATCTTGCCGTTCGAAGTGCTGATCAATGTCTGATATTTCGAACACCCCTCTACCAGAGAGCCGCGGAGTATCCATGCCACGCACCGCCCGCACGCGATGGAGAGTCGGTCTCACGGCCACGGCCCTCCTGACGGCAGCAGCCCTCGTACCGGCCCCCGCGCACGCCGAGGACGTCACCGACTACGCGATCACCGTCGACCCGTCCGCCAAGGGCGCGGCGATCGACGACACGATGTACGGCGTCTTCTTCGAGGACATCAACCGGGCCGCCGACGGCGGTCTCTACGCCGAGCTCGTGCAGAACCGCTCCTTCGAGTACTCCACCGCCGACAACGGCTCCTACACGCCCCTGACCTCCTGGACGGCCGGCGGTACGGCCGAGGTCGTGAACGACTCGGGCCGCCTCAACGAGCGCAACCGCAACTACCTCTCCCTGGGCGCCGGTTCCTCCGTGACGAACGCCGGCTACAACACCGGCATCCGGGTCGAGCAGGGCAAGAAGTACGACTTCTCCGTGTGGGCCCGCGCCGAGAGCGGCAGCACGCTCACCGTCTCCCTCAAGGACGCGGCGGGCACGCTGGCGACCGCCCGGCAGGTGGCCGTCAAGGGCGGCTGGGCCAAGTACAAGGCCACCTTCACCGCGACCCGCACCAGCAACCGCGGCCGCCTCGCCGTGGCCTCGGCGAACGCGGCCGCACTCGACGAGATCTCGCTCTTCCCGCGCGACACCTACAAGAACCAGCCGAACGGCCTGCGCAAGGACCTCGCCGAGAAGATCGCCGCCCTGAAGCCGGGCTTCGTGCGCTTCCCCGGCGGCTGCCTGGTCAACACCGGCTCCATGGAGGACTACAGCGAGGCCTCCGGCTGGCAGCGCAAGCGCAGCTACCAGTGGAAGGACACCATCGGTCCTGTCGAGCAGCGCGCCACCAACTCCAACTTCTGGGGCTACAACCAGAGCTACGGCCTCGGCTACTACGAGTACTTCCGCTTCTCCGAGGACATCGGCGCCATGCCGCTGCCCGTCGTCCCCGCCCTGGTGACCGGCTGCGGCCAGAACAAGGCCACCGACGACGACGCCCTGCTCAAGCGGCACATCCAGGACACCCTCGACCTCATCGAGTTCGCCAACGGCCCGGCGACCTCCGAGTGGGGCAAGGTCCGCGCGCAGATGGGCCACCCCAAGCCCTTCCACCTCACCCACCTCGGGGTCGGCAACGAGGAGAACCTCCCCAAGGAGTTCTTCGCCCGCTTCCAGCAGTTCCGGGCCGCCATCGAGGCCAAGTACCCGGACATCACCATCATCTCGAACTCGGGCCCGGACGACGCCGGCACGACCTTCGACACGGCCTGGCAGCTCAACCGCGAGGGCAACGTCGACATGGTCGACGAGCACTACTACAACAGCCCGAACTGGTTCCTGCAGAACAACGACCGCTACGACTCCTACGACCGCAAGGGCCCCAAGGTCTTCCTCGGCGAGTACGCCTCCCAGGGCAACGCCTGGAAGAACGGCCTCTCCGAAGCCGCGTACATGACCGGCCTGGAGCGCAACGCGGACATCGTCAAGCTCGCCTCGTACGCCCCGCTGCTCGCCAACGAGGACTACGTGCAGTGGCGGCCGGACATGATCTGGTTCAACAACCACGCCTCCTGGAACTCGGCCAACTACGAGGTCCAGAAGCTGTTCATGACCAACGTCGGCGACCGCGTCGTCCCCTCGAAGGCCACGACCACGCCGAACGTCAGCGGCCCCATCACGGGTGCCGTAGGCCTCTCCACGTGGGCGACGAGCGCCGCGTACGACGACGTGAAGGTCACCTCGGCGGACGGCTCGACCCTGCTCAACGACGACTTCTCCGGTGACGCCTCGAAGTGGACCACCAGTGGCCGGGGCAGCTGGAGCATCCAGGACGGCCAGTACGTCCAGACCGACACCGCCGCCGAGAACACCATGGTCACGGCGGGCGACCCGTCCTGGAAGGACTACGACCTGCATGTGAAGGCCACCAAGAAGTCCGGCAAGGAGGGCTTCCTCGTCGCCTTCGGCGTCAAGGACACGGGCAACTACTACTGGTGGAACCTGGGCGGCTGGAACAACACCCAGTCCGCGATCGAGCAGGCCGTCGACGGCGGCAAGGGCACGCTGATGACGAAGGCCGGGTCGATCGAGACGGGCCGTGCCTACGACATCGACATCAAGGTGCGCGGCCGTCAGGTCACCCTGTTCCTGGACGGCAAGGAGTGGGGAAGCTTCAAGGACGACAAGCCGGCCGAGCCCTTCCGCCAGGTCGTGACCAAGGACGCGAAGACCGGTGACCTGATCGTCAAGGTGGTCAACGCCCAGTCCGCCGAGGCCCGTACGGCCGTCGACCTGGGTGGCGCGAAGGTCGCTTCCACGGCCCGTGTGACCACGCTGGCCGCCGACGAGGACGCGGTGAACACCGAGACGGACACGCCGGTGACGCCGGTGACGTCCACCTTCCGGGGGGTGGCCAAGAAGTTCACCTACACCTTCCCGGCGAACTCCGTCACCTTCCTTCGGATCAAGCAGAGGTAGCAAGCACCTCGCGTGGGCCGCTGCCCCCTGGGGCGGTGGCCCACGCACCTGCCCGGGTGCCGTCGAGGATCCGCGTCAGTGCGAGCCGAGGACGCAGAACTCATGGCCCTCCGGGTCGGACAGGCACGTCCACGGCACGTCACCCTGGCCGAGGTCGAGGTCGGTGGCGCCGAGGGTTTTCAGCCGGGCCACCTCCGCTGCCTTGTCGTCACCGGGGTAGGGCAGCAGGTCGATATGGACGCGGTCCGGCACGGTCTTCGCGTCGGACGAGCGACGGAACTCGAGGTACGGTCCTACGCCCTCGGCGGAGCGCAGCACCGCGTGTTCGCCGGTCACCTCGTGCAGGGTCCAGTCCGTCGCCTCGCCCCAGAATCCGGCCATGGCCCGCGGATCGGCGCAGTCGACCACCACCCGGGCGATCGGCCCGGTGTCCCGGTGGATCTCCCGAGGCTCCAGCACACAGAACTCGTTGCCCTCCGGGTCGGCGAGGACCGTCCACGGCGCGTCGCCCTGGCCCACGTCGGCGGGCGTCGCACCGAGAGCCTTCAGGCGCGCGACCAACTCCGGCCAGACGAAGCCGTCGCCGGGTTCCACGTTGGTCACACCGGGTCCCTCGCTGGAGACACCCCAGCCGAGCGCGTCCGCCCAGAAGCGGCCGACCGCCAAGTCGTCGAGGGCCTTTATGTTCACCTGAACAGGTCGCAGTGCCATACCGGCGATCTTGTTTCCGCGTGTATCGCGGGCGTATGGAAAATCGCATACGCCGCCGCAACGGCCCGCCGCCTCCAATGGGGGGCATGACTTCCGACGCATCCCTGTCGGCACCGCCCCGCCGCACGCGCGGGATCGTGCTCCTCGCTCTCGCCGTCCTCGGCCTGGCGAGCGCCTTGTTCGTCGTGCGGCGGCCGCTCATGATGTCCGCTCCGGTGTGCATGGCCGGGCGGTGGCACGGCTGCTTCGACACGTTCAACGGCGTGGTGCTCATGACGTTGGTCGCGCTGCCGCTCGCCGCGCTGGTGGTGTGGGCCCTGGCGCGCCGTCGGCGTGCCGCAGGCGTCACGTCGGCATGGCGGAAGTCGCTGGCCGAGGTGGGCATGGTCCACGGGACGGTGCCGTTCCTGTGGCTGACCATGATGCCGGGCGCCGGTGCCGGCGTCGTCCCCGGCCGGCTGAGCCTGGTGCCGCTGCGGGACCTGGTCACGATGGGGCCGCTCGGGATCGCCGGGAACCTGCTCGTCTTCGCGTCGCTGGGCTTCTTCGCCCCGATGCGGTTCGCGGCGCTGGCGTCTCTGCCGCGAGTCCTGGCGCTCGCGGCAGGCTGCTCGGTCCTGGTCGAAACCGCGCAGTACGTGCTGCGGCTGGACCGGGTCTCCTCCGTCGACGACGTCCTGGTCAACACCACCGGCGCCGTGCTGGCCGCACTGGCCTCGCGCCGCTGGTGGCGCACGTCTTCGCATACGTCTGTGACATGCCGTGCTGCTTAGGCTTCGGGCATGCGCGTACTGATCGTGGAGGACGAGCCCTACCTGGCCGAAGCCGTCCGTGACGGTCTGCGGCTGGAGGCGATCGCCGCCGACATCGCCGGCGACGGCGAAACCGCCCTGGAACTGCTCAGCGTCCACTCCTACGACCTCGCGGTCCTCGACCGCGACATCCCCGGCCCCTCCGGCGACGAGGTCGCCCGGCGCATCGTCGCCTCCGGCAGCGGCATCCCGATCCTCATGCTCACCGCGGCCGACCGGATCGACGACAAGGCTTCCGGGTTCGAGCTCGGCGCCGACGACTACCTCACCAAACCGTTCGAGCTGCGGGAGCTCGTCCTGCGGCTGAGGGCGCTCGACCGCCGACGCGCCCACGCCCGGCCCCCGGTCCGCGAGATCGCGGGCCTGCGGCTGGACCCCTTCCGCCGGGAGGTCTTCCGCGACGGACGCTACGTCCCGCTCACCCGCAAGCAGTTCGCCGTGCTGGAAGTCCTCGTTGCCGCCGAGGGCGGGGTCGTCAGCGCCGAAGAGCTGCTGGAACGGGCCTGGGACGAGAACGCCGACCCCCTCACCAACGCCGTGCGCATCACCGTCTCCGCACTGCGCAAACGGCTCGGCGAGCCATGGATCATCGCCACGGTGCCCGGCGTCGGCTACCGGATCGATACCGGCAGGGACACCAACGACCCCGGCCATGCGCATGCGTAGACGCCCCGGGCTCAGCGCCCGGCTGAAGCTCACCCTCAGCTACGCCGGATTCCTCGCCGTCGCCGGCGCGCTCCTGCTGGCCGTGGTGTGGATGTTCATCCTGCGCTACGTACCCGACAACAGCCAGGGCCTGCTCGGGACCTCGCCCAACCGCTACCTCCTGGTGCGCACCTTCGCCCCCGCAGCGGCCCTGGCGATGGGCTTCCTGCTCGTGTTCGGCCTCGTCGGAGGATGGATCCTCGCCGGCCGGATGCTCGCACCGCTCGACCGGATCACGGCCGCGGCGCGGCTGGCCGGGACCGGATCGCTGTCCCACCGCGTCCGCATGGAGGGCCGCCGCGACGAATTCCGCGAACTCGCCGACACCTTCGACACCATGCTCGAACAACTCGAGTCGCACGTCGCCGAGCAGCAGAGGTTCGCCGCGAACGCCTCCCACGAACTGCGCACCCCGCTGGCGATCTCGCAGACGCTGCTCGACGTAGCCCGCAAGGACCCCACGCGGGACCGAGGCGAACTCATCGAACGCCTGCACGCTGTCAACGCGCGCGCGATCGGCCTCACCGAGGCCCTCCTGCTGCTCAGCCGCAGCGACCGCGGCACCTTCACCCGCGAGAGCGTCGACCTCTCCCTCATCGCCGAAGAGGCCGCCGAAACCCTGCTCCCCCTCGCCGAACAGCGCGGGATCACGCTCGACGTCACCGGCGGAGCGGCCCGGGCCGTCGGCTCGGCGGAACTCCTGCTGCGGATGGTGACGAACCTCGTCCAGAACGCCCTCGTCCACAACCTCCCCGCAGGCGGCACCGTGACGGTCTACACCGAGGCGCACGGCGGCACGAGCCTGCTGCGGGTCGAGAACACGGGCCGCCGGCTCCCACCGGAACTGGTGCCGACCCTCACCGAACCCTTCCAGCGCGGAACGGAACGCGCACGCACCGACGAGCACGCCGGCGTCGGCCTCGGCCTGGCCATCGTGCACAGCGTCGTCCGCGCCCACGACGGGGCCCTGGAGCTCGTCTCCCGCCCGGCCGGCGGCCTGGTCGTCACGGTCCGGCTTCCCGGCACGCCGTAGGCAGCCTTTCCCGGGCATGGCGTGCGTGATTGCATAAAACTGCAGAGCAACGTATAGTCATGCCCTCTAAGGAGGAGGTTCCATGGCGGTACGTGCGGCAGTGGCCGGAGCGAGTGGATATGCGGGCGGGGAACTGCTGCGTCTGCTCCTGGCGCACCCCGAGGTCGAGATCGGCGCCCTGACCGGCAACTCCAACGCGGGGCAGAAACTCGGTGCGCTCCAGCCGCACCTGCTGCCCCTGGCCGGCCGAGTGCTCCAGGAGACCACGCCGGAGGTGCTCGACGGCCACGACGTCGTGTTTCTCGCGCTGCCCCACGGCCAGTCCGCCGCCGTGGCCGAGCGGCTCGGGCCGGACGTGCTGGTGATCGACATGGGCGCCGACTTCCGGCTCACGGACGCCGCCGCCTGGGAGCGGTTCTACGGCTCACCGCACGCCGGAACCTGGCCGTACGGCCTTCCCGAACTGCCGGGCGCCCGCGCCGCGCTGGAGGGGTCCAAGCGCGTCGCGGTGCCCGGCTGCTACCCCACGGCCGTCTCGCTGGCCCTCTTCCCGGCGTACGCCGCCGGACTCGCCGAGGCCGAGGCCGTGATCGTCGCAGCTTCCGGCACGTCCGGCGCGGGCAAGGCGCCCAAGCCGCACCTGCTGGGCAGCGAGGTCATGGGCTCGATGTCCCCGTACGGCGTCGGCGGCGGGCACCGGCACACCCCCGAGATCACCCAGAACCTCAGCGCGGCCGCCGGCGAGCCGGTCTCCGTCTCCTTCACGCCGACCCTCGCGCCGATGCCCCGCGGCATCCTCGCCACGTGCAGCGCGAAGGCGAAGGACGGCGTCACCGCCGAGTCCCTGCGCGCCGCCTACGAGAAGGCCTTCGCCGACGAGCCCTTCGTGCACCTGCTGCCCGAGGGCCAGTGGCCCGCCACGGCGTCCGTCTACGGTTCGAACGCCGTTCAGGTGCAGGTCGCGCACGACACGGCCGCCGGACGGATCATCGTGATCAGCGCCATCGACAACCTCACCAAGGGCACCGCCGGCGGTGCCGTCCAGAGCATGAACCTCGCCCTGGGGCTCGACGAGACCACCGGACTGACGACGATCGGAGTTGCGCCGTGAGTGTGACGGCAGCGAAGGGATTCACGGCGGCGGGCATCGCCGCCGGGATCAAGGAGAACGGCAACCCCGACCTGGCCCTCGTGGTCAACACCGGGCCCCGCCGCGCCGCCGCCGGCGTCTTCACCTCCAACCGCGTGAAGGCCGCCCCGGTGCTGTGGTCCGAGCAGGTCGTCAAGAGCGGCCAGGTGTCCGCCGTCGTCCTCAACTCCGGCGGCGCCAACGCCTGCACGGGCCCGAAGGGCTTCCAGGACGCGCACGCCACGGCCGAGAAGGTCGCCGAGGCCCTCGGGCGGGGCGCCATCGAGGTCGCCGTCTGCTCGACCGGCCTGATCGGCATCCTCCTGCCGATGGACAAGCTGCTCCCGGGCGTGGAGGAGGCAGCCGCGTCGCTGAGTGAGCACGGCGGTGAGAAGGCCGCGATCGCCATCAAGACCACCGACACGGTCCACAAGACGTCCGTCGTCACCAAGGACGGCTGGACCGTCGGCGGCATGGCCAAGGGCGCGGGCATGCTCGCCCCCGGCCTCGCCACCATGCTCGTCGTCCTCACCACGGACGCGGACCTGGACAATGACGTACTCGACAAGGCCCTGCGGGCGGCCACCCGGACGACCTTCGACCGGGTCGACTCCGACGGCTGCATGTCCACCAACGACACCGTGCTGCTGCTCGCCTCCGGCGCCGCCGGCGTCACCCCGGAGTACGACGAGTTCGCCGAGGCCGTCCGGCAGGTCTGCGACGACCTCGGTCAGCAGCTCATCCGGGACGCCGAGGGCGCCAGCAAGGACATCAAGGTCGAGGTGATCAACGCCGCGACCGAGGACGACGCCGTCGAGGTGGGCCGCTCCATCGCCCGCAACAACCTCCTCAAGTGCGCGATCCACGGCGAGGACCCCAACTGGGGCCGCGTCCTGTCCGCCATCGGCACGACGAAGGCCGCCTTCGAGCCGGACCGGCTCAACGTCGCCATCAACGGCGTCTGGGTGTGCAAGAACGGCGGTGTCGGCGAGGACCGCGACAAGGTCGACATGCGCTACCGCGAGGTGCACATCGTGGCCGACCTCGCCGCCGGGTCCGAGACCGCCACGATCTGGACCAACGACCTCACCGCGGACTACGTCCACGAGAACAGCGCGTACTCGTCATGAGCACCACCCGCAAACACACCGCCCTGCCCAAGGCCCAGATCCTCATCGAGGCGCTGCCCTGGCTGGTCCGGCACAACGGCAAGACGGTCGTCATCAAGTTCGGCGGCAACGCCATGATCGACGAGGACCTGAAGGCCGCCTTCGCCCAGGACGTCGTGTTCCTGCACCACGCCGGTCTCAAGCCCGTCGTCGTGCACGGCGGCGGCCCCCAGATCAGCGCCGCCCTCGACCAGCACGGCATCGTCAGCGAGTTCAAGGCGGGCCTCAGGGTGACCACCGAGGACGCCATGGACGTCGTACGGATGGTGCTGGCCGGCCAGGTGCAGCGCGAGCTGGTCGGGCTGCTCAACCAGCACGGTCCGCTCGCCGTCGGCCTGACCGGCGAGGACGCGCACACCATCACCGCCACCAAGCACCAGCCCGAGATCGACGGCGAACTCGTCGACATCGGGCGGGTCGGCGAGATCACCGCGATCGACACGGGCGCGATCGAGGCCCTGCTCGCCGACGGCCGCATCCCGGTCGTCTCCTCGATCGCCCGCTCCCAGGACGACGGACATGTCTACAACGTCAATGCTGATACGGCGGCTGCGGCACTCGCTGCTGCACTGGGCGCCGAAACCCTCATGGTCCTCACGGACGTCGAGGGACTCTACGAGGACTGGCCGAACAGCGACGAGGTGATCAGCCGTCTCACCGCCTCCGAGCTGGAGCGGCTGCTGCCCGAGCTGTCCTCCGGCATGGTGCCGAAGATGGAGGGCTGCCTGCACGCCGTACGCGGCGGCGTCACCACCGCCCGGGTCATCGACGGCCGGGTCCAGCACTCGATCCTGCTGGAGATCTTCACCGACGAGGGGATCGGCACGATGGTCGTGGCCGACGAGAAGCCCGAGGGACCGGGCGAACAGGGGGAGTCGTGAGCAACGTCGTGGGCAATCAGGAACTGACCGCGCGGTGGCAGAACGCGCTCATGAACAACTACGGCACCCCGAGGCTGCCGATCGTCCGCGGTGAGGGCACCAAGCTGTGGGACGCCGACGGCAAGGAGTACCTGGACTTCGTCGGCGGCATCGCGGTCAACGCGCTCGGCCACGCCCACCCGGTTGTCGTCGAGGCCGTGAGCCGGCAGATCGCCTCCCTCGGCCATGTCTCCAACCTGTTCGTCGCCGAGCCGCCGGTCGCGCTCGCCGAACGGCTGCTCCAGCTCTTCGGCCGCGACGGCAAGGTCTACTTCTGCAACTCCGGCGCCGAGGCCAACGAGGGCGCCTTCAAGATCGGCCGGCTCACCGGGCGGACCCACATGGTCGCGACCGAGGGCGGCTTCCACGGCCGCACCATGGGCGCCCTCGCACTCACCGGCCAGCCCGGCAAGCGGGAGCCCTTCCTGCCGCTGCCCGGCGACGTCACGCACGTCCCCTACGGCGACGCGCAGGCGCTGGCCGCCGCGGTGACGGACGAGACGGCCCTGGTCATCATCGAGCCGGTCCAGGGCGAGAACGGGGCCGTGGTCCCGCCCGCCGGCTACCTCAAGGCCGCCCGGGCCATCACCGCCTCCACCGGCGCGCTGCTCGTCCTCGACGAGGTGCAGACCGGCGTCGGCCGGACCGGGCACTGGTTCGAGTACCAGGCCCACGAGGGCGTGCTGCCCGACGTCGTCACCCTCGCCAAGGGCCTCGGTGGCGGGCTGCCGCTCGGCGCGACCGTCGCCTTCGGGCGCGCCGCCGAACTGCTCCAGCCCGGCCACCACGGCACGACCTTCGGCGGCAACCCCGTCGCCTGCGCCGCCGGGCTCGCCGTCCTCGACACCATCGAGAACGAGGGGTTGCTGCAGAACGTCAAGCGGCAGAGCGAGAAGTTGCGGGACGGGATCGAGGGCCTCGGTCACGAGTTGATCGATTTCGTCCGGGGCGCGGGTCTCCTCCTGGGTATCGTGCTCACCGAGCCGCTCGCGCCCCAGGTGCAGCAGGCGGCTCAGGACGCCGGCCTCCTGGTGAACGCGCCCGCTCCCGACGTCGTACGGCTCATGCCGCCGCTGAACATCGGTGACGACGAGGTGGACGCCTTCCTCCGGGCGCTGCCCGGCGTCCTCGACGCAGGCGCAGCCGACGGGGACGGACGATCCGGGGAATGAGACGACGATGAGCCAGGCGCAGGACCACGAGCAGCCGGGGGCGAACGGGCCCGCCGTGCCGCAGACCCGCACCGCACGCCACCGCCGGATCGTGGACATCCTCAACCGGCAGCCCGTGCGGTCGCAGAGCCAGCTGGCGAAGCTGCTCGCCGACGACGGGCTGAGCGTCACGCAGGCGACGCTCTCCCGGGACCTGGACGAGCTGAACGCGGTGAAGATCCGCAACACCGACGGCGACCTGATCTATGCGGTGCCGAGCGAGGGCGGTTTCCGCACGCCGCGCGCACCGCTGGGCGGGTCGGCGAAGGAGGAGCGGATGCGGCGGTTGTCGCAGGAGCTGCTGATCTCCGCGGAGGCTTCGGCGAACCTCGTGGTCCTGCGGACTCCTCCGGGGGCCGCGCAGTTCCTGGCGTCGGCGATCGACCAGGCCGAGCTGCACGACATCCTGGGGACGATCGCCGGTGACGACACGTTGCTGCTGATCAGCCGGAATCCTGACGGGGGGCAGGCGCTGGCCGACCATCTGCTGAGGCTGGCGCAGAACGGGCACTGAGCACGCCGTGGGGGTTGCCGTTGGTGGTTGTGTGCGGGTGTGCTGTGGTCGCGCAGTTCCCCGCGCCCCTGGGGCATCCGCCCCAGGTCCCACTCACCCCAGCCGCGCCGCCAACCCCCCGGTACAGCGCACCTCATCACCCGCGGTGATCAACAGCGCCTCGACCCCCGGCAGCGACTCCAGCCACGTCAAGCCCTCCCGCGACCCCATCGCGAACGCCGCCGTGGCCCAGCAGTCCGCCCACGTCAGCCGAGGCCCCACCACCGTGACGGCGACCAGGTCGGTCACGGCCGAACGGCCCGTGCGCGGGTCGACGATATGCGCGCCCCGCTCCGCGGTCCCGGACGTGGCCACGGCCAGTTCGTCCACCCCCGCCGCGGAGATCACCGCCGCGAGACCCCCCGGTCGCAGGGGATCCGAGACTCCGACGCGCCACGGCCGCTGCGCACCGGGAACACCGAGCAACTGCACATCGCCGCCGCCGTTGACGCTCACCCCACTCACCCCGGGCACCGCGGCCAACTGCCGTGCCGCCCGCTCGACCGCCCAGCCCTTCACGATGCCGGTCGGATCGAGGCGGCCCCCGTACGACGTGCTGAACCAGCCGTCGCTCAGCCGCTCCGCCTCGGCCGCCAGCTCCAGCACCTCGGCGACCTCGGGATCACACTCCTCGACCGTCCGCTCACCGCGTTGCAGCCGGGAGATCTGGCTGTCCTCGCGGTAGGTGCTGAACACCTCGTCGACCCGGTGCAGCCCGGCGACGGCTTCGTCCACCGCCGCGCGCACGGCGCCGGGATCCCCGCCGCGGACGTCGAAGGAGAAGACGGTCCCCATCGTCTCCTCCGCATGACGTACCGCGGCGGGAGCCTGTGCGGAGTCGGCCACCGTGTCAGCCACCGGCCTGGTCCAGCGCCGACTGGAGGGACTGCTTGTAGCCGGCACTGGTGTAGGTGGCTCCGGAGACGGCGTCGATCTGTGCGTTTCCGGCCGCGACGGCCGCCTGGTTGAGGCGGGGGACGGAGGAGGAGGTGATCTGGTCGCTGCGGCCGCCCTTGGGGGCCTGGACGGCTTCGGCCTTGGTGATCTTGCCGCCGGCGACGGTGATGCGGACCTGTACCGGGCCGTACTGGGTCTGCGCCACGCTGCCGGTGAGGGTCTGCGTCTGGGCCTGACCGCCCCCGGAGCCGGCGGCCTGGGACGAACCGCCCCCTGCCGGAGCCTTGTCCAGTGCGGACTGGAGGGACTTCTTGTAACCGGCGCTGGTGTAGGTGGCGCCCGAGACCGCGTCGATGTCCGCGCTCCCGGCCGCGACGGCCGCCTGGTTGAGGCGGGGGACGGAGGAGGAGGTGATCTGGTCGCTGCGGCCGCCCTTGGGGGCCTGGACGGCTTCGGCCTTGGTGATCTTGCCGCCGGCGACGGTGACGCGGACCTGCACCGGGCCGTACTGCGTCTGCGCCACATCGCCGGTCAGCGTCTGGGCGTTGCCCGAGCCCTGCGCGCCGCCGGCCGAGGCCTTGGCCTTGTCCAGCGCCGACTGGAGGGACTTCTTGTAGCCGGCGCTGGTGTACGTCGCCCCGGACACGGCGTCGATGTCCGCGCTCTGTGCGGCGACCACCGCCTGGTTGAGGCGGGGCACGGAGCTGGCGGTGATCTGGTCGCTGCGGCCGCCCTTGGGGGCCTGGACCGCCTCGGCCTGAGTGATCTTGCCGTTGCTCATGGTCAGGCGCACCTGCACCGCGCCGTACTGCGTCTGCGCCGCGTCACCGGTGACCGCGCCGTTCACGCCGCCCTGCGGGGCCTGCCCGGCCGCCGCGGGCGGCGCCTGCCCCGCCGCCTGGGCGGAGCCCGGGTCGGAGGCCGGCTTCAGTGACAGCAGCAGCACGATCCCGGAGACGGTGGCTGCGCCGGCGAGCACGGCACGCCGGACGGGGTGAGACTTCCTCATCGTTTCTCAAGCTCCTGAAGGGCCGTTGATGTCCCGTCGCTCACATCTCGAACGACTCGTGATGGATACGGCGGGCGGGGACTCCCGCGCCGCGCAGTGCCTCGTACACCGACTGCGCGAAGCCGGGCGGCCCGCACATGAAGACGTCGTGGTCGCCGATGTCCGGGATCTTCCGCCGGAGGGACTCCGCGGAGATGTCGGGGCGTTCCCCGTCGGGGCTGTTGACCGCGTACATCAGCCGCGCCCCGCGTTCGTCGGCGATCTTGGCGAGTTCGCCCCACAGGGCCAGGTCCTGGGTGCTGTTGGCCCGGTAGAGCAGCGTGATGTCGCCGGAGGCGCCGGGCAGCGTCTCGAACAGGGCCCGCATCGGGGTGATGCCGACACCGCCCGCGACCAGCAGCACCTTGCCGCGGCTGCGGCGTTGCGCGGTCATCGCGCCGTACGGGCCCTCCGCCCACACCTTGGTGCCGGGCTCGAGTTCGCGCAGCCGGGACGTGTGGTCACCGATCGCCTTGACGGTGATCCGCAGCATGTCCGGGCGGGGCGCCGCCGACAGGGAGTACGGGTGCGAACTGAAGCGCATGCCGGGCGCCTTGAACCGCCAGCGGAAGAACTGGCCCGCCTCCGCGCCCATCCGGTGCAGCTTGCGCCCGCCGATCAGCACGGACACGATCCCCGGGGTCTCCTCGATGACCGCCTCGACCCGCATCCGGTGCCGCAGGTTCAGCCGGATCGGGGTGAGGATCCGGTACCAGAGGACGAGCGCGGTCACCGCGCCGTACAGCCCGTACCAGAAGGTCTTCGCGGCGGGCTCGACGGCGAACTCGTTGCCGGTCGTGATCTGGTGCCAGAACGTCATGTACACCGACGCGTAGGTGAGCAGGTGCACGTGGTACCAGGTGTCGTACCCGATCAGACGGCGGACGCCGCCGATCGAGAGGATCCCGATGACGAACAGCAGGCCCGTGCCGATGGCGGCCTTGCCCATGTCCGGCAGCTGGTTGATGGAGTCGATCGTCTGCTGGACGATGTCGCCGAGCCCCTTGCCCGCCTGGAGGGCGTAGCCCCACATGGTGAGGAAGACGTGCGCGAGGACCAGGCAGAGCGTGTAGCGGCCGGTCATGGCGTGCCAGCGGGCGACCCGGTCGGTGCCCACTCGCCGCTCCAGCGCGGGCACCCGGGCCATCTGGAGCACCACCAGCGCCATGAGGTAGCCGGCGAGCAGGCCGGTGATCCGGCCCGCGGCCAGGATCTTGCTCGTGGTGTCCGCGAGGGACGGTGTGTTGTCCCACCACAGCCACAGCACGGCCGCCGCACCTGCCCACAGGGCGATCAGCAGCGGTACGGCCGGGGAGCGGCGCGGGCGGATGCGGCGCATCGTCTGGCGGCGGGCGGCACGGCCGCCTGCGAGCGTGGTGGTCACGGTTCCTCCGTGGGGACTTGACCCTTGGCCCACAGATACGTGCCGGGACACGGGAGTGTTCAGCCGCGTACCGAGTCGTGTGCGCACGGAGGTGACCAGCGGTAACCCGGACGGGCGCCAAGGCGGCCTCCCGGCTCCAGCAGCGGGCGCCGGAGCGGCGTCCCGGCTCTAGTAGCGCGTGACGGCGGTGGTCCCGCTCGCCGTCCCGACGGCGATGTGGGGGCGCTTCGCCGGGTCGGCCCAGCGGAGGAGCGTCCGCATGGCGCGCTTCGGCACGGACACGCACCCGGCCGTCGCCCCCCGCCCGTTGACATGCAGGAAGATGCCCGCGCCGCGCCCCCGCACCGGACGCTCGTAGTTGAAGCCGATGACGAGCGCGTGCGCGTACCGCTCGCCGTAGGTGATCAGGTGCTCGGACTCGGCGGCCCGGCAGTCGGCCGCGCGGGGCTCAGTCCAGCGGTTGTAGGAGCGGGAGCCGTTGTCCTGGCACCACCAGGAGTTCCGGTGCACCCGGCGGTACCTGTACGCCGTTCCGCGCGGCGCCGCCTTGATGCCGAAGGCGTACGGCAGCCCGTACAGACCCGTGGGCGTCGTGTTCGTCCCCTGGGTACGGGACGCGCCCTCGGCCAGCCCGTTCGCTCCGAACCGCGCGGGAGCGGAACCCGCCCTCACCCACCGCCCACCCCTGAGGTCCCACCAGGTGACCGTGCCCGTCGTCGAGGCCTTCCGCGGGGCGACCGCGGTGATCAGCTGGGTGCCGCCGCCGGTGTCCGTCATCCGGGCCGGCAGCGGGGACGAGGGGGCGGGCGGCCCGGCGCCGAGCACGACGAGGGAGGAGACGGCGAGGGCGACGGCACCGGGGCGCATGCCTCAGACGGTAGAGGGCGGCAGCGGCAACGGCAGCCCGGGTAGTCCGTCCAGGCTGGTCGCGATGTGCTCCTTCTTGGTGAAGTAGGCACTGAGCGAGGCGTCGTCCTCGCGGGCGAAACGCTTGCCGTGCAGGTCGCGTTCCGCCTCGTACGCCATGAAGGGCACGGCGTAGCCGCAGGTGTCGCGGACGAGTTCGGCCGTGACGACGATGATCGCGCGCAGCCCGTGCTGTGCCGGGTCGATGTCCGGAAAGTGGCCGAGCAGCTCTCCGAAACGGGGGTCGTCCCGGAAGACCGGCTCCCCGCGCCCGTGCACCCGGACGATGTTCGGCGGGCCCTGGAAGGCGCACCACATCAGGGTGATCCGCCCGTTCTCCCGCAGATGGGCGATGGTCTCGGCGTTGGAGCCGGCGAAGTCGAGGTAGGCGACGGTGTGGTCGTCGAGCACCACGAAGGAGCCCTTGAGTCCCTTGGGGGAGAGGTTGACCGTGCCGTCGGCGGACAGGGGAGCGGTGGCGGTGAAGAAGACCGGCTGCGCTTCGATGAACGAGCGGAGCCGGCCTTCTATGCGCTCATGTGTTTTTCCCATGCGACCGATTATGACGCAGGTCTTTCGACTGCCTAAAGGATGGCGTGTCCAAGGAATTGCCGCTCCCGTGGCCGCCCCGGCCGGCGCTCACGCGGGGCGGCCACAGTGCCTGTCACCTCACTTGGTGAGCGTGCAGGCGGCCAGGGAGTCCAGACCGGCCGGCTTCTCGGCCGTGCGGCCGATGGCCGTGGCGATGCGGTTGACGGTGGAGATCCGCTTGTCCTCCAGCGGGCCGAGGATGGCGTTCTGGACGAAGTTGGGCCCGCCCTGGCCGACAGTGTCGACGAGGCGCTTGTTGGCCTCCGCGACCTGCGTGTCCAGCAGCGCCAGGTTGCGGTCGACCTCGGCCTGGGCGGAAGCCGGGATCGCGGGCAGCTGGGAGGCGACGTCCGGGCAGCTGATCGTGCCGGCACCGGCGTTGCCCGCCTCGCCCGCACCCGCGTCCTCCCCGGCGCCCGCACCGGCCTCGGCACCCGCGCCGGCTTCGGCGCCCGCACCGGCCTCCTCACCGGCGCCCGCCTCGCCTCCCGCCGCCTCGCCCGCTCCGGCGCCGCCGTCGGCGTTGAGCTGGCAGGCGGCGAAGGCCTCCAGCCCCTCCGGCTTCTCGGCGGCACGCCCGATCGCGGTCTCGATGCGGTTCAGGGCGGCGACGCGCTTGTCCTCCAGCGGGCCGAGGATGGCGTTCTGGACGAAGTTGGGCCCGCCCTGGCCGACGGTGTCGACGAGACGCTTGTTGGCCTCCTCGATCTGGGTGGCCAGATCGCCGAGATTGCGGTCGACCTCCGCCTGCGCCGAGGCGGGGATGTCAGGCAGCTGGCCGGTGACGTCCGGGCACGTGATGGTGCCGGGACCCGCCAGCGTCCGGGCGTTCGTCCCGCCGCTCTCGGGCGTCTCCCCGGCGAGGGCGAAGCCGGCGATCACCGTGCCGGACAGTGCCACCGCGGCGGCGCCGCCGATGAAGCCGACGCGACGCTTGTTGTACTTCGGAAGAGCCCTGGACATGCGGATGCCTCACTAGGGGTCGGGGGATCGTCGGGTGTCGAAACGCGGCGCCTGCGTTCGGCGAGAGGTACGGGTAAGCGGTTTCGCGCGTTCAAAGGATCTTCGAAGTCGTTTCGGCATGGCCGGAATCAGGCCCTCGGTCCGAGACCGATTGACGAATCATGCAGAGCTCTGCATAATCATGCACGTCAGTATTCGCAGTATGAGGGGAAGAACCCGTGACCGAGCGCGTCGTACTCGCCTACTCCGGCGGTCTTGACACCTCCGTCGCCATCGGCTGGATCGCCGAGGAGACGGGCGCCGAGGTCATCGCGGTCGCGGTGGACGTCGGCCAGGGCGGCGAAGATCTGGACGTCATCCGCAAGCGCGCCCTCGCATGCGGCGCGGTGGAGGCCGAAGTGGCCGACGCCAGGGACGAGTTCGCCGAGGAGTACTGCCTCCCGGCGATCAAGGCCAACGCCCTCTACATGGACCGCTACCCGCTGGTCTCCGCCCTGTCCCGGCCGGCGATCGTCAAGCACCTCGTCGCCGCCGCCCGCAAGCACGGCGCCACGACCGTCGCCCACGGCTGCACCGGCAAGGGCAACGACCAGGTCCGCTTCGAGGCCGGCATCGCCGCCCTCGCCCCCGACCTGAAGTGCATCGCCCCGGTCCGTGACTACGCCATGACCCGCGACAAGGCCATCGCCTTCTGCGAGGACAAGGGCCTGCCGATCGCGACCACCAAGAAGTCGCCTTACTCCATCGACCAGAACGTCTTCGGCCGCGCCATCGAGACCGGCTTCCTCGAGGACATCTGGAACGCGCCGATCGAGGACATCTACGAGTACACCCAGAACCCGGCCCTCGCGCGCGAGGCCGACGAGGTGGTCATCACCTTCAAGGAGGGCGTGCCGGTCGCCCTCGACGGCAAGCCCGTCACCGTCCTCCAGGCCGTCCAGCAGCTCAACGAGCGCGCCGGAGCCCAGGGCATCGGCCGGATCGACATGGTCGAGGACCGGCTCGTCGGCATCAAGTCGCGCGAGGTCTACGAGGCTCCGGGCGCGATCGCCCTGATCACCGCCCACCAGGAGCTGGAGAACGTCACCGTCGAGCGCGAACTCGCCCGCTACAAGCGGGGCGTCGAGCAGCGCTGGAGCGAGCTGGTCTACGACGGCCTGTGGTTCTCCCCGCTCAAGCGCGCTCTCGACGGCTTCGTCAACGAGGCCAACCAGCATGTCACCGGCGACATCCGCATGACCCTGCACGGCGGCCGCGCGGTCGTCACCGGCCGACGCTCCGAGCAGTCGCTGTACGACTTCAACCTCGCCACCTACGACACGGGCGACACCTTCGACCAGTCCGCCGCCAAGGGATTCATCGACATCTACAGCCTGTCGTCGAAGATCGCGGCACAGCGTCAGCTGCGGGCGTAGCGCGACGGGAACCCGGCGTGGGCATATAAAGGTCCGCGTCACATCCAAACCTCTCTAGGAGCAACGCAAGTGAGCAGCAACAGCGGTGACGTACGGCTCTGGGGCGGCCGTTTCGCCGACGGTCCCGCCGAGGCCCTGGCCAAGCTGTCCGCCTCCGTCCACTTCGACTGGCGGCTCGCGCCGTACGACATCGCCGGTTCGCGTGCGCACGCGCGCGTGCTGCACAAGGCGGGCCTGCTCACCGAGGACGAGCTGACCCGGATGATCGCCGGGCTCGACCAGCTGGAGGCGGACGTCGCCGACGGCTCCTTCGTGGGCACCATCGCCGACGAGGACGTGCACACCGCACTGGAGCGCGGCCTGCTGGAGCGGCTCGGCCCCGACCTCGGCGGCAAGCTGCGCGCGGGCCGCTCCCGCAACGACCAGGTCGCCACCCTGTTCCGCATGTACCTGCGCGACCACGCCCGCGTCATCGGCGGCCTGATCGCCGAGCTCCAGGACGCGCTGATCGGCCTGGCCGAGGCCCACCCGGACGTGGCGATGCCCGGCCGCACGCACCTCCAGCACGCCCAGCCCGTCCTCTTCGCGCACCACGTCCTCGCCCACGTCCAGTCCCTGTCCCGGGACGCGGAGCGGCTGCGCCAGTGGGACGCGCGCACGGCGGTGTCGCCCTACGGCTCGGGCGCGCTGGCGGGCTCCTCGCTGGGCCTGGACCCGGAGGCGGTGGCGAAGGACCTCGGCTTCGAGCACGGCAGCTCGGGCAACTCCATCGACGGCACGGCGTCCCGGGACTTCGTCGCCGAGTTCGCGTTCATCACGGCGATGATCGGCGTCAACCTCTCCCGGATCGCCGAGGAGGTCATCCTCTGGAACACGAAGGAGTTCTCCTTCGTGACCCTGCACGACGCGTTCTCGACGGGCTCGTCGATCATGCCGCAGAAGAAGAACCCGGACATCGCCGAGCTGGCCCGTGGCAAGTCCGGCCGTCTGATCGGCAACCTGACGGGCCTGCTGGCCACGCTCAAGGCCCTCCCGCTCGCGTACAACCGCGACCTCCAGGAGGACAAGGAGCCCGTCTTCGACTCCATCGACCAGCTGGAGATCCTGCTGCCGGCCTTCACCGGCATGATGGCCACCCTCACCGTCCACCGGGAGCGCATGGAGGAACTGGCCCCCGCCGGTTTCTCCCTCGCCACGGACATCGCCGAGTGGCTGGTCAAGCAGGGCGTCCCGTTCCGCGTCGCCCACGAGGTGGCGGGTGAGTGCGTGAAGGTCGCCGAGGGCGAGGGCAAGGAACTGGACGAGCTGACGGACGAGCAGTTCGCGAAGATCTCGTCCCACCTCACCCCGGAGGTCCGCTCGGTCCTCAACGTCCCCGGAGCCCTGGCCTCCCGTAACGGCAGGGGCGGCACGGCCCCGAGCGCGGTCGCGATCCAGCTGGCAGAGGTGAAGGCGGACGTGGCGGCCCAGCGCGAATGGGCTCTGGCCAAGAAGAAGAGCTGAGACCTCAGGGGCGCGGGGAACTGCGCGAGCAACCAAGCACTACCCGCACCCGCAAACAAACAACAAGCCCCGAGCTCTGAGGCGAAGGTCATCCCGAGGGTTACGTTGGTCGAAAGCCGCAGCCGACCGAACGGAGCCTCCGGATGCCCTTCGCCCGCCTGGCCAATGCAACAACCCCCACCTGCCACATCGGCCTCGGCCTCGCCGCCGTCGGACGCCCCGGCTACATCAACCTGGGCCGCGATCAGGACCTGCCGGCAGAGCGCACGGTCGACGCTCTACGCGAGCGCACACATGAACTCCTGGACGCCGCCTACGCACAGGGCGTCCGCTACTTCGACGCCGCCCGCTCCTACGGCCGCTCGGAAGAGTTCCTCGCCGACTGGCTGAACACGAGGCCCGGCCTCGATGACATCGTCGTGGGCAGCAAATGGGGCTACACCTACACCGCCGACTGGTCCACGGACGCCGAGACGCACGAGGTCAAGGACCACACCCTCGCCACCTACGAACGGCAGCGCGCCGAGAGCGACGCCCTGCTCGGTGACCGGCTCGACCTCTACCAGATCCACTCGGTGACCCCGGACAGCCCGGCCCTCACCGACAAGGAACTGCACGCGAAGCTCGCCGAAGCCGCCGCCCGGGGACTCACCATCGGCTTCTCCACCAGCGGTCCCGCCCAGGCGGACGCGATCCGCGCCGCCCTCGCTGTAACGGTCGACGGCGAACCCCTCTTCCGTACCGTCCAGTCGACGTACAACGCGCTGGAGACCTCCGCCGCGCCCGCCCTCGCCGAGGCGCACGACGCCGGGCTCACCGTGATCGTCAAGGAGGGCATGGCCAACGGCCGGCTCGCCGGGCCGCACGCGCCGGGCGTCCTGAAGGAGATCGCCGAGGAGACCGGGCTGGGCTGCGACGCCGTCGCCCTTGCGGTGATCCTCCGGCAGCCCTGGGCCGGCGTCGTCCTCTCCGGCGCGGCGACCACGACCCAGCTCGCCTCCAATCTGCACGCGGCGGTCGTCGACCTCGACGACGACCAGCTGACCCGTCTGGCCACGCTGGTCGAGGAACCTCACGTGTACTGGGAGCGGCGCGGGCAGCTGCCCTGGCACTGATCGCCATCTCTCCGTGAAACGACAGCCGTGAGTCACGCATGCCCAGGGTGAGACATTCATGTCTCATATGAAGTATGGTTGTCTCATGGCTGTCGATCCTGACCATGTGCTGCGCGCCGCCGCGGCCCTGCTGACCCACAAAGCCACCGCGACCATGGACGAGGTCGCGAAGGCCGCCGGGATCAGCCGCGCCACGCTGCACCGCCACTTCGCCGGGCGGGACGCCCTCGTCCGCGCGCTGGAGTCGCTGGGCATCGCCGAATGCGAGGCCGCGCTGGACGCCGCCCGGCTCGACGAGGGCACGGCGAGCGAGGCCGTACGCCGGCTGGTCGGGGCCATCGAGCCCGCCGCCGGGCTGCTCGGGTTCCTCTACACCGAGAACCAGCTGTTCGAGGGCGAGGAGCAGAACGCGGGCTGGACGCTGATCGACGAGCGGATCTCCGCACTGTTCCGGCGCGGCCAACTCGGCGGAGAGTTCCGCATCGACCTCACGCCGGCCTGGCTCACCGAGGCGCTCTACGGCCTGCTGGCCTCCGGCGCCTGGATGGTGCAGAGCGGCAAGGGCGCCCCCAAGGACTTCCAGCACATGATCGTCGAGCTGCTGCTCGGCGGCGCACTACGGAGAGAGGAATCATGACCAGCACCCTGCAGCCGGCCGAGACGGCCGAGGCGGTGACGCGCCCGGGCCGCTGGCTCGCGCTCGGCGTCCTCGTGCTCGCCGTGCTGCTGGTGGCCGTGGACGCGACCGTCCTGGGTCTCGCGACCCCCTACATCAGCGAGGACCTCAAGCCCTCCGGCACGCAGCTGTTGTGGATCGGCGACGTGTACTCGTTCGTCATCGCCGGTCTGCTCGTCTCCATGGGCAGCCTCGGCGACCGTATCGGCCGCAAGCGGATCCTGCTGGTCGGTGCCACGGCGTTCGGTGCGATATCCGTGGTCAACGCCTACGCCACGACACCCGAGATGATGATCGTGGCGCGAGCGCTGCTCGGAGTCGCCGGCGCGACCCTGATGCCGGCCACGCTCGCCCTGATCCGCAACCTCTTCCACGACCCGCGCGAACGCAGTCTCGCCGTCGGTATCTGGGGCGCCACCGCCTCCGCCGGTACGGCCGTCGGCCCGATCGTCGGCGGGTTCCTGCTGGAGCACTTCTGGTGGGGCTCGGTCTTCCTGATCAACCTGCCCGTGATGGCCGTCCTGGTCCTCGTCGGCATCAAGCTGCTGCCCGAGTCGCGCACCGCGAACCCCGGTCCCTGGGACCTGGTCAGCGTCGTGCTGTCGCTGGTCGGCATGGTCGGTGTGGTGTACGCGGTCAAGGAGGCCGCCGCGCATGGCTTCGCGTGGGCCACCCTGGCCGCCGGCCTGCTGGGCGCCGCCGCCCTCTACGGCTTCATACGCCGCCAGCTCACGCTTCCGGCCCCGCTGCTGGACATGCGCCTGTTCCGTCATCGCGGCTTCAGCGGGGCGGTGCTGGCCGACCTGCTGACCATCCTCGGCCTGTCCGGGCTGGTGTTCTTCCTCTCCCAGTACCTGCAACTCGTCCAGGGCAGGCGCCCGTTCGAGGCGGGCCTGGCGGAGCTGCCCGCCGCGATCGGCGCGGTGGTGGCCGGTCTGCTCGCGGGGCGGGCCGCCCGGCGCTTCTCGGTGCGGGCCGTCGTCTCCGGGGGGCTCGCGGCGATCGGCTTCGCCCTGGCCGCGCTCACGGTGATCGGCCAGTCCACCGGCTACCCGCTGCTCGGGGCCGCGCTGCTGGTGGTCGGGGTTGGGGCCGGTTTCTCGTTCACCGTGACCGCCGACGTGATTCTCTCCAGCGTGCCAAAGGAGCAGGCGGGTTCCGCGTCCGCCGTGTCCGAGACGGCGTACGAACTCGGTGCGGCCCTCGGCATCGCCGTGCTCGGCTCGATCGTGACCGGCGTCTACAGCGACTTCACCGGCCCGGCAGGTACACCGGCCGCGGCCCACGAGTCACTGGGGGGCGCCGTCGAGGCGGCGGGGAGCATGCCCGCCCACACCTCCGCCGTGATGCTGGACGCGGCCCGCACGTCCTTCGTGGACGGCTTGGCGCTGGCGGCGGGAGCAGGCGCGGCGGTACTGCTCGCCGCGGCGGTCGCAGCATGGTTCATGCTGCGCGGCCAACGGCTCGACAGCCGGCCTTGAGGGGTGCGGGGCCGTGCCTGAGAAGCCGAACGGCCCTACGCGGCCTCTTTGGCCTTGCTCGCGTACATGTCCACGTACTCCTGCCCGGACAACCGCATGACCTCGCTCATCACCGAGTCGGTCACAGCCCGCAGCACGTACCGGTCGCGGTCCATCCCCTCGTACCGGGAGAACTCCATCGCCTCACCGAACCGGACGGTGACCTTCCCCGGCCGCGGCAGCCCCGCCCCGCCCGGCTGAAGCCTGTCCGTACCGATCATCGCGAACGGCACCACCGGTGCTCCCGTCATGAGCGTGAGCCGGGCGATCCCGGTACGCCCCCGGTACAGCCGGCCGTCGGGCGAGCGCGTGCCCTCCGGGTAGATGCCGAAGACCTTGCCCTCCTCCAGCACCCGGCGCCCGGTCATCAGCGCGGCGACCCCGCCACGGCCGCCGTCACGGTCCACGGGGATCATGCCGACGCCGGTGAAGAACCAGGCCATCAGCCGGCCCTTGAAGCCCTTGCCGGTCACGTACTCGTCCTTGCCGATGAAGAAGACCTGACGGTCGCAGACCAGCGGCAGGATCATCGAGTCGATGAACGTCAGGTGGTTGCCGGCCAGGATGACCGGACCGTCGCCGGGAATGTGCTCCGCACCTTCCACCTGAGGGCGGAACATCAGGCGCATGATCGGGCCGAGCACTGCCTTGATGAGCGCGAAGCGGGACAACGGACCCTCCGGTGTCAAGGGATTCTGTATGAGTCTGTGCAGGTGAGGACGATACTCGCGGCCCCGGGGATCGCGCACATCGGGCACGGCTGCTTAACCGAGGCCTTACGTACTGTTGACGCGTGTTTACCTGCGGTGACGCGCCATGGACGGTACGTAACCCGGCCGCCACATGTGACGGACGTCGCTCCCCGGGCGTATCGGACGCGTTCCCAGAACCGCCGCACCGAATCGCCGGGACGCGACGAACCCCGACGAGCCTCCGACGGGTCGTCAGTTCGCCGCCCCCACCAGCCACTACGACATCCTTCGTCACCCGCGTGTTCCGCCCGGCGTCTCCCACTCGTCATGTACGCGCCCGTACGATCGGCCCGCACGGACGAGCTCACGGCAGGGAGGGCGCTCATGGGAACGCAGAGGCCGAACGAGGAAACGAGCGGAACCGGACGGCGGGCCCTGCTCGGCGCGGCGGTCCTCGGCGCCGGGGGAGCGGTCCTCGGCATGGCCGGCACGGCGAGAGCCGACGGCGCCCGGCCCGGTGGCGGACCGGGCGGGTACGGCGTGCAGGGCGGGCTGAAGAGCCTGCCCAAGCCGACGATCGTCGGCCACCGCGGCGCCAGCGGCTACCGTCCGGAGCACACCTTCGGCTCGTACCAGCTGGCCCTCGACCTGGGCGCCGACATCGTCGAGGCGGGCGATCTGGTCCCGACGAAGGACGGGCACCTGGTCTGCCGTCACGAGCCGGAGATCGGCGGCACCACGGACGTCGCCGACCACCCCGAGTTCGCCGACCGCAAGAAGACCAAACTCCTCGACGGCGTCTCCACCACCGGCTGGTTCACCGAGGACTTCACGCTCGCCGAGCTGAAGACCCTGCGCGCGATCGAGCGCATCCCGGCCAACCGCCCGCACAACACCCTCTACAACGGCCGCTGGGAGATCCCCACCTTCGAAGAGGTCCTGAAGTGGCAGGACGAGCAGACCCGCGCACGCGGCAAGCAGGTGTGGATCTACCCCGAGCTCAAGCACCCCACCTACTTCCGCAAGCAGGGCCTGCCCCTGGAGGAGCGGGTCGCCAAGCTGCTGGGCAAGCACCGCAAGGACCGGCGCACCTCCCCGGTCATCATCCAGTCCTTCGAGCCGACCAGCATCGAGCGCCTGAACAAGCTCGTCGACAACCCCCTGGTCGTCCTGCTGTCCTCGGCGGACAGCCGCCCCTGGGACTTCGTCGAGACGGGCGACCCGCGCACCGTCGCCGACCTGGTCAAGCCGGCCGGCTTGCGGGAGATCGCCTCCTACGCGCAGGGAATCGGCCCGACCCTGGACCTGGTCATCCCGCGCGACGCCAAGGGCAGCCTCACGCAGCCGACGACACTCGTCCGGGACGCCCACAAGGTGGGTCTGATCCTGCACCCCTGGACGCTGCGCAACGAGAACCCCTTCCTGCCCGCGAACTTCCGCAAGGGCACGGACGCGGACGCCTACGGTGACGTCTTCGGCGCGTACCAGGCGTATTTCGCGACCGGTATCGACGGCGTCTTCACCGACCAGCCCGACACGGGCGTGCTGGCCCGCGAGGACTTCGTCGGCCACTGAGCGTCAACATCCGAGTTCACACCCCTCGGTCGGGTGAGCTTCGGCCGCCCGGGCAACCCACGGCCCGGGCGGCCGCGTCGCTCCGCATATGACGCCCGACCTGGTCACCGCCCTGCGTCCGCTGCTCACCGCCGAGGCCTCCGCGGAGGCATATGCCGCCGGAACCGATGCGGGTGACCTGGAGCAGGCGGTCTGGCTCCGGCTGCTGGAGCGCCTCGACGCCGATGGCCCGCCGCTCGACCCGCAGGAATGGCTCCGCCGAGCCGTCCGCTCGGAAGTGCGCCGCGCCCGCCGTACGAGCCGCCTCGAACGGCCGTACGCCGTCGAACCGGTCGATGACGGCGACCGCGGCCCCGAACAGCTCGCCCTCGCCGCGGCCCGGGGCCGTGCCCTGCGCGCGGCAGTACGCCGCCTCCCGGGCCGCTGCCCCCGGCTCATGGAGGCACTGCTCTCTCCCGAGGACCTGACATACCGGGAAATCGCGGGGGAGTTGGGTATCTCACAGGGCAGTCTTGGCCCGGAACGTTCCAGATGCCTGGGATGTCTGCGCAGATTGCTGGCGCCGGAGGTTGCGGCCCGCTGGGGAGGGGGATAGGAGTGAGGAACGACAGGTGATCAGATGAGCGGGAGGCGTGCGCACATGGGCATGAGCGTGACCATCTCTGCGGCGGCCGAGCAGGACGCGGAGCAGATCTTCAGGCTGCAATACCTGTGTTTCCAGTCGGAGGCGGCGCTGTACGGGAATTACCGCATCGACCCGCTCGTCCAAACCCTCGACTCGGTCCGCGAGGAGGTCGCCCGCGACTGCGTCTTCGTGGCCAGGCTCGGCGACGAGGTCGTCGGCTCGGTCCGCGGCTCGGTCACCGAGGACGGCGCCGCCGCGATCGGCAAGCTCTGCGTCCACCCCCGCCTCCAGGGCCACGGCATCGGTGCCCGCCTGCTCCGAGCGGCCGAATCGGCCCTCGCCGACCAGCACGGCGCCACCCGCTTCCGCCTCCACACCGGCCACCGCAGCGAGGGCAACCTCCGCCTCTACCGCAAGGTGGGCTACGAGACCGTCGGCACGTCCCAGGGCGCGGACGGCGTACCGATGATCGTCCTGGAGAAGCCGGCCAGTACCTACGCAGCGACGGCTTGAGTCTCGCCCCTAGGGGCGCGGGGAACTGCGCGAGCAACCACACATGGCCCGCGGCCGCCTGATCACCTCAGGCGGCATCCTCCTGCCGCGCACGCGACTTCCGCAGCCAGTAGATCGCCGATACCGGCAGCAGAATCGGGATGAACACATAACCCATCCCGAAGTCCGACCACACGGTCGCGTCAGGAAATGCCGACGGCTCGACCAGCGTCCACGTCCCCACCGTCAGCACACCCACCAACTCCGCGACACAACACACAAGCGCAACCCGCCGGGCCGTCTCCCCACCCCGCACCAGCGAGTACGTGATGAACCCGTACACCACACCGACCACCGCCGACAGCGAGTACGCGAGCGGCGCCCGGTCGAACTCCGTCGCGATCTGATACGCGGACCGCGACACCGCGCCCACGACCATCACGCCGTACAGCCACACCAGCAGCGTGCCCGGCCCACTGGTCAGCCGCCGGCTCACCTCAGCCTCCCCAGATGTCATAGAGCCGCACCTCCAGCACAGCCAGCACCACACCGCCGGCGGCGACCGTCACCGAACCCCACCGCGTGCGCTCCGCCAGCGACATGAACCCCGCCGCCGGGACACACGCGAACGCCCCGAGCAGATACGCCACGAAGATCGTCGTGCCCTGCTCCGGCTTCTCGCCCTGCGCCAGCAGCACGATCCCCACAACCAGCTGGACCAGTGTCAGCAGCGTGACCACGGCCATCCCGATGAAGTGCCAGTCCTTCGTCGGCTGGTCACGGAAGGCGGCCCAGCCGCACCAGGCGGCGAGCAGCAGCGCGGCGACGCCGGTCACCAGCGTCAGGGCATCAAGCATGCTGCGACCTTATTACGGCCGAAAAGGCCCGATGCCTGCGGCCCTGGCCTGCACCGTAGGGTCGAGGGCATGAAGATCCACGCGCACGCTCTGCTGTTCGACAACGACGGAACCCTGGTCTCCTCCCTCGCCTCGGTGGACCGCTGCTGGACGCGGTGGGCCACGGAGTACGGGATCACGCCCGAGGAGTTCGCCCGGGTCGAGCTGCACGGCCGGCCGGCCGCCGAAATAGCCGCCGACCTGTTGCCCGCCGGCGTGGTGCCGCAGGCCGTCGCGCGGATCGAGGACCTGGAGGTGGAGGACGTACCCAACGGCGGGGTGCACCTGCTGCCGGGGACCCGCGCCTTCCTCGACGCCCTGCCGGCGGAGCGCTGGGCCGTCGTCACCTCCGCCACCCGGCGGCTGGCCGAGGCCCGGCTCGACGCCGTCGGCATCCTGCCCAAGACGCTCGTCGCCGCCGACGACGTCACCCGCGGCAAGCCCGACCCCGAGCCCTACCTGCTCGCCGCCCGCACCCTCGGCGTCGACCCCGCCCGGTGTGTCGTCTTCGAGGACGCCCCCGCGGGCCTGACGGCCGGCCGCGCCGCCGGGATGACCACCGTGGCGTTGACCACAACCCACCAGGCCCACGAGCTCCAGGCCGACCTGGTGGTCGAGAACCTGTCGGCCCTGTCCGCACTGGTCACCGAGGAGGGTCTGGAGATCTCCCTCCGCGACTGACGGAAGCCGGCTGATCCCGGCCCTTGTCCACCGCTGTCCAGCATCCGGACAGCGGCGGCCGGTCAGGACCGTACGCATGTTTTACTGACGGCATGACCACGACGAGCGACCGCATCCCCGCGACCGAGGCGACCATGACGCCCGGTGCTCGTTGTATGTGTCGAATGTGCGCCTTCTAGAGGGCCCCCGCACCACCCCCTGAGCTCGCGCCCCGAAGCGAGACAGCGGCATGTCCGCACGCCCTGAGCGGTGCGTGACACCAAGCCGCCCGCGCACATGTTCTCCCCGGTTCCCCGCCCCAGCGAGAACCGTGTCGCGTCCCTGAACGAATGCCTCTGTGCCCGGGCACACCCACGCCCGCGCACTCGACAGTGACGGAAACCCACGTGATCACCACAACGGACCTGACCAAGGTCTACCGTTCGCGCGGCCGCGAGGTCACCGCCCTGGACGGCGTCGACCTGCACGTCCGCGAAGGCGAGGTGTACGGCGTCATCGGCCAGTCCGGCGCCGGCAAGTCCTCGCTCATCCGCTGCGTCAACCTCCTGGAGCGCCCCACCTCCGGCACCGTGACGGTCGCCGGACAGGACCTCACCGCCCTGGCCGGCCGCGGCCCGCGCGCCGGAAAGGAACTGCGGCAGGCGCGCAGCCGGATCGGCATGGTCTTCCAGCACTTCAACCTGCTGTCCTCCCGGACCGTCCAGGACAACGTCGAACTGCCGCTGGAGATCCTCGGAAAGTCCGGCACGGAACGTTCCCGCAAGGCACTGGAGCTGCTCGACCTGGTCGGTCTCGCCGACAAGGCCAAGGCCTACCCGGCGCAGCTCTCCGGCGGCCAGAAGCAGCGCGTCGGCATCGCCCGCGCCCTGGCCGGCGACCCGAAGGTGCTGCTGTCCGACGAGGCCACCAGCGCCCTCGACCCGGAGACCACCCGCTCGATCCTGGCGCTGCTGCGCGACCTCAACCGGCAGCTCGGCCTGACCGTCCTGCTCATCACGCACGAGATGGACGTCGTGAAGTCGGTCTGCGACTCGGCCGCGCTCATGGAGAACGGCCGCATCGTCGAGGCGGGCACGGTCAGCGAGCTCCTGGCCACGCCCGGTTCCGAACTGGCCGCCGCGCTGTTCCCGCTCGACGGCGAGGCCTCCGGCGAGGACCGCACCGTCGTCGACGTCACCTTCCAGGGTGAGAGCGCGACCCAGCCCGTCATCTCGCAGCTCGCCCGGACCTACAACATCGACATATCGATCCTCGGCGCCGCCATCGACACCGTCGGCGGCCTCCAGGTCGGCCGGATGCGCATCGAACTGCCCGGCCGCTACGAGGACAACGTCGTGCCGATCGGCTTCCTGCGGGAGAAGGGCCTCCAGGTCGACGTCCCGGGCCGCGAGGCCGTACTGGCGAAGGAGGGTGCCAAGTGACCTGGTCCGAGATGCAGCCCCTGCTGGAACAGGCGTGTTGGGACACGCTCTACATGGTCGGCTGGTCCACGCTCATCGCCGTCGTCGGCGGACTGCCGCTCGGGATCCTGCTGGTCCTGACCGACCGCGGCGGCCTGCTCCAGAACCTCGTCGCGAACAAGGTCATCGGGCAGATCGTGAACATCGCCCGCTCGCTGCCGTTCATCATCCTGATGGTCGCGCTGATGACCTTCACCCGCTGGATCACCGGCACCACCATCGGCCGCGAGGCCGCCATCGTGCCGCTCGCCATCGGCGCCATCCCCTTCTTCGCGCGCCTGGTCGAGACGGCCGTCCGCGAAGTGGACCACGGGCTCGTCGAGGCCGTGCAGGCCATGGGCGGCAACACCTGGACCGTCGTCCGCAAGGTCCTCGTGCCCGAGTCTCTGCCGTCGCTGATCTCCAGCACCACCACCACGATCGTCGCCCTCATCGGCTACTCGGCGATGGCGGGCACCGTCGGCGCCGGCGGCCTCGGCGACATCGCCATCCGCTACGGCTACCAGCGCTTCGAGACCCAGCTGATGTGGATCACCGTCGCGATCCTCGCCGTCGTCATCTCGGTCATCCAGTTCGCGGGCGACTACGCGGCCCGGTCCCTGCACCGCCGCGGCGCCCACTCGGGCCCCGCCCCGAAACTGCGGCTGCTCAAAGCCGCCTCCTGAACTCCCCGTTCACCCATAACGGGGTCGCACCACTCGCAAGGCCATAAGGAAAGGCACTTTTCGTGCGTAACACCGCCAAGATCACCACCGCCGTCCTCGCCGCCGGAGCCCTCACCCTCGGGCTCAGCGCCTGCGGCGCCGGCGACTCCGGCTCCGACGGACCCCTGATCGTCGCCGCCAGTCCCGTCCCGCACGCCGAGATCCTCAACTACGTCAAGGACAACCTGGCGAAGAAGGAGGGCCTGGACCTCCAGGTCAAGGAGTTCACCGACTACGTCACGCCGAACACGGCGACGCAGGACGGCTCCGTGGGCGCCAACTACTTCCAGAACAAGCCGTACCTCGACGACTTCAACAAGAAGAACGGCACCGACATCGTGCCCGTCGTCACGGTCCACCTGGAGCCGCTCGGCCTCTACTCCCACAAGGTCAAGAAGGCCGACGACCTGAAGAGCGGTGCGACCGTCGCCATCCCCAACGACACGGTCAACGAGGCCCGCGCCCTCAAGCTCCTCGCCGCCAACGGGCTCATCACCCTCAAGGCGGGCGTCGGCAACGAGGCGACCCCCTCCGACATCACCAAGAACCCCAAGAACCTCAAGTTCAAGGAGCTGGAGGCGGCCCAGACGCCGCGCTCCCTCGACGACGTGGACGCCGCCGTCGTCAACGGCAACTACGCCATCGAGTCCGACCTCAAGCCGTCGAAGGACGCCCTCGTCCTGGAGTCCCCGAAGAACAACCCGTACGGCAACTTCCTCGCCGTGAAGAAGGGTGAGGAGAACGACCCGCGCGTGAAGAAGCTCGCGAAGCTCCTCACCTCGCCCGAGGTGAAGAAGTTCATCCAGGACAAGTACGCCGGCTCCGTGCTCGCCTCCTTCTGAGCCCGCGCCCGGCACCCGTCCCGCACGGGGTCCTCCCTCACCGGGTGGGGGAGGGCCCCGTGGTGCGGATCAGTGCTTTCATGCTGCATGCTGGGCAGTTCAGCAGGCCCTGAAGGTTCACCGAAGGTTACGGAGCGCGCATGACGAGCACCTTTCCCAACGTCTCCATCAGCACGGAGCGGTTGGTCCTGCGCCCCTTCGAGGAGCCGGACATCCAGTCGTTCGCCGACATGATGAACGACGAGCTCGTCACCGCCTGGACCACCGTCCCGCACCCCTACACGGAGGCCCACGCCCGCTCCTGGATCACCGAACAGGCCCCCGCCGAGCGGGCCGAGGGCCGCGGCATCGTCTTCGCCGTCACCGAGTTCCTCACCCAGCGCCTCGTCGGCGTCGTCCACATCCGGAACACCGACTGGCGGATCCGCTCCAGCGAGATCTCCTACGTCATCGCCCCCTGGGCCCGCGGCGAGGGCTACGCCTCCGAGGCGGCGCTCATCACCGCGCAGTGGCTCTTCAACGACCAGAAATTCGAGCGCCTCGAACTGCGCACCCCGGCCGACAACACCGCCTCCCAGCAGGTGGCCCAGAAGATCGGCTGCATCAGCGAGGGAGTGCTGCGCGGCGCCTGGATAGCCCGGGCCCGGACGGACGACGGCGAGTGGACCGAGGTGCGCACCGACCTGATCGTCTGGAGCCTGCTTCCCGAGGACCTGGAAGGCGTCGGCGACCAGCTGCCCGGCGGCTTCACGTCCTTCGGCGACTGGAACTGACGCAGGCGACCGGAACGGACACCGCGCGCGACGGCACTGCCGCCCCTTCCGGCGGGTTCACCGGGTACTCTCACGGAGCCCGCCTGCGGGCAGCTCATCACACGGCACACACACGACCTGCGAAAACCCCTGGAGACTGACGACGATGGCCGACCGGGTCACGGTGATCGGCTGGGACGGTTCGCCGCTGACCACCGCGGCACGCGCCGCCCTGGGTGCCGCCACGCTCGTGGCGGGTGCCGCCCACCACCTGGCGCTCCCCGAGGTACCCGCCGGCGCCGAGCGCATCCGCCTCGGCAGCGTCGCACTCGCCGCCCGCCGCATCGCCGGCCACCGCGGCACGGCCGTCGTGCTCGCCGACGGCGACCCCGGCTTCTTCGGCGTCGTACGCACCCTGCGCGCCCCCGAGTTCGGCCTCGAAGTGGAGGTCGTCCCCGCCGTCTCCTCGGTCGCCGCCGCCTTCGCCCGCGCCGGCATGCCCTGGGACGACGCCCAGGTGGTCGTCGCACACCGCCGCACCCTGCGCCGCGCGGTGAACGTGTGCCGCGCCCACACCAAGGTGGCCGTTCTCACCTCACCCGGCGCCGGCCCCGCCGAACTCGGACTGCTCCTCGAAGGAGTCCACCGCTCCTTCGTCATCTGCGAGGAACTCGGCACCGCACACGAGCGGGTCAGCGTCGTCACCTCCGACAAGGCCGCCGACCACACCTGGCGCGACCCCAACGTCGTCATCGTCCTCGGCGGCCCGGCCGGACCCGGCACCGCGGGGGAGACCGGCGGCTGGATCGCCGGCCGCGACCCGTCCGCCGGACCACGAGGCTGGTCCCTGCCCGCCGACGCGTACGGCGGTGACCTCAAAGAGGGCGAGACGCAGCTGCTGCGCGCCTCCCAACTCGCCCGCCTCGGACCGCGTGTCGGTGACCTCGTGTGGGACATCGGCTGCGGCAGCGGAGCCTTCGCCGTCGAGGCCGCGCGCGCCGGCGCCGCCGTCCTCGCGGTCGACAGCGACCGGGCGGCCTGCGCCCGCACCGACGTGGCCGCCCGCCGCCTCGGCGTCCAGCTCCAGATCGTGCACGGCACCGCCCCGCACGTCCTGGAGAACCTGCCCGAACCCGACGTCGTTCGCGTCGGCGGCGGGGGAGCGGCCGTCGTCTCGGCCGTCGCCGACCGCCGCCCGCAGCGCATCGTCACGCACGCCGCCACCCGGGACGCCGCCGAACTCATCGGCCGGGACCTGACGGAGCACGGATACGGCGTCGAGTGCGCCCTGCTCCAGTCCGTCGAACTCGACACCCGGGCCTGGACGGAGAAGGAACGGAGCGTCGCGTTCCTGCTCAGCGGGGTACTGCCCCGGCGCAGCGCCTGACCCCGCCGCCGTCCCCGTGATCGGGTTGTCGTACTGCGCGCGGTAGGCTGGCCGATCGCTGCACCGCACGCGGACGTCCGGCAGTTCGTCGGCCAATGTCCGGAAAACCCGCCCGTTTTGGGGGGAGTGTGGTACGGCAGAACCGGAGGACGCGCAACGTGGCGCAGTCCACAGTGGAACCGTCGCGGATCAAGCTGCCGTGACGGTGCTTCGGCCGCAACAATGCCAGTGAGTGGCTTTGTCGCCTTTTCCGGGCGGGCCGTTCGTGCCGCTGGGGACGCACGCTCGTTCTTCACTGTGGGGCGGTCGGTGCGCCGTTCCGGGTGAGCTGGTCGTAGGAGCACTAACCGATGGGCGAGGGGTACGCATGACCGACACCGGCCAGGTCCCGGGCGAGGGACTGCCGGAGAGCGCAGGCATGGTGGAACAGCCGGGCGCCCCCGCGCACGGTGCGTACGCCTACCTCTCCGAGGACACCGTCGAGGACGAGGACCTGCTGCTGCCGGGCTCCCATGGCGCCTGGGGCAACGAGGTCACCCCGCCCGCGCCGGAGCCGGTCGTCGAGGCCGTGCACCAGCCGGGCCCGCACGAGCTCTCCGGCCGCGACAGCGGCTCGGTCGACCTCGGCGGCGTCCGCCTGCCCGACCCGCCGCCGATCCCGCCGATCACCCCGCGCCGGCCGCTGCACCTCGGCCCGCCTCTCCCCGACAGCTCCGCCAGCCCGGTGCGCTCGCTCGCCGACCGCGGCCCCGCGGAAGCGCCGGTACGACAGCCCGTGGGGGCGGCGCCCGGCCCCGAGTACCTCGACGGCCCGCGCGCCCCGGAGGCGCCCGCGCCGGCCGCCGCGCCCTGGGGCGCGCAGGTTCCGCCCCAGGCCCCGGTGAGCGCCGGGGCGGCGCCTGCGGAAACGGTTGTTCCGGCAGCGGAGCAGGCCGGCACGGCCCAGGCCGTCGCCACCGGGGTCGCCCCGGAGCCGGTCCCCGCGGCAGCGACGGCCCCGGCCGGTTCCGCGCAGGGCGCCTACGCGGAGCAGCCGGCGCAGGGTGTCTACGCCGAACAGGCCGCGCAGGCTGCGACGGCGCCGGACGAGCCCGCCGGTGCGCCGGTGGCCGCCGACGAGCCGGAGCAGGCCGTTCCCGCCGAGGGTGCGGCCGTTGTGAGTGCGGCCGTCGTGGGTGACCCCGCCGGCGTGGGTGCCGGTACCTCCGGGGACCAGGTGGCCGCGGCCGAGCCCGGGGTTGCTGGTGAGCCCGCTGGTGTGGGCGTTGGCCCGGAGGGTGAGCCGGTGGCCGAGGCGGAGCCGAGCGAATCGCCGGTTCCGGAGGATGCGCCGGGGCCGGTCGTGGACGGTTCCGGCCAGGACGGTGAACCGGCGCTCGCCGATGGTGCTCCCGACGTACCCGGGGGGCCGGGTGCCACCGGAGAATCCGCCGACGGTGGTGAGCAGGCCCCGGAGGCTGCTGCGGAGCAGG
Organism: Streptomyces sp. HP-A2021; assembly: GCF_022807935.1. Lineage (NCBI taxonomy): Bacteria > Bacillati > Actinomycetota > Actinomycetes > Kitasatosporales > Streptomycetaceae > Streptomyces > Streptomyces sp. HP-A2021. The sequence continues at coordinate 7,922,307 of NZ_CP094344.1, forward strand.
GCACGGCATCCGCTCCTGTCCCGGAGGCCGCACCGGTGCCCGAGGCGGTCCCGTTCCCGGAGGCCGCCACGGCGCCCGAGCCTGCTGTCGTAGTTCCGCCCGAGGCGGATGCAGGGCAGGCCGTCGCCGCCCAAATGCCGGACCCTGTGGGGCCCGACGCTGCGGCACAGGCACAGGCACAGGCAGCGGGGGCCACTCCCGAGGCTGCCGCACCGGGCGTGCCCGCGACCGAGTCCGTCGTGCAGGAGCCGGAGGCCGGTGACGACGAGGCCGCGGCACAAGCTGCTGAGCCGATTGCCCAGACCCCCGAGGCAACTGACGCCGATGCGGCCGCGCAGGAACCCGAGATGACGGCGCCGCAGACCGCCGCTGCCGCCCCCGAAGAGCCCAGCCCGGCCCCCGAAGCGCCCACGCCGGCGCCGGAAGCACCCGCCCCTGCCACCCCCGCCCCGACCCCCGAGGCGGTCGTCCCGGAAGCCGGCGCTCCGGCTGCCGAGGCCCCCGCGCCCGCCGGCGCACCCGCCCCCGAGGCGCCCGTCGAGGCACCGGAGGCCACCGCACCGACTCAGCCCCCTGCCGCAACCGTGCCTCCTCAGGCCACCGAGACGGCCACGCCCGACTCCGGAGCAGAGATCCCCGCACCTGCCCAGGCGGCCCCCGGCGAGGCGGCGGTACCGGCTCAGGCCCCCGAAACACCCGCACCCGACCCCACAGCCGAGGCGGCGCCGCCGGTATCCGAGCCGGCGGCCACCACCTCTGAGCCGGCAGCCGCCGCACCCGAGCCGGTGGCCGCCACCTCCGAGCCGGTGGCCGCCACCTCCGAGCCGGTAGCCGCCGCCTCCGACTCGGCAGCCACCGCACCCGAGCCGGCAGCCGTCACACCCGAACCCGCCGAAGCCACCCCGGCCCCCGCGGCACCGGAAGCCCCCGAACCCCCAGCCCCCGGAGACCCCCCCGGCATCCGCCGAGGACGTCACCGTCGTACTCCCCGGCCCGGCCCCGGACGAGCAGGCCGGACAGCATGTCCAGGGCCCGCAGCAGTCCCAGGGCGTCGTCCCCCAGCCGGCCCAGCCCGAGGCGGAACCCGTGGTCATCGTCCCCGCACCCCGCGAAGGCGACGCCGAACTCGCACAGAACGCCGACGACCTCGACACCCGGGGCGCCGAACAGGAAGACCTGGCGGATCAGGAACGCCACGAAGCAGAGAGCGCGGCAGCAGTGGCAGAAGCACGACAGTCCACCGGTCCCGCCGCCCCCGGCTACGACCCCGCCGAGCGCGAGGCCGTGCTGAAGGTCATGCGCGAACGCCGCGACATCCGCAACGGCTTCCGCAGTGACCCCATCCCGCACGAGGTGCTGCTCCGCGTCCTGGAGGCCGCCCACCACGCGCCCTCCGTCGGTCACTCGCAGCCCTGGGACTTCGTCGTCATCCGCTCCGCCGACACCCGGCGCGCGATGCACGAACTGGCCATGCGCCAGCGCGACGCGTACGCGAAGTCCCTCCCCAAGGGCCGGGCCAAGCAGTTCAAGGAACTGAAGATCGAGGCCATCCTCGACACCCCGGTGAACATCGTCGTCACCGCAGACCCGACCCGTGGCGGCCGCCACACCCTCGGCCGTCACACCCAGCCCCAGATGGCCCCGTACTCGGCCGCCCTGGCCGTGGAGAACCTCTGGCTCGCCGCCCGCGCCGAAGGCCTCGGCGTCGGCTGGGTCAGCTTCTTCGACGAGCGCGAGATGGTCCGCGCCCTCGGCCTGCCAGAGCACCTCGAGGTCATCGCCTACCTGTGCGTCGGTTACGTCGACGAGTTCCCGGACGAACCCGAGCTGTTGCAAGCGGGCTGGTCCAAGCGCCGCCCGCTGTCCTGGGTCGTGCACGAGGAGACGTACGGCCGCCGCGCCCTGCCCGGAGAGGAACCGCACGACCTGCTCGCCGAGACCGTCGCGCAGATCCGCCCGCTCGACGCCAAGGCGCTCGGCGAGGCGTGGGAGCGCCAGAAGCGTATGACCAAGCCGGCCGGTGCGCTGGGCATGCTGGAGATCATCTCCGCGCAGCTGTCCGGCCTGTCCCGCCAGTGCCCGCCGCCCATCCCGGAGCCCGCGGCCGTGGCGATCTTCGCCGGTGACCACGGCGTGCACGCGCAGGGGGTCACCCCCTGGCCGCAGGAGGTCACGGCCCAGATGGTGGCCAACTTCCTCGGCGGCGGCGCCGTCTGCAACGCCTTCGCGACCCAGGTGGGCGCCGAGGTCTGCATCGTCGACGTGGGTGTCGCCGCCGACCTCCCGGCCACGCCGGGCCTGCTGCCCCGCAAGGTCCGGGCCGGCACGTCCGACATGACCACCGGCCCCGCGATGACCCGCGAGGAGGCCAGGCAGGCCATCGAGGTCGGCATCGAAACCGCCCGCGACCTGGTCGCCGCCGGCAACAAGGCCCTGCTCACCGGTGAGATGGGCATCGCGAACACGACCGCCTCCGCGGCCCTGATCTCCGTCTTCACGGGTGTGGACCCGGCCGAGGTGACGGGCCGGGGGACCGGTATCAACGACGAGACCCTCGCCCGCAAGACCGAGGTCGTCCGCCGCGCCCTCGAACTCCACCAGCCGGATCCGGCCGACCCGATCGGCGTGCTCGCCGCGATCGGCGGCTTCGAACACGCCGCCATCGTCGGCCTCCTCCTCGGCGGCGCGTCCCTGCGCACGCCGGTGATCCTGGACGGCGTCAGCGCCGGAGCCGCCGCCCTGGTGGCCCGCGCCATCGCCCCGGAGGTCCTGGCGGCGTGCATCGCCGGCCACCGCAGCGCCGAGCCCGGCCACGTGGCCGCCCTGAACAAGCTCGGCCTGCGCCCCCTGGTCGACCTCGACCTCCGCCTCGGCGAGGGCACGGGCGCCCTCCTGGCTCTCCCCCTGGTCCAGAGCACGGCCAGAGCGATGCACGAGGTGGCGACGTTCGATTCGGCGGGAGTGACGGAGAAGTAAGGCTCCTGAGGTGCACGTGGGTCCGTGGGCACGGACCCACGCACCCGCACCCGGTGGCGACGCCCAGCCACCGGACACCTGTGCCACCCCGAACACCCGCGCCGTAAAATCCGCACGTCAGGGCTACCGAACCACCGCCGCAACAGGAGCCGCACCCTCATGGCCGAACACCCCGCCTACCCCGTAGGCCTCCGCCTCACCGGCCGTCGCGTGGTCGTCCTCGGCGGCGGCCAGGTCGCCCAGCGCCGCCTCCCGGCCCTGATCGCGGCGGGCGCGGACATCATCCTCGTGTCCCCCGAGGTCACCCCCTCCGTACAGGCCATGGCGGACGCCGGCGAGATCACCTGGCACCAGCGTCCCTACGAGGAGGGCGACCTCGCCGACGCCTGGTACGCCCTCATCGCCACCGGCGACACGGAAGCGAACACCAGGGCCTCCGCCGAGGCGGAACGCAACCGCGTCTGGTGCGTCCGCTCCGACGACGCCGACGAGGCGACGGCCTGGACCCCCGCCACCGGCCACAGTGAGGGCGTCACGGTCGCCGTACTGACCACGGACGCCCGCGGCCGAGACCCCCGCCACACCGCCGCCATCCGCGACGCCGTCGTCGAGGGCCTGCGCGACGGCACGCTCGTCGCCCCGCACCACCGCACCCGCACACCCGGAGTCGCCCTGGTCGGCGGCGGCCCCGGCGACCCGGACCTGATCACCGTGCGCGGCCGTCGTCTGCTCGCCGAGGCGGACGTCGTCATCGCGGACCGCCTCGGCCCGCGCGATCTCCTCGCCGAGCTCCCGCCCCACGTCGAGGTGATCGACGCGGCGAAGATCCCTTACGGTCGCTTCATGGCGCAGGAGGCCATCAACAACGCGCTGATCGAGCACGCGAAGCAGGGCAAGTCGGTGGTCCGCCTGAAGGGTGGCGACCCGTACGTCTTCGGCCGCGGCATGGAGGAACTCCAGGCCCTCGCCGAGGTCGGTATCCCCTGCACGGTCGTCCCCGGGATCTCCAGCTCGATCTCGGTCCCGAGCGCGGCCGGTATCCCGGTCACCCACCGCGGCGTCGCCCACGAGTTCACCGTGGTCAGCGGCCATGTCGCGCCGGATGACGAGCGCTCCCTGGTCGACTGGCCGGCCCTGGCCAGGCTGACCGGCACGCTGGTGATCCTCATGGGCGTCGACAAGATCGGAAAGATCGCGGAGGCGCTCGTCGCGCACGGAAAGCCGGCCGACACCCCCGTCGCCCTCGTCCAGGAGGGCACGACGGCGGCTCAGCGCCGAGTCGACGCCACTCTTGCGACGGTCGCGGAGACGGTCCGCACCGAGGACGTGAAGCCCCCGGCGGTCATCGTCATCGGCGAGGTCGTGAAGGTCGGCCCGACAGCCACCGCGCCCCGCGAGTAACCCCGGGTAACCCAACCCGCCCAAGCCGTTGGCACCGCACCCAGGACAAGGCAGTATCACCCTGTGGCCGATCTCATCACCGTCGAGGATCCCGACGACCCGCGCCTGCACGACTACACCGGCCTGACCGACGTGGATCTGCGCCGCAAGCGCGAACCCGCCGAGGGCCTCTTCATCGCGGAGGGCGAGAAGGTCATCAGAAGGGCCAAGGAAGCGGGCTACGAGATGCGGTCCATGCTGCTCTCGGCCAAGTGGGTCGACGTCATGCGCGACGTCATCGACGAACTCCCCGCCCCGGTCTACGCGGTCAGCCCTGAACTCGCCGAGCAGGTCACCGGCTACCACGTGCACCGGGGCGCGCTCGCCTCGATGCAGCGCAAGCCCCTGCCCACGGCGGCCGACCTCCTCCAGACCGCCCGCCGCGTCGTGATCATGGAGTCGGTCAACGACCACACCAACATCGGCGCGATCTTCCGCTCCGCCGCCGCTCTGGGCATGGACGCGGTCCTGCTCTCCCCGGACTGCGCCGACCCCCTGTACCGCCGCAGCGTGAAGGTCTCCATGGGCGCGGTCTTCTCCGTGCCGTACGCCCGTCTGGACACCTGGCCCAAGGGCCTGGAGTCGGTCCGCGAGGCCGGCTTCACGCTGCTCGCCCTCACCCCCGACGAGAAGGCCCGGCCCCTCGACGAGGCTGCCCCGCACACCATGGACCGCGTGGCCCTGATGCTCGGCGCCGAGGGCGACGGCCTCTCCACCCAGGCCCTGGTCGCCGCCGACGAGTGGGTCCGCATCCCCATGTCCCACGGCGTCGACTCCCTCAACGTGGGCGCGGCGGCGGCCGTGGCCTTCTACGCCGTGGCCACCGGCCGCCCGCAGTCCTGAGTCCTGGGGGCCGTACGTGGAACAGCGCCAGGCGATCGTCGCCGTACTGCGGCGCGGGGACCGCGTCCTGGCGATCCGGCGGGGCCCGGCGGTCGCCCGTCCCGGCTACTGGCAGCCGCTGAGCGGCAAGCTCGAACCGGGCGAGACCCAGGATCAGGCGGTCGTCCGGGAGGTCCGCGAGGAGGTCGGTCTCACCGTCGTGCCGCTGGCGAAGGTGTGGGAGTCGGAGACCGACGACCACCGCTTCCGCCTCCACTGGTGGACCGCCCGCGCCGACACGGGGGAGGTCGTCCCCGACCCCGGCGAGGTCGCCGAGACCCGCTGGGTCACGCCGCAGGAGTTCCTTGCCCTGGATCCGGTCTTCGACGGCGACCGCGAGTTCTTCGAGCGGATCCTGCCGGGGCTGTGACGACGGGCCTGAGGCAGCGAAGCCCTATGGTTCGCAGTTCCTGCGCTCCGAAGGCTTACGGTTCGAAGCCTTACGGTTCGAAGCCCTGCGGTCCGTAGCCCTGCTGGACGTGCCCCTGCCGGAGACCGCCCCCGTCGCCGCCGAGTCCGCGCGCCGAGCCCTGGCAGCCCTGCACCAGGGCGATGCCGACCGCCACCAGCAGCGTGACCACGACGAACACGAACAGCCGCTGCCGCAGCAGCCTGGGGTTGGCGGGCCGCAGCCCGGTCCCCGTGTTCCTGGGTCCCGGACGCCCGGTGCCGCTGTGCGGGGCGGGGCGGTTGCCGCTGTCCGACCGGGTCCCGTTGCGCCCGGTGGGCGTCGGCCGCGCTCCGGACCGCGACGGGGTTCCGCCGCGCGAGGCACCTGAGCCGCGCATCGGAGTCCGGCCGCGGTTCCCGCCGCCCGTCGGCCGGTTTCCGCCACTCGCCGCCCGGGCTCCGCCCCGCGCACCGGTTCCGCCCCGCGCACCGGTTCCGCCCCGCGCGCCGGCTCCGCTCTGGGAAGCCGGACCGTCCGGCGGCGGACCGCCGTCCCCCGGCCCGGAGGAGCGCCGCGCCGGGGGAGTCCCCCGGCCCCGCTGCGCCCCGGACGCCCCCGCACCCTGCTGCCCCTGCGGACGCCGGCCGCGCTCGGGATAGGTGTCGGTGGGCCGGTCGGTCTCGGCACTGCGCGGCGCGGGCGGCCGGACGCCGGCGAGGTCCTGCGCCTCGCGGGCCGCGATCTCCTTGAGCCGCATGGACAGTTGGAGCGTGCTGGGCCGCTCCTCGGGGTCCTTCGCCAGGCACGCCCGGACGAGCGGAGCCAATGCGTCGGGTACGCCGTGCAGCTGCGGTTCCTCGTGCACGACGCGGTACAGCATCACCTCGGAACTGCCGTGCCCGAAGGGCGAGTCGCCCATCGAGGCGTACGCGAGCGTGGCACCGAGCGAGAACACGTCCGTGGCCGGTGTGACGGCGACCCCGCGCACCTGCTCCGGTGCGAGGAAGCCCGGCGAGCCGACCGCCGTACCGACGTGGGTGAGCGTCGAGGCGCCGGTGGCCCAGGCGATGCCGAAGTCGATGATCCGCGGCCCCTTCGGGGACAGCAGGATGTTGGACGGTTTCAGGTCCCGGTGCACGACCCCGGCCTCGTGCACGGCGACCAGGCCCTCCGACAGGGCGGCACCGACCGCGGCGACGTCGGCCGCGCCGAGCGGCCCCTCGGCGGCGACCTTGTCGTGCAGGGAGGGGCCGGGTACGTACTGCGTGGCGAACCAGGGCCGGTCCGCGTCGAGGTCGGCTGCCACGAGCCGTGCCGTGCACCCGCCGCGGATCCGCCGCGCCGCCGAGACCTCCCGGGCGAACCGCGAGCGGAACTCCTGGTCCTCGGCCAGGTCAGGCCGGATGACCTTGAGCGCGACCCGCTGCCCCTTCTTGTCGGAGCCCAGGTAGACCACGCCCATCCCGCCCGCGCCGAGCCGTCTGTGAAGCCTGAACGAGCCGACGACGCGCGGGTCCTCGCGCCTCAGGCGCATCATCGCCATGTTCATCCCCGCTGCCCGGTCCTGTGACGAGCCACAGCTTACGTTTCCACGGCCGCCCGCGCGCAGAGGCCGCGCCCTCTCGGGGCGGCGGATTGTCAGTGGTGGGTGGGAGACTTGAAGGGTGGTCAGGGGGCGTGCGGACAGGCCGTGTTCGCGCGGGGGATGACCCCAACCGCCTGGCACGGAAGGGGGATTGAACCCGTGAAGGGTGACCGTGTGGAGATAGTCGTGGACGCCGGCGACACGACGCGCACGTACGAGGTGGTGGCGAGCAGGGCGGGCCGCAGGGTGGAGACGGCGGTACGCCGAGGTGTCGTGGAAGTGAGCGAAGTCACCAGGAGCGGAACTGTCGTGCGTACGGCCCGCTTCATGGCGAACCGGGTGCTGGCACTGGTCGAACAGCCGATTCCGAGGGAGGACAGCTCGGACAAAGCGGGGTGAGCCGGGCGCCCCTTCGGGGAAGACCCTGAGACCTAGGGCTTCGTCTCCACCCAGGGGAGTACACCGCAGGTGACGGCTCATCCTCCGGGAGGCCCGGCAATCGGTACGAGGGCATGACGCCCGGGACGGGCCGGACTCCTAGATTTGAGGTCAAGCGGCGGGTGCAGCACTCGTCCCCCGAGGTCAGACACCCGCCGCTGCCAACGACAACTGAGAACGGTCAGGAGAGGGACCATGGCCCACACGGCACCGCGGACGCTGATCCGCGAGGAGGGACGCAAGGTGTACGCCGCCGCGTTCCGCCGCCGCCAGGGCCGTCGCCACCCCGTGGTGGCGACGCTGATGGCCCTTCCCCTGGCGGCCCTGCTCCTCCTCGTCTTCGACGGGTGGGAGACGGTGGCCACACAGGCGTCGTCCGTGGGAGAGATGCTGGGGCGCTGAGCGGCGACCCCAGGCCCGGAAGAGCGGTCCGGGCGGGGACATCCCACCCATGAAACCCCGTGGGGACGGGGGTGCGGCGGACGGCACAAATGCCGGCGCAGCTGGGGAGCTGCGCCGGCATTACCTTTTGCGCGCGCCTGCGCCTGCGTACTAGGTGCAGGTCCGCTGAGCTGCGGGCAGTCGTGCCGCCGGGGCGGCACGGGTGGGCGCAGCGGTGCCCCGTTCCGCCGGGCTGCGGACCCACCCCGCCCCGGCACCGACGCCGAGCACTTGAAGCCGACAGCGCCTTACCGCCCGGCCTCACCTGCGCGTACTCTCGCCCCGGTGAAGCCCGCCCCCGCCCTGCTCGTACAGCAGCTCACCGCCAAGGCCCGAGCCACCGCTCACGCACGCTCCTCGGCCTGCCCCTGCGGCGCGGCCACCCTCGCGGACCACCCCGACGGCATCGTCGTACGGCACGCGGACACCGTCGCGAAGGCCCACCCCGAGGACACCGACCCCACAGAACTGACCACCCGTCTCACCCTCGCCACCCACCACCCCGGCATCCTCCTGCCCCCACTCGCCCCGGCCCCGGCCGACCTGCACGGCCGCCTCGTGACGTTCTGGCCGTACGGAACCCCGGTCGACCCGGACACCCCCGACGCCGCCCCCTGGGAAGCCGCCGCCATCCTCCTCGCCCGACTGCACCGCACCCCGGCCCCGCCGGAGACGCCCGCCATGCGAGGCCCCGCCAAGGCGGCCCACGCCATCGCCCGGCTCCGGGACACCGGCCCGCACCCCGCCGCACCCCCCGTCCTGCGCGCCTGGGACACCCTCCCCGCCTGGGCCCGCGCCGAGGCACCGATGCCGCACACCGGCACGTTGTGCCACGGCGACCTCCACCTCGGCCAGCTCGTACGCCACCCCGCCCCCGAAGGCCCCTGGCTGCTGATCGACGTGGACGACCTCGGCGTCGGCGTCCCGGCCTGGGACCTCGCCCGCCCTGCCGCCTGGTACGCCTGCGGGCTGCTCCCGCCCGGCGAATGGGCCCGGTTCCTCGCCGCCTACCGTGCCGCGGGCGGCCCCGCCGTCCCCGTCGACGGCGATCCCTGGCCCGCCCTGGACGTCCCCGCCCGCGCCCTCACCGTGCAGACCGCGGCCCGGTCCGTCGCCAAGGCGGTCGCGGCCGGTCGTGCCCTGGACGAGGTGGAGCAGTCGGTCGTGGACGCCTGTGACCGAATGGCCACCGTCCCGCCGCAGTTGGCGCAGGAGCACGCGAAGTAGGGTGCAACCGACCACAGCCGGACAGAGTCTGTCCTGGCGACACGGTAAGCAGGACCGACCGGCGAGGAGTTGAATCACCATGCAGTGTCCGAAGTGCCATGCGCCGATGCACACCTACAACCGCAACGGTGTCCAGATCGAGCAGTGCAGCGGCTGCCGCGGGATCTTTCTGGACTACGGCGAGCTGGAGTCGCTGACGCGCCTGGAGGCCCAGTGGTCCCAGTCCGCCCCGCCGCCCCCGCCTGCCCCGCAGGCCTACCCCGCCCCACCGGCCCCCGCCTGGGGCGCCCCGCACGGCGGCCACGGACACCATGGCCACCACGGTCACCACCGGCAGAAGAGCTTCGGGCGCATGCTGTTCTCGTCCTGACGCGAGCATCGCGGCACGGCGATCGCGACGATGGAGATCGCAATACGACGAAGCCCCCGGCCGATTCGTACGGCCGGGGGCTCCGGTGTGGTGTGGACGATACTGGGATTGAACCAGTGACCTCTTCCGTGTCAGGGAAGCGCTCTCCCGCTGAGCTAATCGTCCTCGGGACCATGACCACTCGGTGCAGCGGATCATGGGCACTGCGTGCGCGATACTGGGATTGAACCAGTGACCTCTTCCGTGTCAGGGAAGCGCTCTCCCGCTGAGCTAATCGCGCGGGTCGGATCTTCGAGCAGATCCAGTGGACGATACTGGGATTGAACCAGTGACCTCTTCCGTGTCAGGGAAGCGCTCTCCCGCTGAGCTAATCGTCCTTGGAGGTGGAGACGGGATTTGAACCCGTGTAGACGGCTTTGCAGGCCGTTGCCTCGCCTCTCGGCCACTCCACCAGGAGCGTGGGGGCCCGAAAGCCCCCTGTTCCTCGAGCGGACGACGAGGTTCGAACTCGCGACCTCAACCTTGGCAAGGTTGCGCTCTACCAACTGAGCTACGTCCGCTTGTCGTTTCGATCCGCTCTCGCGGCCCGGCGACGAGTTGAACTCTAGCGGATTCCGGGGCCAGCACAAAAACGCGTTTGTGCAGCGTGCTGCGCTTCCCCTGCTCAGGGCGGTCACAGGGCCTCGCGAAGGGACATCCGCCGGTCACCGCAGGACGCCCCCATAGACTCGACTGCGTGCTCGACCTCCCGCCCCTCGCCCGTTTCGGTGACCGTGTCGCCACCGGGCTCCTCGATGTCACCGACGATCCCGAAGCCCTGGAGTCCAGCGGCTTCTGGGCCGTCTGCGCCGACTTCGAGGGCCGTCTGACCTGCGCACGCTTCCGGGACGTGAGGCACGCGGCCGTGCCCGCCCCGGTGCCTGGCGCATGGCGGGGACCGGCAGCATGTGACTGGACGTCGTCGCTCGACCGCGCCGCGTACACGGCGGCGGTGCGGCGGATCCGCGAGCACATCGCGGCCGGCGAGGTCTACCAGGCGAACCTGTGCCGGGTGCTGTCCGCGCCCGTCGCGCCCGTCGCCGACGTGGACGCCCTCACCGCGCTGCTGGCCCGAGGCAACCCGGCACCGTATGCAGGAACGATCCGCCTGCCCGGTCACGGTGTGGAGATCGCCACCGCGTCCCCCGAGCTGTTCCTGCGGCGCGAGGGACGCGTCGTCTCCTCGGGGCCGATCAAGGGCACCGGCCGTACCGAGGCGGACCTGCTGGAGAAGGACTACGCCGAGAACGTGATGATCGTGGACCTGGTCCGCAACGACATCGGGCGGGTCTGCGCCACCGGCAGCGTGACGGTGCCCGAACTGTGTGCCGTCGAGAAACACCCGGGGCTGGTCCATCTCGTCTCGACGGTCCGCGGTGAGCTGGGGGAGGGGGCCGGCTGGGCCGAGCTGCTCGCCGCCGCCTTCCCGCCCGGCTCGGTCACCGGCGCGCCCAAGTCGAGCGCGCTGCGGATCATCGACGCACTGGAGACGGCGCCGAGAGGGCCGTACTGCGGAGGGATCGGATGGGTCGACGCCGACCGGCAGACCGGTGAGCTGGCCGTCGGCATCCGTACCTTCTGGATCGACCGGACCCACGGCATGCTGCGCTTCGGCACCGGCGCCGGCATCACCTGGGGCTCGGATCCCGAGGGGGAGTGGCGGGAGACCGAGCTGAAGGCGGCCCGGCTGCTCGCGATAGCGTCGGGAGCGTATGAGGTGAGTGGAGAGGACCTGACGTGAAGATCTGGCTCGACGGCGGCTTGCAGGACATCGAGTCCGCCCGCGTCTCCGTCTTCGACCACGGGCTGACCGTGGGCGACGGCATCTTCGAGACGGTGAAGGCCGTGGACGGCCGGCCGTTCGCGCTCACGCGGCACCTGGACCGGCTGACCCGGTCGGCGCGCGGCCTCGGACTGCCCGACCCGGACCACGACGAGGTGCGCCGCGCCTGTGCCGCCGTCCTGGAGGCCAACCCCATGCCGCTCGGCCGCCTGCGCATCACCTGCACCGGTGGCCACGGCCCGCTCGGCTCCGACCGTGGCGAGCACGGCCCGACCCTCGTCGTCGCCCTCGGAGAGACGACCCGCCGCGCCGACTCCACCGCCGTGATCACGGTCCCCTGGACGCGCAACGAGCGCGGCGCACTCACCGGCCTGAAGACCACCTCGTACGCCGAGAACGTCGTCGCCCTCGCCCGCGCCCGCGAACAGGGCGCCTCCGAGGCCCTGTTCGGCAACACGGTGGGACGGCTCTGCGAGGGCACGGGGTCCAACGTCTTCGTCGTCCTCGACGGCGAGATCCACACTCCGCCCCTCGCCTCGGGCTGCCTCGCGGGCATCACGCGCGCGCTGGCGATCGAATGGACCGGCGCCAGGGAGACCGACCTGCCGCTGGACGTGCTGGAGCGGGCCGACGAGGTCTTCTTGACGTCCACCCTGCGGGACGTGCAGGCCGTGCACCGGGTCGACGACCGTGAGCTGCCCGGCGCGCCCGGCCCGGTGACCGCCAAGGCCATGCGGATCTTCGAAGAGCGCTCCGGGGACGACCTCGACCCCTGACAGGTCCCGCATATTCGGCTGACCAGGGCCGTGGTTGCGGGTAGAACACCCCTGATGACCACGACCCTGCGGCCGACCGAGCCGCTTCAGCAGAACGCCGACGGGACGCGCTCACGCCGCTACCAGGTGTGCGTGAACAGCCGTCCCGTAGGGGCGATACACCTCGGCACGCATCCCGTGTTCGGCGACGCCGTGGCCCGGATCATGAAGCTGCGCATCGAGGAACCGGACCGCAGGCGCGGCCGGGGCACGGTGGCCGCGCTGGCCGCCGAGGAGGTGGCGCGCGGCTGGGGGTGCCGCCGTATCGAGGCGACCGTGCCCGCCGGCTCCGAGGCGGCGTTCCGGCTCGCCACCGCCCTCGGCTACGTCGTCCGCAACCGCGGTATGGAGAAGCCGCTCGGCGACACCCCACCGGAGCTGCCGGAGGGCAGCCGCGCCCGGCCCATGACCGAGGCGGAGTTCGGCCCCTGGCTGGAGAAGGGCAAGCAGGACTACGCGCAGAGCTGGATCGAGCGGGGCGTCCCGGAGGCCGAGGCCCGCGCCAAGTCGGAGCGGGACCACGCCACCCTGCTGCCCGACGGCCTCGCCACCTCCGGCACGCTCATCAGCGTCCTGGAACACGGGGGGACGGCGGTGGGCGTGCTGTGGCTCGCGCTGCGCGCGGACAGCTCCTTCGTCTTCGACGTCGAGACCCACGCCGCCCACCGCGGCAAGGGACACGGCCGCACCCTCATGCTGCTGGCCGAGGCCCAGACGGTCGTCGAGGGCAGGCGCACCATCGGCCTCAACGTCTTCGCAGGCAACACCCCGGCCGAACGGCTCTACGCGTCGCTCGGCTACGAGACGAACCTGTACGCGATGTACAAGCCGCTGTTCTAGCCTCAGCGGTCCTGCGGCCCAGCGGGGGGGCCAGGAACCGGGCCGAGGGCCGGGGCCGTCGGATCAGCCCTCCTGCTCCTGCTCCGGCCCGGCCAGCAGCCGGTCCGTGATCTGCTCGATCCGCTCGCGCAGCCCCTCCTGGCTCTTGCCACCGTCGAGCCGCTCACCGCCGATGACGTACGTCGGGGTGCCGGTCACGCCGATCGCCTTGCCCTCGGCCTGGTCGGCGTCCACGATCAGGATGTGCCGGCCGTCGACCAGGGCCGTGTCGAACTCCTCCGCGTCCAGGTCCAGTTCGCGTGCCACCTCGACCAGGAAGGGTTCTCCCTTACGGCCCAGTTCCTCGACCCGCCCCAGGAGCGCCTCGGCGTACTCCCATCCCCGGCCCTGCTCCCACGCCTCCTCCGCGGCCTGGGCGGCGGCGAAAGCGTGCTTGTTCTTCTCCAGGGGGAAGTGCCGCAGCCGCAGCTCCAGACGGTTGCCGTAGCGGGCGCGCAGGGCACGGAGGTCGTCCAGCGCGGTGCGGCAGTCCGGGCACTGGAGGTCGCACCAGACCTCGAGGACGGGGGTGGCGGCAGGGGCAGGGGAGGAGTCGCTCATACCGACAGTCTCCCAGGCCGTACACCCGCACCGGCACTTGTGGAGGAGGCGACCCGGAGATCTCCCTGATGTCGGGCCGGGGCATGGCCGCCCGGGGTAGGGCGGGTGCAGGATGGAAGGGACGAAGTGCCCCTGCCCGACCGCGCCACGCCTGGAGGACCGGATGATTGCCGAGACCGTCTGCTCCGCCGTGTCCGCGGCAGGCCTGGGCATCGCAGCCGTCACGGCGTACCGCAAGCGTTTCCTCGCGGCGACCCGTATCGCGGCGTACTCGCTGGTGCCGATCGGCCTGGTGATGACGGGCGTCGTCGAGTGGCTGGCCGACACCGCGCTGAGCCTGACCGCCTGGGCGGGCTTCGGGGTGCTCGCTGTCGCGTGGGTGCTGTTCATGACCACGCGTGTCGTGGAGCGCCGCCGCGGTGGCACCCGCAAAGAGCGCAAGGCGGCCCGCGCGGCCGCCGGGCCGGAGGCGGTGGCTCCGGCGGCCTCGGCGCCCTCCCTGGGCCAGGGGGCCCGCCCGGCCACCCGGCCCGCCGCGCCGACACGGGGCGACGACGACTTCAGCGACATCGAGGCCATCCTCAAGAAGCACGGCATATGACGGCCGCGCGCCGGTCGAATCGTCACAGTGAGTCGCCGGGCGCGCGGAAGTGATCACAACCTGAACCGGACCTCGCGGAATCGGCGCACACCCGCACGGAACGAGGCCGCTGATCGCGTCCGGCCGGGCGACTGCGTCATCATCGCCGCGAGATGCTGGACACGACGGAACAGAGCGACCCCGCGCCGCCGCAGGACGAGCCACGTCCCCGGCAGGACGAGCCACGTGGTTGCCTCTTCGCCCTATCCCAGCCACCGCTCATGATCTTCCTTGCGGTGATCGGGAGTCTGCTGCTCATGGCCTCGTTGCACGATCTGCTGTTGCTGTGAGCCGTACCCGCGGTACCCGGCGCCACCCGCCGGGACCGCGTCGGCATCGACCGTCCACCGCCACTCGCCCCGCGGTGGCGGTCAGCCCGCCGCTTCCTTGCGTCGCGCCCGGTACGCGGCCACATGCAGGCGGTTACCGCAGGTCCGGCTGTCGCAGTAGCGCCGCGAGCGGTTGCGGGACAGGTCGACGAAGGCCCTCCGGCAGTCGGGCGCCTCGCACCGCCGCAGCCGCTCCTGCTCCCCGGCGACCACGAAGAAGGCCAGGGCCATCCCGCAGTCGGCGGCCAGGTGGTCGGCGATGGAGGCACCGGGTGCGAAGTAGTGCACGTGCCAGTCGTAGCCGTCGTGGTCCGTGAGCCGGGGTGTGGTGCCGGCGGCGGCGACCAGCTCGTTGATCTGGCCGGCGGCGGTCCGGGCGTCGGGAGCGGCGAAGACGGCGGCGAACCGCCCGCGGATCTTCCGCACCGCCGAGAGGTCGAACTCCGAGAGCACTCCCACATCGCTGATCTTGTGGTTTCGTACGAAGTCCGCGAGGGTCGCCACGTCCGGCAGCCCGTCCGGTGCCGTGTCGTCCTCCGGTGCGGTGTTCACCAGATCGACCACGGTGTCGAGGGCGCACCGGGTGTCGTGGGTGATCAGCACGATTCGCTCCCTGGCCTGGGGGTCGGGCAGGCGCCCGCCGATGCTGGCCGATGGTAACGGCTCCACCACCGCCGGACCGCCCTGATGCCCGCACATGGCTTCGAATACAACGACGCCGGGCAGGCCGTGGTTCCCGCCCGGCGGCACGCGCGAACCGACCCGCGGCACACCCGATCCGAAACGGCTGCCCACGCGAGCCGGCGCCGCCCCGCGAGATCCGCGGTGCCGGCGCCGGTGTATCCCATATGCGGTTGTCCAGGCCCGAGCCGTCTCCCCGAGTCGACGGCACCGGGCTGCTTTGTGAGCGCCTCGACCTAGCTTTCCGCCAGGATGTGCGAGAGCTCCTGATCGAGGTCGAAGTGCCGGTGCTCCGTGCCGGGCGGCACGGCGGCGTCGGTCCGCTTCAGGAAGGACTCCAGGGCCCGTGCCGGGGCCTCGAGCAGCGCCTCGCCCTCCGGTGAGCTCAGGGCGATGCACACGACGCCCTGGCCGTGACTGCGCGACGGCCAGACGCGGACGTCACCGGTGCCCGTAGGGCGGTGAAGTCCCTCGGCGAGGAGGTCGCGGGCGAACACCCACTCGACGGTTTCCTCGGCTCCGGTGTGGAAGGTGGCGTGCACGGCGTAGGGGTCGGCCGTGTCGTACCGCAGGCCTGCGGGCACAGGCAGGGAGGACTCGCTCGACACAACGAGGCGCAGGTGCAGCTCGCAGCTGACCGTGGTGTTCATAAGCGCCAGGGCCTTTCGCTCAGTGTGCGCTCGGGGATTCGCACGTCGGCGAAATCGACATGCCACCTACGGTGCCGTTGTAAACCCCTCTGAGTGTTTTGCGTGCCTTTACGTAACTCTTCCGGCCGAGAGATCGTTCGCGCCGTGCGTCCATTCCGGTGACTGGTTTCGCTCCGGTAGTGTTTGGGCCTATGAATACGGGGAGTGACGAGCCGGGCGAGGTGGCTGTGGCGTCGGACGAGACGGGGACGGACGAGGTGCGCAGCGAGCAGGAGCGGGCGCTCGGCTCGCGGGCACCGGAATTCGTCAAAGCGCGCCGTCTGCTGCATGTGAGCTGGCAGGTCGGCATCTTCATCATCGGGCTCGCGGTCGTCGTGGCGGGCATCATCATGCTGCCCCTGCCGGGGCCGGGCTGGGTCGTGATCTTCGGCGGCATGGCGATCTGGGCGACCGAGTTCGTATGGGCTCAGCTGGTGCTCCGCTGGACCAAGCGGAAGGTCACGGAGGCCGCCCAGCGCGCCCTCGATCCCAGGGTGCGGCGGCGGAACATCATCCTGACGACCATCGGCCTGGTGATCGTGGCCGTACTGGTCGGTATCTACGTGTGGAAGTTCGGCATCGTCATGCCGTGGAAGATCAAGGACCAGTGAGCAGCGGCGGGGGTGCCGTTGCCGGCCGTCTCCTGGTCACAGGCACCCCCTGACATGGGGTAATGTTCTTCCTGCGTCCGGGCGATTAGCTCAGTGGGAGAGCGCTTCGTTCACACCGAAGAGGTCACTGGTTCGAACCCAGTATCGCCCACCCGGATCGGCGGCCCACCTGCGACTGCGCAGGTGGGCCGCCGTCGTTCGGTGCCTGGGCCGCCGCGCGCGGGTGTCTCCCGTTCCGGGGTGTCGGACGTCCGGCCGGCGGCTCCTCGAGGACGGAAACCGGTCACCTTCCGTCCGGTCCCGCGCCACCCGCCCCGGCGTCGTCTTTCGGTCGCTCCCGAAAGCCGTGTGGGCGGTCCCGACCCGTTCGGCCCGCCGACCACACCGGCCCCACCAGTGACATCACCCCGGCAGCCCCGGCGTAGCGCCCCCGCGTCCGGCCTCGCCGCCGGCCCGCTCGGTAAGAAATTCTTGTCCGAATCATTGACGCACCCTCAGCCCCTCCGTAACTTGTGCCAGCAAGCGCTTACTTGAAACGATTCATGCGAGCGGGACGATGTGCGGGGAGGGCCAACCGTGGTGAACGGCAGGAATGTTGAGAGACGTACGATTCTGAAGGCGGCCGGGGCCACGGCGGCCACGCTGGGGCTGGCCGCGACGACCGGCTGCGGTGGCGACGGAGGGACCTCCGCGGACGGGACGGTGACGATCCGTTACGCGTGGTGGGGTGCGGAGGACCGCGCCGAGCGCATCAACAAGACCATCGCGCTCTTCGAGAAGAAGTACCCGAAGATCAAGGTGAAAACGGACTTCCAGCCTTATCTCGACTTCTGGAAGAAGTTCAACACCCAGGCCTCCGGGGGAAATCCGCCGGACGTGTTCCAGAATGCCATCGGGTTCCTGCGCAAATACGACGCGAAGAACGTGCTGCTCGATCTCAGCGAGCAGGTCAAGGCCGGCAACCTCCGGATGGACGGATTCCGCGCCGGACTCGAGAAGTTCGGCGAGATCGACGGCAAGCTCCTCGGAGTTCCGGTCGGTTCCAACTCGATGGCCCTCGTCATCGACAAGCCCGTCTTCACCCGGGCCGGCGTGAAGCCGGAGCAGGGCTGGACCTGGGACGACTTCGACGCGGCGATGAAGAAGATCCGCGACAAGACGGGCCGCGCCGGCGACAGCGGCATGTACGGCGTCATGTACCTCTACGACCCCTACCTGCGCCAGCAGGGCAAGGCGTTCTTCACCGAGGACGGACTCGGTTTCACCGAGGCCGATCTGACGGAGTGGTGGACGAAGGCCAAGAAGGGCGTCGAGGAGGGCGTCTACGCCGACCCCAAGAAGGTCGCGCAGATCAAGCCCAAGTCGGCGGTCTCCGACGGAATCGCCGCTGGTGAGTTCACCTGGGACAACTTCACCGTCCGCTACACCTCCGAGGGCAAGAGCGAGTACGGCCTGGCACCCATCCCGACGACGGACGGCAAGAAGACCGGCCAGTACCTCGGCTCCCTCATGCTGAGCGCCTCCAAGCGCACCCAGCACCCCAAGGAGGTCGCCCAGTTCATCGACTTCATGGTGCACGACCCCGAGGTCGCCAAGATCATGGGCTACGACCGGGGCGTGCCCGCGACGCAGGCCCAGTTCGACGCGTACAAGCCGACCGACCCGGTCAACAAGGCCATCGCCGCGTACGAGCAGTCCCTCGTCGAGGCGGGCGTCCTGGAGCCCATCACCCCGCACCCCGAGGGCGCCGACATCTGCGAGGCCGCGTTCCTGCGTATCTCCGAGGAGATGGCCCTGGGCAAGCGGTCGGTGGACGACGCCGTCAAGCAGTTCTTCACCGAGTCGAAGACGGCTCTCGGCAGCTGATGGGAACCACCGTGACACACGCCCCTGCGATGGAGGGCCTGTCCCAGGACTCCGAGCCGCGGCACGGTCCGGTGAAGCCCGTGCGCCCCGCCGCCCTCAAGCGGCGGCGGCGCCGGGAGAACCTGGCCGGCTATCTCTTCATGTCTCCCTGGATCGCCGGGTTCCTGCTGCTCACCGCGGGCCCGATGGTCGCCTCGCTCTACTTCGCGTTCACCGACTACAACCTGTTCGACGCCCCCAAGTGGATCGGCCTCGACAACTTCTCCGAGATGTTCGGCGACCCCCGCTGGCGCCACTCGGTGCAGGTGACGCTCTGGTACGTCGTCGTCGGAACGCCGCTCAAGCTGCTCGCGGCCCTCGGTGTGGCCCTGCTCCTCGCGCAGAAGCGGCGCGGACAGGCCTTCTACCGGGCCGCCTTCTACGCGCCGTCGCTGATCGGCGCGAGCGTCTCTGTCGCGATCGTCTGGAAGGCGATCTTCTCGGACGACGCGATCGTGGACCGTACGCAGAAGATCTTCGGGATCGACGTCGGCGGCTGGACCGGCGACCCCGACATGATCATCTACAGCCTGGTGGCGCTCACCGTCTGGCAGTTCGGCGCCCCCATGGTCATCTTCCTGGCCGGCCTCAAGCAGGTCCCGCGCGAGCTGTACGAGGCGGCCGAGGTCGACGGGGCCGGCAAGCTGCGGCGTTTCTGGAACATCACCCTGCCGATGATCTCCCCGGTGCTCTTCTTCAACGTCCTGCTGGAGACGATCCACTCCTTCCAGATCTTCAGCTCGGCGTACATCGTCGGCGGCGGCGCCGGAAGCAACGCCTGCGGTCCCGCGGACGGCTCGATGGTCTACACCTGCTACCTCTACGTCCAGGGCTTCGAGAACAGCCGGATGGGTCTGGCCTCCGCCATGGCCTGGATGCTGCTCGTCGCGGTCGCCCTGGTGACGGCGGTGCTGTTCTGGTCCCAGAAGCGCTGGGTGCACTACGAGGAGGGCGCCCGATGAGCGCGCAGGCCACCGACATCACTCCGGCCCCCTCGACGCGAGGGGGCGGACTGCGGCACAAACTGCCCGGATCCCTCGCCTGGCACATCGGCTCCCTGCTGGTCCTGGCGGTGATCCTCTACCCGGTGATCTGGGTCATCGGCGGTTCCTTCAAGAAGAGCGAGGACATCGTCGGCAGCCTGGACCTCTTCCCGGGCGACCCGATCATCTCCAACTACACCAGCCTCGCCGACGGCATCGCCGACATCTCGATCTCCACCTTCTTCTACAACTCGCTCTTCCTCGGCGTCGGTTCGGTGATCGGGATCCTGGCGTCCTGCTCGCTGACGGCGTACGCCTTCGCGAGGATCAAATTCGCGGGCCGCAATCTGCTGTTCACGCTGATGATCGGCACCCTCCTGTTGCCGTACCACGTGCTGCTGATCCCGCAGTACGTGCTGTTCCGCAACATGGAGATGATCAACACCTACACACCGCTGCTGCTCGGCAAGTACCTGGCCACGGAGGCGTTCTTCGTCTTCCTGATGGTGCAGTTCATGCGCAACATGCCCAAGGAACTCGACGAGGCGGCCCGGCTGGACGGGTGCGGGCACTTCCGCATCTACTGGTCGATCATGCTGCCGCTGTGCCGGCCGGCCCTGATCACCAGCGCGATCTTCACGTTCATCAACTCCTGGAACGACTTCATGGGCCCGCTGATCTACCTCAACGAGCCCGACAAGTACACGGTCTCGCTCGGCCTGAAGATGTTCGTGGACCAGGACGCCGTGGCCAACTACGGCGGCATGATCGCCATGTCGCTGGTCGCGCTGCTGCCGGTGCTCGCCTTCTTCCTGGCCTTCCAGCGCTATCTGATCGACGGCATGGCCACGTCGGGTCTGAAGGGCTGAGGTGAGCATGGCCGGGACCCGGGTGAAAGCACGGGGCGAGTCGCTGCTCGCCGAGCGGTTCGCGGTGTTCGCCGAGTGCCTGCTGACCGGTGTGTGGATCGCGGTGGCCTCGCTGGGGGTCGTCACGTACCCCGCCGCGTTCGCCGCGGGTGCGCGGCACCTGCGGCGGCGCACCGCGCACGAGGGCGGTGGCCGGCGGGAGTTCGTCGCGGACTTCCGTACGGCCGTGCGCGGCGGGTGGCTCGCGGGGATCGCGGGGTGGGCGGCCCTGGCCGCGGTCTGGGTGGACGTCCAGGCGGTCCGTGCGGGGATTCCCGGCGGGCCGCTGGTCGGGGCCGTCGGCGTGTGCGCGCTGATCGGTCTGGTCGTGGCCGGGCTGCGGGCGGCGGCGGTCTGGGAGCCGGGGGCCCGCTGGCGGACGCTGCTGGCGGCGGCCTGGCGCCGGACGGTGCTCGACCCGGCCGGGTCCTTCCTGATCATCGGCGGGCTGGCCGTGGTGGTCGTGTCCGCCTGGTTCGCCGCGCCGCTGGCGGTCCCCGTCCTCGGGGCCGTCGCGGCGGCGGCCGTAGCCGTGGAGGAGCGGTACCGGCGCCGCTGACCGGCGGTGCCCCCCTGCCAGGTCGGCGCCCCGGGCGCCGCACCTCTCTCTGTCATGCCCCTGACCAGCGTACGGAATTGCTTCCCGCACGGACGAGGAAAGGCAGCAACGCCATGTCTCCCATCCCCCGCAGGTCCCTCCTGAAGGCGGCCGCCGTCGCCGGAGCCGCCGCCCAGTTCAGCTGGGCCCTGGGGACGCAGGACGCGCAGGCCGTCCCCAGAGCCGAGCCCGCCGACGCCGACCCGGTGACCCTCGACTGGCTGGAGGACGGCGCCCTCGGCGCGGCCCCCGGCTCCACCGTCGGCGTCCCCTGGCCGAAGGGCGCTTACCAGAAGGACCAGACGTTCGCGCTGACGGACGCGGACGGCAAGGCCGTACCCGTGCAGTCGTGGCCGATCGCCTACTGGCCCGACGGTTCCCTCAAGTGGACCGCCCACGCGGTCGGTTCGGGCGACGGCAAGCTCACCCTCACCGCCGGGACGCCCGCCGCGCCGGAGAAGAAGGTCACGGTCGACAAGAGCGGCGGCACCATCGACATCTCCACCGGGGTCATCACCGCCAGGATCGGCAAGTCCGGCTCCACGATCGTCAAGTCGGTCAGGCGGGGCTCGACGGAGATCGCGAAGAACGGCCGGCTCGTGCTGATCCGCCAGCCCGAGGTCGAGGACGAGGACCAGGGCGCGGTCAGGACCGAGCGCTTCGACGGCGCCGTCGACAAGGTCACCGTCGAGCAGGAGGGCCCGGTCCGCGCGGTCGTCCGCATCGACGGCAAGCACCGCAAGGGCAGCCGCGGCTGGCTGCCCTTCTCCATCCGGCTCTACTTCTACGCGGGCGCCGACTCCTTCCGCATGGTGCACACCATCACCTACGACGGGAAGCAGGAGCCCGGCAAGGCGAGCGGCGACTTCATCCGCGGCCTCGGCGTCCGCTTCACCGTGCCGATGCGCGACGAGTCCTACGACCGGCACATCCGCATCGGCGGCGAGGGCACCGGCCTGCTGCGCGAGGCCGTCAAGGGCATCACCGGCCTGCGCCGCGACCCGGGCGCGGCCGTGCAGGCGGCGCAGTACGAGGGCAAGAAGCTGCCCGACCCGGCCACCTGGGACCAGCGGGTCACCACCCGGCTGCAGTACATCCCCGAGTGGGGCGACTACACCCTCTCCCAGCTGTCCGCCGACGGCTTCACCCTGCGCAAGCGCACCAAGAAGGGCCACGGCTGGATCGCGGCGGGCGGCGGTCGGCGCGCCTCCGGCTTCGGGTACGTCGGCGGGGTGAGCGGCGGATTCTCCTTCGGCCTGCGCGACTTCTGGGAGAAGTTCCCCGCCCAGCTCGACATCCGGGACGCCCACACCGACGAGGCCGAGGTCACCCTCTGGCTCTGGTCCCCCGAGGCCCAGCCCATGGACATGCGCTTCTACCACGACGGCATGGGCCAGGACACCTTCCCGGAGCAGATCGAGGGCCTCAACATCACCTACGAGGACTACGAGCCCGAGTTCGGCACCCCGTACGGCATCGCCCGCACCTCCGAACTGCTCTTCTGGGCCAACGAGTCCACCCCGAGCGCCGAGCAGCTCGCCGGGCAGGTCGAGGCCGTCCGTGTCCTCCCGCAGCTCGCCGCCCCGCCCAGGCAGCTCATCAAGGCGGGAGTCTTCGGCAAGGGCCTGTTCGCCGAGCCCGACCGCTCCACCCCCGCCAAGGCGAAGATCGAGGACCACCTCGACTTCCTCTTCACCTACTACAAGGACCAGGTGGAGATGCGCCGGTGGTACGGCTTCTGGGACTACGGCGACATCATGCACACCTACGACACCGTCCGGCACCAGTGGCGCTACGACGTCGGCGGCTACGCCTGGGACAACTCCGAGCTGTCGCCGGACCTGTGGCTCTGGTACGCGTACCTGAGAAGCGGCCGCTCGGACATCTTCCGCTTCGCCGAGGCCATGACCCGGCACACCGGCGAGGTCGACGTCTACCACCTGGGCAAGTGGGCCGGCCTCGGCACCCGGCACGGCGTGCAGCACTTCGCCGACAGCGCCAAGCAGCAGCGCATCGCCAACACCACGTACCGGCGCTACTACTACTTCCTCACGGCGGACGAACGCGTCGGCGACCTCATGCACGCCAACGTCGACTCCGACGAGACGTTCCTCGCCCTCGACCCGCTCCGCAAGATCCGCACCGAGCCGTACACGCCCGACCGGCACGCCCTGTCGATCGGCTTCGGCACCGACTGGAGCGGCCTGGTCTCGGCGTGGCTGACGGAGTGGGAGCGCAAGGGCCCCAAGTGGGAGAAGGCCAAGGCGCGCGTGCTGTCCACGATGGAGACCATCGCCGCCCAGCCCAACGGCTTCGTCCAGGGCAGCGGTCTGTACGACCTGGACACCGGCAAGTTCGCCGTCGCCGCCCAGCCCAAGGTGGAGGTCTCGCACCTGTCGGCCGTCTTCGGACTCAACGAGCTGTGCGCCGAGCTCATCGACCTCGTCGACGTGCCGAAGTTCAAGGAGGCGTACCTCGACTACTGCCGCTACTTCAACGCCACCAAGGCCGAGCAGGCGGCCCGCTACGGCAGCAACTTCGGCTCCCTGATCCTCTTCCAGGGCCACTCGCGCCTCGACGCCTACGCCGCCGTCCAGTCCGGCGACGAGAAGCTCGCCAAGCGCGCGTGGGACAAGTTCTACAACTCCGACGGCTACAAGGAGTCCGCTCCCTGGAAGACGGAGAAGCTCAGCGGCCCGGTCACCCTGGTGCCGGGCAGCGAGGCGGCCTGGGTGTCCACCAACGACACCGCGCTGTACGGCCTCGCCGCGATCGAGAACCTGGCGCTGCTCGGGGACAAGATGCCGTAGCGGGGGCGGACGAGCGGATCCCGTGGCGTAGGCCCCGGGATCCGCTCGTCTAGTCGATGATCTGGTTGAAGAACAGGACGGCCGGGGCCACCACCCCGGCTCCGACGCTCACCGCGACCGGCCACACGTTGCCCGCCAGCGCCGCCAGAACAGTGGCACCGATGCCGACCAGGGCTGCCAGCAGGAAGACGATCGCGGCGCGCTGACTGAGGAGCGGTCCGTCCCGGCCGGGCCCTCGACGGTCGGCCTGTGCCACCTCGGTGCTCCTTACCCGACGCCGTGAGCGGGCTCGTGCGCCCGTTGCGGCAGAGGCGCGCCGTGGCCGCCCAGGACGGGCACCGGCACGTCCCACGGATCCTGCGCGGGACGCAGGAGTTCGAAGCGGACACGGCCGTCACCGCTCGTCCGGACCCCGTGCACGGCGGGTTCGGGCAGGCTGTTGTAGTGGAACGGCGTCGAGAAGTAGTAGGCGCCGGTGTCCGGGACGGCGATGAGGTCGCCGGGTTCCAGGAGCGGCAACGCCCGGTCGCGCGCCAGCAGGTCCCCGGCGAAGCAGGCGGGGCCCGCGATGTCCTGGCGGACCGGTCCGCCCCGTTTGGCCCGCCCGCTTCCGTCGTGCGCCTCGATCCGCAGGGGCCAGGCGTCGGGGTTGAACACGGTCCGGGTGGCCACCTGCACACCGGCGTGCGTGACCGCGATCGGCCGGCCGCCCATGCTCTTCGTGTACTCGACGTACGCGGCGGTGAACCCGTTCTTGGCGAGGACGGACCGCCCGAACTCGGTGACGATCTCGTACCCGCCGGAGAACAGCGCGGGCGCCTGGGCACGCAGCTGCCGGACGTACGCGTCGAAGGTCGGCGTGGTCTCGTCGTCGGCGAAGTTGACGGGCAGTCCGCCGCCGATGTCGATGCCGACGACCTGACGCCGCCCGAGGGAGGCGTTGACCTCCTCGGCGAACGCCACCGCCTGCGCGACCCCGCCGGCCATGAGGTCGAGCGGACAGCCCTGCGACCCGGCATGCGTGTGCACCCAGGTCAGCCACGGGTGGTCGTGGTAGGCGCGCAGCAACCGCCGTCGGCTGCCCGGGTCCGCCAGGGGGACGCCGAACTTGGAGGTGCTCGTCGCCGTGCTCATCGCGGCGATGCTGCCGCCGCCGAGCTGGGAGTTGACTCGCACCCCGATCCTCGACACCGGGACGCGGTCGCCCAGGGCCCGGTCGATCCTGGCCAGTTCCTGGTAGTTGTCCGCGTTGACGGTCACGCCCAGGTCCAGGGCGCGCCGCAGTTCGGCCTCCGTCTTGGCCGGCGAGTCGAAGACGATGCGCTCGGGCTCGAATCCGGCGGCCAGCGCGCGGGCCAGTTCACCCGCGGTGGCCACCTCGCAGCCCATGCCGAGCCGCCGCAGCTCCGCCAGCACCGGCACCAGGCAGTTGGCCTTGGCGGCGAACGCGTGCAGCACGCGCGGCGAAGAGGGGAAGGCGCGGTGCAGGGAGTCGACCGTCGCGGCGACGCCGTCGAGGTCGACGAAGGCGGCCAGCTGGGACCGCTCGGCGTCCAGCAGTCCCTGCCGCACCGCTTCCTGGAGGATCCGCTCGCGCCGCTCGGCGGCGGGGGTCGGTCCGGTCATGGTGAGCCCTCCGGTTACGCGCAGCACCCGGGACGGCCCCGGGGTGGAGTACCAGGCTGCTGTCCGCACCCGGACGGCGTCATCGTCGAGTCGTCAAAGACGCGGGCCTCGCCCACGGCGGCCGAACGCAACAACCCCCGTGTCATGCGAGGGCGTTGTGCGGTACGACGAAGGAGAGGCCCTGCGATGGTGGCCGCGGCCAAGCGGCCAAGCGGCCAAGCGGCCAAGCGGCCAAGCGGCCGAGCGGCCCACGGGACGCGCGGCCGCACCTCGGTGCCGGTCGCTCAGGAGCGTGCGCCGTCGGCTTCCGCGTCCAGACGCAACTGGAGCTGGGCGAGCAGCCGGGCGTCGGGGCTGTCCAGGTCCAGCCCCGACACCTGCGTGATCCGGCGCAGCCGGTAGCGCAGGCTGTTGGAATGCACGCCCAGCATGCGCGAAGCGGCGGCCACGTCACCGAAGTGGTCGAGGTAGGCGCGCAGGGTCTCCACCAGGCAGCTGCCGTTGTGATCGGCGTCGAACGCCCTCAGCCGGGCCACCGAGGTCCGCGGTGGCAGCGCCACCTCGCGCAGGGCGTCGACGACCTGAAGGATGCCCACCGTGTCCGCGACGTCCTCGCTCCGCGCGACGGTGCGTGGCCCGGCGGCCGCGATGAGCGCCTGAAGGGTCCGCTCGGCCGACCGGCGTGATTCGGGTGCCCCTGCCAGCCCGGGGACCACGTCGCCGAGCCCCACCCTCACCGACGTGCCGATCGTCACCGAAAGCTGTTCGGCCAGCGATTCCCCCAGCCGCGTCACCTGGCCGCCGGCCGCCCCCGGGTCGCGCTCCAGCCCGCCCAGCAGCACCAGGATCCTGCCGCCCGCCGGGACCACCACGACTCGGTGGCCCAGAGCCGCGCAGTGCAGGGCCAGCAGCCCGTACAGCCCGGACGGGTCGTCGTCGCCGTGGCGGCCGGACCCGGTTCCCACCGCAAGGACGGCACAGGGCTCGCGCGGCGGCAGCGAGGCCCGCTCCGCGAGCACCTCGACGGATCCGCGGTCCTCCAGCAGCGCCCGGGCCGCGTCCTCCACCAGGCGGCTGTCCGAGCTGTGGGTGCGGTGATGCAGCAGATGGGCGGCGGCGGCCCGGGCCGCCGCGCGCAGCGTCTCCGAGGCGTTCGGCGACAGCGGGCGGCCGGCGACCGCCGCCACCCAGATGGAACCCAGTGCCTCCCCGCCCGCCCGTACGGCGCCGACCAGGCGCTCCGGGTCCTGGCCGTGGGCCGGCCGGTGCAGCACGTCGCCCGCACCCCACAGCGCCTGGAAGAACCCCGCCTCCCGCATGGCCGCCACCCGCCAGGGCGGCACGCGACGGCCGAGGATGGTCAGCCGGCGCATCTCGTCCACGTTCTCCTCGGTGGAGGAATAAGCCAGCACCCGCGACTCCGTGTCCTCGATGGTCACCGAACCTCCCACCAGGGCCGCCACCGCATCGGCCAGGGAGTCCAGATCACCCAGGCGCACGCCGCTGGTCGCGGCCATCGGGGGAACGCCCGCCGAGGCCAGCCCCGCCCGCAGCACCCCCACGAGTTGGGCCCAGGTGCACCAGGCGGTACGGAAGAGCACCGCCGTGCCGCACTCCTGCGCGGCTGTCTGCAACGCCCGCGCGGCGGGTTCCGGCCGCCCCGGGCCGAACACCACACCCGCCGCACCCGCCTCACCGGCCCGGCGCACCACGTCGACCGCATGCGCCGAGCGCGGGTCGACGCCGACCGCGAGCAGTAACTCCCGCGGTCTGATCACGGGTTCGAGAGCGTCCAGCACATGGACGCCGGTGACACTCGTCCGCAGTCCCTCCGGGGCCGTGTGCAACTCCACGGCTCCCGCCCCCACCACCGAGAGCAGGTGCTCCAGCGTCCCCCGGTCCTCGGCGCCCCTGCCCCGCCCCGCTGATTCCTCCAGGTCCGTCATGATGCCTCCCCGTCCCGCCCGACCGTGTCGCCTGCCGCCAGCGGCCAATCGGAAAACGTATGACATCACGGGCCTTGTCCGCAGTCGATACGCCCGTACGCCCCGCCGAGGCGCCGACAGCGCGAGCGTCAGGGCTAGTTCATCCTGCCCAGCACATCCCGCACCCGCCGGACGTCCCGTATCCGCTGCTCGTACGTCGCCCCCAGTGCGAGCAGCAGGAGTCCGGCGAGGGCGGGAGGCGCCCAGCGGGGGAGTGCGCCGGTCACCTGTACGACGTACGGGGCGAGTTCGTGCAGCGTGACCAGGGCGAGCACCGAGCCGCCCAGCACCAGCGGCGCCTGGAGGTGGTGCCGGGCACCCAGCAGCGTGACCAGCAGTGCCGCCGTGCCCAGCAGCAACGGCCGCGTCCAGTGCGGGTCGGCCCAGGCCGCGACGAGGCTCGGCAGGAGCGTGGCGGCGAGTCCGGCGCCGTACGCCGTCCAGGAGGACGCCTGCGGGTCGCGGCGCCTGCGCAGGGCACCGACGAGCAGCGCCGGAACGGTCACCGGAAGCGTGTACGCCTCCGGTGTGCCGACCTCCCACGCGGCCAGGCGCACCCAGGCGGCCAGCACGAACAGGGCGGTGGCCGCATAGCCGACGGGGCGGCGGTCGGGGCGCAATGCCGTGCCTGCGGCGATGACGCCGCACAGCGCCAGTACCAGGGCGAGCAGCGGCGGATCGGTGACCGCGAGGCCCACGGCCAGCAGGCCGGAGGCGGCTCCCACGGCCTCGACCGGCACCGTCGCCCGGGACGCGGCGAGACGCGGCGCGAGCAGGGCGGCGGCCACCGGCACGGCCAGGACCAGCAGGGCGGTCCGGGCCGGCGGCCAGTCCGCGGCGGCACCCGTCGCCGAGGCCAGGGCGGCGGCGTACACGAAGGCGGCCGGAGCCGTGAAGGGGGCGAGGCTCACCCGCCACGAGGCCGCGGCCGGCAGGGCCGTCAGCACGGACAGCACGACCAGCGTCGCGGTCTGGGAGGCCAGGGAGACCAGGGTGAGGTCGACGGCCGTGACCAGGGCCAGGACGAGGGCGGTGACCCGCGCGCCGGACGTCGTGGTCCGGCCCAGGTACAGGGCGGCCGCCGTCATGACTCCCAGGACCGACATCCCCGCGAGGTGGGGAACCGCGAGGATCGCCGGAAGCAGCAGCGCCGCGGCCCACAGCAGACCCAGCGCACCGAGCCGGGCCCGCGGGCGCCACTGCTCCGCGCGGACCGCCGAGGCGAGCACGGCCGCGACCGCGAGCAGCACAACGGGAGCCGCCGCCGCGTCCGACGGCCAGGGGGCCTCGACGGCGACCGCCGCCCGGGCGTCCGACGGCGCACCGCTCCACACCCGGCCCAGCCAGCCCGCCGGCCCCATCACCACCAGGGCGACGACGGGCAGCGCCCACAGAAGAGACAGCGCCTGTACGACCGCGGAGGCCCAGGCGGCCCCGTGCCGCACCGCGTCCGGCAACAGCCCCCCGGCCCGCAGCCCCGCCAACAGCGCGATACCGAAGGCCAAATGAACCGGAACCACCCACTCCGTCGGTACTCCGAAGCGAGCCACCCCGCCGAGCGCACCCACGGTGAGCAGCCCTGCGGCCGCCGCGAGACCGAGGGCGTGCCGTACGCCCGGACCCGGGACCCGCCAGGCCGCACCCAGCGCGATCACCGCCGCGAGAAGGAGAAGCCCCCCGGCACGGGCGGAGTCGCCCGGGCCGTCAGCCGCCAGCGACAACCAGCCCGCGGCCAGGACGCCCCAGCCACCCATGGCGTACGCACCGACAACGGCGACGATCCGCACGGACCCGGCCGTCACCCGCAGCGCCGCCACCGCATCGAGCCCGGCCGTCACCAGCAGCGCGGCAGTGATCACATACGGACCCGCATCGGTGGCCAGGGCCCACAGCAGCAGGGGGAACTGGGCCGCGGCCAGGGCGGAGGGCAGGGGCAGGCGCAGCGTGGTCATGGCCGGCAGCAGCAGGCCGTACGCCGACCAGATCACCGCCAGCACCGCCGCCGCGGCCGCCGCGTACCCGGCACCGTCCGTCCCGGTGAGGGCGGCCTCGCGCAGCGCATACGCGTCCAGGACGGTCAGGGCGAGCCCGAGCCCGGCCACGGACTCCGCCGTCGACCGCAGCCCTCGCTTCAGCAGCGGCGCGGGCACGGCGAGCGCGGCCAGCGTGACCGCGCCGAGCACCAGTGCCCGCCCGGTGATCCCCATGTGTCCCCAGCTGACCAGTGTGAACACCGCCGCCGCGAGCGTGAGCAGCACACCGCCGAGCACCAGCAGCACGTTCTGCACGCTGGGCGCGGCGGTCTCCGGGCGGGACCATGCGACGGGCGGCGGTTGCGTCCGCGCCTGAGCCCAGGCCTGCTGCGGTTGTTGCCGTGCCTGTTGCAGGGCCGCGACCAGCCAGGCGCGACGGGTCAGCAACTGGGCCCGGCGGGCGTCCAGTTGCCGGAGTTCGGCGTCGAGGAGCCGCAGTTCCTCGGCCGGGGGCGGAAGGTGCGTCATGACCGGCAGTGTGGTCGGCGTCACCCCGTACGGCATGAGTGCGGGTACTCAGGCGCGTACTCAGACATCCCGCACCGCACGTGGGCAGACTGCCGTCATGGACTGGAACCACTACCGTTTCCGCACTCTGTGGACCCTGCCCGCGCCGCCCGCTCCCGTGTACGAGGCGCTGGAGCGCGCCGAGGACTACCCCCGGTGGTGGCGCCAGGTCCGGGAGGTGACCCGGCTCGACGACACCTCGGGGGTGGTCCGGATCCGCTCCGTCCTGCCGTACGACATGACCTTCACGGCCCGGGAGGTGCGACGTGACCCCGCGGCCGGCGTGCTGGAGATCGCCCTGTCCGGCGACATGGAGGGCTGGGCACGCTGGACGGTCACCTCGGACGGGGCGGGGACTCTCGTGCGGTACGACCAGATCGTCGACGTCCGCAAGCCGCTGCTGCGGCGCCTCGCCGTGCCCTGCCGGCCCGCCTTCCGGGCCAATCACCGGCTGATGATGCGCACGGGAGCGCGCGGACTGGCCCGGCACCTCCAAGCGGTTTGAAGGAAACGTGCCGGGACCTGTATTGTTCAGTGCGTTCCCGGGCGATTAGCTCAGTGGGAGAGCGCTTCGTTCACACCGAAGAGGTCACTGGTTCGAACCCAGTATCGCCCACCGGAAACAGCCGGTCCGTCACAGACGGACCGGTTTTTTCATGCCCCGCGCAGGTGTCCTGCCAGGTGCTCAGGCCGCCGCCGGCAGCTCCGGACGCAGCGGCCAGGCCGGGTCGACAGACTCCTCCACACCGCTGCGCGCGAACCACGCCTGGAGCCCCCGGGCCTGCGCCGCGTGCCACACCGCCTGCAGCGTGTGCAGCTCACCGGGGGCGAGGCGCTCCAGCCGCGACGCGAAACGGCGCCCTACCGCCCGGGTGACCTCCAGCGCCGCCACGGCGTCGGCCGCCGCGTCGTGCGCGCCCTCCAGGGCGACGCCGTAGTGCGCGCACAGATCCGTCAGGGTGCGGCGGCCCTTGCGGTAGCGGTCCAGGTGCTTGTCCAGGACCCTCGGGTCGAGCACGCACAGCGGCGCCGACTCGAACCAGCGGCTCAGGGACGAGGCGCGATGACGGCGCAACTCCCGGTCGAACAAGGTGAGATCGAACGGCGCGTTCATCACCACGACCGGGCGGCCGACGTGGGCCTGTTCGGCCAGCGCCTCCGCTATCTCGTACATCACCGGCGCCGGCCACCGGCCGTTGCGCTGCAGGTGTTCCTCCGTCAGCCCGTGCACCGCCGTCGCCTCGGCGGGCACCGGCACGCCCGGGTTCACCAGCCAGCGGCTGACCCGCGGCCGGATGCCCGGGGCGTCCTGGACGACGACGGCGGCCGACACGATGCGGTCGGTCTCGACGTCCACGCCCGTGGTCTCCGTGTCGAAGGCGGCCAGCGGGCCTTCGTACCAGCACGTCGTCATAGCCACACAACCCCTCGCTCACTTCGGCAGTTGACGCACCGTCCGCTGCCCGATCCGGTGATACCCGGGCTGTTTGCGCCGTACGCCGGAAGGAGACAACAGGAGTACGGGTCCGCGCAGTTCAACGGCCCGCACGGGGACCCACTTGTTCTGGAAGGCTGTTGGCCATGGCCATAGCGCAGCCCGAACGGGGCGGGCTGCTGCCCGAGCGCACGGCCCCCTCCCGCGGCACCCTCGCCACCACCGCCTGCATGGAGACACTCCAGGTCGGCTATCTGCACGCCGTCGCGGCGGCCGCCGGCTGCTCGCTCTCCCAGCCGTTCCCCGACAACGGCATCGACTGGCACGTCAGCCACAGCGCACCCGGGCACACCGTCGACGACGAGGTCACCATCAAGGTGCAGCTCAAGGCCACGTACCAGGTGCCGCCCGACCCACCGGGCCCCACCTTCGCCTTCACGCTCGACAACGACCACCTGGCGAAGCTCGCCCGCACACCCGTGTCGGTGCACAAGATCCTGGTGGTGATGCTGGTGCCGCGCTCCCAGGACGACTGGCTGCGCGCCGGCCACGACCGGCTCGACCTCAGGCACTGCTGCTACTGGACCAACCTCGCCGGCCAGCCGATCACCGGCCGCCGCCGCACCACTGTGCGCATTCCGACTTCACGCATCTTCGACGACCGGGCGCTGTGCGAGATCATGACGCGGGTCGGGACGGGAGGGAAACCGTGACGCACCGCCCGACAGAGGAGCCACTGAGGCCCGTGCGGCCCCACCCCGTCGACACCACGTTCAGCGGTGCTCCGCCCGAGCCCGTGGACGTCGACCCGGCCGTACTGGGCGCCCTGCTCCGCCGGCACGGCTGGCAGCGGCGCGGCGGCGCCCCGGGACGCTACGGCCGCTGGACGCCGCCCGGCCCCGGCGGCACCGGCACCAGCCTCCTCGTGCCCGAGAGCCGCGCCTTCCCCGACAGCGACGACCTGCTCGGCGAGGCCCTGCTCGCCCTGTCCCGCAGCGGCTCGCCCTCCGCCCGCGAAGTCCTCGTCTCCCTCGCCGTCCCCAGCGACGAGATCCGCTGGTGGCACGAGGTCCCGGCCGGGCCGGCCGGCGCGGCGCCCTGGACCGTCGAGGACCGGCTGCGCACCGCCGCCCGCCGGATGCTGCTCGCGGCGGCACTCGCCACCCGCGCCCGGGCCGGCTACCACGGCGCCCGGCACCGGCGCTCCGCTGCCGCGTCCCTGGACCACGTCCTCGTCGGCTCCGCGACGGACGGCCGGCTCACCGCCTTCGTGCCCGTCGAAGGCGGCCGACCTCTCGCCGTACGCCTCCACCAGGCCCTGTACGCCGCCCGTGAGGCCATCGACTACCAGCGCGCCACCGGCGGCATGGATGCCTTCGACGCCGCGGTCGAGGCGGGAGTGAGCCACGACCTCACCGAGGCCCTCGTCGCCCTGGTCCGGGGCACGGAAGGCGCCCGGATCGCCGTCGCGTGGGCCCCGGCCGCCGGTGTGCCCGAGGGCTGCGCGCCCTCCGCCGAGCCCGTCGAGTTCTCACCCGGCGACCTGCCCGCGCTGCGCGAGGCGGGCGCCCGCTACCTGCGCGAGGAACCCGCCGTACCGGTGCGGATCACGGGAGCGGTGACACGGATGCGCAGGTCGGGGCCGCGCGGCGAGGGCACCGTACGGCTGCGGGTGCTGGCCGGGGCCGACGTACCGGACGTCCGGATCACCCTCGACGAGGAGGCGTACCGGATCGCCGGGCACGCCCACCTCGTCGGGCTGCCGGTGCGGGTCCAGGGACGGCTGGAGAGCCGGGGCGGCTTCCGGCGCCTGACCGGCGCCCACGGTGTCGTACCGGTGCAGGTCGACGACGCCGAGCGGGACCGCCTCATGAAGGCGCTCCAGGAGAACGCCGGGGTGGCGGCCTTCTTCGAGGAGGCCTGCGGAGGGGACTGCGGGGACTGATTTCGCGAAGGGTGGTCCCGGGTCGGTACGATCCTTACTCGTGCGCGCGCTCCGGTATGGCGCCCGCAGCCCCCTTCAGTCAGGAGAGACCGGTGTCAGACGTCCGTGTGATCATCCAGCGCGATTCCGAGCGGGAAGAACGCGTGGTGACGACGGGCACTACGGCCGCCGAGCTCTTCGCCGGCGAGCGCTCGATCGTCGCCGCGCGCGTGGGCGGCGAGCTCAGGGACCTGTCGTACGCCCTGTCCGAGGGCGACGAGGTCGAGGGCGTCGAGATCTCCTCCGAGGACGGCCTGAACATCCTGCGCCACTCCACCGCGCACGTCATGGCGCAGGCCGTGCAGGAGCTCTTCCCCGAGGCCAAGCTCGGCATCGGCCCGCCCGTCAAGGACGGCTTCTACTACGACTTCGACGTCGAGAAGCCGTTCACGCCCGAGGATCTCAAGGCCATCGAGAAGAAGATGCAGGAGATCCAGAAGCGGGGGCAGAAGTTCGCCCGCCGCGTGGTCACCGACGACGCCGCCCGCGAGGAGCTGGCCGGTGAGCCGTACAAGCTGGAGCTGATCGGCCTCAAGGGCTCCGCCTCCTCCGACGACGGTGCGGACGTCGAGGTCGGCGCCGGCGAGCTGACGATCTACGACAACCTGGACGCCAAGACCGGCGAGCTGTGCTGGAAGGACCTCTGCCGCGGCCCCCACCTGCCGTCGACCCGTGCGATCCCGGCGTTCAAGCTGATGCGCAACGCGGCCGCCTACTGGCGCGGCAGCGAGAAGAACCCCATGCTCCAGCGCATCTACGGCACCGCCTGGCCGACCAAGGACGAGCTGAAGGCGCACCTGGAGTTCCTCGCCGAGGCCGAGAAGCGCGACCACCGCAAGCTCGGCAGCGAGCTCGACCTGTTCTCCATCCCGGAGCAGATCGGCTCCGGCCTCGCCGTCTTCCACCCCAAGGGCGGCGTCATCCGCCGGGTCATGGAGGACTACTCGCGGCGCCGCCACGAGGAGGAGGGCTACGAGTTCGTCTACACCCCGCACGCGACGAAGGGGAAGCTCTTCGAGACCTCGGGCCACCTGGACTGGTACGCCGACGGCATGTACCCGCCCATGCAGCTCGACGAGGGCGTGGACTACTACCTCAAGCCCATGAACTGCCCCATGCACAACCTGATCTTCGACGCGCGCGGGCGCTCCTACCGTGAGCTGCCGCTGCGCCTGTTCGAGTTCGGGACGGTGTACCGGTACGAGAAGTCGGGCGTCGTGCACGGCCTGACCCGGGCCCGTGGCTTCACCCAGGACGACGCCCACATCTACTGCACCCGCGAGCAGATGTCGGAGGAGCTCGACAAGACGCTCACCTTCGTCCTCGGCCTGCTGCGCGACTACGGCCTGACCGACTTCTACCTGGAGCTGTCCACCAAGGACCCGGAGAAGTTCGTCGGCTCGGACGAGGCCTGGGAAGAGGCCACGGAGACCCTGCGCCAGGTGGCGGAGAAGCAGGGGCTGCCCCTCGTTCCCGACCCGGGCGGCGCCGCCTTCTACGGCCCGAAGATCTCCGTCCAGACCAAGGACGCCATCGGCCGCACCTGGCAGATGTCGACCATCCAGCTCGACTTCAACCTGCCCGAGCGCTTCGACCTGGAGTACACGGCCGCGGACGGCTCCAAGACCCGCCCGGTCATGATCCACCGCGCGCTGTTCGGCTCGATCGAGCGCTTCTTCGCGGTGCTCCTGGAGCACTACGCGGGCGCCTTCCCGGCGTGGCTGGCCCCGGTCCAGGCGGTCGGCATCCCGATCGGCGACGCGCACGTCGAGTACCTGGAGAAGTTCGCGGCGGCAGCCCGGAAGAAGGGCCTGCGCGTCGAGGTGGACTCCTCCTCGGACCGTATGCAGAAGAAGATCCGCAACGCCCAGAAGCAGAAGGTGCCCTTCATGGTCATCGCGGGCGACGAGGACATGTCCCACGGGTCCGTGTCCTTCCGCTACCGCGACGGCTCCCAGGAGAACGGCATCCCGTTCGACGAGGCCATCGCGAAGATCCTCAAGGTCGTCGAGGAGCGGGCGCAGGTCTGATCGCAGGGCGCGACCACGCCCCGGCCGAACCGCGTACGGGCCCCCGGGAGATCCCGGGGGCCTTTGCCGTACCCCCAGCTCGACGCCATATGCTGCACTGCATGACGAGTGAGCCGGAGCAGCAGCTGGGAGTGGGGACGCAGGACGCGTTCCAGCGTCTGTGGACGCCCCATCGGATGGCCTACATCCAGGGTGAGAACAAGCCGACCGGCCCGGGCGCCGGCGACGGCTGCCCCTTCTGCTCGATCCCGGCCAAGTCCGACGAGGACGGGCTGGTCGTCAAGCGCGGCGAGCAGGTCTACGCGGTGCTCAACCTGTACCCGTACAACGGCGGGCACCTGATGACCGTGCCCTACCGGCACGTCGCCGACTACACCGACCTGACGGCGGGGGAGACAGCCGAGCTCGGCGAGCTCACGAAGCAGGCGATGACGGCCCTGCGCACGGCCTCCGGCGCCCACGGCTTCAACATCGGCATGAACCAGGGCTCGGTCGCCGGCGCGGGCATCGCGGCGCACCTGCACCAGCACATCGTGCCGAGGTGGGGTGGCGACACGAACTTCATGCCGGTGGTGGGACACACGCGGGTGCTGCCGCAGCTGCTGGCGGACACCCGGAAGATGCTGGCGGAGGCTTGGCCTTCGTAAGGCGCGGCGTTTGACGGCACGCTCGGTTGCTGTGCTGCCGGGTGGGTGCGCAGCCCGGCGCTGCGGGGTGCCGCCGCGCCCACCCGTGCCGCCCCAGCGGCACGACTGCCCGCGGCTCAGGCGTCGTAGACGTCGGCCTTCTTCGGCGAAGCCTCCTGCACCGCCCCGCTGAGCGCCGCCGACCTGGACCCGAACTTCTCCACGTCCACCCCGTTCTCCCGCAGCACCTTCAACGCCGCCGCATGCACCACCCGCAGCACAGGCGTCGCCGCCCGCAGCGCATCGTCCGCCATGAACCGGTGCCGCCACGGCTGATCCGCCCAGGCGTGCCGCAGGCCGAACGGTTCCGGAAGCGTCAGGCTGCCGCCGAGCCAGTTCAGCAGCGGCGGATACCAGGTCAGCGGGGCGCGCGCGGCCAGCCGTACCACCTCGTCGGCGTCGATCAGGGGCATCTTCACGGTGCGGGTCTCCCAGAAGCGGACGGCCTTCTGGACCGTCTTCTCCTTGGCTGCCGGCTTCTCGTTGAACAGGGAGTTGACCGGCCCCAGCGCGTGCCCGGTGACCTCGATGCGCAGCGTGTCGTGCAGCACCGTCACCGTGATCAGCATCGTGATGACCAGGTGGCCGTCCCACAGGGTCCACTGCACGCCGAGATAGTGCCGGTCGCCGCTGCCGAACTGCTGCTTGTTGCAGATGTCCTGTATGGCGTGCGTCCGCACCGTGTACGCGTCGACGTCCGCGCCGCTCGGCCGGGACACCTCCGTCGCCTTCTCGCCGATCGGTGTGACGATCCAGTGCGTGATGGACGGCTTGGGGAAGCCGCCGGTGTTGATGGACGTGCGCTCCAGCATGCCCAGGCCGCCCTGGACCGCCACGATGACGTCCCAGCTGCGGAAGGGGTGGAAGTCCTTGCCCGGCTCGGCGGACACCAGCTCCTCCGCCAGCTGCCAGCTGCCCCACCGCGTGCCCATGCCGAGTATGCCCTTGGGCCCCGCGTAGAAGACCGAGTTGGACCGCTGCTCGGCGCTCAGGCGCGCCAGCTCCTTGCGGACCTGCTCGGCCGCGTCCCCCGGGTTGCCCGGCACCGCCTCGGGGATCTTGGCGCCCACGCCGCCGCCCGACAGCAGGCTCGACCAGCGCTCCCGCAGGTCCCGGGCGGTCCGCTCGCAGATCTGCTTGGCCCAGAACCAGCCGACGACCGGCATGACGACCGCCGCGCGCCCGTACAGGGCCCAGAATCCTTCGAACGGCATGCGGATCAGGAACAGCACGGCGAGCGCGCCCACGGCGACCAGCAGGGTCGTGGCGAGGGCGCCGGCGCGCTTGTCCTCCCGCTTGGCCATGGTGGTGCGCAGCGTGAACACCAGCAGCCACACGAGGAACCCCGGCAGGAAGAGCACCCCGCAGATCACCGTGACCGCCGACAGCCAGTTGTCGCGGTCGCGGCGGATGCGGTGGGCCGCCAGGCAGTGCTCCACGACCACCTGCGGCTCGATCCCGAAGGACTGGATGACCGGCTTGCGCCCGGCGCCCAGCATGCGGTCGATGACGGCGCGGGAGAAGGCCTCGCCGAAGTTGGGGCGGAAGATCTTCGCCCAGGAGCGCGGTGGGGTCACCTTCGACTGGTGCCACTCGTTGTCGGCGTTCAGGATCTTGGCGACCTCGTCGTCCCGGTACGCCGCCGCGGCCAGCGCGTAGGTCGCCGCGGTCTGGCCGCTCGCACCCGCCAGAGGCACCTGGGCCCCTGGGCTGAAGTCGAATCCGTCCGTCACTGCCGCCCCCATCGCTGCCGCTTCCGCATCAAGCGGCCTTCCCGAGTTCCGCGCTCCGCACACCTGTTGATCAGGTCATCAGCGTATCCGCAGGCACCGACATCCGTCGGCGGGCGGTCCTTCGAACCGCCCGCCTGTTCGGAGGGAGCCCTCAAGGGGGCCACTTGGCCCCCTCAGGCCCCAACTAGGAGGCTTTGCGCTCCTCTTCACGGATCCGGTCCGCGACCTGCTGCGGCATCGGCTCGTGGCGTGCGTACCGGCGGCTGAAGCGGGCCGTGCCGTGCGTCATCGACCGCAGGTCGATCGCGTACCGGCCGATCTCGATCTCGGGCACCTCGGCCCGGATCAGGGTGCGCCCGCCGGGTGTCTGCTCAGTGCCGAGCACCCGGCCGCGCCGCCCCGACAGGTCGCTCATCACGGCGCCCACGAAGTCGTCGCCGACCAGCACCGACACCTCGGCCACCGGCTCCAGCAGATGGATCTTCGCGTCGGACGCCGCCTCCCGCAGCGCGAGCGCCCCGGCCGTCTGGAACGCGGCGTCGGAGGAGTCCACCGAGTGCGCCTTGCCGTCCAGGAGGGTCACGCGTACGTCGATGAGCGGATGTCCGGCGGCAACTCCCTTGGCTGCCTGGGCCCGTACGCCCTTCTCCACCGAGGGGATGAACTGCCGGGGCACCGCGCCGCCGACGACCTTGTCCACGAACTCGATGCCCGAGCCGCCCGGCAGCGGCTCCACCTCGATCTCGCAGATGGCGAACTGCCCGTGCCCGCCGGACTGTTTGACGTGCCGGCCACGCCCGGCCGCCTTGGTCGCGAACGTCTCGCGCAGGGACGCCCTGTGCGGTACGACGTCGACCTGGACGCCGTAGCGGCTGCGCAGCCGCTCCAGGGCCACGTCCGCGTGCGCCTCGCCCAGACACCACAGGACCACCTGGTGGGTGTCCTGGTTCTGCTCGAGCCGCATCGTCGGGTCCTCGGCCACCAGCCGGGCCAGGCCCTGCGAGAGCTTGTCCTCGTCCGGTTTGCTGTGTGCCTGGATGGCCAGCGGCAGCAGCGGGTCGGGCATCTGCCACGGCTCCATGAGCAGCGGGTCGTCCTTGGCGGACAGGGTGTCGCCGGTCTCGGCGCGGCTGAGCTTGGCCACGCACGCCAGGTCGCCCGCGATGACGTGCGACACCGGGCGCTGCTGTTTGCCGAACGGTGTGGACAGGGCGCCGATCCGCTCGTCGACGTCGTGGTCCTCGTGCCCGCGGTCGGCCAGGCCGTGCCCGGAGACGTGGACCGTCTGGTCGGCGCGCAGGGTGCCGGAGAACACGCGGATCAGCGACAGCCGGCCGACGTACGGGTCCGAGGAGGTCTTCACGACCTCCGCGACCAGGGGCGCGTCCGGGTCGCACGGCTTGAGCTCGCGCGGCTTGCCGTCGACGGTCGTCACCCGCACCGTCTCGTGCTCCAGCGGCGTGGGGAAGCCCCGGGTGATCAGCTCCAGCAGCTCCACCGTGCCGAGCCCCTGCCGGGAGCCGTCCGTCGCAGGGGCGGCGGCCAGGACCGGGAAGAAGACCCCGCGCGCCACGGCCCGCTCCAGGTCGTCGATCAGGGTCTTGACGTCGACCGGCTCCCCGCCGAGGTAGCGGTCCATGAGGGTCTCGTCCTCGCTCTCCGAGATGATCCCCTCGATCAGCCGGTTGCGGGCCTCCTCGATCAGCGGCAGCTGGTCCTCGCCCGGCTCGGACTCCTTGCGCTCGCCGGTCGAGTAGTCGAACAG
Source organism: Streptomyces sp. HP-A2021 (assembly GCF_022807935.1). NCBI lineage: Bacteria > Bacillati > Actinomycetota > Actinomycetes > Kitasatosporales > Streptomycetaceae > Streptomyces > Streptomyces sp. HP-A2021. Next base: position 7,962,072 of record NZ_CP094344.1, read on the forward strand.
CTTCTGCGACAGCAGTCCGATCAGGCCGGTCACGGGAGCGTGCCCGTCCGGCGCCTGCGGGCCGTGCAGCGGCAGGTAGAGCGGCAGGACCGCGTCGGGGTCGTCCGCGCCGAAGGCCTCCGCGCAGATCCGGGTCATCTCCTCGAAGTCGGCGCGTGCCGCCTCCAGGTGCGTGACGACGATGGCCCGGGGCATGCCCACGGCCGCGCACTCCTCCCACACCATGCGGGTCGAACCGTCCACGCCGTCCGAGGCCGAGACGACGAAGAGGGCCGCGTCCGCCGCGCGCAGACCGGCCCTGAGCTCACCGACGAAGTCGGCGTATCCGGGGGTGTCGAGGAGATTGACCTTGATCCCGTCCCACTCGACGGGCACCAGGGAGAGCTGCACCGAGCGCTGCTGCCGGTGCTCGATCTCGTCGTAGTCGGAGACGGTGCCGCCGTCCTCCACGCGGCCCGCCCGGTTCACTGCCCCCGCCGTGAGCGCGAGGGCCTCCACCAACGTGGTCTTGCCCGATCCGGAGTGGCCGACCAGCACCACATTCCGTACGGACTGGGGGTGGTCGGCCGCCTGTGCCCTGCCGGCGGCCCCAGGGTGTGTCTGTGCCTTGTCGCCCATGATCCTGCCTCCCGTGCACGGTGAGGTCACTGTGGGCGCGGACACGCGGGATCCGCGTGCGGTGCGGCTCCGGCGACGCCCGCGGTCATTCGACCTTCCCACTCCTGTCACGGTGCGTCCATACGAAGGACGTGATCGCGCCCCACCCCGCGCACCGGTGCGCCGTGACACGGGCCTCGGGTCCCGCCCGTCGCCCGCACGCGCGCGTGGCTACGATGGGCCAGCCGGTGGCCAGCAGGGGCCAGACGGCGACACCGACCCTCGGGAAGGCCATGCTGAACAAGTACGCGCGTGCATTCTTCACGCGTGTTCTCACACCGTTCGCCGCGTTTCTGATCCGGCGGGGCGTCAGCCCCGACACCGTCACGCTCATCGGCACCGCCGGTGTGGTCGCGGGCGCGCTGGTCTTCTACCCCATGGGCGAGTTCTTCTGGGGCACGGTCGTGATCACGCTGTTCGTCTTCTCCGACCTGGTCGACGGCAACATGGCCCGCCAGCTCGGCCGCTCCAGCCGCTGGGGCGCCTTCCTGGACTCCACGCTCGACCGGGTCGCCGACGGCGCGATCTTCGGCGGCTTCATCCTCTGGTACGCAGGCGGGGGCGACGACCTCGTCCTGTGCGCCGTCTCGATCTTCTGCCTGGCCAGCGGCCAGGTGGTGTCGTACACCAAGGCCCGCGGCGAGTCGATCGGCCTGCCGGTCGCCGTCAACGGGCTGGTCGAGCGGGCCGAGCGGCTGGTGATCTCCCTGGTGGCGGCCGGCCTCGCGGGCCTGCACGCGTTCGGTGTCCCGGGCATCCAGTACCTGCTGCCGGTCGCCCTGTGGATCGTCGCCGTGGGCAGCCTCGTCACGCTGATCCAGCGGGTCGTCACGGTCCGCCGCGAGTCCGCGGAGGCCGAGGCCGAGGCCGCGACCGCGGCCGCCGAGCGGGACGACAATGAGGGCGAGCAGAAGAACGAGAACGCCTCTCACGGGAGCGAGGCGGCCACGTGAGCGCACAGGACCGGCTGACGGACGCGCTGTACGGCCTCGGCTGGAGCACTGTCAGGAAGCTCCCCGAGCCGGTCGCCGTACGGCTCGGGCGCACCATCGCCGACCTCGCCTGGAAGCAGCGCGGCAAGGGCGTACAGCGGCTGGAGAGCAACTACGCGCGCGTGGTGCCCGGCGCGAGCCCCGAGCGCCTCGCCGAACTCTCGCGCGCGGGCATGCGGTCGTACCTGCGCTACTGGATGGAGTCCTTCCGCCTCCCCGCCTGGAGCAGAGAGCGCATCGAGGGCGGCTTCGTCGGCAAGGACCTGCACTACCTGACCGAGGGCCTGGCCGCCGGCAAGGGCGTCATACTCGCCCTGCCCCACCTGGCCAACTGGGATCTCGCCGGCGCCTGGGTCACCACCAAGCTGGGCATCCCCTTCACGACGGTCGCCGAGCGCCTGAAGCCGGAGTCGCTGTACGACCGGTTCGTCGCCTACCGCGAGGGGCTCGGCATGGAGGTCCTGCCGCACAGCGGCGGCACCGCCTTCGGCACCCTGGCCCGGCGGCTGCGCGACGGCGGCCTGGTCTGCCTGGTCGCCGACCGCGACCTGTCCGCCTCCGGCGTCGAGGTCGGCTTCTTCGGCGACACGGCCCGGATGCCGGCCGGACCGGCCCTGCTCGCCCAGCAGACGGGTGCCCTGCTGCTGCCCGTCACCCTCTGGTACGACGACTCGCCCGTGATGCGCGGCCGCGTCCACCCACCCGTCGAGGTGCCCGAGTCAGGCACGCGCGCCGAGAAGACGTCTGTCATGACACAGGCGCTGGCCGACGCCTTCGCCACGGGGATCGCCGACCACCCGGAGGACTGGCACATGCTGCAGCGCTTGTGGCTCGCGGACCTCGACCCTGCGAAGGGGACCTCGTGAGGATCGGCATCGTCTGCCCGTACTCCTGGGACGTACCGGGCGGCGTCCAGTTCCACATCCGGGACCTGGCCGAGTACTTCATCCGTCTCGGCCACGAGGTGTCCGTCCTCGCGCCGGCCGACGACGACACGCCCCTGCCGCAGTACGTCGTCTCGGCCGGGCGCGCGGTGCCGGTGCCGTACAACGGCTCGGTGGCCCGGCTCAACTTCGGCTTCCTGAGCGCCGCCCGGGTGCGCCGCTGGCTGCACGACGGCGCGTTCGACGTCATCCACATCCACGAGCCGACCTCGCCCTCGCTCGGCCTGCTGACCTGCTGGGCCGCCCAGGGACCGATCGTCGCCACGTTCCACACGTCCAACCCGCGATCCCGGGCCATGATCGCCGCGTACGCCATCCTCCAGGCCGCCCTGGAGAAGATCAGCGCGCGGATCGCGGTGAGCGAGTACGCCCGGCGCACGCTGGTGGAGCACCTCGGCGGGGACGCGGTGGTGATCCCGAACGGTGTCGACGTCGACTTCTTCGCCAAGGCCGAGCCCAAGGCCGAGTGGCAGGGCGACACGGTCGGCTTCATCGGGCGCATCGACGAGCCCCGCAAGGGCCTGCCGGTGCTGATGAGGGCCCTGCCCAAGATCCTCGCCACCCGCCCGCAGACCCGGCTGCTGGTCGCCGGGCGCGGGGACGAGAAGGAGGCGGTGGAGAGCCTGCCCGCCGAGCTGCGCTCCCGCGTCGAGTTCCTCGGCATGGTCAGCGACGAGGACAAGGCCCGCTTCCTGCGCAGCGTCGATCTGTACGTCGCGCCCAACACCGGCGGCGAGAGCTTCGGGATCATCCTGGTCGAGGCCATGTCCGCCGGAGCCCCCGTCCTCGCCTCCGACCTGGACGCCTTCGCCCAGGTCCTGGACCGGGGAGAGGCCGGGGAGCTGTTCCCCAACGAGGACGCCGACGCCCTGGCCGACGCGGCCGTTCGCCTGCTGGACGACCCGGGCCGCCGCGCGGAACTGCGCGAGCGGGGCAGCGCCCACGTGCGGCGCTTCGACTGGTCGACCGTCGGCGCGGACATCCTGTCCGTCTACGAGACGGTGACGGCGGGCGCGGCGGCGGTGGCCGAGGACGAGCGGACGAGCGGGCTGTGGGGCCGGCTCGGGCTGGCCCGGGACTGACCGGCCACCCGGCCGTGTGAGCAGGCACCGGTAGCCTCTGGGCCGTGACCGCAACCCTCATCTGGATCCTCGTCGCCCTCGTGGTGATCGGCCTGTACCTGAGCTGGACGGCCGGGCGGCTGGACCGGCTGCACGCGCGCATCGACGCGGCGCGCGCCGCACTCGACGCACAACTGCTGCGCCGCGCCTCCGTCGCCCAGGAACTGGCCACCTCCGGGGTGCTCGACCCGGCCGCCTCGATCGTCCTCTACGAGGCCGCGCATGCCGCCCGTCAGGCGGTGGAGGAGCAGCGGGAGGTCGCCGAGAGCGAGCTGAGCCAGGCGTTGCGGGCCGTGTTCGGGGAGGTCCAGCAGGTGGAGGCGGTGCGCGAGGCGCCCGGGGGCGAGGAGGCCGCCGAGGAGCTCGCGCAGGCGGTGCGGCGCGTCCCGATGGCCCGCCGCTTCCACAACGACGCCGTACGGGCCGCCCGTGCCCTGCGCCGGCACCGCAAGGTCCGCTGGTTCCGGCTGGCGGGCCACGCCCCGTTCCCCCTGGCCTTCGAAATGGATGACGAGCCTCCGACGGCCCTGGCGGACCGGGCCGCCTGAGCCCCCGTTCACGCGCCGTTCCCCGGCCGTCCGTCGGAAAAGGATCCACAGCGTTCCCATTGGCCCTTGCTGTGGCCTGGTCCCCTCACGTTTCCTCGGTGCTGCAGAATTCCCCCTTTCCGTAGCGAGGTCACCCGTGTCCACCACGTCCCCCAACTCCCAGGCCCCCGAGACCGGCACCGCCCGTGTGAAGCGCGGTATGGCCGAGCAGCTCAAGGGCGGCGTCATCATGGACGTCGTCACGCCGGAGCAGGCGAAGATCGCCGAGGACGCGGGCGCCGTCGCCGTCATGGCCCTGGAGCGAGTCCCGGCCGACATCCGCAAGGACGGCGGCGTGGCCCGCATGTCCGACCCGGACATGATCGAGGGCATCATCGACGCCGTCTCGATCCCGGTCATGGCCAAGTCCCGCATCGGCCACTTCGTCGAGGCCCAGGTACTGCAGTCCCTCGGCGTCGACTACATCGACGAGTCCGAGGTCCTCACCCCGGCCGACGAGGTCAACCACTCCGACAAGTGGGCCTTCACCACGCCGTTCGTCTGCGGCGCCACCAACCTGGGCGAGGCCCTGCGCCGCATCGCCGAGGGCGCCGCGATGATCCGCTCCAAGGGCGAGGCCGGCACCGGCAACGTCGTCGAGGCCGTCCGCCACCTGCGCCAGATCAAGAACGAGATCGCCAAGCTGCGCGGCTTCGACAACAACGAGCTGTACGCCGCCGCCAAGGAGCTGCGCGCTCCCTACGAGCTCGTCAAGGAGGTCTCCGAGCTCGGCAAGCTGCCGGTCGTGCTGTTCTCCGCGGGCGGCGTCGCCACCCCGGCCGACGCGGCCCTGATGCGCCAGCTCGGCGCCGAGGGCGTCTTCGTCGGCTCCGGCATCTTCAAGTCCGGCGACCCGGCCAAGCGCGCCGCCGCCATCGTGAAGGCCACCACCTTCTACGACGACCCGAAGATCATCGCGGACGCGTCCCGCAACCTCGGCGAGGCCATGGTCGGCATCAACTGCGACACCCTCCCCGAGACCGAGCGCTACGCCAACCGCGGCTGGTAACCCCCATGAGCACTCCTGTCATAGGCGTCCTGGCCCTCCAGGGCGACGTACGGGAGCACCTCGTCGCCCTGGCCGCGGCCGATGCCGTGGCCAGGCCGGTGCGGCGCCCCGAAGAACTCGCCGAGGCGGACGGCCTCGTCATCCCCGGCGGCGAGTCCACCACCATCTCCAAGCTGGCGGTGCTGTTCGGCCTGATGGAGCCGCTCCGCGCGCGCGTGCGGGACGGCATGCCCGTCTACGGCACCTGCGCCGGCATGATCATGCTCGCCGACAAGATCCTCGACCCGCGCTCGGGTCAGGAGACCGTCGGCGGCATCGACATGATCGTGCGCCGTAACGCCTTCGGCCGGCAGAACGAGTCCTTCGAGGCGGCCGTCGACGTCAAGGGCGTGGAGGGCGACCCGGTGGAGGGCGTCTTCATCCGCGCCCCCTGGGTCGAGTCCGTCGGCGCCCGGGCCGAGGTGCTCGCCGAGCACGACGGCCACATCGTCGCGGTCCGCCAGGGCAACGCTCTGGCCACGTCGTTCCACCCGGAACTGACCGGCGACCACCGTGTGCACGCCCTGTTCGTCGACATGGTGCGCGAGAACCGGACGGCCCAGTCCTAGTAGGATTCCTGCGTTCGTTGCTGAGATGGGTTACGCGAAGGAGACAGGCAGATGTCCGGCCACTCTAAATGGGCCACGACGAAGCACAAGAAGGCCGTCATCGATGCCAAGCGCGGCAAGCTCTTCGCGAAGCTGATCAAGAACATCGAGGTGGCGGCCCGGATGGGCGGCGCCGACCCCGAGGGCAACCCGACGCTCTACGACGCCATCCAGAAGGCGAAGAAGTCGTCGGTCCCCAACAAGAACATCGAGTCGGCGGTCAAGCGCGGCGCGGGCCTGGAGGCCGGCGGCGCCGACTACGAGACGATCATGTACGAGGGTTACGGCCCGAACGGTGTCGCGGTGCTCATCGAGTGCCTCACCGACAACCGCAACCGCGCCGCCTCCGAGGTCCGCGTCGCCATGACCCGCAACGGCGGCTCCATGGCCGACCCGGGCTCCGTGTCGTACCTGTTCAACCGCAAGGGCGTCGTGATCGTCCCCAAGGGCGAGCTGACCGAGGACGACGTGCTGGGCGCCGTGCTCGACGCGGGCGCCGAGGAGGTCAACGACCTCGGTGAGACCTTCGAGGTCCTCAGCGAGGCCACCGACCTGGTCGCGGTCCGCACCGCCCTCCAGGACGCCGGCATCGACTACGACTCCGCCGACGCCAACTTCGTCCCGACCATGCAGGTCGAGCTGGACGAGGAGGGCGCCAAGAAGATCTTCAAGCTCATCGACGCGCTGGAGGACAGCGACGACGTGCAGAACGTCTTCGCCAACTTCGACGTCAGCGACGAGGTCATGGAGAAGGTCGGCGCGTAACGCCGCCACGGGCTCCGCAGGACCCGACGGGCCGACGGGACACACCCCGTCGGCCCGTCGCGTTGTCGGTGCCACCCGATAGCCTGCAGGAACAGGCGATCGAGAGGGAGGACGCGTGCGCGTTCTGGGGGTGGACCCGGGCCTGACCCGGTGCGGTGTCGGCGTGGTCGAGGGCGTCGCCGGACGGCCGCTCACGATGATCGGCGTCGGCGTCGTCCGCACACCGGCGGACGCGGACCTCGGCAGCCGCCTCGTCGCCATCGAGCAGGGCATCGAACAGTGGCTGGACGAGCACCGGCCGGAGTGCGTCGCCGTCGAGCGCGTCTTCAGCCAGCACAACGTCCGTACGGTGATGGGCACGGCCCAGGCCAGCGCCGTCGCCCTGCTGTGCGCCTCCCGTCGCGGAATCCCCGTGGCGCTGCACACGCCGAGCGAGGTCAAGGCCGCCGTCACCGGCAGCGGCCGGGCCGACAAGGCCCAGGTGGGCGCCATGGTGACCCGCCTCCTCCGGCTCGGCGCACCGCCCAAGCCCGCCGACGCGGCCGACGCCCTCGCCCTCGCCATCTGCCACATCTGGCGCGCCCCCGCGCAGAACCGACTCCAGCAGGCCGTCGCCCTGCACACATCGAAAGGCCGTACGGCATGATCGCCTTCGTCAGCGGCACCGTCGCCGCGCTCGCCCCCGACGCCGCGGTCGTCGAGGTCGGCGGTGTCGGCATGGCCGTCCAGTGCACGCCGAACACGCTGTCCACGCTCCGGATGGGCCGGCCCGCCAAGCTGCACACCTCCCTCGTCGTACGGGAGGACTCACTGACCCTGTACGGCTTCGCGGACGACGACGAGCGGCAGACCTTCGAGCTGCTCCAGACGGCCAGCGGCGTGGGACCGAGACTCGCCCAGTCGATGCTCGCCGTGCACACCCCGGACGCCCTGCGCAGGGCCGTCGCCACCGGCGACGAGAAGGCGCTCACCGCCGTCCCCGGCATCGGCAAGAAGGGCGCCCAGAAGCTGCTCCTGGAGTTGAAGGACCGTCTCGGCGAGCCGGTCGGCGCCCCCGCTGTCGGTACGGCCGTCAGCGCGGGCTGGCGCGACCAGCTGCACGCAGCCCTGATCGGCCTCGGCTACGCGACCCGGGAGGCCGACGAGGCGGTGACGGCCGTCGCCCCGCAGGCCGAGGCCGCAGAGGGCACGCCGCAGGTGGGACAGCTGCTGAAGGCGGCCCTGCAGACCCTGAACCGCGCCCGCTAGTCCGAGCAGTCCGTACCTCCGTACCGAGATTCCGAGGCACACTCCATGAACTGGGACGACACGACCGACGCCGACGCCGCCGAGCGGCTGGTGGACTCCGTCGCCGACCGTGAGGACCAGGCCGTCGAGGCCGCCCTGCGCCCCAAGGACCTGGGCGAGTTCATCGGCCAGGAGAAGGTCCGTGAGCAGCTCGACCTCGTCCTGCGTGCCGCACGCGCGCGTGGTGCCACCGCCGACCACGTGCTGCTCTCCGGCGCCCCCGGCCTCGGCAAGACCACCCTGTCGATGATCATCGCGGCCGAGATGGGCGCCCCCATCCGCATCACGTCGGGCCCCGCCATCCAGCACGCGGGCGACCTCGCCGCGATCCTCTCCTCCCTCCAGGAGGGCGAGGTCCTCTTCCTCGACGAGATCCACCGCATGTCCCGGCCCGCCGAGGAGATGCTGTACATGGCGATGGAGGACTTCCGCGTCGACGTCATCGTCGGCAAGGGCCCGGGCGCCACCGCCATCCCGCTGGAGCTGCCCCCCTTCACCCTGGTCGGCGCCACCACGCGCGCGGGCCTGCTGCCGCCCCCGCTGCGCGACCGGTTCGGCTTCACCGCGCACATGGAGTTCTACGAACCGGCCGAACTGGAGCGGGTCATCCACCGCTCCGCGGATCTCCTCGAAGTCGAGATCGAGCCGGACGGCGCCGCCGAGATCGCCGGCCGCTCCCGCGGCACGCCCCGTATCGCCAACCGTCTGCTGCGCCGCGTCCGGGACTACGCGCAGGTCAAGGCCGACGGCCTGATCACCAGGGACATCGCGGCCGCCGCCCTCGCCGTCTACGAGGTGGACGCCCGCGGCCTCGACCGCCTCGACCGGGGCGTGCTGGAAGCCCTGCTCAAGCTGTTCGGCGGCGGACCCGTCGGCCTGTCCACGCTCGCGGTCGCGGTGGGGGAGGAGCGTGAGACCGTGGAAGAGGTCGCCGAGCCCTTCCTGGTACGGGAGGGCCTGCTGGCCCGCACCCCGCGCGGCCGGGTCGCCACCCCCGCCGCATGGGCGCATCTCGGCCTCACCCCGCCCCGCTCCCAGACCACCGGAAACGGACAACAGGACCTGTTCGGGGCGTGACGGCACCGTCACCGCTCCGTGGCGGCGAGGCCAGTGGCCGGAGCAGGAACCCCGGTGCCATGCTGAGCGTTGTTCCATGCGCGCGGACTCGCTTAGACTCCGCCGATGCCGCCTTTGTCGGCGGCGTACACACCCCCAACCATCTGGCCGCTCACAGCGCGGTCGTGTGAAGGAAGTACCGACCCGTGAGTCTCCTGACCCTCCTCCCGTTCATCGTGCTCATCGGGGCCATGTTCCTGATGACCCGGTCGGCCAAGAAGAAGCAGCAGCAGGCCGTGGAGATGCGGAACCAAATGCAGCCCGGCAGCGGTGTCCGCACCATCGGGGGCATGTACGCCACCGTCAAGGAGGTGAACGAGGACACCGTCCTCGTCGACGCCGGCCCGGGCGTCGAGCTCCTCTTCGCCAAGAACTCCATCGGTGCCGTCCTCACCGACGACGAGTACAACCGCATCGTCCACGGCGTCGAGCACGACCTGAAGTCCGACGCCGACCTCGTCCCGGACGACGCCTCCTCCCTCACCGAGACCGACGACTCCGCCGCCGACGCCGGCGCTGACGACAAGGCCGTCGACCTCGGCAAGAAGGACACGGCCGACGAGCCGGCCGACGACGCCCCGGCCGGCGAGGCGAAGCCGGCCGGCGGCGAGGCGAAGACGGACGAAGAGCCGAAGAAGACCGACGGCGACTCCGAGGCGAAGTAGTCGCGTCCCGGGGTGCGCGGGCCCGGCCCGCGCACCCCGGGACACGACCGGCTCGCACGGAATCCCGACACCATGTCATGGCCGCCCGTCCGCCGATCCGGAGCGCGGCGGCCCGAGAGGGAGTACGAGAAGGTGGCCACACCTAAAAAGGGCCGGAGCGCGAGCGCCCAGAGCAAGCCGGGGCGCTCGCTGGCCCTGATCCTGATCGCCATCGCGGCGCTCACCGGTGGGATGTTCGCCTCGGGACACACGAAACCGCGTCTCGGCATCGACCTGGCCGGCGGTACGAGCATCACGCTCGAGGCGGTTCCCGAGGCCGGCAACGAGGCGGCGATCAACAAGACCAACATGGACACCGCAGTCTCCATCATGGAGCGCCGTGTCAATGGTCTGGGCGTCTCCGAGGCCGAGGTCCAGACGCAGGGCCGGGACAACATCATCGTCAACATCCCCAAGGGCACGAACTCCGAGCAGGCCCGCAAGCAGGTCGGCACCACCGCCAAGCTGTACTTCCGCCCGGTCATCGCCACCGAGGTCTCCGGCGGCGCCGGCGCGGCCAGCCCCTCGCCGAGCCCCACGGGAAGCCCCTCGGACAAGCCGTCCGGCAAGGCCACCGACAAGCCCGAGGCCACCGACAAGGGCTCCGCCTCGCCGTCCGCCTCTCCCACCACGCAGGGCCGAGCGGTCACGGACGCGCTGAAGGCCGATGCGACGCCGTCCGCGAGCGCCTCGGACAAGGCGAAGGCCAGCCCCTCCCCGTCCGCGTCCGGCGGCACCGCCGCCGACGACGCGAGCAAGCTCCAGGAGCAGTACGCCAAGCTCGACTGCACCAACGCCAAGACCCGCTCCGCCGTGGGCGACGGCGTCAAGGCCTCCCAGCCCACCCTGGCCTGCGGCAAGAACTCGCAGGGCCAGTGGCAGAAGTACATCCTCGGCCCGGCCGAGGTCGACGGCACCGACGTCGACAAGGCCCAGGCCGTCCTGAACACCCAGACCGGTGCGGGCTGGACGGTCACGATGGACTTCACCGACGAGGGCGGCAAGAAGTTCGCGGACATCACCGGCAAGCTGGCGAAGAACCAGTCGCCGCAGAACCAGTTCGCGATCGTCCTCGACGGCGACGTGGTCTCCGACCCGTACGTGCGGCAGGCGCTCACCGGCGGCAACGCGGAGATCTCCGGCAACTTCAACCAGCAGTCCGCCCAGGACCTCGCCAACATGCTGAGCTACGGTGCGCTGCCGCTGACCTTCCGCGAGGACAGCGTCTCGACCGTCACCGCCGCGCTCGGCGGTGACCAGCTGAAGGCCGGCCTGATCGCCGGCGCGATCGGTCTCGCGCTGGTCGTCATCTACCTGCTGCTCTACTACCGCGGCCTGGCGTTCATCGCGATTCTCTCGCTGCTGGTCTCCGCCGCCCTGACCTACACGATCATGGCGCTGCTCGGCCCGACCATCAATTTCGCGCTGAATCTGCCCGCCGTGTGCGGTGCCATCGTCGCGATCGGTATCACGGCGGACTCGTTCATCGTGTACTTCGAACGCGTCCGCGACGAGATCCGCGAGGGCCGCTCGCTGCGCCCCGCCGTCGAACGAGCCTGGCCGCGCGCCCGGCGCACCATCCTGGTCTCCGACTTCGTGTCGTTCCTCGCCGCCGCGGTGCTCTTCATCGTCACCGTCGGCAAGGTCCAGGGCTTCGCGTTCACGCTCGGCCTGACCACCCTGCTCGACGTGGTCGTCGTGTTCCTCTTCACCAAGCCGCTGCTGACGCTGATGGCCCGCCGCCCGTTCTTCGCGAACGGCCACAAGTGGTCCGGCCTCGACCCGAAGAGCCTCGGTGCGAAGCCCCCGCTGCGCCGCACCCGCCGCCCCGCCGCCCCCGTCGACACCAAGGAGGCCTGAGATGTCGAAACTCGGCACCCTCGGCGCCCGACTGCACCGTGGCGAGGTCGGCTACGACTTCGTCAAGAACCGCAAGATCTGGTACGGCCTCTCCATCCTGATCACCATCACGGCCATCGTCGGCCTGGCGGTCCGCGGCCTGAACATGGGCATCGAGTTCCAGGGCGGCGCCGTCTTCAACACCCCGAAGAACACCAGCGCCTCGGTGTCCCAGGCGGAGGGCTACGCGGAAGAGGCCTCCGGCCACGACGCGATCGTCCAGAAGCTCGGCGACGGCAGCCTGCGCATCCAGGTCGCCGGCATCGACACCGGCGCGGCCGACAAGATCAAGGACAAGCTCTCCGACGACCTCAAGATCGAGAAGGAGCAGATCAACGCCGAACTGGTCGGCCCCAGCTGGGGTGACCAGATCGCCAACAAGGCCTGGCAGGGCCTCTGGATCTTCCTCGTCCTCGTGGTGATCTACCTGGCGATCGCCTTCGAGTGGCGCATGGCGCTGGCCGCGTTCGTCGCCCTGATCCACGACATCACCATCACGGTCGGCATCTACGCCCTGGTCGGCTTCGAGGTCACACCGGGCACGGTGATCGGTCTGCTGACCATCCTCGGCTACTCGCTCTACGACACGGTCGTGGTCTTCGACAGCCTCAAGGAACAGACCAAGGACATCACCAAGCAGACCCGCTGGACCTACAGCGACGTCGCCAACCGCTCGATCAACAGCACCCTGGTCCGCTCCATCAACACCACGGTGGTCGCGCTGCTGCCGGTCGCGGGCCTGCTGTTCATCGGTGGCGGTGTCCTCGGCGCCGGCATGCTGAACGACATCTCGCTGTCGCTCTTCGTCGGCCTCGCCGCCGGTGCGTACTCCTCGATCTTCATCGCCACGCCGCTCGTCGCCGACCTGAAGGAGCGCGAGCCGCAGCTGAAGGCCCTCAGGAAGCGCGTCCTCGCCAAGCGGGCCCAGTCCGGAGCCCAGGGCGAGACCGAGGCCGACGGCGCCGACGAGTCGTACGACGGCGAGCCCGAGGACGCCGCACCCGCGGTCGTCGGTCCCCGCAACCAGCCCGCGTCCCGCACCCGCGGCCGTGGCCGCCCCTCGGGGAAGCGCCGATGACCGACATCAGGGAGCTGCTGCTCAGCCGCATCAGGGACGTCGCGGACTACCCGGAGCCGGGCGTGATGTTCAAGGACATCACCCCGCTCCTGGCGGACCCGGCGGCGTTCACCGCGCTCACCGACGCCCTCGCCGAGATCGCCGAGCGCACCGGTGCCACCAAGGTCGTCGGCCTGGAGGCCCGGGGCTTCATCCTCGGCGCCCCGGTCGCCGTCCGCGCCGGCCTCGGCTTCATCCCCGTACGCAAGGCGGGCAAGCTCCCCGGAGCCACCCTCGGCCAGGCCTACGACCTGGAGTACGGCTCGGCGGAGATCGAGGTGCACGCCGAGGACCTGACCGCCGACGACCGTGTCCTGGTCGTCGACGACGTCCTCGCCACCGGCGGCACCGCCGAGGCCTCGGTCCAGCTCATCCGCCGGGCCGGCGCGGAGGTCGCCGGCCTCGCCGTCCTCATGGAGCTCGGCTTCCTCAACGGCCGCGCCCGCCTGGAACCGGCTCTGAACGGCGCCCCGCTGGAGGCGCTGCTCACGGTCTAGGAAGCCCCCGGCAGTCCGGTGGACATCGCCATGACACCGGCACGACACCGCGGAGGCGGGCCCGGAGAAATCCGGCGCCCGCCTCTCGTGTTTCTTGGGTAGACGGTCCTCACATTGGCCTGAAGGCGATCCTGGGGTCCAGGATGGCTACCATGGGGTCTCCGGAGCCTGACCGGGGGACCCGGATCGCGCACGAGGAGCCCTCTTGCCAGACGAGGCCCAGCACCTGACCGCCGCCAAGCCCGAGTCCGCCTCGGCAGCCGCGGCCAAGCCCGCGCCGAACGCGCCCCACGCGAAGAACGACACCCGCGGGCCGGTCGAGCACGCCCAGTCGGCGCCGGTCGACAAGCCCGCCGAGCAGGCGCGCCCCAAGCCGGCCCCGCCCGTGCGCCAGGCAGGCGGCCAGCCGGCCCGTACCGGCTCCTCCAACCGCGTCCGCGCCCGCCTGGCCCGTCTCGGCGTGCAGCGCGCGAACCCGTACAACCCGGTGCTGGAGCCGTTGCTGCGGATAGTGCGCAGCAACGACCCGAAGATCGAGACGTCGACGCTCCGCCAGATCGAGCGTGCCTACCAGGTCGCCGAGCGCTGGCACCGCGGCCAGAAGCGCAAGAGCGGCGACCCGTACATCACGCACCCCCTCGCCGTGACGACCATCCTCGCCGAGCTGGGCATGGACCCGGCCACCCTGATGGCGGGCCTGCTGCACGACACGGTCGAGGACACCGAGTACGGCCTGGACGACCTGCGCCGCGACTTCGGCGACGTCGTCACGCTGCTCGTCGACGGTGTCACCAAGCTGGACAAGGTCAAGTTCGGCGAGGCCGCGCAGGCCGAGACCGTGCGCAAGATGGTCGTCGCCATGGCCAAGGACCCGCGCGTCCTGGTCATCAAGCTCGCCGACCGCCTGCACAACATGCGCACCATGCGCTACCTCAAGCGCGAGAAGCAGGAGAAGAAGGCGCGCGAGACCCTGGAGATCTACGCGCCGCTCGCCCACCGCCTGGGCATGAACACCATCAAGTGGGAGCTGGAGGACCTCGCCTTCGCGATCCTCTACCCCAAGATGTACGACGAGATAGTCCGTCTGGTCGCCGAGCGCGCCCCGAAGCGTGACGAGTACCTCGCCATCGTCACCGACGAGGTCCAGCAGGACCTGCGTGCGGCCCGCATCAAGGCGACCGTCACCGGCCGCCCGAAGCACTACTACAGCGTCTACCAGAAGATGATCGTCCGCGGTCGTGACTTCGCGGAGATCTACGACCTGGTGGGCATCCGCGTCCTCGTGGACACCGTCCGCGACTGCTACGCGGCCCTCGGCACGGTGCACGCGCGATGGAACCCGGTCCCCGGCCGGTTCAAGGACTACATCGCGATGCCCAAGTTCAACATGTACCAGTCGCTGCACACGACGGTCATCGGCCCCGGCGGCAAACCGGTCGAGCTCCAGATCCGTACGTTCGACATGCACCGCCGCGCCGAGTACGGCATCGCCGCGCACTGGAAGTACAAGCAGGAAGCCGTCGCCGGTGCCTCCAAGGTGCGCACGGACGCGCCCAAGTCCTCCGGCAAGGACAAGGACGCCATCAACGACATGGCGTGGCTGCGGCAGCTGCTCGACTGGCAGAAGGAGACCGAGGACCCCGGCGAGTTCCTGGAGTCGCTGCGCTTCGACCTCTCCCGCAACGAGGTCTTCGTCTTCACCCCCAAGGGCGACGTCATAGCGCTCCCGGCGGGAGCCACCCCCGTGGACTTCGCCTACGCGGTCCACACCGAGGTCGGCCACCGCACGATAGGGGCCCGGGTCAACGGCCGGCTGGTCCCGCTGGAGTCCACCCTCGACAACGGCGACCTGGTGGAGGTCTTCACCTCCAAGGCCCCCGGCGCCGGTCCCTCCCGCGACTGGCTCGGCTTCGTCAAGTCGCCGCGAGCTCGCAACAAGATCCGGGCCTGGTTCTCCAAGGAGCGCCGCGACGAGGCGATCGAGCAGGGCAAGGACGCCATCGTCCGCGCCATGCGCAAGCAGAACCTGCCGATCCAGCGCATCCTGACCGGCGACTCCCTGGTGACCCTCGCGCACGAGATGCGCTACGCGGACATCTCAGCGCTGTACGCGGCGATCGGCGAGGGCCATGTCTCGGCGCAGAACATCGTGCAGAAGCTGGTCCAGGCCCTCGGCGGCGAGGAGGCCGCCACCGAGGAGATCGACGAGTCGATCCCGCCGGCCCGCGGACGCAGCCGCAAACGCCGCTCCAGCGCCGATCCGGGCGTCGTCGTGAAGGGCGTCGAGGACGTGTGGGTCAAACTGGCCCGCTGCTGTACGCCCGTCCCCGGCGACCCCATCATGGGCTTCGTCACGCGAGGCAGCGGCGTATCGGTTCACCGCACCGACTGCGTCAACGTCGACTCGCTGTCCCGTGAGCCCGAGCGCATTCTCGAGGTCGAGTGGGCGCCCACCCAGTCCTCGGTCTTCCTGGTCGCCATCCAGGTCGAGGCCCTGGACCGCTCCCGGCTTCTGTCGGACGTCACCCGCGTCCTGTCCGACCAGCACGTCAACATCCTCTCCGCGGCCGTGCAGACCTCCCGCGACCGCGTCGCCACCTCCCGCTTCACCTTCGAGATGGGCGACCCGAAGCATCTCGGCCATGTGCTGAAGGCGGTCCGGGGCGTGGAGGGCGTCTACGACGTGTACCGGGTGACGTCGGCGCGCAGCAGGTCGTAACAGTCCGTAGCACCATGCGAAAGGGGGCCCGTACGGCAGGTACGGGCCCCCTTTCGACGGGCTGATCAGCCTCCGAACTCCTGGAGACCCTTCAGCGCCTGGTCCAGCAGCGCCTGGCGGCCCTCGAGCTCACGCTCGAGCTTGTCGGCCTTGGCGTTGTTGCCCTGCGCCCGGGCCTGCTCGATCTGGCCCCTCAGCTTGTCCACGGCGGCCTGGAGCTGGCCGGTCAGGCCCTCGGCACGCGCACGTGCCTCCGGGTTCGTCCGGCGCCACTCGGTCTCCTCCGCCTCCTGGAGGGCCCGCTCGACGGCGTGCATACGGCCCTCGACCTTGGGCCGGGCGTCGCGCGGCACATGACCGATGGCCTCCCACCGCTCGTTGATCGAACGGAACGCGGCCCGCGATGCCTTCAGGTCCGTGATCGGCAGGAGCTTCTCGGCCTCCTCGGCCAGCTCCTCCTTGAGCTTCAGATTCTCCGCCTGCTCGGCGTCCCGCTCGGCGAAGACCGAGCTGCGCGCGGCGAAGAAGACGTCCTGGGCGCCGCGGAAGCGGTTCCACAGGTCGTCCTCGTGCTCGCGCTGGGCCCGGCCGGCGGCCTTCCACTCGGCCATCAGCTCGCGGTAGCGCGCTGCCGTCGCACCCCAGTCCGTCGAGTTCGACAGCGCCTCGGCCTCGGAGACCAGCCGCTCCTTGGTCCGCCGCGCCTCCTCGCGCTGGGCGTCCAGCTGCGCGAAGTGCTGCTTGCGCCGCTTGGAGAACGCCGACCGCGCGTGCGAGAACCGGTGCCACAGCTCGTCGTCGGACTTGCGGTCCAGCCGCGGCAGACCCTTCCAGGTGTCCACCAGGGCCCGCAGCCGCTCACCGGCCGCCCGCCACTGGTCGGACTGCGCCAGCTCCTCCGCCTCGACGACCAGCGCCTCCTTGGCCTTGCGCGCCTCGTCGGACTGCTTCGCCCGCTGCGCCTTGCGCTCCTCGCGGCGCGCCTCCACCAGCTCGGTGAGCTTGTCCAGCCGGACCCGCAGGGCGTCCAGGTCGCCCACCGCGTGGTGTGCGTCGACCTGCTCCCGGATGTGGTCGATGGCCGCCTGGGCGTCCTTCGCCGACAGGTCGGTGGTCTTCACTCGCTTCTCGAGGAGGCCGATCTCGACAACCAGGCCCTCGTACTTGCGCTCGAAATAGGCCAGCGCCTCCTCAGGGGAGCCTGCCTGCCACGAACCGACGACCTGCTCGCCGTCGGCCGTACGCACGTACACGGTCCCCGTCTCGTCGACGCGGCCCCACGGGTCGCTGCTCACAGCGCCTCCTCCACATGATGCCTGCGAGGGGCCTGAAGCTCCCCCGGGCATCGTCCACAGTTTCGTCACGGCCAACATAGGCGACCGGCGGGGGGCCTGTCCGCATCCCGCGCGACCGAAATTACGCAGTTGAGGGTCAGGATTTCGCGACCGTGGCCTTGTTGATCACGACCGTCGCGTTGGGCGCCGTGTTGCCCGTCTGAGGGTCGGGAGCCTGGGCTCCGGCGGCGGCGATTTTCTTGAGAACCTTCATGCCCGCCTCGGACACCGTCCCGAACGGTGTGTAGTCGGGCGACAGCTGACTGTCCTGGTAGACGAGGAAGAACTGGCTGCCGCCGCTGTTGCGGCCCTGCTTCGTCTGGGCGTTGTACTGGTTCGCCATCGCGACCGTGCCCGCCGGGTACACCCCGCCCTTGAGGCTCTTGTCCTTCAGATTCTCGTCCGGGATCGTGTAGCCGGGCCCGCCCATGCCGGTGCCCTGCGGGTCGCCGCACTGCAGGACGTAGATGCCCTGGTTGGTGAGCCGGTGGCACTTGCTGTGGTCGAAGTAGCCCTTGCCGGCGAGGAAGTTGAACGAGTTGACGGTGTGCGGGGCCGCCGACGCCTTCAGCGCGATGTCTATCTCGCCGCAGGTCGTGTCCAGCTTCATCGTGTACTTCGCCGACTCGTCGATCGTCATCGCCGGCTCCTTCTTCCAGGTCTCCGGCTTGACCTTGCCCGCGGCCGGCTTCTCGCACGGGTCCGGGGCCTTGCTGGGCGATGCGCTCGGGGTGACCTCCGCGCCCGCGTTCTCCTTCTTGCCGTCGTCCTCGAACGGCTTGGTCAGGTAGACCGACACGGAGAGCACCACGACCACGCCGAGAACCGAGGCGATCACGGAGTTGCGGATACGGGCCTTGCGTCGCGCATCAGTGCGCCGCTGCTGCTGCCGCAAGTACTTCTCACGGGCGAGCTGACGCCGCCGCTGTTCCTGGCTGACCACCGGGTTCTCTCCTCATGCGTCTCGAACGTCGACCGGTACGCGTGGGGCCTGTGCGCCGACCGCCTGCGTGTGCCCCGTACCGTATATGGGTTCGCTGAGGAATCGGCAGCGCCGGTAGGCTCTGACAGCAGCCGCAGCCGCCCGTATCGACACAACGAAGGACGATCGTGCTCATTGCCGGGTTCCCCGCCGGGGCCTGGGGGACGAACTGCTACCTCGTCGCCCCCGCCGCCGGTGAGGAGTGCGTGATCATCGACCCCGGCCATCAGGCCGCCGACGGCGTCGAGGAAGCGATCAGGAAGCATCGGCTCAAGCCCGTCGCCGTCGTCCTCACCCACGGCCACATCGACCACGTGGCCTCGGTCGTCCCGGTGTGCGGCGCGCACGACGTGCCGGCCTGGATCCACCCCGACGACCGGTACATGATGAACGACCCCGAGAAGGGCATAGGCCGTTCCATCGGGATGCCGCTCCTGGGCGAGCTGACCGTGGGGGAGCCCGACGACGTCAAGGAGCTGGCCGACGGGGCGAGGCTGGAGCTGGCGGGCCTGGAGCTGTCCGTCGCGCACGCGCCCGGCCATACCAAGGGGTCGGTGACCTTCGGCATGCCCGAGGCGGCGGACATCCCGCCGATCCTGTTCTCGGGCGACCTGCTGTTCGCCGGCTCCATCGGACGCACCGACCTGCCCGGCGGTGACATGGCCGAGATGCTCGACTCGCTGGCCCGCGTGTGCCTGCCGCTCGACGACTCGACCGTGGTGCTGTCCGGCCACGGCCCCCAGACGACCATCGGCCAGGAGCGCGCCACCAACCCGTATCTGCGGCAGGTGGCGGCCGGCCAGGGAGCTTCCGAGGCTCCCCGACGAGGAATGTGACGAGACCTTCCGTGAGCACCTTCAAGGCCCCCAAGGGCACGTACGACCTGATCCCGCCGGACTCCGCGACGTTCCTGGCGGTCCGCGAGGCGATCGCCGCACCGCTGCGCAACTCCGGCTACGGCTACATCGAGACGCCGGGCTTCGAGAACGTCGAACTCTTCGCGCGCGGCGTCGGCGAATCGACGGACATCGTGACGAAGGAGATGTACGCCTTCGAGACGAAGGGCGGCGACAGGCTGGCCCTGCGCCCCGAAGGCACGGCCTCCGTCCTGCGTGCCGCGCTGGAGGCCAACCTGCACAAGGCGGGCAACCTCCCGGTCAAGCTCTGGTACTCCGGCTCGTACTACCGCTACGAGCGTCCCCAGAAGGGCCGTTACCGCCACTTCTCCCAGGTCGGTGCCGAGGCGATCGGTGCCGAGGACCCGGCACTGGACGCCGAGCTGATCATCCTGGCCGACCAGGCGTACCGCTCGCTGGGCCTGAGCAACTTCCGGATCCTGCTCAACAGTCTGGGCGACAAGGAGTGCCGCCCGGTGTACCGGACGGCGCTCCAGGACTTCCTGCGCGGCCTGGACCTGGACGAGGACACCCTGCGCCGGGCGGAGATCAACCCGCTGCGCGTCCTCGACGACAAGCGCGAGTCGGTCCAGAAGCAGCTCGGGGACGCGCCGCTGCTGCGCGACTACCTCTGTGACGCCTGCAAGGCGTACCACGAGGAGGTCCGCGAGCTGATCACGGCGGCGGGCGTCGCCTTCGAGGACGACCCGAAGCTGGTGCGCGGCCTGGACTACTACACCCGCACGACGTTCGAGTTCGTCCACGACGGCCTCGGCTCCCAGTCCGCCGTCGGCGGCGGCGGGCGCTACGACGGCCTGTCCGAGATGATCGGCGGCCCCGCGCTGCCGTCCGTCGGCTGGGCCCTCGGCGTCGACCGCACGGTCCTCGCCCTGGAGGCGGAGGGCGTCGAGCTCGAACTCCCCGCCACCACCAGCGTGTTCGCCGTCCCGCTCGGCGAGGAGGCCCGCCGGGTCCTGTTCGCCAAGGTCACGGAGATGCGCAAGAACGGCATCGCGGCCGACTTCTCCTACGGCGGCAAGGGCCTCAAGGGCGCGATGAAGAACGCCAACCGCAGCGGCGCCCGCTACACGATCGTCGCCGGCGAACGCGACCTCGCCGAGGGCGTCGTCCAGCTCAAGGACATGGAGTCGGGCGAGCAGACGGCGGTCGGGGTGAACGAGATCGTGGCGGAACTCGAGGCGCGACTCGGCTAGCAGCAGACCAGAAGCGAAGGCGCCGGACACCTGCCGAGGTGCCCGGCGCCTTCGTCACTGCTCCAGCAGCCCGTGCCGCAGCGCGCTCGTCACCGCCGCCGTCCGGTCGTCCACCCCCAACTTGCCGAAGACGCGCAGCAGATACGTCTTCACCGTGGACTCCCCGATGAACAACCGGCGCCCGATCTCCGCGTTCGTGCAGCCCTCGGCGACCAGCCGCAGCACGGCCGTCTCGCGTTCCGACAGCCGCGGCCGCTCCGGCTTCGTCCGTAACTGGTCCACCAGCCGCGCCGCGACGGACGGGGCCAGGACCGTCTCGCCACGGGCCGCCGCCCGCACCGCGTCCGCGAGTTCGGCACGCGGCAGGTCCTTCAGCAGATAACCCGCCGCCCCGGCCTCCACCGCCCGCAGGATGTCCCGGTCCGTCTCGTACGTCGTCAGCACGACCACCCGGCACGGCAGCCCGGCCCGTGTCATCCGCACGATGGAGTCCACGCCCCCGCCCCCCGGCATCCGCAGATCCATCAGCACGATGTCGGGCCGCAACTCCTGCGCCAGCGCCTCCGCCTGCGGCCCGCTGGACGCGTCGGCGACGACCTCCAGATCGGACTCCGCACTGAGCATCGCCCGCAGCCCCTCCCGTACGACGGGATGGTCGTCGGCCAGGACGATCCGGATCACGGCGTCTCCCTCCTCACCAACGGCAGGCGGACGGTCACGACCGTGCCGCCGCCGGGTGCACTGCGCACCTCGGCGGTTCCGCCCACCTCGACGGCCCGGGCCCGCAGCCCCGCCAGACCGTACCCACCGCGAACGGCACCCGGGTCAAATCCGGGCCCGTCGTCCCGCACGGACACGGTCAGCAGGTCGTCGGCGTACGCCAGCGACACCCCGACCACCACCGAAATCCCCGCGTGCTTACGGGCGTTGGCCAACGCCTCCTGGCAGGCGCGCAGCGCGACCACCTCGGGGCCCGCGGGCAGCGTGCGCACCGGGCCGGTCACCTCCAGCACCGCGTCATGCCGCGCGGCGAGCCGCCCCAGCGCATCCGGCAGGGACGCACCGTCCAGGTCGGCGGGCGCGCCCCCGGCGACCAGGGCCCGGGCCTCGGCGAGGTTCTGCCGGGCCGTCTCGTCCATCAGGCGCAGATGGCGCCGCGCCTCGGGCAGGTCGTGGTCCAGCTCCGCCTCGACCGCCTGGATCAGCATCACCAGACTGGTGAATCCCTGCGCCAGCGTGTCGTGGATCTCCCGGGCCAGCCGCTCCCGTTCGGCCAGCGCCCCGTGCGCCTCGGACAGCCGCCCGATCTCGTGCCGGCTCGCGTCGAGCTCCGCGATCAGCTCGGCCCGCTCCTGGCTCTGCTCGATGATCCGGATGATCCAGATGCCGACGGCGACCGAGAACACGAAACTGACCAGGGAGAACAAGGCGTTGAAGACCACGTCCCGGGTGCTGGGCCGCCACAGCAGCGCCCAGCCGGCCACGGGTACGAGGTTCACCACGGCCACGGCCACCAGCGCCGACCGCAACCGCAGCGTCATGAAGCACTGCGGGATCAGGGCGAAGGCCAGCAGCCGCGTCTCGCCCACGAGGACCGCCGACGGCAGGACCAGCGCCAGCGCCGCCGTCAGATAGCCGATCGTCCGCCGCTGGTCGGGCGGGTCGCCCTGGATCAGCCGGCGCCCTTCCCTCACGTACAGCGGGACCAGCGGGACAAGCAGCGCCGCCGCGACCGCACGGACCGGCCGGCCGGGGTGATCGGCGGCGAGCACGGAGACCAGGGTCGCCACCCAGATGAGCGCGAAGTACGTGTCCCAGAGCCGGAACGAGCGCTCCCAGGTGTAGGCGCTGCCGGCATCCGCCGCACCGCTCATCCCTCGCGCCGGTCCTTCCAGCGGAACGTCAGCAGGCACAGCACCAATCCTCCGGCGCACCACGCCGCGAGCACCAGGGCCACGCGTCCCGTCTCCCAGCTCCCCGCCTGCTCCAGCACCTGCGCCGACTCCGGCAGGAACACCCCGCGCAGCCCCTGGCACATCCACTTCAGCGGGAACAGCGCACCTATGGTCAGCATCCAGTCCGGGACGGTGCCGATGGCGATGTACACCCCGGAGATGAACTGGAGCACCAGGAAGGGCAGCACGACCACGGAACTCGCGCTGTTCGCGGACGTCGGCACCGAGCTGATCGCGATGCCGAGCAGCGCGCAGGCCGTGATCCCGAGCACGAAGATCCACGCCAGGTCGAACCAACGGCCGGCGTCGGACGGCAGGTTCACGTCGTACACGGTCGTGCCGACGAGGAGGAGGATCACCGTCTCCAGCAGACCGGTGAACAGAACGAGCCAGATCTTGCCGAGGAAGTACGCCGTCGGCGGCATCGGTGTGCCGCGCAGCCGGCGCAGCACCTTCTCCTCCCGCTCCACGGCGATCGAGATGCCGAGCGCCTGGAAACTCGTCGACATGATGCCGGCGGCCATCATCGCCGGGACGTAGAGCTGCGAGGCGGTGATGCCCGCGCCCGCCACGTCGTCCCGGAAGATCGACGCGAACAGGAACAGGAAGACGACCGGGAAGGCGAACGTGAACACCACCTGGTCGCGCTGCCGGAAGAACTGCCTGATCTCCAGGGCACCCCGCCGCAGCCCCAGCCCCCAGGCGCCGGGCAGCCCCCCGACGCCGACCGCACGGCGCTCCCGTACGGCGGTCGTCGTCATCGCGCGTCCTCCTGCCGCTGTCCGGTCAGCCGGAGGTAGACGTCCTCCAGCGTGGGCCGGCTCACCGCCAGCCCCGGGATCTCCCCGTCGAAGCGCCGCATGAGCCCGGCGATCGTCCTGGTCGGCGTGCCCGTGCGCTCCCTGCGCGGGGTGCCGTCCGGCTCGGTCCACTCGACGAGGGCCTCGGTGCCGTACCGCTCCCGCAGCGCCCCGGGCTCGCCCTCGGCGACGATCCGGCCCTTCGCGACGACGGCCAGCCGGTGCGCGAGGGCCTCCGCCTCCTCCAGATAGTGCGTGGTCAGCAGGATGGTCGTGCCGTCGTCGGCCAGGGCGCGGATCAGCGACCAGAACTGCCGCCGGGCCGCCGGATCGAACCCGGTCGTCGGCTCGTCCAGAAGCAGCAGGTCCGGACCGCCGATCACGCCGAGCGCCACGTCCAGACGCCGGCGCTGGCCACCCGACAGCGCCTTGATCCGGCTGTCCGCCTTCGCCTCCAGACCGACCAGTCCGATCACCTCCTCCGGGTTCCGCGGCCGGGGGTAGTAGCCGGCGAAGTGCCGCACCGTCTCCCGGACCGTCAACTCCGCGGGCGCCGATTCGTCCTGCCAGACGATTCCGACACGTGAGCGCCACGCGCGCGTGCCGGTCGCCGGGTCCGACCCGAGCACGGACACCTCGCCCGAGTCCCGGTCCCGGTTGCCCTGGAGGATCTCCACCGTGGTGCTCTTGCCCGCGCCGTTGGGCCCGAGCAGGCCGAACACCTCGCCCCGGCGGATGCCCAGATCGATGCCGTCGACGGCGGTCACGTCCCCGTACCGCTTGCGCAGCCCCCGCACCCGCACGGCGAGGTCGTACCCGTGTGCTGTCATGCGACGAGCGTCGGCCGGAACGCAACCCTCAGGGACGACCTTGTGGACACGCTTATGTCCACTGAACGGTGGACACAGGCCCTCGTGCGGCAGAATGGCCCTGACCGAAGCAGTCCGGGTCTCAAGTGACGGAATCGGCGGGATGAGCAAGACGACAGTCAAGGACGTCTCCATGGAGCCCGAGTCGGAGCACGCCGAGATCGCGCCCCGCACCGAGGGCGGCAGCCGGGCCCTCGCCCTGCTGCTGGTGATCACCGGCGCGGCCGGACTGCTCGCCTCGTGGGTCATCACGATCGACAAGTTCAAGATCCTCGAGGCCAAGGTCGAGGGCAAGACGTTCACCCCCGGTTGCAGCCTCAACCCCGTCGTCTCCTGCGGCAGCGTCATGGAGAGCAAGCAGGCCGCGGTCTTCGGCTTCCCGAACCCGATACTCGGCCTCGTCTGCTACGCCATCGTCATCGGCGTCGGCGTGAGCCTGCTCGCCCGGGCCCGCTTCCCGCGCTGGTACTGGCTCACCTTCAACGCCGGCTGCCTGTTCGGCGTCGGCTTCTGCGCCTGGCTGATGTTCCAGTCCCTGTACCGGATCAACGCACTGTGCCTGTGGTGCTCCCTGGCCTGGGTCGCGACGATCCTCATGTTCTGGTACGTGACGTCGTTCAACATCCGCAAGGGCTTCCTGCCCGCCCCGCCCTGGCTCAAGGGCTTCTTCGGCGAGTTCACCTGGGTCATGCCCGTGCTGCACATCGGCATCATCGGCATGCTGATCCTGACCCGCTGGTGGGACTTCTGGATGAGCTGAGCCGGGAGCACCGGGGCCCGGCGGCATTGTCAGTGCCGTGATTTAGGGTTTCTGACGTGGAGCCCGACCTGTTCACCGCCGCAGCAGAAGAACGCCAGGAGAAGGAGCCGTCCAGCAGCCCCCTGGCGGTGCGGATGCGCCCGCGCACCCTCGACGAGGTCGTGGGCCAGCGGCATCTGCTGAAGCCGGGCTCGCCCCTGCGCAGACTGGTCGGCGAGGGCGCCTCCGGCCCGGCCGGCCCCTCCTCGGTGATCCTCTGGGGCCCGCCCGGCACCGGCAAGACCACCCTGGCGTACGTGGTCTCCAAGGCCACCAACGCCCGCTTCGTCGAACTCTCGGCGATCACCGCGGGCGTCAAGGAGGTCCGCGCGGTCATCGACGGCGCCCGCCGCGCCTCCGGCGGATTCGGCAAGGAGACCGTCCTCTTCCTCGACGAGATCCACCGCTTCAGCAAGGCCCAGCAGGACTCCCTGCTCCCGGCCGTCGAGAACCGCTGGGTGACACTGATCGCGGCGACGACGGAGAACCCGTACTTCTCGGTGATCTCCCCCCTGCTGTCCCGCTCCCTGCTGCTCACCCTCGAACCGCTCACGGACGACGACATCAAGGGCCTCGTCCAGCGGGCCCTGACCGACGAGCGCGGTCTCAAGGGCGCCGTCGCCCTCCCCGAGGAGACCGAGAACCACCTCCTGCGCATCGCCGGCGGCGACGCCCGCCGCGCCCTGACCGCCCTGGAGGCCGCCGCCGGAGCCGCCCTGGACAAGGGCGAGACGGAGATCGGCCTGACCACCCTGGAGGAGACGGTCGACCGGGCGGCCGTGAAGTACGACCGCGACGGCGACCAGCACTACGACGTGGCCAGCGCCCTGATCAAGTCCATCCGCGGCTCCGACGTCGACGCCGCCCTGCACTACCTGGCCCGGATGATCGAGGCCGGCGAGGACCCCCGCTTCATCGCCCGGCGCCTGATGATCTCCGCCAGCGAGGACATCGGCCTCGCCGACCCGAACGCGCTGTCCATCGCGGTCGCCGCCGCCCAGGCCGTCGCCATGATCGGCTTCCCGGAGGCCGCCCTCACCCTCAGCCACGCCACCATCGCCCTCGCCCTGGCGCCCAAGTCCAACGCCGCGACGACCGCGATCGGCGCCGCCCTGGAGGACGTACGCAAGGGACTGGCCGGGCCCGTGCCCGCGCACCTGCGCGACAGCCACTACAAGGGCGCCACCAAGCTCGGCCACGGCCAGGGCTACGTCTACCCGCACGACCTGCCCGAGGGCATCGCCGCCCAGCAGTACGCCCCGGACGCTCTGAAGGACCGCGAGTACTACGAGCCCACCCGGCACGGCGCGGAGGCCCGCTACGCGGACGCGGTCGAGTGGACCCGGAAGAACCTCGGTCGAAAGCGGTCCTGAGCACCCTGTAAACTCGTTCGGAGTGCCGCGTCCCGTGCAGTCAGAACGGGACAGTCGGCCGGAGCCCGGTCCTCCGGGATCGGCTCCAGGAGCGTCGCGCACCGTCGAACGGTGTCGCGGGCAGCCCACCACCACTCGTCGCACGACGGGAACGGCCGGTGGGCCACTCGCGTGCTGCACGTATGTGCCCAGACCAGGGGAGCGGCTGCCCACCCCGTCCGCAAGGACGAGGAGGGTTTCCCCGGCTGCGGATGCGACCTCCCACAACCCTGACAAGCCGACACTAGGAAACGAGAAACAGTGGCGAACCAGTCCCGCCCCAAGGTCAAGAAGTCGCGTGCCCTCGGCATCGCGCTCACCCCGAAGGCCGTCAAGTACTTCGAGGCCCGTCCGTACCCGCCCGGTGAGCACGGCCGTGGCCGCAAGCAGAACTCGGACTACAAGGTCCGTCTGCTCGAGAAGCAGCGCCTGCGCGCGCAGTACGACGTGTCCGAGCGCCAGCTCGTCCGCGCCTACGAGCGTGCCTCCAAGGTCCAGGGCAAGACCGGTGAGGCCCTGATCATCGAGCTGGAGCGCCGTCTCGACGCCCTGGTCCTGCGTTCGGGCATCGCCCGCACGATCTACCAGGCCCGCCAGATGGTCGTCCACGGCCACATCGCGGTCAACGGCAAGAAGGTCGACAAGCCCTCCTTCCGTGTCCGCCCGGACGACGTGGTGCAGGTCCGCGAGCGCTCCAAGGAGAAGACCCTCTTCACGATCGCCCGTGAGGGTGGCTTCGCCCCCGACGGCGAGACCCCGCGCTACCTCCAGGTGAACCTCAAGGCCCTGGCGTTCCGCCTGGACCGCGAGCCGAACCGCAAGGAGATCCCGGTGATCTGCGACGAGCAGCTCGTCGTCGAGTACTACGCCCGCTGATCCACGGCAGGCACGCGGTACCCCAGCCCGTCGTCTCCCCGCCCCTCCGGGCGGGCGAGGCGGCGGGCTTTCGCGAATCCGCCGTCCCCGGGCGCTAATCCGGTACGGAGCCGCATCCCCGGCGCGATAGGCTCGTCGCACGACTTTTTCGATGTTCAGGCACGTTTTCAGGGAGCGGGTGCACACAGTGTCCGGTGGCGAGGTGGCCGGAATCCTGGTGGCCGTCTTCTGGGCGATCCTGGTCTCCTTCCTCGCCGTCGCGCTGGCGAGGCTGGCCCAGACGCTCAGGGCGACCACCAAGCTCGTGGCGGACGTGACCGATCAGGCCGTCCCGCTGCTGGCCGACGCCTCCGCGGCGGTGCGCTCCGCGCAGACCCAGATCGACCGGGTCGACTCGATCGCCTCCGACGTCCAGGAGGTCACGTCGAACGCCTCCGCGCTGTCGACCACCGTCGCCTCCACGTTCGGCGGTCCCCTGGTCAAGGTCGCAGCCTTCGGCTACGGCGTGCGCCGGGCCCTCGGCGGCCGCAAGGAGGACGTGCCCGGCAAGGCGTCGAGGCGTACCGTGATCGTGGGCCGCACGGTCTCTCGGCGCAACGCCCGAGGGAAGAGGGACTGAGAGCCAGCGATGTTCCGCCGTACGTTCTGGTTCACCACCGGCGTCGCCGCCGGAGTGTGGGCCACCACCAAGGTCAACCGGAAGCTGAAGCAGCTGACGCCCGAGAGCCTCGCCAGAACCGCGGGCAACAAGGCGCTCGAGGCCGGCCACCGGCTCAAGGACCGCGCGGTCGACTTCGCGCTCGACGTCCGCGACAACATGGCCCAGCGGGAGGCCGAACTGGGCGACGTGCTCGGGCTCAACGCCCCCGTCGACCCCGAACTCCCCGCGCCCAGGCGGTACGCCGCCATCGAGAACCGCACAGAGCCGAAGACGTACGTCATCGACAGCACGTCGTCCACGTACAAGAAGAATTCGTACAACCGGAATGAGGACCACTGATGGAGTCGGCTGAGATTCGCCGCCGCTGGTTGAGCTTCTTCGAGGAGCGCGGTCACACCGTCGTCCCTTCGGCGTCGCTCATCGCGGACGACCCGACTCTGCTGCTCGTCCCGGCCGGCATGGTGCCCTTCAAGCCGTACTTCCTCGGTGAGGTCAAGCCGCCCTTCGCCCGCGCCACCAGCGTGCAGAAGTGCGTGCGCACGCCGGACATCGAAGAGGTCGGCAAGACCACCCGGCACGGCACGTTCTTCCAGATGTGCGGCAACTTCTCCTTCGGCGACTACTTCAAGGAAGGCGCCATCAAGCTCGCCTGGGAGCTGCTCACCAGCCCCCAGGACAAGGGCGGTTACGGCCTCGACCCCGAGCGCCTGTGGATCACGGTCTACAAGGACGACGACGAGGCCGAGCGCATCTGGCACGAGGTCGTCGGCGTGCCGAAGGAGCGCATCCAGCGCCTCGGCATGAAGGACAACTACTGGTCCATGGGCGTCCCCGGCCCCTGCGGCCCCTGCTCCGAGATCAACTACGACCGCGGCCCCGAGTTCGGCGCCGAGGGCGGCCCCGCCGTCAACGACGAGCGGTACGTGGAGATCTGGAACCTCGTCTTCATGCAGTACGAGCGGGGCGAGGGCACCGGCAAGGACAACTTCGAGATCCTCGGCGACCTGCCCAGCAAGAACATCGACACCGGCCTCGGCCTCGAGCGGCTCGCCATGATTCTGCAGGGCGTGCAGAACATGTACGAGATCGACACCTCGATGGCCGTCATCGACAAGGCCACCGAGCTGACCGGCGTCCGCTACGGCGACGCCCACGCCTCGGACGTGTCCCTGCGCGTGGTCACCGACCACATGCGCACCGCCACCATGCTCATCGGCGACGGCGTCACCCCCGGCAACGAGGGCCGTGGTTACGTGCTGCGCCGCATCATGCGCCGCGCCATCCGCAACATGCGCCTGCTCGGCGCCACCGGCCCGGTCGTCAAGGACCTGATCGACGTCGTCATCGGCATGATGGGGCAGCAGTACCCCGAGCTCATCACCGACCGCGAGCGCATCGAGAAGGTCGCCCTCGCCGAGGAGAACGCCTTCCTCAAGACGCTGAAGGCCGGCACCAACATCCTCGACACCGCCGTCAGCGACACCAAGGCCGCCGGCTCCACCGTGCTGCCCGGCGACAAGGCCTTCCTGCTCCACGACACCTGGGGCTTCCCGATCGACCTCACCCTGGAGATGGCCGCCGAGCAGGGCCTCTCCGTGGACGAGGAGGGCTTCCGCCGCCTGATGAAGGAGCAGCGGGAGCGCGCCAAGGCCGACGCCCAGTCCAAGAAGACCGGCCACGCCGACCTCGGTGCCTACCGTGAGATCGCCGACCGGGCCGGTGCCACCGACTTCATCGGCTACACCGACACCGAGGGCGAGTCCACGGTCGTCGGCATCCTCGTCGACGGCGTCTCCTCCCCGGCCGCCACCGAGGGCGACGAGGTCGAGATCGTCCTCGACCGCACCCCGTTCTACGCCGAGGGCGGCGGCCAGATCGGCGACACCGGCAAGATCAAGACCGACTCCGGCGCCGTCATCGAGGTCCGCGACTGCCAGAAGCCGGTCCCGGGTGTCTACGTCCACAAGGGCGTCGTCCAGGTCGGCGAGGTCACCGTCGGCGCCAAGGCCCACTCCGCCATCGACGACCGCCGCCGCAAGGCCATCGCCCGCGCCCACTCGGCCACGCACCTGACCCACCAGGCCCTGCGCGACGCCCTCGGCCCGACGGCCGCCCAGGCCGGTTCCGAGAACCAGCCCGGCCGCTTCCGCTTCGACTTCGGCTCGCCGTCCGCCGTCCCGACGGCCGTGATGACCGACGTCGAGCAGAAGATCAACGAGGTGCTCGCCCGCGACCTGGACGTCCGCGCCGACGTCATGGGCATCGACGAGGCCAAGAAGCAGGGCGCCATCGCCGAGTTCGGCGAGAAGTACGGCGAGCGCGTCCGCGTGGTCACCATCGGAGACTTCTCCAAGGAACTGTGCGGCGGCACCCACGTGCACAACACCGCCCAGCTCGGCCTGGTGAAGCTGCTCGGCGAGTCCTCCATCGGCTCGGGTGTCCGCCGTATCGAGGCCCTGGTCGGTGTCGACGCCTACAACTTCCTCGCCCGGGAGCACACGGTCGTCGCCCAGCTCCAGGAGCTGATCAAGGGCCGCCCGGAGGAGCTCCCGGAGAAGGTCTCCGCCATGCTCGGCAAGCTGAAGGACGCCGAGAAGGAGATCGAGAAGTTCCGCGCCGAGAAGGTCCTGCAGGCCGCCGCCGGTCTCGCCGAGTCCGCCAAGGACATCCGTGGCATTGCTGTCGTGACCGGTCAGGTCCCCGACGGCACCACCGCCGACGACCTGCGCAAGCTCGTGCTCGACGTGCGCGGACGCATCCAGGGCGGCCGGGCCGCCGTGGTCGCCCTGTTCACGGTGGCGAACGGCAAGCCGCTGACGGTCATCGCCACCAACGAAGCCGCCCGCGAGCGCGGCCTGAAGGCCGGCGACCTGGTCCGTACGGCTGCCAAGACCCTCGGCGGCGGTGGCGGCGGCAAGCCGGACGTCGCCCAGGGCGGCGGCCAGAACCCGGCCGCGATCGGCGACGCCGTGGACGCCGTCGAGCGCCTGGTCGCCGAGACGGCCAAGTAAGAAACGGGTCTGGAAGATGCGCAGAGGACGTCGACTCGCGATCGACGTCGGGGACGCCCGTATCGGGGTCGCCTCGTGCGACCCCGACGGGATCCTCGCCACCCCGGTGGAGACGGTCCCGGGGCGTGACATCCCCGCAGCTCAACGGCGGTTGAAGCAGCTCGTCGAGGAGTACGAGCCCATCGAGGTCGTCGTCGGTCTGCCGCGCTCCCTCAAGGGAGGCGAGGGCCCGGCGGCGGTCAAGGTCCGGGGCTTCGCACAGGAACTGGCGCGCATGATCTCCCCGGTTCCGGTGAGACTCGTGGACGAACGCATGACGACGGTGACGGCCAGTCAGGGGCTGCGCGCTTCGGGCGTGAAGTCGAAGAAGGGCAGGTCCGTCATCGACCAGGCGGCGGCGGTGATCATCCTGCAACAGGCCCTTGAATCCGAACGGGTGTCAGGTAAAGCACCCGGAGAAGGCGTCGAAGTGGTCATCTGATCGCGATACGGTAACGTTCCGCGCGATGCAGCGGCGTTCGAACAGCCGCCGCACAGCAAGAGGCGGGACGGGAGCCGAGCCGGAAGCCGCGTGACCGCCGCCTCGCGGCTCTAGGGGATCGATGACTGAGTATGGCCGGGGCCAAGGCTCCGAACCGTGGCATCCGGAGGACCCGTTGTACGGGGACGGCGGATGGGGAGGAGAGCAGGCCCACCAGGGTCAGCATTCCCCCTACGGCGGCCAGCCGCAGCACTATCCAGAGCAGCCGCAGCAGCCGCAGTACGGCGACTGGGGCACCGGCGAACAGCCCGGATACGGTCAGGCGCAGCAGCAGTACCAGTACGACCAGCAGCAGTACGCGGCACAGGGCCCTGGGCATCAGCAGTACCCGGGGCAGGGGCACCAGGGGAACCAGCACGACCCG
Organism: Streptomyces sp. HP-A2021; assembly: GCF_022807935.1. Classification (NCBI taxonomy): domain Bacteria; kingdom Bacillati; phylum Actinomycetota; class Actinomycetes; order Kitasatosporales; family Streptomycetaceae; genus Streptomyces; species Streptomyces sp. HP-A2021. The sequence continues at coordinate 7,993,847 of NZ_CP094344.1, forward strand.
GGTTATCAGCAGGACCCGGCCTACCACCAGCAGCAGTACGACAACGGCGGCTGGGCCACCGGCGGGCACCAGCAGGTCTCGTACCCCGGCGACCCCGCCGACCCGTACGGTCAGCAAACCGGTGCATACGGCCAGGACCAGTCCGACTACTACGGCACGCCCGACGCGTATCCGCCGCCCGAGCCGCCCGGTCGGCGGCGGGCCGAGCCGGAGCCGGAGACCGACTGGGACCCCGGCCCCGACCAGGGTGAGCACGCCTTCTTCGCGGGCGGTGACGACGATGACGATGCCGACGAGCCGGGCGACCGGCGCCGGCGCGACGACCAGCGGGGACGCGGCGGCAAGCCCAAGAAGCGCCGCAGCGGGATGGCCTGCCTGGTGGTCGTCCTGGTCCTCGGCGGCGGCCTGGCGGGCGTCAGCTACTTCGGCTACCAGTTCTTCCAGGATCGTTTCGGCGACGCCCCGGACTACGCGGGCGACGGCAACGGGCAGGAGGTGTCCGTCGAGATCCCCGAGGGAGCGCTCGGCTACAAGATCGGCCAGGTGCTGAAGAGCGCAGGGGTCGTCAAGAGCGTCGACGCGTTCGTCGCTGCGCAGGAGAGCAATCCGCAGGGCAAGACCATCCAGGACGGCGTGTACACGCTGCAAAAGCAAATGTCGGCCGACAGTGCGGTCGAACTGATGCTCAGCCCGGAGAGCCGCGACAACCTGATCATCGCCGAGGGCAAGCGCAACGCCGACATCTACCGGCTCATCGACAAGCGGCTCGAGGTCAAGGACGGCACCACCGCCGCGGTCGCCAAGAAGGACTGGAAGAAGCTCGGCCTGCCCGACTGGGCGCTCGGCCACGAGAACGTCAAGGACCCGCTGGAAGGGTTCCTCTACCCCTCCAGCTACGGCATCGCCAAGGGTGAGAAGCCCGAGGACGTGCTGAAGGACATGGTGACCCGGGCCACCCAGACGTACGAGAAGCTCGGCGTGGAGAAGAAGGCCCAGAGCCTCGGACTCGAAGACCCCTGGCAGCTGATCACCGTCGCGAGCCTGGCCCAGGCCGAGGGCACGAGCCACGACGACTTCCGCAAGATGGCCGAGGTCGTCTACAACCGCATGAAGCCGGGGAATCCGCAGACCAACGGCATGCTGGAGTTCGACTCCACCTACAACTACATCAAGAACCAGAGCAAGATCGACCTGAGTCTGAGCGAGCTGCGGAACTACGACAACCCGTACAACACGTACTTCCACAAGGGCCTGCCGCCCGGACCGATCGACAACCCGGGCGAGGCGGCGCTCAAGGGAGCTCTCAACCCGACGAAGGACGGCTGGTACTACTTCATCTCGCTGGACGGCAAGACCAGCGAGTTCACCAAGACCAACGCCGAGCACCAGAAGCTGGTCGACAAGTTCAACGCCTCGCGGAACAACTGATCGCGGAACAACTGATCGCGGAACGACTGAGGAAGACCTGATGGCCGCACCACGCCGAGCCGCCGTACTCGGCTCCCCGATCGCTCACTCGCTCTCCCCGGTCCTGCACCGCGCGGCCTACGAAGAGTTGGGGCTGACCGGCTGGACGTACGACCGATTCGAGGTCGACGAGGCCGCGCTGCCCGGGTTCTTCGAGACGCTCGGTCCCGAATGGGCGGGGCTGTCGCTGACCATGCCGCTGAAGCGGGCCGTGATCCCGCTGCTCGACGGGATCAGCGAGACCGCGGCCTCCGTCGACGCCGTCAACACGGTCGTCCTCACCCAGGACGGCCGCCGGACCGGCGACAACACCGACGTCCCCGGCATGGTCGCGGCTTTGCGCGAGCACGGCATCGACAAGGTCGAGGCCGCCGCGATCCTGGGCGCGGGCGCCACCGCCTCGTCCGCACTGGCCGCGCTGTCCCGGGTCTGCCCGGGCGAGATCGCCGTGTACGTGCGCAGTGAGGCCCGGGCTGCCGAGATGCGGCAGTGGGCCGAACGGCTGGAGGTCTCGGTGCGCATCGCCGACTGGGCGGACGCCGAGCAGGCCCTGCACGCCCCGCTGGTGATCAGCACCACGCCGGCGGGTGCCACCGACGCCCTCGCCCGATCCGTCCCGGAGCGCCCGACGGCCCTGTTCGACGTGCTCTACGACCCGTGGCCGACCGCCCTCGCCGCCCGCTGGTCGGCGTACGGCGGCGCGGTCGTCAGCGGCCTCGACCTGCTGGTGCACCAAGCCGTGCTGCAGGTCGAGCAGATGACGGGGCGGGTTCCGGCCCCGCTGGACGCCATGCGAAAAGCGGGCGAGCGCGCACTGGCGGCCCGATAAGATCCGCTCTCGGTTCCGCAGGGGGCGGAACAGGGGAGGGAAGAACCAGCCATGTCCACCGGCATGCCTCAGGCGTCCGTCAAGTCCCAGATATTCGAGTCCCTGCTGGGATTCCTGCCCGACTGGGTGCAGATCACGGTGCTCGCGCTGATCGTGCTCGCGGTCCTCGCGTCCTGGACGGTCAAGATCAAGCGCAAGATCGCCTACCGGCGGGCCGTGCGGAGCGGCGGGCCCGTCCACGCGGCGGCCCAGTACGGGCAGGGACGCGGAGCGGACTACCTGGGGGAGTACGCACCGCAGCAGGTGCAGCAGCAGGGCAGCGGAGCCGACCATCTGGGCACTTACGCACCGCAGCAGACGCAGACCGCGCAGCAGCCGAGCGGCGCGGACTTCCTGGGCGCGTACGCGCCGCAGCGGCAGACCGGAGGCCCGGCCTCGTCCGCCTGATGGACCGGCGGCCGGGTCCACCCTCCGGACGTGGCAGGATCGTGGGTGGCGGACCGGGGCCGCGCACCCGGTCGGGCCGTCGCCGTACGCGATGAGGTGCGTACGCTGGGCAGTAAGCACGCCGCGAACACTGAGGAGCACCGTTGAGCAGGTTGCGCTGGCTGACCGCGGGGGAATCCCACGGTCCCGCACTCGTCGCGACGCTGGAGGGCCTTCCCGCCGGCGTGCCGATCACCACGGACATGGTGGCGGACCATCTCGCGAGGCGGCGCCTGGGCTATGGGCGCGGTGCCCGGATGAAGTTCGAGCAGGATGAGATCACCTTCCTCGGCGGCGTCCGGCACGGCCTCAGCCTCGGCTCCCCGGTCGCGATCATGGTGGGCAACACCGAGTGGCCGAAGTGGGAACAGGTCATGGCGGCCGACCCGGTCGACCCGGAGATCCTCGACGGACTCGCCCGCAACGCCCCGCTGACCCGTCCCCGCCCCGGCCACGCCGACCTCGCCGGGATGCAGAAGTACGGCTTCGACGAGGCCCGGCCGATCCTGGAGCGCGCCTCCGCGCGGGAGACCGCGGCCCGGGTGGCCCTCGGCGCGGTGGCCCGGTCGTACTTGAAGGAGACGACCGGCATCGAGATCGTCTCCCACGTGGTGGAGCTCGCGGCCGCCAAGGCACCGTACGGCGTGTACCCGACGCCCGCGGACGTGGAGAAGCTGGACGCCGACCCGGTGCGCTGCCTGGACGCCGACGCGTCGAAGGCGATGGTCGCCGAGATCGACCAGGCCCACAAGGACGGCGACACCCTCGGCGGCGTGGTCGAGGTACTGGCCTACGAGGTGCCGGTCGGCCTCGGTTCGCATGTGCACTGGGACCGCCGCCTGGACGCCCGCCTGGCCGCCGCCCTGATGGGCATCCAGGCGATCAAGGGAGTCGAGGTCGGCGACGGCTTCGACCTGGCCCGTGTCCCCGGCTCCAAGGCGCACGACGAGATCGTCGCGACCGACGAGGGCATCAAGCGGACCACCGGCCGCTCCGGCGGCACCGAGGGCGGGCTGTCCACCGGTGAGCTGCTGCGCGTGCGGGCGGCGATGAAGCCCATCGCGACCGTGCCGCGGGCGCTGAAGACGGTGGACGTCGTCACCGGCGAGGCCACGGCCGCCCACCACCAGCGGTCGGACGTGTGCGCGGTGCCGGCCGCGGGCATCGTCGCCGAGGCCATGGTCGCCCTCGTCCTCGCGGACGCGGTCGCGGAGAAGTTCGGCGGCGACAGCGTGGCCGAGACCCGCCGCAACGTCCGGTCCTACCTCGACAACCTGGCCATCCGATGAACCCGCTGATCGTGCTGGTCGGGCCGATGGGCGTGGGCAAGTCCACCGTCGGGCAGCTGCTGGCCGAGCGGCTCGGGACCGGATACCGGGACACCGACGACGACATCGTCGCCGCACAGGGCCGGACCATCGCCGAGATCTTCGTCGAGGAGGGCGAGCCCGCCTTCCGCGCGATCGAGAAGCAGGCCGTGCGCGAGGCACTGGCCGGGCACGATGGTGTGCTGGCACTGGGCGGCGGCGCCGTCCTCGACCCGGACACGCGCGCTCTGCTCGCCGGGCAGCGGGTGGTGTACCTGTCGATGGACGTCGAAGAGGCGGTCAAGCGCACGGGCCTCAACGCGGCCCGGCCGCTGCTCGCCATCAATCCGCGCAAGCAGTGGCGCGAGCTGATGGAGGCCCGCCGGCACCTCTACGAGGAGGTCGCCACGGCCGTGGTCGCCACCGACGGCCGCACCCCCGAAGAGGTCACCCGAGCCGCCCTGGACGCACTGGAGTTGAAGGAAGCATGAGCGAGGCACTGACCCGGATCCAGGTCGGCGGCACGGCGGGCACCGATCCCTACGAGGTCCTCGTAGGGCGTCAACTCCTCGGCGAGCTGCCCGGGTTGATCGGCGGCAAGGCCAAGCGGGTCGCGATCGTCCACCCCGAGGCACTGGCCGAGACCGGTGACGCCCTGCGCGCCGACCTGGCCGGACAGGGCTACGAGGCGGTCGCCATCCAGGTGCCCAACGCCGAGGAGGCCAAGACCGCCGAGGTCGCCGCCTACTGCTGGAAGGCGCTGGGCCAGTCCGGATTCACCCGCACCGACGTCATCGTCGGCGTCGGCGGCGGCGCGACCACGGACCTGGCCGGGTTCGTGGCCGCCACCTGGCTGCGCGGGGTGCGCTGGATCGCGATCCCGACGACGGTCCTGGCCATGGTCGACGCGGCCGTCGGCGGCAAGACCGGCATCAACACCGCCGAGGGCAAGAACCTGGTCGGTGCCTTCCACCCGCCCGCCGGTGTGCTCTGCGACCTGGCCGCGCTGGACTCCCTCCCGGTCAACGACTACGTCTCCGGACTCGCGGAGGTCATCAAGGCCGGCTTCATCGCCGACCCGGTGATCCTCGACCTGATCGAGTCCGACCCCGAGGCCGCCCGCACTCCGGCCGGTCCGCACACCGCCGAGCTCATCGAGCGCTCCATCCGGGTCAAGGCCGACGTGGTGTCGTCCGACCTGAAGGAGTCGGGCCTGCGCGAGATCCTCAACTACGGCCACACGCTCGGCCACGCCATCGAGAAGAACGAGCGCTACAAGTGGCGGCACGGCGCGGCGGTCGCGGTGGGCATGCACTTCGCCGCCGAACTGGGCCGTCTCGCCGGGCGGCTGGACGACGCCACGGCCGACCGCCACCGGTCCGTCCTCGAATCCGTCGGGCTGCCGCTGCACTACCGGCACGACCAGTGGCCCAAGCTGCTGGAGACCATGAAGGTCGACAAGAAGTCCCGCGGCGACCTGCTGCGCTTCATCGTCCTCGACGGTCTGGCCAAGCCCACGGTCCTGGAGGGACCCGACCCGGCCGTGCTGCTCGCCGCGTACGGCGAAGTCGGACAGTAAGTACCCAGGCGCGCCTTCCGCCCGAAACAGCCTTACGGGGCCGGGCACTTCGGACCGCCCCCGGCCGTTCACACAACACTGGCCGGGGGCGGTACCGTTCGGTAGCAGCGGGCTCCGCCCCGCTGTTCAGCGCCCATCGCCTGTACGAGACGGAGTGGCACCGGATGCAGCACGCAGTGGGTTCTCCGCTGCCGCCGCCCCACCAGCCGGGGCACGGACCGGCCGTCGGCTGGTCGCCGGCCGCACACCACCCGGGCCCCCAGCACCCGGGCGCGCACCAGGGCCCCGCGCCCGTGCCCCCACCGCCCCCTGCGCCCGGCTATCCCGTGCCCTCGCCCGGGCCGGGCGCGCCCCCGCCGCAGGCCTCCGTTCCTCCGGTGCCGGACACCACCGGCCATGTGCCGCTGCCGCCCGGCGGTCCGGTCGCCATGCCCAGTGCGCCGCCCGCGACGGCGGTCCCCGACCCGGCCGGTACGACGCTCGCCGTGCTGCTCATCGGGCCCGCCGGTGCCGGGAAGACCAGCGTCGCCAAGTACTGGGCGGACCATCGCCGGGTCCCCACGGCGCACATCAGCCTCGACGACGTACGCGAGTGGGTCCGCTCGGGCTTCGCCGACCCCCAGTCCGGGTGGAACGACAACTCCGAGGCGCAGTACCGTCTCGCCCGCCGCACCTGCGGTTTCGCCGCGCGGAACTTCCTGGCCAACGGCATCTCCTGCATCCTCGACGACGCGGTCTTTCCCGACCGGCCCGTGGTCGGCCTCGGCGGCTGGAAGCGGCACGTCGGGCCGGGCCTGCTGCCGGTCGTCCTGCTGCCCGGGCTGGACATCGTCCTGGAACGCAACGCCGAGCGCACGGGGAACCGGCGGCTGTCGGACGAGGAGGTCGCCCGTATCCATGGCCGGATGGCCGGGTGGTACGGGTCCGGTCTGCCGATCATCGACAACTCGCAGCTGGATGTCCCGGAGACGGCGCGGGTGCTGGACGATGTCCTGGCCAGGTCCATTGCGAGTCCGCCGAAGTGGTAGTCGGCGTGGGGTTGGTGCGGTAACCCGCTTTCCGGTGTCCTGGGCGTTGGTGCTGAGGCCGGGGCGTTGCGCAGCCCGGCGGATCGGGGTGCCGCTGCGCCCACCCGTGCCGCCCTTAGCGGCACGATTGCCCGCAGCTGAGTGCGCCCGCAGCCGCCTACGCACGGAAGGGGACGTGCCGGGGGGTGTCCGCCCGCAGCGGTTGGCGCGTCAACGGACGGTTAGTCGGTGTCCGACCCCGTCGCGCCGTTCCGAGGACGGACACCCCCGGCGCGGCCCCGACCCACAGCCACCGCCAAGGCGCAGGCCCGCACCCTCAGCCGCCGCGGACAACCCCCACTCGGCCCTCCCGACCGGCGACATCCCCCGGTCGCTCGTAGGCTCGGGTCATGTCAGAGGTGTACGCGGCCCGCCGGACGCGTCTGAGGGAATACTGCAACGCGGGCGGCAGCGCGGCGGCGCTGGTCTCCCGCCCCGCCAACGTGCGCTATCTCGCGGGCGCGGCCCCGCACGGCGCCGTTCTCCTGCTGGGCAAGACCGAGGACCTCCTGGTGTGTGCCGGCCCGACGGCCGACCGCCCCACTCAGGAGCGCCCCGACGAAGCCCTGCGCGTACAGACCCTGCCCGGTGCCGGAGGCGGCGACCCGGCCGTCGCGGCCGCAGGCCTCGCCGCGGGCCAGGGCGCCGACTCCCTCGCCGTGGAGGAGCACCACCTCACCGTGGCCCGGCACCGTGCCCTCGGCTCGGTCGCCCCCCGGCTGCGCCTGGCCAACCTCGGCGGTGCCGTCGAGCAGCTCAGGGTCGTCAAGGACGAGGAAGAGATCTCCTGCCTCCGCATCGGCGCCGAGATCGCCGACCAGGCCCTCGGCGAACTGCTGGAGTCCATCCTGGTCGGGCGGACCGAACGCCATCTCGCCCTGGAACTCGAAAGACGCCTCGTGGATCACGGGGCCGACGGCCCGGCCTTCCCCACCTCCGTCGCCACGGGGCCGAACGCCGGACGGCCCGGGCACCGGCCCACCGACCGGCGCGTCGAGGAGGGCGACTTCCTCTCCGTCTGCCTGGGCGCCATGTACCGCGGCTACCGCTGTGAGATCGGCCGTACCTTCGTCATCGGCACCGCCCCCGCGGACTGGCAGATCGAGCTGTACGACCTGGTCTTCGCTGCGCAGCGCGCCGGACGTGAGAGCCTGGTACCCGGCGCCGCCTGCCGGGACGTCGACCGTGCCGCCCGCCAGGTCCTGGACTCCGCGGGGTACACCGAGGGCCTCACGGTTCTCACCGGACACGGGGTCGGGCTCGAAATCGACGAGGACCCTCAATTGAGTCCCGCGGCCATGGGTAAACTGGACGCTTGCGTGCCGGTCACCGTCGAACCTGGGGTCCACCTCCCGGGCCGGGGCGGTGTCCGGATCGATGACACGCTCGTCGTCCGCCCAGAGGCGGACGGCGGACCCGAGCTACTCACCATCACGACCAAGGAGCTGCTCGCCCTGTAGGCAGGTGCGTGCCCCGGGGTCGTACGTCAGTCCAGGAGATTCCGCAACCGTGGCTTCCACGAACGACCTCAAGAACGGCATGGTGCTCAAGCTCGAAGGCGGCCAGCTCTGGTCCGTCGTCGAGTTCCAGCACGTCAAGCCCGGCAAGGGCCCGGCCTTCGTGCGCACCAAGCTCAAGAACGTGCTCTCCGGCAAGGTCGTCGACAAGACCTTCAACGCCGGCGTCAAGGTCGAAACGGCCACCGTCGACAAGCGCGACATGCAGTTCTCCTACATGGACGGCGAGTACTTCGTCTTCATGGACATGGAGACCTACGACCAGCTCATGGTCGACCGGAAGGCCGTCGGCGACGCCGCCAACTTCCTCGTCGAGGGCTTCACGGCCACGGTCGCGCAGCACGAGGGCGAGGTGCTCTTCGTCGAGCTGCCGGCCGCCGTCGAGCTGACCGTCCAGGAGACCGAGCCGGGCGTGCAGGGCGACCGCTCCACGGGCGGCACCAAGCCCGCCACGCTGGAGACCGGCCACCAGATCCAGGTCCCGCTCTTCATCACCACCGGTGAGAAGATCAAGGTCGACACCCGCACCAGCGACTACCTCGGCCGGGTGAACAGCTAACCGTGGCTGCCCGCAACACGGCCCGCAAGCGCGCCTTCCAGATCCTCTTCGAGGGCGACCAGCGCGGCGCCGAGGTCCTCACGGTCCTCGCCGACTGGGTCCGGCTCTCCCGGGCCGACACCCGGCAGCCGCCGGTGAGCGAGTACACGATGGAGCTGGTCGAGGGCTACGCGCAGCACGCGAAGCGCATCGACGAGCTCATCGCCCAGTACTCGGTCGGCTGGACGCTCGACCGCATGCCGGTCGTCGACCGCAACATCCTGCGGCTCGGCGCCTATGAGCTGATCTGGGTCGACGAGACCCCGGACGCCGTCGTCCTCGACGAGATGGTGCAGCTGGCGAAGGAGTTCTCCACGGACGAGTCGCCCTCGTTCGTGAACGGCCTGCTCGGACGGCTGAAGGACCTCAAGCCCTCGCTCCGCCGCGACGAGGTCTGAGACAGACGGAACGTCTGAGGCAGACGGAGCGCCGGAGACAGACAGAACGCCGGAGGGCCCGCGGCAGCGTGACAGCCGCGGGCCCTCCGGCGTTCCCGTACCGCCGAGAGCTTCTCGTACCGGTCGAGAGCTATCCCGTACCGTCGAGGGCTGCCGGGCCCTCACAACGCCGCCGGGGTGGCCGAAACCCATATGGTTTCGGCCACCCCGGCGGCACGTTTCTGCTGACCCCTCCGCTACCCCCGGGAGTGGTCAGCCCTCCTCGTGGGTCGCCACCGCGCGGCGCGCGTCCGCGTCCAGGACGCCCCAGCTGATCAGCTGCTCGGTGAGGACCGAGGGCGACTGGTCGTAGATGACGGCGAGTGTGCGCAGGTCGTCCTGGCGGATGGAGAGCACCTTGCCGTTGTAGTCACCGCGCTGCGACTGGATCGTGGCCGCGTAGCGCTGCAGGGGGCCCGCCTTCTCGGCCGGCACCGTGGCCAGCCGCTCCAGGTCCAGGACCAGCTTCGGCGGCGGCTCGGCGGCGCCGCCCGGGGTCGTGCCCGGGAGCAGCTCCTGCACCGGAACGCCGTAGAAGTCCGCCAGCTCGGCAAGGCGCTGCACGGTCACGGCACGGTCGCCGCGCTCGTACGAACCGACCACGACCGCCTTCCAGCGTCCCTGGGACTTCTCCTCGACACCGTGGAGGGAAAGGCCCTGCTGGGTGCGGATCGCCCGGAGCTTGGCCCCGAGCTGTTTGGCGTATTCGCTGGACATATAGCTCCCCGGCACTGTGTCGACGCGTCTGGCGTGGGTGCCAGGCCGCGCGGCTGGTAACTCACTGTGAGGTTACGCAGCGTTACTCTGCCGCGTCAAGCCGAATGGTCCGCACCGACTCTTCCGTGGTATCGGCACTCAGTTGGGCCGAGTGGGTGATCCAGGGGGGCCGTCCGGGTGGCGGTGAGGGCCTGCTACCGTGGATGGCGCAATCCCGACGTCCTTTAAGGTCCGTCCCGTGAGGCGGAGAAGGAGGTCCGTTTCGTATGGACAAGCACGGCTCACAGTCCGATGCCCGGCCCGTTCTCGAAGGGCCCGACATCGCGCGGGTACTGACCCGCATCGCCCACGAGATCGTCGAACGCGCGAAAGGCGCCGACGACGTGGTGCTCCTCGGCATTCCGACCCGGGGCGTCTTCCTCGCCCGGCGGATCGCCGACAAGCTCGAGGAGATCACCGAGCGCAAGGTTCCGTGCGGCTCGCTCGACATCACCATGTACCGCGACGACCTGCGCATGCACCCGCCGCGTGCGCTGGCCCGCACCGAGATCCCCGGTGACGGCATCGACGGCAAGCTGGTCGTCCTCGTCGACGACGTCCTCTTCTCCGGCCGCACCATCCGCGCCGCCCTCGACGCCCTGAACGACATCGGGCGCCCCCGCGCGGTGCAGCTCGCGGTCCTCGTCGACCGCGGTCACCGCGAACTGCCCATCCGCGCCGACTACGTCGGCAAGAACCTCCCCACGTCGTTGCGGGAGACGGTCAAGGTCCAGCTCGCCGAGGAGGACGGTCGCGACACCGTGCTGCTCGGTGCCAAGCCGGCCGCCCAGTAGCGCTTCAGGCGTACGCCCCTGTCGTACGCCGGCTCAGTGCGCGCCCTAGCGCGCCCGTCTGCCCCGATTCTCTCGTTTGAACTGCCTTACGGAGCCTGACAGATGCAGCGTCATCTCATCTCGGCCGCCGACCTCACCCGCGACGACGCCGTCCTGATCCTCGACACCGCCGAGGAGATGGCCCGGGTCGCCGACCGGCCGATCAAGAAGCTGCCGACCCTGCGCGGCCGCACGATCGTCAACCTCTTCTTCGAGGACTCCACCCGGACCCGGATCTCCTTCGAGGCCGCCGAGAAGCGCCTCTCCGCGGACGTCATCAACTTCTCCGCCAAGGGTTCGAGCGTCTCCAAGGGCGAGTCCCTGAAGGACACCGCCCAGACGCTGGAGGCCATGGGCGTCGACGCCGTCGTCATCCGGCACGGCGCCTCGGGAGCCCCGTACCGGCTGGCGAACTCCGGCTGGATCGACGCGGTCGTCGTCAACGCCGGCGACGGCACCCACCAGCACCCCACCCAGGCCCTGCTGGACGCCTTCACCATGCGCCGCCGCCTGATCGGCCCGGACGCCGGGATCGGCCAGGACCTCGACGGCAAGCGCATCACGATCGTCGGCGACGTCCTGCACAGCCGGGTCGCCCGCTCCAACGTCGACCTGCTGCACACCCTCGGCGCCGAGGTCACCCTCGTCGCCCCGCCGACCCTGCTGCCGGTCGGCATCGAGACCTGGCCCTGCGAGGTGTCGTACGACCTCGACAGCACGCTTCCCAAGTCCGACGCGGTGATGATGCTGCGCGTGCAGCGCGAGCGCATGAACGCCGCCTTCTTCCCGACCGAGCGCGAGTACTCCCGGCGCTACGGCCTCGACGGCGACCGTATGGCGCGGATGCCCGAGCACGCCGTCGTGATGCACCCCGGCCCGATGGTCCGCGGCATGGAGATCACCGCCGAGGTCGCCGACTCCGACCGCTGCACCGTCGTCGAGCAGGTCGCGAACGGAGTCTCCATCCGGATGGCCGTCCTGTACCTGCTGCTGGGCGGAAACGAACCCGCCGTCACCCAGACCCGTACCGAGGAGAAGTAAGACAGATGAGCAAGATCCTGATCCGTGGTGCGAAGGTGCTGGGCGGCGAGCCGCAGGACGTGCTGATCGACGGCGGGACCATCGCGGAGGTGGGCAGCGGGCTGTCCGCCGAGGGCGCGGAGGTCGTCGAGGCCGAGGGCAAGGTGCTGCTGCCGGGCCTGGTCGACCTGCACACCCATCTGCGCGAGCCGGGCCGCGAGGACTCCGAGACCGTCCTCACCGGCACCCGGGCCGCGGCCTCCGGCGGCTACACCACCGTGTTCGCCATGGCCAACACCTTCCCGGTCGCCGACACCGCCGGTGTCGTCGAGCAGGTCTGGCGGCTCGGCAAGGAGCACGGCTACTGCGACGTCCAGCCGATCGGCGCCGTCACCGTCGGGCTGGAGGGCCGCAAGCTCGCCGAGCTGGGCGCCATGCACGAGTCGGCCGCCGGGGTCACCGTCTTCTCCGACGACGGCAAGTGCGTCCACGACGCGGTGATCATGCGCCGCGCCCTGGAGTACGTGAAGGCCTTCGGCGGTGTCGTCGCGCAGCACGCGCAGGAGCCGCGGCTGACCGAGGGCGCCGAGATGAACGAGGGCGTCGTCTCCGCCGAGCTGGGCCTCGGGGGCTGGCCCGCGGTGGCCGAAGAATCGATCATCGCCCGGGATGTCCTGCTCGCCGAGCACGTCGGCTCCCGCGTCCACATCTGCCACCTGTCGACCGCCGGGTCCGTCGAGATCGTCCGCTGGGCCAAGTCCCGCGGCATCGCCGTCACCGCGGAGGTCACTCCGCACCACCTGCTCCTCACCGACGAGCTGGTCCGCACGTACAACCCCGTCTACAAAGTCAACCCGCCGCTGCGCACCGAGCGCGACGTGCTGGCCCTGCGCGAAGCGCTCGCCGACGGCACGATCGACATCGTCGCCACCGACCACGCCCCGCACCCGCACGAGGACAAGGACTGCGAGTGGGCCGCGGCCGCCATGGGCATGGTCGGCCTGGAGACCGCGTTGTCAGTGGTGCAGGAGACCATGGTCGACACGGGCCTGCTGGACTGGGCCGGCGTCGCCGACCGTATGTCCTTCAAGCCCGCGCAGATCGGACAGGCCAAGGGGCACGGCCGTCCCGTCTCGGCAGGTGAGCCCGCCAACCTCACTCTCGTCGACACGGCATACCGTGGCTCTGTGGACCCCGCGGGCTTCGCCTCGCGCAGCCGCAACACCCCCTACGAGGGGCGTGAGCTGCCGGGCCGTGTGACGCACACGTGGCTGCGGGGCAAGGCCACGCTCGTCGACGGGAAGCTCACGTGACACCTGTACTCCTGCTCGCCGCCGAGAAGGAATCGGCGCAAGTGACCGACTGGGCCGCCCGCATCGGCTGGGTCGTCGGCCTCGCCCTGTTCGTCGCGCTCGTCTACTGGCTGATGCGCGAGGGCTGGAAGTGGCGCGGCACGCTCCAGGGCGACCTGCCCGAGCTGCCCGCGGCTCCGGACGACCCGGGCCCGGAGCGCCTGACGATGAGTGGTCGCTACCACGGCTCCACCACCGCCGGGCAGTGGCTCGACCGCATCGTCGCGCACGGCCTGGGCACCCGCAGCCGCGCCGAGCTGACCCTCACGGACGCCGGACTGGACGTCGTACGCCCCGGAGCGAGCGACTTCTTCGTCCCGGCCGCACAGCTGCGCGAGGCCCGGCTCGACAAGGGCATCGCCGGCAAGGTGCTCACCGAGGGCGGCCTGCTCGTCGTCACCTGGGAGCACGGCGACCGGCTGATCGACTCCGGCTTCCGCTCCGACCACGCGGCCGAACACAACGAGTGGGTCGAGGCCATCAACTCCATGATCGAAACGAACAGCAGGGAAGGCGCCGAACGATGACCACCTCCACCAGGGGAGCCGCCAAAACTCCCGCCGTACTCGTCCTGGAGGACGGCCGGGTCTTCCGCGGCCGTGCCTACGGGGCCGTGGGGGAGACCTTCGGCGAAGCGGTGTTCTCCACGGGCATGACCGGCTACCAGGAGACCCTCACCGACCCCTCCTACCACCGCCAGGTCGTGGTGATGACCGCCCCGCACGTCGGCAACACCGGCGTCAACGACGAGGACCCCGAGTCCAAGCGCATCTGGGTCTCCGGGTACGTCGTGCGCGACCCCGCGCGCGTGCCGTCCAGCTGGCGCTCCCGGCGCACGCTGGACGAGGAGCTCGCCGCCCAGGGCGTCGTCGGCATCTCCGGCATCGACACCCGCGCCCTCACCCGCCACCTGCGCGAGCGCGGCGCGATGCGCGTGGGCATCTTCAGCGGCGACGCCGTGAAGGACGACAGCGCACTCCTCGCGCGCGTGCAGGAAGCCCCGCAGATGAAGGGCGCAAACCTCTCCGCCGAGGTCGCCACCACCGAGCCGTACGTCGTCCCGGCGATCGGCGAGAAGAAGTTCACGGTCGCCGCCGTCGACCTCGGCATCAAGGGCATGACCCCGCACCGCATGGCCGAGCGCGGCATCGAGGTGCACGTGCTGCCCGCGACCGCGACCGTCGAGGACGTCTACGCGGTCAACCCGGACGGCGTGTTCTTCTCCAACGGCCCCGGCGACCCCGCCACCGCCGACCACCCCGTCTCCGTGATGCAGGGCGTCCTGGAGCGCGGCACCCCGCTGTTCGGCATCTGCTTCGGCAACCAGATCCTGGGCCGCGCGCTCGGCTTCGGCACCTACAAGCTGAAGTACGGCCACCGCGGCATCAACCAGCCCGTGCAGGACCGTACGACCGGCAAGGTCGAGGTCACCGCGCACAACCACGGCTTCGCCGTCGACGCTCCGCTCGAGAAGGTCTCCGAGACCCCGTTCGGCCGCGCCGAGGTGTCCCACGTCTGCCTGAACGACAACGTGGTGGAGGGGCTCCAGCTCCTCGACCGCCCCGCCTTCAGCGTCCAGTACCACCCCGAAGCGGCAGCCGGCCCGCACGACGCCGCCTACCTGTTCGACCGCTTCGTATCCCTGATGGAGGGCCAGCGTGCCTAAGCGCACCGATATCCAGTCCGTCCTGGTCATCGGCTCCGGCCCGATCGTCATCGGCCAGGCCGCCGAGTTCGACTACTCCGGCACCCAGGCGTGCCGCGTCCTGAAGGCCGAGGGCCTCAGGGTCGTCCTGGTGAACTCCAACCCGGCGACGATCATGACCGACCCGGAGATCGCCGACGCCACCTACGTCGAGCCGATCACCCCCGAGTTCGTCGAGAAGATCATCGCCAAGGAGCGCCCGGACGCGCTGCTGCCCACCCTGGGCGGCCAGACGGCCCTCAACACCGCGATCTCGCTGCACGAGGCGGGGACGCTCGACAAGTACGGCGTCGAGCTGATCGGCGCCAACGTCGAGGCGATCCACAAGGGCGAGGACCGCGACCAGTTCAAGGAGGTCGTGGAGGAGGTCCGCAAGAAGATCGGCCACGGCGAGTCCGCCCGGTCCTACATCTGCCACTCCATGGACGACGTCCTCAGGGGCGTCGAGGAGCTCGGCGGCTACCCGGTCGTCGTCCGCCCGTCCTTCACCATGGGCGGCGCCGGCTCCGGCTTCGCCCACGACGAGGAGGAGCTGCGCCGCATCGCCGGCCAGGGCCTCACGCTCTCGCCGACCACCGAGGTGCTCCTGGAGGAGTCCATCCTCGGCTGGAAGGAGTACGAGCTGGAGCTGATGCGCGACAAGCACGACAACGTCGTGGTCGTCTGCTCCATCGAGAACTTCGACCCCATGGGCGTGCACACCGGCGACTCGATCACCGTCGCGCCCGCGATGACCCTCACGGACCGCGAGTACCAGACCCTCCGCGACATCGGCATCGCCGTCATCCGCGAGGTCGGCGTCGACACCGGCGGCTGCAACATCCAGTTCGCGGTGAACCCCGAGGACGGCCGGGTCATCGTCATCGAGATGAACCCGCGCGTGTCGCGCTCCTCGGCGCTCGCCTCCAAGGCCACCGGCTTCCCGATCGCCAAGATCGCCGCCAAGCTCGCCGTCGGCTACACGCTGGACGAGATCCCGAACGACATCACGCAGGAGACCCCGGCCTCCTTCGAGCCGACGCTCGACTACGTGGTCGTGAAGGCCCCGCGCTTCGCCTTCGAGAAGTTCCCGAGCGCGGACTCCACCCTCACCACCACCATGAAGTCGGTCGGCGAGGCCATGGCCATCGGCCGCAACTTCACGGAGGCCTTCCAGAAGGCCCTGCGCTCGCTGGAGAAGAAGGGCAGCCAGTTCACCTTCGTCGGCGACCCCGGCGACAAGGACGAGCTGCTCCGCGACGCCGTGCGCCCCACCGACGGCCGGATCAACACGGTCATGCAGGCCATCCGCGCGGGAGCCACGCCCGAGGAGGTCTTCGAGTACACGAAGATCGACCCCTGGTTCGTCGACCAGCTCTTCCTGATCAAGGAGATCGCGGACGAGCTCGCGGCCGCCGCCGAGCTCACGCCCGACCTGCTCGCCGAGGCCAAGCGGCACGGCTTCTCCGACTCGCAGATCGGCGAGATCCGCGGCCTGCGCGAGGACGTCGTCCGCGAGGTCCGGCACGCACTGGGCATCCGCCCGGTGTACAAGACGGTCGACACCTGCGCCGCCGAGTTCGCCGCGAAGACGCCGTACTTCTACTCCTCCTACGACGAGGAGACGGAGGTCGCGTCCCGCGAGAAGCCGGCCGTGATCATCCTGGGATCCGGCCCGAACCGCATCGGCCAGGGCATCGAGTTCGACTACTCCTGCGTCCACGCCTCCTTCGCACTGAGCGACGCGGGCTACGAGACGGTGATGGTCAACTGCAACCCGGAGACCGTCTCCACGGACTACGACACCTCCGACCGCCTGTACTTCGAGCCGCTGACGCTCGAGGACGTGCTGGAGATCGTCCACGCAGAGCAGCAGGCCGGGCCGGTCGCGGGCGTGGTCGTCCAGCTCGGCGGCCAGACCCCGCTGGGCCTGTCGCAGGCGCTCAAGGACAACGGCGTGCCGATCGTGGGCACCTCCCCGGAGGCCATCCACGCCGCCGAGGACCGGGGTGCCTTCGGCCGGGTCCTGAAGGAGGCCGGCCTCCCGGCCCCCAAGCACGGCACCGCCACCACCTTCGCCGAGGCCAAGGCCATCGCCGACGAGATCGGCTACCCGGTCCTGGTCCGTCCCTCGTACGTCCTCGGCGGGCGCGGCATGGAGATCGTCTACGACGAGACGCGCCTGGAGGCGTACATCGCCGAGTCGACGGAGATCAGCCCGTCCCGGCCGGTCCTGGTCGACCGGTTTCTGGACGACGCGATCGAGATCGACGTCGACGCGCTCTACGACGGTCAGGAGCTGTACCTCGGCGGCGTCATGGAGCACATCGAGGAGGCCGGCATCCACTCCGGCGACTCGGCGTGCGCCCTGCCCCCGATCACGCTCGGCGGCTTCGACATCAAGCGCCTGCGCGCGTCCACGGAGGGCATCGCCAAGGGCGTCGGGGTGCGCGGCCTGATCAACATCCAGTTCGCGCTGGCGGGCGACATCCTCTACGTCCTGGAGGCCAACCCGCGCGCCTCGCGCACCGTCCCCTTCACCTCGAAGGCGACCGCGGTGCCGCTGGCCAAGGCCGCCGCGCGGATCTCGCTGGGCGCGACCATCGCCGAGCTGCGCGCCGAGGGCATGCTCCCGGCCACCGGTGACGGCGGCGAGCTGCCGTTCGACGCGCCGATCTCTGTCAAGGAGGCCGTCATGCCGTGGTCGCGCTTCCGCGACATCCACGGCCGCGGCGTCGACACGGTCCTCGGCCCGGAGATGCGCTCCACCGGCGAGGTCATGGGCATCGACTCCGTCTTCGGCACGGCGTACGCCAAGTCGCAGGCGGGCGCCTACGGCCCGCTGCCCACCAAGGGCCGCGCGTTCATCTCGGTCGCCAACCGCGACAAGCGCTCGATGATCTTCCCGGCCCGGGAGCTGGTCGCGCACGGCTTCGAGCTGCTCGCCACCTCCGGCACGGCCGAGGTCCTCAAGCGCAACGGCATCAACGCCACGATCGTGCGCAAGCAGTCCGAGGGCACCGGCCCGAACGGCGAGAAGACCATCGTCCAGCTCATCCACGACGGCGAGGTCGACCTCATCGTCAACACCCCGTACGGCACCGGTGGCCGCCTCGACGGCTACGACATCCGCACGGCGGCCGTGGCACGCTCCGTGCCCTGCCTGACGACGGTCCAGGCGCTCGCGGCGGCGGTCCAGGGCATCGACGCCCTCAACCGCGGCGACGTGGGCGTCCGATCGCTCCAGGAACACGCGGAACACCTGACCGCGGCCCGCGACTAGCAGCCGAAGAGGGGGACACCGGAAACGGTGTCCCCCTCTTCGTGAGGACGCCAAGTCTTCGTGAGGACACCATGTACAAGATCTTTTTCAGTCTGTTCTTCAAGCGGATGGACCCGGAGCAGGCCCACCACCTCGCCTTCCGCTGGATCCGGCTGGCCGCCCGCGTGCCCGTGCTGCGCACCTTCCTCGCGGCCGCCCTCGCGCCCCGCCACAAGGAACTGCGCACGGAGGCCTTCGGGCTGCGCATGCACGGCCCCTTCGGGCTCGCCGCGGGCTTCGACAAGAACGCCGTCGGCATCGACGGCATGGCGATGCTCGGCTTCGACCATGTCGAGATCGGCACGGTCACCGGCGAGCCGCAGCCCGGCAACCCCAAGCAGCGGCTGTTCCGCCTGGTCAAGGACCGGGCGCTGATCAACCGCATGGGCTTCAACAACGACGGATCGCTCCGCGTCGCCGCCCGTCTTGCCTCCCGGACGCCCGTCTTCAAGACCGTCGTCGGCGTCAACATCGGCAAGACCAAGGTCGTACCCGAGGAGGAGGCCGTCGCGGACTACGTGAAGTCCGCCGAGCGGCTGGCGCCGTACGCCGACTACCTCGTGGTCAACGTCTCCTCCCCGAACACGCCCGGTCTGCGCAACCTCCAGGCCACTCAGGCGCTGCGCCCCCTGCTGAGCGCGGTGCGCGAGGCCGCCGACCGCGCGGTGTCCGCGCGGCGCGTCCCGCTCCTGGTCAAGATCGCGCCGGACCTCGCCGACGAGGACATCGACGCCGTCGCCGACCTCGCCCTGGAACTCGGCCTCGACGGGATCATCGCCACGAACACCACCATCGCGCGCGAGGGACTCGGCCTGAGGTCCGACCGCTCCCTGGTCAAGGAGACCGGCGGCCTGTCCGGCGCGCCCCTGAAGGAACGCTCCCTGGAGGTCCTGCGCCGCCTCTACGCGCGCGTGGGCGACCGGATCACCCTGGTGGGCGTCGGGGGCGTGGAGAACGCCGAGGACGCCTGGCAGCGCATCCTGGCCGGTGCCACGCTGGTCCAGGGCTACAGCGCCTTCGTCTACGAGGGGCCCTTCTGGGGCCGCGCGATCCACAAGGGGCTCGCCGCGCGCCTGCGCACCAGCCCGTACGCCACGCTCGCCGACGCGGTGGGCGCCGACGTGAGGAAGACGGCATGAGTGGTCTCGAACCCTTCGGCGCCCGCCTGCGCCGATCCATGGACGAGCGCGGCCCGCTCTGCGTCGGCATCGACCCGCACGCCTCCCTGCTCGCCGAGTGGGGTCTCAACGACGACGTGACGGGCCTGGAGCGGTTCAGCCGCACGGTCGTCGAGGCGGTGGCCGACCGGGTCGCCGTGCTCAAGCCGCAGAGCGCGTTCTTCGAGCGGTTCGGCTCGCGCGGCGTCGCCGTCCTGGAGAAGTCGGTCGCCGAGGCGCGGGCGGCGGGCGCGCTCGTCGTGATGGACGCCAAGCGCGGCGACATCGGCTCGACCATGGCCGCGTACGCCGAGTCCTTCCTGCACAAGGACGCCCCGCTGTTCTCCGACGCGCTGACCGTCTCGCCCTACCTCGGCTACGGCTCGCTCAGCCCGGCCGTCGCGCTGGCCCGGGAGAGCGGGGCCGGGCTGTTCGTGCTGGCGCTGACCTCCAACCCGGAGGGCGGCGAGGTCCAGCACGCCGTGCGGTCCGACGGCCGGAACGTCGGAGCGACCATGCTCGCGCACCTGTCCGCCGAGAACGCGGGGGAGGAGCCGCTGGGGTCCTTCGGTGCCGTCGTCGGCGCGACCCTCGGTGACCTGTCGTCGTACGACCTGGACATCAACGGCCCGCTCCTCGCGCCCGGCATCGGCGCCCAGGGGGCGACGCCGGCCGATCTTCCAGGGGTCTTCGGGGCGGCGGTGCGCAACGTGGTGCCGAACGTCAGCCGGGGAGTGCTGCGCCACGGTCCCGACACGGTCGCGCTGCGTGACGCCGCGGAACGCTTCGCGGAGGAGATCAGGCACGCCGTGACCTCCGTCTGACCTCCGAGCGACCTCTTTCCGACCTCCTCCTGACCTCCTGCGGAGTCCTCCGATGAGTGGTCCGGGACCCGCTTGAGTCTGAATACATCCTCAAATCCGGGGCAGTATGTCCTAAATGTCCGTTCAGATGAAGGCTGACCAGGACTTTTCCGCTGTTCTCGCTGACTCTGGCGGACTTGCCCGCTAGTCTCCGACGAGAGAACGGGCAAGCGTGTGTTGCTCGTGGCTCCCCAGGTGTGGGGCGACTAGGTTCCTCACCGGTCCGTATCCGACAGTTCGACATCCGAGGTGACGTAGGCGTGGCTCTTCCGCCCCTTACCCCTGAACAGCGCGCAGCCGCGCTCGAAAAGGCCGCCGCGGCTCGCCGGGAGCGGGCCGAGGTCAAGAATCGACTCAAGCACTCCGGCGCCTCTCTTCACGAGGTCATCAAGCAGGGCCAGGAGAACGACGTCATCGGCAAGATGAAGGTCTCCGCCCTCCTCGAGTCCCTGCCGGGCGTGGGCAAGGTCCGCGCCAAGCAGATCATGGAGCGACTCGGTATCTCCGAGAGCCGCCGCGTGCGTGGTCTCGGTTCCAACCAGATCGCCTCCCTTGAGCGTGAGTTCGGCAGCACCGGCTCCTGAACCGGGCAGTCCGGGGGAGCGAGTCCCGGGCACTCCGGGATTGCTGGATAATCGCTGCATGGCTGCAACACCCCGGGGGACCACCCCCGTGCCCCCGGACGTACGTCCGCGGCTGACCGTGCTCTCCGGCCCCTCCGGGGTCGGCAAGAGCACGGTCGTCGCTCATATGCGCAAGGAACATCCCGAGGTCTGGCTCTCGGTGTCGGCGACGACCCGCAAGCCCCGCCCCGGCGAGAAGCACGGAGTCCACTACTTCTTCGTCACCGACGACGAGATGGACAAGCTGATCGCCAACGGCGAGCTGCTGGAGTGGGCCGAGTTCGCGGGCAACCGCTACGGCACGCCGCGTGCGGCCGTGCAGGAGCGCCTGGAGAAGGGCGAGCCGGTGCTCCTCGAGATCGACCTCCAGGGTGCCCGTCTGGTCCGGGAGTCGATGCCCGAGGCCCGGCTGGTGTTCCTGGCTCCCCCCTCCTGGGAGGAGCTGGTGCGCAGACTCACCGGGCGGGGCACCGAACCGCCCGAGGTCATCGAGCGCCGGCTCGAGGCGGCGAAGACCGAACTGGCCGCGGAGCCGGAGTTCGACACGACCCTGGTGAACACCTCCGTCGAGGACGTGGCTCGCGAGCTGCTAGCCTTGGTGGACGTCGTGTGACCATCGCTGATCGTTTCCGGGTCTCGCTGATCACCCCGACAGAATCTTTCCCATCCATCGGAAGGTAGAGCGTGTCCTCTTCCATCTCCGCGCCCGAGGGCATCATCAACCCGCCGATCGACGAGCTCCTCGAGGCCACCGACTCGAAGTACAGCCTCGTGATCTACGCGGCCAAGCGGGCCCGCCAGATCAACGCGTACTACTCGCAGCTCGGCGAGGGTCTCCTCGAGTACGTCGGTCCTCTCGTCGACACCCACGTCCACGAGAAGCCGCTCTCGATCGCCCTTCGCGAGATCAACGCGGGGCTGCTGACGTCCGAGGCCGTCGAGGGCCCGGCGCAGTAAGTACTATTTGCAGCTTGACGCTGACTTTTCCACAGGCCCGGCAGGCCGACTGCCGGGCCTGTGGTGTGTCATGGAGTCGTACGGTGTGCCGGTTGCCGAGGTCCGGGGAGAGACGTGGACAAGCCGAAGGTCGTTCTGGGGGTCAGTGGCGGCATCGCCGCGTACAAGGCCTGTGAGCTGCTGCGGCGGCTGACGGAGTCGGGTCATGACGTGCGCGTCGTCCCCACCGCCTCCGCGCTGCACTTCGTCGGCGCCGCCACCTGGTCCGCGCTCTCCGGGAACCCGGTCTCCACGGAGGTGTGGGACGACGTGCACGAGGTCCCGCACGTCCGCATCGGACAGCACGCCGACCTGGTTGTCGTCGCCCCCGCCACCGCCGACATGCTCGCCAAGGCGGCCCACGGCCTCGCCGACGACCTCCTGACCAACACCCTGCTCACCGCCCGCTGCCCGGTCGTCTTCGCCCCCGCCATGCACACGGAGATGTGGGAGCACCCGGCCACCCGGGAGAACGTGGCGACGCTGCGCCGCCGCGGCGCCCTCGTCATCGAACCGGCCGTGGGCCGCCTCACCGGCGTCGACACCGGCAAGGGCCGGCTGCCCGACCCCGGCGAGATCTTCGAGGTCTGCCGCCGGGTGCTGGCCCGGGGCGTGACCGAGCCCGACCTGAAGGGCCGGCATGTCGTGGTCAGCGCCGGCGGCACCCGCGAGCCCCTGGACCCCGTCCGGTTCCTCGGCAACCGCTCTTCGGGCAAGCAGGGCTACGCCCTCGCCCGCACCGCGGCCGCCCGCGGCGCCCGCGTCACGCTGATCGCGGCCAACAGCGCCCTGCCCGACCCGGCCGGCGTGGACGTCGTCCCCGTGGGCACCGCCGTGCAACTGCGCGAGGCGGTGCTGAAGGCCTCCGCCGACGCCGACGCGGTGGTCATGGCGGCGGCGGTGGCGGACTTCCGCCCGGCGGTGTACGCGGCCGGGAAGATCAAGAAGAAGGACGACCAGGAGCCCGAGCCGATCACCCTGGTGCGGAATCCGGACATCCTCGCGGAGATCTCCGCCGAGCGCGCCCGCCCCGGCCAGGTGATCGTCGGCTTCGCGGCGGAGACCGACGACGTGCTCGCCAACGGCCGTGCGAAGCTCAAGCGCAAGGGCTGTGATCTGCTGGTGGTGAACGAGGTCGGGGAGAGCAGAACCTTCGGTTCCGAGGAGAACGAGGCCGTCGTCCTCGGCGCCGACGGCAGCGAGACCGCGGTGCCGCACGGCCCCAAGGAAGCCCTGGCCGAAACCGTGTGGGGCCTGGTGGCCGAGCGCCTCCGCTGATGTTTCAGTCGCCCTGCGCCCCCGTGAAACCCGGCCGATCGGGGCGTGGCGCCTCTGGCCAACGCAGCTCGGCATTGGGCAGAATGCCCGTGCCGCAGGTCACAGCACTCCCGAGTGTCGAGACGGGGGGACCGTGGCCGAAGCGTGACCGATAAACTGTTCCACGGACGGCGCCGGGTGCAGCCCCCGCCGTCCGCCAATGATCAGCCAGCAGCCGCTGCAACCCCAGGGAGCGTTGTGTCCCGTCGCCTGTTCACCTCGGAGTCCGTGACCGAGGGTCACCCCGACAAGATCGCTGACCAGATCAGCGACACCATTCTCGACGCGCTGCTCCGCGAGGACCCCACCTCCCGGGTCGCCGTCGAGACCTTGATCACGACCGGCCTGGTGCACGTGGCCGGAGAGGTCACCACCAAGACGTACGCGGACATCGCGACGCTGGTCCGGAGCAAGATCCTCGAAATCGGCTACGACTCCTCGAAGAAGGGCTTCGACGGCGCCTCCTGCGGCGTCTCGGTGTCGATCGGCGCGCAGTCCCCGGACATCGCCCAGGGCGTGGACACGGCGTACGAGTCCCGTGTCGAGGGCGACGAGGACGAGCTCGACAAGCAGGGCGCGGGCGACCAGGGCCTGATGTTCGGCTACGCGACGGACGAGACGCCGACGCTGATGCCGCTGCCGATCTTCCTGGCCCACCGCCTGTCGAAGCGCCTGTCCGACGTGCGCAAGAACGGGACCATCCCGTACCTGCGCCCGGACGGCAAGACCCAGGTCACCATCGAGTACGACGGCGACAAGGCCGTCCGCCTGGACACCGTCGTGGTCTCCTCGCAGCACGCCTCCGACATCGACCTGGACTCGCTCCTGGCTCCGGACATCAAGGAGTTCGTCGTCGACCCGGAGCTCAAGGCGCTGCTCGACGAGGGCATCAAGATCGACACGGAGAACTACCGCCTCCTGGTCAACCCCACCGGCCGCTTCGAGATCGGCGGCCCGATGGGTGACGCCGGTCTGACCGGCCGCAAGATCATCATCGACACCTACGGCGGCATGGCCCGCCACGGCGGCGGCGCCTTCTCCGGCAAGGACCCGTCCAAGGTCGACCGCTCCGCGGCGTACGCCATGCGCTGGGTCGCCAAGAACGTGGTCGCAGCGGGTCTCGCCACCCGCTGCGAGGTCCAGGTGGCGTACGCCATCGGCAAGGCCGAGCCGGTCGGTCTGTTCGTCGAGACCTTCGGCACCGCCAAGGTCGACACGGAGAAGATCGAGAAGGCGATCGACGAGGTCTTCGACCTCCGTCCGGCCGCCATCATCCGCGACCTCGACCTGCTCCGCCCGATCTACTCCCAGACGGCGGCGTACGGCCACTTCGGCCGCGAGCTTCCCGAGTTCACCTGGGAGCGGACGGACCGCGTGGACGCGCTGCGCAAGGCCGCGGGGCTGTAAGTCCCAGCAGGGCGGCGGGGCCACAGGCCCGGCGCCGCCGCGGTACGTCGCGAGGCCCGGCACCCTTCGGGGCGCCGGGCCTCGTCGTGCGTCCGGTGCGGGCGGACGGGTACTCGGGGCCCGCCGGATGTCAGTGGCGTTTGGTAAGAATGCAAGCGTGAGCAGCGAGAACGAACAGGCGGGCGGCGGCGCGGAAGGTGCGCCGCCCGAGCAGCTCGCGCTCATCCGGGAGAGTGTGCGCAAGGCCAGGACGCCCCGGGCGAAGCCGCGGACCTGGCGGGGGGCCGCGCTCGCCAAGGACCTGCCCGTCGCGCGGGTGCTCGTCGACAAGGGCGTGCTCCATCTCGACCGGTACTTCGACTACGCCGTGCCCGAGGAACTGGACGAGCAGGCTCAGCCCGGCGTGCGGGTGCGGGTCCGGTTCGGGGCCGGGCGACACCGGGTGCGGGACGGGCGGCGCGAGGGCGGCGGGCTGATCGACGGGTTCCTCGTCGAGCGGCTGGCCGAGTCCGACTACACCGGGCCGCTGGCCGCCCTCGCCCAGGTCGTGTCGCCCGAGCGGGTACTGAGCGAGGAGCTGCTCGGGCTGGCCCGGGCGGTCGCCGACCGGTACGCGGGCAGCCTCGCCGACGTCCTGCAACTCGCGGTGCCGCCGCGCAACGCCCGGGCCGAGCAGCGCCCCTCGCCCGCACCGCTGCCGCCGCCCCCGACGCCCGATGCGGGCTCCTGGCAGCGGTACGAGCGGGGAGCGGCCTTCCTGGAGTCGCTGGCCTCCGGCGGTGCGCCACGGGCCGTGTGGAACGCGCTGCCCGGCCCGGAGTGGAGCGAGGAGCTGGCCCGGGCCGTCGGGGCGACGCTGGCCTCCGGTCGCGGCGCGCTCGCCGTCCTGCCCGACGGGCGGGCGGTCGCGCGGGTCGACGCCGCCCTGACCGCCCTGCTGGGGGAGGGGCGGCACGCGGTGCTCACCGCCGACGCGGGGCCCGAGAAGCGGTACGCGCAGTGGCTCGCGGTCCGGCGGGGCTCCGTCCGGGCCGTGATCGGGACCCGGGCCGCGATGTTCGCACCGGTCCAGGACCTCGGACTGGTCGCCATCTGGGACGACGGGGACGACAGCCACAGCGAGCAGCACGCCCCGCAGCCCCACGCACGCGAGGTGCTGCTGCTGCGGGCTGCCCAGGACAAGTGCGGCTTCCTGCTGGGCAGCTGGGGCTGCACGGTGGAGGCCGCGCAGCTCGTCGAGAGCGGGTGGGCCCGCCCGCTGGTCGCCGGGCGTGACCAGGTGCGCGCCACCGCTCCGCTCGTCCGCACCGTCGGGGACGGAGACCTCGCCCGGGACGAGGCCGCCCGGGCCGCCCGGCTGCCGACCCTCGCCTGGCAGGTCGTCAGGGAGGGCCTGCGGCACGGTCCGGTGCTGGTGCAGGTGCCCCGGCGGGGGTACGTGCCGCGCATGGCGTGCGCCAACTGCCGGGCGCCCGCGCGGTGCCGGCACTGCTCCGGGCCGCTGGAAACGCGGGACGGCGGCGCGTTGTGCTGCGGGTGGTGCGGCCGTGAGGAGAGCGGCTGGCACTGCCCGGAGTGCGGCGCCTTCCGGCTGCGCGCCTCGGTGGTGGGCGCGCGGCGGACCGCCGAGGAACTCGGACGGGCCTTCCCCGCCGTTCCGGTGCGGACCTCGGGTCGTGAACACGTGCTCGACACGGTGCCGGGGGCGCCCGCCCTGGTGGTGAGCACGCCGGGGGCCGAGCCCGTCGCCGAGGGCGGATACGCGGCGGCGCTGCTGCTGGACGGGTGGGCCATGCTCGGGCGGCCCGACCTGCGGGCCGGAGAGGACGCGTTGCGGCGGTGGATCGCGGCCGGGTCGCTCGTCCGGCCGCAGCCGGCCGGCGGCACGGTGGTGGTCGTGGCCGAGCCGACGCTGCGGCCCGTCCAGGCGCTCGTACGGTGGGACCCCGTCGGTCACGCGGTGCGGGAGCTCGCCGAGCGGGCCGAGCTGGGGTTTCCGCCGGTGTCGCGGATGGCCGCCGTGTCGGGGCCGGCGGAGGCGGTGGCGGAGTTTCTCCGGACGGCCGAACTGCCGCCGGAGGCCGAGGTGCTGGGACCGGTGCCGTTGCCCGTCCCCGCGGCGGGGCGACCGCGGCGGGCGGGAGCGCCGCCGCCCGGGGAGCAGTGGGAACGGGCGTTGGTCCGGGTGCCGCCGGGGAAGGGGGCGGCGCTGGCCGCCGCCCTGAAGGCCGCGCAGGCCGCGCGGATGGCCCGGGGGAGTGCGGAGCCTGTCTGGGTGCGGATCGATCCGGCTGACATCGGGTGAGCCGCTGCCGGGGTCCGGCGGGGCGGCTTTCGCACGACACCGGGACGGCAGCGTCCGGATACGTCGCTGCCCTCCCGGAAGTGCTCCGGGAAGGCAGGGGACAGGAGGGTGGCTCAGCCGTTGCGGGGGCCGGGGAAGGCCGTCGGCCTCGCCTCGTCGCGGAGGGCCGGGCTGCCCGCCGTCGGCTGGGTGGGCATGGAGCGGGCCGCCGGGACCGTCGGGACCGTGGGAAGGCCGGTGTTCACACTGACCGAGCGGGAGCCCGACGGCTCCGGTGTGCGCTCCGCCTCGGCCGCGGCCGGCTGGGCCGAGGCCCGGCGTGCGCCGTAACGGCGGTGGACCGCCTGTTTGGTGACTCCGAGCGCGGAGCCCACCGCGTCCCACGAGAAGCCGAGTGAGCGGTCGAAGTCCACGGCCGCCGTGACCAGGGTCTCGACACTGTCCCGCAGCTCCTGGGCGAGACGTACCGTCGGGGCGGGGGCGCGTCCGTAGACGACGAAGCCCGTGGAGGGGCCGGAGCGGCGCGGGCGGTAGACGTTGCCCAACTGGGCGGTGAGTGTGCGCAGTGCGTCCACCTGCCGGCGGACCCGCTCGATGTCCCGCACCAGCAAGTGCAGGCTGGCCCGAGCCTGGGCGTCGTGGGTTGCGTGGTCGGCCATGAACAAGCCTCTCGAACCGGCGTTGAAAGGAATGGGCCGCGATCGCGGCCCGATGTGGTCAACTCTGTCTTGACCAACGCGGATTCGCTCCGCGGGTCACGGTGTGGGGGCGTGGGGGCATATGCGTGCGCCTGTTTGCGCGGGGTGTGCGCCTCAGCCTTCGGCCATCGGCTTTGGTCTCCCACCCGCGCACCGCCCGTAACTCTCCACCAAGTGGCCCGGCTCTCCCGTGGGTGGCCGGGCGCCGTCGGCGGCTCTCCGTGTCCGGCTCATAGACTTGGGCGTTGCCCGTCATCGACCCCCGTCCGAGAGGCCCCCACCACCCCATGAAGCTCGTCTTCGCCGGTACACCCGAGGTCGCCGTTCCCGCTCTGGACGCTCTTCTCGCCTCTGAGCGGCACGAGGTGGCCGCTGTCGTCACGCGGCCCGACGCGCCGGCCGGGCGGGGGCGCAGGCTCGTCGCGTCGCCCGTCGCCGAGCGGGCGGAGGAGGCCGGGATCGAGGTGCTGAAGCCGGCGAAGCCGAAGGACCCCGAGTTCCTGGAGCGGCTGCGGGAGATCGGGCCGGACTGCTGTCCCGTCGTCGCCTACGGCGCCCTGCTGCCCCGCGTCGCTCTCGACGTCCCCGCGCACGGCTGGGTCAATCTGCACTTCTCCCTGCTGCCCGCCTGGCGCGGTGCCGCGCCCGTGCAGCACGCCATCATGGCCGGGGACGAGATCACCGGGGCTTCCACCTTCCTCATCGAGGAGGGACTCGACTCCGGGCCGGTGTACGGGACGGTCACCGAGGAGATCCGGCCCACCGACACCAGCGGGGACCTGCTGACGCGGCTGGCCTTCGCCGGTGCCGGGCTGCTCGCGGCGACCATGGACGGGATCGAGGACGGCACGCTGAAGGCCGTACCGCAGCCGGCCGACGGCGTCAGCCTGGCCCCGAAGGTCAACGTCGAGGACGCTCACATCGACTGGAGCGCTCCCGCGCTGCGCGTCGACCGGATGGTGCGGGGCTGCACTCCGGCCCCCGGCGCCTGGACCATGTTCCGCGGTGAGCGGCTCAAGCTCATCCAGGTCGCCCCCGTGCCGGACCGGACGGATCTCGCCCCGGGGCAGATCTCCGCCAGGAAGAACAACGTGTACGTCGGCACCGGCTCGTACGCCGTCGAGCTGCTCTGGGTGCAGGCCCAGGGCAAGAAGCCGATGCGGGCGGCGGACTGGGCCCGCGGGGCGCGGATCACCGAGGGCGAGCGGCTCGGGGGCTGACGCGGCGACACGTCCGGGGCGGCGTAGGCTGGACGGCGCACTTCTTCTCACACCCGGAGCACCTTTTTCGTGAGCGACCAGCCCCGTCGGCCCCGTACGTCCGGCAAGCCCTACCGGCGGCCCAAGAAGGACCCCGTCCGCATCCTCGCCTTCGAGGCGCTGAGGGCCGTGGACGAGCGGGACGCCTACGCCAACCTCGTCCTCCCGCCGCTGCTGCGCAAGGCGCGGGAGAAGGAGGGACCCGAGAACTTCGACGCCCGGGACGCGGCGCTGGCCACCGAGCTGGTGTACGGCACGCTGCGGCGGCAGGGGACGTACGACGCGGTCCTCTCGGCCTGCGTGGACCGGCCGCTGGGGGAGGTCGACCCGCCGGTGCTGGACGTGCTGAGCCTCGGCGCGCACCAGCTGCTCGGGACCCGGATTCCGACGCACGCGGCGGTGTCCGCCACCGTCGAGCTCGCCCGGGTCGTGCTCGGCGACGGGCGCGCCAAGTTCGTCAACGCCGTGCTGCGGAAGGTCGCGCAGCACGATCTGGACGGCTGGCTGGAGCGGGTCGCGCCGCCGTACGACGACGATCCCGAGGACCATCTCGCCGTCGTCCACTCGCATCCGCGGTGGGTCGTGTCGGCACTGTGGGACTCCCTCGGCGGTGGCCGCGCCGGCATCGAGGACCTGCTGCGCGCCGACAACGAGCGGCCCGAGGTCACCCTGGTGGCCCGGCCCGGGCGGGCCACCACCGAGGAACTGCTCGAAGAGGACGCTGCCGTGCCGGGGCACTGGTCGCCGTACGCCGTGCGGCTGACCGAGGGCGGTGAGCCGGGCGCCGTCGCGGCGGTGCGGGACGGACGAGCGGGCGTGCAGGACGAGGGCAGCCAGCTCGTGGCGCTCGCCCTCGCGGGCGCGCCGCTGGACGGGCCCGACCGGCGGTGGCTGGACGGGTGTGCGGGGCCCGGCGGCAAGGCCGCGCTGCTCGGCGCCCTCGCGGCCCAGCGGGGCGCGCTGCTCGTCGCCTCCGAGAAGCAGACCCACCGCGCCGGGCTCGTGGCCAGGGCGCTGGAGGGCAACCCCGGGCCGTACCAGGTGATCGCCGCGGACGGGACGCGTCCGGCGTGGCGGCCCGGCAGCTTCGACCGCGTGCTGGTCGACGTGCCGTGCACCGGGCTCGGTGCCCTGAGACGACGCCCCGAGGCACGCTGGCGGCGCCGGCCGGAGGACCTGGAGGGGTTCGCGCCGTTGCAGCGCGGCCTGCTGCGCACCGCCCTGGAGTCGGTGCGGGTCGGCGGCGTCGTCGGCTACGCGACCTGCTCGCCGCACCTCGCCGAGACCAGAGCCGTGGTCGCCGACGTCCTCAAGCAGTACCCGGACACCGAGCTCCTCGACGCCCGGCCGCTGCTGCCCGGCGTACCGGATCTCGGCGAAGGGCCCGACGTGCAGCTGTGGCCGCATCTGCACGGGACCGACGCCATGTACCTGGCGCTCATCCGCCGGACCGGCTGACCCCCGCTCCGACGCTCTCCCGGTCGGCCGCACCGCCGTCCTCCCCGGCCAGCCGGTGCGGCCACCACACCTTCGGACCGATGTCCAGGAACAGCGACGTCACCAGGACTGAGCGCACGACGAACGTGTCGATGAGGACGCCGAGGGCGACCGCGAAGCCGATCTCGGCGAAGGCGACCATCGGGAGGGTGCCGAGGGCGGCGAAGGTGCCGGCCAGGACCAGGCCGGCGGAGGTGATGACGGCGCCGGTGGTGGCGAGCCCGGTGACCACGCCCGTTCTGGTGCCCTGGCGGGCCGCCTCCTCGCGGATGCGGGTGGTCAGGAAGATGTTGTAGTCGATGCCCAGGGCGACCAGGAACACGAAGACGAACAGCGGGAAGTCGGTCGCCTCGCCCGCGTAGTCGAAGACGTACCGGAACGCGAGCGCGCTGATGCCGAGGGCCGCCGCGAACGACAGGATCACCGTCCCGATCAGCAGCAGCGGGGCGATCAGCGCGCGCAGCAGGACGCACAGGATCAGCAGGACGACCGCCAGCACCAGCGGGATGATCAGCACGTTGTCGCGGGTGATCGCCTCGTCCATGTCCACGAGGCCGGCCGTACCGCCGCCCACCTTGGCATCGGCGTCCGGTACCGCACGGACGGCGTCCCGTACCCGCTCCACGGTCTGTTTCGCCGCGTCGCTGTCGGCCGGGGCGGTCATCGTGGCCTCGAAGAGGACCCTGCCCTGGAAGGACGGTTTCGTGCCCGGCGGCAGGCCCAGCGACTGCGGGACCACGCCCGGCGTGGCGGCGACCGCGCGGCCCACCTGCTGGGCCTGCGCCTGGTCGCTGACGATGACGAGCGGGCTGCCGCTCCCGGCCGGGAAGTAGCGTGCGGAAACCTCCTGGCCGACGATCGAGTCCGGTTTCCCGGTGAACGCGTCCGCGTTGCCGATGCCCTCGGCGCGCAGCTGGATCAGGCCCAGCGAACAGACCGCCAGGGCCAGTGCCGTGACGGCCCAGGTCATGCGCGGCCGGCGGGCGATACGGCGGCCCGTGCGCGCCCAGATGCCGCGCTCGGTCGGGTCGGGCGTGCCGTAGTGCGGGATCGCCGGCCAGAAGATCCACCGGCCGACGATCACCAGCAGCGCCGGGAACAGGGTCATCATCGCCAGCAGGGCGACGGCGACACCGATCGCGGCGACCGGGCCCAGGCCGCTGGTCGAGTTCATCTCGGCGACCAGCAG
The DNA here is from genome assembly GCF_022807935.1 of Streptomyces sp. HP-A2021. Lineage (NCBI taxonomy): Bacteria > Bacillati > Actinomycetota > Actinomycetes > Kitasatosporales > Streptomycetaceae > Streptomyces > Streptomyces sp. HP-A2021. Next base: position 8,025,412 of record NZ_CP094344.1, read on the forward strand.
CACCAGCATGCTCAGCACGACCGTCGCGCCGGAGGCGAGCACCGCGGGGCCTGCGCGGTGCAGTGCCAGGGCCATCGCCTCGTGCCGGTCCTCGTGCCGGCGCAGCTCCTCCCGGTAGCGGGCGACCAGCAACAGGGCGTAGTCCGTCCCCGCTCCGAAGACCAGCACCGTCAGGATGCCGGCGCTCTGGCCGTTCACCGTCAGGCCCGCGTGCTCGGCCAGCAGATAGATCAGCGCCTGGGAGGTGAACAGCGCGCAGACCACGGAGACCAGGGGGACCAGCAGCAGGGTCAGGCTGCGGTAGGTGATGAGCAGCATGACGATGACGACGGTCATCGCCGCGAACAGCAGTGTCGAGTCGATGCCCTCGAAGGCCTCCGAGAAGTCCGCCGACGTGCCGCCCGGGCCCGTGATGTGCACGGCCAGGCCGCCGCCGCCCTCGCCGACGTCGTCCCGGACGGAGTCGACGGCGGGCGCGATCCGCTCCCAGCCCTTCTCGTCCATCGTGATCGGCACGAAGACCTGCGCCGCCCGCGGATCGGTCTGCCGGTCGAAGACCGGCCCCCGGGTCTCCGCACCCCGGATGCCGTGGTCACGCAGCTCCTTGAGCTGCCGCACGTCCTCGGCGATCTCCGCCCGGTCCCGGGCCGTCAGCCCGCTGTCCCGGGCGTAGATCACGACCGCCGGGATCTGCTCCGGCCGGAAGTCCTCGGAGATCTCCAGCACCTGCGTCGACTCCGCGGACCCCGGCAGCCAGGACGACGCGTCGTTGTCCTGGGCGTCGGTGAGCTTCATCGCGAGGGGTGCCGTCACGAACAGCACCACCACCCACAACACCAGCACCAGCCACTTGGCCCGCCGACCGCAGACGAGATGTGCGACGCCCTGTTTCACGGCAACCCCCTCTGCGACCCGGGACCGATGCCCACAACCCCCGGAGGGCATGGCAGTCTTAGGTCATGGCCGCGCAGATCAACCCCAGCATCCTGTCCGCCGATTTCGCCCGCCTCGCGGACGAGGCGAAGGCCGTGGAGGGAGCCGACTGGCTCCACGTCGACGTCATGGACAACCATTTCGTCCCGAACCTCACGCTCGGTGTGCCGGTCGTAGAGTCGCTCGCCCGTGCGACGGACACCCCGCTGGACTGCCATCTGATGATCGAGGCCCCCGATCGGTGGGCGCCCCAGTACGTCGAGGCGGGGGCCGGTTCCGTCACCTTCCACGTCGAGGCGGCCGCCGCCCCGGTCCGGCTCGCCCGGGAGATCCGCGCCAAGGGCGCCCGCGCCTCCATGGCGCTGAAGCCCGCGACCCCCATCGAGCCGTACGAGGACCTGCTCCCCGAGCTCGACATGCTGCTGATCATGACGGTCGAACCGGGCTTCGGGGGACAGGCCTTCCTCGACATCATGCTTCCGAAGATTCGCCGCACCCGCGAGTTGATCAGCAAGCACGGTCTGGAGCTCTGGCTCCAGGTCGACGGCGGAGTCTCCGCTTCCACTATCGAGCGGTGCGCGGACGCCGGAGCCGACGTCTTCGTGGCCGGATCGGCGGTCTACGGGGCAAACGACCCGGCAGAGGCAGTACGTGCACTACGCACGCAGGCGGATGCGGCGACCGCCAAGGCCTCCTGGGCCTGCGACCACTGAGCCACAGCAAAGTGAACGGCTCTCATCAGGGCTGATCATCCGCGCCGGATCTGCAAGGATGAACGGCGAATCCAGAGTGTGAACAGCAGTGAGGAGATCGCCGTGTCGGGTATGTCGGCGGGCCGGTCAGCCATGCGGATGGGACCCGCTGAGCTGGTGCAGGCGGCGGCCATGGCCCGCCGCTTCTACCTCGAGGGCAAGTCCAAGATCCAGATCGCGGAGGAGTTCGGCGTCAGCCGCTTCAAGGTGGCCCGGGTCCTGGAGACCGCCCTCGAGCGGGATCTCGTGCGGATCGAGATCCGTGTGCCTGCGGAGCTGGACGCCGAGCGCTCGGACGCGCTCCGCGCCCGCTACGGCCTCAGGCACGCCGTCGTGGTCGAGTCCCCGGCCGACGCCGAGGAGTCGCCCGACCCCGAGAACCTGGGAGAGGTGGCCGCCGACCTGCTCGGCGAACTGGTCAACGAAGGAGATGTGCTGGGCCTGGCCTGGGGCCGCTCCACCATCCACATGGCAGCGGCGCTCGACCGGCTGCCGCCCTGCACGGTGGTGCAGCTGACAGGCGTGTACGACGCCGGGACTGCCGAGCGCGGCTCCGTCGAGGCGGTACGCCGTGCCGCCCAGGTGTCCGGCGGTGACGCGCACCCCATCTACGCGCCGATGCTGCTGCCCGACGCGGCCACGGCCACGGCACTGCGCAACCAGACGGGGATCGCCCGGGCCTTCGAGCACTTCGACAAGGTCACCGTCGCCTGCGTCTCCATCGGCTCCTGGGAGCCGGGCATCTCCACGGTGCACGACATGCTCAGCGACGAGGAGCGCGCGCACTACGCCTCCCTGGGTGTCGCCGCCGAGATGTCCGCGCACCTCTTCGACTCCGAGGGCCGAAGGGTCGGCCGGGACCTGGGCGAGCGGTGCATCACCGTCAAGGCAGACCAGCTCCGCCGAATCCCCGAGGTCGTCGCGATCGCCGGCGGACAGCGCAAGGGACCCGCGATCGACGCGGTGCTGCGGTCCGGGCTCGTCACCAGCCTGGTGACGGACACGTCGGCCGCGGACTATCTGATGACGGCGGGCCCGGCACCGAAGTCCGCGCTCAACAGGTCCGACCCGGACGGAGTCTGACAGATGGTCAGCCAGTCGCACGAGGTGCCGGACGACCCGGCCGGCCGGATCGTGCTCGTGCTGGACCTCGACGGGGTCACGGACAAGGCGGGCCTCATGGACCGCTGCGCCCGTGACCTGGCCCTGCCCGAGTGGTTCGGCCGCAACTGGGACGCCCTCGCCGACTGCCTGGCCGACCCCGGCCTCTGGCCCGAGGGAGCCGTGGAGCGGGGGCTGCTGGTCGTCGTCCGGGGCTGGCGGGCGTACGCCGAGAAGCGGCCCGAGGAGTGGCAGGTCGCGGAGGAGATCTTCGCCGAGGCGACGGACCGGGGCCCGGGTCTCTTCGTGACCCTCGGCCTTGGAGCATCCTCCGAACGAGGCCCTGACCAGCCTGGATGATCCGCTGGGGGTTGTTCGCGGGCTCGTCATGGGAGAATGAAGTACGTGCTCTTTTCCCCCTGGCCGGCCGGTCGGGGGGTCACCTCTGATCGACTGGGATGTGCAGCACGTGCGTTTCCTCAATGACATCCAGCCCGGGTACGACCTGACGTACGACGACGTCTTCATGGTGCCGAGCCGCTCCTCGGTGGGCTCGCGGCAGGCCGTCGACCTCAGCTCCCCGGACGGCACGGGCACCACCATCCCGCTCGTCGTCGCCAACATGACCGCCATCGCCGGGCGCCGCATGGCCGAGACCGTGGCCCGTCGCGGCGGCCTCGTCGTCATACCGCAGGACATCCCGATCGACGTGGTCACCGACGTCGTCTCCTGGGTCAAGAGCCGCCATCTGGTCCTGGACACCCCGATCATGCTGGTGCCCCACCAGACCGTCGCGGACGCGCTGTCCCTGCTGCCCAAGCGCGCGCACAACGCCGGAGTCGTCGTCGACGAGAACCACCGGCCGGTCGGCGTGGTCACCGAATCCGACCTGTCCGGCGTGGACCGGTTCACGCAGCTGGGCGAGGTCATGTCCCGGGACCTGCTGCTCATCGACGCGGACATGGACCCGGGCGAGGCCTTCGACACCCTCGACCACGCCAACCGCCGCTACGCCCCCGCGGTCAACGAGGACGGCACGCTCGCCGGCATCCTCACCCGCAAGGGCGCCCTGCGCGCCACGCTCTACAAGCCGGCCACGGACGCGCAGGGGCGCCTGCGGATCGCCGCCGCCGTCGGCATCAACGGCGACGTCGCCGGCAAGGCCAAGCAGCTCCTGGACGCGGGCGTCGACACACTCGTCATCGACACCGCGCACGGCCACCAGGAATCGATGATCAGCGCCCTGAAGCTGGTGCGCGACCTCGACCCGCAGGTGCCGATCGTCGCGGGCAACGTGGTGGCCGCCGCGGGCGTGCGTGACCTGATCGAGGCGGGCGCGGACATCGTCAAGGTCGGTGTCGGACCCGGCGCCATGTGCACCACGCGCATGATGACCGGCGTCGGTCGGCCGCAGTTCTCCGCCGTCCTGGAGTGCGCCGCCGAGGCCAGGAAGTACGGCAAGCACGTGTGGGCCGACGGCGGGATCCGCCACCCGCGCGACGTGGCCATGGCCCTCGCCGCCGGCGCGTCCAACGTGATGGTCGGCTCCTGGTTCGCGGGCACCTACGAGTCCCCGGGCGACCTCCAGCACGACGCCCAGGGGCGCGCCTACAAGGAGTCCTTCGGCATGGCCTCCGCCCGTGCCGTGCGCAACCGCACCTCGGAGGAGTCGGCGTACGACCGGGCCCGCAAGGCGCTGTTCGAAGAGGGCATCTCCACGTCCCGGATGTTCCTCGACCCGGCCCGCCCGGGCGTCGAGGACCTGATCGACTCGATCATCGCGGGCGTCCGCTCCTCCTGCACCTACGCCGGCGCGGGCTCCCTGGAGGAGTTCGCCGAGAAGGCCATCGTCGGCATCCAGAGCGCCGCCGGCTACGCCGAGGGCAAGCCGCTGCACGCCAGCTGGAACTGACGGTCCCCACACCCTCGTCCAGGCCCCCGACGAAAAATCGGGGGCCTCGTGCGTGCGGGCGCCCTACCGTCGTAGGTCATGGAGATCACCGTCTGCCGGGCCGCCGACGTGGCGCTGCTCGACCAGTACATCGGCTCGCCGGGCGCCACCTCGTTCCACGCGCGCCGCTTCGAACGCCAGGAGCGGGGGCAGAGCACGTACCTCGTCGCCTGGCTCGACGGACGTCCGGTCGGGCACACGGAGCTGCGCTGGGGCGGCTGCGACGACGCGGCCGTACGGGCGGCACGGCCCGGCTGCCCGGAGATCAACGCGCTGACCGTGTGGCCCGAGCCGCTGCGCTCGCGCGGCATCGGCAGCGCCCTGGTCCGCGCCGCCGAGGAACGCGCGCGGGAGCGGGGCCGCACGGCCATCGGCCTGGGCGTCGCCGACGACAACCCGCGCGCCGCCGCCCTCTATGCCAGGCTCGGCTACCGGCCCCTCGCCACCTACCTCGGCCGCTGGTCCTACGAGGGCCACGACGGTGTCACGCACGAGTGTGTCGAGGAGCTCACGTTCCTGGTGAAAGAGCTGGTCCGAGCAAGTCCCGTGCAACGGACGAACGCGGATGTGCAACGAACCTCCGGCCAGTCCCGAGGAACGCAATGATCTTGCGGGCACGCGCAAGGTTGCTGCATTACACGGGCAACGCCGCTCCTCGTAGGCTGTCGCCTCGTACGTGGCGTGGCGGGGACCCCGCTCGGTGGGTCCCGGCTGTCGGGCGGGACGCTGCCGGTTCCCGCCGCCCAAGACCGGCAGTGACGAAGGAGTCAGCGCGTGCTCGACCAAGGCGCACCCCCGCACAGCAGTAGTCAGACCGCCCCGCCGTCCCCGGGCGTCGGCGCGCGCCTCATGCGTCGCAAGCCGGTGGAGAACCTGGTCGCGGAGGGTGGCCAGGGCGAGGGGGGCTCGCTGCGGCGCTCCCTCGGCCTGTGGCAGCTCACCATGATCAGCATCGGTGCCACCCTCGGCACCGGCATCTTCGTCGTGCTCGGCGAGGCCGTCCCCAAGGCGGGACCGGCCGTCACGCTCGCCTTCGTCATAGCCGGTCTGACCGCCCTGTTCTCGGCCCTGTCCTACGCCGAGCTGGCGGGCACCATCCCGGTCTCCGGCTCCTCGTACTCGTATGCGTACGCAACGATGGGCGAACTGATCGCCTGGATCTGTGGCTGGTGCCTGGTCCTGGAGTACGGCGTGTCCGTCGCCGCCGTCGCGGTCGGCTGGGGCGAGTACCTCAACGAACTGCTCGACGGGACCGTCGGCGTCACCATCCCGGCCGCCCTGTCCGCCCCGCCCGGCGACGGCGGCGTGTTCAACCTCCCCGCGCTGATCGTCGTGCTGCTCGCGATGGCGTTCCTGCTGGGCGGCGCCCGCGAGTCCGCCCGGGCCAACACCGTCATGGTCATCGTGAAGATCGGCGCGCTGGTGCTCTTCTGCGCCATCGGCGTCCAGGGCTTCCGCTCCGGCAACTACGAGAACTTCATGCCGCTGGGCATGGCGGGCGTCAGCGCCGCCGGGGCGACGCTGTTCTTCTCCTACATCGGCTTCGACGCCGCCTCCACCGCCGGCGAGGAGGCCAAGAACGCCCAGCGCGACCTGCCGCGCGCGATCATGCTGTCGCTGGTCATCGTCACGGCGCTGTACGTCCTCGTCGCCGCCGTCGCGGTCGGCGCCAAGCCCTGGGAGAACTTCACCGACTCCGAGGCCGCCCTCGCCCAGATCATGCGCGAGGTCACCGGGCAGACCTTCTGGGGCACGCTGCTGGCGTTCTGCGCCGTCATCGCCATCGCGAGCGTGGTGCTGACCGTGCTGTACGGCCAGACCCGCATCCTGTTCGCCATGTCCCGCGACGGCCTGGTGCCGAAGGTGTTCGCCAGGGTCCACCCGAAGAGCGGCACGCCCCGCGCCAACACCCTGATCGTCTCCCTGTTCTGCGGTGTGCTGGCCGCCGCGATCCCGCTCGGGCAGCTCGCCGACGCCACCAGCATCGGCACCCTGTTCGCCTTCGCGCTGGTCAACGTGGCCGTCGTGGTGCTGCGCCGGACCCGGCCGGACATGCCCCGCACCTTCCGGGTGCCGCTCTCCCCGGTCCTGCCCGCGCTGGGCTTCGCCCTCTGCCTGTGGATGATGGGCAGCCTGTCGACCGTGACCTGGGTCGTCTTCGGTGTCTGGATGGCCGCCGGGCTCGTGTTCTACTTCGTGTACGGCTATCGCCGTTCCCGACTCGCACCATCCGAAAAGTGACCGACCCACTGTGCTGAACGATCTCGACGAACGCATCGTGCACGCCCTCGCCGAGGACGCCCGCCGCTCCTACGCCGACATCGGCCACATCGTCGGCCTGTCCGCGCCCGCCGTGAAACGGCGCGTGGACCGGCTGCGGGCCACCGGAGCCATCACCGGCTTCACCGTCCGGGTGGACCCGGGCGCCCTCGGCTGGCAGACCGAGGGGTTCGTCGAGATCTACTGCCGGGGCAACACCTCCCCGGAGACCATCCAGCGGGGCCTGGAGCGCTACCAGGAGGTCGTGGCCGCGTCCACCGTCACCGGGGACGCGGACGCGATCGCCCAGGTCTTCGCCTCCGACATGCGTCACTTCGAACGGGTCCTGGAGCGGATCGCCGGGGAGCCGTTCGTCGAGCGGACCAAGTCCGTACTCGTGCTGTCGCCGCTGCTGCGGCGCTTCTCGTCGGGTTCGCCCACGTAATCCACAGGACGATCCGCCGGTCCGCGCCTAGCATCGGTGTCATGACCTGGCGACATTGATCCACCAGCCGCGCCTCCCGAGGGCCGCCTCGGACGCCGTACCTCCGGCATCCGATCCGTCCCTGCGGGAAGGCCTCATGACACTCTCACCTGCACGCGTGCCCGCCACCGGCGTCCGGCGGCTGACGACCACGCTGTACGGCTACGCGTTCCTCGACGATTTCGTCCTGCTCTACCCGGTGTACGCGCTGCTGTTCGCCGACACCGGCATGTCGCTCTGGCAGATCTCCTCCCTGTTCGCTCTGTGGTCGATCACCTCGGTGGTGCTGGAAGTCCCTTCCGGCGCCTGGGCCGACGCCGTGTCGCGCCGCAGGCTGCTGTGGATCGGCCCATTGCTCACCGCCGCCGGCTTCGCGCTGTGGGTGGCCGTCCCGTCGTACGGGGCCTTCGCGGCCGGCTTCGTCCTGTGGGGCGCGGGCGGGGCGCTCGGCTCCGGCGCGCTGGAGGCGCTGGTGTACGACGAACTGGACCACCTCGGCGCTGCCGACCGATACGCACGGGTCATGGGCCGGGCACGGGCCGCGCGGCTGGCGGGCACCGTGGTCTCGCTCGGCCTCGCGGGGCCCGTCTTCGCCCAGGGCGGCTACGCGGCGGTCGGTGCCGCCAGCTTCCTGGCCTGTGTGCTGACCGCCCTCACCGCGACCCGGTTCCCCGAGCACCGGGTGCGGCCGGACACCGCAGGCGACAGCTGGGCGACGACCCTGCGGACCGGGCTCGCCCAGGTCCGCGGGGACCGTGCGGTGCGCGGCGCCCTGCTGCTGGTCCCGGCCGTGGCCGCGGTGTGGGGCGCGCTCGACGAGTACACCCCGCTGCTGGTCCGGGACATCGGCGTCGCCGAAGCGACGGTGCCCTACCTGATCATGCTGATCTGGGCGGGCGTCACCGTCGGCAGCCTCCTGGCCGGACCGGCCGAACGCCTCGGCCCGGCCGGTCTCGCCACGCTGCTCGCGGGCGCCGCACTCGCCCTGGCCGTGGGCGCCGCGTCCCGCTCACTGGCCGGTATCGCCCTCGTGAGCCTCGCCTTCGCCGGGTTCCAGCTGGCGGAGGTGCTGGCCGACGTCCGCCTCCAGCACCGTATCGACGAGTCCCGCCGGGCCACGCTCACCTCCGTCGCGAGCCTGGGCACCGAGCTGGCGACGGTCGCCACGTTCGGCATGTACGCGCTGCTCGGCACGGACCTGGCGCACAGCACCGTCTTCGCGGTGCTGGCGATTCCGTATGCGGTGACGGCGCTGGCGCTGGCTAGAGCGCGGGCCGCCACGGCACGACCGTGAAGTCGCCCGTCCCCTTCCTGACCTTCTCGAAGGGGGCGGAGCCCACGCACTTGGGCAGCTCCTTCGTTTCGACGGGGCTGCCCGTGGACGCCCAGCTGTAGCCGAGGCGGTCGTGCCGGCCGACATCGTGGACGGTGATGCCGACCCGCTTGCCCTCGGCGCCCGGCAGGTCGGAGTCGGTGATCACACCGGAGACGACGGCCACCTTCCCGCCGGTCAGCAGGCAGTCGACCCGCGCCTTCGCCCTGGCGCCCTCACCGTTCAGGTAGTGGCTCCACTCGAAGGTGCCGGTGGCCTTCATCGGATCGGCCTTGTCCTTCGCGGCCAGGTGCGCGTCGAAGGAGAAGGTGATGTCGTCCCCGGCCGAGCGGTACAGCTTGGCCTTGCCGGTGAGCGCGGCGGCCTCACGCCCGCTTTCGTCGGGGGCGGATGCTCCGGCGGAGCCGGCCGCGGCGGCGACGGTGAGCAGCAGCGCGGAGCCGAGTAAGGCGGTCCTCGTACGGCGGTTCATGGCGGTCCTTTCCGCAGGTGACGCACGTCGACTGGACGCTCACCACTGTCCCGTCGCCGCGCCCGCGCCACATCGCACCCGGGACGGGACCCGGCCTCCGCCGCCCGGCGGGGGAAGGCGGTTGCGGGATACGCCCAGGGAAGGACCGGTCAGTGCCCGCAACGAATCGCCGCCGACCCGCCGGCGAACGCAATGATCCGCTCACGGACGCGCAACGGCTGCTCCTTGTCCGGCCGGAGCCGCCGACCGTACCGTCTATCAGGCCCCCGAAACCCCCCGCGCCCCGGTGAGGAACACGCATGCGCACCGCCCTGCTCCAGAGCTCCGGCCGACCCGGCTCCACCGTCGAGAACCTCAAGGTCCTCGACGAGGCCGCGGGCCGGGCCGCCGCCGCGGGTGCCGGGCTGCTGGTCGCGCCGGAGATGTTCCTGACCGGGTACGCGATCGGCGACGACATCGGCCGGCTCGCCGAGCCCGCCGACGGCGACTGCGCGGACGCCATCGCCGAGACCGCGACCAGGCACGGACTGGCGATCGCCTACGGCTACCCCGAGCGGGCCGGTGACGCCGTGTTCAACTCCGCCCAGCTGATCTCCGCCGACGGCACCCGTCTCGCCAACTACCGCAAGACCCACCTCTTCGGCTGCTTCGAGCGCGACCACTTCACGCCCGGGGACCAGCCGGTCGTCCAGGCGGAGCTCGACGGTCTGCGCGTCGGGATCCTGATCTGCTACGACGTCGAGTTCCCGGAGAACGTCCGCGCCCACGCCCTCGCCGGCACCGACCTGCTGGTCGTCCCGACCGCGCAGATGCACCCGTTCCAGTTCGTCGCCGAGTCGATGATCCCGGTGCGTGCCTTCGAGAACCAGATGTACGTCGCGTACGTCAACCGGGCCGGCCGGGAGGGCGAGTTCGAGTTCGTGGGCCTGTCCACGCTGGCCGGGCCCGACGGGGTCGCCCGGACCCGGGCCGGGCGCGCCGAGGAGCTCGTCCTCGCCGACGTCGACCCCGTGTTCCTCGCCGCGTCGCGCGAGGCCAACCCGTATCTGCGGGACCGGCGCCCCGGCCTGTACGGGCCGCTCGTCTGACACACCGTTTCCACGCCTGTTCGTATCTGTGCAAGGAGTCCGTACCCCATGACGTCCACCGTGCCCAACGCCGTCGAGCACGCAGACGCGCAACAGCCGCCGATCACCATGTTCGGCCCGGACTTCCCGTACGCGTACGACGACTTCCTCGCCCACCCGGCGGGTCTCGGGCAGATACCCGCGACCGAGCACGGCACGGAGGTCGCGGTCATCGGCGGCGGCCTGTCCGGCATCGTCGCCGCGTACGAGCTGATGAAGATGGGTCTCAAGCCGGTCGTGTACGAGGCCGATCAGATCGGCGGCCGGCTGCGGACGGTGGGCTTCGAGGGGTGCGACGACTCCCTCACCGCCGAGATGGGCGCGATGCGCTTCCCGCCGTCCTCCACCGCCCTCCAGCACTACATCGACCTGGTCGGCCTCGAGACGCGGCCGTTCCCCAACCCCCTGGCGGAGACGACCCCGTCGACCGTCGTCGACCTCAAGGGCGAGTCGCACTACGCCGAGACGATCGCCGACCTGCCCCAGGTCTACCGGGACGTGGCCGAGGCCTGGAACCGGTGCCTGGAGGAGGGCGCCGACTTCTCCGACATGAACCGGGCCCTGCGCGAGCGGGACGTCCCGCGCATCCGCGAGATCTGGTCCAAGCTCGTCGAGAAGCTCGACAACCAGACCTTCTACGGCTTCCTCTGCGACTCCGAGGCGTTCAAGTCCTTCCGGCACCGCGAGATCTTCGGCCAGGTCGGCTTCGGCACGGGCGGCTGGGACACCGACTTCCCGAACTCCATCCTGGAGATCCTCCGCGTCGTCTACACCGAGGCCGACGACCACCACCGCGGCATTGTCGGCGGCTCCCAGCAACTGCCGCTGCGCCTCTGGGAGCGCGAGCCGGAGAAGATCGTCCACTGGGCCTACGGAACCTCGCTCGCAACACTGCACGAGAACGGCGCCCCCCGCCCGGCCGTCACCCGCCTGCACCGCACCGCCGGGAACCGCATCACCGTGACCGACGCGCACGGCGACATCCGCACCTACCCGGCGGCGATCTTCACCGCCCAGTCCTGGATGCTGCTGTCGAAGATCGACTGCGACGACTCGCTCTTCCCGATCGACCACTGGACGGCCATCGAGCGCACGCACTACATGGAGAGCTCCAAGCTCTTCGTGCCGGTCGACCGGCCGTTCTGGCTCGACAAGGACGAGGAGACCGGGCGGGACGTCATGTCGATGACGCTCACCGACCGCATGACGCGCGGGACCTACCTGCTCGACAACGGCCCCGACCAGCCCGCCGTCATCTGCCTCTCCTACACCTGGTGCGACGACAGCCTGAAGTGGCTGCCGCTGTCCGCGAACGAGCGGATGGAGGTCATGCTGAAGTCGCTCGGCGAGATCTATCCCAAGGTCGACATCCGCAAGCACATCATCGGCAACCCGGTGACCGTCTCCTGGGAGAACGAGCCCTACTTCATGGGCGCGTTCAAGGCCAACCTGCCCGGCCACTACCGCTACCAGCGGCGCCTGTTCACGCACTTCATGCAGGACCGGCTGCCCGAGGACAAGCGCGGCATCTTCCTCGCCGGCGACGACATCTCCTGGACGGCCGGCTGGGCCGAGGGCGCCGTCCAGACCGCCCTCAACGCGGTCTGGGGCGTCATGCACCACTTCGGCGGCACGACCGACCCGGCCAACCCGGGTCCCGGCGATGTCTACGACGACATCGCGCCGGTCGCGCTGCCCGAGGACTAGGCGGACATGCCCTAGGGCAGGCAGGAGGGCTGCGGCAGGGGCGTGAGCAGCATGCGCCCCGCGAAGCCCACCGCCGTGTCCAGGCGTTCGGTGAACTCCTCGGCCACGTCGGGGAATCCGCGCAGCGCCCACAGTGCCCGGGCCGCCGTCCACGTGGCGTCGCGGGCGCGCTCCAGGCTCCACGAGCCGAGCAGATGGGTCAGCGGGTCGGCGACCTGCAGGAGGTCGGGGCCCGGCATCAGATCTTCGCGGATGCGCTCCTCCAGCGAGACGAGGAGATCGCCCACCGTGTCGAACTCGTCCTCCAGCTCGCCGGGAGCGCAGTCGAGCGTACGGCAGGTGTCCACGACGGCCAGTGCGAGATCGTGCCCGATGTGCGCGTTGATACCCGCCAGCGCGAACTGCAACGGCCGTACCCCGGGATGCCGGCGGAACTGGAACAGGGGCCGCCAGCAGGCCGGCGGGCGCCGCTCGCCGGCCGCCGCCTCGACGGCCTCCAGGTACCGCTCCGCGAACCGTACGTCCAGCGTGATCGCGGCGTGCGGGTCCGGGAACCGACCCGTGTCGACGTACCGGTCCACCCCTTCCGTGACGGCGAGGTAGACGCGGTTGAAGACCGCAACCCCGTCCTGGGGGTGCAGGGTCGCGTCGAGAGCGCGCATACGGGAGATGACTCCGTCGACCGGAGTGTCCACGGCTGAGGGGACTTGTTCGCATCGCGGCATGCGGGCAGAGTCCCAGCTCTAGGCTGGCGGGAGTACCGGCAGGCCCGGCGCTTCCCCGAAACGGGGGAACGCCGCCCGCCGCAGGGGGAGGGGGACCGGCACCGTGACAGGCTCACGTGCCCAGCGCCTGGCCGCCCGCAGGGCCGAGCGCAGGCGTGCCGTACGGCGGGGCGCGATGGTCGTGGCGGCTTCCGTCGTGGTCGCGGCCGGCTCGGCCGCCGGGGTGCTGTCCGTGGTCGACGACCGGCGCGGCTCGGACCAGGCGCGGCGCCCCGAGGTCTCCGCGTCGCCCCGCATGGCGCCCCTGCCCGCCCTGCCACCGGCGTCCCCGCCGGCCACCGAGTCCGCTTCCCCCACGCCCGTCACATCAGCGGCCGGGACGCCGAGCCCCACGCCGTCGCCGCACAGAACCCGGAAGAAGCAGGAGCGAACCACTCCCGTGAGCGCCCGGCTCTACCGCCACCCCGACTCCCAGGTGCTCGACTGGGTCCGCGCCAACGCCGGCGATCCCCGCCGGGCGGTCATCGCCTCCCGCATCGCCGACCAGCCGGCCGCCGTCTGGTTCGCCGACTACGCCCCGGACACGCTCACCGCCCGGGTCGCCGCGGTGACATCGGGCGCTGCCGCGCTGGGCCGGGTGCCCGTCCTCGTGCCGTACGCGATCCCCGGCCGGGACTGCGGCGGGTACTCCCAGGGCGGGGCGCCCGACCTGGACGCCTACGACGCGTGGATCGACCGGTTCGCCGACGGGCTGGGCTCCGGAGAGGTCATCGTCGTCCTGGAGCCGGACTCCGTCGCCCAGACCGAGTGCCTGTCCGCCGGTGAGCGCGCGGACCGCTTCGCCTCGCTGGCCCGGGCCGGACGCGTACTGAAGGCCGCCAACCCCCGGGCCCGCGTGTACTTCGACGCGGGGCACTCGGGCTGGAACGCGCCCGGCAAACAGGCGGCGTGGCTGCGGCAGGCCGGGGCCGCCTCGCCCGAGTCCTCCGACGGGATCTTCAGCAACGTCTCCAACTTCCACACCACGGCCGACGAGGTGGCCTACGACCGGCGGGTCCTCGACGCGCTCGGCGGCCCGGCGGGCCTGGGTGCCGTCATCGACACCAGCCGCAACGGCAACGGCGCCCCGCCCGGCGGCGCGTGGTGCGACCCGGCGGGCCGCAAGCTCGGCCGGACACCGACCCTCAGCACCGGCGAGGACCGGATCGACGCCTATCTCTGGGTCAAGCTGCCGGGGGAGTCGGACGGCTGCAAGGGCAAGCCGGGGACGTTCACGGCGTCGTACGCCTATGACTTGGCCTCGTCGTAGGAGCTGGTGCCCTCGTCCAGCAGCGGCTGCTGCGTCTTCAGGTGCGGCGGGGCGAAGGCCCGCAGCGCGTGGTAGCCGGTGATGACGACGAGCGTGCCGAGCGCGATGCCGCTCAGCGAGAAGGTGTCCGTGATCTTCATGGAGACATTGCCGACGCCGATGATGATGCCCGCTGCGGCCGGGACCAGGTTCAGCGGATTGCGCAGGTCCACCTCGGCGTTGATCCAGATCTGGGCGCCGAGCAGGCCGATCATGCCGTACAGGATGACGGTGATCCCGCCGAGCACCCCGCCCGGGATCGCCGCCACGACCGCGCCGAACTTCGGGCAGATGCCGAAGAGCAGGGCGAAGCCGGCGGCGGCCCAGTAGGCGGCCGTCGAGTAGACCCGGGTCGCGGCCATCACACCGATGTTCTCGGAGTACGTGGTGTTGGGCGGGCCGCCGACCGCGGTGGACAGCATCGAGCCGACGCCGTCGGCCGCGATCGCCGTGCCCAGCTTGTCGTCCAGCGGATCTCCGGTCATCTCGCCGACCGCCTTGACGTGCCCGGCGTTCTCCGCGACCAGCGCGATGACGACCGGCAGGGCGACCAGGATCGCCGACCACTCGAACGACGGGGCGTGCAGGGTCGGCAGCCCGATCCAGTCGGCCTGACCCACGCCGGAGAGGTCGAGCCGCCAGTGGTCGGTCAGCTTGCCACTGGCGTCCACCGAGTGGATCTTGCCGAAGACCAGGTCGAAGACCCAGGAGATGCCGTACCCGAACACCAGCCCGAGGAAGATCGCGATCCGGGACCAGAAACCGCGCAAACACACCACGGCGAGACCGGTGAACAGCATCACCAGCAGCGCCGTCCACTGGTCCTGCGGCCAGTACGTCGAGGCCGTCACCGGCGCCAGGTTGAAGCCGATCAGCATCACCACCGCGCCGGTGACGATCGGCGGCATCGCGGCGTGGATGATCCGCGCCCCGAACCGCCGCACGGCGAGCCCCACCAGGAACAGCGCGGCACCGACGACGAGGACCGCGCCGGTGACGGTGGCGCTGCTGCCGCCCTGCGCGCGGATGACCGCCGCCACGCCGACGAAGGACAGCGAGCAGCCCAGGTAGCTGGGTACGCGGCCGCGGGTGGCGAGCAGGAACACGACGGTCGCGACGCCCGACATCATGATCGCGAGGTTGGGGTCCAGGCCCATCAGCACCGGGGCCACGAAGGACGCCCCGAACATGGCCACCACGTGCTGGGCACCGAGCCCGGCGGTACGGGGCCAGGAGAGCCGCTCGTCGGGGCGGACCACCGCGCCGGGCGCCGGGGTGCGTCCGTCGCCGTGCAGTTTCCAGCGGACGCCGAGATCCATGGTGCGGTTTCGCTTTCGTCGTGCGGGCGAGTGTCCGGACCATTGTCGGGGTGCGTCGGAAGCGCTGGTGACCGGGGTTGCCCGGGCCGGCCGGGCGTCCGATCAGGGGCGCGCGTCGGGGACCGCCGCGTCCGGCCGGCTGATCGTCGCCCGGTCGCCGGGGCGCAGCACGCGCGCGAACGCCACCAGCCCGCAGGACAGCAGCGTCACCAGAGCGAACGACACCATCAGGCTGGTCGCCTGCGCCAGCATGCCGATCGCGCTCGGCGCGATCAGCCCCGAGGTGTACGTGATGGTCGCGACGCCCGCGATGGCCAAGCTCGGGTTGGAGCCGCTGCGGCCCGCCGCCGCGAAGCACAGCGGTACGACGACGGCGATGCCCAGCCCCATCAGCGCGAACCCGCTCATCGCCACCGCCGGGTGCTCCGCGACCACGATCAGCAGCCCGCCGAGGACGGCGAAGACCCCGCTCGCCCGCACGGTCCGCACGGCACCGAAGCGGTCCACGATCTTGTCACCGGCGATCCGGGCGATGGCCATGGTGAGTGTGAAGCCCGTCGTGCACGCCGCGGCGAGACCGGCCGAGGTCTCCAACTGCTCGCGCAGATAGACCGCCGACCAGTCCAGGCTCGCGCCCTCGGCGAACACCGCGCAGAACCCGATGGCGCCGATGAGCAGCGCCGACCGGGGCGGCAGCGCGAACCGCGGTGGCGGCTCCTCGTCCTCGGCGGGCTGGAGGTCGAGCACCCACTGGCAGGACAGCACGCCGACGACGGTGAGGACCGCGGCGGCCAGGACGTGGTGCAACCGGGCGTCCGAACCGAGGTGCGCGGCGAGCGTGCCGGCCGCCGATCCGACCAGGGCGCCCGCGCTCCACATGCCGTGCAGTCCCGACATGATCGACCGGCCGAGGCGGTTCTCGACCTCGACGCCCAGCGCGTTCATCGCCACGTCCGCCATGCCCGCCGTGGCGCCGTAGGTGAACAGGGCCAGGCAGAGCGTGAGCAGGTTCGGG
The DNA here is from genome assembly GCF_022807935.1 of Streptomyces sp. HP-A2021. NCBI lineage: Bacteria > Bacillati > Actinomycetota > Actinomycetes > Kitasatosporales > Streptomycetaceae > Streptomyces > Streptomyces sp. HP-A2021. The sequence continues at coordinate 8,041,938 of NZ_CP094344.1, forward strand.
GCGAGGGACGGCAGCACCAGCGACAGCGTCCACAGGGCGATCAGTCCGCGCAGCGCGTTGCGGGCGCCGAAGCGGTGGCTGACGCTGCCGGCGAGCGGCATCGCGACGGACGCGCCGAGCGCGGGGAAGGCGAGCGCGATCCCCAACTGACCGGCGCTGACGTCCGCGTGGTCCTGGATCCACGGCACGCGCGTGGCGAACGAGCCGGTCACGGCGCCGTGCACGGCGAAGACGGCGGCCACGGCGTACCGCGACCGCTTCACCTCGCGCTGTTCGTAGACCACGTTGCTCATTCTCCGGCCCCCGTCCTCTCCTGGTCTTCCCCGCGTGCACGCCCGTCGGCGCGTGTTGGCGGGCGTAAACTATCAGGAACCCTGCCTGATAGATAAGGGGATGACCGGTCGGCCGGAGCACCCGGCCGTGCGGCCCCACAGATCTGGAAGGATCCCGGCATGCCCGCATCCCCGAGCACCGCCCGGGCCATCAACGACCGGCTCGCCCTGCGTCTGCTCCAGCAGGAGGGCCCGCTGACGGCAGGGCAGTTGAAGCAGCTGACCGGTCTGTCCCGGCCGACCGTCGCCGACCTCGTCGAACGCCTCACCGCAGCCGGGCTGATCGCGGTGGTCGGCGAGGCGGGGGAGCAGCGGCGCGGGCCCAACGCCAAGGTGTACGGCATCGTCGCGGACCGGGCGCACCTCGCCGCGCTGGACGTACGCACCGAGGGCGTCGCCGTGGCCGTCGCGGACCTGGTGGGACGGGTGCTGGCCGAGGAGTCGGTGCCGATCGGCGGTGACATGGGGACGGGCCCCGCCGTGGAGCAGGCGGTCGCGCTGGTCGAGCGCGTGGTCAAGGAGGCCGGCGCCGACCGGCTGCACACCGTCGGGATCGGGGCGCCCGGCCTGATCGACCCGGCCAGCGGCGAACTCCGCGACTCCTCCGGGCTGCCCGAGTGGCACCGCCGGCTCGTCGCCGCCCTCGAGGAGCGGCTGCCCGAGGCCCGGGTGAGCGTGGAGAACGAGACCAACCTGGCGGCGCTGGCAGAGCAGCGTGACGGGGTGGCCCGGGACCGGGACACCTTCGTCCTGCTGTGGCTCGGCCGCGGGACGGGCGCGGCGGTGGTCCTCGACGGCGCGCTGCGACGCGGTGCCTCCGGCGGCACCGGCGAGATCGGCTTCCTCCCGGTCCCGGGCACCGCCGCGCTGCCGTCCTCGACGGACTGCGAGGGCGGCTTCCACTCCCTCGCGGCGGCGGGCGCGGTCGTGGACCTCGCGGCACGGTGCGGGATTTCGGCGGGGCCGGGGCAGGGGCCGTCGGTGGTGGGGGTGGTGCGAGCGGCGGTCGGCGTGGTGCGGTCGGCGGTGCGCCAGGTACGGGACGTGCGGGCTGCGGGGACGGGGGCCGGGGCGATCTGGCCCGCTAGTGCGGCCGATGTGCCTCGCTCTGCGCGTGAGGGCGGGGAGTCCCGGCCTGCGGTCGAGGAGCCCCGCGCCCTGAGCGGGAGCGAGGCGTCCGCGTCCCCCATTGCCCTCCCCGCTGCCCGTTTCCTCGATGCCCTCGCCGACCGGCTCGCCGTCGGCGTCGCCTCGGTCGTCGCGATCCTGGACCCCGGTTGCGTGGTGCTCGGCGGTGAGGTCGGCCGAGCGGGCGGCGACGAACTCGCCGCCCGTGTGCAGGACCGCATCGCCCGGATGACCCCCCTGCCCACGGAGGTACGGACGACCACACTCGGCGGCGGCGCGGTCCTGCGCGGCGCCCTCCTCACGGCCCGGGACCGCGCCCAGGAGGAACTCTTCGCGCCAGGGGAGCGGCCGGTTCAGCGGTGGTAGGCCGTGCCGGGGCTCACGCCCTGGACCGCCCACTTCCCGCCCGCGCCTGCTCGCCCCCGTACCGCCGCGCCAGATACTCCTCGAACGTGCCCGTGCCGGTCGCACGCTGCGGCGTCAGGTGACCACCGTTGCGGAAGCCCCGGTACGCCGCGCCCCACAGCGGCACGTTCACCACCGCCCGGCGCCGCCCGGCCGCCTTCAGATAGGTGCGGGCCAGGGACTCGAGCGTCCGCACCTCCGGCCCGCCCATGTCCTCGACCCGCCCCGCCGGCGCCCCCGCCGCGAGTTCGACCAGCCGGTCGGCGACCTCGGCCACCTCGACCGGCTGGTCCCGGACACCGGCCGGCAGGAACAGCACCGGCAGCTTCGACAACCCTTGGAGCATCATGACGAGCAGGTCGTGGAACTGCGTCGCCCGCAGCACGGTCCAGCCGAGCCCCGACTCCTCGACCAGCCTCTCCACCGCGAGCTTGCTCTTGTAGTAGCGGAACGGCACCCGATCGACACCCACGATGGAGATGTAGACGAGGTGTCGCACACCGGCTCCGCGCGCCGCGCCGATCAGGTTCGCCGCCGCCTGCTCGTCGCCCTTCGGCGACGACGCGCAGTGCACGATCGTCTCCACACCGGCGACGGCCGCGTCCAGCGCGTCACCGCCCTCCCGCAGGTCGACCGCGTACGGCTGGGTGTGCCGACTGAGTACCCGCACGTCGTGCCCGTCCGCGCGCAGCCGCTCGGCGACGAGCCGGCCGAGCGTTCCGGTGCCGCCGGTCACCAGGATCGTGGTCATGCTGTTCAGTCCCTTCGGAACGCCGGCGCTCCCGAACGGAGCGCCCTCTGCAACTGAGACCGGACAGCCCCTGCCGGATGTGACATCCCCGCGCGGCGACCCGAGACCGCGTCCGGCGTCGCACGCTCCGTGCTCGGCGCGACTGGCGTTTTCCCACGCCGACGTTCCGCGTCCCGCGCCGGCGTTCCGTGCCCCGTGCGACGGCGGCCCGCGTGGCGCTCCGTGACCGCCCTGGCGTTCGCGCTTCGTGCTCGGCGCGACTCGCGTCCCGCGCCGGCGATCCGCGATCCACGCCGACGCTCCGTGCGACGATCTGCGACCTGCGTGGCGTTCCGCGACGGCGCCTGGCGTTCGCGCTTCGTGCTCGGCGCGACTGGCGTCCTCCGCTGACGTTCCGCGATCCACGCCGGCGTTCCGTGCCCCGTGCGACGATCTGCGGCCCGCGTGGCGTTCCGCGACGGCGCCTGGCTTCGCGCTTCGTGCTCGGCGCGACTGGCGTCCCGCGCTGACGATCCGCGACCCGCGCGACGCCCCGCGACCGCGCCCTTCGATCCGCGCCTGGTGCCCGGCATGACCGGCGTCCTGTGCCCGGCGACCCGCGCCCGACGACCCGCGCCCGGCGCCCCGCTCCCGCCGGGGATCGCACACCCCCGCCCCGGCGCCCTACGCCCGGCTGAGCTGACGCCGCGCGAAGGCCAGCTTCTCCGGGTTGACCACGGCCCGCACGCCCACGACCAGCCCGTCGCGCACCTCGAGCGCCGCCAGGCCGACGAGCGTGTCGCCCGCCCAGCTGGCAAGCCCCGTCGCACCGTTGACCTCGGTGACGGTGAACTCCAGGCCCACCGAGAACTTCGGGCCCCCGCCCGCCAGGAACTGGGCGATCCTCGACCCGCCCTCGATCGGCCACCGGGCCGCGATGACCTTGCCGCCCCCGTCGCTCCACCAGGTCGCGTCGGCCGCGAGCAGCTTCTCCAGCCCGGCCAGGTCGCCCTCGCGGGCAGCCGTGATGAACGACGTGACCAGTTCCTCCTGCTGCTCGGACGCGGGCTCGAACCGGGCCTGCGGTTCGCCCACCCGCTGCACGGCCCGCCGGTACAGCTGGCGGCAGTTGCCCTCGCTCAGATCCAGCACCCCGGCGATCTCCCGGTGCCCGTACCCGAACGCCTCCCGCAGCACGTACACCGCCCGCTCGGTCGGCGTGAGCCGCTCCAGCAGCACCAGCATCGCCATCGACACGGCGTCCCGCTGCTCGGCCGACTCCAGCGGGCCGAGCGCGCCGTCCGCGGTCACCACCGGCTCGGGCAGCCAGGTGCCGACGTACTGCTCGCGGCGGGCGCGGGCGGAGGTCAGCCGGTTCAGGCAGAGATTGGTGACGACCTTCGCGAGCCAGGCCGCCGGATGCTCGATCCCCGTACGGTCCGCGCCGCTGAAGCGCAGATAGGCGTCCTGGACCGCGTCCTCCGCCTCCTCGGCCGAGCCCAGCATCCGGTAGGCGAGCGAGAACAGCCGGGGCCGGTGGGTCTCGAACTCGTCGGCGAGCGTGGTGGTCATACGCCTCACCCTGCCAGAACACCGTCCGTACGGCGTGGGAAGGCCCGACGGCGGGCAAGGGCCGTCGTCACCGCCGCCGGGCCGGTCTGCGCATCATGCGCACGACCCTAGAAAGGACTAGACCACAGCGTCAATAGGTGTGTACCAACCCGAGCCTCATCGGGCAAGGGCGGACGTGCGCACGGGAGTTGCATCGTCCTGTCGCACACGGGAAGGGTGGCGACACGTTCTGTGAGGCACCCCACACCGCCCGCCCGTCTGGACATCGATCAGGCGTGGCACACTGGCCTTGTATCAGTAGCAGCGCACTCCGGGGTCGGTGAAAGTCCGAACCGGCGGTTACAGTCCGCGACCCGGTCGCCTCCAGCGACCGGTTGACCAGGTGAAATTCCTGGACCGACGGTTAAAGTCCGGATGGGAGGCAGTGCGCGGCGAGCGGGCATACGTGCGCGCCGCCCAAGAAGTCCGTCCTCCGGGCGGACTCCGTCCGGCGTCGTTCCCGGTGTCCTCGCTCGTAGATCTGTCGTCATCGACAGCCCCGGAGTCCGTGCCCGAAGAGGCAGGAGGACCCGGGAAGTGTTCACCGGAATCGTCGAAGAGCTGGGCGAGGTCACCGCCGTCGAGACCCTCGACGACGCCTGTCGCTTCCGCCTGCGAGGCCCCGTCGTCACCCAGGGCGCGAAACACGGCGACTCCATCGCTGTCAACGGCGTCTGCCTCACGGTCGTCGACCACGAGGGCGACGAGTTCACCGCCGACGTGATGGCCGAGACCCTCAACCGCTCCAGCCTCGGCGCGCTCAAGGCCGGCTCCCGCGTCAACCTCGAACGCCCCATGGCCGTCGGCGAACGCCTCGGCGGGCACATCGTGCAGGGGCATGTGGACGGCACCGGCGAGATCCTGGAGCGCAAGCCGTCCGAGAACTGGGAGATCGTGAAGATCTCCCTCCCCGCGGACCTCACCCGGTACGTCGTCGAGAAGGGCTCCATCACCGTCGACGGCATCAGCCTCACCGTCGTCGACGCCGGCCCCGACTACTTCACCGTCAGCCTCATCCCCACCACCCTCGACCTGACCACGCTCGGCCACAAGCAGCCCGGCGACCCGGTCAACCTCGAGGTGGACGTCATCGCCAAGTACGTCGAGCGGATGCTGGGCGACCGTGCGCAGGGGGCGGCCAAGTGAACTGGCTCAACTCCGAGGCATTCTCGCTCTTCGGCCAGCACATCAAGTGGTCGGACATGATCGGCAACGTGATCGGTCTGGTCGCCCTCGCCCTGGGCTGGCGCCGCTCCATATGGACCTGGCCCGCCCAGTTCGTCTCCGGCCTGATCCTCTTCGCAGCCTTCGCCACCGCCCACCTCTCCGGCAGCGCCGGCAAACAGGTCGTCGTGATGCTCGTCGCCACCTACGGCTTCTGGCAGTGGAACCGCGGTCGGCAGCAGGCCCAGGACGGCTCCATCGCCGTACGGTTCGCCACCTGGCGCGAGCGCGGGGTGCTGGCCGGCGCCGCCGCCCTCGGCACCCTCGCGGTCGGCGGCCTGTTCACGGCCTTCCCGACCCTGTCCTGGGACCCCTGGCCGGACGCGTACATCTTCGTCGGCACGATCGTCGCCATGTACGCCCAGGCGCGCGGCATGGTCGAGTTCTGGTTCGCCTGGCTGCTGGTCGACCTGGTAGGCGTCCCGCTGAACTTCGCCAACGGCTTCGCCTTCTCCGGCTTCGTCTACGTCATCTACGGCGCGCTCGTCCTGTGGGGCCTGCGCGACTGGTGGCTGCGCTCCCGCGCGGCAGCGCAGCCCGCCCTGGAAGGAGCGCCGGCATGAGCACGGCACCGATCCTGTACGGCACCGACGGCTTCGAGGACTTCGCACTCGACCCGGTCGAGCAGGCCATCGCCGACATCGCGGCCGGCCGCCCGGTCGTGGTCGTCGACGACGAGGACCGGGAGAACGAGGGCGACCTCGTCATCGCCGCCGAGAAGGCGACCCCCGAGATCGTCGCCTTCATGATGAGCGAGTGCCGCGGTCTGATCTGCGCCCCCATGGAGGGCGACGAACTCGACCGGCTGCGCCTGCCGCAGATGGTCGAGGACAACACCGAGTCGATGAAGACCGCGTTCACGGTCTCCGTCGACGCCTCGGCCGCGCACGGCGTGGGCACGGGCATCTCGGCCGCCGACCGCGCCACCACCCTCCAACTGCTCGCCGACGGCACCGCCCAGCCCGACGACTTCGTCCGCCCCGGCCACATCTTCCCGCTGCGCGCCCGGCCCGGCGGTGTCCTGACGCGCAACGGCCACACCGAGGCCGCCGTCGACCTCGCCCGCCTCGCGGGTCTGCGCCCGGCCGGCGCGATCGTCGAGATCGCCGGCGAGGACGGCACGATGCTGCGCCTGCCCGAGCTGATCCCCTTCGCCCGCAAGCACGGCCTGACGATCATCTCCATCGAGGACCTGATCGCCTACCGACGCGGCAGCGAACCCACCGTCCGCCGCGAGGCCAGGACTCAACTGCCCACCGCCCACGGCACCTTCACGGCCTACGGCTACCGCTCCACCGTCGACGGCGTCGAGCACGTCGCCCTGGTGCACGGCGAGATCGGCGACGGCCAGGACGTCCTGGTCCGGGTCCACTCCGAATGCCTCACCGGCGACGTCTTCGGCTCCGCCCGCTGCGACTGCGGCCCCCAGCTGGACGCCTCGCTGGCCCGCATCCAGGCCGAGGGCCGGGGAGTCGTGGTCTACCTGCGCGGACACGAGGGCCGCGGCATCGGCCTGATGTCCAAGCTGCGCGCCTACGAACTCCAGGAGCGCGGCCGTGACACCCTCGACGCCAACCTCGAACTCGGCCTGCCCGCCGACGCCCGCGACTACGCCGCCGGAGCACAGATCCTCGCCGATCTCGGCGTGCGGAGCGTCCGCCTGCTGACCAACAACCCCGACAAGACAGACGCGCTCACCCGCCACGGCATCGTGGTGAAGACGCGCGTGCCGATGCCCGTGAGCGCCGGCGAGCACAACCTCCGCTACCTGCGCACCAAGCGGGACCGGATGGGCCACGACCTGCCCTGGCTGGACACGACCACCGTGCCGGCCTGCGGCAACCAGTAAGAGAGCACAAAGGGAGAGACGTGAGCGGCAAGGGTGCACCGGAGCTGTCCGTACGCAATGTGGGTGACCTCAGGGTCGCCGTCATCGCGGCACAGTGGCACGAGAAGGTGATGGACGGTCTGGTCGACGGCGCCCTGCGCGCCCTGCACGACCTCGGCATCGACGAGCCGACCCTCCTCAGGGTCCCCGGCAGCTGGGAGCTCCCGGTCGTCGCCAAGGTCCTCGCGGGCCGCGGCTACGACGCGATCGTCGCCCTCGGCGTCGTCATCCGCGGCGGCACCCCCCACTTCGAGTACGTGTGCCAGGGCGTGACCCAGGGCCTCACCCAGGTCTCCGTCGACACCGGCGTCCCCGTCGGCTTCGGCGTGCTGACCTGCGACACGGAGGAGCAGGCCCTGGACCGCGCCGGCCTGGAGGGCTCGAACGAGGACAAGGGACACGAGGCGGTGACGGCGGCGGTGGCGACCGCGGCCACCCTCCGCTCAGTATCCGAACCCTGGCGCTGACGAAGGGCACCTGTGGCATAGGCTGAGCGTCACCATGTCCAAGAAGACGTTCGAGGAGCTCTTCACCGAGCTCCAGCACAAGGCCGCCCAGGGCGACCCCGCCACTTCCCGCACCGCAGAACTGGTCGAGAAGGGCGTCCATGCCATCGGCAAGAAGGTCGTCGAAGAGGCCGCCGAGGTCTGGATGGCCGCCGAGTACGAGGGCAAGGAGGCGGCCGCCGAGGAGATCTCGCAGCTGCTGTACCACGTCCAGGTGATGATGGTCGCCCGCGGCATCTCCCTCGACGACGTCTACGCCCACCTGTAAGCCGCACCCGTTCCCGCACGACACCCACGCAAAGGAAGCCGACCTCATGCTGCGCATCGCCGTCCCCAACAAGGGTTCCCTGTCAGGCCCTGCGGCGGAGATGCTGCATGAGGCCGGCTACCAGCAGCGCCGGGAGTCCAAGGAACTGCGGATCGTCGACCCGACGAACGAGGTCGAGTTCTTCTACCTCCGCCCCCGCGACATCGCCATCTACGTCGCCTCCGGCCAGCTGGACATCGGCCTCACCGGCCGGGACCTGCTCATCGACTCCGGCGCCGACGCGGAGGAGATCCTCGCCCTCGGCTTCGCCCGCTCCACGTTCCGCTACGCCGGCAAGCCCGGCACCATCAGCGGCCTGGCGGACCTCGCGGGCAAGACCGTCGCCACCTCCTACGAGGGCATCGTCGCGGCCCACCTCGCCGAGCACGGCATCGACGCCTCCGTCGTCCACCTCGACGGCGCCGTCGAGACCGCCATCCAGCTCGGCGTCGCCCAGGTCATCGCGGACGTCGTCGAGACCGGCACCTCGCTGCGCAACGCGGGCCTGGAGGTCGTCGGCGAGCCGATCATGCAGTCCGAGGCCGTCGTGATCCGCCGCACCGGGGCGGACGGTGACGACCCCAAGGTGCAGCAGTTCCTGCGCCGCCTCCAGGGCGTCCTGGTCGCCCGGACGTACGTGATGATGGACTACGACTGCCGTGTCGAGCAGTTGGAGAAGGCCGTCGCCCTCACTCCCGGTCTGGAGTCGCCGACCGTGTCCCCGCTGCACAACGAGGGCTGGGTCGCCGTCCGCGCCATGGTCCCGGCCAAGGAGGCGCAGCGGATCATGGACGACCTGTACGACATCGGCGCCCGGGCCATCCTGACCACGGCCATCCACGCCTGCCGTCTCTGAGGGGCGCGCACCGATGTCCGACCTGCCCACCCTGCCCGTCACCTTCCGGCCGGGCAGCACCCGCGCGGTGCTGCTCACGGCCGCCGTCGCGATCCTCGTGGTGATCACGGCCGTCGCGATGCTGCTGAAGCAGCTCAGCCCCGCCGAGCGCCTCAGCTTCATCGTCACGGCGCTCCTGCTGGACGCGGTGCTGCTTCTGCTGGCGCGGCCCAAGGTCGTCGCCGACGAATCCGGCGTCACTGTGGTGAACCTCACGAACAAGCGCCGGCTGGAATGGGCCGAGATCCTTCAGGTGACCCTCCGGCCCGGCGACCCGTGGGTGTTCCTCAACCTCAGCGACGGCACCAGCCTGCCCGCGCTGGGCATCCAGCCGGGCATCGCCCGACAGCGTGCGATCGCCGACGCCCGTGCCCTGCGGGCGCTCGCCGAGGCCCGTTCCGTCGCGGACCCCGAGCGGCCTCAGGGCTGACTCGGGGCACCCACAGGGCGGCCGCCACTGCCGCACCGGGCCGTGTCTTGATTAATCTGGTGGCGGAGGCGCGAACGGATGCGCCTTTGCCCCTGTTGCCCCGCCCGGTGCGCCAGGGGCTCCTGCTAACCGAGGAGTGACCCCCTCCGGCGATGGACGGATCGTCCTGCAGTACCTGCGCCGCCCCCTGCCGACATAGCGCGGACCCTGTCCGCGACCGTGCGGAGGCGGCGGCATCATGACCATCCCCCTGCTGCTACTGGCAGCCGCGTTCCTGCTGATTCTCGCCAACGGTTTCTTCGTGGCGGCCGAGTTCGGACTCGTGACGGTCGAGCGGGCGGAAGCCGAGAAGGCCGCCGCCGAGGGCGACCGACGCGCCCACCGCGTCGTCGAGTCGCTCAAGGAGCTGTCCTTCCAGCTCTCCGGCACTCAGCTGGGCATCACCATCACCTCCCTCGTCGTCGGCATGCTCGCCGAACCGGCGCTGGCCGAGCTGCTGCACGGCCCGTTCACCTCGATCGGCGTCCCCGAGGGGGCCGTCTCCGGTGTCACGGTCGTCGTCGGCATGCTGCTGGCCTCCGCCGTGCAGATGGTGATCGGCGAGCTCCTGCCCAAGAACTGGGCGGTCTCCAGGCCGCTCCAGGTCGCGCGCTTCGTCGCGGGCCCGCAGCACGTCTTCGCACGGCTGTTCCGGCCGGTCATCGCCGGCCTCAACGCCGTCGCGAACCGGCTCGTGCGCGCCCTGGGCATCGAGCCCGCCGAGGAGCTGGCCTCCGCCCGCACCCCCGGCGAGCTCGTCTCCCTCGCCCGCCACTCGGCCCGGGCCGGCGCCCTGGAACAGGACACGGCCGATCTCTTCGTGCGGACCCTGTCGCTGGGCGAGCTGACCGCGCAGCACGTGATGACGCCGCGCGTGAAGGTCAGCGCCCTCCAGTCCTCGGCCACCGCCGAGGACGTGGTCAACCTGACCCGCGCCACCGGCCTGTCCCGCTTCCCCGTCTACCGGGAGCGGATCGACGAGGTCGTCGGCATGGTCCACCTCAAGGACGCCCTCGCCGTGCCCGTCCGGGACCGGCTGCGCACCCCCGTCGGCCGCATCGCCCGCCCGGCGCTGCTCGTCCCCGAGACCCTGCCCGTACGGCCGCTGCTCGCCCGCCTGCGCAGCGAGCAGCCCATCGCGGTCGTCGTCGACGAGTACGGCGGCACGGCCGGTGTCGTCACGCTGGAGGACATCGTCGAGGAGATCGTCGGCGAGGTCCGCGACGAGCACGACGGACACGACCTGCCCGAGCTGGCCTCAGCGCCGCCCGAGGACGGCAGGCCCGCCTGGGACGTCGACGGCAGCTGCCGGGTCGACATCCTCCAGCGCATAGGCCTCGAGGTACCCGAGGGCCCGTACGAGACCGTCGCGGGTCTGATCGCCGACCTGCTGGGCCGTATCCCGGCCGTCGGCGACAAGGCGGAACTGCCCGGCTGGCGGCTGTCGGTACGCCAGGTCGGCCACTACCGCGCCGAGCGGGTCCGCCTGGTCAGAACGGCCCCTGTCGCCGTGATGGAGGCCGCCCGATGAGCGTGCTGCAACTGACCTTCGCCGCACTCCTGGTGCTGCTCAACGGCTTCTTCGTCGGCGCCGAGTTCGCGCTCGTCTCCGTACGCCGCAGCCAGATCGAACCCCTCGGCACCGCCCGCTCCCGGCAGGTCCTCTACGGCCTGGAGCGGCTGCCGCAGATGATGGCGGCGGCCCAGTTCGGCATCACGATCTGCTCCCTCACCCTCGGAGCGGTCGCCGAACCGACCGTCGCGCACCTCCTGGAGCCGGTCTTCGAGTGGATCCACCTGCCGCACGGCATGATCCACCCGCTGACCTACGTCATCGCCCTCGCCGCCGTGGTCTTCTTCCACCTCGTCATCGGCGAGATGGTCCCGAAGAACCTGGCGATGGCGGCCCCCGAGAAGGCCGCGCTGTGGCTCAGCCCCGGCCTGGTCTGGTTCGCCCGCTTCTGCAAGCCGATCACCGCCGCGCTCGGCGCCGTCTCCCAGGGCATCCTGCGGCTCTTCCACGTCGAACCCAAGGACGAGGTCGAGGCCGTCTTCACCAGTGAGCAGCTCAACCGGCTCGTGGAGGACGCCGGCCAGGCGGGCCTGCTCGACCCCGAGGAGGCCGAAAGCCTGGAGGACGCCCTGGAGCTGGGCTCCCGCCCGGTGACGGACGTCCTGCTCAAGCGCGAGTCACTGGTGACGGTCAGCCCGTCGGTCACCCCCGGCCGCATCGTCGAGCTCACCGCCCGCACCGGGTACTCCCGGTTCCCGGTCGTCGCGGACAACGGTGCGTTCATGGGCTACCTGCACGTCAAGGACGTGCTCGACGTGGAGCACTCGGACCGGGCCGTGCCGCAGCAGTTGTGGCGGTCCATGACGACGCTGCGGTCCGAGCTGCCGTTGGACGACGCGCTGACGGTGATGCGGCGGGCGGCGACGCATCTGGCCCAGGTGGCCGACGGGTCCGGCAAGGTGCTCGGGCTGGTCGCGCTGGAGGATGTGCTGGAGCTGTTGGTGGGGGAGGTGCGGGATCCCGCGCACCGGGAGGTGCGCGAGGTGAGGCTGACCGAGCCGAGGTCGGGCGAGGAGGTACTGGCGACGTAGTGGCCTAGCTGCGGGCAATCGTGCCTCCCCCAGTGCCTTAAGGGCCTGGGAGGTACCCCCAGGGCGGCACGGGTGGGCGCAGCGGCACCCCGCTCCGCCGGGCTGCGGACCCACCCGGCCCGGCCCCTGCGCCAGTTCCTACAGTCCGGGCGGATCCTGCGGCCCCCGCCCGGACAGCACCTCTCCATACGCCTGCATGAGATCCGGCAACCGCAACGTCGCCAGGTCCTCCCTGCCCAGCACCCCGGGATAAACGGACAACCGCAGATCCCGGTACGCGCAGCTCTTCTCGTACAGCGTCCGCAGGAACCGCCCGTTGCCCAGCTCGTCGATCCACCCCTGGTCCACCACATGCCCGGCGATCGACCGCAGCTCGTCGAGGGCCTCCTCGTCCCACAGGTCGCCGTTCTCCGCGGCGAGCACCTTGCCGATCTCGGTGAGCTCGAGGGGCCGGTAGGAGGGGAAGTCGACGCGGGTGGTGAAGCGGGAGGACAGCCCGGGGTTGGCGGCGAGCAGGCGGTCCATGCCCTCGGGGTAGCCGGCCAGGATCACCACGAGGTGGTCGCGGTTGTCCTCCGCCCGCTTCAGCAGCACCTGGAGCGCCTCGTCGCCGTACGCGTCCCCCTTGCCGTAGCCCGAGTTGGACAGCGAGTACGCCTCGTCGACGAAGAGCACGCCGCCGAGCGCGGAGTCGATCAGTTCGTTCGCCTTCACGGCCGTCTGCCCGAGGTACTCGCCGACCAGGTCCGCCCGCTGCGCCTCCACGAGATGGTCGCCGCCGAGCAGGCCGAGCGCGTAGAAGACGCGGCCGAGGATGCGGGCGACGGTGGTCTTGCCGGTTCCGGAGGGGCCGGAGAAGACGAAGTGGCGTTTCGGCGGCTGGACCGGCAGGCCCTGCCCGGCCCGCAGCCGGGCCATGTTCAGCTGCGCAGACAACGCCTTGACCTGGCGTTTCACCGGCTCCAGACCCACCATGCGCTCGAGTTCGGCGAGCGCCTCCTCGAGTAACGCCGGGTCGGTGGGCCCGGCGGGCAGTGACGACGCCGGGCCGGTCCGCGAGCGCACCGCGGGGTCGGCCACCGGCGGCAGGGGAGCGAAGGCCGGCGGTTCGGGATCGGGCAGTCGCAGATCGCGGCCCTCGGCGCCGAAGAGCGGGTCGAATCCGTCCGGGCCGTCCGCGGCGTCCTGGCCGGCGCCGGTGAGCGTGATCGCGGCGAGGTCCGTGGCCTCGTCGTAGCCGTCGCCCTCGGCGATCGCGGCGAGCCGGGCCGAGGTGTCCATGAAGGCCGGGTCGACACGGTGCACGGCCCGGTACAGCGGGAGCGCGGCGGCGCTGCGGCCGGTGCCCTCGTGCGCCCGGGCCAGCCAGTAGCGCAGCTCCTTGCGCTGGGGCTGCTCGCTGCGGCAGCGCATCAGCGCGGCGGACAGCAGCGGTTCGGCCTGCCCGTACATCTCCAGGCGGACCCGGGCCATGCCGCCGAACAGACCCGCCTCGATGCCGAGCATCGGGTCGTCGAGGAGCGGGTCGGTGTGGCGGACCAGCTGTTCCCAGTCCTTGACCAGATAGGCGCGGCATGCGTGCAGGAAGCGGACCTGGGCGTCGGTGTCCACCGGCGGCAGCCCGGCGAGGGCGCGGTCCAGCTCGGGGACGTGGCGGCCGTCCAGCCAGTGGGAGGCGTGCGCGAGCAGCAGGTCGCGGGGGCTCTCCAGCACGGGCTGCACCCACCAGCCCAGCCAGTACCAGGAGTTGAGGGAGCGGCGGTAGCGGTGCCGCTGCTCGCCGAAGCGGTCCCGGTGGCGGAACATCCTGAGCAGCGCGGTCGTCGTGTCGACGCGCAGCGCGTGCAGCCCGAGCCAGCCGTCGGCCATCCCGGAGTCCATCCGCACGGCGGCGCGGAACTCCTCCTCCGCCTGCGGATAGGCGCCCATGGTGTAGGCGTCCACGCCTCGCAGCCAGGCGAGGTCGGCCGGGGCCTGCGGGCCCTGCGTGCCGAAGTCCATCACGTCCCCCACGAACCGTGCCCCCGTCGGTATGCCAACGAGCCGTCCCCCAGCCGGCTGCCCTGCTCGAACCGCTGTGCCACGGACCGGAGTTGCGAGGTGCGCGAAGCAACCGTCCGTAGGTCGCAACGAGGGCATCGTACCCGCGGGGGCGGCGCCCCCGTAGGGTGCCGCACGAGGCGTTCGGCGAGATGGGAGCGGATGCGGCACACTCCTGCACGGTGACCGAGGGTGAGCACTTGGCGCCGCGCGGCGCCCGGAAAACAGCAAGAAGACAGAACGAAGCCCCCGATCACGGGGGAACAACCGGGGGCTTCGCGTCTGTGGGCGGCTCCGAATGGCCGCACATTGAGAACGTAAGACCTGTACGGCCCCCCGGTCAAGCCGAGTTGAAGCACTCCGACAAGTTGTCCCGCAAGGCCCTTCACAAGTTCAGCACACCGCGGGCGGTCCGTCACCGTGCGTGAGGGGCTGGTCCGGTCCAACAGTCCCAGCAGGTCCCGGGACCACCTCATATCCCTTCTCTCGCTGCAGTACCAGGAGGTCGGCGAACGGCCGCGAGGGATCGTCGGCGAAATGCCGGCGTTCCGCCGGAACCCATCCGTTCCAGAACTCCCGCTGCTCCTCCCCGTCCCGCGACCGTCCCCGCGCCCAGGCCTCCGCACGGGGCAGCTCCATCCACAGCAGCAGGGCCAGGTGGGGCCGCAGTGCCCGGCGCCCGGCGCCGACGCCCTCCACGAGGACCACCGGAGCGGGCGGCAGGGGGCGCGGCGCGCCGAAGCGGCGGGCTCGCCAGTCATAGGGGGCGTAGTGCGCGGTCCGGCCCTCGGACAGGGGCCCCATCACCTGGTCCAGCAGGCGTCCGGTCCATTCGAACAGTTCGTCGTGGGTGGCGATGTCGTCGAGGCGCAGCACCGGCGCGCCGCCCAGCGCCACGGCCAACTGCCCGGCGAACGTGGTCTTTCCGGAGCCGGCGTGCCCGTCGACGCCGACGAGACGGACCGGACCGCAGGAGGGGGGAAGGCGGCGGATCCGGGAGGCGAGGTCGCGGACGGCGGGTCCCGGTGCGGGGCGGAAGGGCGGATTCATCTCGCGCAGCACTCTAACGACGGGGTCCTCGGCGCGTGCCAGTGGTCGACGCCAATATTGGTGGGCGTGGCGCGGGCCGAAGTGCTGGCGGGACCCGGCGGGCTGTGCTCCCATGTGGCGCATACACGTGTGCTGCCCCTCCCTGTGTGGCGTCTGCACGCGTGCACCGGACCTGCACCGCCCCTGCCCGACACCGACTTTCCGGGGGTCCCCGCCATGCGCAGAGCCGAACAGCCCTCCCGCAGAACCGTCCTGGCCGCCGCGGTCGCCGCCGCCGTCACGGCAGGCGCGGGTCCGGCGGACGCCGACACCGAGGAGCTCATGACGACCGACACCGCGGAGCCCGCCCGCGCGGTCCCGGCCCGGACCGTGGACAACCGGGCCTGGACCTCGTACGGCGACTGGCGTGGCGGTACCGCCCGGGGCACCCGCGCCGTCTCGGGTGCCCGCCCGGGCGTGGCGATCGCGACGCCCGCGGGGTCGACGGAGTACAGGGACCCGCACACCGGCACCACGGCCCGCTGGGAGTACGGCACCTGGAGGTCCCCCGTGCACCGCCTCGCCGTCCCCGCGACGGAGGCGATCGTCTCCTGGAACGCGCGCACCCCGGCCGGTACCTGGATCCAGGTCGAGCTCAAGGCCGGCTACACCGACGGCACCAGCAGCCCTTGGTACGTGATGGGCCGCTGGGCCGCCGGTGACCAGGACATCCGCCGCACCTCGGTCGACGACCAGAGCGACGGCAAGAGCACCGTCTGGACCGACACCCTGGCGATCGACGACCCGTCGACGGGCCTGCGCCTGGCCTCGTACCGGCTGCGCCTGACCCTCTACCGCAAGCCCGGCACCAAGGCCACGCCCACCGTGTGGCGGCTCGGGGCGATGGGGTCCGACGTACCCGACCGGTTCACGGTCCCGGCGTCCGTGCCCGGCCTCGCCGGGGAACTGGTCGTCCCGCGCTACTCGCAGGAGATCCACAAGGGGCAGTACCCCGAGTACGACAACGGCGGCGAGGCCTGGTGCAGCCCGACGTCCTCGCAGATGATCATCGAGTACTGGGGAGGCCGGCTCACCCCGGAGCAACTGGCCTGGGTGGATCCGTCGTACCCCGATCCGCAGGTGTGCCACGCGGCCCGCTTCACCTACGACTACCAGTACGCCGGCTGCGGCAACTGGCCGTTCAACGCCGCCTACGCGGCCACGTTCAAGGATCTCCAGGCCGTGGTCACCCGGCTCGGCTCGCTCACCGACCTGGAGACGCTGATCGCGGCGGGCATCCCGGCCATCACCTCCCAGTCCTTCCTGAAGGAGGAGCTGACCGGCGCCGGGTACGGCACCGCCGGGCACCTGATGACCGTCATCGGCTTCACCGCCGGTGGCGACGTGATCGCCAACGATCCCTTCTCGGAGACCAACGAGGCCGTGCGGCGCGTCTACCGGCGGCGGGAGTGGGAGAACATCTGGTTGCGGACCAAGCGGTACAACGCCTCCGGCAAGGTCGTGTCCGGCACCGGCGGCGTCTGCTACCTGTATTTCCCGGCCCGTCCGACCGCGGCCCAGCGCAAGGCGCTGACAGCCGTGGGCGTGCGCGTGTGACCAAGCTCTCCGCCGCACGTGCCGCTCCCGATGGCAAAGTGGACGGCAACCTCGGGTGAAGCCCGTCCGCACCACCGAACCAGCGAGAGGTCATGAGCGCGCACTCAGCCACCGCAGCCGGCGTCCGCACCGGCGGTCCCCAGGACGACGGCCCGAAGATCGTCGAGCAGGTCGCGGGCTGGACCCTCGTCGTGGTCGTCGCGATGCTAGTGACCCAGCTCGGGCTGCTCTGACCCGACACGGGGTGCTGTGACCTGACCCACGACCCTGCTCTCCGGCCTGCCATACTGCGGATGTCCCGCCTCGCCGCCCGTTGGAACCAGGGTCGAAATTGAATATCAGTCAACAACCTCCCGCGCGTCCCAGAGCCCGCGGCACCGAGCGCTCGCTGGCGCGCCGTGCCGAACTCATCGCAATCGGGCGGAGGTTGTTCGCCGACACGTCCTACGACGCCCTGTCGATGGACGACATCGCCCGGCAGGCGCACGTAGCCAAAGGGCTGATCTACTACTACTTCCAGTCCAAGCGCGGCTATTACCTGGCCATCATCCAGGACTCGGTCACCGACCTGGTCACCCTGGCGGCGAGCGGACACGAACTGCCCCCGGTCGACCGCGTCCAGCGCACCATCGACCGCTATCTGCGCTACGCCGAGCACAACCAGGCCGCGTACCGCACCATCGTCAGCGGCGGCGTCGGCTTCGACACCGAGGTGCACGCCATCCGTGACGGCGTGCGCGAGGCCATCGTCGCCACCATCGCCGAGGGGGCGTACGGCCGCGCCGACATCACCCCGCTGGCGCGCATGGGCCTGCTCGCCTGGGTGTGCGGCGTCGAGGGCACCACCCTCGAATGGATCGACCGCCCCGAACTGCCCCGCGAGACCATGTGCGAGCTGCTGGTGAAGGGGCTCGGCGGCGCCCTGCGCGCGATCGAGGACCTGGATCCGGCCTACCCGGCTCCGGAGGCCGCCCGACAGGGCGCATGAGCGGGGGCGGAGGGATCCGTCACGGTCCCTCCGCCCCCGGCTCGCCCAGGCCTACTTGATGGCCTTGATCAGCTCACCGTTCGCCGTGTCGCCGCTCAGCTCCCAGAAGAACGTGCCGCCCAGCCCCTGCTGGTTCTTGTAGTTCATCTTGGTCGCGACGGTCGCCGGGGTGTCGTAACTCCACCAGTCGTTCCCGCACTTCGCGTACGCCGTGCCGGCCACCGTCCCCGTCGCCGGGCACTTGGCCTTGAGCACCTTGTAGTCGTCGATTCCCTGCTCGTACGTGCCCGCCGCCGGGCCGGTCGCGGTGCCACCGGGCGCGGACTGGGTCACGCCGGTCCAGCCACGCCCGTAGAAGCCGATGCCGAGCAGCAGCTTCGAGGCGGGGATGCCGAGGCCCTTGAGCTTCGCGATGGTCGCCGAGCTGTGGTTGTCCGCCTTGGGGATGCCGGAGTACGAGGTCAGCGGGGAGTGCGGGGCCGTCGGGCCGGCGGCGTCCCAGGCGCCGAAGAAGTCGTACGTCATCGGGTTGTACCAGTCGACGTAGGGGGCGGCGCCCGCGTAGTCCGCCGCGTCGATCTTGCCGCCCGGGGTGGCGTCGGCGGTGATCGCCGCGGTGACCAGGTTCCTCGGACCGAACTTGGCGCGCAGCGCCTGCATCAGGTTCCTGAAGGCCGCCTTGCCGCTGGTGTCGCAGGTGGCGCCGCAGGCGTTGGGGTACTCCCAGTCGATGTCGATGCCGTCGAAGACGTCGGCCCAATTGGAGTTCTCGACCAGGTCGTAGCAGGACTGCGCGAAGGCTGCCGGGTTCTTCGCGGCCTCGCCGAAGCCGCCCGACCAGGTCCAGCCGCCGAAGGACCACAGGACCTTGAGGTTCGGGTGCTTCCGCTTCAGCTCGCGCAGCTGGTTGAAGGTGCCGCGCAACGGCTGGTCCCAGGTGTCCGCCTTGCCGTCGACGGACTCGGCGGCGGTGTAGGCCCGGTCGGTGGCGGCGTAGGCGTCGCCCATCGCGCACTTGCCGCCGGTGACGTTGCCGAAGGCGTAGTTGATGTGCGTGAGTCTGGCCGCCGAGCCGGACGTCTCGATGTTCCTGACGTAGTACTTGCGGTCGTAGGTGCCCCATTCGGTGAAGTACCCGATGACCTTGGAGCCGGCGGCCTTGGCGCCGGGGGCGGCCTTCGTACCGGCGGCGGCCTCCTGAGCCGAGGTCGCCGCGGTGGCGGAGGCGCCCGCGCCGGCCAGCAGACCGGCGCCGAGGACGGCGCAGCAGACCGTGGACACGATGGCCCGGAAGCGGGAGCGGTGGGGGGTGTGCATCCGGTGTCTCCTCGTGGGGAGAGGGAGCGCGTGCCGATTGGCATGAACGCGGTAAATCGGTGGAGCGAAACATTAGGAGGACTAGACCAGTGCGGTCAATGGTTCGGACCAATTTCGCTCCCCGGGGGCGCTCGGGTATTTCTTGAAGTAAGCGGTCGTTAACTGGTGACGGGATGCCTCCGATCGGGCATACTCACAGCGCAGAGCCGCTGGTCAGCAGCTTCCGAGACCCGGGACTGCAAGCATCGGCCAGGCACCAGAACGACCCGGCGGCGCCGCCCCCACCCACGGGCCCGTCCGCCAGTGCCCGACAGGGAGGAGAGCGTCGCCATGCCCGACCGCGCCCCGCAGCCGGTGGACCGGCAACTGCCCACGGAGGAGGCCCGGGACCTGATCTCGCTCGTCCGCGACATCGCGCAGCAGGAGATCGTCCCGAAGGCGGCCGAGGAGGAGGACGCCGGCCGCTTCCCGCGCGAGCTGTTCACCCTGCTCTCGCGCTCCGGCCTGCTCGGCCTGCCGTACGACTCGGAGTACGGGGGCGGCGACCAGCCCTACGAGGTCTACCTCCAGGTCCTCGAAGAACTCGCCGCGGCCCGCCTCACCGTCGGCCTCGGCGTCAGCGTGCACTCCCTGGCCTCCTACGCGCTCGCCGCCTACGGCACCAAGGAGCAGCAGGTCGAGCACCTGCCCGCGATGCTCGGCGGCGGCATGCTCGGGGCCTACTGCCTCTCCGAGCCGCACTCCGGCTCGGACGCGGCCGCCCTGCGCACCAGGGCGGTGCGCGACGGCGACGCCTGGGTGATCACCGGCACCAAGGCCTGGATCACGCACGGCGGGATCGCCGACTTCTACACGGTGATGGCGCGCACCGGCGAGGATGGCCCGCGCGGGATCACCGCGTTCCTGGTGCCCGGCGACGCGCCGGGGCTGAGCGCCGCGCCGCCCGAGAAGAAGATGGGCATGAAGGGCTCGCCCACCGCCCAGGTCCACTTCGACGGCGTACGCGTCCTCGACGACCGGCGTATCGGCGAGGAGGGGCAGGGCCTCGCGATCGCCCTGACCGCGCTCGAATCGGGTCGGCTCGGCATCGCGGCATGCGCGATCGGCGTGGCGCAGGCGGCGCTCGACGAGGCGCTGTCGTACGCGACCGAGAGGCGCCAGTTCGGCAAGCCGATCGCCGACTTCCAGGGGCTGCGCTTCATGCTCGCCGACATGGCGACGCAGATCGAGGCGGGCCGGGCGCTCTACCTGGCGGCGGCGCGACTGCGGGACGCGGGCCGGCCGTTCGCCCGGCAGGCGGCCATGGCCAAGCTGCACTGCACCGACACGGCGATGCGGGTCACCACCGACGCCGTGCAGATCCTCGGCGGCTACGGCTACACCGCGGACTTCCCGGCGGAGCGCTACATGCGCGAGGCGAAGGTGCTCCAGATCGTCGAGGGCACCAACCAGATCCAGCGGATGGTCATCGCCCGCCATCTCGTGGGTCCAGAGGGACGCTGAACTGGTCGAGGCCCCGCCAGGGCGCCGAGAGTCGCATCCACTCCGGGTCGTGCCGGCCCGGAAGGGTGCGGCCGCGCTCGGCCCAGGCCCGCATGAGGTCACGGTAGATCGGCGGGTCCTGATAGCGCGGCGCGGTCGGCCGAACCGATTCTGCGGGCGGCGGGACGAACAGGAGGCGTTGACGCCCGGTCGCTGAGGAGATGGGGGTCATACCTGGGCAACGCGGAAGAGGCCGGACAGGTCACCCTGGGGCGGAATCGCGCGTGCGTTCAGGGGAGTTCAACGAATTCGGACGCACTGATCCCGCACCACGGCAGACTGCGAGCCGTGGTGCGGGGCAGTCACTGGGATGGAGCGAGCGGGCGAAGAGGGCCCGCGCTCAGGCCGCTTGGCGGCGCATGACGGGGACCCTGATGGGGCGTGAGCCCGGGCCGCCGACGTGCGAGAAGGGCTGGGTCCGCCAGTCGAGTCCCTGAGGGAGCGTCAACAGCAGGGCGGTGTCCTGCTCCTGAGGTTCGACGGACTCGTCAGCGGGGCGGGCGTCCGTGGCCCTGCGGCCGGTTCCGGCGCAGACCGTGAGTCCGAACGGGTTCCACGGCGAGGCGCACAGCGCGTGCTCCGGCAGAACCTCCTCGTCCGCCAGCAGGGCGATTGGCTGTGCGCAGTCCGGGCAGACGACCCGGTACATCTCGAACGTGTCGTAGGCGTCGAGTTCGTCGTCGAAGGTGTCGGGTTCGACGCCCTCCGGCTCGGGCTCGACGACGAGCTGCTGCCGCTTGGGTGCGGTGCGACCTGGGCGCTTAAGACTCTGCATTGGGTTCTCCCCCTCGGGCTGGGCCGTATCAGGCACTGCGGCCTCGACCACAGCAAGCACTTCCCGTCCCCCCTGGGCGGTAATCACGAGAACATTACGGAGACTGTTCGAGCCCTGTGGCGTTCGTCACATGCCGCGCGCAGGTGCCCTCTGCGGTGGGTTTGTCCCCCGGGCGGTCGGCGGCTGCCGCCGGCCAGGTCACGAACCGGCCATGGCCCGGGCCACTCAGGTATCCGAGGAGATCAACCGCACTGTAGGTTCTTGCGCCATGGAGGAGCTGGACCGACAGATCGTGCAGCTGCTCGTCAAGGACGGGCGGATGAGCTACACAGACCTGGGCAAGGCCACGGGCCTGTCCACGTCGGCCGTGCATCAGCGGGTGCGCCGGCTGGAACAGCGTGGCGTCATCCGCGGCTATGCCGCGGTTGTCGACCCGGAGGCCGTGGGTCTGCCCACGACCGCGTTCATCTCGGTCAAGCCCTTCGACCCCAGCGCGCCCGACGACATCGCGGACCGCCTCGCGGACGTGCCGGAGATCGAGGCGTGCCACAGCGTCGCGGGCGACGAGAACTACATCCTCAA
Source organism: Streptomyces sp. HP-A2021 (assembly GCF_022807935.1). Classification (NCBI taxonomy): domain Bacteria; kingdom Bacillati; phylum Actinomycetota; class Actinomycetes; order Kitasatosporales; family Streptomycetaceae; genus Streptomyces; species Streptomyces sp. HP-A2021. The sequence goes on from NZ_CP094344.1 coordinate 8,063,927, forward strand.
GGTGCGGGTCGCGACGCCGCACGAACTGGAGGAACTGCTGACGCGGGTGCGGTCGTTGGCGGGCGTCTCCACACGGACGACGGTGGTGCTGTCCACGCCGTACGAGGCACGGCCGCCGCGGATCTGATCGCCGGGGCTCCCCTTTCGGCCGTTGTGGGCAACCCCTGTTCGGAGTGGTCGGGGTGAGGCGCGAGACTGGTCCTCATGAGTGAGTCCAGTGCCCCGCCGAAGACCGTCCTGCTCCGTCGCGGAGAGGTCCACAGCCCCGCCGATCCGTTCGCGACCGCGATGGTCGTGGAGCGGGGGCAGGTCGCCTGGGTCGGTTCGGAGGGGGCCGCCGACGCCTTCGCGGACGGGGTCGACGAGGTGATCGACCTGGACGGGGCGCTGGTCACTCCCGCGTTCACGGACGCCCATGTGCACACCACCGCCACCGGCCTCGCGCTCACCGGCCTCGACCTGTCCGCCGCCCCCTCCCTGGAGGCCGCACTGGCCCTCGTACGGGACTTCGCCGCCGCCCGGCCGCACGACCGTGTGCTGCTCGGGCACGGCTGGGACACCGCACGCTGGCCCGGCGGGCGCCCCCCGACGCGTGCCGAACTCGACGAGGCCACCGGCCACCGGCCCCTCTACCTCAGCCGGATCGACGTCCACTCGGCGGTCGTCACCACGGCCCTGCTCGACATGGTCCCCGGCGTGGTCCCCGAGGACGGACCGCTCACCGCCGACGCCCACCACGCCGTGCGCGCCGCCGCGTTCGCGGCCGTGACGCCTCAGCAGCGCACCGACGCCCAGCGCGCCGCCCTCGCGCACGCCTCCTCGCTCGGCATCGGCACGATCCACGAGTGCGGCGGCCCGGAGATCTCCTCCGAGGACGACTTCACCGGGCTGCTGCGCCTCGCCGCCGAGGAGCCCGGTCCGCGCGTCGTCGGCTACTGGGCCGAGGAGGACGTAGCCAAGGCCCGGGAACTGGGCGCGGCCGGCGCCGCGGGCGACCTGTTCGTCGACGGCTCCTTCGGCTCGCACACGGCCTGCGTGCACCAGCCGTACGCCGACGCCGACCACACCGGCCGGGCCTACCTGGACACCGCCGCCGTCGCCGCCCACGTGGTGGCCTGCACGGAGGCGGGCCTCCAGGCCGGCTTCCACGCCATCGGCGACGCGGCGGTGGACTCCGTGGTCGAGGGCGTGCGGGCCGCCGCCGAGAAGCTCGGTCTCACCCGCATCCGGGCCGCCCGTCACCGGATCGAGCACGCCGAGATGCTCTCGCCGGAGGCCGTCGCGGCCTTCGCCGAGCTCGGCCTCACCGCCTCCGTCCAGCCCGCCTTCGACGCCCTGTGGGGCGGCGAGGACGGCATGTACGCGCAGCGGCTGGGAGCCGAGCGGGCCCGTACGCTGAACCCCTACGCGACGCTGCTGCGCGCCGGTGTGCCGCTCGCCTTCGGCTCCGACAGCCCGGTCACGCCCCTCGACCCCTGGGGCACCGTGCGAGCCGCCGCCTTCCACCGCACGCCCGAGCACCGCATCTCCGTGCGCGCCGCGTTCACGGCGCACACGCGCGGCGGCTGGCGGGCCATCGGACGGGACGACGCGGGCGTCCTGGCGCCGGGCGCGCCCGCCGACTACGCGGTGTGGCGCACCGGCGAACTCGTGGTCCAGGCCCCGGACGACCGGGTCGCCCGCTGGTCGACCGATCCCCGCTCCGGCACCCCGGGACTGCCCGACCTGACCCCGGGCCGCGACCTGCCCGTCTGCCTGCGCACCGTCGTGGGCGGACACACGGTCTTCGTACGGCCGGGCGAGTGATCTACGGGGGTGGCGCGCACGCAATCGTGCGCCGCGCCGCCCGTGCGCGACCTGCGTATCCTCCGCCCTGACCAGGGCTTTGTCGCAAGATGCGCAGGTCAAACGGCTGTTGACAGGCGGCCGCAGGGGGCCGGTAGGTTCGGCCGAGTCCACCACCGGACGCCCGACCGGGGAACGTCCGCGCACTCGCCGCAGCGCCGCCGGGTCAGGGACGGTGTGCCGCACCGGGGCACCGCCACTGGGAGCCAGGCTCAGGCCGGCGCGGCGCCGAGGCAGCGTTCCGGCCGGTCGGGGAGGTGTGACCCCGGGTGGGGCCCGGGCGCTCAGTAGACAACGGCTTTCGGTCGATCCGCAGCCGGCGGATCCCAGGTCGGCCCGAAGGGCGCCGGGCCCCCATCCGCCGTACGCTCGCACCCCGAGGCGCACTCTTACCCGCGTCTTGCGGATTCGACACCACCATTCGAACGTCCGGTCACGTCATCGCAGGCCGGGCCCACTATGGTGGACCCCTGCGTACGGACATGAAGGGGCATCAGTGAACGACGGCGACGGAACCCTCGCGGCAGGAGCCCAGGGGAGGAAGTTCGGCCCGCTCGGCACGGCCTTGGTGATCATCCCGACCTACAACGAGGCGGAGAACATCAAGAGCATCGTCGGCCGGGTGCGCGAGGCCGTCCCCGAGGCGCACGTACTCGTGGCCGACGACAACAGCCCGGACGGCACGGGCAAGCTGGCCGACGAGCTGACCGTCGACGACGACCACGTCCACGTGCTGCACCGCAAGGGCAAGGAGGGCCTGGGCGCCGCCTACCTCGCGGGCTTCCGCTGGGGCCTGGAGCGCGACTACGGCGTGCTGGTCGAGATGGACGCCGACGGCTCCCACCAGCCGGAGGAACTGCCCCGTCTCCTCACCGCCCTGAAGAGCGCCGACCTGGTGCTCGGCTCGCGCTGGGTGCCCGGCGGCCGGGTGGTGAACTGGCCGAAGTCCCGCGAGGTGATCTCCCGCGGCGGCAGCCTCTACTCCCGGCTGGCGCTCGACCTGCCGCTGCGCGACATCACCGGCGGCTACCGCGCCTTCCGCCGCGAGACCCTGGAGGGCCTCGGCCTCGACGAGGTCGCCTCCCAGGGCTACTGCTTCCAGGTCGACCTCGCCCGCCGCGCGGTCAGGGCCGGCTACCACGTCGTGGAGGTGCCCATCACCTTCGTCGAGCGTGAACACGGCGACTCCAAGATGAGCCGCGACATCCTCGTCGAGGCGCTGTGGCGGGTCACGGCGTGGGGCGTGGGGGAGCGGGTCGGCAAGGTCACGGGCCGCGGCGGCAGGCCGTCGAGGCCGTAGTCGGCAGGTCGCCTCCCTCCTCGTCCGCCGCTCACAGAACACCTGATCGGGGCCTTATCCCGCACTGAGCCGGGCCCAGGCACACTGGAGACATGACGACTGGCGCTCAGACCCCCGGTAATTCCGCCCGGCCCCGGCGCTCGCGGCTGCGTACGTTCCTGCCGTTGGGCCTTGCCGCATGGCTGGTCCTGGAGATCTGGCTGCTCACGGTGGTCGCGGGGGCGTCGAGCGGGCTGGTGGTGTTCCTCGTCCTGGTGGCGGGCTTCATCCTCGGCTCGGTCGTCATCAAGCGGGCCGGCCGGCGGGCCTTCCGCAGTCTCTCCGAGACGCTGCAACAGCAGCAGAGCGGGGTGATGCCCGCGGCTGCCCGGCCGAACAGCGAGGGCAACGGCCTGATGATGCTGGGCGGGCTGCTGCTGATGATCCCCGGCCTGGTGTCGGACGCGGTGGGCCTGCTCCTGCTGCTGCCCCCGGTCCAGAAGGCCGTGAGCCGCACGGCGGAGCGCACCTTCGAGCGCAAGCTCCGCGAGGCCGACCCGGGCACGCTGGGCGGCGCCTTCCAGCAGGCCCGTATGCACCGCCCCGACGGCAAGGTCGTCCAGGGCGAGGTCATCCGGGACGAGCGGGGCGACGCAGCGCAGGAACCGCGGCCGCCGCTGACGCACTGATCCGCGGGAACGCACGGCGCACTGATCCGCGGGAACGCACGGCGCACTGATCCGCGGGAACGCACGGCGCACTGATCCGCGAGATCGCACGACGCACCATCCGCAAGAACGCACGACAAAAACCGCGGGCGCCGTACTTCACGTACGGCGCCCGCGGTCCTTGACGCGCTGTAACTTTCGGCCAGACCCCGGAGGGACTTACGCCGACTTGCGGCTGTCTCGGGGATGAATCGCGATGTTCATCGCCCCGGAGCGCAGAACCGCCAGGCGCTCCTCGAGGACCTCTTCGAGTTCCTCACGGGTGCGCCGCTCCATCAGCATGTCCCAATGCGTACGCGCGGGCTTGGCCTTCTTCTCTTCAGGGCCATCGCCGTCCACGAGGAGTGCCTGGGCCCCGCAGACCTTGCACTCCCACTCCGGCGGGATCTCCGCCTCGACCGAGAAGGGCATCTCAAACCGGTGCCCCTTCTCGCATGCGTACTCCACGGCCTGGCGCGGGGCCAGGTCGATGCCGCGGTCCGTCTCGTAGCTGGTCACCACGAGGCGCGTGCCGCGAAGAGCTCGCTCACTCATGAATCGTGCCTCCCGGGCTTGTCGCCCACAGGACAGGTGTCGCTGTCGTCGTCATCCGGTCAACGTCCGGTCGGCGGTAAAGATTCCCGTTCCGAGTCCCGTTCCGGGTCATGCGTCGCCGTCGTAGCCGCCCTTGTTGTACCCACCAGCGCCCGGTTTGTCACATCTGCTAACAGATGTAACCCAGCGTTTCGGCATCTTTGACGCGCAGTAACGGTACGCCTGGCAGGCCAAACGCGTACACTACAGCCCTTTCGCTTCGAGTGCTAAATCCTGTCAGGAACCGGATTCCCCGCTTCTTCGATCGCACGCCGCACCGGAACCCGCGCGAGCAGGGCGAACCCGATGACGAAGAAGCCCACCAGCGAGATGATCGCGTCCCGGTAGCTCCCGGTCAGCTGATAGGTGAGCCCGAAAAGCAGAGGCCCGAGCCAGCTCATTCCGCGGTCGCTCATCTCGTACGCGGAGAAGTATTCGGCCTCCTTGCCCGGCGGGACGAGATGGGAGAACAGGGATCTGGACAGCGCCTGACTGCCACCCAGGACCAGACCGATGCCGGCGGCCAGGACGAAGAACCACACCGGCGCCCCGGCCGGCAGGAAGAACCCGGCCGCCAGCGTCACCGTCCACGCCACCAGCGAACCGAGGATCGTGCGCTTCGCTCCGTAGGTCCGGGCCAGCCGGCCCATCGTCAGCGCACCCGCCACCGCCAGCACCTGCACCAGCAGGACGGCCACGATCAGGGTGGACTGCCCGAGGCCGAGTTCCTCGGAGCCGTAGACCGAGGCCTGGGAGATCACCGTCTGGATGCCGTCGTTGTAGACGAGGTACGCGAGCAGGAACGCGAGGGTCAGCGGGCGGCGGCGCATGTCGCGGACGGTCGCCGCGAGCTGCCGGAACCCGGGAAGGGCCGCCTCCCGCGCGGCGGACCTGCGATCGCGCAGCCGGGTCAGCGGGACGAGGGCGAATGCGCCCCACCACAGGCCGGCCGATGCCAGGCAGATGCGGACCGCCGTGCTCTCGGAGACACCGAAGCTGTCGTGCCCGGTGTAGAGGACCAGGTTCGCTACGAGGACCAGCGAGCCCGCGGCGTAGCCGAAGGCCCAGCCGCGGGAGGAGGCCGCGTCCCGCTGCTCGGGCGGGGCGATCTGCGGCAGGTAGGAGTTGTAGAGCATCATCGCCACGCAGAACGCGGCGTTCGCGACGATCAGCAGCGCCCCGCCGAGCAGGTAGCGGTCGCCGTCCAGGAAGAACATGGCCGTCGTGGCCGCGGCCCCGAGGTAGGCGGCGGTGGCGAGCAGGGGCTTCTTCCGGCCCGTGCGGTCGGCGGCGGCCCCCACCAGGGGCATCACCAGCACGGCCACGATCACCGACAGGGACACCGAGTACGCGAAGAAGGACCCGGCGCGCACCGGGATCCCGAGGGGGTGGACGTACCCGTCGGCGTCCGCCGCCGACTCGGCGACCGAGGTGAGATAGGGGCCCAGGAACACGGTGAGCACGCTCGTCGAGTAGACGGAACAGGCCCAGTCGTAGAAGTACCAGCCGCGCTGCTCGCGCTTCAGGCCGGCAGCCCCGTCGGCCGCCTCCGGACGCGCGGTGTCGGTGCCCACCCGTGCCCTCGCTTCCCCGTGAACGCGCAGGGGCGACCGGCCGGGGGTCTCAGACCCAGACGCCGCGGTCCTCCATGACCTTGCGCAACGTGTCGATGTGATCGGTCATGATGCCATCCACGCCGAGCTCCAGAAGCCGGTGCATGCTCTCCGGGTCGTTGACGGTCCACACGTGCACCTGGAGCCCGCGCGCGTGGGCGGCGCGGAGGAAGCGGTGGTCCACGACCTGGATGCCGGACTGGATCTCGGGCACCTGGGCGGCGACCGCCGAACGGCGCACCGCGGCCGGCAGCCCCCAGGAGCGCAGCCGCAGATTGAGCACCCCCCGGGTGCCGTACGAGGTGGCCAGGCGCGGGCCGGCCAGCCGCTGGGCGCGCACCACGCGGGCCTCGGAGAACGAGCCGAGGAGGATCCGGTCCCACGAGTTCGTCCGGCCGACCAGGTCGAGGAAGGGCAGCAGGGCGGCCTCCGCCTTGACGTCGACGTTCCAGCGCACGTCCGGGAAGGTCTCCAGGAGTTCCTCGAAGAGCGGCACCGGTTCCTCGCCGGCCACGCGCGCGTGGCGCACCTCCTGCCAGGGCAGGTCGGCGATCCGGCCCGCGCCGTCCGTCACCCGGTCCAGGGTCGCGTCGTGGAAGGCGACGAGTGCGCCGTCCCGGGTGGCGTGGACGTCGGTCTCGATGTAGCGGTAGCCCGCCTCGACGGCACACCGGAACTGCCGCACGGTGTTCTCCAAGCCGTCCGCGGCCCCGCCCCGGTGGGCGAAGGCGATCGGACCGGGATGGTCGAGGTAGGGGTGGCGTATCCGCGGGGTCACGGACGCAGTATCGCGCCTCGGGGTTGCCCGGTGGCAACGACCGCGCTGCCGCCGGATGCCACGGGGACGGCGAACACGCGCAGGAACAGCTGGGCGAGCGGGCCGATCGCCACCGCGTAGAGGAGGGTGCCGATCCCCACGGTGCCGCCCAGTGCGAAGCCGGTCGCCACGACCGTGAGCTCGATGCCCGTGCGCACCAGGCGGATCGAGACGCCCGTGAGCTGGTGAAGCCCCGTCATCAGGCCGTCGCGCGGGCCCGGGCCGAAGCGCGCCGCGATGTACAGGCCGGTCGCCGCGCCGTTCAGGACGATCCCCGCCACCAGCAGGCTCACGCGGAGCGCCCAGCCGTGCGCGTCGGGCACCAGGGCCAGGGTCGCGTCCATCGCCATGCCGATGACCAGCACGTTGGAGATCGTGCCCAGGCCCGGCCGCTGGCGCAGCGGGATCCACGCGAGCAGCACCGCGGCGCCCACGATGGTCAGCACGACACCGATCGACAGACCGGTCCGCTCGGCGAGCCCCTGGTGCAGCACGTTCCACGGTTCCAGCCCGAGACCGGACCGGACGAGGAGCGCCGAACTCGCCCCGTAGAGCGCCAGACCGACGTAGAGCTGCGTCAGTCGTCGGGCGAGCCGCCGCTGCGTGGACATGATGTGCCCCCCTGGTGGTAGTGGACTGATGCATGACACCCTGTGGCTTGGATGGAGAGGCCATCCATGGCCAATCCGGGGAAGGTGGACTGATTCTCATGGCGCAGTGGACCTCGGCCGTGGGTGCGGCACAGCTCGCGCGGCTGCTCAACTCCCAGCAGGACCGCCCGGCAGGGCCCGGCACGCGCCGGCCGCCCGCCTACCGCGCGCTCGCCGACGGCGTCCGCCTGCTGGTGCTCGAAGGGCGGGTCCCGGTGGCCGCCCGGCTGCCCGCCGAGCGGGAACTCGCCCTCTCCCTGTCCGTCAGCCGTACGACGGTCGCCGCCGCGTACGAGGCCCTGCGCAGCGAGGGGTTCCTGGAGTCCCGGCGCGGCGCGGGCAGTTGGACGGCCGTACCGGCCGGGAACCCGCTGCCCGCGCGTGGGCTGGAACCGCTGCCGCCGGAGACCCTCGGTTCGATGATCGACCTGGGCTGTGCGGCGCTTCCGGCCCCGGAGCCGTGGCTGACCCGGGCCGTGCAGGGCGCGCTGGAGGAACTGCCGCCGTACGCGCACACGCACGGCGACTATCCCGCGGGGCTGCCCGCGCTGCGGTCGATGATCGCCGAGCGCTACACCGCGCGCGGGATACCGACCATGCCCGAGCAGATCATGGTGACGACCGGGGCGATGGGCGCGATCGACGCGATCTGCCATCTGTTCGCCGGGCGGGGCGAGCGCATCGCCGTCGAGTCGCCCTCGTACGCCAACATCCTTCAGCTGATGAGGGAGGCCGGGGCCCGGCTCGTGCCCGTCGCGATGGCCGAGGGGCTCTCCGGATGGGACATGGACCGCTGGCGGCAGGTCCTGCGGGACGCCGCGCCCCGGATCGCCTACGTCGTCGCCGACTTCCACAACCCGACCGGTGCGCTCGCCGACGAGGACCAGCGGCGGCGGCTGGTCGACGCGGCCAGGTCCGCGGGGACCGTGCTGATCGCCGACGAGACGATGAGCGAGCTGTGGCTCGACCCGGACGTGCGGATGCCGCGGGCGGTGTGTGCCTTCGATCCGGCCGGGTCGACGGTGATCACCGTGGGATCGGCGAGCAAGGCCTTCTGGGCCGGGATGCGCATCGGGTGGGTGCGGGCCGCGCCGGACGTGATCCGCAGTCTGGTCGCGGCACGGGCGTACGCGGACCTCGGCACTCCGGTGCTGGAGCAGCTGGCCGTGAACTGGCTGTTCGGCACGGGGGGCTGGGAGCAGGCCGTGGAGGTGCGCAGGGAGCAGGCGCGGGAGAACCGGGACGAGATCGTGGCGGCGGTGCGGCGGGAGCTGCCCGGGTGGGAGTTCGAGGTGCCTCGGGGCGGGCTGACGCTGTGGGTGCGCACGGGCGGTCTGTCCGGGTCGCGGCTCGCGGAGGCGGGGGAGCGGGTGGGCGTGCGGGTGCCGTCCGGGCCTCGGTTCGGCGTGGACGGGGCGTTCGAGGGATATGTGCGGTTGCCGTTCACTGTGGGGGGTGCGGTGGCCGAGGAGGCGGCGGTGCGGCTGGCCGCGGCGGCGCGGATCGTGGAGGACGGGGGTGTGGGGACCGGTGAGTCGCCGCGGACGTTCGTGGCGTAGGACGGATCCCCGCAGCCGCGGGGATCGGCCTGACTGACCGCGGTCAGGACGTCTTGGTGGTTTTCGTCAGTACCGGGACCGGCTTGCGGTCTGCCGGCTCCGGCAGTACCGGTACGGGCTCGGCTTCCACCGGCTCCGGCACTGCCGGCTCAGGTTCTACCAGCTCCGGTTCACCCTGCGCAGGGTCCGGATCGGGCACCGTCTCCCCGTCCGCCGGTGTCGTGCGGGGCGGCAGGAGGTCCAGTACCGCCTGGCGGTGGGCGTCGGACGTCGCGTCGTCGTAGGGGTTGGGGGTGGCCGGGACCTGGAGGCGGTGGACCGGGTCGGTGCCCAGGCGGGCGTAGCCGCGGCCGGGTGGGACCTGGTCCACGGGAGTGGTGTGCGGGGGGACGCCCAGGACGGACTCGACCTGGGCGGCCGTCGCCGGGCCGAGGACCACGCGCGCGCGGGTGTGCTGCCGTACGGGGTCGGTGAGGGTGTCGACGCAGTCGAGCTGGTCGGCCACCACCACCGTCACGTTCGCCGGGCGACCGTGACGCAGGGGGACCTGGAGGAGGGACTGCGGGTCCTCGCGGTCGTCGGCGGCGGCCAGGTGGGTGAACGCGGTCGGGCGGTCCAGGAGGATCCACAGGGGACGCTTGGTGTCGTCGGGCGGCGGGTGGCCCGCCTGATGGGCGCGGTTGGCTGCGATGAGGCGGCGCTCGGTCTCGTGCGCGGCCCACTCCAGGCTGGCCAGCGCCCCGGTGAGCCCGCACTCGACGGCCAGGACGCCGTCCCGGCCGGTCAGGCAGGCGTACTCGCCGGTGCCGCCGCCGTCGACGATCACCACGTCGCCGTGCTGGAGGGCCTGGAGGGCGACGGACCGCAGCAGGGTCGAGGTGCCGCTGCCCGGCTGGCCCAGGGCGAGCAGATGGGGCTCGGTCGAGCGCAGGCCCGTGCGCCAGACGACCGGGGGCACGTCCCGCTGCTGCTCGCCGAAGGTGAGGGGGAGCGTGCGCCGGACCTCGGTGGGGTCGGTGAAGCCGAGGACCGTCTCGCAGGGTGTGGTGACGAAACGCTGGGCGGCGATGTCGACGGGCAGCGGCAGGAGCACGCTGACCGTCAACTGGTTGCCCTCCTCGTCCCACGTGAAGTGGTACTCGCGGCCCCGGCCCGACTTGGATGCGAGCAGGTGCTCGATCCGCGCGCGGGCCTCGGCCTCGCCGTCGGTGAAGTACGCCGGGTAGCGGACCACCAGGTGCGAGATCCGGCCGCCGCCGTCGAACGCGTAGGTGGGGAAGGCCTTGTCCCACGCGCCGCCGTGGGCGTACAGCGGCTCGGGGTCCTCGGCGGAGGAGAAGTACGGCACGAGGGCCTCGTAGAGCGCCTGGAGGCGCTCGGTCTGCGACTCGTCGGGCCCTTCGGGAGCCGCCGGCGTGCGGTCCCGTCCCTTCCAGGCCGCAGCCGCCATCAGAGTGACGGCGGTGAGCAGCGGGCCGTACGGCAGCAGTGCCACGACCAGGAGCACGGAGGCCACCAGGAACAGCAGCGCACCCCGTCTCTCCTTGGGGGTCTCGGTCCATCTGCGCCGCCCGGCCGCTGCCAGCCGGCGCAGACCGCGCGTGATCGTGATCAGCGGGTGGAGGACGTCCGTGGCGCTGTCGGCCGCCGTCCGGGCCAGCTCCCGGCTCCGGACGAGCTGCGCGCTGCCGTTGCTCAGAATGCGGGGGAGGGGGCGCCGGGCCACTGCTGCCTCCAGAGAGTGCCTACGGGCGGGATGCGTACGGGGGGGCGGCGTCGTCAGAACTTGATTCCGCCGAGGAGGCTCGCCAGGCTCTCGCCGCCCGCCTTGATGCTCGGGGCGATGGCCGTGCTCGCCAGATAGAAGCCGAACAGCATCGTGACCACCGCATGCGAGGCCTTCAGGCCGTCCTTGCGGAAGAAGATGAAGACGACGATGCCGAGCAGGACCACGCCTGAGATGGAGAGGATCATTTGAGGTCTCCTGGTTCGCGGGGACAGTCACCATGAGTACTTCCAGGCTCACAGGATGTATCCATACGATAAAAGGTGCAACTGGGTGAAATGCGTACCATTTCCCCTGGCTGACGGAGTGGTCCCCGGCTCGGTCGCGCTGGGCTCTTGCGCACGGCCAGGTCTGTGGTGATCTTTACCTCGGGCACATCGGGTCATGTGCCGCGCGAGCCAGTACCCTGGCGATTCACTCGTACGGCTGCACCGGTCGCAGGCGTACGCACCCGACAGACGTGTGATGTGAGAGGCGGTCCGGCCGATGACCGAAGTCCCCGACCCCGAGGTCGTGGAGCTGGCGACCAAGATCTTCGATCTGGCCCGGCGGGGACAGACGGAGGCACTCGTGGCGTACGTCGACGCGGGCGTTCCGGCCAACCTCACCAACGACCGCGGTGACTCGCTCGTGATGCTCGCCGCCTACCACGGCCACTCCGAGGCGGTACGCGCGCTGCTCGCCCGCGGAGCCGAGGCCGACCGGGTGAACGACCGAGGCCAGACCCCGCTCGCGGGAGCGGTCTTCAAGGGCGAGACGGACGTCATCAAGGCCCTCCTGGAGGGCGGCGCCGACCCGTCCGCCGGCACCCCCTCGGCGGTCGACACCGCCCGGATGTTCGGCCGGACGGAATTGCTCGAACTGTTCGGCGAGCGCTGAGCCGGCCAGTCTGACCTGGAACGACAACGAAAACGGGGGAGGCGGGACGGGGCCGCCGAAATTTCGGTCGCGGCAGACGGAAGTGCCGAGTCATCATGACGACGTGGTTCACGGACGTGATGGTTGGGCAGATGTTGCCGCACCGCGCGGGCCGTGAAGCGGTCCGCAAGGGCCACCGACGAGAGGCAGAGGAAGATGGTCTACAGCAAGCAGGAAACGGCGGGCACTCCGACGTGTTGTCGCGCGGCCAGGTAGTACACGTCCCCGGTTGCGTCGACGCTTGATGTGAGGCTGTTTCCCATGTTCGATCCGGTCATAGCGCCCAGCGGTACGCTGCTCGGCCTGCTCCAGCGGGGCCGCGGCGACGGCACGCTGCACGCGCTCACCGCCCCGCGCCCCGAGGCGCTCGCGGCGTTGAACCAGTGCGTGCTGCGCGATCCCCGCCACGACTGGCAGGTGGAGAACCGCTCCCTCTACTACGCCCGCCTCTACCTCGACCTGAACGGCGAGCTCGACGAGATCGAGGCCCACCTCTTCGGCGCCGAGGACGTCCTCGACGCCGACGAGTCCCGCACCGGGCTCACCCTCGCCGTCCTCGGGCACCTCGCCTCCTACGGCAGGCGGGACGCGCTCGAACTGCTGCGCAGGTACGCCGCCCACGGCTCCAACTGGGCCTGGGCCCTCGACGAACTGGCCCTCAGGGACGACGACGCGGGCCTGCGCGCCCTCGCCGCTCCCGTCCTCGCGCGGTTCCCGGCCGATCCGGAGGGCGACGCCGAGCTGGCCACGACCGTCCGTGACGCCTTCGAACCACGGCCGTGGCGGCTGTGGGCCGAGGACCCCCGCGAATCCATCGCCACACGCGTGCGTGCCGCCCACGAGACGGGCTGTTTCGACCGCTGGCAGCGGCAGATGCGGCCGACCGGCCCCCGCCCCGGGTGGAGTGTGCAGGCCGTCTTCGAATGGGCCCAGCAAGGCCTCGAACGAGGCGCCGCGCTCCATGTCCCGGCCGCCCGCTGTCTCACCGCAGTGGCGGGCCCCGAGGACCGGGCCGAGATCATCCAGGCGGCGAAGGACGGCGGCGACGGAGCCCGGTGCACCGCCCTGCGCTACCTCGCCGACAGCAACGATCCCGACGTCCTCGGTCTGATCGAGGGCGCCGTGGCCACCGGCTCGACGGTCGTCGTGGACGCAGCCGTCGCCGCCTTCGAACGCATGCGCTCGCTCGCCGCCCTGGACCAGGCGCGCGGCTGGGCCCGGCGGCCCGACGCGCTGGGCGCCGCCGCCGGACGCGTCCTCGCCTGCCGGGGCGGGGCGCAGGACCGCGACCTGGTCCTCGCGGCGCTACGCGAAGCCGTACGGGGCGACGGCCCCGACGCACCGACCCTGTGGACCCTGGTCGACGGCACCGGACGGCTCGGCATCGCCTGCGCCGCACCCGTGCTCCGCCACATCTACCGCGAGACCGCCTCCTCCCATCTGCGTGGCCGGGCCGCCCGCGCCCTCGCCGCCACCGACCCCTCCTTCGCCACCGGCTTCGCCGTCGAGTGCCTGTGGGACTGCGAGGAGACCACCCGGGAGATCGCCGCCCGGCACGCCGAGACCGGAGACGCCCGTGTCGTCGAGCGACTGCGCCGGCTCGCGGCCGACCCGGCCGAGGAGGCCGAGGTCCAGACGGCCGTACGCAGCAGGATCGGTCCCGAGGAGACCGCTGTGTGACCCCCTCTGCGTGAGCGTGTGACCCCCTTTGCGCAAGGGCGCCAGGGCGGAATCAGGCCGCCTGGGTGAACGAGGGGTGACTCGCGGGTCAGGAGCGTATGGACGCTGCCTGACCTGCGCGGGTGCGCCTCAGAACGCTCATAGGACGTTCCTCGTCCGGAAAGATCCACGTTGACGCGGCCACGTCCGGCACGGCGAGAACACCGGTATGCGTGTCGTCATCGTGACCGAATCCTTTCCCCCCGATGTGAACGGCGTGGCCCACTGCGCGCTCCAGACCGCCCGGCACCTCGTCGATCGCGGTCACGCCCCCGTCGTCGTCGCCCCGGCCCCCGCGCCCGGGAACAAGCCCGACGCCGACGCGCCGTGCCCCGTCGTCCACGTCCCCTCCCTCCCGCTCCCCGGCTACCCCCAGGTCCGCGTCGCCCTCCCCAGCCGCCGCCTGGCCGCCACCCTCATCGAGCACCGTGCCGATGTCGTCCACCTCGCCAGCCCCTTCGTCCTCGGCGTGCGCGGCATGGCCGTCGCCGCCCGCCTCGGCATCCCCGCCGTCGCCGTCTACCAGACCGACCTGGCCGGATACGCCCGTACGTACATGGGTGCCGGAGAAGCCGCCGCCTGGCGGCGGATCCGCTCCGTGCACGGCGCCGCCGACCTCACCCTCGCCCCGTCCAGCGCGGCCCTGCGCGACCTGGAGACGCACGGTGTGCCCCGGGTCGCGCTGTGGCCGCGCGGCGTCGACACCGAACGTTTCCGGCCCGACCGCCGGGACGAGGCCCTGCGCCGCGAACTCGCCCCGAACGGCGAGCTGATCGTCGGCTACGTCGGCCGGCTCGCCCCCGAGAAGCAGGTCGAACTCCTCGCCGGGGCCTGCGGCCTGGAGGGCGTCCGGGTCGTGATCGTCGGCGACGGCCCGAGCCGGCCCGGCCTGGAGCAGGCGCTGCCCGGCGCGGTCTTCCTCGGCCGCCGTACCGGCGACGATCTGGCCCGGGTCTTCGCCTCGCTGGACGCCTTCGTGCACACGGGTCCCTTCGAGACCTTCTGCCAGACGGTGCAGGAGGCCATGGCCAGCGGCCTGCCCGTCGTGGCGCCCGCCGCGGGCGGGCCGCTGGACCTGGTCGCCCACGGGCGCACCGGCCTGCTGGTGCCGCCGCGCGACGCGAGTGCCGTACGGGACGCGGTGCGGGCCCTGGCCGCCGACGCCGGGCTGCGGGCCGCCTTCGGCACCGCCGGGCGGGCCACCGTCGAGGGCCGCACCTGGGCGGCCGTCGGAGACCAGCTGATCGGGCACTATGCGAACGTGCTCGCCGGGCGCAGGACGGCGGTGGCGGCATGAGTCACTCGCGTTCGGGCGACAGCAGCCGCAGCCGCCAGTCGCTGCGGATCGTGCGGCTCGCCAACTTCGTCGCGCCCGCGTCCGGCGGCCTGCGCACCGCCCTGCGCGAACTCGGCAAGGGCTTCAAGGCGGCGGGGCACGAGCCCGTCCTCGTGGTCCCCGGCGAGCGGATGACCGACCAGGAGACCGAGCAGGGGCGGGTGATCACCCTTCCCGGGCCGCTGCTGCCCGGCACCGGCGGCTACCGCGTGCTCACCGACAAGCGGCGGGTGGCCCAGCTCCTGGAGGAGCTCGCGCCGGACCGGCTGGAGGTGTCCGACCGTACGACCCTCAGGTGGACCGGCAAGTGGGCGCGACGCGCCCGGGTCCCGGCCGTGATGGTCTCCCACGAGACCGCCGACGGTGTGCTGCGCACCTGGGGCCTGCCCGAGGGGGCCGCCCGGCGTGCCGCCGACGCCCTCAACGTCCGTACGGCCCACACGTACGCGCGCGTGGTGTGCACCACCGAGTTCGCCGAGCGGGAGTTCGTGCGGATCGGGGCACGCAACGTCGTCCGCGCTCCGCTGGGCGTCGACCTGGTGCAGCGGCACCCCGCGCTGCGCGATCCGGAGGTGCGGGCACGGCACGCGCGCGTGGACGAGACGCTGCTGGTGATGTGCTCGCGGCTGTCCGTGGAGAAGCGGCCCGGCACGGCGCTGGACGCCCTGGAGGCGCTGCGGCGGCGTGGACGCCGGGCGGTGCTGGTGGTGGCCGGGGACGGACCGCTGCGCTCCCGGCTCGAACAGCGGGCCCGGGAGAGCGGCCTGCCGGTCACCTTCCTCGGGCACGTCTCCGACCGCGGGCTGCTCGGCGCGCTCCAGGCGTCCGCCGACGTGGCCCTGGCACCGGGGCCGGCCGAGACGTTCGGGCTCGCCGCGCTGGAGGCCATGGCGTGCGGCACGCCGGTGGTGGCGAGCGCGTCGTCCGCGCTGCCGGAGGTGATCGGCTCCGCCGGAGCCGTCGCGGCGGACCATGGGGAGGCCTTCGCGGACGCCGTGGACCTGCTGCTGGAACGCCTGGAGGCGGACCGGCGCGAGCGGGCACGGGCGCGTGCGGAGTGCTTCGGGTGGGACGCGGCGGTCGACGCGTTTCTCGCCGCCCACGACGCGGCCGTCCCTGTGCGTCCGGTTCCGCCCTTCGTGCCCGGGGGCGTGGCATGAGACCCCCGCGGTTCGAGGGGCCCGTGAGCTTCGTGGCCCTCGGGGACTCGCTCACCGAGGGCGTGGGGGATCCCGTCGGCGACGGGGCCTGGCGCGGCTGGGCCGCGCTGCTCGCGGACGGGCTCGCCGAGGAGCCGGTCGCTTTCACCAACCTCGCGGTGAGCGGGTCGCAGACCCGGGACGTGCTGGAGCGGCAGTTGCCCGCCGGGCTGGCCCTGAAGCCCGACCTCGTGTCCGTCGTCATCGGCGTCAACGACACCCTGCGCTGCACCTTCGACATCCAGGCCGTGGCCGCCCGGCTCGACCAGGTGTACGCGGCCTTCACCGAGCAGGGCGCGGTCCTGCTCACCGCCTGCCTGCCCGACCCGGGCACGATGCTCGGGCTGCCGGGGGCACTCGCCCACCCGCTGGCGCGGCGGCAGCGGGCCGTGAACACGGTCGTCCACGCGCTGTCCGACCGGTACGGAGCCGTGCACCTGCACGCCCGCGAGGGCGACTGGATCACGGACCGCGCCCTGTGGAGCGCGGACCGGCTGCACCCCGGAGAGCGCGGGCACCGGCAGTTGGCCCTGCGCTTCCACGCGCTGCTCGAGGAACACGGCCTCGCGACGGGGCCCGCGCCCTCGCCCGAGCCCGAGTTCCCCGCCCCGACCAGGTCGGCGAGCCTGTGGTGGCTGGCCACGGCGGGCACCGGCTGGGTGGCCCGCCGGTGCACCGACCTGCTGCCCCAGCTCCTGACCCTCGCCGCCGACGAGGTCCGGCACCGCGCCCGGGGCACGAGCGCCCGGCTCGACCTGAGGGCTTCCGCGGCGGTGTCCGCCGCGCTCGCCGCCCTGTCGGTGGCGGAGCAGCCGGACGCGGCCTGACCGCGGCAGCGACCGACGGGGGCCGGCCGGTTCAGCGGCGTCGTACGGCCACGAAGCGGACCGGCGTGCCCGGAACCGCCTGGGCGGCGGCCGCGAGGTCGGCGGCGCGGACCACCGCGATCACCGGATAGCCCCCGGTGGTCGGGTGGTCGGCGAGGAACACCACCGGCCTGCCGTCGGGCGGGACCTGGACGGCGCCCAGCACCATGCCCTCGCTGGGGAGTTCCCCGGGCCGGGCCCGCTCCAGGGCGGCCCCCTCGGTGCGCAGCCCGATGCGATTGCTCGCCGGGGACACCCGGTAGGGACGCGAGACGAAGGTGTGTACGGCCTCCGGCGTGAACCAGCCGTCGCGCGGTCCGAGTGTCACCCGCAGGACCAGTTCGGCCGGTGGCGCCGGCTGTGGGGCGACGTCCACGCGCGTGTGTACGCCTGTCGGCCGGCCCAGGGGAAGCACCGTGCCGTCCGTGAGAGGGGGCGGGCCGAGCCCCGACAGCAGGTCGGTCGAGCGGCTGCCGAGCACCGGCTCGACGGCGATGCCCCCGGAGACGCCCACGTAGCTGCGCAGGCCCGACACGGCGGGTCCGACGTCCAGCAGCGCCCCGGCGGGCACGCGCACCGGCGCACCCCAGGCGACGGGCCGTCCGTCCACCGTGACCCGGCAGGGCGCGCCCGCCACGGCCACGGTGACGGTGGAACGGGGGCGCACGGCACAGCCGTTGACGGTCGTCTCCAGCACGGCCGCCCCGGGCGGGTTGCCCGTCAGCCGGTTGGCGAGGCCCGCCGCGGGACCGTCCAGTGCCCCGGAGCGGGGCACGCCGAGGTGGGTGTGCCCGGGGCGCCCCAGGTCCTGCACGGTGGTCAGGGCCCCGGCCCGTACGACGGCGAGCGCACGATCGCTCACGGCTGCCCCACCGGCTCGACGGGGACGAACCGCACGCGCGTGCCCGGCGACAGCAGCGCGGCCGGTACGCGCGCGTGGTCCCACAGGACGGCGTCCGTCGTGCCGATCAGCTGCCAGCCGCCCGGCGACGAGCGCGGGTACACGCCCGTGTACGGGCCCGCCAGCGCCACGGAACCCGCCGGGACGGCCGTGCGCGGGGTGGCCCGGCGCGGCACGTCGTAGCGAGGCGGCAGCCCGGTGAGGTAGCCGAAGCCGGGGGCGAAGCCGCAGAAGGCGACCCGGAACTCCGTCCCCGCGTGGATGCGGGCGACCTCACGCTCCGGCACGCCCCAGTGCGAGGCGACGTCGGCCAGGTCCGGTCCGTCGTAGCGCACCGGGAGCTCGACCACGGCACGCGCGCGTGGGGGAGCGGGCGGCAGCTCGGCGGCGGTCAGTTCGGCGGCCACCCGGGCGGGGGCGTCGAGGCCGTCGAGGAGGACCGTGCGGGCCGCGGGCACGATCTCGCGGGCCGACAGCGAGCCCTCCGCGCGGCGTCGCAGCAGCTCGGCGTGCAGGGCTTGGGCCTCGTCGCCCGAGGAGACCTCGACGAGCAGGGCGTCCTCGCCGACGGGCAGGACTTTCATACGAAGGCCTCCACCCGGACGCCCGACGCCTCCAGCCGCTCCCGTACCCGGCGTGCCAGCTCCACCGCGCCGGGTGTGTCGCCGTGCAGGCACAGGGAACGCGCGCGTACCTCGATCCGGGTCCCCGAGTGGGAGACGACCTCGCCGGAGCGGGCCATGCCGAGCGACCGTTCCACGACGGTGTCGGGGTCGGTGATCACGGCGCCCTCCAGGGTGCGCGGCACGAGCGTGCCCGCGTCGGTGTACGCCCGGTCCGCGAACGCTTCCGTGACGACCGGCAGCCCGGCCTTCCCGGCGTGTTCCAGCAGGCGCGAGCCGGGCAGGCCGAGCACGGGCAGGGTGGCGTCCGCGAGGAGCACGCCGTCGACGACCGCGGCGGCCTGCTCCTCGTCGTGCACGACCCGGTTGTAGAGCGCGCCGTGCGGTTTCACGTAGGCCACGCGGGCGCCCGCCGCGCGGGCGAAGACCTCCAGGGCACCGATCTGGTAGGCCACCTCGGCCGCCAGCTCGGCGGACGGCACGTCCATCGCGCGCCGTCCGAACCCGGCCAGGTCCCGGTAGGACACCTGGGCGCCGATCCGCACGCCGCGCTCGGCCGCCAGCTCGCACACCCGGCGCATGGTGGCCGCGTCCCCGGCGTGGAAGCCGCACGCCACGTTGGCGCTGGTGACGACCGACAGCAGCCGTTCGTCGTCGGTGAGCCGCCAGCGGCCGAAGCCCTCGCCGAGGTCGGCGTTCAGGTCGATGCAGGCCATGAATCCAGTGCCTCCTGTCAGGCCACGCGGTACTGCTCGTCGCGGGCGTCGGTGAGGAACATCTGCCCGGGGGCGTGTGTGAGGGCGAACGGCGGGCGCGAGGCCATCACGGCCGCCTGCGGGGTCACACCGCAGGCCCAGAACACCGGGATGTCGTCCGGCTCGGCGGCCACCGGGTCGCCGAAGTCGGGGCGGCCGAGGTCTTCGATGCCGAGCCCCGAGGGATCGCCGCAGTGCACGGGGCTGCCGTGCACCGCCGGCAGCAGACCGCTCTCCCGGATCGCCGCCGCCAGGTGCTCCGGCGGCACCGGCCGCATGGACACCACCATCGGTCCGTGCAGCCGCCCTGCCGGACGGCACTGCCGGCCGGTGACGTACATCGGGACGTTGCGGCCCTGCTCGACGTGGCGGATCGGAACGCCCGCCTCGCTCAGCGCCCACTCGAAGGTGAAGCTGCACCCGATCAGGAACGACACCAGGTCGTCCCGCCAGTACGCGCGCACGTCCGCCGGCTCGTCCACCAGCTCGCCGTCCCGCCACACCCGGTAGCGCGGCAGGTCGGTGCGCAGGTCCGCGCCCTGAGCGAGCACGGTGGTCCAGGACCCCGCGTCCGTGACGTCGAGGACCGGGCAGGGCTTGGGGTTGCGCTGGCAGAACAGCAGCATGTCGTAGGCCCAGTCGGCGGGCACCGAGATCAGGTTGGCCTGGGTGTGGCCCGCAGCGACACCGGCGGTGGGGCCCGTCAGGCCCTCCCGGAAGCGGGCCCGGGCCGTTTCCGGGTTCCACGCGCGCGCGTGCTCGTCGACGAGGACGACGGGACGGTCCCCGGTCTCGGTGCTCGTGCGGTTCATGTGAGCTCCTTCCCGCGCGTCTCCGGCAGCCCGAGCAGCGCCAGCGCCGCGATGCCGTAGCCGATCGCCCCGAAGACCAGCGCGCCGCCCACACCCCAGCTGTCGGCCAGGAAACCGACCGTCGTCGGGAAGACGGCACCCACCGCGCGCCCGGTGTTGTACGTGAAGCCCTGTCCCGTGCCGCGCACCGCCGTCGGGTACAGCTCGCTCAGGTACGAGCCGAAGCCGCTGAAGATCGCCGACATGCAGAACCCGAGCGGGAAACCGAGCACCAGGATCAGGGTGTTGGCGCCGCTCGGGATGTTCGCGTACGCCAGGATGCAGATCGCCGACAGCAGGGCGAAGAGCCAGATGTTGCGCCGCCGGCCCAGCTTGTCGGTGAGGTAACCGCCCGTCAGATAGCCGATGAAGGCACCCGATATCAGGAACGTCAGATAGCCGCCGGTGCCGACGACCGACAGGTCGCGCTCGGACTTGAGGTAGGTGGGCACCCAGGTGGCGAGCGTGTAGTAGCCGCCCTGGACACCGGTCGAGAGCAGCACCGCGAAGACGGTCGTCCGCAGCAGGCCGGGCTTGAAGATCGCCGTGAACGAGCCCTTCTCCGCGCTCTGTTCACGAGCGGCCGCCGCCTCGGGCGCGTCGTGCACACTGCGCCGCACCCAGATGACGAGCAGCGCGGGCAGCGCCCCGGTCCAGAACATGATGCGCCAGGCCAGATCGTCGCCGGCCACCGAGAAGATGACGGTGTAGGCGATCACGGCCATGCCCCAGCCCACGGCCCAGGAGCTCTGGATCGCGCCGAGGGTGCGGCCCCGGTGCCTGGCGCTCGCGTACTCGGCGACCAGGATCGCGCCGACCGCCCACTCGCCGCCGAACCCGAGGCCCTGGAGGGCGCGGAAGACCAGCAGGGTCTCGTAGTTGGGCGCGAAGCCGCAGGCGACGGTGAAGACCGCGTAGGTGATCACCGTGAGCATCAGCGCCTTCACCCGGCCGATGCGGTCCGCGAGGACGCCCGCGAGGGCGCCGCCGATCGCCGAGACCACCAGGGTGACCGTCGTGAAGAGGCCGGTCTGGCCGCTGCTCAGCCCGAAATAGGCGGAGAGCGCGACCATGCTCAGCGGCAGCGTGAAGTAGTCGTACGAGTCCAGGGCATAGCCGCCGAAGGCACCGGCGAACGCGCGCCGGCCGCGCGGCCCCAGGGCGCGCAGCCAGCCGAACGCACCGTCACCGGTGGTGTGTTCGGCCGCCGCGTGGCGCGTGTCGTCGGTCAGGGCCTGCGGTGGAGGAGTCGTGCTCATGGGCACCTCGAAGGGGGGACGGAGGGTGCTTCGGACTGAGCAGTGGGGGTGCTCTGAGAGTGAGCCCGGCCGCTTCGGGGGCGAGCCGTGCCCAGCACCGTAGAGGATTGTTCAACGATCCCTCAATACCTATGTTGGTTCGTTCTTGAAATCTGCGATTGAATTCCGGCATGGCAGAGCAGCTGAGGGACCTCTCCGACGACCGGGCTCTCCTGGGTCGCACCAGCACCGCCGAACGCGTCTCGGACATCCTCAGGAGCCGGATCGCCGAGGGCTACTTCCCGCCCGGCACCCGGCTGTCGGAGGACAGCATCGGCGGCGCGCTCGGCGTCTCCCGCAACACGCTGCGCGAGGCGTTCCGGCTGCTCACGCACGAACGCCTGCTCGTCCACGAGCTGAACCGGGGCGTTTTCGTCCGGGTCCTGACCGTCGAGGACGTCGAGGACATCTACCGCACCCGGAGGCTCGTCGAGTGTGCCGTCGTGCGCGGTCTCGGCGAGCCGCCGTACGGCCTCGACGGGCTCGCCGGTGCCGTGCAGGAGGGCCGGCAGGCGGCGCGGGAAGGCGACTGGAAGGGGGTGGGCACGGCCAACATCCACTTCCACCGGGAGCTGGTCGCCCTCGCGGCGAGCGAGCGCACCGCCGAGTTGATGCGGAGTGTGTTCGCCGAACTGCGCCTCGCGTTCCACGTGGTGGATGAACCGCAGCAGTTGCACGAGCCGTACATCGCACGAAATATCACGATTCTTGAGGCGCTTCAGGCGGGGGACCGGGACAAGGCCGAGCGTCTGCTCGCCGGTTACCTCGACGACTCGCTGGAACGGGTCGTCGAGGTGTACCGGCGGCGGGTCGGCGAGGACGGCTGACGAGGCCCACGTCGTTTGGGTCGTTGTCAGACCCAGGACCTAGTCTGTGCACCGTGACTTCGCCTGCATCGACGGACAGCGTTCCGCCCCAGCTCAGCGCGGGGCCGCGCCCCGCCCCGGGGCCGGCCGCCGACGAGGGCCTGGCGCGCCGCCTGCGCGCGCTCGCCTGCACCGCGCCGCTGCACGACCTCGACGCGCGCAAGGCCAACCTCGCCGGTGAGTACTCGGTGTACGGCATGGCGGAGGTCGCCCTCGCGGCCATCGACCTCGTCACCCTCAACATGGACTTCGACACGGGCGCGGACCACGACCAGATCGTCGCCCGCCTCATCCCGCGCATCGCCGCCCAGGCCCCGCAGCGGCCCGCCGCCGAGCACGAGCGGGTGGCCCGCTGGGTCCTGGAGAACCTGATCAACGTCGGCAGCGTCGACCGCGGCTTCCGCGCGGTGTACGGCACGTTCGGGGCGGACGGCACGTATGTGCGCCGTGACTACGACTTCAAGCTGATCGAGGAGGTCCCGGGCCCGGGCGGCACGGTCTACCTGCGGACGACGGACGAGGCGGTCAACGTCCTCGTCGGCGCCCTCGACACGGACGTCACCAGCGCACAGATCGCCGCCGAGGTCAAGCTGGAGGTGCTGATCAGCCGCGGCCGGCTCGCCGACGCCCAGCTCGCGGCCGAACAGGCCCGCTACCGCACCGTGCAGTACTCGGAGACCCTGCGCCGCGCGCTGGACGCGACCCGGCGCAACGTGCGCGCGGTGGACTGGCTCACCACCGTGCCCGACATGATCGCCGAGGCCCTGGAGCACGTGGCCGACCGCTACCGCCACGAGAACGCGATCCTCACGAACATCCGCAAGGCCCGCGACGAGTCCGAGGAGCCCGAGCACAAGCGCCGCGCCGCCGAGCTCGTCGACATCGTCAAGGACTGCATCCGGCGGCACACCCAGTTGCAGTCCCGGCTGCTCGAGGCCGGTCCGCTGTTCCGCGCCGAGCAGGACCGGCAGGCCTTCGCCACGCCGGCGACCGCCTCGGGGATCGACCTCTACGGGCATCTCGTCTCGCCCGTCCTGCCGCTGCCGCTGGAGCAGGCCGTGCGGGTCACGGACGCGTTCTTCGGGCACGGCACCGGGTTGCGTACGCCGGTGTCCGTCCGGGTCGGGGACCTGGTCGACATACTGCTGACGCCGCCGGTGGAGCGGGAGCACCTGGGTGCGGAGATGCCCGAGCCGGACCTCATCGCCACGCCCGACGACAGCCGGTTCAGCGAGGAGCAGATGGCGGCCGCGCAGGAGCTGCTCGACCTGCCGGCGGATGCGCCGCGCCGGTTGTCCGGACTGCTGGCCGAGGCCCGGCGCCAGGATCCCGAGCTGCCGTATCTCGTGGCCCTGTTGGCGGTGCACGCGGCCAGTCCGCCGGTCGGTACCGCCTATCGCCAGGGCGAGCAGAAGCTGCTGTTCGCCGTGGACGACGGGACCGAGCTCGATGATCCGGAGTTCGGCGGGGCGGATCTGATCGTCGGTACCGCGCTGCTGGACGCGGCGGGGATGGCGGCGGACCGGACGGAAGCAGCATGAGTCAGTACAAGTGGCACAAGGAGTCCCGACCGTGAGCGAGCAAGTCGAGTGGAGTGAGCCGGAAGTCCCGGCCCCGACGGCCTCGGCCGCCGTCACTCCCGCCGACGCCGCCGACGCGGCTCGGCTCGTGTCCTTCGGGCTGCAGCCCAAGCTCCAGCCCGCACGCGACCAGGAGTACGCGGACCTGCTGCGGCGGTACCGGGAGGACCCGCCCTTCGCGCGGCTCGCCGACGCCGTGGCGACCGGGCTGGGGCTGATCGTGCTGGAGGTGTCCCCGCG
Organism: Streptomyces sp. HP-A2021; assembly: GCF_022807935.1. Classification (NCBI taxonomy): domain Bacteria; kingdom Bacillati; phylum Actinomycetota; class Actinomycetes; order Kitasatosporales; family Streptomycetaceae; genus Streptomyces; species Streptomyces sp. HP-A2021. The sequence goes on from NZ_CP094344.1 coordinate 8,087,929, forward strand.
CGCGGGCATGGCCGTGACCGCCGCCGAGGACTCGGTGTTCGCCGTCCGCATGGGCGACTACGCGCGTCGTACGTCCGCCGACGGCGGCGACCGGTTCCTGCACGGGCTCGCCCATCTCGCCGTCGCCGCCATGGCGTTCCCGCGCCCCGAGGACCTCGCCGACGACGGCTACATCGGCCGCGTCACGGTCAACGGCGTCGACGCCTTCGTCCGCCAGGCCTGCCGCCGCCTGGAGGAGCGCGCCGCCGAACAGGGCGAGAACACCGACCCGGCCACCGACGCGCCAGGTCTGGAGGCCGCCTGGCGGATCTGGGTGCGACGCAGCTCCACCGGGGCCACCAAGGACGCGCGCCGGCTCGCCGGTTCGACCACCGGCATCGTCGCCAAGGCCGTCGCGTTCCTCACCGACTCCGGTTTCCTCCAGCGCACCGGCGACGACAACGGCGGCACGTACCGCACGACCGCCCGCTACCAGCTCCAGGTCCGCGACATGGCCGGCAGCGCCGCCCTGGCCGAGCTGCTGGAGCTGGGCGTCGTCCCGGTCACCGACGGCACCCCGACGCTGCTGCCCCCCGAGGAGAGCGACGACCTGGACCTGGTCGCCGACGCCGGGCTGCCGTTCCACTCCTCCTGAACCCCCACCCCACGAAGCCTTACGAAAGTCCGCCATGTACGAGCTGTCCCGGGTCCGCCTCTACTCCATCGGGCCCGCCGGTGCGCGCTACGCCGACACCGTGCTTGACCTGCGCGGTGTGGGCGAGCCCGTGCCCGACCCCGCCCCCACGCAGGCGGAGTTCTTCGAGGAGGAGCCCGTCGGCCCGCCGCGCCGGCCCGCGCCCGCGGGCGTGCTCTTCCTGGAGAACGGCGGCGGCAAGTCGGTGCTGCTCAAGCTGATCTTCTCCGTGATGCTGCCGGGACACCGCAACACCCTCGGCGGCGCCAGCTCCGGTGTGCTGCGCAAGTTCCTGCTCGCCGACGACTGCGGCCATGTCGCGCTGGAGTGGCAGCACGTGCTGACCGGCGAGTGCGTCGTCGTCGGCAAGGTCAGCGAGTGGCGCGGCCGGCAGGTCTCCAACGACCCGCGCAAGTTCGCCGAGGCCTGGTACTCCTTCCGGCCCGGGCCCGGACTGAGCCTCGACAACCTCCCCGTGGCCGAGTCCACCGCCGTACGGGCCCCGGTCGAGGGCCAGTCGGGCGCGCGCGGCCGGCGTCGCACGATGAAGGGCTTCCGCGACGCCCTCATGGAGGCGGGCAAGACGTACCCGCACCTGGAGGTGCACTGGGAGGAGATCCACGACCGCTGGATCGAGCACCTCGGCGACCTCGGCCTCGACCCCGAACTCTTCCGCTACCAGCGGGAGATGAACGCCGACGAGGGTGAAGCCGCAGGCCTCTTCGCGGTCAAGAAGGACGCCGACTTCACCGACCTGCTGCTGCGCGCCGTCACCGACACGCGTGACACCGACGGGCTCGCCGACCTGGTCAGCGGCTTCGGCAACAAGCTGGGCCGGCGCGCCGAGCTGATCGCCGAACGCGACTTCACCGCCGGGTCCGTCGACCTGCTCGGACGGATCGTCGAGGCCGCCGAGGCCCGCTCACGCGCGCGTGACATCCACGCCGGAGCCGAGCGCCGTACCCGGACCCTGGCCCGCAGACTGTCCGCGCGCGGCGTGCAGGAGCGGGCCCGGGCCGCCGACCTGGCCCAGCGGGTCACCGCCGCCGCGTATGCCGTCACCCACGCCGAGGCGGCCCGCGAGCGCAGCGCGCTGATCTCCGCCGAACTGGCCTACCGGCACGCCTCGCTGGCCCTCGCCGCGGCCGAGAAGTCCGCCGCCGCGCAGAAGCGCGAGCTCGCCGACGCCCGCACGCTGTACTCCGCCTGGCAGGCCGCCGAGGCCGTACTGCGCCACCGCGCCGCCGCCGACCGCGTCGCCCGCGTGTCCGCCGCGATCCAGGAGGCGGAGCGCGACGCCGCCCCGGCCCTGGCCGCCCGCTCCAAGGCCGCCGTCGACCTCGTACGGGCCCTGCACGCGGCCGCGGAGAGCGCCGAGAACCACGCGAACGAGGAGGAGGAGCGCTCCGCCGCCCTCCAGGAGGTCAGCGACGCCGCCTACCGGGACTCCACCGCCGCTGCCACACAGGCGCAGCGGGCCCGCAGCGAGGTCGGGCACCTCAAGCAGCGCCTCGCCGAGGTCGAGCAGGAGACCGCCGAGGCGGTCCGGGCCGGCTGGCTCGACGACAGCGCGCCCGACGCCGACCCGGCCCGGGCGGCCCTCGCCGCCAGCGACGCCGAGAAGACCGCCGTCGCGGCCTGGGACTCGGCCCGTGAGGCGTCCCACCGGGCCGCCGAGCACGCGCGCGAAGCCGCCGCCGCCGAGACCCGCGCGGAACTGACCGCGGCCCGCGCGGCGGACGCGGCGACGGCCGCCGAGCGGTCGTACGAGGCCGAGCGCCGCACCGCCGAGGCACTGGCGGGGGAGGAGCGGCTGGCGGAACTGCTCAGCCTGACTCCCGAGACCCGCCCGGGCATCCCGCAGCCCCGCCACGACGCGGACAGCGAGCCGGCCACCCGGCCCGTCCCCGGCGAGCAGGGGCTCAGCCCCGAGGAGCTCGACCGCTTCGCCGACGACCTGCGCGAACTGCTCGACGACGCCGTCGGCTCCGCCGAACGGCAGCTGTTCGACCTGCGTACGGCCGCCGCCGACGACTCCCGGATCCTCGGCGCGCTCGGTGACGGCGGGCTGCTGCCGCCCGGCCCGGACGTGCTGGCCACGGTCGAGTTCCTCGGCGAGCACGGCATCCCCGCGCTGCCCGGCTGGCGCTACCTCGCCCAGGCCGTCGACCCGGCCGACCACGCGCGCGTGCTGGCCGCCCGGCCCGAACTGGTCGACGGCGTGATCATCACCGACCCGGACTCCCACGCACGCGCCCGGGAGGCGCTGGGCGACGCGGCTCTGCTGCCCCGTTCCGCCGTGGCGGTCGGCACGGCCGCCGCTCTGCTCGCCCCGACCCCCGCCCCGGACACCGACAGCGGTGACGTGTTCCTCGTCCCGCCGAACCCGGCCATGCACGACGAGCACGCCGCAGACGAGGAGCGCCAGGCGCTGCGCGCCCGAGCGACCGAGCGGGACGAGGAGATCCGCACGCTCGCCGCCCGGCTCGGCAAGGACCGGGAACTGGCCGCCCGGCTCGCCTCCTGGCGCACCGGCTGCCCGGCCGGCCGGCTGGCCGAACTGGCGCAGGCGGCTCACGACACCCGCGCGTTCGCCGAGGAGTCGGAAGCCGAGCTGGCCGAGGCGCGCACCGTGCGCGCGGAGGCCGACGAGGCCGCCACCGAGGCCGCACGCGTCCGGGACGAGCGGCAGGAAGCCGCCCAGAAGGCCCGCCGCTCCGCCGACGCCCTCGCCGGACTCGCCTTCCGCCTCCGTGAGCGGGCCGGCTGGCAGGTCAAGCTGCGTGAACTGGCCGACGAGGCAGCCGAGGCCGAGGCGAGCGCCCAGGCCTGCCTGGAGCGGGCCCGGGCCGCCGACGAGGACCGGCGGGCCGCCCAGCGCGCCGCCGACGACGCCCGCCGCACCGCCCGCGCGCTGCGCGCCGAGCGCTCCGAGATCGCCGGCGCCCCCGACGACGTACCCGAGGACGACGCCCAGACCCCGAAGGCCTCCCTGCCTGCCCTGCGCGAGGCCTACCGGGCGGCGTCGCAGCTGTACGAGAAGGTCGGCGTCGGCGCCGACCTGCGGGCCGAGCAAGCCCGCGCGGAGAGCGACGAGAGCGCGGCCCGCGCGGAGCTGGACCGGCTGAGCAACAAGGTCCGCACGCGCGCGGAGCAGCTCCTTCAATCCCCCGACGGCTCCGACGGACCCAGCCGCCAGGCCGCCGCCGCCCGTGCCGAGGAGCTGGTGCAGCTCCTGGAGACCCGCATGTCGAGCGCGAGCGAGCAGCTCGGGCGGCTGCGCGGCGAGGCCGAACGGCTCGCGCCCGAGGACGGCGAGGCGCACACCGACCTGCCCGAGGACCGCCGGCCGCGCGACGCCGAGCACGCGCAGGCCCTGCTGCGCACGGCCACGGCCGAACTCGCCTCCCACACCGAGGCGCTGAACCAAGCCCGCGAGGCGCACGCCGAGCTCCTCGACGCCCACCGCGCCGCCGAGGACGCGGCGAGCGGCTTCGACGAGATCGCCGCCATGCTCCGCGACCTGCTGCGCGAGCACACCACGGAGGAGGAGCAGGAGGAGACCGAGCCATACCCCGGCAGCCCGGAGGAGGCCCGGCAGTCGGCCGCCGAGGCCCGCCGCTCCCTGCGCGGCTGTGCCGCCGACCTGTCCGCCGCGGAGGCCGCCGTCCGTGAGGCCAGTGACATCCTCGTCCGGCACGCCAACTCCACGCGCTACGAGCAGGTCCGCACCCCGGCACGGCAGCAGATCCGCGAACTGCCCGCCTCCGCACTGCCCGAACACGCCCAGAAGTGGGCCGACGCCTTCGCGCCGCGGCTCCGGGTCCTGACGGACGAGCTGGAGCAGCTGGAGCGCAACCGCGACTCGATCGTGGACCGGCTGCGCGGCCTGGTCGAGTCGGCCCTGGCCACCCTGCGCTCCGCCCAGCGGCTCTCCCGCCTTCCGGAGGGCCTCGGCGAGTGGTCGGGACAGGAGTTCCTGCGCATCCGCTTCGAGGAGCCCGACCAGGCCACGCTCACCGAGCGGCTGGGCGAGGTCATCGACGAGGCGACCCGGGCCGCCGTCAAGAAGAACTCGGACCTGCGGCGGGACGGCATGTCCCTGCTGCTGCGGGGCGTCTCGGCGGCACTCCAGCCCAAGGGCGTCGCCGTCGAGATCCTCAAGCCCGACGCGGTGCTGCGCGCCGAGCGCGTCCCCGTCGGCCAGATGGGCGACGTCTTCTCCGGCGGCCAGCTCCTCACCGCCGCCATCGCCCTGTACTGCACGATGGCCGCGCTGCGCTCGAACGACCGGGGCCGTGACAAACACCGGCACGCCGGCACGCTGTTCCTCGACAACCCCATCGGCCGCGCCAACGCCACGTACCTGCTGGAACTCCAGCGGGCGGTGTCGGACGCCCTGGGCGTCCAGCTCCTTTACACCACGGGCCTGTTCGACACCACGGCGCTCGCCGAGTTCCCCCTGGTCATCCGCATGCGCAACGACGCCGACCTGAGAGCCGGCCTCAAGTACATCAGCGTCGAGGAACACCTCCGCCCGGGACTGCCGCAGCAGCCCCAGGCGGGGGAGGCGGTACACAGCGAGATCACGGCGACCAGGATGTACAAACGCCCCGCGTCCACGCCGTCTTAGGGGCGCGGGGAGCTGCGCGACCGGCCCAACGGTCCCGCGGCCGACCGCGGTCAGGTGCTGCTGTCGGCCGCCGGGGCGGCGGGAGCGGTGGCCCCGACGTCCGAACGATGCTCGGCGAGCACGCCGGTCCGGTGCCGCTGGACGAACCAGTAGTAGGCGAAGCCGCCGCCCGCGATGACGGCGACGAACAGCACCGCGCCCCAGCGCAGGTACCAGTGGTAGGGGGCCGTTGCGTTGTAGACCGCGGCCCGCGGCCAGATCAGGTTCAGCGTCATGGCTCCGCCCCACAGCACGGCCACGATGTTGACCGGCAGTCCCCAGCGGCCCAGCGAGAACCGGCCCTCGCCCGCGGGCTGCCACGTGCCGCGCAGCCGCGCGACCAGCAGCGGCACCGTGACGCCCAGGTAGGCGAGGTAGATCATGATGATGCCGATGCTGGTGACGACCGTGAAGATCTGCGGCTGGCGGATGTTGACCACCAGGATCGCCAGCGCGAGAATCCCGATGATCACGGTAGGCAGGACCGGCGTCTGGAAGCGCGGATGGCACTTGGCCAGCCGCGAGGACGCGGGCAGGTTGTTGTCGCGGGCCATCGCGAACGCCAGCCGGACCGCCGCCGTGTGCACGGCCAGGGCGCACACCGTCACCGCGATCAGCACGCACCACAGCATCGCCTTGCCGGCCGTCGGGCCCAGCACGTCCAGGACGATGTACTGCAAGCCGTCCGTGGACAGCTTCTCGCCCTTCAGGCTGGAGACGCTCATCAGCGCGAGCAGCAGGATCAGGCCGCCGAGCACGAACGAGGCGACGATGGCCCGGATGATCGCGCGCGGCGCGTTCCGGGTCGGGTCCAGGGACTCCTCGCCGAGCGAGGCCGCGGTGTCGAAACCGTACATGACGTACGCCGAGGCCAGTGAGGCGACCAGGAAGGCACCGAGATACCCGTTGCCGTAGCCGGCGCCGGTGCCGTGCGTCTCCATCACGACCTGCGGGCCGCGCGTGATGTGGACCGCGAACAGGGCGATCAACACGACAGTGGCGATCAACTCGATGAACACGCCCGCCGTGTTGATCGTCGCCATCAACTTGACGCCGAAGGCGTTCACCAGGGTGGTGAACAGGATCAACACCGCGGCCAGGATGACCGCGTTGGTCGCCACGTCGTACGTACCCGTGCCGTCCCCCACGAACTGGAAGAACGACGAGATCTGCGGCAGCGTCAATTGGTAGGCCAGTGCCACGGCCGATATGGACACGATCGAGGCGATCAGCATCATCCAGCCGGCGAGCCAGCCCAGATGCGGATTGCCTATTCTCTTCGACCAGTTGTAGACGGACCCCGCGACGGGATAGCGGGCGGCGAGCTCCGCGAAGCACAGGGCGACCATGAACTGGCCGACGAAGACCATCGGCCACGACCACCAGTAGGCGGGGCCGCCGCTGCCGTAGCCGAAGTAGAACAGCTGGAAGGTGCCGGTCAGGATCGAGATGTAGCTGATCCCGGCGGCGAAGGTGTGGAAGTTGCCGAGGGTGCGTTTGAGTTCGGGTCTGTAGCCGAACTCGGTGAGTTCGGCGTCGTCCTTGCCGTGTGGTTCTGTGGACTGCGCGGTCGGTCTCATGGGCGGTTCCTCAAGGCGCGTTCTCTCAGGGCGGGTTTGATCAGTCGAACCAACCCTGAGGTGTGGAACCGGCCTTGCGCCAGATGGACTGCAGGAAGCCACCCCTTCCGCAGTCACTCAGACGCGGGCCGACTGCCCGTCCATGCTCACGAGTGGGACAACTGCCCAGCCCCGCCCCGTCGGCGTATCCGCTCCTGCGTCCGCTCGGCGGCGCGGGCCTGCCGTCGTGCCCGGCGGCGCTCGCGGCGCAGGGCGCGTGCTGTGCTGCTCGGCATGGACACCACGCCGTTGCGCTGGTTCCAGACCTGACGCGTCACCCACACATCGAGCGCTCCCCACGTCGCCGCGATCGTGCTGACCACGCTGCTGATCACCATCGGGAACGCCAGCCACGACCCGGCCATCGTGCACAGGAAGGCCACCATGGCCTGAAGCAGCGTCAGAGCGATGAGAAGCACCGACCGCACGGCGGCCGTCCGCACCGGATCCGGCAACCGGCGCCGCCGCGCCGGCTCCTCGACCCACAAGGGCCGGTAGTGCTGCTGCCCGCGCACGTCACGGCCCACCTCACGAGCCGGGCCCGACGCCTCTCGAGCCGTGCTCTCCACCTCGTCAGCGGGATCGTCGCGATCAGTCGCTTCCTGATGCGCTGTCACTTGCACCCCGCCCGCCCTGGGCGCCCCGCGCCGCTCCGCCGTGCCCATCACCGTGTCACTCCCCACCGCCAGCAGACTGCTCGCTCGCATCCGAAGACCCGTGTTCCCCAGTGGCTGCCCGGCTTGCGCTGCTTTACGCCGCCCAGGTGCGGGATGCGGCTCCTGTGGCCGATTCCGCCCCCATTTCCCGTAGAGAAGGACGAACGACCTCCCACGAAGATTCCCGGAAACCGAAAAATTTCAGCCAACCGCCCAGGCGGTCGACGGGCCTTGACCCACGAGGCCACCATCGGTTTCGGGGAGACAACTCCCGCAATGCCCGGACAACTCCACATGCCTCGTGGCTGGCGCGGAAGTTCATCTTCCGGACCGGCCTTCGAGTTCCCTGGGCGTCGGTAGTAGGCTCGCGCCGTTTGTTGACGCACATGTGTACCCCCGGTGGCCCGGGGGCCCGAGCTGGGGGAGGCCATGCGCTTTCGCGGGAAGTCCATCCGCCGGAAGATCGTGGCGCTGCTTCTCGTGCCGCTGGTGTCCCTGACCGCGATCTGGGCCTTCGCCACGGTGCTCACGGGACGTGAGGCGGGCGACCTGTTCAACGTGTCGTCCGTGGTGGAGAAGATCGGCTACCCCATCGAGGACACCGTCCGCGTCCTCCAGGAGGAGCGCCGTCAGACCCTGGTCTACCTCGCCGACCCCCGTGCCTCCGACGGGCTCGCCGCGCTCCGGCGCAGCCGGACCGCCACCGACGAGGCCGTCGGCGGCATCCGCGAGAACGCCCGGAATCCGGACGTGCGCGACGCGATGGGAGCGGACACCGACGAGCGGCTGACCGCGGTCCTGGACGCCTTCGAAGGCATCGAGTCGCTGCGCCGCAGCGTCGAGGACGGCACCGTCAACCGCTCCCAGGCCCTCGACCTCTACAACAGGCTGGTCGACCCGTGCTACGTCCTGCTCGCCAACCTCCACGTCGTCGACAACGTGGAACTGGACAAGCAGTACCGCGCGCTGGTCAATCTCGCCCGCGCCCGTGAACTGCTCTCCCGCGAGGACGCCCTCCTCGGCTCCGCCCTGATCGTCGGCGAGATCTCCCACTCGGAAGAGCGCGACATCTCCGACCTCGTGGCGCAGCGCACCCTGATGTACGACACCAGCCTCCCGCTGCTGCCCGTGTCGGAACGCGACCGCTACCAGAGCTTCTGGAAGAACGCCTCCACCGCTCCGCTGCGCGTGGCCGAGGAAGCGGCCCTCTCCTCCGCCGACGGAACACCGCGTGGCGTCACCGCCAAGAGCTGGGACAGCGCCGCCGGCAACGTGCTCGACGAGCTCGGCACGCTCAACGACCAAGCCAACGACCGCTATCAGAACCGCGTCGAACCGGTGGCCATGGGCGTCATCGCCAAGGCTGTCATCGCCGGCGTGCTCGGCCTGCTCGCTCTCCTGGTCTCCCTCTTCCTGTCCGTGCGCGTCGGCCGCACCCTCATCCGTGACCTGCGGCAGCTGCGTCTGGAGGCCCACGAGGCGTCCGGAGTGCGGCTGCCCAGCGTGATGCGCAGGCTGTCTGCGGGCGAGCAGGTCGACGTGGAGACCGAGGTCCCGCGCCTGGAGTACGACAAGAACGAGATGGGCGAGGTCGGCCAGGCCCTCAACACCCTTCAGCGCGCCGCCGTCGAAGCCGCCGTCAAGCAGGCCGAACTGCGCGCCGGCGTCTCCGAGGTCTTCGTCAACCTCGCGCGGCGCAGCCAGGTCCTGCTCCACAAGCAGCTCACCCTGCTCGACGCCATGGAGCGCCGGACCGAGGACACCGAGGAACTCGCCGATCTGTTCCGTCTCGACCACCTGACCACCCGCATGCGCCGGCACGCCGAGGGCCTCGTGATCCTCTCCGGCGCCGCGCCCTCCCGGCAGTGGCGAAAGCCCGTCCAGCTCATGGACGTCGTACGCGCCGCCGTGGCCGAGGTCGAGGACTACGAGCGCATCGAGGTCCGCCGCCTTCCGCGTATCGCCGTCACCGGCCCGGCCGTCGCCGACATCACGCATCTCGTGGCGGAACTCCTCGAGAACGCCACTGTCTTCTCGCCGCCGCACACCGCCGTCCAGGTCCTGGGCGAGCGGGTCGCCAACGGCTTCACCCTGGAGATCCACGACCGCGGTCTCGGCATGGCCGCCGAAGCGCTCCTGGACGCCAACCTCCGGCTCGCCGAGACCCCGGAGTTCGCGCTGTCCGACACCGACCGGCTCGGCCTGTTCGTGGTCAGCCGTCTCGCCCAGCGACAGAACGTCCGCGTCTCCTTGCAGCCCTCCCCGTACGGCGGCACGACCGCGGTCGTCTTCATCCCGGACGCCCTGCTGACGGACGACGTCCCGGACACGAACGGCATCGGCTTCCGACTCGACCGCCCCCAGCTGGCCAAGGAGAGCGAGCCGCAGGACAGCCGCCGCGCCGCGCTGTCCCAGGGACCCGCGCAACGGCCCGGCCTGCCGGCCTCCCTCCTGGACGGACCGGTGGAGCTGGAGGCGCCCGTCGACCTGGACGCCATCGGCGACTTCCCCGGCGCGCTCGATGACGAGGACAGCGAACACGGCGCCCTGTTCCGCCCCCGGCCCCTCACCCGCGCCCAGGACGAGGCAGCCGGCCGACGCCCCGGTCCGCACCAGGCAGCCGACGCCCACAGCGCACACGACCGGACCGACACCGACGACGACCCGAACGCCCCGGTCCAGCTGCCGCGCCGCCACACCCCGAAGCTGGTCAGCTCGCACGGGCGCCCGGTCACCGAGCAGCGCCCCCGGCGAGGGAAGACGGACGAGGAGAGCACCACGGGCACCGGTCGAGCGGAGCCGGGCGGCACCTCCCCGCTTCCTTCGCGTCGCCAGGGCGACGACTCCGTGAGCGGCGGGGCCACGGGCCGGTCCGGGCCGGAGCCCGCGTCCGCGCTTCCGGTCCGCCGCCGCACCGAAGGCTCCTCGACCGGCAGCCGGCGAGGCGAAAACCAGCAGCCGGACTCACCGCCGCCCCTGCCTGCCCGCCGTCGTGGGGCGGAGTCCGGCCGCCGCGGCATCGGCGCCGCCGGCCGGAACGACGACCGCACCGAATCACCGGTCTCCTCCGGCACCGGGCCGGAGCCGCCCACTCTCCCCACGCGGACACGCCGCGCGGAGATCGCATCGAGCGGCCAAGACGGCTTCGACCGTAGGTCGGGCCTCGGGCCGGAGCCCACCGGCGGGCCCGCGGGCCAGATGACCGGCTCCGGTGCCACGCCCCGGGAGACCGGGGCGACTCCCGGCTCCGGAAGACGGGGGCAGGCTCCCGGATCCGCACCGAACGAGCCTCGGTCCGGCACCGCGCCGCTGCCCCGGCGCGTGCGCCAGGCCAACCTGGCACCGCAGCTGAAGCGGGGGTCCGAGCCGCGTACGGAGGACAGAGCCGAGCCCGTCGAACGCGACGCCGACGAAGTACGCAGCCGTATGGCCTCGCTCCAGCGCGGCTGGAAGCGCGGCCGCGAGGAGAACGCAGCGGGCGACGCCGCCCACAGCGGCACAGCACGACAAGGAACGACAGAGGGGGACGGTCGATGACCGCACCGAAGGCCACCGGCCACACCGCAGCCAACAAGGGGGAGCTGAACTGGCTCCTCGACGACCTGGTGGACCGCGTCGCGAGCATCCGCAAGGCCCTCGTGCTCTCCGGCGACGGATTGCCGACCGGAGTGTCCAGGGACCTGACCAGGGAGGACAGCGAGCACCTGGCCGCCGTCGCCTCCGGGTTCCACAGCCTCGCCAAGGGCGTGGGACGCCACTTCGAGGCCGGCAACGTCCGTCAGACGGTCGTCGAGCTCGACGACGCCTTCCTGTTCGTGACGGCCGCCGGCGACGGCAGCTGCCTCGCCGTCCTCTCGGACGCCGACTCGGACGTCGGTCAGGTCGCCTACGAGATGACGCTCCTGGTGAAGCGGGTGGGTGTGCATCTGGGTGCCGCTCCGCGCACCGATCTGCCCGCAGGCGGGTAGTGGGATGACATGAGCGCTGACGGTCAGGGAAGAAGCCACTGGTTCGACGACGAGGCCGGACCGGTCGTCCGTCCGTACGCCATGACGCGCGGCCGCACCAGCAGCCAGGGCCAGCACCGCCTGGACCTGATCGCGGTCGTGGTCACGGAACCGCACGCGGACGACCCGGAAGCGGACCACATGCTCTCCCCGGAGCATGTGGACATCGTCGAACTGTGTCGTGACGTCCCGCAGTCGGTCGCCGAACTCGCAGCGGAACTCGACCTGCCGATCGGGGTGGTACGGGTCCTTGTCGGAGATCTCGTGGACGCGGAATTCGTCCATGTGAACCGGCCCGTACCCCCTGCCGAACTGCCGGACGAGAGTATTCTGCGCGACGTGATCAACGGCCTCCGGGCGCTGTGAGCGGCGCGGAAGCGGGGTACTGACGTGGCAGGCTGGCAGTTCTGGGTCGACCGAGGCGGCACCTTCACCGACATCGTCGCGCGTCGCCCGGACGGCCGGCTGCTCACGCACAAGCTCCTGTCGGACAGCCCGGCCCGCTACACCGACGCGGCCGTCGAGGGCGTCCGCACCCTGCTGGCCGACTCCGACGACCCTGTCGACACCGTGCGCATGGGCACGACGGTCGCCACCAACGCCCTCCTGGAGCGCAAGGGCGAACGCACCCTGCTCGTCATCACCCGCGGCTTCCACGACGCTCTGCGCATCGCCTACCAGAACCGCCCGAGCATCTTCGCCCGCCGCATCGAACTGCCCGAGCTGCTGTACGAACGGGTCGTCGAGGTCGACGAGCGCATCGCCGCCGACGGCACCCAGCTGCGCGCGCCCGACCTGGACGCCCTCGCCGGACCTCTCCAGGAGGCCTACGACGACGGGATCCGGGCCGTCGCCGTGGTCTGCATGCACAGCCACCTCCACCCCGCCCACGAACAAGCCGTCGGGGAACTCGCCGCCCGCATCGGCTTCCCGCAGATCTCGCTCTCCAGCGAGGTCGGCCCCCTGATGAAACTCGTCCCCCGCGGGGACACCGCCGTCGTCGACGCCTACCTCTCTCCCGTCCTGCGCCGCTACGTCCGGCACGTCGCCGACGCCCTCGAAGGCGTACGGCTGATGTTCATGCAGTCCAACGGCGGTCTCACCGAGGCCGGGCAGTTCCGCGGCAAGGACGCCATCCTGTCCGGGCCGGCCGGCGGCATCGTCGGGATGGCCCGCATGTCGCAGCTCGCCGGCTTCGACCGCGTCATCGGCTTCGACATGGGCGGGACCTCCACCGACGTCTCCCACTTCGCGGGCGAGTACGAACGTGTCTTCACCAGCCGGATCGCCGGCGTCCGGCTGCGCGCCCCCATGCTCGACATCCACACCGTCGCCGCCGGCGGCGGCTCGGTCCTGCACTTCGACGGCTCCCGCTACCGCGTAGGGCCGGACTCGGCGGGCGCGGACCCGGGGCCGGCCTGCTACCGCGGCGGCGGCCCCCTCGCCGTCACCGACGCCAACGTCATGCTCGGCCGCATCCAGCCCGCCCATTTCCCGAACGTGTTCGGCGCGAACGGTGACGAGCCCCTCGACGACGCGCTCGTCCGGGACCGCTTCGCCGCCCTCGCGCGCGAGATCCGCGAGAAGACGGGCGATGACCGCACCCCCGAACAGGTCGCCGAGGGTTACCTGCAGATCGCCGTCGCCAACATCGCGTCCGCCGTGAAGCGGATCTCGGTCCAGAAGGGCCATGACGTCACCCGCTACGCCCTCACCACCTTCGGCGGCGCCGGCGGCCAGCACGCTTGCCTGGTCGCCGACTCGCTCGGCATCCGCACCGTCCTCGTGCCGCCCATGGCCGGTGTCCTCTCCGCACTCGGCATCGGACTCGCCGACACCACCGCCATGCGCGAACAGTCCGTCGAGGCACCACTGGAACCCGCCTCCATGCCCGGCGTCCTCAAGACCGCCGAAGACCTGGAAGCCGCGGCACGCGCCGAACTCCTCGCCGAGGACGTCCCCGAGGAGCACATCGAGATCACCCGCCGCGCGCAGCTCCGCTACGACGGCACCGACACCACCCTCACCGTCGAGCTGACCGAGCCGCGCACCATGCGGCACGCCTTCGAAGAACGTCATCGCGCCACGTACTCCTTCACGCTCGACCGCCCGATCGTTGTCGAAGCCCTCTCCGTCGAAGCCACCGGCATCACCGAACCCCCCGATCTCTCCGCTCTCGCTCCCTGCGAAGCCACCGCCGACGGCAGCCCTGCGGCGCCCCGGTCCGTCCGCCTTCACACGGGCGGAGCCTGGCGCGACGTACCCCTCCACCGCCGCGAGGACCTTCCCCCCGGCGACACCGTCACCGGTCCCGCGATCATCACCGAACCCGGCGCGACGACCGTCGTCGACGACGGCTGGCGGGCCGCGGCGACGGACCACGGACATCTGGTCATGGAACGCGCCGCGATTACGCAGAGTTCCGAACTCGACACGAAAGTCGACCCGGTTCTGCTTGAGGTCTTCAACAACCTGTTCATGTCCATCGCCGAACAGATGGGTGCCCGCCTCGAATCCACGGCCCAGTCCGTCAACATCAAGGAGCGCCTGGACTTCTCCTGCGCGCTCTTCGACCCGGACGGAAACCTGGTGGCCAACGCCCCGCACATCCCCGTTCACCTGGGCTCCATGGGCACGAGCGTCAAGGAGGTCATCCGGCGGCGGCGCTCTGGCATGCGCCCGGGCGACACCTACGCCGTCAACGACCCGTACCACGGCGGCACCCATCTGCCCGACGTCACCGTGATCACCCCGGTCTTCGACGCCGCACCGTCGGACGACACGGAGAGTGACCCGGAGATCCTCTTCTACGTCGCCTCACGCGGCCACCACGCAGAGATCGGAGGCATCGCCCCCGGCTCCATGCCCGCGAACAGCCGCACCATCGAGGAGGAGGGCGTCCTCTTCGACAACTGGCTGCTCGCCGAGAACGGCCGCTTCCGCGAGGACGAGACCCTCCGCCTCCTCACCGAGGCGCCGTACCCCTCGCGCAATCCCAAGACCAACCTCGCCGACCTGCGCGCGCAGATCGCCGCCAACCAGAAGGGCGTCGACGAGGTCGGCCGCATGATCGCGGACTTCGGTCTCGACGTCGTCCAGGCCTACATGAGGCACGTCCAGGACAACGCGGAAGAGGCCGTACGCCGCGTCATCGACGCCCTCGACGACGGTGACTACGCCTATGAGACCGACTCGGGCGCGATCATCCGGGTCAGCGTGCGCGTGGACCGCGAGAACCGTGCCGCGACCATCGACTTCACCGGCACCTCGGCGCAGCTGCCCACCAACTTCAACGCCCCCTTCTCGGTCGTCAACGCGGCCGTCCTGTACGTCTTCCGCACGCTCGTCGCCGACGACATCCCCCTCAACGACGGCTGCCTGCGCCCCCTGGACATCGTCGTACCGCCCGGCTCCCTGCTCTCACCCGAGCCACCGGCCGCCGTCGTCGCCGGCAACGTGGAGACCTCCCAGGCCATCACCGGCGCCCTCTACGCGGCGCTCGGCGTGCAGGCCGAGGGCTCCGGGACCATGAACAACGTCACCTTCGGCAACGAACGCCACCAGTACTACGAGACCGTCGCCCCCGGCTCCGGCGCGGGCGACGGTTTCCCCGGCGCCCCCGTCGTCCAGACGCACATGACCAACTCCCGCCTCACCGACCCCGAGGTCCTGGAGTGGCGACTGCCCGTGCGCCTGGAGGAGTTCGCGGTCCGGCGCGGCAGCGGCGGAGCCGGCCGGTGGCGCGGCGGCGACGGCGCTGTGCGTCGTATCCGGTTCCTGGAGCCCATGACCGTCTCCACGCTGTCCCAGCACCGCCGTGTCCCCCCGTACGGTATGGCGGGCGGAGAACCGGGCGCTCTCGGCGCCAACCGGGTGGAACACGCCGACGGTACCGTGACGGAACTCGGCGGCAGCGACTCCGCGGACGTCGTCACCGGCGACGTACTCGTCATCGAAACCCCAGGCGGCGGAGGCTACGGCCCGCCGTCGCCCGACCCCCATCAAGCAGGAGAAGAGATCGATGATCTTCGGGCGTTCTGAGCGCGGCAAGCCTCCGGTCGAGCCCGTCACGCTCAAGATCCTGGTGGCCGGCGGTTTCGGCGTGGGCAAGACCACGCTCGTCGGCGCGGTCAGCGAGATCCGGCCGCTGCGCACCGAGGAGCTGCTCACCGAGGCCGGGCGCCCGGTCGACGACACCAGCGGTGTGGAAGGCAAGCACACCACGACCGTGGCCATGGACTTCGGCCGCATCACGCTCCGCGAGGACCTGGTGCTGTACCTCTTCGGAACGCCCGGTCAGGAGCGGTTCTGGTTCATGTGGGACGAGCTCTCCGAGGGCGCCCTCGGAGCCGTCGTCCTCGCCGACACGCGCCGCCTGGAGGACTCCTTCGCCGCCGTGGACTACTTCGAACGGCGCTCGATACCGTTCCTCGTCGGCGTCAACTGCTTCGAGGGCGCACCGCGTTACCCGGTCGAGGACGTCCGCCAGGCCCTCGACCTCGACGACGGCGTTCCGCTCCTGATGTGCGACGCCCGTGACCGCGAGTCGGTCAAGGAAGCACTCATCGGCGTCGTCCAGCACGCCATGGCGTACGCGGCCGACCGCCGTCAGACGGTGACCACCTGACGCCAGGCCGACCGGCGGGCGCGGACCGTACCCCCGCCGACAGGGGTACGGTCCCTCCGGAAACGACCCTTCACGCGCGCGTGGCTAGCTGTCGGCGTCCTCCTCCCAGCCGAAGCTCTTCTCCACGGCCTTGCGCCAGTTGCGGTGCTCGCGGTCCCGCACCGACGCGTCCATGGACGGTGTCCACTCGACGTCCTTCTGCCAGTGCGCCTTGAGCTCGTCCAGGTCGTTCCACACACCGGTGGCCAGACCGGCCGCGTACGCGGCGCCCAGACAGGTCGTCTCGGAGACCTTGGGCCGCACCACCGGCACGTCCAGCACATCCGCCTGGTGCTGCATGAGCAGGTTGTTCTTCGTCATGCCGCCGTCGACCTTCAGGGTGGTGATGTGCACCCCGGAGTCCTGGTACATGGCGTCCACGACCTCGCGGGTCTGCCAGCTCGTCGCCTCCAGCACCGCGCGCGCGAGGTGCGCCTTCGTGACGTACCGGGTCAGCCCGGTGACCACACCACGCGCGTCCGAGCGCCAGTACGGCGCGAACAGGCCCGAGAACGCCGGCACGATGTAGGCACCGCCGTTGTCCTCCACACTCGCGGCCAGGGGCTCGATCTCGTCGGCGGTCCGGATGATGCCGAGCTGGTCGCGGAACCACTGGACCAGCGCGCCCGTTATGGCTATCGACCCCTCCAGACAGTAGACCGGCGCCTCGCTCCCGATCTTGTAACCCATCGTCGTCAGCAGACCGCTCTTCGACGACACCGGACGGTTGCCGGTGTTGAGCAGCAGGAAGCTGCCCGTGCCGTACGTGTTCTTCGCGGTGCCCACGTCGTAGCAGGCCTGGCCGAACACGGCGGCCTGCTGGTCGCCCAGCGCGGAGGCCACGGGCACGCCGGCGAGCTGGCCGACGGCGGTGCCGTACACCTCGGCGGAGGACCGGATCTCCGGCAGCATGGCCTCGGGAATGTTCATCGCCGAGCAGATCGAGGAGTCCCACTGCAGGGTCTCCAGGTTCATCAGCATGGTGCGCCCGGCATTGGTCACGTCGGTGACGTGCTGCCCGCCGTCGGTGCCGCCGGTGAGGTTCCAGATCAGCCAGGAGTCGATCGTTCCGAAGGCGATCTCACCGCGTTCGGCCCGGGACCGGAGGTCGGGCACGTTGTCGAGCAGCCAGGCCGCCTTGGGCCCGGAGAAGTAGGTGGCCAGCGGCAGACCCGTCTGCTCGCGGAAACGGTCCTGTCCCTCCGAGCCGCCGAGCTGGTTGCACAGCGCCGCCGTCCGCGTGTCCTGCCACACGATGGCGTTGTGCACCGGCTTCCCCGTCGTGCGGTCCCACAGGAGGGTCGTCTCGCGCTGGTTGGTGATTCCCATCGCGCTCAGCTGGTCGGCGCGCAGACCGGCCTTGGCGAGCGCCCCGGCGACCACCGCCTGCACCTTGGACCAGATCTCGGTGGCGTCGTGCTCCACCCACCCGGGCTTGGGGAAGATCTGGCGGTGCTCACGCTGGTCCACGGCGACGATGGCACCGTTCTGGTTGAAGACGATGCAGCGGCTCGAGGTGGTGCCCTGGTCGATCGCTGCTACGTACTTCTCGGAGTTGTCCGTCATGGCTACTACCTCTTGATCGCTTGGTCAGAAGGCTGCGTTGTAGATGAGGGCCCCGAGAATTCCGCCGGCCGCAGGCCCTGCCACCGGGATCCAGGCGTACCCCCAGTCGGACGTTCCCTTGTTCGGGATCGGGAGGAACTGGTGCACGATGCGCGGCCCCAGGTCACGTGCGGGGTTGATCGCGTAGCCGGTGGGCCCACCGAGCGAGAGGCCGATCCCGACGACCAGCAGGGAAACCAGCAGGATCGAGATGCCGGAGCCATAGATTCCGGCTCCTTCGCCCGGGATCGGCCCGATGCCGACCCCCTGGACGACCCTGTCGTCGCCGACCAGCGCGAGGATGGGAAGCACCAGGGCGATGGTCGCGAGGATCTCCGTCATCAGGTTGGCGACCGGGTTCCTGATCTCCGGGATGGTGGAGAAGATGCCGAGTGTCGGCACCGGCTCGTCCACCGTGCCGTCCGTGGTGCCCGTCTGCCGTACGTTGGCCTGGAACTGGGCGAAGTAGAGCAGGTACGCCAGGACGGCGCCCAGCATCGCCCCCACGATCTGCCCGAGCAGGTAGACCCAGACCTTGTCCCACACGCCTGTGTCGACGGCCAGGCCAAGAGTCACGGCGGGATTGATGTGGCCGCCCGACAGCGGGGCGGCGGTGTACGCGCCGGCCAGGACACCGAATCCCCAGCCGAACGCGATGACGATCCAGCCCGACGCCCTGGCCTTCGAGAACCTCAGGGTGACGGCGGCGCAGACCCCCGCGCCGAAGAGGATCAGGATCGCCGTGCCGATGATCTCGCCGACGAAGATGTCTACGTTGCTCATGGCGGCTCCTAGGCCGAGGCCCGGGGACGATCTGCCCCGGTTCTCATGTGCGGGGTGCGTTTCCCATGGCTACTTCAGCCGAAGGCAGGGAAAACCCGCGCCCCGCCCGGCGTCCGTGACGAGCGTGCCGATCGCAGCCGAATCGCCCGTGGGGGAAAGGGCCTTGGCGCAGGCGCGCCCGCGCGCCGCAGTGCCGGATACGCCGAGTATGTACGGCGATGTCGACTGACACCGGAAGTGTTCACCGGCGCCCATGGGGCGTCAAGGTCGCCGACCGCAACGGTTGACGGCCTTGTGCCGGCGGCCGGGCCTGCTGGGCCGGGTGGCCGGTTGCACGGTCCTGGCGGCGCCCGGTCGGGTCGTTGTTCAGATCTGGTCGGGGCCTGCGCGGGCTTCGGTGCGCCACGCGAGGCCTTGCTGGTGGTGTCGTCCGGCCTCCGCTGGGCTCCGCCATGGGCGATCGCCCAGCGCACCTGACTCCTCGCTTGCTAGCCACCAGCATCCACCTGACCAGGCGGTCTCTCAACCGGACGAGCAGCGCCCCGTGCAGGAGCCCCTGCCGGGCTCCGCCGGACGGGCCACAGCCGTCCCCAGGTGCCCGCCCCGGACAGCGCCACCAACCGCCGGGGCCCGTACCCCCGCCCTGCCGCCCACGCCCCCCTACGGTCCTAAGGGCCCTGCACGGCTCTCTCAACCCCCACCCGGCTCCGCCGCCCCACACCGCGCCGGTGCCGGTGCCGCTGTCGGCTCAGCGCCGCGGCGGGTCTCATGCCCGGGCACGCCTGCTCGGCCCACCACCCAACTCGCCCCGTGCAACGCCTTCGCCGCCTTCTTCAGGGGCGCCAGGCAAGCCGCCGCCTGCCGGTGGTCGGTCACACTGCCCGGCGCGCACAGCACCGTGGCGAGCGACAGCGTGACCGGCCGACCGCCTGCCGACCAGGGGACGTCCAGCACGGAGGCGGCCAGCGGATCGAGTCCCTCCGGTTCTGCGAGCACCAGGAAATCGTCGCCGCCGATGTGACCCACGCGGGTGCCGTCCGTCGCGGCCTGCTGCAACGCACGCCCCACCGCCCGGATCAGCTCGTCGCCCGCCGCGAAGCCGGCCCCGTCGTTGACCTGCTTGAAGTGGTCGACGTCCAGCCAGCTCAGCACGAACGCCCGCCCGGACACGATCCGCCGGTCCACCTCACCGGTGATCGCGTCCGAGCCGGGCAGACGCGTCAGCGGATTGAGCCCCGCCGCCTCCTCCACCCGTGACTCGGCCAGCGCGCGCACGAGATCCGCGAGCCGTACGACGCCCACGCACCGCCCGTACGCGTCCACGACGGCGACATCGTCCGACGTACGGTCCCGCCCGCCGACCGCCACGACGTCCAGTACCTCCCAGGCCGTGGCGTCGATGCCCACCGTCCGCGGTGGGTCACCGAGCTTGGCCGCGGGCCGGTCGGCGTACAGGGCGTGCCCGTAGCGCCCCGACATCGACAACAGGAAGCGGGACCGGTGCACCGACCGGACCGGCACTCCGGCGGTGTCCACGAGCAGTACCCCGGACACATCCGGTGACCCGGTCAGCAGCGCCCGCACCTGCCCCGCGGACGCCGTGGCGGGCAGCAGCGCGGCGGGCCGCACGAACTCCCGCACCGACGGCCCCGACCGCGGCACGGCCACCTCGGCGGGGGAGCGGGGCGGAACGTAGACGTCCGCGGCGGGCAGCCGGGCCGGCGGGGCGAACAGCTCGCCCTGTGCCAACTGCGCCCCGGCCGCCAGCGCCGCAGCGCACTGCCCTTCGGTCTCCACGCCCTCGACAGCCAGGAGAGCCCCCAGCCCGTCGCACAGCGTCCGCATCGACCGCACCACCGCCGGCCGCGCCAGCAGCGTCGCGTCCAGCTTCACCAGGTCGGGCGTGATGTCCGACAGGAGCCGCAAGGGCACGTCCCCGTCACCGACACCGTCCGCACAGATCCGGAATCCCTGACCGCGCACCCTGGACACCGCCTCCAGCAGTGCCCGCTGCGGCACGTGCGTGTACGGCGGACAGACGTCGATCGTCACCTCCCACGGAAGCCGCCCCGCCTCGCGCACGGCATCATGCAGCGAAGGGAGCCCGCCGAGGTCGGCGAGGGTGCCGGCGAAGACGTTGACGAACAGCGGCAGCAGGGTCTCCTTGCGCACCGCCGCGCGGACCGCCGACACCGCCAGCCGGCTGTCGAGCTCGGGATCCCGGCGGGCCTCGGCCAGGATGTCGCCGGTCTCCGGGCGGGCGAGTATCTCCAGTCCCGCGACCGCGCCGGTCGTCAGGTTGACCACCGGTTGGAAGGCGAAGCGGAGAGTATCCGTCCAGGAGTGCACGCAAGCATGATGACTCCACCGGCGTACGCCCAAGCGCAGTTCATGAGACGTTCACGCAGGATTCCGGAGCGGTCACACAGCGTATGTCGAGGCCCGGTCGTGGCCGTACCACCAGCGCCGACGTCGGCACGGCTCCATGCACGCGTCGGCACGGCTCCATGCACGCGTCGGCATGGCTCCATGCACGCGTCGGCATGGGTCGTGCACGTCTCGGCGCCAGCCCGCGCATGTCCCGGCACCATCCCGTGCAAGCCCCGGGTTCCCGTGCACGTCCGAGCGCCGGCCCGTGCCCTGTCCGGCACAGCCCGCAGCCGCGTCCCGGCCCCGCGGCTCACCGCACCGCGATCACCGCCGATCCATGCCCGAACAGCCCCTGATTCGCGCTGATACCCACACGCGCTCCCTCGACCTGCCGGTCACCTGCCTCGCCCCGCAACTGCCATGCCAGCTCGCACACCTGGGCTATCGCCTGCGCCGGGACCGCCTCGCCGAAGGAGGCCAGACCACCGCTGGCGTTCACCGGTATTCGCCCGCCCAGGGCCGTCGCCCCGTCCCGCAGCAGCTTCACGCCCTCGCCCTCACCGCACAGCCCCAGGTCCTCGTACCACTGCAACTCGAGCGCCGTGGACAGGTCGTAGACCTCGGCCAGCGACAGGTCCTCCGGTCCGACCCCCGCCTCCTCGTAGGCCGCCCGGGCGATCGACGTCCGGAACGTCTCGGCGGGCGGATCGACCGCCACTGCGGAGTCCGTGGCGATGTCCGGGAGGTCCAGCACGGTGTTCGGGTACCGCGGCGTCACCGTGGACACGGCCCGGATCCGCACCGGGTCCGCATGGCCGTGCCGCCGCGCGAACTCCATGCTGGAGAGCACGACCGCCGCGCCGCCGTCTGAGGTCGCGCAGATGTCGAGCAGCCGCAGCGGATCGGCGACGACGGCGGAGGCGGCGACCTCCTCGGCGGTGACCCGCCGGCGGTAGCGCGCCTTGGGGTTCAGCGCTCCCATCGCCGCGTTCTTCACCTTCACCTGTGCGAAGTCGCCCGGTGTGTCGCCGTGCACGGCCATGCGCCTGCGGGCGTACAACCCGAAGTACACCGGGTTGGTCGCCCCGAGAACCCGGAACCGCAGCCAGTCGGGATCGTCGGGCCGGTCCCCGCCCGCGGGGCGGAAGAATCCCTTGGGAGCGGCATCGGCTCCCACCACGAGCACCACCTCGGCGAGCCCGGAGAGGATCTGGGCCCGCGCGGCGTCCACGGCCTGCGCCCCGGACGCGCACGCCGCGTACACGCTCGTGGCCCGGGCCCCTTGCCAGCCCAGTGCTTTCGCGAACGTCGCTCCAGCGACATACCCGGGATAACCGCCCCGGACCGTGTCCGCGCCGATGATCGAGCCGATGTCCCGCCAGTCCAGCCCGGCGTCGGTCAGCGCCGCGCGGGCCGCTGCGACGCCGTACTCGACGAAGTTCCGTCCCCACTTGCCCCACGGGTGCATGCCCGCACCCAGCACCGCGACCTCACCCGTCATGCCTTCACCCCCGTCGGCCGCCAGTGCCACGTCGTCCAGGTCGTTTCCGCGTCCTCGTGGAGCACGCCGGGCACGACCTCCACCTCCATGCCCACCGTCAGGTCCGCGACGGTGACCCCGGGAGCCGCCTGCCCCAGCACCACGAGCCGCTCGGCCTGCAGCTCCACAGCGATCAACGCGCACGGCTCCCACGAGAGTTCCGGATCACTCACGTAGGGTGACGGTGGCCGGTACCGGCTGTCCGTGTACGACCAGACGCGGCCACGCCGCGACAGCGGGACCTCCGTCAACTCCCCGCCCCCGCAAGCAGGGTTGTGGCAGTGGTGGTCCTCGCGGGGGAAGAAGACCGAAGAGCACGCCGCGCAACGCGTGCCCAGCAGCCGGAAGTCTTCCCCCTTCCCGGCGAACCACCCCGCGACCACCGGCGTTCGTGTACGCGACACCGAGCCTCCCCGCAGACCGAATCTGACGGAACGTCAGAAGTCTGACACGGTCCTCCGGATTTCGGCATCCCTTCCCCGGCGGGACCGTCTCCTGGTAGACGCAGGAGCCATGACACGAATCACCACCGTGGCACGCGGCCTGATCACCGCCTTCGCCGCCGTGCTGGCAGCGACCGCCCCCACCGCCACCGCCCAGGCCAAGACCGGGCCCCATGCACCTAAAGACTTCGTGGCCCTGAGAAGCGTGGACCCGACGATCATCCAGGAGATGCGCTACTTCACCCCGCACAACTTCGTCGGCCAGCGCATCGACGGCTACGCCCAGCCGATCTGCGTCCTCACCCGCCCCGCCGCCCAAGCCCTCCACAGGGCCCAGACGAAGCTGCTGCGCCAGGGCTACACACTCAAGGTGTACGACTGCTACCGGCCGCAGCGCGCGGTGGACCACTTCGTCCGCTGGGCCAAGGACCTCGACGACCAGGCCATGAAGGGCGAGTTCTACCCGAACGTCGCCAAGACCCGGTTGTTCGCCGACGGCTACATCGCCGAGAAGTCGGGCCACAGCCGCGGATCGACCCTCGACGTCACGCTCGTGAAACTGCCGGCGAAACCGACCCGGCCGTACCACCCCGGAGAGCCCCTCGTGCCGTGCTTCGCCCCCGAAGACGAGCGGTTCCCCGACAACTCCGTCGACATGGGGACCGGCTTCGACTGCTTCGACACCCTCTCGCACACCCTCGACCCCCGTGTCCAGGGCCAACAGCGCGCCAACCGGCTGCTGCTCAAGAGCACCCTGGAGGGTCTCGGCTTCGTGAACCTGGCAGAGGAGTGGTGGCACTACACCTACAAGCCCGAGCCCTACCCGGACACCTACTTCGACTTCCCCGTGTCCAGGAAGGCGCTCACCCGAGCTCACTGAGCCGCCCGCCCGAGACGCCCTCTCCGTGATCGGCTACAGTCCGCCGCGTGTCCGAAACTCAGCACTCCAGTTCCAACTCCGCGCCGGACTCCCACTGTTCGAGCTGCGGCGCGCCCTACGGAGAGGGCGTCTCCGGCTGGCCCCGCACCTGCCCGGCGTGCGGCAGCGTGGCCTACCGCAATCCACTCCCGGTCGCGGTGGCCCTCCAGCCCGTGTACGACACCAAAGGCACCGCCCTGGTCGTCATCACCCGAACCGTCGCCCCCGCGCGCGGGGGCATCGCCCTGCCCGGCGGCTACATCGACGACCGGGAGGACTGGCGGCAGGCCGTCGTACGCGAACTCAAGGAGGAAACCGGCATCGACGCGGCCGTCCGCGACGTACGCCTCGTCGACGCGATGAGCTCGCCCGACGGACACCTGCTGCTGTTCGGCCTCCTCCCGGAACGCCCTGTCGAAGGCCTGCCGCCCTCCGCCGCCACGGACGAGACGGAGGGCTGGCACCTCCTGCGCAGGGCGGAGGAACTCGCCTTCCCTCTGCACACCGTGGCGGTACGGGCCTGGTTCGAAGGCCGCTACATCTGAGCTCAGCGCTCTCCGGCCCCGCGGACGCGCACCGGGTGGGACGGCTCGCCCGCGCCGTCCTCACCCTCCAGCTCGACAACCACCCGAGAGCCCATCCACCGAGCGGTGTAGCGCTCGATATCCGGCTCGTCCCACCCCTCGCCCCCGTCCGGCACGACCAGCCCGCCCCCGGTCCGTCCCCGGGCGGGCGCCCACACCTCCAGCGCCAGCCCGCCGTCCTCCCCGCGTACGGGAAGCACCGCGCCCGCGCGTGCGAACACCGGTATCCGCGACAGAGGTGCGTCGACGAGCACCTGCGCCGGCCCCTCGTACGCCTGCTCCGTCACCGTGTCGTACCAGCGCCCCCGCGGCAGCAGCACGGCACGCCGGTCCGCGCCCGGGTCGAGCACCGGCGCCACCAGCAGGCTGTCGCCCAGCAGGAAGGCGTCCCCGCAGTCACGCAGCGCCCGCTCCTCCGGCGCCCCCCACCACAGGGGCCGCACATAGGGAGCCCCGGTACGCCGGGCCAGATGCGCCAGCGTCATGAAGTACGGCAGCAGCCGCCGGCGTTCGACGAGCGCCACGCGCGCGTGCTCCAGCACCTCGGCACCGAACTCCCACGGCTCCCTGCGCCCCGCCCGCAGACTCGCGTGCGTACGGAACAGCGGCAGATAGGCCCCCAGCTGGAACCACCGCAGGAACAGCTCGGGCGAGGGATCCCCGTCGAAGCCTCCGATGTCCGGCCCCGAGTACGGCACACCGCACAGTCCGAGCCCCATCACCAGCGCCAAGGACGCCCGCAGCCCCGGCCAGCCGGTGGCCACGTCACCCGACCACGTCCCGCCGTAGCGCTGCATGCCGGCCCACCCCGAGCGGGAGAACAGGAACGGCCGCTCCTGGGGCGCGAGTTTCCGCAGTCCTTCGAAGCCCGCCCTGGCCATGCACAGCGCGTACACGTTGTGCGCCTCACGATGGTCACCGCCCCGCCCCTCCAGGGAGTGCCGCGCCGAACGCGGCAGCGTCGACTCCCCGAAGGCGGCGAACGACGTGGGCTCGTTCATGTCGTGCCAGAAACCCGAGAAGCCCTGCGCGAGCCGCTCCTCGTAGAGACCGCCCCACCACTCACGCACGCGCGCGTGCGTGAAATCGGGAAACACCGCCTCCCCGGGCCACGCGACACCCTGCACGACCTGCCCCGAGGCGTCCCGCACGAACGCGTCCTCGGCCGTACCGCCGTCGTACACGGCATTGCCGGGCAGGGCCTTCACGGCGGGGTCGACGATCGACACCAGCCGGATGCCGTCCCGCCGGAGCTCCTCGGCCAGAACGGGCAGCTTCGGGAAGCGGTCCTCGTCGACGGTGAACACCTGATGTGCGTCGAAATGGTCGATGTCCAGGTGCACGGCGTCGAGCGGCAGACCGTGCTCCAGGTAACCCGCGACGATCCGCCGCACCTCCTGCTCACTGCCGAATCCCCACCGCGCGTGGTGGTGCCCGAGCGCCCACGCGGGCGGCAGCGCGGGCGCGCCGGTCAGTGAGGCCCAGGCGAGCAGCACGCGCGCGGGGGTACCCGCCATCACCCAGCAGCGCAGTGGACCGCCGTCCATCCGCAGCTCGCTCGTCCCGGCCTGGTCGTGCCCGGAACCGGCGCCCTCCTCGCCCTCCCGCAGCGTCACCGTGCCGTCCCACGAACTGTCGTGAAACACCAGATGCGTACCGCCGTCGGACACCACCAGCTGCACCGGCATCGTGATGTACAGGGGGTCGTCACCGGGTGCGAACGCCTGACCGGGGTCGGTGTTCCACAGCCGGTATGTCCCGTCCGGCAGCCGAGGACCCGAGGCACGACCACCCAGCCCGAAGAACCGCGCGTCGGCAGCCACCTCCGACCGCTGCATCCACCGCGCCGGGCCGCCACCGACCGGCTCCCACCACCGCGGCGGCAGATCACGGCGCAGCGTCACGCCACCTGGGGTGCGCACCTCCACCGCGCCATGCCGCGACACGACGACCGTCACCCGCTCGGCCACCACCCGCCAGCCGCCGTCCTTGTCCGGCTCCAGCACCGCCCGGGGATCCGCTTCCGGACACCGGCCGGCCAGCGCGTACGACGGCTCGGGCTCCGCCCCGTCCCAGCCCCAGAAGACGGCTCCGCTCACGGCGACGAGAATCCGCAGCTCCGACCGGCTGAACCGGACGACACCGCCCCCCGGCCCCGGCTCCACCTCCTGCACGGCCCCGGGCACCCGCGCACGCTCCGCCCCCCGCGCCGGCAGCCCGGTGGCGTCGGCCCGCCGCCTGCGCCACGCTGCTCGTACGGTACGCACACCCTGCGCCGCGCCCACCGACCCCACCGCTTTCACCGAACGCACCAGGTCACGACCGTTCATGCTGCTCACCCTGCCACTGACCGCGCCGCGCGCGCGTGTCGTTCAACTGCCGTTCACCCGTGCCGGGACCACATCTTCACGACACGGACTATGTGGAGGGCACCCTGGTGCCGAAGTCGATCACATGGCATTGTCCGTGCCAGCCGCGTCACGCGCACACCCCAGCCCGTGCGCGGAGGACGCACACGACGCGCACAGTCCGGGAGCCGACCATGTCGACCGATAGTCCTCAGCCGCTGTGGCAGCCAGACCCCGAGCGCATCGCCCGGGCACGGATCACGAGGTTCCAGGCCTGGGCGGCCGAGCACCACGGCGCCCCCGCCGAAGGCGGCTACGCGGCCCTCCAGCGCTGGTCCGTCGACGAGCTGGAGACCTTCTGGAAAGCCGTCGCGGAGTGGTTCGACGTCCGTTTCTCGACGCCCTACGCGCGCGTGCTCGGCAACCGTGCGATGCCGGGCGCCCAGTGGTTCCCCGGCGCGACCCTCAACTACGCCGAACACGCCCTGCGCGCGGCCGACACCCGCGCTGACGAACCGGCCCTCCTGTACGTCGACGAAACGCACGAACCAAGCCCCGTCACCTGGGCCGAGCTGCGCCGCCAGGTCGGCTCCCTGGCCGCCGAACTGCGCGCCCTCGGCGTCCGCCCCGGAGACCGCGTCAGCGGCTATCTCCCCAACGTCCCGCAGGCCGTGGTCGCTCTCCTCGCCACAGCCGCCGTGGGCGCCGTCTGGACCTCCTGCGCGCCCGATTTCGGCGCCCGCAGCGTCCTCGACCGCTTCCAGCAGGTCGAACCCGTCGTGCTGTTCACGGTCGACGGCTACCGCTACGGCGGCAAGGAGCACGACCGCCGCGAGATCGTCGCCGAACTGCGCCACGAACTGCCCACCCTGCGCGCCGTCGTCCACATCCCCCTCCTCGGCACGGAAGCACCGGAGGGCGCCCTGGAGTGGTCGTCCCTCACCTCCGCCGACACGGCCCCCGTCTTCGAACAGGTCCCCTTCGACCACCCCCTGTGGGTGCTCTACTCCTCCGGCACGACCGGCCTGCCCAAGGCCATCGTCCAGTCCCAGGGCGGCATCCTGGTCGAGCACCTCAAGCAACTCGGCCTGCACTGCGACCTGGGCCCCGAGGACCGCTTCTTCTGGTACACGTCGACCGGCTGGATGATGTGGAACTTCCTCGTCTCCGGCCTGCTCACCGGCACCACGATCGTCCTCTACGACGGCAGCCCCGGCTACCCGGACACCGGCGCCCAGTGGCGCATCGCCGAACGCACCGAGGCCACCCTCTACGGCACCTCGGCCGCCTACGTCATGGCCTGCCGCAAGGCGGGCGTCCACCCGTCCCGCGACTTCGACCTCTCCTCCGTCCAGTGCGTCGCCACCACGGGCTCGCCCCTGCCCCCCGACGGCTTCCGCTGGCTCCACGACGAGGTGCGCGACGACCTGTGGATCGCCTCCGTCAGCGGCGGCACCGACGTGTGCTCCTGCTTCGTCGGAGCCGTACCGACCCTCCCGGTCCACGTCGGCGAGCTACAGGCCCCCTGCCTCGGCACCGACCTCCAGTCCTGGGACCCCAGCGGCAACCCCCTGGTCGACGAGGTCGGCGAGCTCGTGGTCACCAACCCCATGCCGTCGATGCCCATCCACTTCTGGAACGACCCCGACGGCAGCCGCTACCACGACAGCTACTTCGACACGTACCCCGGCGTCTGGCGGCACGGCGACTGGATCACCGTCACCTCCCGCGGATCCGTCGTCATCCACGGCCGCTCCGACTCCACGCTCAACCGCCAGGGTGTACGCATGGGATCCGCCGACATCTACGAGGCCGTGGAGCGCCTCCCCGAGATCAGGGAATCCCTCGTCATCGGCATCGAACAGCCCGACGGCGGCTACTGGATGCCCCTCTTCGTCCACCTGGCCCCCGGAGCCGTCCTCGACGAGGCCCTGCTGAACCGCATCAAACAGACCATCCGCGAACAACTGTCACCGCGCCACGTCCCCGACGAGATCATCGAAGTACCCGGCGTCCCCCACACCCTGACCGGCAAACGCATCGAGGTCCCGGTCAAACGCCTCCTCCAGGGAACCCCACTGGAGAAAGCGGTGAACCCGGGCTCCATCGACAACCTCGACCTGCTGAGCTTCTACGAGGACCTGGCCCGCAAACGCGCCTGACCGCCACCGCCCTCTGGCCACTCGTCGTAACTGTGACTGTCGGCGTAGTTGTGCCGACTTCATGGATTCTGACCTGTGCTTTTCTGCCCTCCCTGGGGTGCGCGATCACCTCGCTCGCCCCCGTTGTCAGTGCTGCCGATTACTGTGAGTGAGCATTGATCGACCGTGCACAGGGGGAACAATGACGCACACCGACAGCCGGACCATGCGACGCGTCCTGCGCCGCGAAATCGCCGGCACCATCGGCCTGCTCACCGACGAGCACGACTTCCGTGCCATGCGGCGCTACCGCAGCTTCACCTTCGACGACCACGCGGCCTATCTCAAGCACGTGGAAGGCCTCCTCAGGACACGGGCCCTGCAAGGCAGCCACACCACGGTGGCCCTCTTCGACCCCGAGGAGTACGCCGAGTTCTGCACGCAAAAAGGCCTTGACCCCGACAACCCGTCGAGCCGCACACGCTTCACAGCACGACTCGCGGTCACAGGCCCGACCCTTCCGTACGAGGGCCAGCCGCTGTCCGACCTCCTTCCGGCCCTCGTCGACGAGGCCGTCCGCCAGGCCACCTGGGAGTACGCGACCACACTCCTCGCTCGCCTGGGCGACTGCGCCTCCTGCGGCGAGGACCTCGGACGCGCCGCCTTCGCCCGGGCCTCGGACCTCCTCGTCCGCATCCTCGACACGGCCCCACCCGGCAACCGGCACCTCGTATGCAGCGTCACCGGACCGCCCGAAACCCTCGTCGCAGCCCTCCACGTCGCCGACACCGACGGCGACGTAAAACTCGACGAGACCGAAGCCCTGGAGTTCACCACGGTCCTGGCCCTCGGCCTGGCCACCGAAAGCCCTGGCGGTCTCGTCATCCGCGCCAGCGCCCCAGGCAACCCCGACCGCGTCTACGGCTGGCGCCTGCGGGCATATGGACTCGAACCACTCACCGCGGGAGAGGTCTTCGACGCCTACTGCACGGACGTCGAATCCGGCGACCTGATCTCTCCCGAATCCAACGTCGACTACTGCGAGCCGCCCGACCTGGGAGAAGTGCAACCCGCACAGGGACACAACCACTGAAAAGCGGGCGGGGCGCCCCACCGCAGTGGAGCGCCCCGCCCATGGCAGCCTCGGCCGGCCATGCCCGGCTCACTCGCCCGACAACACCGCCTGCGCCGCGCTGCGCGCGTCCTCGGCGCTGTCCGAGGCCCGCGCCGCAGCAGCGGCCCGCTCGCACTGCGCCAGCGTGTACTTCGCCAGTGTGGCCCGGACATAGGGAATCGACGCCGCGCCCATCGAAAGAGAGGTGACGCCCAGACCAGCCAGCACACAAGCGAGCAGCGGGTCGGACGCGGCCTCACCACAGACGCCACAGCTCTTGCCCTCGGCCTTCGCCGCCTCGGCGGACAGTGCCACCAGGTCCAGCAGCGCGGGCTGCCACGGATCCTGGAGTCGGGAGACCGCACCCACCTGACGGTCGGCGGCGAAGGTGTACTGCGCCAGGTCGTTCGTCCCCAGCGACAGGAACTCGACCTCCTGGAGGATCGAGCGAGCCCGCAGCGCGGCCGACGGAATTTCGACCATCGCGCCGAACTTCGCCCGCAGCCCAGCCTCGCGGCACGCGTCCGCGAAGGCCCGGGCGTCTGTCCGGTCCGCGACCATCGGGGCCATGACCTCGAGGTAGACCGGCAGCCCCTCCGCGGCCTTCGCGAGCGCCGTCAGCTGGGTACGCAGGACCTCCGGGTGATCCAGCAGCGTCCGCAGACCCCGCACGCCGAGCGCCGGATTCGGCTCGTCGGCCGGCGTCAGGAAGTCGAGCGGCTTGTCCGCGCCCGCGTCCAGCACCCGCACCACGACACGCCCCTCGGGGAACGCCTCCAGCACCTGCCGGTATGCGGCGACCTGCTTCTCCTCGGACGGCGCCTGCTTGCTGTCGTCCAGGAAGAGGAACTCGGTACGGAAGAGACCGACACCCTCGGCCCCGGCCTCGACGGCTGCCGCCACATCCGCAGGGCCACCGATGTTCGCGAGCAGCGGCACCTTGTGACCGTCCGCGGTGGCACCGGGACCGGTCGAGGCCGCCAGCGCCGCCTTGCGCTCGGCGGCCGCGGCCTTGAGCTGGGCCTTCTTCTCATCGCTCGGGTCCACGAAGATCTCGCCGGTGCTGCCGTCGACGGCGATCATCGTGCCTTCGGCGAGCTCCCCGGCACCCGGCAGCGCGACGACGGCCGGTACCCCGAGCGCCCGGGCCAGAATCGCGCTGTGGCTGGTGGGACCGCCCTCCTCGGTGACGAAGCCGAGCACCAGAGTCGGGTCCAGCAGGGCGGTGTCGGCAGGCGCCAGGTCACGGGCGACAAGGACATAGGGCTCGTCGCTGTCGGGGACACCCGGCATCGGGACCCCCAGCAGACGGGCGACGATACGATTCCGCACGTCGTCGAGGTCGGCCACGCGACCGGCGAGATACTCACCGGCGCCGGCCAGCAGCTCGCGGTACGCGGCGAACGCGTCGTACACCCCGCGCTCGGCCGTACTGCCGACGGCGATCCGTCGCTCCACGTCTGCCATCAGCTCGGGGTCCTGGGCCATCATGGCCTGCGCCTCGAGCACCGCCTGGGCTTCACCTCCCGCCAGGTTGCCCCGTGCCATCAGGTCGGCCGCCACAGCCTCCACGGCCTTGCGGGCGCGCCCCTGTTCACGCTCCGCCTCCTCCGCGGGTATCTGCTTCGCGGGCGGCTCCAGCACCGCCGTTCCCATGTGCCGAACCTCGCCGATAGCCACACCGTGGCTCACGCCGACGCCTCGCAGCGTTGTGTCCATCTCACCCGTCTCCGATAGTGCGGCGGATACGACCGCCGCGTTGGTTCTCCTGCTAGCCGCCGTACGACGGCACTGACGTCACTTCCAGAGGAAGAGACTGTCGCCGGCCTTCACATCGCCGTCGTCACGAAGATCGGAGAGTGCTTCGGCCGTGGCCTCCAGCGCCACGATCGGGCAGACCGCGGACTTACCGGCGGCCTCGACGGCAGCCGGGTTCCAGCGCACGATGCCCTGACCGCGCCTGACGGTGTCACCCTTGTTCACGAGCAGCTCAAAACCCTCGCCGTTGAGCTGCACGGTGTCGATACCGAGGTGGGTGAGAACACCGTGACCGTTCTCGTCGACGACGACGAACGCGTGCGGGTGCAGGGAGACGATGACGCCGTCCACGGGCGAGACGGCCTCGGAAGGCTCACGTACGGGGTCGATCGCTGTGCCCGGGCCGACCATGGCCCCGGAGAAGACCGGATCCGGCACGGATGCCAGTCCGATGGCGCGTCCTGCGAGCGGGGACGTCACGGTGGTCATGGGAAGCCTCCCAGGGGTGGAGATCGATATGGGCCGTCCCTGTCGGTACCGGGCGGCACACTGTTCAGCAGGGTATGTCACCTGAAGTGCCGGTTCCGCGTGAGCGCTTCAGAGTGGTCTAGACCATACCGCAAATCGATTTGCACCCGCTCCGTGGCCGCGTGTACAGTCGTACTCCTGCCTGGGGCTGAGCGACGCAACCTCGTGTCCTCGCCTGGCAGCACCCAACTTGTCAGATCCTATCTCGGGGTCACTTCCTGCATGCCTGCAGGACGGTGGTCAGAGGGCCGGAAAAACACTGGTAGAGTTGGAAACGTAAGACCGAAGGGAAGCGCCCGGAGGAAAGCCCGAGAGGGTGAGTACAAAGGAAGCGACCGTTCCTTGAGAACTCAACAGCGTGCCAAAAGTCAACGCCAGATATGTTGATACCCCGTCTCCAGCATCTGCTGGGGCGAGGTTCCTTTGAAAAAACACAGCGAGGACGCTGTGAACGGCCGGGCTTATTCCGCCTGGCTGTTCCGCTCTCGTGGTGTCGACCGGATTGCCGGTAAACATTCACGGAGAGTTTGATCCTGGCTCAGGACG
Source organism: Streptomyces sp. HP-A2021 (assembly GCF_022807935.1). Taxonomy (NCBI): domain Bacteria; kingdom Bacillati; phylum Actinomycetota; class Actinomycetes; order Kitasatosporales; family Streptomycetaceae; genus Streptomyces; species Streptomyces sp. HP-A2021. The sequence continues at coordinate 8,120,901 of NZ_CP094344.1, forward strand.
AACGCTGGCGGCGTGCTTAACACATGCAAGTCGAACGATGAACCACTTCGGTGGGGATTAGTGGCGAACGGGTGAGTAACACGTGGGCAATCTGCCCTGCACTCTGGGACAAGCCCTGGAAACGGGGTCTAATACCGGATACAACCACTAGGGGCATCTCTTGGTGGTGGAAAGCTCCGGCGGTGCAGGATGAGCCCGCGGCCTATCAGCTTGTTGGTGAGGTAATGGCTCACCAAGGCGACGACGGGTAGCCGGCCTGAGAGGGCGACCGGCCACACTGGGACTGAGACACGGCCCAGACTCCTACGGGAGGCAGCAGTGGGGAATATTGCACAATGGGCGAAAGCCTGATGCAGCGACGCCGCGTGAGGGATGACGGCCTTCGGGTTGTAAACCTCTTTCAGCAGGGAAGAAGCGAAAGTGACGGTACCTGCAGAAGAAGCGCCGGCTAACTACGTGCCAGCAGCCGCGGTAATACGTAGGGCGCGAGCGTTGTCCGGAATTATTGGGCGTAAAGAGCTCGTAGGCGGCTTGTCACGTCGGTTGTGAAAGCCCGGGGCTTAACCCCGGGTCTGCAGTCGATACGGGCAGGCTAGAGTTCGGTAGGGGAGATCGGAATTCCTGGTGTAGCGGTGAAATGCGCAGATATCAGGAGGAACACCGGTGGCGAAGGCGGATCTCTGGGCCGATACTGACGCTGAGGAGCGAAAGCGTGGGGAGCGAACAGGATTAGATACCCTGGTAGTCCACGCCGTAAACGGTGGGCACTAGGTGTGGGCAACATTCCACGTTGTCCGTGCCGCAGCTAACGCATTAAGTGCCCCGCCTGGGGAGTACGGCCGCAAGGCTAAAACTCAAAGGAATTGACGGGGGCCCGCACAAGCGGCGGAGCATGTGGCTTAATTCGACGCAACGCGAAGAACCTTACCAAGGCTTGACATACACCGGAAAACCCTGGAGACAGGGTCCCCCTTGTGGTCGGTGTACAGGTGGTGCATGGCTGTCGTCAGCTCGTGTCGTGAGATGTTGGGTTAAGTCCCGCAACGAGCGCAACCCTTGTCCCGTGTTGCCAGCAGGCCCTTGTGGTGCTGGGGACTCACGGGAGACCGCCGGGGTCAACTCGGAGGAAGGTGGGGACGACGTCAAGTCATCATGCCCCTTATGTCTTGGGCTGCACACGTGCTACAATGGCCGGTACAATGAGCTGCGATACCGCGAGGTGGAGCGAATCTCAAAAAGCCGGTCTCAGTTCGGATTGGGGTCTGCAACTCGACCCCATGAAGTCGGAGTCGCTAGTAATCGCAGATCAGCATTGCTGCGGTGAATACGTTCCCGGGCCTTGTACACACCGCCCGTCACGTCACGAAAGTCGGTAACACCCGAAGCCGGTGGCCCAACCCCCTTGTGGGGAGGGAGCTGTCGAAGGTGGGACTGGCGATTGGGACGAAGTCGTAACAAGGTAGCCGTACCGGAAGGTGCGGCTGGATCACCTCCTTTCTAAGGAGCACTTCTAAGCCGGTCCTTCGGGGCTGGTTCAGAGGCCAGTACATCAGCGAATGTCTGATGCTGGTTGCTCATGGGTGGAACGTTGACTACTCGGCCAGGATCTTGGGCCGGAGGCTGCTAGTACTGCTCGCAAGAGCGTGGAACGCATGATCTTCGGACGGGAGCTGGTCGGGCACGCTGTTGGGTGTCTGAGGGAATGGATTTTTCCTCAGTGCCGGCCCCAGTGAACTCGGACCGAAGGTTCGGGGTGATGGGTGGCTGGTCGTTGTTTGAGAACTGCACAGTGGACGCGAGCATCTGTGGCCAAGTTTTTAAGGGCGCACGGTGGATGCCTTGGCACCAGGAACCGATGAAGGACGTGGGAGGCCACGATAGTCCCCGGGGAGTCGTCAACCAGGCTTTGATCCGGGGGTTTCCGAATGGGGAAACCCGGCAGTCGTCATGGGCTGTCACCCGCTGCTGAACACATAGGCAGTGTGGAGGGAACGCGGGGAAGTGAAACATCTCAGTACCCGCAGGAAGAGAAAACAACCGTGATTCCGGGAGTAGTGGCGAGCGAAACCGGATGAGGCCAAACCGTATGCGTGTGAGACCCGGCAGGGGTTGCGTATACGGGGTTGTGGGATCTCTCTTTCACGGTCTGCCGGCCGTGAGACGAGTCAGAAACCGTTGATGTAGGCGAAGGACATGCGAAAGGTCCGGCGTAGAGGGTAAGACCCCCGTAGTCGAAACGTCAGCGGCTCGTTTGAGAGACACCCAAGTAGCACGGGGCCCGAGAAATCCCGTGTGAATCTGGCGGGACCACCCGCTAAGCCTAAATATTCCCTGGTGACCGATAGCGGATAGTACCGTGAGGGAATGGTGAAAAGTACCGCGGGAGCGGAGTGAAATAGTACCTGAAACCGTGTGCCTACAAGCCGTGGGAGCGTCGGATGGAAGCTTGCTTCCATCTCGTGACTGCGTGCCTTTTGAAGAATGAGCCTGCGAGTTTGCGGTGTGTTGCGAGGTTAACCCGGGTGGGGAAGCCGTAGCGAAAGCGAGTCCGAATAGGGCGTTTCAGTAGCACGCTCAAGACCCGAAGCGGAGTGATCTAGCCATGGGCAGGTTGAAGCGGAGGTAAGACTTCGTGGAGGACCGAACCCACCAGGGTTGAAAACCTGGGGGATGACCTGTGGTTAGGGGTGAAAGGCCAATCAAACTCCGTGATAGCTGGTTCTCCCCGAAATGCATTTAGGTGCAGCGTCGTGTGTTTCTTGCCGGAGGTAGAGCACTGGATAGGCGATGGGCCCTACCGGGTTACTGACCTTAGCCAAACTCCGAATGCCGGTAAGTGAGAGCGCGGCAGTGAGACTGTGGGGGATAAGCTCCATGGTCGAGAGGGAAACAGCCCAGAGCATCGACTAAGGCCCCTAAGCGTACGCTAAGTGGGAAAGGATGTGGAGTCGCACAGACAACCAGGAGGTTGGCTTAGAAGCAGCCACCCTTGAAAGAGTGCGTAATAGCTCACTGGTCTAGTGATTCCGCGCCGACAATGTAGCGGGGCTCAAGCGTACCGCCGAAGTCGTGTCATTGCAGCAATACGGCCAACGCCGGCTGTGATGGGTAGGGGAGCGTCGTGTGCCGGGTGAAGCAGCACCGGAAGGTAGTTGTGGACGGTTCACGAGTGAGAATGCAGGCATGAGTAGCGATTCACACGTGAGAAACGTGTGCGCCGATTGACTAAGGGTTCCTGGGTCAAGCTGATCTGCCCAGGGTAAGTCGGGACCTAAGGCGAGGCCGACAGGCGTAGTCGATGGATAACCGGTTGATATTCCGGTACCCGCTGTGAAGCGTCAAACATCGAATCCAGTGATGCTAAGCCCGTGAAGCCGTTCCGGACCCTTCGGGGAAAGGAAAGTGGTGGAGCCGGTGACCCGATCTGGTAGTAGGTGAGTGATGGGGTGACGCAGGAAGGTAGTCCAGCCCGGGCGGTGGTTGTCCCGGGGTAAGGGTGTAGGCCGTGCGGTAGGTAAATCCGTCGCACACAAGGCTGAGACCTGATGCCGAGCCGATTGTGGTGAAGTGGATGATCCTATGCTGTCGAGAAAAGCCTCTAGCGAGTTTCATGGCGGCCCGTACCCTAAACCGACTCAGGTGGTCAGGTAGAGAATACCGAGGCGTTCGGGTGAACTATGGTTAAGGAACTCGGCAAAATGCCCCCGTAACTTCGGGAGAAGGGGGGCCACATCTGGTGATGAGCTTTGCGCTCTGAGCTGGGGGTGGCCGCAGAGACCAGCGAGAAGCGACTGTTTACTAAAAACACAGGTCCGTGCGAAGCCGTAAGGCGATGTATACGGACTGACGCCTGCCCGGTGCTGGAACGTTAAGGGGACCGGTTAGCTCCATTTCGGTGGGGCGAAGCTGAGAACTTAAGCGCCAGTAAACGGCGGTGGTAACTATAACCATCCTAAGGTAGCGAAATTCCTTGTCGGGTAAGTTCCGACCTGCACGAATGGCGTAACGACTTCTCGACTGTCTCAACCATAGGCCCGGTGAAATTGCACTACGAGTAAAGATGCTCGTTTCGCGCAGCAGGACGGAAAGACCCCGGGACCTTTACTACAGTTTGATATTGGTGTTCGGTTCGGCTTGTGTAGGATAGCTGGGAGACTGTGAAGCGCTAACGCCAGTTAGTGTGGAGTCGTCGTTGAAATACCAGTCTGGTCGTGCTGGATGTCTAACCTGGGTCCGTGATCCGGATCAGGGACAGTGTCTGATGGGTAGTTTAACTGGGGCGGTTGCCTCCTAAAGAGTAACGGAGGCGCCCAAAGGTTCCCTCAGCCTGGTTGGCAATCAGGTGTTGAGTGTAAGTGCACAAGGGAGCTTGACTGTGAGACCGACGGGTCGAGCAGGGACGAAAGTCGGGACTAGTGATCCGGCGGTGGCTTGTGGAAGCGCCGTCGCTCAACGGATAAAAGGTACCCCGGGGATAACAGGCTGATCTTCCCCAAGAGTCCATATCGACGGGATGGTTTGGCACCTCGATGTCGGCTCGTCGCATCCTGGGGCTGGAGTCGGTCCCAAGGGTTGGGCTGTTCGCCCATTAAAGCGGTACGCGAGCTGGGTTTAGAACGTCGTGAGACAGTTCGGTCCCTATCCGCTGTGCGCGTAGGAGTCTTGAGAAGGGCTGTCCCTAGTACGAGAGGACCGGGACGGACGAACCTCTGGTGTGCCAGTTGTTCTGCCAAGGGCATGGCTGGTTGGCTACGTTCGGGAGGGATAACCGCTGAAAGCATCTAAGCGGGAAGCCTGCTTCGAGATGAGGACTCCCACCTCCTAGAGAGGGTAAGGCTCCCAGTAGACGACTGGGTTGATAGGCCGGATATGGAAGCACGGTAACGTGTGGAGTTGACCGGTACTAATAGGCCGAGGGCTTGTCCTCAGTTGCTCGCGTCCACTGTGTTGGTTCTGAAACCACGAACAGCCCCACGTTGCCACACGTGGTGCGGCTGGATAGTTTCATAGTGTTTCGGTGGTTATAGCGTAGGGGAAACGCCCGGTTACATTCCGAACCCGGAAGCTAAGCCTTACAGCGCCGATGGTACTGCAGGGGGGACCCTGTGGGAGAGTAGGACGCCGCCGAACTCCCTTTAGAGCTCTGGCTCTTGGGCACTCAGCCCGAGAGCCAGAGCTTTTTTGCGTTGAGGTAAGGTCAGGGAGCATCGTTGGCACGTTTCCCACAGGAGGCCCCCGGGTGGAGGTTCAGGAGACTCGCGTCCAGACGGACCGTGTGCTCACCATCCCGAACATCCTCAGCATGGCGCGCCTCGTCGGCGTGCCCCTCTTCCTGTGGCTGATCCTGCGACCTGAGTTCGGTGGGCCCAAGAGTGACGGCTGGGCCCTTCTGGTACTGGCCCTGAGCGGCATCAGTGACTACCTGGACGGCAAGCTCGCGCGACGCTGGAACCAGATCAGCAGCCTCGGCCGGCTCCTCGACCCCGCGGCCGACCGGCTCTACATTCTTTCGACTTTGGTCGGCCTCACCTGGCGCGAGATTCTGCCCCTCTGGTTGACCGCTGTACTTCTGGCGCGGGAGCTGGTCCTGCTGGTGATGGTGGGCATCCTCCGCCGGCACGGCTATCCGCCGCCCCAGGTGAACTTCCTGGGCAAGGCCGCCACCTTCAACTTGATGTATGCCTTCCCGCTGCTCCTGCTCAGTGACGGAAGTGGTTGGATCTCGTCACTGGCTGCTATTTTCGGATGGGCGTTCGCCGGATGGGGTACAACGCTGTACTGGTGGGCAGGAGTCCTCTACGTGGTACAAGTCCGCCGCCTGGTCCGTGCGGACGCCATGCCCGATTGAACTCGCGGATTGCTCCCACAGAAGCGGTGCGATGGCCCGTGGTGGAAAAGTGCGGGACAATCCTCGCGGGGGAAGTCGGCTAGACCGTCGTCTCTTTGAGGAGGACGCTTCCGACATGAAGGCCGTCGTGATGGCCGGAGGCGAAGGCACGCGCCTTCGCCCCATGACCTCGAGCATGCCCAAGCCGCTCCTGCCCGTGGCCAACCGCCCGATCATGGAGCATGTGCTGCGGCTGCTCAAAAGGCATGGGCTCAACGAAACAGTCGTAACTGTCCAGTTCCTGGCCTCGCTCGTCAAGAACTACTTCGGTGACGGCGAAGAGCTCGGTATGGAGCTCACCTATGCCAATGAGGAGAAGCCACTCGGTACCGCCGGAAGCGTCAAGAATGCCGAAGAGGCACTGAAGGACGATGCCTTCCTCGTCATCTCAGGCGATGCACTGACGGATTTCGACCTCACCGAGCTCATCAATTTCCACAAGGAGAAGGGTGCACTGGTCACGGTCTGTCTGACCCGTGTGCCCAATCCGCTGGAATTCGGCATCACCATTGTCGACGAGGAAGGCAAGGTGGAGCGCTTCCTCGAGAAGCCCACCTGGGGCCAGGTCTTCTCCGACACCGTGAACACCGGCATCTACGTGATGGAGCCCGAGGTCTTCGACTACGTCGAGCCAGATGTGCCCGTCGACTGGTCCGGCGATGTCTTCCCGCAGTTGATGAAGGAAGGCAAGCCGATCTACGGCTACGTGGCCGAGGGCTACTGGGAGGACGTCGGCACGCACGAGAGCTATGTGAAGGCACAGGCCGACGTCCTGGAGGGCAAGGTCGACGTCGACATCGACGGTTTCGAGATCTCCGCCGGGGTGTGGGTCGCCGAAGGGGCCGAGGTCCATCCCGACGCCGTGCTCCGCGGACCGCTCTACATCGGTGACTACGCCAAGGTCGAGGCCGGCGCCGAAATCCGCGAGCACACCGTCGTGGGCTCCAACGTGGTCGTCAAGAGCGGCGCCTTTCTGCACAAGTCCGTCGTACACGACAACGTCTATGTGGGGCCCCACAGCAATCTGCGTGGCTGCGTGGTCGGAAAGAACACCGACATCATGCGTGCGGCACGGATCGAGGACGGCGCGGTCATCGGTGATGAGTGCCTGATCGGCGAAGAATCGATCGTTCAGGGCAATGTGCGGGTCTATCCGTTCAAGACCATCGAAGCCGGTGCCTTTGTCAACACCTCGGTCATCTGGGAATCCAGGGGACAGGCGCACCTCTTCGGCGCCCGGGGTGTGTCCGGAATCCTGAACGTGGAGATCACGCCGGAGCTGGCGGTACGGCTTGCCGGCGCCTATGCGACCACCTTGAAGAAGGGCTCGACCGTCACCACGGCCCGTGACCACTCGCGTGGTGCCCGCGCGCTGAAGCGAGCGGTGATCTCCGCGTTGCAGGCCAGCGCCATCGACGTACGGGACCTGGAGAACGTGCCGCTGCCGGTGGCCCGGCAGCAGACGGCGCGGGGCAGTGCGGGCGGGATCATGATCCGTACGACGCCCGGTGTGCAGGATTCCGTCGACATCATGTTCTTCGACGGGCAGGGCGCCGACCTGTCGCAGGGCAGCCAGCGGAAGCTGGACCGGGTGTTCGCGCGGCAGGAGTACCGGCGTGCGTTCCCCGGGGAGATCGGTGACCTGCACTTCCCGGCGAGTGTCTTCGACTCGTACACCGGGTCGCTGCTGCGGAACGTCGACATCACCGGGATCGCGGACTCCGGCCTGAAGGTGGTCGTGGACGCGTCCAACGGAAGTGCGGGACTCGTCCTGCCGAGTCTGCTGGGGAAGCTCGGCGTCGACTCGCTGACGATCAATCCCGGTCTCGACGAGTCCAGGCCGACGGAGACGGCCGACATGCGGCGGTCGGGGATGGTGCGCCTCGGGGAGATCGTGGCGTCCTCGGGGGCCGCGTTCGGGGTGCGGTTCGATCCCGTCGGTGAGCGGCTGTCCCTCGTCGACGAGAAGGGTCGCATCATCGAGGACGACCGGGCGCTGCTCGTGATGCTGGACCTCGTCGCCGCCGAGCGGCGCAGCGGCCGGGTCGCGCTTCCGGTGACCACGACCAGGATCGCCGAGCAGGTGGCGGCGTACCACGGGACCCAGGTCGAGTGGACGACCACGTCTCCCGACGACCTCACGCGCGTGGGTGGTGAGGAAGGGACGATCTTCGGCGGCGACGGCAAGGGCGGGTTCATCGTCCCCGAGTTCAGCAGCGTGTACGACGCCACCGCGGCCTTCGTACGGCTCATCGGGCTCGTGGCGCGGACGCAGCTCACGCTCAGCCAGATCGACGCGCGGATCCCGCGGGCGCATGTCCTGAAGCGGGATCTGGCGACTCCCTGGGCCGTCAAGGGACTCGTGATGCGGCGGGTCGTCGAGGCGGCCGGAGACCGGTTCGTGGACACCACGGACGGCGTGCGGGTGGTGGAGACGGACGGTCGTTGGGTGATGGTGCTGCCCGACCCGGCCGAGGCCGTCACCCACCTGTGGGCCGAGGGGCCGGACGATGCCTCCGCGCAGGCCCTGCTGGACGAGTGGTCGGCGGTCGTGGACAGCGCCGGACGGTAGCACGGGCTGCACGCGTGCGTGCCGGACAAGTGTCCCCAACGGGGCCTGTCCGGCACGCCGTGGGGCCGTTTCGGAGGTAGTGGCCGCGACGTGCGACGATGTGCGGCATGCCGCAGCAACCCCCCATTCGGAGCACACCGACGCGGCCCCGGCGCCCGGACGCGTCCATGTCGTTGATCACCAATGTCATGGACCACAGCCTCGACGACGGATACGCCGAGGCCGCCGAGCGGAAGAAGGCCGCGGGCGACGGCGGCATGCCGAAGACGCTCCGCGCGAAGCTGGGACTCGCTGCCGGCCTGGTGCTCGCGGCCCTCGTCGTGACCGTGGGAGCGGCCCAGGCACGCGTCGCCGCTCCGGTGGTCGCCAAGGAACGGCAGGAGCTGGTCGACCGGATCGACCGGGAGACCGAGACGGCGGACAAGCTGGAGGACTCCGTCGACCGGCTGCGCGAGGACGTGAGCGCGCGCCAGCGGGAGGCGCTGAAGCACAGCGGTGGCAGCACCGAGTCCGAGACCGTGGGCATCCTGTCGGGCGCCACAGCGGTGCACGGCCCCGGCGTGAAGCTCGTGGTGAACGACGCCAAGGACGCCGGCTCGGGCGGTGACGGCGACCCGCGTGAGACCACCGGGTTCTCCGACACGGGCCGGGTGCGCGACCGGGACATGCAGCGCGTGGTCAACGGGCTGTGGGAGTCGGGTGCCGAGGCCGTCTCGATCAACGGGCAGCGGCTGACGGCGCTGTCCGCGATCAGGGCCGCGGGGGACGCGATACTGGTCGACAACAAGCCGCTGGTGCCGCCGTACACGGTGCTCGCGGTGGGGGACGGGCAGCGGCTGAGCACTCGGTTCCAGAACAGCGCGGACGGGCTGTACCTGAACGCGCTTCAGGAGAGCTACGGCATCAGGACGGGCATCTCCGTGGAGGACGACCTCCGGCTGCCCGCCGCGCCGAGTGTGATCGTACGTACAGCACAGCCGAGCACTGAGAAGAGCGAGAAGGGCACATCGTGATCGCCGTACTGGGCCTCGTCGTGGGAGTCGTGGCCGGCCTGTTGGTCCGGCCTGAGGTTCCGGCGGTGGTCGAGCCGTATCTGCCGATCGCTGTCGTGGCGGCGCTCGACGCCGTCTTCGGCGGCCTGCGGGCCATGCTCGACGGCATCTTCGACGACAAGGTCTTCGTGGTGTCGTTCCTGTCGAACGTGGTGGTGGCCGCGTTGATCGTGTTCCTGGGGGACAAGCTGGGCGTGGGTGCCCAGCTGTCCACCGGTGTGGTGGTCGTCCTCGGTATCCGGATCTTCTCCAACGCCGCGGCGATCCGCCGGCACGTGTTCCGGGCGTGAGGCCGATGAGCGAGCACGACGACAAGCGCCCCGAGGAGAACGGCGACACGCGCGCGGACCAGCGCGACGGGAACGGCGAGTCCGGAAACCGGCTGCGCAGGGAACTGCCCCAGGAGGTGTCCGCGCCGGCGCCTGCCGCCCAGGACGCCCCTGAACCAAAACCAGAACGAGCACCAGAACGGGATTCGGAACCGGAACCTGAACCGGAGCCCGAACCGCAGACGGCTCCCGGGCCCGGTCCCGGCCCCGAGTCCGAGCCGCGGCTGACCGGTCGGCAGCGGCTGGTGAAGGGGCTGTGGCCGCCGCGGGTCTCACGGGCCCAACTCATCGTCGCGCTGTTGCTGTTCGGCCTTGGCTTCGGGCTGGCCGTGCAGGTGGCCTCGCACAGCGACAGTGACAGCGCGCTGCGCGGTGCGCGTCAGGAAGATCTTGTCCGCATCCTCGATGAACTGGATGACCGTACGCAGCGTCTTGAGGACGAGAAGCAGGGCCTCGAGAAGCAGCGGGACGAGTTGGAGAACAGCTCGGACCAGGCCGAGGAGGCCCGGAAGCAGACCATCGAGAAGGAGAGGCAACTCGGCATCCTGGCGGGCACGGTGGCCGCGCAGGGGCCCGGCATCACCATGACCATCGAGGACACGAAGGGGACGGTCGAGGCGGACATGCTGCTCGACGCGATCCAGGAGCTGCGCGCGGCGGGTGCCGAGGCGATCCAGGTGAACGGCGTGCGGGTAGTCGCGGGCACCTATCTGACGGACTCCGGCAAGGGCGTGAGCGTCGACGGGAACAAGATCAACGCGCCCTATCGTTTCAAGGTCATCGGCAAGCCGCAGGATCTCGAGCCGGCGCTCAACATCCCCGGAGGCGTGGTGCAGACTCTCGAGAAGGAACAGGCCACGGTCACCATCGAGCGGTCGACCAAGATCGTCGTGGACGCCTTGCGGGCGGTGAAGCGGCCTGACTACGCTCGGTCGTCCTCCCAGTGAACCGGGGGTGCATGGGCGAGGTCGGGCGAGGGCATGAGGTTGCGGGGGGTCGGCGCACCGAATGGGTGGTGCGTGGTGGAAACTGTCTGGTGCAGACGGACGTTGTCAGGATGTCCGGGTCGGCCAGAGTGTTCAGTCAGGGTTCGTCCTGCCCCACGGGCGGGTCTGTTTCGGTCAAGGGGAATCGCCCGTGAAGTTGTTTGCGAAGTTGTTCGGCAAGAGCGCGCGAGAGGGCAGCGACAATGCGACCGCCCGCCATCGCGCACAGCCTGACGCGGAGGGCCAGCGGCCGCTGTTCCGGGACCAGGTCGGTGGCCCGGGCGGCGACGTTTCCGGAGGTCAGGGCGCGCCGTCGGTTGACCCTGCGCAGCCCGGCGGCATAGGTTTCGGGCAACCGTCAACCTCAGGTACGGGTGGAGGGTTTTCCGACCCGTATGCGTCCAATGCCCCCGGTGGGCAGCCGCGGCAGGAGGATCCGATGTCGGCCCTGGTGTGTACGAGGTGCGGTAACCGCAACGCGGAGAACAGCCGCTTCTGCTCCAACTGCGGCGCGCCGCTGCGGGCGGGGGCGGCGGCGGAGCGTCCGTCCGAGACGACCTCCACGATCTCCATCTCCGGTCTCGAGGCCTACGACAGCGAGACCACCGGCCAGACGCCGATGCCGACGCTGTCCCCCGAGGCGCAGGCTGCCGTCGACGCGCTGCCGCTGGGTTCCGCGCTCCTGGTCGTGCGCCGCGGGCCGAACTCGGGCAGCCGCTTCCTGCTGGACGGTGATCTGACCACGGCCGGGCGTCATCCGCAGAGCGACATCTTCCTGGACGACGTGACGGTCTCCCGGCGGCATGTGGAGTTCCGCCGAGGTCAGGACGGCTCGTTCACGGTGGCCGACGTGGGCAGCCTGAACGGCACGTACGTGAACCGCGAGCGGATCGACCAGGTCGCCCTGAACAACGGCGACGAGGTGCAGATCGGCAAGTACCGGCTGGTCTTCTACGCCAGCCAGCGGGGCTACTGACCGGATTCCGGCCGGGAACCTCGCGAAGGTCCGTCCGTCAGGGAAGGTCCATGCTTCAAACACCGAGCGGCGGTGCCGGGCACGGCGCCGCCGCCACGGACAGGCTGATGAGCATCGGCACGGTGCTGAACGTGCTGCGCGACGAGTTTCCCGAGGTCACCATCTCCAAGATCCGTTTTCTGGAGGCGGAGGGGCTCATCGAGCCGCAGCGGACCCCGTCGGGGTATCGCAAGTTCAGTGCTCACGACGTCGAGCGTCTCGGTCATGTCCTGAGGATGCAGCGGGACCACTATCTGCCCCTGAAGGTGATCCGCGAGCACCTGGAGGCCATGGAGCGCGGCGAGGCCGTCCAGCTGCCGGCGCTGGGCCGTCAGCGGGACGGCGAGAGCGTGCCCGAGCCCCCCGAGGCGCCCACGGCGGCCAGGATCGGACGTGAGGAGCTGCTCGCCGCCGCCGGTGTCGGCGAGGAGGAGCTCAGGGAGTGGGAGTCGTACGGGCTCGTCACACCCCTGGAGGACGGGGTGTACGACGCGGAGGCCGTCACGGTGGCCTCGTTGATCGCCGAGCTGGGGCGGTTCGGGATCGAGCCGCGGCACCTGAGGGTGATGAAGGCCGCCGCCGACCGCGAGGCCGGGCTCGTGGACCAGGTGGTGGCCCCGCTGAAGCGGCACCGGAACCCGCAGACCAGGGCTCACGCGGAGGCCCGCACCAAGGAGCTGGCGGGGCTCACGGTGAAGCTGCACGCCGCTCTGGTGCAGACGGCGCTCGGTGTGCGGCTGCCCTGAGACGGCCGGTCGTGGGAGGGCCGGATCAGGCGCCCGTTCCCGGCCCGACTACCCAAACATCCCGAGCACGGCCTAGGGTTGCTGTGTGAACGAGCTCGATGTCGTAGGTGTCCGGGTGGAAATGCCCTCCAACCAACCGATCGTGCTGCTGCGTGAAGTGGGAGGCGATCGTTACCTCCCCATCTGGATCGGACCGGGGGAGGCGACGGCGATCGCCTTCGCCCAGCAGGGCATGGCTCCTGCGCGGCCGCTGACCCACGACCTGTTCAAGGACGTGCTGGAGGCCGTCGGCCAGGAGCTCACGGAAGTGCGCATCACGGACCTGCGTGAGGGCGTCTTCTACGCGGAGCTGGTCTTCGCCAGCGGCGTCGAGGTGAGCGCCCGCCCGTCCGACGCCATAGCGCTGGCCCTGCGCACCGGGACGCCGATCTACGGCAGTGACACGGTGCTCGACGACGCCGGTATCGCGATCCCGGACGAGCAGGAGGACGAGGTGGAGAAGTTCCGCGAGTTCCTCGACCAGATCTCCCCGGAGGACTTCGGCAGCAGCAGCCAGTGAGCTCCGGATACCGGTGAGAGCCGGATGGCGGCGAGTGCAAAGCCAGTGAGGCGTGTGTGGGGCGGCCCGGCGGATGATGTGGTCCGCGGCAGGGTCGCCCGCCGTACGTGTGACGGGTGAAATGCCCGCATGTGCCGGATGCCGGTGAGAGCGTCACGCGGCCCGCGTCGGAGGCATTCGGCTAGCCTTTCCCCGCGGTGGGGCACGGGAAACCACTCTTAGGGTGATTATCACTCGGCGTGGCGAGTGTGGCGATCGTTGACGCACCCCGGGTGACTGCCTACCGTCGAGAAGGCAGGTCAAGGACGGAGGTCGGCGTGAGAAGCAGCGGCGACGGTACGGCTGGGGGTGGCCCCGAGCGCAGTCTCAGGGCGAGCGGTCCGTACCCTCCCCCGGGCTCACGGCTCCGCCCGAGCGGGGGGTGTTCCCAGCCCGGCGGCGTGGCTGATCACGTTCCGCAGCGACCGACGGCCGTGCCGAGCAGCGGAGGGACGACGTCCATGGCGTCCGAGGCGTCCGAGCAGATCGGCTATCGCGGCCCCACGGCCTGCGCGGCCGCCGGTATCACCTACCGGCAGCTCGACTACTGGGCCCGCACCGGGCTCGTCGAGCCGAGTGTGCGCCCCGCCTACGGGTCGGGGACACAGCGGCTGTACAGCTTCCGGGACGTCGTCGTCCTGAAGATCGTCAAGCGGTTCCTCGACACCGGGGTGTCGCTCCAGAACATCCGAACGGCCGTCCAGCACCTCAGGGAACGCGGTTTCAGCGACCTGGAGCGGATGACGCTGATGAGTGACGGAGCGACGGTCTACGAGTGCACCTCGCCGGACGAGGTCCACGCGCTGCTCCAAGGGGGGCAGGGCGTCTTCGGGATCGCCGTGGGCGTGGTGTGGCGGGATGTCGAGAGCGCGCTGTCCCAGCTGCACGGGGAGCGGATCGACACCGGCGAGACCCTGGTCGGGTCCAACCCGGCGGACGAGCTGGCGCGACGGCGGAACCGGGCCGTCTGAGCCGACCGGCAGTGTGGTGCCCGTGATGCTGTTACAGGCGGGACCTTTCCACGCCGCACTGCAAGCGGTTTCTACCGGGGTGTGAGGGCGGTCGTCCCGGGCGTTGTCAGTGGCGTAGGGCAGCATCGGAGATGTGAGAACCGCGCCCACGATCCTGCATCTTGATATGGACGCCTTCTTCGCCTCGGTGGAGCAGGCGTCCAAGCCGAGTCTGCGCGGGAAGGCCGTCGTCGTGGGCGGGCTCGGGCCGCGGGGCGTCGTGGCCACGGCGTCGTACGAGGCCAGGGTCTTCGGAGTGCATTCGGCGATGCCCATGGGACAGGCCCGGCGGCTCGCGCCCAACGCCGCGTATCTGGTGCCGCGCTTCGGTTTCTACAAGGCGATCAGCGAGCGGGTGATGGAGCTGCTGCGGGCGTTGTCGCCGCTGGTGGAGCCGCTGAGCCTGGACGAGGCGTTCGTGGACCTGGAAGCCGGGGGAGCCGCCTGGGACGAGCCGTCGGCGCGGCTGGTCGGGGCACAGCTGCGCGCGGACATACGGGCCGTCACCGGACTCACGGGATCGGTCGGGCTCGCCGCCTCCAAGATGCTCGCGAAGATCGCCTCGGAGCAGGCCAAGCCGGACGGACTGGTGGTGATCGAGCCGGGGTCCGAGCGGGCGATGCTCGGGCCGATGTCGGTGCGGACGCTGCCGGGGGTCGGTCCGGCGACGGGCGACCACCTGCGACGGGCCGGGATCACCACGATCGAGGAGATCGTCGAGGCGGGCGAGGACGAGATGGTCCGGCTGCTGGGAAAGTCGCACGGGCACGGGCTCTACGCCATGGCGCTGGCGCGGGACGACCGGCCCGTCGTGGCGGAGCGGGAGACGAAGTCGGTGTCGGTCGAGGACACCTACGACGTGGACATCCACGACCGGGTGCGGGTCGGTCTCGAGGTGCAGCGACTGGCCGACCGGTGCGTGCGGCGGCTGCGCGGGGCCGGGCTGTCCGGGCGGACCATCGTGCTCAAGGTGCGGCGGTACGACTTCTCGACGCTCACCCGCTCCGAGACACTGCGCGGGCCGACCGACGATCCGGGGGTGATCCGCGAGGCGGCGGCCCGGCTGCTGGACTCGGTCGACACGACGGGCGGTGTGCGGCTGCTCGGGGTGGGAGTCAGCGGGCTCGCCGACTACACGCAGGAGGATCTCTTCGCGCAGGCGGCGGGGGAGCGGGCGGAGGCGGATGGGCCCGTCGAGATGGACGCCGTGGCCCCGGCCGAGGAGCAGCCGGCGCTCGCCGAACGGCGGTGGCCCGCCGGGCACGACGTACGGCACGCCGTGTTCGGGCACGGGTGGGTGCAGGGCAGCGGTCTGGGGCGGGTCACCGTGCGGTTCGAGACGCCCGGCTCGGAGCCCGGGCGGGTGCGGACCTTCCGGGTCGACGACCCGGACCTGGAGCCGGCGGATCCGTTGCCGCTGGTCTTAACGGGACCGGAGGCGAGCGTACGGGACGGCGACCCCGCAGCACTTCGCGAAGTGGCCGACGGCGCCGGGCGGCTTCAGGCCGTCTCGTCCGTGCCCGCCAGCTTGCCGAAGTCGCGGTCCGGGAACGGCGGAGGTGCGGCGACGTCGAGGCCGTAGTGGTGGTAGAGCTGGAGTTCCTGTTCCGGGGAGAGGTGGCGCCCCACGCCGAAGTCGGGGGCGTCCTTGATCAGGGCGCGGTCGAAGGGCACGTGGAGGGCGCCGTCGATCAGTTCACTGGGCTCCAGGGGGACGAACGCGTCCCTGCTGAACAGGCCGGTCCGTATGGCCGCCCACTCCGGCTCGCCGGTGGCGTCGTCGAGGTAGACCTCGTCGATCGTGCCGATCCTGGTTCCGTTGCGGTCGAACGCCTTGCGGCCGATCAGGTTGCGCGGATCGATATCGGTTCGCACGGGCCCTCCACATAGTCGCAACTCATCCGTAAGCACAACAAAACGGCACAATCGGAGAGGTGGCCACTCGAAGGTTCGTGCGTTGCCCGCGCTGGTACGCTGGCAGCGGCTGCTGACCCCGTGCGGGAGAGTCCTCCAGACACCATCGGAGGCGCCGAAGGAGCAAATCCTCCCCGGAATCTCTCAGGCTCACGTACCGCACGGACGAGGTCACTCTGGAAAGCAGAGCGGGTGTCGACGGCTTCCGCTCTCACCGACGGTGAAAGCCGGAGGCCTTCGGGCGATCCGGTGAAGCTCTCAGGTCGAGATGACAGAGGGGGAGGCCGTCCGGGTACCCGTGCCGTGGTGCCCCTCGAAGGTCGTGTCGACCAGGAGGCCTCCGTAATGACCGCCCACCGCATTCCGCTCTCCGAGCTCGAAGAGGCAGTTCCCTTCGAGCAGCGCCACATCGGCCCCGACCACGAGGCCCGCGCCAAGATGCTCGCGCAGGTCGGCTACGGCTCGCTGGACGAGCTCACGGCCGCAGCGGTCCCGGCCGTGATCAAGAGTGCCGAGGCGCTTGACCTGCCGGGCGCCCGCAGCGAGGCCGAGGTGATCGCCGAGCTGCGCTCCCTCGCCGACCGCAACCAGGTCCTCGGCTCCATGATCGGACTCGGCTACTACGGCACGTTCACGCCCCCGGTCATCATGCGCAACGTCATGGAGAACCCGGCCTGGTACACGGCCTACACGCCGTACCAGCCGGAGATCTCGCAGGGCCGGCTCGAAGCGCTGCTCAACTTCCAGACGATGGTCGCCGACCTCACCGGACTGCCGACCTCCGGTGCCTCCCTGCTCGACGAGGGCACCGCGGCCGCCGAGGCCATGGCGCTGTCGCGGCGCCTCGGCAAGAACAAGAAGGGGCTGTTCCTGGTCGACGCGGACACGCTGCCGCAGACCATCGCCGTGATCCGGACCCGGGCCGAGCCGACCGGTGTCGAGGTCGTCGTCGCCGACCTGAGTGACGGCATCCCCGCCGAGGTCGCCGAGCGCGAGATCAACGGCGTGCTGATCCAGTACCCGGGTGCCTCCGGGGCCGTACGGGACATCAAGCCGGTCATCGACCAGGCGCACGAGCTCGGGGCGCTCGTCACCGTCGCCGCCGATCTGCTCGCGCTGACGCTGCTGAAGTCGCCCGGTGAGCTCGGCGCGGACATCGCCGTCGGGACGACCCAGCGCTTCGGTGTGCCGATGGGGTTCGGCGGTCCGCACGCCGGTTACATGGCGGTCAAGGACAAGATGGCGCGCAGCCTGCCCGGGCGGCTCGTCGGCGTGTCCGTGGACGCCGACGGGAACAAGGCGTACCGGCTGGCGCTCCAGACGCGTGAGCAGCACATCCGCCGCGAGAAGGCCACCAGCAACATCTGCACCGCCCAGGTGCTGCTCGCCGTCATGGCCGGCATGTACGCCGTGTACCACGGGCCGGAGGGCCTCAAGGGCATCGCGCGGCGCACCCACCGGTACGCCACGGTGCTCGCCGCCGGGCTCGCGAACGGCGGGGTCGAGGTCGTGCACGGGTCCTACTTCGACACCCTGACCGTGCGCGTCGAGGGCCGGGCCGCCGACGCCGTGGCCGCCGCGCGGGAGAACGGGGTCAACCTGCACCTCGTCGACGCCGACCACGTATCCATCGCCTGCGACGAGACCACCACGCGGGCCCAGCTGCGTGCCGTGTGGGCCGCATTCGGCGTCGAGGGGGTCGTCGAGGCGCTGGACGCGGCCACCGAGGACGGGCTTCCGAATGCTCTGCTGCGGACCGACGAGTACCTGACGCACCCCGTCTTCCACCAGCACCGCTCCGAGACGGCCATGCTGCGCTACCTGCGCCGGCTGGCCGACCGCGACTACGCGCTCGACCGGGGCATGATCCCGCTGGGCTCCTGCACCATGAAGCTCAACGCGACCACGGAGATGGAGCCGGTCACCTGGCCCGAGTTCGGGCAGCTGCACCCCTTCGCGCCCGCCGAGCAGGCCGGGGGCTACCTCACGCTCATCCGTGAGCTGGAGGACCGTCTCGCCGAGGTCACCGGGTACGACAAGGTGTCCCTCCAGCCGAACGCCGGGTCGCAGGGCGAGCTGGCCGGTCTGCTCGCCGTACGCGGGTACCACCGGGCCAACGGGGACGAGCAGCGCACCGTGTGCCTGATCCCGTCGTCCGCGCACGGGACCAACGCCGCGAGCGCGGTGATGGCGGGCATGAAGGTCGTCGTCGTGAAGACCGCCGACGACGGCGAGATCGACGTCGAGGACCTGCGGGCCAAGATCGAGCAGTACCGCGACGAGCTGTCGGTGCTGATGATCACGTACCCGTCCACGCACGGCGTGTTCGAGGAGCACGTCTCCGAGATCTGCGCCCAGGTGCACGAGGCGGGCGGGCAGGTCTACGTCGACGGGGCCAACCTCAACGCGCTCGTGGGACTCGCCAAGCCGGGGCACTTCGGCGGTGACGTCTCGCACCTGAACCTGCACAAGACCTTCTGCATCCCGCACGGCGGCGGCGGTCCCGGAGTCGGTCCGGTGGCGGTGCGGGAGCACCTCGCGCCGTACCTGCCCAACCACCCGCTCCAGCCCGAGGCGGGCCCGGAGACGGGGGTCGGTCCCATCTCCGCGGCGCCGTGGGGTTCCGCCGGCATCCTGCCGATCTCCTGGGCCTACGTCCGGCTCATGGGCGGGGAGGGGCTGAAGCGGGCCACGCAGGTCGCGGTGCTCAGCGCCAACTACATCGCCAAGCGGCTGGAACCGCACTACCCGGTGCTCTACACCGGCCCCGGCGGGCTCGTCGCGCACGAGTGCATCATCGACCTGCGGCCGCTGACCAAGGCGACCGGCGTGAGCGTCGACGACGTGGCCAAGCGGCTGATCGACTACGGCTTCCACGCGCCGACGATGTCGTTCCCGGTGGCCGGGACGCTGATGATCGAGCCGACCGAGTCGGAGGATCTGACCGAGCTGGACCGGTTCTGCGAGGCGATGATCGCCATCCGTGCGGAGATCGAGAAGGTGGGCTCCGGCGAGTGGCCCGCGGACGACAACCCGCTGCGGGGCGCCCCGCACACCGCCGGGACGCTCGCCGGGGAGTGGGAGCACGCCTACAGCCGTGAGGAGGCCGTCTTCCCGGCCGGGGTCTCGGTCGCCGACAAGTACTGGCCGCCGGTGCGCCGCATCGACCAGGCCTTCGGTGACCGGAACCTGGTCTGCTCCTGCCCGCCGCTGGACGCCTACGAGGACTGACCGGCCCGACAGGTCGTGTGGGAGGGGCTCCGTGGTGCGGGGTCCCTCCCGTCATTCGGCGGCGGCGAGGGACACCTCGGTCGACTTGATCAGGGCGACGACGGGGGTCCCGGCCGACAGGGCGAGGTCGTCCGCTGCGTCCCTGGTGATCGCGGCGGTCAGTTCGCCGCCCTCGACGGTGACCCGTACGGACGCCATCGCGTCGCCGGTGGCGATGCCCGTGACCGTGCCCGGGAGCCGGTTGCGGATGGAGAGGCCCTCGACGCCGGCGGTGGCCAGCGAGACCTCCGTCGACTTCACAAGGGCGCGCACGGCGGTGCCGGGCGTGAGACCGAGGTCGTCCGCCGCCTCGCGAGTGATCGCCGCGGTGAGGGCCTGGCCGCCGGTGAGGCGGACCCTGACCGTCGCCATCGCCTCGCCCGGCGTGACGGCGGTGACGGTGCCGGGAAGCTGGTTGCGGATGCTCAGACTCATGGGTGCACGGTAGCCCGCCGGATTCCTTATGCCGGGTATGCGTGCGTCTGCGTCGCCTTGACCGTCGCCCAGACCGCGGCTCCGGGATGCAGGTCGAGTTCGGCCGCGGCGACCGTGGTGAGGTCGGCGGTCAGGGGGAGTTCGCCGGTGAGGTCCGCGCGGATCTGGTCGCCGTGCGTCTCAAGGCCGGCGACCTCGCAGCGCCACAGGTTGCGGGCGCTGGAGCCGGTGGGGCGTTCGCGGTACAGCGTCACGGCGCCGGGCGGGAACGCCACGAAGGCCGGGCCGGAGAGCTCTTCCGTGGTCGTGATGGCCGGGCCCGAGTCGAGCCGGACGGTGTGGCCCTCGGCCCGTCCCCGGTAGAGGTTGAGGCCGACGAGCCGGGCGATGTAGTCCGTGCGGGGGTGGCGGGCGATGTGGGAGGGCGTGCCCTCCTGTACGACATGGCCGTGCTCGACCACGACCAGGCGGTCGGCCAGCACCATGGCGTCCAGCGGGTCGTGCGTGACCAGGACGGCCACCGCCTCGAACTCGGCGAGGTGTCGCCGGAGCTGGGCGCGCACCTCCAGGCGGGTGCGGGCGTCGAGGGCGGCGAGGGGCTCGTCCAGGAGCAGCAGCCGGGGCCGGGTGGCCAGGGCCCGGGCCACGGCCACGCGCTGGGCCTGGCCTCCCGACAGGCGGCGGGGCTTGGCGCCGGCGTGGTCGGCCAGGCCCATACGGTCCAGCCACTCGGCCGCCTGGGCGCGGGCCTCGGCCTTGCCGGCGCCCCGGCAACGCGGCCCGAAGGCGACGTTGTCCAGGGCGGTCAGATGCGGGAAGAGCAGGTAGTCCTGGAAGACGACGCCGACCGGGCGGGACTCGGGCGGCGTGGCGTCCAGCGGGGTGCCGTCCAGCCGTAGATGACCCGATGTGAGAGGGGTGAGCCCTGCGAGGGCGCGCAGGGCGGTGGTCTTGCCGGCGCCGTTGGGGCCGAGCAGGGCGACGACGTCCCCTGGGGCGGCGGTGAGTGTGACGTCCAGGCGGAAGGTGCCGCGGTCGACGACGAGGTGGGCGTCGAGGCCTTCGGTGCGGACGCCGGTCGTGGTGCCGTCGAGGTCGGTCATGAGGGTTCGTCCAAGGGGATCAGGAGGCCGTCATCCAGCGGTCTCGCAGCGCTGCCAGTACGGCGATGGACACCGCCAGCAGGACCAGGCTGAGGGCGATCGCCGCCGCCGGGTCGTTCTGGAGGGCCAGGTAGACCGCCAGCGGCATGGTCTGGGTGCGACCCGGGAAGTTGCCCGCGAAGGTGATCGTCGCGCCGAACTCGCCGAGGGCCCGGGCCCAGGCCAGTACGGCGCCGGCCGCGATGCCCGGCGCGATCAGCGGAAGAGTGACCCGGCGGAACGCGGTGAAGCGGGAGGCGCCCAGGGTGGTGGCCGCTTCCTCGTAGCGCGGGTCGGCGGCCCGCAGGGTGCCCTCCACGCTGATGACGAGGAACGGCATCGCCACGAACGTCTCGGCGAGGACGACACCCGTCGTGGTGAAGGGCAGGGTGATCCCGAACCAGGAGTCGAGCCACTGCCCGATGACGCCGTTGCGCCCGAAGGCGAGCAGCAGGGCCACACCGCCCACCACCGGCGGCAGCACCAACGGCAGTGTCACCAGGGCCCGCACGAAACCCCGGCCGGGGAACCGCGTGCGGGCCAGCAGCCAGGCCAGGGGGACGCCGACGACCAGGCTCAGGCCCGTCGCCGCCGTGGCGCAGACGAGCGACAGCCGGAGTGCCTCCCACACCTCGGCGCTCGTCAGCTGCTCGGGGAGGCTGCGCCAGGGCGCCCGTACGAGCAGGGCGATCAGGGGCAGGAGCAGGAACGCCAGGCCGAGCAGGGCGGGCACCAGCAGGGGAATCGGCACCGATCGGGTCCGGCCGCGGTGGCGATCACGGCGGGGGCGGCTGGCCAGGGTGTCGGTCACGGCTTGAGGAACCCGGCCCGGGACAGCACCTTGTGACCCTCCGCGGACCTCACCAGCGCGATGAACGCCTTCGCCGCCTTGGGGTTGGGGGCGTTCTTGAGCAGGGCGATCGGATAGTCGTTGACGGCCTGGGCCGACTCGGGGAAGTTCACGCCCGCCACCTTGTCACCCGCCGCCCGCACATCGGTCTGGTAGACGACGGCGGCGTCGGCCTCCTTCAGCTCGACCTTGGTCAGGGCACTCTTGACGTCCTGCTCGTACGAGACGGGAGTGAGCTTCAGGCCGCCGGCGTCCAGCGCCTTCCGGGCGGCGGCACCGCACGGCACGGTCTTGTCGCACAGGACGACCTTCAGGCCGGGCTTTGTGAGGTCCTTCAGGGTAGAGATCCGGTCGGGGTTGCCAGGCGGCGTGGCGATCTCCAGCCGGTTGCGGACGAAGGTGGCCGGCGTGCCCGCCGCGTCCCGCTGGTCCGTCACGGTCGCCATGGTCTTGGTGCTGGCGGCGGCGAAGACGTCGGCCGGGGCGCCGCTGGTGATGCTGGCGGCGAGGGTGTCGCTGCCGCCGAAGTTGAAGGTGACCTTCGTGCCCGGGTGCTCCTTCTCGAACCGCTTGCCCAGGGTCTTGAAGCTCTCCTCCAGAGAGGCGGCTGCGAAGACGGTGACCGTGCCGGAGGGCTTCCCCGGGGAGGAGCCCTTGTCCGAGCCCGTGGCGGAGGAGCAGGCGCTCAGAGTCAGCAGCGCGGCCGCGGAGGCACCGGCGACCTGGAGCATTCGGCCTGTCCGGAGCGCGGAACGGGTCATCTCGGGGCCACTCCCTCGGTGTGCGGGGGGAAGAGCCGCAGGGCTCCTCCGATACGCCGATCATACTGACGCATCTGCGAGGCAGAAGTCTGCTGTGGCTTCGCATGAGCCAGGGTGAGTGGGCGGCTGGGTGCGCATGTGCGTTCCTACGGGCTTCAGGTCCGGTCGATATGGACGTTCGTCGACTTCACGCGGGCCGTCGCCTCGATGCCGACCTCCAGGCCCAGTTCCTCGACGGCCTCGCGGGTGAGCAGGGAGACGAGGCGGTGCGGGCCGGCCTGGATCTCCACCTGGGCGGCGACGTCACCGAGCTTGATCGCGGTGACGATGCCGGGGAAGGCGTTGCGGGCCGACGTGTACGGCGTGTCCTCCTCGGCGGTGCCGGACCTGGCGAGTTCGACGGAGAACGCGGCCAGGTCCCGCCCGTCGACGAGCCGCCGCCCGGCCTCGTCGCGGTGGGTGGCGATACGGCCCGCGTCCGCCCAGCGGCGGGCGGTGTCCGGGCTCACGCCGAGCAGTCGTGCTGCCTGGCCGATCGTGTAGGACTGCATGCCGGTCACGATAGGGGCGCGGGGCGGGAACGGCGGATGCGGGGTTGGCCGTTGGGTATAACGCGATATAGCGTTAGTCGTCGAGTGGGCGGGCCGGGTGCCGTGCCCGGGAGAGCGGGGAGATGTGATGGCGGGGGACCTCTCGCGTACCGGTGGATCGCCCGAGGTGAGGGCCTCGCATGCGGACCGGGACCGAACCGTGGACGTGCTGCGCGTCGCCGCGGGTGACGGCCGGCTGACCTTGGAAGAGCTCGAGGAGCGGCTGGAGGCCGCGCTGTCCGCCCGTACGGTGGGCGAGCTCGCCGTGCTGACCGCGGATCTGCCCGAGGTGGCGGGCGGGACCGGCGTCGAGGCCCAGGAGGTCGTCCGGATCGAGCAGGAAGGGTCCTCGACCCGGCGCGGTGACGGCTGGGTGGTGCCGCGGCGGCTGGAGATCCGGTCCGCGTGGGGCGAGGTGACGCTCGACTTCACCGACGCGGTGATCACCCAGGACACCCTGCACATCGACCTGGACATGCGGGCCGGCGCCCTGAAACTGCTGACCCCGCCGGGGGTCGTCGTGGACACCGGCGCGCTGGTGACGAACTACTCCCAGATCAAGGCGCGCGGGGCCGCCGATGCCCCGGTCGTGCTGCGCGTGCGGATCACCGGCGAGATCAACTACGGGCAGATCGTGGTGCGTCCGCCCCGCAGGGGCTTCGGCCAGCGCAGACCGAAGGGCTGACTCAGCCCACGTGCACCTTCGGCCGCCGCTTCCGGTCCGGTTCCGCTTCGCGCAGGACCTCGCGGGTCACCGGGGCGACCTCGCCCTGGCCGAACAGGAAGAACCGCAACAGGTTGGCGAAGGGCCCTCCTTCGGTCCACTCGAAGTAGATGTGCGGGGTGCGGCCGGTCGTGTCGCGGACGTACAGCAGGAGCGCGGCCAGGGCGTTGGGGACGGAGGAGGACTCCAGGGTCAGGACGCGGTAGCGGTTGTGGAGCACCTCGCCCCGCACGGTCAGGCCCGCCTCGAACTCGGACGGGTCGGTGACCGTCACCTCGACGAAGACGAAGTCCTCCTGTCCGGGTACGTCGTTGTCGTGCCGGATCTGCTCGATCTTGTCGCGGTACTCGGCGATGTCGCGCCGATCGGGCTCGTTGGCGATGAGCCGTATCCGGCGGCTGGCCATGTCCCGGACGAAGCGCTCCGCCATGTCGTCCAGCGTCACGCTGGTCACGCGGAGCTCGAACGACCGGGCCAGCCGGGACAGCAGGGAGACCAGGATGATGCCGGCGATGAAACAGGCGCCGATCTTGACGCCGTCCGGGCGCTCGATGACGTTCGCGACGGTCGTGTAGAGGAACACCGCGGAGATGACCGCGAAGGCGATGATCCAGTTCCGCTGCCGGGCCTTGCGGGCGGCGATGGTCACCGCGATCGCGGCGGAGCTGATCAGGACCAGCACACCGGTGGCGTAGGCGCCGCCCTGCGCGTTGACGTCGGCGTCGAAGATCCAGGTGACCAAGAACGCGATCAGGGTGAAGACGATGACCATGGGGCGCACGGCCCTGGCCCAGTGCGGGGCCATGCCGTAGCGGGGCAGGTAGCGCGGCATCAGATTGAGCAGGCCGGCCATCGCGGAGGCGCCCGCGAACCACAGGATGGCGATCGTCGAGGCGTCGTAGACGGTGCCGAAGGTGTTGCCCAGGTAGTCGTGAGCCAGATAGGCCAGCGCGCGCCCGTTGGCCTGGCCGCCCGCCTCGAACTCCTTCTCGGGGATGAGGAGGGTGGTGATGAAACTGGTGGTGATCAGGAAGCCGCTCATGACGAGGGCGGCCGTGGTGAGCAGCTTCTTCGTGTCGCGGATGCGGCCGGCCGGCCGTTCCTCCGTGTCGGCCGGGTCGCCCTTGACGTGCGGCATCACGGCCACGCCGGTCTCGAACCCGGAGAGGCCGAGCGCCAGCTTCGGGAAGACGAGCAGCGCCACACCGATCATGACGAAGACATTGCCGTGTTGAGTGGTGAGGGCGCCGGCCCAGTCGGTGACCACATGGCCCGCGGTGACCACGTGGTAGAGGCCGACGACCACCACGACCACGTTGAGCGCGAGGTAGGCGCCCACCAGGGCGACCGCGACGCCGATCGCCTCCAGGAAGCCCTTGAGGAACACGGCGCCGAGCAGGGCCACGAGGACGAGCGTGATCAGCATCTGCTTGTCGTGCAGGGCGCCGGTCAGATGCGGGTTCTCCACGAGGTGAGTGGAGGCGTCGGCGGCCGACAGGGTGATGGTGATCAGGAAGTCGGTGGCGGCGAAGCCCAGCAGGGTCAGTACGAACAGCTTGCCCTGCCAGAAGGAGAGCAGCCGCTCCAGCATCGCGATCGAGCCCTCACCGTGCGGGCTCTCCTCGGCCACCCGGCGGTAGACCGGCAGGGCGCCCGCCAGGGTGACGATCACCAGCACGATCGTCGCGACCGGCGACAGCAGCCCGGCGGCGAGAGCCGCGATGCCCGGCTGGTAGCCGAGTGTGGAGAAGTAGTCGACGCCGGTCAGGCACATCACCCGCCACCAGCGCTGGCCCTGGTGCGGGGGCTCCGGTTCGGCATGGGGGCCGGTGTGACCGCCGCCCTTGCCCATGTCGGACAGGCCCTGAAGCATCCAGGCGCGCAGGCGACTGGGTGGAGCGGGCTCCGTACGGCTCGGTGGCGAGTGCTCAGTGGTGGCCATCGACGTGCTCCCGATGTGCGGTTCAGCGTGGTTCCGGCCATCACTGGACGGCCGGTTCAGCGTAAGCGGAGCGTGACGTGATGGCCTGTGGATGAGGTCACTGAGCGCGTCAAGCTTCCGTTAAGACTGGCGGCGGGGGCGGCGGCTGGGAGGCGTGGGGCGTCAAAACGCGTGCTGAGGGCCCGTTGGGCCGCCGATCGAGCCGCACAGCCTCGCCTGCGGGCGAGGGGTGTTCGCCCGCCGAGACTTGGACACCCTCCGTGATCGCGACCGCGTGGGTCGTAGGGCACGGGCCTTCTTGTCGCAGGAGGCGGTGACACCTACAGTGCATCTCCGTAACGTTCGCCAGGTCAGCCGAAACATTCGCATCCCTCGCCGACTCTCGTCGAAGGGGCTGGCGGTGCTGAAGAGGCTGTTGCCAGTCAAGACCCGTGCGTCGGCGGGAGATTCACCGTGCACAAGGGGTTGCCAGTGTTTGGCGCCTGTCTCTAGGGTGCGGCAACAACGAAGCTTTCTGGATCTCTTCCGAAACTTTCGATCCAGTGGACGGACGCGGGAGCGCCGTCCCGTACCCAAGGAGCGCATGATGGGCGACCCGGCACTGTCCCGCCGCGGCTTCCTGGCGGCCTCCGCCGCGGCCGGTCTCGGAATGACGACACTGAGCGCATGCGGCGGGGACTCGGACGGAGGGTCGTCGGGGACGACCACGATCGAGTGGTGGAACATCTCCACCACCGAGCCGGCCAAGACCGTCTGGGCCGCGCTCGCCCGGAAGTTCGAGGCGCAGAACCCCAAGGTCAAGGTGAAGATCGTCCAGCTGGAGAACGACGCCTACAAGTCGAAGATGACGGCCCTGACCTCCTCCGGGAAGCTCCCCGACATCTTCCACACCTGGGGCGGCGGCGTGCTCAAGCAGCAGGTCGACGCCGGACTCGTCGAGGACCTCACGGACCGGACCAAGCCCTGGGGCGACTCCCTGCTCCCGGTCGCCAAGGAGCCGTACCTGATCGACGACAGTGTCTACGGCATCCCGTTCGACATCGGCATGATCGGCTTCTGGTACAACAAGGCGCTCTTCGACCAGGCCGGCATCGCCGAGCCCCCGACCACCTGGAGCGGCTTCCTCGACGCCGTGCGCAAGCTGAAGGCCGAGACCATCACTCCCCTCGCCCTGGCCGGCAAGGAGAAGTGGCCCGGCATGTACTACTGGGCCTACCTGGCGATGCGCACCGCCGGCGCCGAGGCGCTGCAGAAGGCCTACGACGACAAGGACTTCACCGGCGCCCCCTTCGTCGAGGCGGGGCGGCACCTCGAGGAACTCGTCGCCCTCCAGCCGTTCCAGAAGGGCTTCCTCGGCGCCGCCTACTCCAGCCCCACCGGCCAGGCCGCCGCCGTCGGCAACGGCAAGGCGGCCATGGAACTCATGGGCCAGTGGGCGCCCGTGGTGCAGGCCGACGCGGGCAAGGGCCTCGGCAAGGACCTCGGGTTCTTCCCCTTCCCCGCGGTCGATGGCGGCAAGGGCGCCATCACCGAGGTCTTCGGCGGCGGCGGCGGGCACGCCCTGCGCCGGGGCGCCCCGCAGGAGGCCGTCGACTTCCTGAAGTTCTTCGCGTCCGAGGCCACCGACCTGGAACTGGTCAAGAAGACCGGCACCCTGCCCGTCGTCCCGGCGGCCGAGAGCGCCATCGCCGACCCCAACATCAAGGCCGTACAGGAGCAGTTGAAGAAGGCCACCGGCTTCCAGCTCTACCTCGACCAGGCGTACGCGCCCGCCGTCGGCCAGGAGGTCAACGACAGCGTCGCCGCGCTCATCGCCGGTTCCCGGTCGCCCGAGCAGGTCGGCCAGTCGATCACGAAGACCGCGAAGGAAGAGCAGTAACCGGCGATGACCTCCACGTTCCTGCCGGACAAACGGACCGGCCGCGACGCCGGCCTCCCGCCCCCGGCCACGGACCGGTCCCGGAGCCGGGCCCGGCGGCGGGCACTGAACTGGTTCACCGCGGCCGGCTTCCAACTGCCCGCCCTGGTCCTGTTCATGGGGCTCGTCCTGCTGCCGATGCTGTTCGCGCTGTACGCCGCGTTCTTCCGCTGGGGCGGCTTCGGCATGCCCACCGAATACATCGGCGGCGAGAACTTCACCCGGCTCTTCCAGGACGACGTCTTCCTGGGCGACCTGTGGCGCTGCCTGCTGCTGGTGGTGCTGTCGCTCGTCGTCCAACTGCCGTTCGCGCTCGCCATGGCCGTCCTGCTCAACCAGCGCATGCGCGGCCGGGCGGTGTACCGGATGCTGTTCTTCGCCCCGTACGTCCTGTCCGAGGCGATCACCGGAATCCTCTTCGGCATGATCTTCGCCCCGGACGACGGCTTCGCCGACCAGGTCCTCGGCAAGGTCGGCCTTGACGGGCTGGGCGGGGAGTGGTTCGCCGATCCGTCCACCGTCATGGCGACCCTGTTCCTGGTCATGACCTGGAAGTACTTCGGCTTCCACATGATGCTGTACCTGGCCGGGCTCCAGGCCGTCCCCAGGGAGCTGACCGAGGCGGCGCTCATCGACGGAGCCGGCCCCTGGCAGCGCTTCCGCAACGTGACGCTGCCGCTGCTCGCGCCCACCCTGCGCATCAGCGTCTTCCTGTCGGTCATCGGGGCCATCCAGCTCTTCGATCTGGTGTGGGTGACCACCGCGGGCGGACCGGACCACCACTCCGAAACCATGGCCGTGACCATGTTCCAGTACGGGTTCAAGCGCTACCAGGTCGGCTACGCCAGCGCGATCAGCGTGGTCATGTTCGGCATCAGTCTCGTCTTCGCCCTCGCCTACCAGCGGTTCGTGCTCCGGCGCGACCTGGAAGGGGCCACGACCACCATGCGGGGAGACGGAAAGTGACGCACAGTCGGACATCCCGCAGGGGCAGGAACCTTCCTCTGCACCTCGTCCTGGTCCTGGTCGGCGCGGTCATGGCCGTCCCGCTGCTGTACGCCGCGCTCTCCGGCTTCAAGACCACCGACGAGCTCTCCCGCAACCCGGTCGGTCTGCCCGAGTCGTGGGTGACCTCCAACTACACCCAGATCCTCGGCTCGGGGGACTTCTGGCGGCTGATCGGCAACAGCACGCTCATCGCGGTGGGCACGACCGTCCTGGTCGTCGCGGTCTCCGCGCTGTCAGCCTTCTCCTTCGCGCGGTTCGCCTTCCGGGGCCGGGAGGTGCTGTTCACGCTGTTCACGATGGGGCTGATGTTCCCCTTCGCGGTGGCGGCCCTGCCGTTGTTCCTGCTGCTGCGCTCCCTGGACCTGCTGGACAACCCGCTCGGCGTGATCCTCCCGCAGGCGGCCTTCGGGCTGCCGATGACCATCATCATCCTGCGTGGCTTCTTCCGGCAGATCCCGGGCGAGCTGGAGGAGGCGGCGACGCTCGACGGGTGCAGCTCGTTCGGCTTCTTCTGGCGGGTGCTGCTGCCCATGGCGCGGCCCGCGCTCGGCACCGTGTCCGTGCTGGCCGTCGTCACCAGCTGGAACAACTTCTTCCTGCCGCTGCTGGTGTTCACCGACTCGCAGTGGTGGACCCTGCCGATCGGCGTGCAGCAGTTCCAGGGGCAGTACTCCGCGGAGTACGCCAAGGTCTTCGCCTATCTGGTGCTGGCCATGGTCCCCGCCCTCGCCTTCTACTCGGTCGCCGAGCGTCAGCTCGTCGGCGGCCTCACCGCGGGCGCGACGAAGGGCTGACGCGCGCCGCGGACGCACGGCTCACCGACCCATCGATCGTGAGGAGTCGCACCATGCGCAAGACCGCTACACGGCTCAGACTCGCCGGGGCGCTCGCCGCCGCGCTGATGCTCGGAGGCATCGCCACCGGGCCGACGGCGCAGGCGGACGAGCGGCACGGCAAGGAACCGACCCTCGCCGACCTCGCCCAGCGGCACGGCCGCTACTTCGGCAGCGCGACGGACAATCCCGAGCTCGGCGACGCGCCCTACACGGCCCTGCTCGGCAGCGAGTTCGACCAGATCACCCCCGGCAACGGCATGAAGTGGTACGCGACCGAGCCCCAGCAGGGCGTGTTCGACTTCTCCCAGGGCGACGAGATCGTGAACCTCGCCCGCGCCAACCGGCAGAAGGTGCGCGGCCACACCCTCGTCTGGCACAGCCAGCTGCCCGAGTGGCTCACGGGGAGGGAGTGGACGGCCCCCGAGCTTCGGGCCGTGCTGAAGAAGCACATCCAGACCGAGGTACGGCACTACCGGGGCAAGGTGTTCGCCTGGGACGTCGTCAACGAGGCGTTCAACGAGGACGGTACGTACCGCGAGTCGGTCTTCTACAAGACGCTCGGGCCCGGTTACATCGCCGACGCGCTGCGCTGGGCGCACCAGGCCGATCCGCGCGTCAGGCTGTACCTCAACGACTACAACATCGAGGGGATCGGCCCGAAGAGCGACGCGTACTACAAGCTGGCCAAGGAACTGAAGGCCAAGGGCGTCCCGCTGCACGGCATCGGCCTCCAGGCCCACCTCGCTCTCCAGTACGGCTATCCCAGCACCCTGGAGGACAACCTCCGCCGCTTCTCCCGGCTCGGCCTCGACACCGCGCTGACCGAGGTCGACATACGGATGCAGCTGCCCGCGACCGAGGAGAAGCTGGCGCAGCAGGCCGAGTGGTACCGGGACCTGACCGAGGCCTGCCTGGCGGTGCGCCGCTGCGTCGGCATCACCCTCTGGGACTACACGGACAAGTACTCGTGGATCCCGGCGTTCTTCCCGGGCGAGGGCGCGGCCCTGCCGTGGGACGAGCAACTGGCCCCCAAGCCGGCGTACTTCGCACTCCGTGAGGCGCTTGGAGGGAAGTAGGGGGAGGCAGGGGGTGGATGGCGTCCCGGTGCGTGGGCGGGGCGAGGCGCCATCCAGACCGTGCGGGGCGAGTCGACCTGGCTGGGGTCACACCGCGCCGCTTCGGCGGTCGCGCGGCAGCAGGCCGCGCGGCCACCTCGGGCCACGCCCGGCGGGAAGGCCGCGGCTTCGCGGCGCCGACCAGTGGGGGAAGGCACGCGCGGTGCCGAGGGCGGCCGGGCGCCGGGGGAGTGCCGGGCCCGGCCGGCCCTGCCCGCGGCTGCGTCGGCGGCGTGAGGGGCGAATTCGGCCGGCAGAGCTGCCCGCGGCTGCGTCGGCGGCGTGAGGGGTGGCCGTGGTGGGCCCTGTCGGCGGGGTGAGGGGGTGTCCGGTCTGGCCGTGCTTCGCTGATTCGGCCGCGTTTTTGGGCTGGTTCCGCTGCGTCCTGGCGGCTTCTGCACTGGCGGGCGATCTCGTCAGGTCCGCCCCGCCGGAGGCGCCGTGCTGGCCCGGATCACCAGGTCCGTGCCCAGTTCCACCCGCGGTGAGCCGGGCTGTTCGTCGCGGGTGAGTTGGAGCACCGTGCGGACGGCCAGTTTCCCCATGTCGGCCAGCGGCTGGCGGACGGTGGTCAGGGGCGGAGCCGACCAGCGGACTTCCGGAAGGTCGTCGAAACCGACCACGCTCATGTCCTGCGGCACCCGCAGCCCGCGTCGGCGCAGTGCCTCGATCGCGCCGAGGGCCATCTGGTCGCTGGCCGCGAACACGGCGGTCGGCGGCTCGGGCAGGCGGAGCAGGGCGTCGCAGGCGGCGAAGCCGGACTCGGGGCGGAAGTCGCCGGGGACGACGAGGGACTCGTCCATCGCGATGCCGGCGCCTTCCAGAGCCGCGCGGTAGCCGTCCAGCCGGGCCCGCGAGCACAGCAGCCGCGGCGGCCCCGCGATCAGGCCGATCCGGCGGTGGCCCAGGGACAGCAGGTGCTCGGTGGCCGCCATGCCGCCCGACCAGTTGGCGGCACCGATGGTGGGAGCGTCCAGGGCGGGCGAGCCCGCCGGGTCGACGACGACCAGCGGGACGCCGAGAATGCGCAGCTCCTCGTGGAGTGTCGGCTCCAGGGCCGAGGTGACGAGGATGACGCCGTCCGAGGCCCGCGCCCGGAGGTTGCGCATCCACTCGCGGGCGTCGCCCGAACGCCCGTGGATGGCCGACACCACCGTGCCGACCCCGGCCCCGTGCGCGACCTCCTCGACCCCGCGGATGATCTCCACGGCCCAGGGGCTGTCGAGGTTGTTGAAGACCAGGTCGAGCAGGCCGGCACGGTTGCCCGGGGCCGCGGGGCGCTTGCGGTAGCCGTGCCGAAGCAGCAGGTCCTCGACGCGGGCCCGGGTCTGCGGCGACACATCGGACCGGCCGTTGACGACGCGGGACACGGTCGGCACGGACACGCCGGCCTGCCGGGCGATCTCCGTGATCGTGACCTTTCCCCCGGCTCCGGCCTCATGTGCTGCCACTTGCCCCACCTCCGTCGACGGGCGGCCCCGAAACTTCCAGGAGTCTTCCGGAAAACGGGCATCCGTGGGAAGGCGTACCCTCCCGTTCGTGGCTGTGACGGGGAGTGACGGTACCCGGACATGCGTCGGGGCCGGTTCGCAGAGTGTCCTGCGGCCGGCCCCTCATGTCTGCGGGCGGGAGGTCACGCCGCCCGGCGGCCTCAGGCGGCCGTCATGACCTGGCTGGAGGCCAGCGGACGGTGCGGGGCGATGACCCGGCCGTCCGGCAGGAGCTCGCCGGTGTCCTCGAAGAGCAGCACGCCGTTGCACAGCAGGCTCCAACCCTGCTCCGGGTGGTGCGCCACGAGGCGGGCGGATTCCCGGTCGGCGGATTCGGCTGACGGGCACGGAGTCTGGTGCTGGCACATGGGTGGGATCTCTCGCTGTGTCGTGGTGGATGGGATCGCTGAGTCGGCTGTCGTATCTGTTCCGCGGCTAGAAGTGTCGCTCATGGCCGCCCCCCGTTGTGATAAGTCGTCGGAACCCAGTGTTGCCCCACGGGCGTCGATCCGCAGGGATTTCGCGGCACCGCTTCTCACAGGTTCATGACGCATCACCCGCGCGGACGGTTCATCCCAACTGGGCTGTCACTTCGGATGGTTCGTAGTGGCCGAATAGGGCTAGTCCGGTCGGACAGGTGATCCATTTCGGCTCGTACGAGCTATTGAGTGCTCGTACGAGCGAATAAGGGTGACGGAACGAAAAAGCGCGACCCCGTCGCCGGAATTCGGCGACGGGGCGCGGAGAGCTTCGGGGCGCGGCGCTTCAGGCGGGTGAGCCGAGCAGCCGCGTGGGAGTCACCCGGTGGGTCAGCACCGGGAGCAGTTCGGCGACGCGGTGCGGGCGATGGGCCGCGATGCCGGGAGGGGCGGGGGCCAGTGGGACGAGCAGGTCGGTGGCGGCGGGGTGGCCGGTGGCACCGTCGGCGGTGCAGTCCTCGTGCAGCCAGAGCGTCAGCATGTACAGGCCGGGCACGGACAGCAGGCGGGGCTGGTACGGCTGCGGCATCGTCTCGGCCTGGCGCAGGGCGCGCTCGGTGGAGGCGATGTACGGGCCCTCGAAGAAGCGGGAGAAGGCCCAGCCGTCGGGAGTCAGCATGGTCTCCGCCGCGGCCACCGCACGGTCGCCGCAGCGGATCAGGAAGCGCCACCCGGCCAGCCGGGTGGCCGTCACGCCCTCGGCCGTGACGCGGTCGAGGACGTGGACGGGCAGGGGGAGCTCGGCAGTGGCGGGTCCCTGGGCGCGGAGCAGGGAGGGAGTTCGGGCCTCGACGACCGCGGTGGGAGAGGAGAGCGCAGTCAGGACGGAACGGAGTGCGGGCGCGGGAGCCGGGGGGACATGCAGCGGCATGGTGGGTCGCCTCTCATTCAAAGGCACGGTGGCACGAGGGCGGGGGCGGACGGCGCTGTCTGCTCACGAGGGTGGACAGAGGCAGGGGCCGGGGTCTCAAGAACGAGAGGGGGTGGGGTCCGTCCGCCGAACATCACCTCGACGGCGTGACCCATCGACCGTGGGCGCCAACCTTCTGCCTTGTTCGCGGAGTTTATACGACACGGGTTCAGACTGTGTTTCGTCTAGTCGTTTCCGGTGAGTAGAACAAGGGTACATTCGGTCGGCGATACGCGAGAATTATCCCGATTCCACGCGGGGGTGTGCGGCGATGACCTCGGCTAATGCCCCCGCGGCGGTCGGCCCATTCTCGTCGGCGTTTTTCACGAGTTCACGCGACCCCGAAACCCGGGCCCGATGCGTCATGCCGAGTGAATGTGCCACCGGTCATACGTGACCAGCGTAGCGGTCGGCGGGTCCCTCCGGGACGTTATCGATCGCTTTCGCTGGGCATCCTCCACCTGACCGGGACCCCGGCGGCCGGATCTTCGGCCCGCATCATCCGAGGAGGGACGCTTCGATGGGGGAGAAGGTCGTGGCAGGCCGGTTCGACCTGTCCGATCGCCAGCGCTACCGCGACAAGCTCCGTCGGTGCCTGACGGGCTTGGAGCGACTCCTGGCGGAGCAGCGGTTCGATCGCCCCAAGAACCTCATGGGGCTGGAGATCGAGTTGAATCTCGCGGGCGCCGACGGCATGCCGAAAATGTTGAACGCGCAAGTCCTGGAACGTATCGCGAGCCGTGATTTCCAAACAGAACTCGCCATGTTCAACCTGGAAGTAAACATTCCTCCACACCGTCTGGGTGGCCGGGTATTCGATCGGCTCGCGGAGGAACTCCGTACGTCACTGGCATATGCCGACCGGAAAGCCGGTGAGGTCGACGCGGGAATCGTGATGATCGGTATTCTGCCGACCCTCGACCGGGACGACCTGGTGTCGTCGAACCTCTCCGACGTCGACCGCTACACCCTCCTCAACGACCAGATCGTGGCCGCACGCGGTGAGGAGTTCACCCTCGACATCGCCGGCGTGGAGCACCTCAGCTGCACCTCCAAGTCCATCGCGCCGGAAGCCGCCTGCACCTCCGTGCAACTGCACCTCCAGGTCACCCCGGCCCGCTTCGCCGACGTGTGGAACGCGGCCCAGGCCGTCGCCGCCGCGCAGATCGCCGTCGGCGCCAACTCACCGTTCCTCTTCGGCCGTGAGCTGTGGCGCGAGTCGCGGCCCCCGCTGTTCCAGCAGTCCACCGACACCCGCCCGCCCGAACTCCAGGCCCAGGGCGTCCGGCCGCGCACCTGGTTCGGGGAGCGCTGGATCACCTCGGCGCACGACCTGTTCGAGGAGAACCTGCGCTACTACCCGGCGCTGCTGCCGATCTGCGACGACGAGGACCCGCTGGAGGTGCTCGACCAGGGCGGCACTCCCTCACTCGCCGAGCTCGTCCTGCACAACGGCACGATCTACCGCTGGAACCGCCCGGTCTACGGCATCGCCGACGGCGCCCCCCACCTGCGCGTGGAGAACCGCGTCCTGCCCGCCGGGCCCACCGTCATCGACGTGGTCGCCAACGCCGCGTTCTACTACGGCCTCGTCCGCGCCCTCGCCGAGGAGGCCCGGCCGGTGTGGGCCCGGCTGCCGTTCGAGGCGGCCGCCGCCAACTTCGACGCCGCGTGCAAGGACGGCATCGACGCCCGCTTCACCTGGCCCCGGCGCGGCCGCTACGGCGGCACCGCACAGGTCGACGCGGTGAGCCTGGTCCGCGACGAACTGCTGCCGCTCGCCGAGGCCGGACTGGACGCGTGGGGCGTGGAGCCGGCCGACCGCGATCTGTACCTGGGCGTGATCGAGGAGCGGTGCCGGCGCAGGGTGAACGGGGCGAGCTGGCAGGCCGCGACCTTCCACAAGGCACTGGACGCGGGCCACTCGCGCGAATCCGCGCTGGCCGCCACGACCCGGCGCTATCGCGAGCTGATGCACAAGGGGGAGCCCGTGCACGCCTGGCCTGTGGGGTTGCCGGAGCCGGTGTCGTTGGGCTGATGCGCCTCAGGGCCGTTGTGCCGCGGGCCTCATACTGATCCGACAGGTCGGTGAAGTGGAGGCAGGTGTGCAGGCGGAGGCGAGCCCGGTGGCCGACGATTCCAATCCCCAGCAGCGGCTCTCGCGGCGGATGCTCCGCAACGAGACGCTGCTCGTGCTGGCGCTCTCCCTGGGGGCGAGCGGAGTCTCCGCCCTGATCAGCTTCATCGGCTCGGTCACCAAGCCCGGCGGGCTGAAGGACCAGGCGGCCACGATGAACGCCTCGGCAGCGCCCGGCCGTCCCTGGCTCGACCTGGCCTGGCAGCTCTTCGGGATCACCACCGCGCTCGTGCCCGTCGTACTCGTCGCGCACTTCCTGCTGCGCGAGGGCGCGGGCCTGCGCACCATCGGATTCGACCGCACCCGCCCCTGGCCCGACCTCGGCCGCGGGGCGGCGATCGCGGCGGTCATCGGCAGCACCGGAATCGCCTTCTACCTGGCCGCCCGCGGGCTCGGCTTCAACCTCACCGTGGTGCCCGAGGCGCTGCCCGAGGTGTGGTGGAAGTACCCCGTGCTGATCCTCTCGGCGATCCAGAACGCGGTGCTGGAGGAAGTGATCGTCGTCGGCTACCTGCTGCGCCGCCTCGGGCAGCTGGGCTGGACGCCGACGGCCGCGCTGGTCGGCAGTTCGGTCCTGCGCGGCTCGTACCACCTCTACCAGGGCATCGGCGGCTTCATCGGCAACATGGTCATGGGCGTGGTGTTCGTCTACCTGTACCGACGCTGGGGTCGGGTGGGCCCGCTGGTGGTGGCCCACTCGCTGCTCGACATCGGTGCCTTCGTGGGCTACGCCCTGCTGGCGGGCAAGGTCGGATGGCTGCCGACGGCGTGAGAGAACGGGGGCAGGACCGTCTCAGGCCAGCAGCTCGCCCTCGATGACGGTGACCGCCCTGCCGGACAGCAGGGTGCGGTCGCCGCGCAGCTCCGTGCGGACGCGGCCGGAGCGGCGCGAGGCCTGGAGGCCGGTGAGGCGGGTGCTGCCGAGGCGCTCGGACCAGAACGGGGCGAGCGCGGTGTGGGCGCTGCCCGTCACCGGGTCCTCGTCGATGCCGACGTTCGGGAAGAAGCAGCGCGAGACGAAGTCGTAGCCCCGCTCGGGGTCGTCCGCGCGGGCCGTGGCGATGACACCGCGCTCGGAGTGGGCGGCGAGGGCCTTGAGGTCGGGGGCGAGGCCGCGCACCGTCTTCTCGTCGGCGACCTCGACCAGCAGGTCGCCGGTGTTCGGGCCGGTGTCGAGGACCGTGAGCGGCTCGGTGCCCAGGGACTCGGCGAGGCCGTCCGGCGGGTCGATCCGGGTGAGCGGAGCCGTCGGGAAGTCCAGCGTGACGGAGCCGTCCTCGGCGGGCGTGGCGACGAGGACACCGCTGCGGGTGGCGAACCGTACCGGGCCCTCGTGGATGCCGGTGGTGTGCAGGACGTGGGCGGTGGCCAGGGTCGCGTGGCCGCACATCGCGACCTCGGCGGCCGGCGTGAACCAGCGCAGCGCCCAGTCGGCCTCGCCGCTTTCGGGGAGGGGGTGGGCGAAGGCCGTCTCGGCGTGGTTGACCTCGAGAGCGACGTTCTGGAGCCAGGTGTCGTCCGGGAAGGCGTCCGCGTCGTTCAGGAGAACGACCCCGGCCGGGTTGCCGGAGAAGGGGCGATGGGTGAAGGCGTCGACGATTCGAATCCGCATGGCCAGACGCTAGAGGCTCGCCGAAGCCGCAGGACAAGGCCAATTCGAGAGTCCTGGCCCGGTCCGGCGTATCCGTGTGGTCCGATTGCTCAGTCCTTCCGGGCGCCGTCGAGTTGGAAGTGCCCGACGACCGCGATCGGGGAGTCGTCCAAGGCAGCGGCCGACGCTTGTGGGCAACCAGTGCAACAAGTCCCAGGACACATGGGCCGGGAGCGGGTCCGGGGCGGCGCCGGGGGCGAGGGAGTGGCGCGGGCGGGGACGGGCGGCCGTCCGGGCCGGGACGGCGGGCCAGGGTCGGCCGGAGGTAGGACACCAGCAGGTGTGCGTCCGAGATCACGAGGCTTCCGCCGGGGCGCAGAACGCTCGCGAACTCCGCCAGTACAGGGGCCAGGTCGGGGACGTGTGTGAGGGCGAGCGCGCACACGACGGTGTCGACCGCGTTGTCGGGAAGCGGCAGCCGGTGCAGGTCGGCCTCGTGGAAGTCGACATCCGGCAGGCGCCTGCGGGCCTGGGCGAGCATGTCCGGTGAGGCGTCGACGCCGATCACATGGTGGCCGAGTTCCCGCAGGTAGGTGGTGTGACGGCCGGTGCCGCAGGCCGCGTCCGGTGCCGTGCCGACGGGCAGGCCGTCCAGGATGCGTCGGACCGCGGGCTGTTCGATGTCGATCATCTCGTTGCCAGGGGCGTCGTAGTGCGGCGCCCAGGCCTGGTAGACGTCGGCCGCGCTGATCGTGCCCGCACTCGCCGTGGCCCCCTCGGCCCGGGCCAGGGCGGGCGTGTCCAGCAGGGTGCGGATCTCGGCGATGCGGGCCTCGACGAACGCGGTACGGACACGTCCTCCGGTTCCACCGGTGTTCGTCCGAGCCTTGCCATGCGAAGAGTACCGATATATCGTTGAGGCATCGCGACAGATCAACGATGGAATGGAGAGTGTTTGCGATGCATACTCACGGATTCGAGCACGGGCATGGTCACGGCGGACCCCGTCACGGCGGCCGGGGCGGTTTCGAGGGGCTGCGTGCGGCCTTCGGGCCCTTCGGGCCGGGCGGTCCCGGCTGGGGCGGGCCCGGTGGCCCGGGCTTCGGCCCCGGACCCTGGGGTGGACGAGGACGCGGCGGGCCGCGGGGAAGGGCGCGGCGCGGTGACGTACGGGCCTCGATCCTGGCCCTGCTGAAGGACCGGCCGATGCACGGCTACGAGATGATCCAGGAGATCGCCGAGCGCAGCGGCGGGGCGTGGAAGCCCAGTCCCGGCTCGGTGTACCCCACCCTCCAGCTGCTGGAGGACGAGGGCCTGATCGCGAGTGAGTCCGAGGGCGGCAAGAAGCTGTTCTCGCTCACCGAGGCGGGCCGCGCCGCGGCCGAAGAGGGGCCCGAGGCGCCCTGGGAAGAGGCCTCCCGCGGGGTCGACTGGGAGGCTCTCGGCGAGATCCGCCAGGCCGGCTTCGGTCTCATGGAGGCCTTCGGCCAGGTCTGGAAGACCGGCAGCAAGGAGCAGCGCGAGAAGGCGCTCGGCGTCATCAACGACGCCCGCAAGAAGCTGTATCTGATCCTCGCCGACGAGGACTGAGCGCCGAGCGTCGTCCGGACGATTGCGGCGCTGGGCAGGCGGCCCGTGGAGTGATCCACGGGCCGCTTCGGTGTCAGGCCACCAGCCCGTCCAGCTTGCGCAGCGACTCGTTCAGGGCGCCCGTGGCCGAGTCCTTGAGTCTGCCCGCCATCAGCGACACCGTCGCGCCCGTGAACTCGCCGTCGATGCGGACCGTCGTCGCGTCGCCGTCGGGTGTGAGGGTGTAGCGCGTCGCGACGGTCACGCCCATCGGGCCCTTGCCGCGGATGGCGAGCACCCGGGCCGGTTCCAGTGCCTCGACGGTCCACTCGACCTCGGCCGGGAAGTTCATGAGCCGCATGTTCTCCCGGAACGTCGCGCCCACTTCCAGGGGCTCGGGGCCGCCCGACGGGAAGCTCGTGTGGGTCGCGTTCCACTCGCCGTACGCGGGCCAGTCCGTGAGCCTGGCCCACACCTTCTCGGCCGGCGCCCCGATGCGTGCCTCCGCGCTGACTTCGGCCATGCGACCACCTCTTCACGTCGGGCTGGATGTCGCGGAACGTAGCCGCGACGGCCGCAATGTTCAATACTGATGAACCGTCAGCTGTTCTGGGGGTGCCCGGTGAAACAGCCTGATGTCCTCCGTAAGGAGGAGATTCGGCCCGCGACGTCCACTTTCCGTGGGACGCGAAGATGCTTCGCTCCGGGGATGACCCGGGCCCTCGGGACTGATGGGGTAAGGGGTGTGCAACCCCGTATCCCCCGCCAGTCGGCCCATGAGCACGGCATCCACCGCGCGGAGAACGATGCCAGGCTCAGCAACGAGCTGGCATCGGTGGTCACCGGTGCCCGCCGCA
Source organism: Streptomyces sp. HP-A2021 (assembly GCF_022807935.1). Lineage (NCBI taxonomy): Bacteria > Bacillati > Actinomycetota > Actinomycetes > Kitasatosporales > Streptomycetaceae > Streptomyces > Streptomyces sp. HP-A2021. Next base: position 8,160,634 of record NZ_CP094344.1, read on the forward strand.
GAGCGGTCAGGGACGCGGACCGGCAGATCGACACGGCCCATCTGCTCCACTCGCTGCTGGAGTCCGACTCCGAGGTGCGTGCCGTCTTCGGTGACGGGCCGCAGATCGCGCGGCTGCTCGGCTACCTCGTCCAGCGCAGCATCGGCTACGGCCTGCGCTGGCAGAACGGCGTAGAGGACTCCGGCGCCGTTCCCGTCGTGACGGAGACCGCCGGCTTCTCGCCGCTGGCCGCGGCCTCGATGGAGTACGCCTGCGAACGGGCCGCGCGGCACGGCGGTCCGGCCCGTGGCGTCGACCTGCTCGCGGCGATCGTCGTCGACTCACAGGCGCGCGCGGTCGAGGTGCTCCGACGCGCCGGGATCGATCCGCACGCCGTGCTCGCCCGTATCGACGGCTGGACAGACCGGCCTCGGGAACGCGACGAGCCGTCTCAGGAGTACCCGCCTCAGGAGTACCCGCATCAGGAGTACCCGTCTCGGGCGTGCACCAGGGGTGGCGAAGGCGCTTACTGACCGGGCCTCGGCGGAGCCGCTCGTCGCGTCCAGACAGTGAGACAGGTGCCATAGGGGGTGACGCTCCTGTCATGGCCTGCCATCATGTGCCGGTGCGTACGTCTGACAGCCCCAGCGGCCCCAGCAGGCACGGCAAGGGCGTCGGGCTCGGCCTCGCGCTCCTGTCCGCGGTCGCCTTCGGCGGATCAGGTGTCGCGGCCAAGCCGCTGATCGAGGCGGGCCTTGACCCGCTGCACGTGGTGTGGCTGCGCGTGACCGGGGCAGCCCTGGTGATGCTGCCGCTCGCCGTGCGCCACCGGGCACTGCTGCGCCGCCGCCCCGGACTGCTCGCCGGGTTCGGGCTGCTGGCCGTCGCCGGCGTCCAGGCCTGCTACTTCGCCTCGCTCTCCCGTATCCCCGTCGGGGTGGCGCTGCTCATCGAGTACCTGGCGCCGGCCCTCGTGCTGGGCTGGGTGCGGTTCGTGCAGCGGCGGCCCGTGACGCGTGCGGCGGCGGTCGGTGTCGTCCTCGCGGTCGGCGGGCTCGCGTGTGTGGTCGAGGTGTGGTCGGGGCTCCGCTTCGACGCCCTGGGCCTGCTGTTCGCACTCGGCGCGGCCTGCTGCCAGGTGGGCTACTTCGTCCTCTCGGACCAGGGCAGCGATGCCGGGGACGAGGCGCCCGACCCGCTCGGCGTCATCGCCTACGGACTGCTCGTCGGCGCGGCCGTACTGACCGCCGTCACCCGGCCCTGGAGCATGGACTGGACCGTGCTCACGGGCACCGCGCGCATGGACGGCACGCCCGTCGCCGCGGTCGCCCTGCTGGCCTGGATCGTCCTCGTCGCCACGGTCGTCGCCTACGTCACGGGCGTGCTCGCCGTGCGCCGGCTCTCCCCGCAGGTCGCCGGTGTCGTGGCCTGTCTCGAAGCGGTCATCGCCACCGTCCTGGCGTGGATCCTGCTGGGCGAGCACCTGTCGGCGCCGCAGCTCACCGGTGGCGTGATCGTGCTGGCGGGCGCGTTCATCGCGCAGTCCTCGACGCCCGCGAAGGGCTCCGAACGGCCGGTGGCGAGCGGCGGCCCGGAAAGGAAGTTGTCCCGGCCCGGAACGGCCGCATAAGGTGCCGATCATGCCTTTGAACGCACTCGTTCTTCCGCCTCCGGCCGCCTGAGGCGGGCCCTCCGGAAACCGCGCCCGGCGTGTCACCGCCGGGCCGAACGGTGCTGCCCGCAGACGAAGTCCGCGGACCCCGCTGATCCGACGTGATCCGGGGCCCTTCCAGAACTTCCGCGCACCAGCCGCCGCCGATCCCGCGCGGCGCTCCGTGCGCGTCTGCGGAGAGAACACGTGTCGAACACTGCCTCCGGCCTGCCCGTAGGGCGAGGCCTCCTCTATCTGATCGTCGCCGGTGCCGCCTGGGGCACCGCGGGCGCGGCCGCCTCACTGGTCTACCGGGCCAGTGACATGGGGCCCGTAGCCCTCTCCTTCTGGCGCTGCGCCGCCGGTCTCGTGCTGCTGCTCGCCGCCCGCCTCGTCCGGCCGCGCGCCCGGGCCGCCGTGCGCGAGCCGCTGGGCCGCCGGGCGCTGCGGGCCGGGGTCACCGGACTCGGGCTCGCGGTGTTCCAGACGGCCTACTTCGCGGCCGTCTCCGCCACCGGCCTCGCCGTCGCCACGGTCGTCACCCTCGGCGCCGGGCCGGTGCTCATCGCGCTCGGCGCCCGGCTGACGCTCGCCGAGCGCCTCGGCCGGGGCGGAACCGCGGCCGTCGCGGGTGCCCTCGCCGGACTCGCGGTCCTCGTCCTCGGCGGCGGGGGTACGACCGTGCGCCCCTGGGGTGTGCTGCTCGCGCTGGTGTCCGCGGCCGGGTACAGCGTGATGACGCTGCTCACCCGCCGGTGGGGCCGGGACGGCGAGACCGACGCCTCATGGACGACCGTCGGGGCGTTCGCCGTCACGAGCCTGTGCCTGTTGCCGTTCGCCCTGGCCGAGGGGCTGCTGCCGCACACCGCGGAACCCGGCCGGGTCCTGGTGCTGCTGGCGTATGTCGCCGCCGTCCCCACGGCCCTCGCCTACGGCCTCTACTTCGCGGGCGCGGCCGTCGTACGGTCGGCCACCGTCTCGGTGATCATGCTGCTGGAGCCGGTGAGCGCGGCGGTGCTCGCCGTCGTGCTGCTCGGTGAGCACCTCACGGCGGCGACGCTGGCAGGGACGTTGCTGATGCTGGGCTCGGTCGCGGGGCTCGCGGTGGGGGAGGCGCGGGGTGCGAGGGCGCCCGAGGAACCAGGGACCCCCCTTGCGGCGGAGCCGCAGATCAGCGCGGCCCCGCGCCCCTGAGGGGGTCGGCCTCACCGTGCCCGCAAGTAGTCGGGCAGTTCGGTGCCGGGGGCCAGGTCGGGGTTGGCGACCGGGGCGTCGTAGCCCTTGCGCAGCGGGACGACGCCGGCCCAGTGGGGGAGGGCGAGGTCCTCGGGTTCGTCGTTCGCGCCGCCGGTGCGGAGCTTGGCGGAGACCTCGTCCAGGTCCAGGCGGATCACCGCGGTGGCGGCCAGCTCCTTCTTGTTGGCCGGCCGTGAGTCGGCGGAGCGGCCCGGCACGACGTGGTCGACCAGGGCGTCGAGGGCCTGCCGCTTCTCCTCGGGGTCCGTCACGTCATGGGCGACGCCGTGCACCACCACGGAGCGGTAGTTGATCGAGTGGTGGAAGGCCGAGCGGGCCAGCACCAGTCCGTCGACGTGAGTGACGGTCAGGCAGACCGGGAGACCCGGGTCTGCCTGACCGGCCTCCCGCAACGGGCGCGAGCCCGTCGAGCCGTGCACATAGAGCCGCTCGCCGACCCGGGCGTACAGCGTGGGCAGCACGACCGGCGCCCCGTCGCGGACGAAGCCCAGATGGCAGACGTAGGCCTCGTCGAGTATCGCGTGCACCAGGTCCTTGTCGTACGCGGCCCGGTCCGCCGAGCGTGTGGGGACGGTGCGGTCGGTCGGGGTGTAGGCGGCGGACCGCGTCGGCGTCTGCGTGGGCCCCTGCATGGCGCTCTCCATTGCACTAGTGCATAATTGGCTTTGTGCTAGGAGAGTATCGGATCAGCGGGCGTCGCGCAGTGGACATTTCCGCGAGCATCGAGCGGGCGGTGGGCAGCGGTGAGCTGTCGCCGGGTCAACTGCTGCCGCCCATGCGGGAGTTGGCGGAGCGTCTGGGGGTGAATCCCAACACGGTCGCGGCCGCGTACCGGACCCTGCGCGAGCGCGGGGTCATCGAGACCGCGGGCCGGCGCGGCAGCCGGGTGCGGCCCGCGCCGGCCACGACCGGGCGGGACCACATCAGGGTGGACGTCCCCGACGGCGTGCGCGACGTGGCGAACGGCAATCCGGATCCGGCCCTGCTGCCGCCGCTCGCCGGGGCGTTCGCGGCGGCCGCCGCCGAGGGCGACCGCGCGCCCGTGCTGTACGGGGCCGATCCGCTGGAGCCGGAGCTGGCCCGGATCGCCCGCGCCGGTCTCGACGCCGACGGAGTGCCGGACGGGCCGCTCGTCGTGCTCTCCGGGGCACTTGACGGGGTCGAACGGGTGCTCGCGGCTCACCTCAAGCCCGGCGACACCGTCGCCGTGGAGGACCCCGGCTGGGGCCGCACCCTCGACCTCGTGCCGGCGCTCGGGCTCAGGACCGTCCCCGTCGGGGTCGACGACGAGGGGCCCCGAGCCGACGACGTACGGCGGGCGCTGGAGGCCGGGGCGCGTGCCCTGATCGTCACGGACCGGGCGCAGAATCCGACCGGCGCGGCGGTGAGCGTCCCACGCGCGCGTGCCCTGCGGTCCGTGCTCCAGGAGCACCCCGAGACCCTCCTCATCGAGGACGACCACGGGCACGGCATCGTCGACGTGCCCCTCCACCCCCTGGCCGGCGCCACCCGGCACTGGGCGTTCGTGCGCTCGGCCGCCAAGGCCTACGGACCCGATCTGCGCCTCGCCCTGCTCACCGGGGACGCCGTCACCGTCGACCGGGTCCGCGGCCGGCAGCGGCTCGGGCCCGGCTGGGCGAGCCGGCTGACGCAGCGGGCGTTGGTGCGGCTGTGGGCCGACGGGGCGGTGGACACGCGCGCGGTGGCGGCGGCGTACGGGAGGCGCCGGGAGGCCCTGATCGGCGCGCTCGGCCGGCGCGGTGTCGTGGCGCACGGGCGCAGCGGTATGAACGTGTGGGTGCCCGTGCCGGACGAGACCGGTGCCGTCGCGCGGCTGCTGCACGCCGGGTGGGCCGTCGCCCCCGGCGCCCGCTTCCGGCTGAGCGCACCGCCCGGCATCCGGGTCACCGTCTCGACGCTCACCGAGGACGAGACCGAGGCGCTCGCCGCCGCGATCGCCTCGGCCCTCGGGCCGGCTCCGGCGCGGAATTACGTCTGAGGCTTCCCGGTCGGGTGGGCGGGGCTTCCCTCACACCCGACGCTTCGGCCGTACCTGTGTAAGTGCAGCGCCGATCAGGACGATGACCGCCCCGACCGGTGTCGACCAGGTGAGCGACTCGCCGAGGAGGGCGACGCCCGCTGCCGTGGCGATGACCGGGATGAAGTACGTGACCATTTGGGCGGTCGTCGGGCCGACTTCGGCGACCAGGCCGTACTGGAGGAGAACGGCGAGGCCCGTGCCCAGTGCGCCCAGGGCGGCGATCGCCAGCAGCGGCCCGGCGGCCAGGCTGGTGGGGAGGGTCGTGAACAGCGGGGTGACGACGGCCAGTTGGACCGTCGCGAGCAGCAACTGCGCGCCGGTCATCGACAGGTGCGAGTGGCTGGTGCCGGCCAGGGTGCGGCGGACGTAGATCCAGCCGATCGGGTAGCTGAGGGAAGCGAGCAGGGCCAGCGCCGTGCCGCCGGCGTCCAGGCCGTGGAAGCCCTGCCAGGCGCCCAGCACCGTGAGCACCCCGAGGAAGCCGAGCCCGAGCCCGGCGACCCGTACCCGGGTCGGGCGGTCCTCCGACAGGGCGACCAGCGACAGCGCCATGCCCCACAGCGGCGAGGTCGCGTTGCAGATGCCCGCGAGCGTGGACGGGATGGTCAGCTCGGCGTACGCGAACAGCGAGAACGGCAGGGCGTTGAGCAGGAACGCGGCGACCGCCAGATGCCCCCAGGTGCCCGCCCCGCGCGGCAGTCGCTCCCGGCGCACCGCCATCGCGGCGGCCAGCACCGCCGTGCCGAACACCAGCCGGCCGAGCGTGACCTGGAACGGTGCGTACCCCTCGGTGCCCACCTTGATGAGGAGGAAACTGAAGCCCCAGATCAGGGACAGGGCGGCGAAGCGCAGACGCCAGTCGAGGCGGCGACGGGGGCGGTCGCCCGAGGGGGTGGTGACCCGGCCGGGGCTGGTGACGGTGCTCATGGAAAACACGATGCCGGGCCAGAACCTCGTAGCACAACCGAGATTTCGCACGCGGTATTGCGTAGCATTGCTTACATGTTAAACCTGGAACGCCTACGCACCCTCGACGCCCTCGCCCGGCACGGCTCGGTCAGCGGCGCGGCCGAGGGGCTGCACATCACGACGTCCGCCGTCTCCCAGCAGATGTCCAAGCTGGAGCGGGAGGTCGGCCAGCGGCTCCTCGCCAAGAACGGCCGGGGCGTGCGCCTCACCGACGCCGGCCGGCTGCTCGCCGAGCATGCCGCGCGCATCCTGTCCCAGGTGGAACTCGCCCAGTCCGACCTGGAGGCGCAGCGCGGGCAGGTCGTCGGCGAGCTGAGACTCTCGGCGTTCCCGACGGCCGCCCGCGGTCTGTTCCCGCTCGCGCTGTCCGCGCTGCGCGAGCGGCATCCCGCCCTCCGGCTGCGCTCCTGCGAGCTGGAACCGGAGCGCGGCATCGCCGGGGTGGTGCGCGGCGACCTCGACCTCGCCGTGGTGCTCGACTGGTACAACAAGCCGATGGCGCTGCCCGACGGCCTGGTCAAGGCGCCGATCATGGACGACCCCGCCGATGTCGCCATGCCCGCGGACCACCGGCTCGCCGCGCGTGACGAGGTGGACCTCGCCGAGTTCGCCGACGACGAGTGGATCACCTGGGGCGAAGGCGAGTTCTGTCACGAGTGGCTGATGTTCACGCTCCGTTCGAAGGGCATCGAGCCGATCGTCGGCCATCGCGCCGCCGAGACCCATACGCAGCTCGGGCTGGTCGCCGCGGGCCTCGGGGTGTGCATCGCCCCGCTGCTCGGCCGCCACCCGGTGCCCGACGGGGTCGTGACCGTCCCGGTCAGACAGCGGGTCCGGCGGCATGTGTACGTGGTCTGGCGCGCGGACGCCGACCGCCGCCCGTCGATCCGGGCCGCGGTCAAGGCCCTCCAGGCGGCGGGGGAGAGCCTCGGCTGAGCCCGCGCCGCGGCGCTACTGCGCCGAAAGCTTGCGGAAGTCCCAGGAGACGATCTTCTGGGGCGTCAGCCGTATCCAGGCGTGCCGGCCGTCGTGCGGCATCTCCTCCAGGCGGAAGTTCTTCCTGGCGAACAACGTCTCCGGGACGTCGAGTTCGGCGCGCAGCTCACCGGTGCGCGGGATCTCGCCCACGAACTCGACGGTGCCCGACAACTCGACGCCGCGCAGCTCGTCGTACTCCTCGCCGGTGTCGACCACGATCGCCACCCGCGGGTCGCGCCGCAGGTCGGTCCACCGTTTGCTGCGCACGACCGAGTACAGCCACATCGAGGTGCCGTCCCAGGCGAACCACAGTGTGCTCACGTGCGGGGCGCCGTCGGCCGACACCGTGGCGACCCGGCAGGTGCGCTGCGTGGTGAGGAAATCGTCCAGCTCGCCAGGCGTCATCATGATCTTCCGGCCCCGGCGCTGCTGAGTGACGGTCATGCTCCCCCTCTTTCCTTCTTCTCTCACGTCGTGTCAGAGGAGATCCTCTGACATCACGTCAGAAAAGAATGGGTTCTCTTCCTTCCGTGCGCAATGGTGGCTACGCTCGCGCGCCCAGCCGCCGACGCCCAGGGGGGACCGTGCCCGCGTACGCAGAGCTCAGCGAACTCCTCGATCCGCGGACCACCGTGCTGCTCACCGTCGAGTGCCAGGAGGGCGTCGTCGGAGCGGACAGCGCACTGCCCGAACTCGCCGAGCAGGCACGCGCCGGCGGGGTGCTCGCCAACGTCGCCCGGCTGGTGGCCGCCGCCCACGCAGGCGGTGTCCAGGTCGTGCACGCCATCGCCGAGCGCCGCCCCGACGGCCGCGGGGCCAGCCGTAACGCCCGCCTGTTCCGGGCCGCCGAACGCCTGCCCGTCCAGCAGGTGTCCGGCACGCCGGCGGTGCGGGTCGCGGCCCCGATCGAGGTCGCCGAGGAGGACCTCGTCGTACGGCGCCTGCACGGGCTGTCGCCCCTCCAGGGCACCGATGTCGACCCGCTGCTGCGCAACCTCGGCTGCCGTACGCTGATCGTCACCGGGGTCTCGGCCAACGTGGCCGTTCCCAACGCCGTGTTCGACGCCGTCAACCGCGGCTACACCGCTGTCGTCCCGGCCGACGCCATCGCGGGAGTGCCGTCCGACTACACCCCCGCGATGATCCGCCACACTCTCGCGTTGGTCGCCACGGTCGCGACCACGGACGAGGTGCGGGCGTGCCTGGAGCGCCCGCCGGGCCTCAAGCGAGCGTGATGGAGTCACCGTTCACACTGATCTTCTTGGCCTCCAGCGGTTCGACCGCGGGCCCCTTCTTCACGCTCCCGTCGAGGACGGAGAACCGACTGCCGTGGCAGGTGCAGGAGATGATGTCGTCCTTGAGGTCCACCATCGGACAGTCACGGTGGGTGCAGATCGTCGAGAACGCCTTGTAGTCGCCCGCCGTCGGCTGGGAGACCACGACCTTCTCGTCCTTGAAGATCTTGCCGCTGCCCTCGGGGATGTCGGAGGTCTTGGCGAGCGCCGCACCACCGGCTCCCGCTCCGGTGGACGCACCGCCCCCGTCGTTCGTCGCGCCGCCGCCCTGTTCGGTGGACGAATCGGACGCCTTGTCCTCCGATCCGCACGCCGTCAGCGCCACGGTGAGCCCTGCCGCGCCCGCCGCCGCCACGATCGTACGGCGGCTGGGTCCCGACTTCGGCTGAACTGATTCGCTGGTCATGCTGACGTTCCTTCCGGGGATTCGTGATCTGCCGAGAGGTACGGCCCCTGGGGACCGGCTGTTCAGACGGTGTCGAAATCCTGACGGGTGCGCGGCACGACGTGGGTAAAGCGGGCCTGTCGGTTCGCTGTCGGATTCCGGCCCCACCCGCTTATTGAAAATGGTTGTCGTGCCGGATAGGTTGTCTACGTTGTATACCCCGGGCGCCCCACCGCCCGGCGTCCAGGCATGAGCCACGTGAGGGGAAGACGCAGTGATAACTCGGCGTGCCGCGCTGCGCGGTGTCGCGGGAGGGGCGGCGGCGGTCGCTGCCGGCGGGGTGCTGGCGGCCTGCGGGGGCGACAGTGAGGAGCCCGCGGGGGCCGAGGCGTCCGTCGCTCCGCGCAAGGGCGGGAAATTGCGGGCCGCGTTCATCGGAGGGAGCACGGAGTCCACCGACCCCACGCTCGCCGCGGGCGTCGGCATCGACTACGTGCGGGCGCGCGTCGTCTGGGACACCCTCGGTGAACTGGACGGCGGCAAGCCGGTGTGGCGGCTGGCGGAAGTCGTCGAACCCGATTCCGACGCCACGACGTGGACGGTACGGGTCAGGAAGGGCGTCACCTTCAGCGACGGGCGTCAACTCACCGCGGAAGACGTGCTGTTCAGTCTGCGCACACTCGTCGAGAAGCGGAGCCCGCAGAGCGGGTTCATCACGCACCTCGACATCGAGAAGGCCCGAGCCCGCGACGCACGGACCCTCGAACTGCCGCTCACCATGGCCGACGGATTCTTCGATCTCGCTCTCGCGCACTCCATGTTCGTCTTTCCCGACGGAACCAAGGATCTCGCCAAGGCCCCGGGCAGCGGGCCGTATGTGCTGAAGCAGTGGCAGGCGGGGCGCAGCAGCGTGCTGGCGCCCCGGGAGGACTACTGGGACCGCGACAACGGCGGCCCCTACCTCGACGAACTGGAACTGGTCTCCGTCACCGACGCGGCGGCCCGGCTCAGCGGGCTGAAGTCGGGCCAGTTCCACTACGCCGGCGGGCTCGCCCTGACCGCCGTGCGCACCGAACGCGGCAACAGCGCGCTGCGCATCGAGACGCCGCCCAAGGACCTGTGGGTCGACCTCGACCTCCCCATGAACCTCGGGCTGAAGCCCTTCACCGACGCGCGCGTGGTGCGCGCCGTGAAGCTCGCCCTCGACCGCGAGTCCCTCGTCCGCACCGTGACGCTCGGCCAGGGCGAGATCGGCAACGACCTCGTGGGCGCGCACCAGCCGTACTACGACACGGGCATCGCGCAGACGGCGTACGACCCGGAGCGGGCGGCGGGGCTCCTCAAGGAAGCCGGGCAAGAAGGGCTCGCGGTGAGCATCCGCACCTCGGACTACGACTACGGCACCGAGGAGAGCGCCACCGCGATGGTGCCGATGCTCGCGAAGGCCGGGATCAGGGCGACGCTCGACAAGGTCCCCGCCGCCGACTACTACAGCGACTTCAAGACGATCCTCAGCACCCCGATCCAGACGTCCGCCTACCACCCCAACCCGCTGCCGCTGATGATCCGGACCTACTACGGTTCCACGGCCGCCTATCCGCTGACCGGGACCAAGGGGGCACAGGCCCTCGATCCGCTGATCGCCGCCATGAACCGTGCCACGCGGGACGACCAGCGGCGGGCGCGGGTGGCGGACGTGCAGGAGTATCTGCACGAGCACGGCGGCGACGCGCTGTTCGCGCGGGTGCCGACGGTGTCCGGCGCGGCCGCGAAGGCGCACGGGGTGAAGGCGCGCGGCTACGCCGACTACCCCAGCCTGCGGGACGCCTTCCTCGCATGAAGGCGAGCGGGGTGTCGCGGTGGGCCCTGAGACGTGCGGCGGGGGCGCTGCTCGTGCTCCTCGTGGTGACCGTCCTGGTGTTCGCCGCCACCGAGGCCGCCCCCGGCGACGCGGCCACCGCCCGGCTCGGACCCCAGGCCCCGTCCGGTGCCGTCGAGGGGCTGCGCGCGCAGCTGGGCCTGGACCGGCCCGCGCCGCTGCGCTACCTCGACTGGCTCGGGCACGCCGTGCGCGGCGACTTCGGCGCCAGCTACGCGAACGGGCGGCCGGTGGGCGAGCTGATCGCCGACCGGTTCGGCAACTCGCTGGTCCTCGGGCTCGGTGCTCTCACCGTCCTGGTGCCGCTGGCCGTCGGGTTCGGTCTGTGGGCGGGGCTGCGGGCCGGACGGCGCGGCGACCGGGTCGTCTCCGGCACCGCCCTGGGGCTGGCGGCGGTCCCGGAGTTCGTCACGGGCGCCGTGCTGATGGCGGTGTTCGCGGCCGGGCTCGGCTGGCTGCCCGCCGTGTCCTTGCCGGGCGCCGGGCAGGGGCCGCTGGACGAGCCGTCCGTGCTGGTCCTGCCGGTGCTCACGCTGGTGTCGGTGAGCCTGGCGCAGAACCTGCGGCTGGTGCGGGCCGGGGTCGCCGAGGCGGCCCGGACCCCGGCGGTGGTCGCCGCGCGGCTGAACGGGGTGCCCGAACTCCGGGTCGCCGTGCGGTACGTGCTGCCCGCGGGGCTCGGTCCCGCCGTCCCGGTGCTCGCCCGTTCCGTCGCCTATCTCCTGGGCGGGGCGCTGGTCGCGGAGTCGCTGTTCGGCTACCCCGGGCTCGCCGCTCTCCTGGTGGACGCCACGGCTGGCCGGGACGTCCCGGTGGTGCAGGCGGTGGCGCTGCTCGGCGCGGCCGTCGCGGTGGCCGCGAACCTCGCCGCCGACTTCGCCGTGCACCTTCTCGAACCCGTGCGGGGGCACACGCGATGACTCTCGTCTCCGAACGTCCGCCGTCCACAACGGTTCCCCGGGTCGACGGCCCACCACGGCGGCGACGCGGCCGGCTCGCCCTGGCCGTACTGATGCTCGTCGGCGCGGTCGCGCTGCTCGGGCCGCTGTTCGCACCGCACGCCGTGACGGACGCCGTGGACATCCCCTACGCGCCCGGCAGCGCGGAAGTGCCGCTGGGAACCGACCGGTTGGGCTCCGACGTGCTCAGCCGGGTGCTGTCCGGAGGCCGTTCCCTGCTGCTGACCTCGCTCGCGGTCACGGCCGCGGTCTGCGTCCTGGGCGCGCTGCTTGGCATGCTCGCGGCCTGGCACAGAGGCTGGACCGACACCTTGATCCTGCGCCTCGCCGACGTGCTGCTGGGACTGCCCGCCTTCCTGCTGCTGAGCGTGGTGGTCGTGGCCACCGGGCGCGGCACCGCGGGAGTGGCGCTGGCGTCGGGGCTCGTGCTGCTGCCCGAGAGCGTCCGCGTGGTCCGTGCGGCCACCCTGCGCATCCTCGCCCAGGACTACGTGGAGGTCGCCGTCGCCCGGGGCGAGCGCACAGTGAGCGTGCTGGGGCGCGAGGTGCTGCCCAACCTCCTGCCCGTACTGGCCGCCGACGCGGGCGTCAGGTTCCTCGGGGCGGTCACGGTCGTCGCCACCGCCGCCTTCCTCGGATACGGCGCCCAACCGCCCGCCGCCGACTGGGGGCTGATGGTCCTGGAGAACCGCGACGGCCTCACCCTCCAGCCGCTCGCCGTCCTCGTCCCGGCCGCCCTGCTGCTCGTCCTGCTGCTCTCCGTGAACCTGTTGCTGGACGCGGCCTTTCCCGGGCCGCAACCGATCACGGCCCGACGACGGCTGGGACCAGCCGCAGACGTGGAGACGCCCGCGACCCCGGGTTCCCTGCTCTCCGTGCGCGGGCTGCGCGTCGAGAGCGACACCGGGCACCGCGTGCTGGAGGACGTGGACCTCGACCTCGCCCCAGGTGAGCTCCTCGCCGTGGTGGGGGAGTCCGGCAGCGGCAAGACGACCCTCGTCCTGGCCGCCCTGGGGCACGTCGGGCCGGGGCTGCGACCGGCGGGCGGTGACGTACGGCTCGACGGCAGCAGCCTGCTGCGGCTGGGCGAGCGGCGGCTTCGGCAGGTGCGCGCCGCGATGTGCGGATACGTCGCGCAGGACCCGCGCACCGCACTGGCACCCCACCTTCGCGTCGATGCCCAGATCGAGGAGGTGCTGCGGGCCCGCCGGGTACCGAAGGAGCAGTGGGCGGAACGGGCCGAGCGGGCGTTGCGGCTCGCGGGACTCGACCGGCCGCAGGAGGTCGTCCACCGCAGGCCGCACCAGCTGTCGGGCGGCCAGCGGCAGCGGGTCGCGCTGGCGGTGGCCCTGTCCGTAGAACCCCGGCTGCTGGTGCTCGACGAACCGACCAGTGCCCTGGACACCGTCACCTCCGCCGCGTTCCTCGCCGACCTGACCCGGCTGCGGCACGAGACGGGCGCGGCGGTCCTCCTCGTCTCGCACGACCTGGGCTCGGTCGCCGGCGTGGCCGACCGGGTGACCGTCATGGAGGGCGGGCGGATCGTCGAACTCGGGCCGCCGGAGGCCGTGTTGGCCGACCCGGTCAGTGAGCGCGGGCGGGCGTTGGTCGCGGCCGCCCGGCCCGGCGTTGCCGCAGCTGCGGCGGACCCGGAGGAACGAGTGGACGAGGCTGCTCTGCTGTGCGCGTCGGACCTTCGTCTCGTACGGGAAAGCCCTGTACTCGACGGAGTGTCACTCGCCCTGGCCCCGGGGGACTGCCTGTCCGTGGTCGGCCCCTCCGGCTGCGGCAAGACGACCCTGCTGCGCTGCATCGCCGGTCTCGACGCCCCCACGAGCGGCGAGATACGCCTGCAGGGCGAGGCCCTCGCCCGGGACGTGCGCGGCCGTGATCCCCGGCAGCGCCGCCGCGTGCAGCTCGTACCCCAGGATCCGTACGCATCGCTCAACCCGCGCCGTACCGTCGCCGCGATCGTGGGCCGCCCGCTCGCGTTCCGCCCCGACATACCGGCAGCACGGCAACCGGCCGAAGTGGAACGGCTGCTGTCGCAGGTGGGCCTGGGCGCGGAGCTGGGCGGGAGGCTCCCCGGGGCGCTGTCGGGCGGTCAGCGGCAGCGGGTGGCCCTGGCGCGGGCGCTGGCCGCGGACCCCGAGGTGCTGTTGTGCGACGAGGTGACCAGCGCGCTGGATCCATCCGTGGCGACCGCGGTCACCGAACTGATCGCCCGCCTGCGGACGGAGCTGGGGCTCGCCGTCGTCATGGTGACGCACGACCTGTCGGTCGCCGCCCGGCTCGGCGGCCGGGTGGCGGTGCTGCACGACGGCCGGATCCGCGAGACCGGGCCGGCGTCCCGGCTGCTGAGCCGGCCCGAACACGACGTGACCCGGGCCCTGGTGGCGGCGATGCCACACCGGTCGCGGGCGGCCGGAGAGGACGTGACACGGTGACTCTAGGGTGGCGGTATGCCGAGCACGACGACCGACAGCGACGGAACGCCTCCCCGGACGGGCAAGCGCCGTGTCCCACTGAACCGGGGGACCGTCGTGGCCGCCGGGCGGCGGGTGGCCCGCGACGAGGGGCTGTCGGCGGTCACTCTGCGCCGGGTCGCGGCGGAACTCGGCGTGACGGCCATGGCGTTGTACCGGCACGTGGCCGACAAACGCGAGCTGCTGGTCGCGATGCTGGACGACGTGGCCGAGCAACTGGTGCTCCCGGACGGCGACGGGCCGCCCTCGGACCGGCTGGTCCTCGCCTTCCGGGCGCTGCACGACCATCTGACGGCCGAGCCCTGGGTGGTCGAGGTCCTCAAGGCCGGCGAGCTGTTCGGGCCGCGCGCCTCGCGGTTCGTCGAGCATGTGCTCGCCCTGCTGGAGGAGGCCGGGCTCACCGAGGAGCAGGCGGCCGACGCGTACTGGGCGCTGTGGTGGTACACCTTCGGCCACCTGTCGTACCTTCCGGCGCTGCGGCCCGAGGGCCGCCCCGGACGGCATGAGCTGATGACCCGAGTCCGTATGAACGACCACCCCCGGCTGGCCAGGATGCTGTCCCGGCCGGCGCGCCGGGCGACGCCCGCTCAGGACGCGTTCGTGCCCGGCCTCCGGGCCCTCCTGCGGGGTCTGCTGGCCGCCTGAGCCAAGGGCCCGCCGACACCGAGAGGGCCCACCGACACCGAGAGCCGAGCCGGGGCTTCCCGGACCGCACGCGCTGCGCCGCTGCCGTCCGCCCGCATGTATACGCCGTATACCCACGACTCATGTCTGCAAGGGGTTTGCCCATGACCCAGGACGTCCATCAGGAGCCGTCGGCCCGGACCGGCCCGGCGCCCGGCAGCGGCTGGCTGCTCGCCACCACGTCACTGGCCGCCGTACTGATGACGCTCGACATCACCGTCGTCAACGTCGCCCTGCCCGAAATCGCCGCCGACCTCGACGCCGGACTGACCGGCCTGCAGTGGGTGGTGAACGCCTACACCCTGGTCTTCGCGGCGCTCCTGCTGCCCGCGGGGGCGCTGTCCGACCGCAGCGGACGACGGCGCATGTTCCTGACCGGTGTCGCGCTCTTCACCGCCGCGTCGGCCGGCTGCGGCGCCGCACCCGGAGTCGGCACGCTGATCGCCTGCCGCGCCCTGCAGGGCCTGGGCGGGGCGATGGTGATGTCCACCGCCCTGGCCCTCATAGCCGGGGCGTACGAGGGCCGGCGCCGCCAGTCGGCCATCGGGATGTTCTCCGCGGCGGGCGGTGTCGCGGCGGCTCTCGGCCCGCTGGTCGGCGGCGCCGTCGTGGAGGGGCTCGACTGGCGGTGGATCTTCTACCTCAACCTGCCGGTCGGCGTCCTCATCCTCGTCGCCACCGTGCTGCGCGTGCCCCGGGACCGCACCGGTGAACTGCCGCGCCCCGAAGGCCGGTTCGACGTCGGCGGGCTGCTGCTCGCCGCCGGGGGGCTGCTCGGCCTCAACTACGGCCTGGTGACCGGCCCCGAGGACGGCTGGACCTCGGCGTCCGCGCTGCTGCCGCTCGTGGGCGGGGTCCTGCTCGTCGCCGGGTTCGTGGCCTGGGAGGTACGGCGCCGGGACGCGGCGATGTTCGACGTACGGCTGCTGCGGGTGCCGTCCTTCACCGGCGCGATCGTGCTCAGCTTCGTCTGCCGGGTCGTCACCTTCGGTGTCCTGCCGTACCTGATCCTGTGGCTGTCGGGCATGCTCGGCCACAGCCCTCTGGGGACCGGGCTGCGGCTGCTGGCGATGACGGCCTTCATCATGCTGGTCGCCCCCTTCAGCGGGCTGTTCCTCAAGCTGATGCCGACGCGCGGTGTCATGGCACTCGGCACCGGCATCACCGCCGTCGGGCTGCTCACCATGGCACGGGTCGGCCCCGACGACTCCTGGCTGGTGATGCTGCCCGGCCTGGTGCTCCTCGGTATCGGCGGGGCGATCGCCTTCCCGCCGCTGATGGGCATCGCCGTCGGGGTCGTGCCCGCGGAACGGGCCGGGATGGCGTCCGGGATGACCAACACCTTCTTCCCGCTCGGCACGGCGGCCGGAGTGGCCGCTTTCGGCGCGGTGTTCAGCACCCGCATCGACCACGACCTGGACGACGCGCAACTCGCCGCCCTGCACGTCCCGGAAGGGATGCGGCAGCAGGTCCGCGACGCCGTGGCCGCCGGGCAGTTCGGGCACCTCGAACGCGCCCTGCCCGCCACCGCCCGCGAACCGGTCCTGGACGCGGCCCGCTCCGCGCTCACCGGCGGCCTCGCGACGATCTGCGCGGCGGCGGCCGTGATCAGCCTGCTCGCCGCCCTCGTCTCGTGGACGCTCATCCGCGACCGGGACCAGCTGACCGCGAAGGAGCCGGCCGATGCCCCTGCCTGACACGGCCGACGACCTCTACGGCGCCGCCGCCGAGTTCTACGACCTGCTCGCCGCCGGCACATGGGCGCGGCTCGGTCCGCTGCTGCGCCGGGCGCTGGACGGCGTCGACCCGGCGGACGGGCCGCTGCTCGACCTCGGCGCGGGCACCGGTCTGTCGACGGAGGCCGCCGCCGACGCCGTACCCGGTGCGCGGGTGATGGCGGTCGAACCCTCCGCCGGCATGCGCATCGCGCTGTCCACCCGGCTCGCGTGCCGCCCCGCGCTCGCCGAGCGCGTCACCGTCACGGCGGGCACCCTCGCCGACGTACGGCCGCCGGGCCGGCTCTGCGCGGCCGTCGCCCTCGGTGTCGTAGGACATCTCGATGCCGACGAACGTGCCGCGCTGTGGCGGCGGTTGGGCGCGTGGCTGGCGCCCGGCGCACCGGCCGTCGTCGACGTCCTCGACCGCACCGCACCCCCGACCCGGGCCCCGCTGCGGCTGGCGACCCGGCGCGTCGGCGCCCTGAACTACGAGTCGTGGAGCGAGGGCGCCGACGACGGCTGGACCCTCACCTACCGCGTACGCGACGGCGCGACGGTCGTCCGTGAGCACGCCGTACCGCTGCCCTGGTCGGGCATCGGCATCGAGGTCCTCGCCGAGGAAGCCAGGGCGGCAGGACTCACCTGCACGCCGCTCGCCCCCGACTTCGCCGTACTCCGTCCCACCACCCGAGAGGAACACCCATGACCGGCGCGGCCCTCGCGGACCCGCGAGAGGGCATCCCTGACAGCCCCTCCGACACCCGCGTCCCACCCGAGGCCCCCGCGAAGGCACCGGGGCTCGGCGATCTCCTCGCCCCCGTCCGCGGGCGGCTCATAGCCGCGGTCGTGGCCCAGGCGGTCGCCGCGGTCTGCTCGATGATCCCGTTCATCGCCGTGGCCGAACTGGCCCGCGCCCTGCTGGCGTCCGGTGGCCCGGACGAGAGCAGCGCCTGGGCCGCGGCCTGGACCGCCGTGGCCGCCCTGGTGGCCCGGCTCGCGCTGTACGCGACGGCCGGCGTCCTCGCCCACCACGCCGACGCCGACCTCCAGCTCGGGCTGCGCCGCCGTATCGCCCGGCACCTGGGGCGGCTGCCGTTGGGCTGGTTCACCGAGAACAGCTCGGGTGAGGTGAAGAAGGCGGCGGGCGACAACATCTCCACGCTGCACCACCTGGTCGCGCACACCGCGCTGGAGGTCACCGCCGCGATCGTGGCGCCGCTGACCGCTCTGGCCTACCTGGTCACCGTGGACTGGCGGCTCACCCTCGTCGCGCTGCTCCCGCTCCTGCTCGGCGCCCGGTTCTTCCAGCAGGCCATGTCCGGGGGCGAGGAGGTGACGGCACGGTTCTTCGGCGCGATGGGCGGCGTCAACGCGGCCGTCGTCGAACTCGTCCACGGCATCACGGTGATCAAGGCCTACGGCCGCACCTCGCGCGCCCATCGCGCCTACGACGATGCCGCCGACAGCTTCTCCGCGTTCTTCCGCGACTGGATCATGAGTACGACACGGGCCAGCACCTCGGCCGCGCTCGCCCTCTCCGGACCGGCCGCCCTGCTCGTCGCCACCGCCGCCGGCACCCTCTTCGTCACACAGGGCTGGGCCGAGGCGCTCGACCTCGTGCCGTTCGTGCTGCTGGGGCCCGCCCTCACCGGCTCCGTGATGGGGCTCGCCCAGTCCGGGCACGCCGTCCAGGGCGGCCTGCAGAGCGCCCGTGAGATCCAGGCACTGCTGGCAACCCCCGCCCTGCCCGGGGCATCCGAGCCGGCACCCCCGGGACCGGACGGCCGGGTCGAACTGACCGGCGTCGGCTTCAGCTACGACGGTGCCACCGACGTCCTGAGCGACATCGACCTGACCCTGCGCCCCGGCACCGTCACCGCCCTGGTCGGCGCCTCCGGCTCGGGCAAGTCCACCCTCGCCCGGCTCGTGCCCCGCTTCTGGGACACCACCGCCGGCACGATACGGATCGGCGGCACGGACGTCCGGGACATGTCCCCGGCCGACCTGTACCGCCAGGTGTCGTTCGTCTTCCAGGAACCCCACCTGCTGCGCACCAGCGTCCGCGACAACATCCGGCTCGGCCGTCCCGACGCCGACGACGCGGCCGTGGAGCGGGCCGCCCGCGCCGCGCACATCCACGACCGGATCACCGCGCTGCCGCGCGGCTACGACTCGGTGGTCGGCGAGGACGCCATGCTCTCCGGCGGCGAGTCCCAACGTCTCTCCGTGGCCCGGGCGCTGCTCGCCGACGCGCCCGTCCTCGTCCTCGACGAGGCGACCTCGTTCGCCGATCCCGAGTCCGAGGCAGCCGTCCAGCGGGCCCTGTCCGCGCTCGCGGCGGGCCGCACCCTGCTGGTCATCGCCCACCGGCTCGCGACCGTACGGGACGCCGACCACCTCGTCGTCCTCGACGGCGGACGCATCACAGAACAGGGCACCCACGCCGAACTGCTGGCCCTGGACGGCCGCTACGCACGCCTGTGGGCCCTCCAGCAGAAGGGAGCCGCGCGATGAACGCGCTGCTGACACGCGTACTGGGACGGGAACAGACGCAAGGGCTGCGCCGCGTGCTCCTCTGGGCGGCCGTCGCCGCGGCTCTCCAGGGAGTGGCGTACGCGCTTCTGGTGCCGTTGCTGACCAGGCTCCTCGGCGAGGATCCGGGGGCGGCCTGGCCGTGGGTCGCCGCCCTCGCCGCGGCCACCGCCGCCTACGGGGCCGTCGCGTTCACGGCGGCCGTGCGCGGCAACCGCTTCAGCGCCGATCTCGGGCGCACGCTGCACCACCGCATCGGCGAGCATGTGGTCGCACTGCCGCTCGGCTGGTTCGACGGCGAACGCACCGGCGCACTGGGGCAGTCGACGGGGCAGGGCGTGGTCCAGGTGATGAACGCGGCGGCCAACCTGCTGCGCCCCCTGTGCATCGCCTTCGTCACCCCGGCCGTCGTCGTGCTGGCCACCTTCGCCTTCGAGTGGCGGCTCGCCCTGGCCATGCTGGCGGCGGCACCGGTCGCGGCCGTCGCGTACCGCTGGTCCGGACGGCTGATGGCCCGCGCCGACCGGCAGTCCCATGCCGCGGCCGCCGAGACCGCGGACCGGCTGGTGGAGTTCGCCCGCCACCAGCCCGCGCTGCGCGCTTTCGGGCGGACCGTCGAGGACCACGAACTCCTCGACGCTGCCCTGCGCGAGCAGCAGGTGAAGGCGCGCGCCGCCGTACGCATCGCGGTGCCCGGCCTCGCGGGCTTCGCGCTCGCCGTGCAGCTCTGCTTCACCTGCGTCCTGCTGTTGGGCACGGTCCTCGCGGTCGGCGGGTCGGTCGGCGCGGGCGAGCTGATCGCGGTGCTGGTCCTCGCCGTGCGCTTCGTCGAACCCATGGGCGCCGCCGCTGAGTTGGGAGGATCCCTGCGGATCGCCCGCGGCACCCTGGAGCGCCTGGACGCGGTGCTCGCCGCGGAACCGCTGCCGCAGCCGGCGACCACGGCGCCGCTCCCGGACACCTGCGGCATCGAACTCGACGGCGTCTCCTTCGGCTACGGCGACGGACGCACCGTACTGGACGGGCTCGACCTGCGCGTCCCGGCCGGGCACACGGTGGCGCTGGTCGGCCCCTCCGGCTCCGGCAAGACCACGGTGACCCGCCTGATCGCCCGCTTCTGGGACGTCACCGGGGGCACGGTCCGTGTCGGCGGCACGGACGTCCGCGACCTGACGACGGAGCAGCTGATGTCGCGGCTCGCCATGGTCTTCCAGGACGTGTACCTCTTCGCGGGCTCGATCGAGGACAACATCCGCGCCGGACGTGAGGACGCCACCGACGAGGAGGTGCGCGAGGCCGGGCGGATCGCCCGCGTCGACGAGATCACCGAGCGGCTGCCGGACGGCTGGGCCGCCCGCGTCGGCGAGGGCGGCGCGGCCCTGTCCGGCGGTGAGCGGCAGCGGATCTCCCTCGCCCGGGCCCTGCTCAAGCAGGCCCCGGTCGTCCTGCTCGACGAGGCGACCTCGGCGCTCGACGCCGAGAACGAGGCCGCGATCCAGCAGGCCCTGGGCGCGCTCACCGCGGACCGCACGGTCCTCGTCGTGGCCCACCGCCTCGACACCATCCGCGGTGCCGACCTGATCGCGTTCCTGGAGGGCGGGCGGATCGTGGAGGAGGGCACGCACGAGGAACTGCTCGCGATCGGCGGCCGGTACGCGGCGTTCTGGAGCGATCGGGAGCAGGCGGGCGGGTGGCATCTGGCGGCGCGCTCCTAGAGACCCGGGAAACCCGGGAAACCCGGGAAACCCGGGAAACCCGGGAAACCCGGGAAACCCGGGAAACCCGGGAAACCCGGCGACGGGCGGCACGGTTCCCACCGTGCCGCCCGTCCCCGTACCCCCGCACCCCGGCCGTCACCCGGCGGGCGCGCAGCTCACCAGGTGGATGCCGGTTCCGGTGACCCGGCGGCCGGTGACCCGCAGTCCGGCGCGGGACACCAGGTCGTCCAGCTGCCGGGGAGTGCGCTCCCGGCCGCCGAAGAGCACCAGGAGCCTGAGGTCCATCGCGGCGGCCACATCGGCGCGGCGCCCGTCGGTGACCAGGTTCTCGACGACGAGGATCTCCCCGCCGCCCTTGCCCGTGTCGGCCGCCGCCTCGGCGCAGCGGCGCAGGATGCGCAACGCGTCGTCGTCGTTCCAGTCGTGCAGCACCCAGGTGAGCAGATACAGGTCGGCTCCGGCCGGCAGCGGATCGAAGAAGCTGCCGGGGTGCACGCAGGCCCGCTCCCCGAGCCCGGCGGCGGCGAGCGCCCGGCCCGCCTCCTCAGCGGCCTCCGGCAGGTCGAGCAGCGTGCCGCGCAGCCCGGGCCGCGCCGTCAGCAGCCGAGTGAGCAGGGACCCGGAGCCGCCGCCGACGTCGACCACGTGCCCGCGTTCGGGCCAGGCGTGGGCCGCGACGACCTCCGGAGCGGCGAACCTGGTGTGTGCGGCCATCAAGTCGGCGTACGAACGGGCCAGTTCGGGATCCTCCAGGGTGTCCTGCCACAGTGACCGGCCGTGCACCAGGGGGTAGGCGGGTTCCCCGGTGCGCACGGTGTCCAGCAGGCGCCCGAATGCCTGGTCCATGCGCCCGCCCATGCCGTCCAGGTCGAACCAGGCCCGCAGGCCGAACGCCCCGCTGTCCTTGAGGAGTTCGGCTGCCGGGGTGAGGGCGTAGACGTCCTCCTCCGGCTCGGCGAAGATGCCGCGACCGGTCAGGACGCGCAGCAGGCGGCGCAGGGCGTCCGCGTCGGCGTCCGCGGCCCGGGCGAGGTCGGGCAGTGCGGTGTGGCCCGCGGCGATGTGGTCGGCCAGACGCAGGGTCGCCGCGACCCTGATCGCCCACGGGGTGACGAGGTCGGCGAGCGCGGTCAGGTCGACGCGCGCGGGGGCGGCTTCCGGAAGGGTGGTCATGTCACTCCACTCGACGGTCAGGGAAGTACGGGATGGGCGGAGGGCGCCGGAGCACCGCACGCGCCGAGGACGGCCGCGACGACCCGCTCCGCCTGTGCGACCAGGTAGAAGTGCCCGCCGGGCAGCACGAGTCCGGTGAACGGGCCGTCGGTCGCGGTGCGCCACACGGCCACCTCCGCCTCGGTCGCCTCCTCGTCGCGGTCCCCGGTGACCGCGGTGAGGGGGCAGCGCAGCCGGGCGGCGGTGTCCGGGCGGTAGGTCTCGATCAGGCGGTAGTCGGCCCGTACGGCGGGCAGCAGCAGGGCCCGCACCTCCGGGTCGTCGAGCAGGTCGCCGTGGGTGCCGCCGAGGCGGCGCAGTTCCGCGGCGAGGCCGTCGTCGTCGCGCCGGTGGACGGTGCCCGGGCGCTGACGGCCCGGCCCCGGACGGCCGGAGACGACGACATGCCGCGGACCGAGGCCCGAGCCCTCCAGCCGGAGCGCCGTCTCCCACGCGACCGAGGCGCCCATGCTGTGCCCGAACAGCACCAGCTCACGGCCGGCACGGTCGGCCCGCAGCGCCTCGGCGACGGCGCCGGCGAGTTCGTCCATCGTCCCGGCCGGGGCCTCGCCGACCCGGTCCTGCCGGCCCGGGTACTGCACGGCCAGGAGCTCCACGTCGGGCGGCAGCAGCCGGGCCCACGGGGTGTAGAACGCGGCGGCCCCGCCCGCGTGCGGGAAGCACACGAGCGAGGTCCGCGCCGCGGGGCGGGGCAGCGGGCGGCGCAGCCAGGAAGAAACGGAAGGAACGGTGGTGGTCATGGAGAAGTCACCCCACACAGAACGGGAAGCGCGGCGGGACCGCGGCTCATGAAGTCGCCGGCACGGCGGAATCGGAAACCCGGTGCGAGCCGCAGCCGGGGGTGACGCACGATCAGCACCTCGGCGGCGACACGCAGTTGCAGCCGGGTGAGGGAGGCGCCGAGGCAGGCGTGCGGCCCCTTGCCGAAGGCGAGATGGGCGCGCAGCCCGGGCCGGCCGGGCCGGAACGTGTCGGCGTCCTCGCCCCAGCGCTCCGGGTCGCGGTTGGCGGAGGCGACGACGGCGATCACGCGTTCCCCGGCCCGTACGGTCGTGCCGGCCACGGAGGTGCCGCGGGTGGCGGTGCGCATCTGCCACAGCGCGGGCGGGTCGAGGCGCAGGGACTCCTCGATCGCCTCCGACAGGCCGTCGGACCGCCAGTGGTCCTCGCTCAGCAGCCGCAGCACCAGATTCCCCAGCGCGTGACGGAGGTTGGGCACTCCGGCCACGATCAGGAAGTGCAGGAAGGTCACGGCCTCGGCGCGGTCCAGGTGCGCCAGTACGCCGTTCAGGGCGGGCCCGTCGGCGGCCCGCAGTGCCCAGCGTTCGAACGCGGGCCAGTCGGGGTGCGCCCGGTGGCCCAGCAGGTCGGTGAAGGCGCCGGCCCAGCGCTCGTAGTCCGGCGCGTCGGCATCGGCCACCCCGCAGAAGGCGGCCAGGGCTGCACGCGGGAGCGGCGCGGTGAACGCGGGGACGAGGTCCGAGCCGTTCCCGACCCGGTCGGCCAGTGCCTCGGCGCGTTCCCGTACGACCGGTTCCAGCTCCGCCAGGACGGTGCGGGCGAAGGCGGGGGAGAGCAGGCGGCGCAGCCGCGTGTGCGCGGGGGGATCCACCTGCGACAGGGCCAGCTCCCGCTCGTCGCCCTGCACGGAGGTGTTGTTGCGGCGGCTGGACCACACCTCCGGATCCGACAGCACCGCCCGCACGTCCTGGTCGCGGACCACGACGTGCCAGCCGGGCAGGGGCGAAGAGACCGGCCGGTCGCCGCGCAGTGCGGCGAGCCGCGGATACGGATCGTCGGTGTGGGTGAGATCGAGCGGAATGAAGGACGCCACCGCGCTGGTCACAGGCCCTCCCGCTCGCGCACCGCCGCCGCCAGGTCGGGCGCGGTGACCGGCTCGGGCGCGGGGCGGCGTACGAGATCCGGGTAGCCGAGCCGGGCCGTGAGGTCCTGCCAGACCGAGCTGAGCGTGAGGTGGTACTGGCCCGCGCGCATCGGGTCTTCGCCCGCCCCGGCCGCGTCCGCCACGGCCCGCAGCGCGCGCCGCACGCCCTGCGGCCACACCTCGGCGTACACCTCCCGGTGCGTGGGCGCCTCGGCGGGCCCGACCGGCTGGACGCTCGGCAGGTGCACCAGACGCTCGGCCTCGGCGTCGAAGTCCAGTTCGCCGTCGTCCCCGCGCGGAGCGGGCAGCGCCGGGCTCCACAGCACCGGTCCGTGCGTCCCGGCCAGGATCAGCGTGCCGCCGGTGAAACCGAGCGTGGCCCGGTGCAGCAGGTGGGTGTGGTTGTCGGGATCCTCGGGGTCGAGCTGGTTGAGGACGCGCAGGGTGAGGGGGACTCCGGCCAGCCGCCCCTCCAGGGTCCGGAACGGTCCGCCGCCGGGACCGGGGTCGCCGAGCTGCCAGGGGCGCAGCCCGCCGAGCGCCTGGCCGAGGATGTCGATCAGGTCGTACGACACGTGGACGGCGCACGCGCCCTCCGCGTACAGCACCTCCTGCCGTTCGGTCAGATGGCGGGCCGCGGCGAGGAAGCGGCGCACCGGGGCCAGATGCGGATAGAACGTGTTGAGCCGGTACTGCACGCCGTGCCGGCGCGCGGTGCGCAGACAGGCGGCCAGCTCCACCTGGTGGATGGGATGCTCGTGCAGCACGTGCACGCCGCGTGCCATCAGCCGCCGGGCGAGCGCCGCGCCTTCCCCGCCGCCGACGCCGTTGGGCACCACCACGCAGGCCAGGTCGGCGAGGCCGGGCACGTCCTCGGGGTCGGTGAGCAGGGGGACGCCGTAACGTTCGGCGCATGCCTTGGAGCGGGCGCTGCCCCGGCCGAGGACTCCGGTCAGCCGGAACGGGAAATCAGCCTCCGACTCCCCGAAGACACTCCGGAAGGCACTGAGGTACACCCGGCCGAAGCCGGTACCGCAGACGACGACTCGGGTCACAGTCACAGAATTCCTTCTTCCAGGGGGAGTTCGGCGAGCGGCCCGTCCAGCAGCCGCAGCCCGGTGACGGCGGGGGACTCGGCCAGCCGCCGGGCGAGGCGAGCGGAGTCGGGGAGTGCGGCGAAGTGGAGTTGCCCGGGCGGAAGTTCACCCTTCAGCACGGCCAGTGCCGCGTGGGCTGCGGCGGTCCCGGTGAGGGCGGAGGAGTCCGTACCGGTGAGGACGAGCGCGCGGCCGTCCAGCTCGCACGTGACGAGCTGGTGCGGCGCACGTCCCGCGAGATCGGTGAGCGTGGCACGCGACAGCTCCGTCGCCGCCTCGTCCACGGACCGCCCCGGCGGGAGCCCTGCGCGGTACCGGTCGAGGACCGCGCGGGTGTGCTCGCCGCCGAACACCGTGTACCAGCGCACCTCGTCGAGCCCGTACCGGCGGGCGACGCCCACCGCCTCCTCGGTGAGGTACGGAATCGCCGTCACGGCCCCGGGGAAGTACGGCAGCCGCACCCCGCGCTCCACGCCGAGCGCCCCGGCCACCCGGCGCCCGCCCCGCCATACGGCCGTCACCTCACCGCCGGGGCGAGCGAGCCGGTCCATGAAGTCGCGGGCGGCGGCGGGCGGGAAGTGGGGGAGGCCGCCGACGCGGACCGTCAGCGTCCGGGGACGGTCCAGGCCCCCGTCCGCCACCAGCACCCCCGGCAACAACCCCGCCAGTCCCGGCATCAGCCCCGCGCCGATCACCGCCGTGCGCCACCGCAACAGGCGGGCGTACGGCACGGGTTCGGGCAGTTCGGCCGTGTCGTTGACGTCGACCAGATCCGCGCCGGACGCGAGGGCGGCGGACGCCACCCGGTGGCCGACGGCGCGGACCGGCCCGGTGGCGTTGACGACGACACGGCACTCGGCGCAGAACGCGGCGAGGGCCCGCGCATCGGCCACCTCCACGGGATCGGGCCACAGGTGCGCGCCGGAGGACAGGGCCCGGCCGGGCGGGCGGCGCACCGCCGCCCGCACCGGCCCGACCCCCAGGCGCAGCAACTCCTCCAGCACGACCCGGCCCACCGCTCCGGCCGCCCCGACCACGCCGACCGCGACCGGGGCCGTACGGCCCCGGTTCACGGCGTCTCCGCGACCGCGGCGGCGACCACCTGGTCGACATGCGGGGCACGAAGGCAGCTGAAGTGGTCGCCGTCGACGTCGGCCACCGTCAGGTCGCCGAGGCACACCTCGCGCCACAGCTCGTCCGCCTCCTGCCCGAACCCCGCGAGGAACCGCAGCCGCCCGCGCGGCCGCACGAGCGTGATGTCACCGGCGTACGGCTGCGTGGTGTGCAGCGACGCGGCGGCGAAGGCGTGCCGGAACACCCGGTACAGACCCGGCAGGTGGGCCGTGTCGCCGTCTCCGCCCAGCGTGGCGGCGATCGCGGCGAGCCGTTCCGGCTGAGGGATGTCGGCCAGCGCCCGCATCCGGCGGGCCACCGCCTCCAGGCGCGGCTCACCGCACAGGGCGGCGAAGGCACCGGCCGGGACCCGGCCCGGGGTGGCGTCGAGGACGGCCCGCAGCGCCGCCCCCAGCTCCTCCTCGTCGTCCGGGTATCCGGCCGCCGCCGGGTCCGCGCCGAGCACCCGGGCGAAGGCGTGCTCGATCAGCAGCTCGTCCTCGCACACGAACGCGGGTGGGCTGCTGCTGACCACCGTCAACTGCTCGACGTGCGCCCCGCTCTCGGTGAGCTGCCGGGCGACCTCGGTGGCGAGCTGTCCGCCCAGGCAGTAGCCGGTGAGCCGGAACCGGTCGGCCCCGGTCGCCGTCAGCCGCCGTACGTGCTCGGCCGCGAGCCGCTCCACGAACTCCTCCGCCGGAATGTCCGTGCAGGCCTGCACGTCACCCACGGCCAGGCCGACGAGTGGGCCGTGTCCGGCCAGCCGGGCGGAGAGTTCGCGGTAGGGGGCCATGGTGCCGATGCCCTCGTGCACCAGCACGTGCAGCGCTCCGCCCTCCTGCGGCTCGTCACCGAGGGCCACCAGCGCGCTCACCTCGCCGGTACCGGCCTCGGGGGTGTCGGTGCCGCGTAGATGGCGGGCCAGGTCGGCGACCGTCGGGCGGTTCAAGAGCTCCCGCAGCAGGGTGTCGAACTGCTGGTCCGCCGCCTGCGGCACCTCCTCGATCAGCCGCGCCGACAGTTGCGCGAGGACCAGCGAGTCCGCGCCGAGATCGAACAGGCTCCGGTCGCGGGGCACGGCCGCGACTCCGAGGGCCAGGGCGGCCACGGAGGCGAGCCTCTCCTCCAACTCGTCGGCGGGACCGGCCGCTTCCTCCCCGGCGGCTGTGGGCTGCTCCTCCGCCGTGACGGCCGCCCGGGCTGCGAGGGCCTTGCGGTCCACCTTGCCGTTGGGTGTGAGCGGCAGGGCGTCGACGACGTGCAGCGCGGCGGGCAGCATGTAGACCGGCAGTCGCTCCGCGAGATGGTCCCCGACGTCGACCGGGTCCACGGCGGCGCGGCCGGTATTGAACCGCACCGCGAAGACATGCTGACCCAGCGGCTCCAGTGGGTGGCCCCGCTGCGGCAGGCACAGCTCGTTCTCCCCGCCCGCCTCCGCGAAGAGGCGCAGCCACTGCTCGCGGGTGACGAAGGTGGCGTCCGCGCCGTCCGTGCCGTCCGCGCGCCGCAGGTCCTCCGCCCCGGTCATCATGAACGCCTGCGAGATCAGGATCTCGTAGTGCTCCCGGGTCGGCTCGGTGACCAGCAGCAGCCCGCCGGGGACGAGGAGCGAGCGCAGCGAGGTGAGCGCCGCCCCCGTGTCCCGGGCGTTGTTCAGCACGCCCGCGCAGAGCACCACGTCGAACGACTGGAGGGCCAGCCCCTGCCCGGCCGGGTCGCCGTCCACGTCGTACAGCCCGTACCGCAGCCGCGTATCGGGCCCGAACCGCTCGCGCGCCCTGTCCAGGAAGAACGGGCTCACATCGGTGAACAGCCACTCCACGGGCAGCCCGTCCAGCGCGGCGAGTGCCCCTGCCGTGCTCGCACCCGTCCCGGCGCCCACCTCCAGCACACGCAGCGGCCGGCCGGGCGTCCGCTCCTCGGCGGCCGTGCGCAGGGCCTCGGCGAGGACGCGGTTGAGGTAGGCGGACATGACGTTCTCGCGGTAGGCCGCGTCGGCGGTCTCCATACGGGCCTCGGGGAACAGGAGGTCGACGGCGGCGATCCGGTCGTCCATCAGCGCGTCCAGCTGGTCGGCGTTGGCGCGCAGATAAGCCAGCAGTTCGGAGGGTCCGAGGTCGTCGCTCCACACGGCCGCGACCCGGTCCCACGCCGGCGCGGCCGACGGGGGCTCCGCGCGGAGCCGGTACCGGCCGGTGGCCGGATCCCGCTCCAGCAGGCCCTCGCCGTGCAGCACCCGCAGCCAGCGCCGCAGCACCCGCTCGTGACGCGGTACGGCCACCGCCACCACGTCCTCCGCGGTGTGGGCGGCATCCGGCCCGGCGAACAGGCCGCGGGCGCGCAGCGCGTCCAGCATGGAGGCGACCGACGCCTCGTCGAGGAGCCGGGCGAACTCGGCGATCCGTTCCGGCTCGGCCACCTCGAACGCGTCGGCCGCCTGCCGCGCCCGCCGGGCCAGAACCTCCGCGGCCCCGCCAGTCCGGGAGTCGTCCGCGATGCGCGCCGGCTCGGCGAAGGCGACCAGCCGGCGCTGCAACGGATCCTCCCCGACCGCCAGGACGGCCGCCGCACCGACGGCCGGATGACCCGTCAGCGCCGCCTCGATCTCCGCGAGCTCGATGCGGTGCCCGCGGATCTTGACCTGTCCGTCCTCGCGCCCCAGGAACTCGATGTCCCCGCTCGGCAGCCACCGGCCCAGGTCGCCGGTGCGGTACAGCCGCTCCCCGGTGACGGGATGGGTGACGAACCGGCGGGCGGTCGTCTCCGGGTCACCGTGATAGCCGAGCGCGAGGCCGCTGCCGCCGATGCACAGCTCGCCCGGCACCCAGTCCGGGCGGGGGCGCAGCGCCTCGTCCAGGATGTGGAAGGTCTGATTGGCGAGCGGCCTGCCGTACAGAATGCTGGGCCGTCCAGGGTCCACGGGCTGCTCGACGGGGTGGTGGATGGACCAGATCGCGGCCTCCGTCGCCCCGCCGAGACTGATCAGCCGCAGCCCCGGCAGCAGCGCCCGGATGCGGTCCGGCAGCCGTACGGGGATCCAGTCGCCGGACAGCAGCCCGAGCCGCAGCCCCGACAGTCCGGCCACATCGGCGGCGCCGGCACCGGAGGCCAGGTAGTCGTGGAGCATCTGGAGCTGCGCGGGCACCGAGTTCCACAGGGTCACCCGGTGCCGGGCCGCGAGGTCCGCCCAGTGGGAGGGGTCGCCGCGGCGCTCCGGGTCCGGCAGGACCACCGCGCCGCCGTGGGCGAGCGGGCCGAACAGGTCGTACACGGACAGGTCGAAGCCCAGCTGGGCGAGCCCCAGGACCCGGTCGCCGGCACCCACGCCGAATCGCTCGTCGATGTCGGCGACCGTGTTGAGCGCGGCCCGGTGCGAGACGACGACACCCTTCGGCTCACCGGTCGACCCGGAGGTGTAGATGATGTAGGCCGCCTCGCCCGGGTCCACCCGACGCGACTCCACCGCCTCCGACGGCTCCAGGGCATCCACAGCGATCGTCGGCAGCTCGTACGCGTCGCCGAGCCCCGCCTGTGTGAGGACGGCGACCGCCCCGCTGGAGGCCAGGACCAGTGCCCGGCGGGCCGGCGGATGGACGGTGTCGACCGGCACGTACACACAGCCCGCATCCAGCACACCGAGCACGGCCGGGACCTGCTCCCAGCCCTTGTCCATGACGATCGCGACCCGCTCACCCGGGGCGACCCCCGCCGCCCGCAGCCGGGCGGTCACCGCCCGGGCGTACCCGGTGAGTTCGGCGTAGGTGAGCGTACGGTCGGGCGCGATGACCGCCGGCCGGTCCGTGTGGGCGACGGCCGCGGCGAAGACCCGCTCGTGCAGCAGCCCCTCGGGCAGCGGACGTGCGGTGGCGTTCGTCGCCGCATGCCGTGCCGCCTGTGTCCGTGGCAGCCGCACCGGGTCGGCGCTGTCCCACGGCGCGTCGGACACGGCCAACTCCCGTACGAGGGAGGCGAAGGCGGCGAACGCGTCGTCCGCGAGACCCTCCGGCAGCACGCCCTCGCGGACGTCCCAGCCCAGCAGGATCTCCCCGCCGGACTCCATCACCTGGCAGTCGATCCACACCTGCGGCGTCTGTGTCACGCCGTACACGACCCTGCCCGGACCCGTGGCCGGCACCTCAGTGCCCTGGAGCGTGCTCGTGAACACGACCGGCATCAGCGCGTGCCGGTCCGAGCGGCGGGCCGCTTCGCGCAGCACCTCGACACCCGAGTACAGCCCGTGGTCGAGGTCCTCGAAGAGCCGACCGCCGAGGGCGCGGGCCCGCTGCGCGAACCCCTTCCCGGCGTCGGGCTCGACGGCGAGCAGCGTCACGGACGTGAAGTCGCCCACCACCCGGCCGATGTCGGGGTGCACCGGGCGCTTGGCGAACACCGGCAGGTTGAGCGTGAAGCGCGGCCTGGCGCTCCACCGGCCGATGACCTCGGCGTAGGCGGCGAGCAGCACGGTGGACACGGTCAGGTCCCGCGCGGCGGCCGCCCGCCGCAGCGCCGCCGACTCGTCGGCCGTCAGCCGGTCGGCCAGCCGCCGGAACCGCACGTCCGCACCCCGCTCCTCGGGCAGGACGGGAAGTTCGGGCGCGGCGGGCAGGTCGTCGAGACGGTCCAGCCAGTAGGCGCGGTCGCGGGCCCAGCGGGCGCTGTCGCGCAGCCGCCGCTCGGCGAGCACGTGGTCACGGAAGGAGACCGGCACGAGCGCGAGCGCCCGGTCCGGCTCGACGCACAACTGCTCCAGTTCGCCGAGCAGTTGCTGCACCCCGGAGAAGTCCGTGACGAGCAGGTCCACGGAGAGGTGCACGAGCAGCCGCTCGGGGGAGTGGGTGAGCCGCAGGTCGAACAGCGGCCACACGGCGGGGTCGTACGTCCGCTGCGCCAGCTCGCCGCGGATCCCCTCCGCCTGCTCGGCCCCGGCCACGGGGATCTCGTACGGCGGCAGCTCCTTGAGCACCTGCTGGCCGTCCGGGTGGTACACCGTGCGCAGGGCGTCGTGCCGCTCGACGAGCGCCCGCCAGGCGTCCGCGGCCCGCTCGGGCGGGACGGTGCCCGGCAGCTCGTACTCCAGGTAGGCGTGGCAGCCGATCCCGCCGTGGGCGAAGGCGTCCGTGCGGCCCAGCAGGTACGAGGACTGCACCTCGGTCAGCGGGAACGGCAGGTGCCGTCCGTCCGGGTCGGGCACGAGGGGCTCGGCGAACGGGTCGCGCAGATGGGCGAGTACGGCGTCGCGGTCGGCGCTCAGCCGCTCACGCAGTTCATCGGTCAGGGCGCCCTGGGGTGCCCGGAAGCGGAGGCGGCCGTCCTCCTCCCACAACTCGACTCCGGCGGCGGCCAGGTGTGACACCAGCTCGGCGGCGCTCACAGTTCCCCCTCTTCCCAGTTCTGATCGGTGGTGCGGTTGGTGTGCTCATGGACCGCGGCGGCGAGCGCGGCCACGGTCGGGGCGGCGAAGAACTCCCGCAACGGGACCTCCACACCGGTGCGTTCACGCAGCCGCGCGATGAGGCGCGTGGCCAGCAGGCTGTCGCCGCCAGCTGCGAAGAAGCCCTGTTCCCGGCCCGCGAGCGGGCTGCCGGCCAGCAGCTCGGACCAGAGCGCGGCGACGAGTTCCTCGGTGGCGCCGAGGGGTGGGCCGCCCGCGTCGGCCTTGACGGTCGTCACGGGCGCGGCGGACGGTTCTCCGGCCCTCAGGCCCGTGGCGAGGGTCAGCGCGTCCCAGTCGTCTGCCGTGGACAGCTCGTTCAGCAGGGCGAGTTGGCGGCTCATCAGGGTCTCCGGCAACTCGTGGGGCAGCAGCCCGGTCACCGCGTCCCAGGTGAGCCGGAGTCCCTCGGAGTCCTCCAGCACCTGGTGGTCGAGCCAGACCTGCGGGGTCTGGGACACGGACCAGTACGGCGGGGTCAGCAACCGGGCCCGCTCGTCGTCGATGCCGAGCGCGCTGGTGAACACCACCGGCATGGCCGCCTCGCCGGGACCGCGTTCCTCGGCGAGCTGCCGCATCACCCACACCGCCGACACCGCACGGTGGTCGAGGTCGGTCCACAGCCGGGCCTGGAGCCCGCGCAGCCGCGCGAGCCAGGACTCGCCCGACCGCGGGTGGTGGGCGGCGAGCAGGAGTGAGGTGAAGTCGCCGGCGATCCGGTTGATGTCCGGGTGGATCTCCTGGCGGTCGAACAGGGTGAGGTTGACGGTGAGTTCGGGGCTCTCCGCCTGCTCGCCGAGCGCCTCGGCGTAGACGGCGAGCAGCAGCACGGACGGGGTGAGGCCGTAGGCCCGGACCCGCTCCTGCAGCCGCTGCCACTTCGCGTACGGCAGGTGCGTGGCCCGGCGGACGAAACGCGGGCGTCCGACCGCCGACGGCTCGCGCAGGAGCGGCAGCCGGGGCGCCGGCGGCAGCGACGGCAGCCGTTCGCGCCAGTACTGCTGGTCGGCCGCCACCGTCCCCTCCGACGGCCGGGCGCAGGCGAGGTAGTCCCGGAACGTTACCTCCACCGGTGGGAGTTCGACGTCCGGGTCGTCCCGGAGCTGCCGCAGCTCGGTGAAGACGATCATCATGCTGAGGCCGTCCAGGATGAGGTTGTCGAGGCTGACCCCGATCCGGGTGCGGCGCTCGCCGTCCGCCGCCGTGTAGTGCACCGCTCGAACGTCGAACAGCGGCCAGCGGGCGGGGTCGAGGACCTGGTGGGACATCTCCTGGCGGAGGGCGGTCAGGTGTTCCTCGCCGTCCCGGACCGGGATGGTGAAGTCCGGTATCTCGGCGTCTGTCAGGACGCGCTGGTGGCCGTCCTCGTCGAAGACGGCCCGCAGCATGGGGTGGCGGGCGATCAGCCGTCGCCAGGCCCGTTCCAGCGCGGTGACCTCGGTGTACGGCTCGTCCGTCTCGCTGTAGTAGTGCGAGCCGACCCCGCCCAGGTCGAGCTGTGCCGTGCGCCCGATCCAGTACGCCCGCTGCACGTCGGTCGCGGGGAACGGCTCGTGCGCGTGCGCCGGGTCGCTCACCAGGACCCGCGTGACGGGCTTCTCGCCGTCCAGGGTCAGCGTGGCCGCGTAGTCCTTCAGCACCGGGTGGGTGAACAGCGCGGCGATGCGCGCGCCGCGTACCCCCGCCTCGCGCAGCCGGGCCACGAGCCGCGTGGCGAGCAGGCTGTCGCCGCCGAGTGCGAAGAACTCGTCGTCCCGGCCGACCTGTTCGGCCCCCAGCAGCTCCCGCCACGCGGCGGCGACCAGCTCCTCCACCGGACCCGTCGGCTGCCGTGTCCCGCCGGACACCACGCCGAGACCGGCCGCGTGCTCGGCCAGCGCGGCACGGTCGACCTTGCCGTTGGCGGTCAGCGGCAGCCCGTCGGGCAGCGGCACGAGCGCGGAGGGCACCGCGTGCGCGGGCAGGCGGTCGGCGAGCCGCCGCTCCACCTCCGCCAGGTCGATGGAGCCCTCCGGCACCACGAACGCCGTCAGCCGCTGCTGCCCCCGCGGCCCGGTCGCGACGGTGACCGCGCGGCTGACGCCCGGCTGGGCGAGCAGCGCCGCGTCGACCTCCCCTAGCTCGGTGCGGTGGCCGCGGATCTTCAGCTGGTGGTCACGCCGCCCGAGGAACTCCAGCAGCCCGTCCGGACGGTAACGGCCCAGATCGCCGGTGCGGTACCAGCGCTCCCGGCCGTCCGTCACGAACCGGTCGGCGGTGCGCTCCGGATCACCCCGGTAGCCGGTGGCCACCCCGGCCCCGCCGATCCACAGCTCGCCGGGCACCCAGTCCGGGCAGTCCTCGCCGAGCGGCCCCACGACCCGGAACCGCTGGCCGCGCAGCGGTGTCCCGTACGGCACCGACGGCCAGCCCTCGGGCGCACCGTCCGTGCTGTCGTACGCGTTGGACCAGATCGCGGCCTCGGTCGCGCCGCCCATCGCGATCAGCCGGCAGCGGCCCCGCGACGCCTCGGCGAGGCGCGCCGGCAGGTCGAGCGGCACCCAGTCGCCGGAGACCAGAGCGAGCCTCAGCTGCGGCGGCGCCTGTCCCGCCGAGGCGGTGAGCAGCATGTCCAGGAGCATCGGCACCGAGTTCCAGACGGTGACACCGTGCCGTGCGGCCAGGTCGCGCCAGCGCTGGGCGTCCCGGCGCTCCTCCTCGGTGACGAGCACGAGCGCGCCGCCCGCGCCGAGCAGCCCGAAGATGTCGTACACGGACAGGTCGAAGTCCAGCGCGGAGACCGCCAGGACCCGGTCGTCCGGCCCGATGCCGTGCCGTGCGTTGATGTCCTCGACGGTGTTGGCGGCCGCCCGGTGGGTCAGCTCGACGCCCTTGGGTTCACCGGTGGAACCCGAAGTGAAGATCACGTACGCGCAGGAGTCCGGGTCGACGGCCACGGGCGCCTCCAGCGGGGCGGGCAGCGGTCCGGACAGGAACTCCGCGTCCAGCACACAGCGGGCCCGTGAGGCGCGCAGCATCCGCTCCCGCCGTACCGGCGGCTGGTCGGCGCCGACCGGGACGTACGCGGCCCCGGCGGCGAGGACGCCGAGCACGGCGGTGATCTGCTCCGGCCCCTTGGGCAGCGACACGGCGACCGTCTCGCCGGGCGCGACCCCGCGGCCTCGCAGCGCGGCGGCGATGCGCAGCGCCCGCTCCCGCAGCTCGCCCCGCGTCAGGGCACCGTCCTCACCCCAGAGCAGGGCGGGAGCGGCGGGATCGGCGGCGGCCTGCTCGAAGAACGGCGTGTGCAGGGCTGGCCGGCCTCCCGGCAGTCCCGTCGCGTTGACCCGGTCGCGGACGGCGCGCTGTGCGCCGGGCAGCAGCGCGGGCCGGGGCATCTGCCAGTCGGCGTCGGACAGATGACGCAGCAGCCCGTCGAAGGCGGCGGACATCGTCTCGACCAGCCCGTCCGGGAACAACTCCCGCACCGCGTCCCACTGGTGGCGCAGCGCCCCGTCCCGGCCCTCGTAGACCTGGAGGTCGAGCCAGACCTGCGGGGTCTGGCTCACTCCCCACACGCGCGGTGGGAACCCCTCGGGAGCGTCCATGGACACGCCGTCGTCGACACCGAGCGCGCTGGTGAACACCACCGGCACGGCCGCGTCCCGCTCCCCACGGGCCCGGGCCAGCTCGCGCATCACCCACACCGCGGAGACCGAGCGGTGGTCGAGGTCGCGCCACAACTGCTCCTGCAGCCCACGCACCCGGGTCAGCCAGTCCTCGCCGGGACGCGGCCGGTGGGCGGCGAGCAGGAGTGAGGTGAAGTCGCCGAGGACGCGGTTGATGTCCGGGTGGATCTCCTGCCGGTCGAAGAGCGTGAGGTTGACGGTGAGCTCGGGGCTCTCGCTCCAGGTGCCGAGCACCTCCGCGTAGGCGGCCAGCAGCAGGGTCGAGGGGGTGACGCCGTGCTCGCGGGCGCGTTCCTTGAGGCGCCGCCAGCGGTCGGCGGCGAGTTCTCCGGAGGTGCGCGTGAAGCGGGGACGGCCCAGTGTGGCCGGGTCGCGCTGGAGCGGCAGCCGGGGCGCCGGAGGCAGCTCGGGCAGGCGGTCGCGCCAGTACGCCTGGTCGGCGGCCAGCGTCTCGGGTGCGGGCCGGACGGAAGCGAGGTAGTCGCGGAACGTCGCCTCCACGGGCGGGAGTTCGGCGTCCGGGTCGGCGTACAGGACGCCCAGTTCGGTGAAGACGGTCATCATGCTGAGGCCGTCGAGAACGAGGTTGTCGAGACCCACCCCGACGCGCGTCCTGACGTCGCCGCCGTCCTCGTACCGCACCGCCCGTACGTCGAACAGCGGCCAGTGGGAGGGGGCGAGGACCTGGTGGGACATCTCCTCGCGGAGGGCGGTGAGGTGTTCCTCGCCGTCCCGGACGGGGATGGAGAAGTCCGGCACCTCGGCGTCGCTGAGGACGCGCTGGTGGCCGTCCTCGTCGAAGACGGCCCGCAGCATGGGGTGGCGGGCGATCAGCCCGCGCCACGCCTGTTCGAGCCGTGGCAGGTCCACGTCGGAGCCGTCGAACTCCGAGTAGTAGTGCGCCCCCACACCGCCGAGCCGCATCCCCTCGGCCCGTCCCAGCCAGTAGGCCCGCTGCACGTCGGTCGCCGGGAACGGGTCGTGCGCGTGGTCCGGATCCGCCACCAGTACGGGCGTGGCGGATCGCTCCGGGTCCAGGGTGAGCGTGGCCGCGTAGTCCTTCAGGACCGGGCGGGTGAACAGGCCGGCGATGCGGGCGCCGCGCACCCCGCGCTCGGCCAGCCGGTGCAGCATCCGCGTGGCGAGCAGACTGTCGCCGCCGAGCGCGAAGAAGTCGTCCTCCCGGTGCACGGCGCCGACGCCGAGCAGCTCCCGCCACACCTCGGCGACCGACTCCTCGGCCCCGGGGCGGGGCGGGGTGCCGTGGCCCGGCCTGGCCTGAGCGGACGAAACATGCCGATCGAGGAGTTCGCGCACGGCCCGCCGGTCCACCTTGCCGTTCGCGGTGAGCGGCATGACCGGCAGCAGAACCAGCCGGTCCGGAACCATGTACGACGGCAACTGCCCCGCTGTGCAGGCACGTACGGCATCGGTGTCCTGCGGTACGCCGTCCGGGTCGCGGACCGCGCGGATCAGCAGCGCGGGTTCCCGTCCGCGTACGGCCGTGTCCACCCGGGTGAAGCCGTGGCCGCGCAGCAACTGCTCCCACGCCGAGGGCGGCAGCAGCGGGCTGCCGGCCGCCCGGCGGGCCGGGTCCGCGTGCGCGAAGCCCCGCGTGGGCAGCGCGGCGCAGATCAGACCGAGCGGCGGCAGACTGCCCTGCTCCACCGCGAGCAGCAGACCGCCGGGCGCCAGCAGGGCCGCTGCCTGGGCGACCCCGGCCGCCGGGTCGTCGAAGGCGTGCAGGGCGCCGAGCGCGAGCACGGCGTCGAACGTGCCCGGCACGCCCTCGGGGAGCGCACCGTCCGGGAGTGCCTGGCAGCGCACGCCCGTGATCCGTTCCCGGGCCCGTTCCAGGAGCCCGGCAGAGGTGTCGAACAATGTGAACTGCGCAGCGTCTGCGGGAAGTTGTTCCAGCACCCGCTGGGCGCCGAGGCCACCGCGTGCCCCGACGACCGCGACGCGCGGTGCACGGCCGCCCGACTCGGCGGCCAGCGCAAGCAGCGCGTCCGCGCACTCCGCGGCGGCCTCCCCGCTGGCGGGCAGCGCGTCGAGCGCCGCCTCGGGGGCGAGCACCGGGTCGTCGAGGAGCTCCAGCGGGTCCCGGTCGCCCTTGACCATGGCCCGCAGGTCCTCCAGCCGCTCGGTCAGGCGGGCGAGCACGGGCGCGAGCCGGGTTCCGGTGACGCGCTCCCTGAGACTCTCCGCATCCACCGGCCCCGACCGGCGGAGCAGCCAGTCCCGCCACAGATGTGCGAGCCCGCGCATCTCCTCGGCAGGGCGCGTCCCACCGTCCAGGATCCGGCCGATGACATGGGCGACGACCTCGGTCTCCAGCGGGTCGGGCCGTGCGGCCACGACTTGCGGAAGGACGCCGTCGTGCCGACCGGCTCCGGTCCGGGTGGCCAGGGAGTACGCCGCGACCAGCGAGCGGGGAGCGCCGTCCGGCCCCCCGGTGACCGCCGCAACTGCGCGCCCCACACCCGGCGCACGCTCGAGTGCCGCCTCCACCTCGCCCAGCTCCACCCGGTGCCCCCGCAGCTTGACCTGCGAGTCGGCCCGGCCGAGGAACTCGACGGTGCCGCCCGGCCGGTAGCGGGCGAGGTCGCCCGTGCGGTACCAGCGCACGCCGTCGTGGTGCACGAACCGGTCGGCCGTGCGCTCGGGGTCGCCGAGGTACCCGTCGGCCACACCGTCCCCGCCGATCCACAGCTCGCCCGGCACCCAGTCGGGGCAGTCCCGCCCCCGGGCGTCGACGACCCGCAGCCGTACGTTGCGCAGCGGCGTCCCGTACGGCACCGCGGTCCAGTCCTCGGGCACCGTGCCGCCGACGACCTCGCACACCGTGGAGTGGATCGCGGTCTCGGTCGTTCCGCCGAGCGCCACGAACCGGCAGCCCGGCGAACGTTCCGCCAGCCGCCCGGGCAGGTCGACGCCCACCCAGTCCCCGCCGAGCAGCACCAGCCGCAACCCGGCGAGGCCGTCCCCGGCGGTGCTGAGCAGCATGTCCAGCACGGAGGGCACGCAGTTGAGCACGGTCACGCGGTGCCGGGCCAGCAGCGCGTGCCAGTGCGCGGCGTCCCGTCGGTCCTCCTCCGCGACGAGCACCACCGCACCGCCGACGGCGAGCGGGCCGAACAGGTCGTACACCGACAGGTCGAAGTCGAGGGCGGACAGTGCGAGCGTCCGGTCGTCGCCGCCCACGCCGAACCGCTCGTCGAGGTCGTCGACCGTGTTGCGCGCCGCGCGGTGCGGCACGACCACGCCCTTGGGCTCACCGGTGGAGCCGGAGGTGAACAGGAGGTACGCGGGGTCGCTGTCCGGCACCGCCACCGGCTCCTTGACCGGCTCGTGCGCCAGGGCGTCCGGCACGGTCAGCGGTACGACGCCGTCGGGCAGGGGGGAGTCGGGGTCGCCGGTGACGAAGGCGACGCGGGCGCCCGCTCGGGTGAGGACACGGTCGCGGCGGGCCGGCGGGTGGTCGCGTCCGACGGGCACGTAGGCCGCGCCCGCGGTCAGGATGCCGAGCACCGCGGCGATCTGGTCGGGCCCCTTGGGCAGGCACACGGCGACCCGGTCGCCGGGGCCGACGGCGTGGGCGGCGAGCGCGGCGGCGATCCGACGGGCCCGCTCGGCCAGTTCGCCGTACGACAGCACCTCACCTGGGCCCCACAGCAGCGCCGGCCGGTCCGGCGTCCGCTCGGCGCGGCGCAGGAAGTCCTCGTGGAGCAGCAGTCCGCTGCGCGGCCCGTCGGTGGCGTTGGCACGCGCGCGTGCCTCCCGCTGGGCCTCGGGCAGCAGGTCCGCCACGGGCGAGTTCCACGCAGCGTCGGACGCGGCGAGTTCGTCCACCAGCGTGCGGTACGCGGTGAACATGGCGTCCAGCATCCCTTCGGGGAACGCCTGCTCCAGCGCGTCCCAGTTCACCAGCAGCCCGCCGTCGAGCTCGGTGACCTGGGCGTCCAGCCACACCTGCGGTCCCTGCGAGATGATCCACACGGGTCGCCCGAAGCAGGCGCGCACGTCCTCGGAG
Source organism: Streptomyces sp. HP-A2021 (assembly GCF_022807935.1). Classification (NCBI taxonomy): domain Bacteria; kingdom Bacillati; phylum Actinomycetota; class Actinomycetes; order Kitasatosporales; family Streptomycetaceae; genus Streptomyces; species Streptomyces sp. HP-A2021. Next base: position 8,199,625 of record NZ_CP094344.1, read on the forward strand.
AACAGCTCGCCCAGGTTGAGGGCACTGGTGAACACGACCGGTGCGAGCACCCGCCCGTCGCCCCGCTGAGCACGGTTCAGGTCGCGCAGCACCTCGACACCGGAGTACGAGGCGTGCGCGGCGTCCGCGAGGAAGCGTTCCTGCAGGGTGCGGGCCCGCTCCTGGAAGGCGTCCTGGCCTGACAGGTCGGCGGTGAGCAGGACGGAGCCGGTGAAGTCGCCCACGAGCAGGGGCACATCCGGGTGCAGCGCCTCGCGGTCGAAGAGCGGCACGTTCAGCAGGAAGCGGTGCTCGGCGCTCCAGGCCGCGAGCACCTCGCCGTACGCGGTGGCCAGGGCCATCGCCGGGGTGACACCGTGCCGGTGGGCGCGGGCGAACAGGGCGTTTCGCGCCTCGGGCGGCAGCCAGTGGTGGCGGCGGGTGACGCGGGGCCGGACCGTCCCCTGGGCCACGGGCAGCGCGGGCGCGCCCGGCAGGTCCGGCAGCCGCGCGGCCCACCAGGCCGCGTCCCGCCTGCGATCGCGTTCCCGCTCGGCGGAGGCGGCACGGTCGGCGAGGTAGCGGCGGTAGCTGTACCCGATGGGCGGGAGTTGCTCCGCACCGCGGTCGTCGCGGTCATCACTGTCACCGCGGTAGAGCGCCGCCAGGTCGGCCAGCAGGACGCGCAGGCTGAGCGCGTCGGCGGCGAGCATGTCGAGGTTGAGGTGCGTGCGGGTCCGGCCGTCCGGCAGCAGTGACAGCTGCACGTCGAAGACCTCACCCGCGCCGACCCGCAGCATGCGGTGCGACAACGCGTCCCGCAGCTCCGCCAGGCGCCGGTGCACCTCGTCCTCGGGCAGCGCGCGCAGATCGTGCACCCGCAGCCCCGGCCAGGAGGAGGCGACCGGGGTGTGCTGGCGGCCGTCGTCGCCGAACACGGCACGCAGCTGGGCGTGCCGGGCGAGCAGGGCCCGCACCGCGCGTTCCAAGCGCTGCGGGTCGACGTCCTCGCCGTCGAACTCGTTGTAGAAGTGCGCGGCCACACCCCCGAGTTCGTGCTCCTCGCCGCGGCCCACCCAGTAGGCGTGCTGCATCAGGGCCAGGTCGAAGGGGGAGGTCTCGTCGTCATCCGCGCTGTCGGGTGCGGTGGTGCCGGGGCGGGCGGTGGTGCCCGGACATCGCTCGGCCAGCAGTTCCTCCCACGCGCGCAGGGTCGGGGTGCGGGCGAGCTCGGCGAAGGTCAGCCGTATGCCGACGCGGCGCAGTGCCGCCGACACGGTCATCAGACGGATGGAGTCCAGGCCCTGCTCGATGAGGTTGTCGTCGGGGCCGACCCGCTCGGCGTCGGGGCCGAGCCAGTCCGCGAGCAGGGGATGGACCGTCCGCAGGAGATCGGGTTCTGACACTGCGTCACCAGCCTCGATGGCGTGAGTTATTGAAAATGATATTCATTTACTACAGTATGACGAGCGGAATGGACAAGCCCCTGCCGAGCAGGACACGACCAGAGGGGGACCACGTGCTCGACGGCTGTACGCCCTGGCCCGAGGAGTTCGCCGCGCGCTACCGGGAGGCCGGGTACTGGCGAGGTGAGACGTTCGACCAGCTCGTGCGGGCCTGGACCCGCGCCCATCCGCACCGCACCGCCCTCGTGCACGGCGAACGACGGCTGGACCGGGCGGAACTGGAGCGTTCCGCCGATCGCGTCGCACGCCGACTGACCGGACTCGGGGTCCGCGCGGGGGACCGCGTGGTCCTCCAGCTCCCCAACGTCCCCGAGTTCTTCACCACCTTCTTCGCCCTCCAGCGGCTCGGCGCGATCCCCGTCCTCGCCCTGCCGCTGCACCGGCGCAGCGAGATCGTCCACCTGTGCCGGCTGTCCCGGGCCGTGGCATACGTCGTCCCGGACGTCCACCAGGGCTTCGACCACCGTGAACTGGCCGCCGAGGTCCTCAAGGAGAGCGCCGACCTGCGGCACGTGCTGGTGGCCGGCGACCCGGGCGCCCACCTCCCGCTCGACGGCCCCGGAGCCGATGACCTGCCCCCGGCCCCGGACGACGCCGCCGAGGTCGCGCTGCTCCTGGTCTCCGGAGGGACGACCGGGCTGCCCAAGCTGATCCCGCGCACCCACGACGACTACGCGTACAACCTGCGAGCCAGCGCCGATCTGTGCGGTTTCGGCCCCGGCACCGTCTACCTGGCCGCGCTTCCCGTCGCCCACAACTTCGCGCTCGGCTGCCCCGGCGTCCTCGGCGCCCTGTACGCCGGCGGCTCGGCCGTGCTCACCGACGAGCCGGACCCGGACGCGGCGTTCGCCCTCATCGAGCGCGAACGCGTCACCGCCACCGCGCTGGTGCCGCCGACCGCCCGCATGTGGGCGGCGGCGACGGAGTGGGGCGAGGCCGACCTGTCCTCGCTGCGGCTGCTCCAGGTCGGCGGGGCCCGGCTGCTGCCCGAACACGCCGCCCAGGTGCGGGCCGCCTTCGGCCCCGTCCTCCAGCAGGTGTTCGGCATGGCGGAGGGCCTGCTCAACTACACCGAACCGGGCGCCCCCGAGGACGTGGTCCTGCACACCCAGGGCCGACCCCTGTCGCCCGATGACGAGATCCGCGTCGTCGACGAGGACGACCACGACGTCCCGCCCGGCACGACCGGATGCCTCCTCACCCGCGGCCCCTACACCCTGCGCGGCTACTACCGGGCCGACGAGCACAACGCCACCGCGTTCACCGCCGACGGCCACTACCGCACCGGCGACCTCGTCCGGCGCACCACCACCGGCCATCTCGTCGTCGAGGGCCGCGTGAAGGAACAGATCAACCGCGGTGGCGACAAGGTGGCCGCCGCCGAGGTCGAGGAGCACCTCGTGCACCACCCGGCGGTCCTGGACACCGCCGTCGTACCGGCCCCGGACGACCTGCTCGGCGAGCGCACCTGCGCCTTCGTCGTCCCCGCACCCGGAGCCACGGCACCCGACCGCAACGAGGCCGCCGCCTTCCTCCGCGAACGCGGCCTGGCCCCGTACAAGATCCCCGACCGTGTCGAGGCCCTCGACGCCCTCCCGGTGACGGCCGTCGGCAAGACCGACAAGAAGGCGCTGACGGCGCTGGCCCGGCAGCTCGCAGCCGGGGGCTCCCGGCGTACCGAAGGGAACCCCCGTTCATGACCGGCACGACCGATACGTCACGCCACTCCGGTACGGCCCGCACACCGGGCACACCCGGTACACCCGGCACTTCGCGGGCCTCCTGGGCCTCCTGGGCCGACAATCTCCCCGCACCGGGCCCCGGGCACACCGTCGATTCCCCCGAGGACCCGGCGGAAGCGGCCGTCCGGCTCGCCCGCGCCGGCCTCGGCGGCGAGTACGTCGTCTACGAACGCACCGGGACCTGGATCTACGCCGCGGGCCCCGCCGCCACCCTCACCCTCGACGCCGAGGGAATCACCGCACGCTGCGGCAACCGGACCGTGGCCCGGCCCCTCGGCGGCGCACCGCTGGAGCAGCTCGCCGACGCGCTCGCGCACCTGCCGCACCAGGACTGGCGGGTATACGGCTGGGCCGCCTTCGAACTGGCCCACCTGCTGCACCCGGGTACGGGGGAGCCGGGACACGACCCACTGCTCCACCTCATGCTGCCGACCACGGAAGTGACACTCACCCCGGGCGAGGCACGCATACGGACCTCCGACCCGGAGCACCTGCCCCTCATAGCCAAGGCCCTGGCCGGCCCCACAGGGCAGACGGGCGAGGCCGCCCTCGCCGACGCGGAGGAACTGCTTCGGGCCGGGCCCGGCCCGTACCAGCACGCCGTCGCACGCACGACCGCCGACATCAGAGCGGGAATCCTCCAAAAAGCCGTACTCTCCCGCCCGTTGCGGCTGCCCGCGCACACCGCCCCCGACCTGACCGCCACCTACCTGGCAGGCCGCCGGGCCAACACTCCGGCGCGGTCCTTCCTGCTGGACCTGGGCGGCTGGCGGGCGGCGGGCTTCAGCCCCGAGACCGTCGTCGAGGTCGAGGCGGGCACCCGTCGCGTCTCCACCCAGCCGCTCGCCGGCACCCGCGCCCTCGGCACGCGTCCCGAGGAGACCGCGCGCCTGCGGGCCGACCTGCTCGGCGACCCCAAGGAGATCCACGAGCACGCCCTCTCCGTGCGCCTGGCGGTCGACGAACTGACCGGGATCTGCCGTCAGGGAACGGTCGTGGTCGAGGAGTTCATGACCGTCCGGGAACGCGGCTCCGTACAGCACCTCGCCTCGCGCGCCACGGGACGCCTCGCCGACGACCAAGGCCCCTGGGGCGCGTTCGCCGCGCTGTTCCCCGCGATCACCGCCACCGGCTGCCCGAAACCGGAGGCACTGCGCACCATCAGCCGCTACGAGAGCGAGCCCCGGGGGCTGTACGCCGGGGCCGTGTTCGCCGCCGACGCCGACGGCTCCCTCGACGCGGCACTCGTCCTGCGCACGGTCTTCCAGCGCGACGGGCGCGGCTGGCTGCGCGCGGGGGCCGGAGTCATGGGGCAGTCCACACCGGAACGGGAATGGGAGGAGACCTGCGAAAAGCTCCGCAGCGTGGCCCCGCACTTGCGCCGCAGCCCGGACGCACCGCCCGCGGAGCCGCGATGAGCCGGGCCGGAAGGCCGACGGATCTCAGCGTACAGAAGGAGAGTTGGCGCGAGTTCAGAGACTGAGGCACATCAGGATGTCGTCACGGTCGTCGCCAGGGGCCACGCGCAGCGCACCTGGCCATCGGCCCACCTCCGTCCAGCCCAGGCTCCCGTAGAAGTGCTCAAGGCCGAGCCCCTCTCGCGCACTGAGCTGCAACCGCTCCAGCTTCATGTCCTCGGCGGCGATCTCCCGGACGCGGGTCATGAGGGCGGTGCCGATTCCCCTTCTGCGGAAGTGGGGGTGGGTCTGGACGTGGTTGACCACTCCGCAGTGCGCGATCAGGGGGTGAAGGTCCCGACGAATGATCAGCCAGCCCGCAAGTGACCCGTCCACGGTGGCGACGAGCAGCCTGCCGCGCTCCGGATCGAGTCCGGCGATGAGCCGTTCCGCCGCCGGAGCGACGTCCCGCACGCTGACCGGAGGCAGGGGGATCCCGGGCGCGATCACCGCGCCGCCCGCGTTGATGACGGCTTTCCAGCAGTCGACGAGCTGTCTTCTCAAACCCGGCGTGATCTCGTGCGGCCGGGTCATCTGCAGGAACTCGGGCACCGTCATGGGGATCAGCCTTCCAGACGTGCCGGCGGATCAGGACGGCGGTGTCGGCGCCGAGGGCCGGCGGAGTGCTCGCACTCTTCATCCGGAGTCGGCGGCGGTTCTCCCGTCAGACGATACGGCGCTCGACTCTTCAAGGTGGGCGGCCGCGATGAGGGCGCGGCTGCCCACCAAGTCGGCGGCAGGCACCGGCTCACCGGCCTGCACGGAGCCGTGCCTCGCGCGGTGGGCGGATGAACTGCAGTTCCAGTGTGGCCGGGGGCTGCGCCATCCCGGGACCGCCGTCGGCGGCCCAGCGCAGGACGTCGTCCGTGACGTCGTCGTCCATGGCGAAGCCGATCCAGGTCACCCGGCCGCCGGCCCGGCGTCCGGCGGCGGAGGGCTGGACGACGATGACGTTGGCCTGGTCGCAGGGGCCGAGGCAGTCCGTCGTACGGACCTGGAAGCCGTGCTCGGCCGCCCCGGCGCGCAGCCGGTCCAGTTGCCAGGCGTGGTCGGTGTCAGGGTGCTTGCGCGCGTTGCCGCAGCAGCAGCCCCGGCAGACGACGAGCGTGCAGGGGCGAGCGCGCGCCGCGCCGACGGTCACCGTACGCGGGCTCACAGGCTGGTCCTGGAGGGCACCCCGTACGCCCGGGCCCGGCCGTCCCGGTGGGCGGCGATGAGCAGGTGCGGCCCGGCCGAGGCGAGCGCCTCGACGGCCGCGCCGTCCCCGGCCGACTCGCATGCGGGGCCGAGGTGTTGCTGCGGGGGTCCGGCGGCGAGCGCAAAAATGAAATCCATATCCACATGAACGATAGCTCATGTGTGAGTGGGTTCGCGAGGCGAGGTGGGTCGACGTGCCGGGCCGTGCGCTCGGCGTCAGCGCACGCGCCGTTCCTCGAGCGGTGCGGCCCGCAGTCCTGCGGCGGCGTCGCTCGGCAGGTGCGGGGTGTGGCCCACGAGCCGGGCGGAGTTGGCGACCACGGCGATGCTGCTGGTGTTGTGCAGCAGGGCGGCCAGAACGGGGTTGATGGAGCCTCCCGCGCTCGCGACGAGGCCGGCGAGGTTGACGCCGATGGGCAGGGTGTGCCAGCTGAGTTCGACGACGGCCGCGACCTGGCGCAGGTCGTTTGAAACCCTCCTGCCGTGCGCGCCGCTCGCCGAGCGCGACCAGGGCACCGGAGAGGTCGACCGCGTCGACCAGCCCGCCGGCGCCGACCGCACGGGCGGCACTCCTCGGCGCCTGCGCTGAACACTGGGGTGCCCGGGGGTATCGCCCGACTGATGTCAGTGGAGTTGCGGTGATCCGCGTGTGAAACCTGGGTGGTGGCTCGGCGATCCATGCAGGAGTCGCTATATGTTGATGTCGCGATTCGTCGTCCGGGGCAGATCCGCGGGCGGCCAGAAAGGCAAGCGAGGAGTCTCCCCATGTCCACCGCCACCGACCACCGCACGCACGAGGGGCACGCGCACACCCACGGTGAGGGCTGCGGCCACGTCGCCTTCCCGCACGGCGACCACACCGACTACGCGCACGACGGCCACATCCACCGGGTCCACGGCGACCACGTCGACGAGTGCGCCCCTGCCGGTCACGCCACCCACGAGGCCCACGACCACCAGCACGGTGAGGGCTGCGGCCACGTCGCCGTGCCGCACGAGGATCACACCGACTACCTGCATGACGGCCACCGCCACGCCGCTCATGAGGGGCACTGGGACGACCACTGACGGATCACGCGCCGCGTCCGGGCCGCTCCTCGCCCGTGATCACCCTCGGTTACTATGCTCACTTCATGCCGGACGCCGTGAGCAGGGGACGCACCCGGCGGAGTCGGTCGGATGGCAGGGCTGAAGAGACGGGTGGCCGGGGGACATGCTGAAAGAGGTCACCGCGACCCGCTACATCACGCCCCTGCGCGAGGGCGGTTCGCTGCCGGGACTCGTCGAGGCCGACGACTTCGGTACGTACGTCCTGAAGTTCAGCGGCGCGGGACAGGGGCGCAAGACGCTCGTCGCCGAGGTGGTCTGCGGGGAACTGGCCCGCCGGCTCGGGCTGCGCGTGCCACGCCTGGTCACGGTCGAGCTCGACGCGGAGCTGGGGCTCGGCGAGCCCGACCAGGAGGTGCAGAGCCTGCTCAGGTCCAGCGGCGGCACCAACCTCGGCATGGACTTCCTCTCCGGCGCGCTCGGCTTCGACCCGCTCGCCTTCTCGGTGACTCCCGAGGAGGCCGGGCGGATCGTCTGGTTCGACGCGCTGGTCAACAACGTCGACCGGTCCTGGCGCAACCCCAACCTGCTGATGTGGCGGGGCGAGCTGTGGCTCGTCGACCACGGGGCGACCATGATCTGGCACCACAACTGGCCCGGCGCCGAGGCCTCCGCGGCCCGCCCATACGACGCCTCCGACCATGCCCTGGCGCCCTTCGCGCCCGATGTCGCCGCCGCGGCGGCCGAGTTGGCGCCCCGGGTCACCGGGGAACTGCTCGCCGACGTCACCGCGCAGATCCCGGACGCGTGGCTGACGGACGAGCCCGGCTTCGACACGCCGGACGACCTGAGGCGGGCCTACGCGCGGTCCCTGCTCGCACGGGCCGCCGTCATCCACGACCGCATCCAGGGGATCGAGTGAGCGACCGCCACATCATCAAGGGCGGGCCGCGCGACCGCCAGATCTACGAGTACGCCGTCCTGCGCGTCGTCCCGCGCGTCGAGCGCGGCGAGTGCATCAACGCCGGGGTGCTCGTCTACTGCCGCGCCGAGTCCTACGTCGGCGCCCGCACCCACCTCGACGAGGCCCGCCTGCTGGCCCTCGACCCCCGGGCCGACGTGGCCGGGGTCCGAGCCGCCCTGAGGGCCGTGGAGGGACTGTGCGCGGGCGGAACCGCGGCCGGCCAGGCGGCTTCCGACGACCCGGGCCGCCGCTTCCGCTGGCTCGTAGCCCCCCGCTCCACGATCGTCCAGCCCGGCCCCGTGCACACGGGCCTGACCACGGACCCGGAGGCGGAGGCCGAGCGTCTGCTGGACCTGCTGGTGAGGTGACGGACGCCCCCGGCGTCAGCGTCGGCGGCGCTTCACCGCGTAGCCCGCGGCGACGGCGGCACCCGCCGCGAAGGTCAGACCGATGGCGACGTCCCAGTCGCTCGGCCCCGAGGCCACCGCACCCCCGAGCCCGCCTCGCACGCCTCGGGTCGGGGCGACGGTGGGTGTGGCGGTCACGGGAGGGGAGGGGGTGACGGAGTGACTGGGCGAGGCGGGGGGCGAGGTGGTGGGGGAGATGACACCGTGGTGGGCCAAGGCCTCACACGCGATGCCGTCGTCAGGGCCCTGGTCCTCGTCGAGTCTGTTGGGATCACTGGGATCCGCGTCGAAGACGGCCTGCGCGTCCTCCTGGAAGGAGAAGTCGCGGCAGTCCAGGTCCTGCCGGGCATGAGCGGGGTCGGCCAACGGCACGATCGCGGCGATCGCGAACAGCGTGCCTATGGCACCGGTACGACGGCGCATGGAGTGCTCCCTTCCGGCCACGAGTGGCTCGCGCTCCGACGCTAGGCGGCGAGAGGCGCGGCGGCGCGCGGCCGTGAGCCGATCGGGTGTTCCGGAGGGCGCCGCCGGGCAGGGTGGGCCCGGGTGATGGATCACATGCCGAGCGTGGCCGTTGACACCGCGTGCCAGGGCTTCTAGCGTCACACCCACTGAAGGTACTAAGCGGTCGCTCACCTGAGGAGAAGCACTCATGTCCACCACTGAGCAGCGGGTCGCCGTCGTCACCGGTGCCGCGCGCGGGATCGGCGCCGCCACCGCCGTACGACTGGCCGCCGAGGGCCGCGCGGTCGCCGTGCTCGACCTCGACGAGGCGGCCTGCAAGGACACCGTCGAGAAGATCACCGCCGCCGGTGGCAAGGCCATCGCGGTCGGCTGTGACGTCTCGGACGAGGCGCAGGTCGAGGCGGCCGTCGCGCGGATCGCCGAGGAGCTCGGCGCGCCGACGATCCTGGTCAACAACGCCGGCGTGCTGCGCGACAACCTGCTGTTCAAGATGAGCGTCTCCGACTGGGACACCGTCATGAACGTGCACCTGCGCGGCGCCTTCCTGATGTCCAAGGCCTGCCAGAAGCACATGGTGGACGCGGGCTTCGGCCGGATCGTCAACCTGTCGTCGTCCTCGGCGCTGGGCAACCGCGGGCAGGTCAACTACTCGGCCGCCAAGGCCGGTCTCCAGGGCTTCACCAAGACCCTCGCCAAGGAGCTCGGCAAGTTCGGCGTCACCGCCAACTCCGTCGCCCCCGGCTTCATCGCCACCGAGATGACCAAGGCGACCGCCGACCGGGTCGGCATGGGCTTCGAGGACTTCAAGGCCGCCGCCGCCACCCAGATCCCGGTGGCGCGCGTCGGCGAGCCGGAGGACATCGCCAACGCCATCGCCTTCTTCACCGGCGAGGCGGCCGGGTTCGTCTCCGGCCAGGTGCTGTACGTGGCCGGCGGACCGCTCGACTAGGGATCACAGGAGCTCACGGACATGACTGAACTCTCCGGCAAGGCCGCGCTCGTCACGGGCGCCAGCCGCGGCATCGGCTACGGCGTCGCCGAGGCCTTCGTCGCACGCGGCGACCGCGTGTGCATCACCGGCCGCAACGAGGACGCCCTCAAGGAGGCCGTCGAGCGGCTCGGCTCCGACCGCGTGATCTACGCGGTGGGCAAGGCCCACGACGAGGCCCACCAGGCCGCTGCCGTCGAGCGCACGATGGAGGCCTTCGGCCGGGTCGACTACCTGGTCAACAACGCCGGCACGAACCCGGTGTTCGGCCCGATCGCCGACCTCGACCTGAACGTGGCCCGCAAGGTCTTCGAGACCAACGTCGTCTCGGCGCTGGGCTTCGCCCAGCGGACCTGGCACGCCTGGCAGAAGGACAACGGCGGCGCGATCGTCAACATCGCCTCCGTCGCCGGCCTGTCGCCCTCGCCGTTCATCGGCGCGTACGGCGTCAGCAAGGCGGCGATGATCAACCTGACCGTGCAGCTCGCCCACGAGTTCGCGCCCGGGGTGCGGGTCAACGCGATCGCCCCGGCCGTCGTGAAGACCAAGTTCGCCACGGCCCTGTACGAGGGCCGCGAGGAGGAGGCCGCGGCTGCCTACCCGCTCGGCCGGCTCGGCGTGCCCTCCGACATCGGCGGCGCGGCGGCGTTCCTCACCTCCGAGCAGTCCGACTGGGTCACCGGCCAGACGCTCGTCGTGGACGGCGGCATCTTCCTCAACGCCGGCACGGGCTGATCTCGCCGACGACGCGGCCCGGCACGGGCGCCCCTGCCCACAGGCGGCGCCCGTGCCGGCGTAAAACCGTCGCAAAGGGCGATGACAACGTCGTCAAAGGTTTATCGATCAAGGAGTCATGTCCCGGGGTGGGGCAGCGCGCACGGCACTGCGGTATGGTCTGCCGACCCTTGGTATGGCAGATCGAGGAGCGTGCGCGTGTTCAACCGGAACCGATGCCTGCGGCGGGTGGCGGCCATCGCGTCCATATCGTCCCTGGTCGCCGGATGCGGCGTGCTGTCGTCCGACACTCCGGAGGACGAGGGGCCGATCGTCGTGGGCACCACCAGTGCCCCCAGCACGCTCGACCCTGCCGCCTCCTGGGACAGCTCCTGGGAGCTGTTCCGCAACATCTACCAGACGCTGCTGAGCTATCCGACCGGCGCGAGCGAGCCCCAGCCGGACGCAGCCGAGAGCTGCGGCTTCAGCGACTCCTCGAACCAGGTGTACCGCTGCCGGCTGCGGGAGGGCCTGAAGTTCTCCAACGGCGACGCGCTCGACGCCCGGGCCGTGAAGTACTCGTTCGACCGGATCCGCAAGATCAACGTCAACGGCGGCCCCGCCGGTCTGCTCGGCAGCCTCGAACGGGTCCAGGCGCCGAACGAGCGCGAGGTGATCTTCCACCTCAACAAGCCCGACGCGACCTTCCCGTTCGTGCTCGCCACGCCCGCCATGTCGATCGTCTCCCCGGAGGCCTACCCGGAGAACTCCCTGCGCAAGGGCAGCGACGTCGTCGGCTCCGGCCCGTACACCCTCGACTCCTACGACGAGGGCAAGGAGGCCGTCCTCGTCCGCAACGACGGCTACAAGGGCTACGCGGAGCGCCGGAACGACGCGGTGACCATCCGCTACTTCCAGGACTCCGGCACCATGGTCAAGGCCCTGCGGGACGAGCAGATCGACGTGACCTACCGCGGTCTGGGCGCCGGTGACGTGGTCGACCTCCAGAGCAAGTCCTCCAAGGAGGAGGAGATCCAGCTCGTCGAGGGCACCGGCACCGACATCAACTACCTGGTGTTCAACCCGAAGAACTCCTGGGCGAACCGCAAGGCCGTGCGCCAGGCCATCGCGCAGGTCGTCGACCGGGCGGCGATCGCCCACAAGGTCTACAAGGACACCGTCGACCCGCTGTACTCCATGGTCCCCAAGGGCCTCACCGGTCACACGACGGGCTTCTTCGACGACTACGGCGACCCGGACGTCGCCAAGGCCCGCAAGATCCTCACCGGCGCGGGCATCAACCAGCGGGTCCCGCTCACCTTCTGGTACACGAGCGACCGCTACGGCTCCGAGACCGCCGCGGAGTTCAAGGAGCTGGAGCGCCAGCTCGAGGACTCCGGCCTGTTCGAGATCACCCTCAAGAGCCGCCCCTGGAAGACGTACGTCGAGGGCTACCAGAAGGGCGAGTACCCGGTGTTCGGGCGTGGCTGGTTCCCCGACTTCCCGGACGCCGAGAACTTCATCGCGCCGTTCGTCGGCGAGCAGAACGCCCTCGGAACGCCCTACCCGGCGCCCGAGATCACCGGCGATCTGCTGCCCCGGTCGCGTCGCGAGAGCGACCGCGCGAACGTGGAGAAGGAGTTCGAGGAGGCCCAGCGGATCCTCGTGGACGACGCGCGGCTGCTGCCGCTGTGGCAGGGCCGGCAGTACGTGGCGGCGAGCCGGGACGTCTCGGGCGCGGAGCGGGCCATGGACCCGTCGACGATCATGATGATGTGGGAGCTGCACCGCAAGACCGCCTGGTAGGCGGGGGCGCGGGGCTTGACGGGCACGTTGTCAGTGGTCGCCGGTAGGTTCTGTGGCCTGGAAGTGACCGCACATCGTGAGGACGTTGACGTGACCGACATCGCCATGCTGCCCGAGTCCTGGCGCGGGGTTCTGGGTGACGAGCTTCAGCAGCCCTACTTCAAGGAGCTGACGGAGTTCGTCGAGGAGGAGCGGGCGAAGGGCCCCGTCCATCCGCCGCGCGAGGAGGTCTTCGCCGCGCTGGACGCCACGCCGTACGAGCGGGTCAAGGTCCTGGTCCTCGGTCAGGACCCGTACCACGGCGAGGGCCAGGGGCACGGGCTGTGCTTCTCGGTCCGGCCCGGGGTGCGGATCCCCCCGTCCCTGCGGAACATCTACAAGGAGATGCACGAGGAGCTGGCCACGCCGATCCCGGACAACGGCTATCTGATGCCATGGGCCGAGCAGGGCGTCCTGCTGCTCAACGCGGTGCTCACGGTCCGCGGCGGCGAGGCCAACTCGCACAAGGGCCGGGGCTGGGAGAGGTTCACCGACGCGGTCATCCGCGCGGTCGCCGGCCGGCCCGACCCGGCGGTGTTCGTGCTGTGGGGGAACTACGCGCAGAAGAAGCTCCCGCTGATCGACGAGTCGCGCCATGTGGTGGTCAAGGGCGCGCATCCGTCGCCCCTGTCGGCGAAGAAGTTCTTCGGCTCGCGTCCGTTCACGCAGATCAACGCGGCGGTGGCGGCGCAGGGACACGAGCCGATCGACTGGACGATTCCGAACCTGGGCTGACGGCTGACGCCCCGGCGGCGTACGGAGCGGCCTCAGCTGGATCCTCCCGGCCTGCGGTTAGCGTCGGGAGGAACAGCGGGCGAGCGGTGCGGAGGGCGTGGTCGTGGAGCGACAGGGACATGCGGTGCCGGATGCCGTGCCTACGCGGATCGGGCAGGTCGTCATGCTGCACCACGCCGGGGACCGGGAGGAGGCCCGGCAGCGGTTCCTGGACCTGTGGGCGGAGATCGGGGAGCACGGCGACCCGCTGCACCGCTGCACCCTCGCCCACTACCTGGCCGACACGCAGGACGATCCCGCCGACGAGCTGGCCTGGGACCTGCGCGCGCTGACGGCGGCGGAGGAGATCACCGCCGCCGGGACGACCGCGGGGGAGGGGGCCCTCGCGGTGCGCGCGTTCTACCCTTCCCTGCACCTCAACCTGGCCGCCGACTACGACAGACTCGGCCACCACGACGCCGCCCGCGCACACCTGCGGCGGGCCCGGGGAGCAGCCGCGGCCCTCTCCGACGACCCCTACGGCGAGGGCGTCCGGGCTGCCATCAGCCGACTGGAGTCCCGGCTGGGCGAGGACGGCGGGGGGAAGTGGACACCGCCGAGGCAGCGACCGTAGCGCCCGAAGCGGCGCGGGCCGCTCGGGGCAGCGGTCGTGGCGCCGGCAGGGGGACGGGGGCCCTTCTGCGGTAGCGGCCGTGGCGCCGACGGGGGCCGGGGCCTTTAGGGGCAGTGGCCGTCTCGGCCCTCCTCTCCCAGTGCGTTCGTCGCCAGGGCCCGGGTGTGGTCGGGACCGCCGTGCCGGCAGGCCACGGCCCAGGCGGCGCGTTCCGGCTGAGCCGGGCCTGCGCAAGGGCCCGCCCCGGGCGTCGTTCAACGCCCGTACGTGTCACGGCAGATCGTCGCCTCCGGGCTGTCCGCCCGCCAGCCCCCGTAGCGCCTGCCCAGTGCGCACACGTCCGTGTTGTTCGGGACGTTCTCCTGGACGTCCCGGCGTACCGACTCCGGGACGTCGGGCAGGCCGGTGTGCGGACGCCGTGGGCTGCGCGGGGCCGGCCCGGGGCGTTCCGGGCGGGCGGGGCGCGGGCGGACGTCGCGGGTGCCGGGCGGCTGCCGCTGCTGTGGCACCGTTGCCGGGGGCGTGGTCAGGCGCGACGGTGACGCGGCCGGCTCCGGGCGGCGGGACGTCTCGATGAGTCCCAGGGCCTCGCGGGCCGGTGCCTGCACGATCTGCGTCTCCGACTGCCGCTCCGGCTGCGGCGCCGACGTCCGGGCCGGGGCCGCCGGCGGCCCGGGAACGAGGGGACGCTGGACCGTCACACAGCCGGAGAGGGCCGAGACAGCCACGGTCACCAGGAGGGTCGCTGTGGTCGTCGTTCGATGCACCCGCGTCACTCTGGTGCGTCCGGCCGGCGGCTGGGCGGCGGACCGGTGGAGGATGCCCCGCACGGGTGATCTCCCGCCCCGTAGGGAGGCAGTCGGCCCGTCCCGGGTGACGTCGTCGGTCCGCCCTGCGTGACGTCAGTCGCCGGTCGAGCCGTCGATGCGCTCGCGGATCAGGTCGGCGTGGCCGTTGTGCCGCGCGTACTCCTCGATCATGTGGGTGTAGAGCCACCGCAGGTTGAACCGCTCGCTGGTACGGCGGTGCTTGCCCTCGGAGAGGTCGTCCAGGCCGAAGCGGGCGGCGTTGCCGCGGGCGGTCTCGATCTCGGCCTGCCACGCGGCGTGGGCCTCCGCATAGGTGTCCGCCTCGGTCAGACGGAACTCGGCGTCCGGGTCCTCGTCGCTCCAGTAGAGCGGCGCCACGTCCTCGTTCGTCAGCACCCGGCGGAACCAGCTCCGCTCCACGTCCGCCATGTGCCGCACCAGCCCCAGCAGGGACAGATCGGAGGGCTCCACGGCAGGGGACCTGAGCTGCTCGTCGGTCAGACCCTCGCACTTCCACGCGAGGGTCTGCCGATGGAACTCCAGCCAGCCCTCCAGCATGGTGCGTTCGTCGGCGGTCGGGGAAGGCATACGGCGTTCGGTCGTCATGCCCGCATCATTTCCCAACGCCCCCCGCGGCACCACGGCTTTTTTCAGGCCCCGACCATCCCGTCCAGCAGTTCCCGCAGCCCGGCCCGCACCTCCTCCAGGCTCGGTACCTCGGCGCCGAACGACCCCGCCACGCAACTGAACATCAGCCCGTCCGCCCAGGCGATCAGGGACAGCGTGTGCCGGGCCGGATCGGTCGAGCCCATCCCGGTGACGAGGGCGGCCAGCTGCTCACGGAAGCGGGCGCCCGTCGCGTCGAAGTAGGCCCGCAGCTCCGGGCGGCGCGTGGCCTCCAGGGCCAGTTCGTAGCGGGCGAGGGTCAGTTCGCGGTTGCGGGTCAGGGCGCGGTGGGTGGCCAGGGCCAGCGCGTCCGCCAGGGAGCCGGTCCCGGCCCGGGGATCCGGCATCTCGTTCAGCGCCAGCACCCGTGCCTCGCGGTCGGCCAGGCGCCGCACCGCCAGTTCCAGCAGGGTCTGCCGGGTCCGGGCGAGGTTCGACGTGGAGCCCTGGGGGAGTCCGGCCGCCTCGTCGACGGCCCGGTGCGTGAGGCCCCGCATCCCGCGCTCGGCGAGCAGGGCGAGGGCGGTGTCGGCGACGAGGTCGGAGCGGGACGGGCCGGCGGTGCGTACGGACATGGAGCCCACGCTACCCGTCTCACTACGGCTGTAGTAAGGTCGAAGTGAACTACAGGTGTAGTTACCGGGCCGGGCAGTAGGTCCGGCCGCCGGTTCGAGGAGGAGCCATGACACAGGCGAGGCGGGCTGTCGTGATCGGCGGCGGAATCGGAGGCCTGACCGCGGCGGCCGCACTGCACCTGTGCGGCTGGCGCGTCACCGTGCTGGAGCGCGCCCGCTCACTGGAGCCGGTCGGCGCCGCCATCTCCCTGTCCCCCAACTCCTTGCGCGCGCTGGACGTCATCGGCCTCGGCGACGAGATCCGCGACCTCGCCGCCTGGTCGGGGGACGGCGGGCTGCGCACACCGTCCGGCCGGTGGCTCTCGCGCTCCTCGGCCGACGCCGCCGCCGAGCGCTTCGGCGGCCCGCTCGTGCTGCTGCACCGCGCCACCCTCGTGGAGCGCCTGACCGCACTGCTGCCCGCGGACGCCGTCCGTACGGACGCCGCCGCGACCCTCGCCGACAGCGGTGAAACCGGCCGGCCCGCCCGCGTCACCACCGCGGACGGCGAGCTGGAGGCGGACCTGGTGGTGGGCGCGGACGGCGTCCGGTCCGCCGTACGCCGCGCGCTCTTCCCCGGCCACCCGGGGCCCGTCTACTCCGGATTCACCACCTGGCGGGTCGTGATCCCCGTCCCCGGTGCCGCGTTCGCCTCGCACGAGACCTGGGGCCGGGGCCGCATCTGGGGCACGCACCCGCTCAAGGACGGCCGCGTCTACGCGTACGCCGCCGCCGTGACACCCGCCGGCGGACGCGCGCCCGACGACGAGAAGGCCGAGCTGCTGCGCCGCTTCGGCGACTGGCACGACCCGGTCCCCGCCGTGCTCGCCGCCACCCGCCCCGAGGACGTACTGCGGCACGACGTCCACCACATCGCCGAACCCCTGCCCGCCTACCACCACGGCAGGGTCGCCCTGGTCGGCGACGCCGCGCACGCCATGCCCCCGACCCTCGGCCAGGGCGGCAACCAGGCCATCGAGGACGCGATCGTCCTCGCCCACCACTGCGACGACCTCCCCGCCTACACCGCCGCCCGGCTGCCCCGTACGACCGCCGTCGCACGCCAGGCCGTGAAGGTCGCCCGCCTCAACCTCATGACCAGCCGCGTCGGGACAGTCGTACGCGACACGGCCCTGGCCGCACTGTCGAAGGCCGGGCCCGCCCTGTTCCTGCGGAGCTTCGACGGCATCGCCGACTGGCGGCCTCCTCAGCAGCCGTATGCTTCCGGGCAGACCCCGGCAGGCAACCGTTAGAGGAGAGCACCCCGTGAAGGTCGGCTGCATCGGACTCGGCGACATCGCGCAGAAGGCCTACCTTCCGGTCCTCGCCTTCCAGCCCGGGTTGGAGCTGCACCTGCAGACCCGCACGCCCGCCACGCTCGACCGGGTCGCCGACGGCCTCCACGTCCCGCCGGAGCGGCGGCACACGACCCTCGAATCCCTCCTCGCGGCAGGCCTCGACGCCGCCTTCGTGCACGCGCCCACGATCGTGCACCCGGAGATCGTGACCCGGCTGCTGGAGGCGGGCGTGCCGACGTACGTCGACAAGCCGCTCGCCTACGAACTCGACGCGTCCGCGCGGCTGGTGGCGCTCGCCGAGGAGCGGGACACGAGCCTCGCCGTCGGCTTCAACCGGCGTCACGCCCCCTGCTACACGCAGTGCGCCGACCATCCGCGCGAGTTGATCCTGATGCAGAAGAACCGCATCGGGCTCCCGGAGGAGCCGCGCACGATGATCCTCGACGACTTCATCCATGTCGTCGACACCCTGCGGTTCCTGGTGCCCGGCGAGGTCGACGACGTCACCGTGCGTGCCCGTGTCCGAGGCGGCCTGCTGCACCACGTCGTGCTCCAGCTCGCCGGGGACGGCTTCACCGCGCTCGGCGTGATGAACCGGCTCAGCGGTTCCGCCGAGGAGATCCTGGAGGTGTCCGGGCAGGACACCAAGCGGCAGGTGATCAACCTCGCCGAGGTCGTCGACCACAAGGGGCAGCCGACCGTGCGGCGGCGCGGCGACTGGGTGCCGGTGGCCCGGCAGCGCGGTATCGAGCAGGCGGTGCTGGCGTTCCTGGACGCGGTGCGGGCGGGCAGGGTGCTCAGTGCCCGGGACGCGTTGGAGACCCATGAGTTGTGCGAGCGGGTGGTACGCGCGGTTCAGGAGCCGACCGCCTGAGCCGCAGCGTCCGCAGGCCCTCACCGGCGGCCCAGGCGGCGAGGATCACCATGGCCGCGTGCACGGTCCAGTCACCGAGGCGCACGTAGGGCGTGGTGCCGTGGGCGAGGGGCACCTCGTAGGTCTGCGTGGCGGACGCGTCCGTCCCGAGCCACGAGCCGACGCGCTGCCCGCTCGGGCCGTAGACGGCGGAGACACCCGTCAGCGTCGCGTGCACCATCGGGCGGCCGGTCTCGGCGGCGCGCAGCGCGGCGAGGGAGGCGTGCTGCTCGGGCGCCCAGCTGTTCTGGAACGTGGACGTCGACGACTGGCCGATCAGCACGTCGGCGCCTTCCCGGGTGAGGTGGCGGGTCATGTCCGGGAAGGCCGTCTCGAAGCACACCATCGGGCCGACGCGCAGGCTGTCCCCCACGTTCATCACGACCGGCTGGGAGCCGCGCATGCGGTCCTCGCCCGCCGCCTTGCCGACGGAGGTGGCCCAGCCGAGCAGGGAGCGGGCCGGGACGTACTCGCCGAAGGGGACGAGCCGCATCTTGTCGTAGCGCTCGCCGGTGAGGCCGTCGGGCCCGACCAGGATGGAGCTCTTGTAGATGCCGGGCTTGTCGGAGCGCCGGGCGTCCACGTTGACCAGGATGTCGGCGCCCGCCGCGCGGGACAGGTCCGCGAGCCGCCGGGCGAGGTCGGGCCGGTCCCCGAGGTCGAAGCCGACGCTGCTCTCGCCCCAGACGATCAGGTCGACGTCCTGTCCGGCGAGCCGGCGGGTGAGCTGTTCCTCACGTGCGAGCCGGTTGCCCGGGCCGTCGATGACGCCGGGCTGGACGACGGCGATCCTGACCTGGCCGTCGACGTCGGGGCGGGGTGAGAGGGCCCAGGCGGCGGAGGTGGCGGCGGCCGTGGCGACGAGCCCGGCCACGGCGGGCACGCGGGCCTGACGGACCGCGACGAGGACGGCGACCGCGACGTTCACGGCCACGATCAGGAAGCTGAGCAGCCACACCCCGCCGATCGAGGCCAGCCGCAGCGCCGGCTCGACCTGCCACTGACTGGAGCCGAGCATGCCCCAGGGGCCGCCGAGGCCCTGCCAGGAGCGGACCAGCTCGACGGCCAGCCAGCCGGACGGCAGGACGACGAGCGCGGCCGAGATCCGCCGCCGCGAGGGCAGGCCTGCCAGCAGCCGGTGCACCTGCCACCCCCACAGCGCCCACAGGGCGCCGAGCAGCGCGGCGAGGACGAACGTGAACACGTGCAGGAACGGCAGCAGCCAGTGGTGCATGGCCAGCATGAAGCCGAACCCGCCGCACCACCCGTCGTAGGCCGCGCGTTTCCCGGTCGGCGCGCTGCGCACCAGCAGGATCCAGGGGACCAGGGCGACGTAGGCGCACCACCACAGGGACGGGGCGGGATAGGCGAGTACGGGAAGGGCGCCCGCGATCACGGCGGCGGCCGAGCGCCGCCACGGGGAGGCGAGCCAGTGGCCGAGCGTCTTCATAGGCGCCTCCTACCCGCGGGTGCCTCCAGTGTGCGCCCTGCGGACGATCTAGGGGGAGTCCACATGGTCCCGCCTGCCCCGCGGCGTCCGGGCGGACGACGGGACTATGCGGACACCCCCTGACAGAGACGCCCGCCGGGTCAGTCGACCACAGGTGCCGGCCGCCGCTCGGGAAGGCGCCGCCATTTCTCCCGGACGACCACCTCGCTCAGCCGCCAGCCGTCGATCGTGCGCCGCAGCCCGAAGGCGTACCGGCCGCCGCAGACGAAGTCGGGCGCGGGCCCTTCGGTGGCCATGGGGTTGACGTAGTCGGCCTGGACCTGGGCCGTGTCGCCGGTGTCCTGCTCCCAGACACCGAAGCGCACCCGTCGGTTGACGATCAGGTGCTGTCGCATCGGGAAGAGCCGCATGCTCTCGGCGAGCCACGCGGCGACCGCCGGGGCCTCCCCTTCGATGCCGCCGGCCGAGCGGTAGTCCGCTCGTCCCTGAGGGACGAACAGTCCCTGGTACGCCTCCCAGTCACCGTCGTCGACCGCCACCGCGTAGTCGGTGATCACTCCGTCGACGGCCAGCCGGTCTCTCACGGTGGCGAGCTCCACGCGCTGCGTCATCGGCTCAGTGTTGGGCACCGGAGGTGCGCAGCCAAGGGGTGTGCGTGATATTCGGTGGCCGGGGAGGGCCCTGGAGGCCCAGCCTGTCCTCCGTGAACGATCAGAACGAACCGAGATTCCGGATACGCGCCCGCCACACCGAGTCCACGATCACCGTCTACCAGGCCTACCGCCCGGAGATCGGCGGCCCCGCCGCCCGCCACGGCCGGTTCCCGTCGTCCTGGAAGCGCGACCGCATGACATGGATCAAGCCGTCGTTCCTGTGGATGATGTACCGCTGCGGCTGGGGCACCAAGGAGGGCCAGGAGACGGTCCTGGCGGTCGAGATCAGCAGCGAGGGCTTCCTGTGGGCCCTGCGCAACGCCTGTCTGTCCCATCACGTACCCGCCCTGCACGGCGACCGGGCCGACTGGAAGCGGCAGTTGAGGCAGGCGCCGGCGCGCGTGCAGTGGGATCCGGAGCGGGACCTGCATCTCAACCCGCTGCCGCACCGTTCGCTCCAGCTGGGGCTCGCGGGGGAGGCGGCGGCACGGTACGCCGACGAGTGGATCGTGGGCATCGAGGACGTCACGCCGCTCGCCACGGAGGTTCACGCACTGGTGCGGGCGGGTGAACTCGACGCGGCCGCCGGGCTGTTGCCCGAGGAGCGGCCGTACCCCGTCCAGGGGGAGGTGCTTGCGGGGCTGTGTGCCTAGAGGGCGGGGGAGGGGGTCAGGCCGCCTTGACGACGGCGCCGCGGATCGCGGCCGCCCACTCGACGACCAGCAGCTCGTACTCCGCGCGCTCCTCGGGCGACAGGGTGCCGCCCGTGCGCCGCCACAGCGCACGGATCTCCTCGTTGACCTCGGCGGCGGACCGCACGGAACCAGGGGTCACGAAATCGGGGGACATGCCGACAAGCGTAGGGGCAGCCACTGACAGCCCGCTACCGGACGGCTACCCCAGCGCTATGCGGTTGGTCACGAGATGCGGGTCACAGACCGCCGGGTCAGCCCGCCGACTCGGCCGCGTGCGGGCTCAGCGCACCCATCGACACCAGGACGATGATGAGGACGCCGAGCGCGATCCGGTACCAGACGAACGGCATGAAGCTCTTGGTCGAGATGAACTTCATGAACCACGCGATCACCGCGTAGCCGACCCCGAAGGCGATGACCGTCGCGAAGATCGTCGGGCCCCACGAGACATGGCCCCCCTCCGTCGCGTCCTTGAGCTCGAACAGGCCGGAGGCGAGCACCGCGGGGATCGCGAGCAGGAAGGAGTAGCGGGCCGCGGCCTCGCGCTTGTAGCCCATGAACAGGCCGCCGCTGATGGTGGCGCCGGAGCGGGAGACGCCCGGGATGAGCGCCATGGCCTGGCAGACGCCGTAGATCAGGCCGTCCCGCACGCCCAGATCCTCCAGGGCCTTGCGCTGCTTGGGCGCGCGGTGCTTGCCGCCGTTCTCGTCGCGTGCCGCGAGCCGGTCGGCGACGCCCAGGACGATGCCCATGCCGATCAGCATCGTCGCGGTGATCCGCAGGTCGCGGAACGGCCCCTCGATCTGGTCCTTCAGCGTCACGCCGAGCACACCGATCGGGATCGAGCCGACGATGACCAGCCAGCCCATCCGCGCGTCGGGGTCGCTGCGCAGCTCCTTGTTCGTGAGCGAGCGCGTCCACGCCGAGATGATCCGCCCGATGTCCTTGCGGAAGTAGATCAGCACGGCGGCCTCGGTGCCGATCTGGGTGATCGCCGTGAAGGCCGCGCCCGGGTCCTCCCAGCCCGAGAAGGCCGCCGTCAGCCGCAGGTGCGCGCTGGAGGAGACGGGGAGGAACTCGGTCAGCCCCTGGACGAGTCCGAGGATGAGTGATTCGAACCAAGACATGAGGTAGCGGAGTCCAAGTGCCGATCGTGGAACGGACGACGGGCACACCGGGCCGCCGGGTGTGATGACCGGGGGATCAGATGTGCCGAGGGGGAAGCGTAGCGCCCCCGGATGGCCGCTCCGACACAGGGGTTTGGCCGGTGCTCCGCGGCAGGGGCGGGATCAGGCCACCGCCGGTCCGGTCACCGTCCAGCCGGGCGCCTGGGGGTGGGCCCTGAGGTCCTCGTGGCGCACCTCGTCGCCGCAGGCCCGGCAGGTGACGACCGGGGCGAGCGCCCGGCCGCAGGAGTGTTCCACGACCATCGGACGGTCGCCGTCCGTCCGCAGATGGCGGTCGCCCCAGGCCATGAGGGTCATCAGCACGGGCTCCAGCTCCAGCCCGGCCCGGGTGGGCCGGTACTCGAAGCGCTGCGGGCGCTCGCTGTAGGGCTGCTTGACCAGGATCCCGGCGTCGACGAGCCGGCGCAGTCGCGTGGCGAGGATGTCGCGCGGTGCGCCGATGTTGCGCACCAGCTGGTCGAAACGGCCGTTGCCCAGGCACACCTCCCGCAGCACGAGCAGCGAGTACTTCTCACCGACCACGGCCAGGGTGTCGGCGATGGAGCAGGGGCGCGGGTCTTTGCTGGCGGACATGAGGCTCAGTGTAGGAGAGGGTTGGAATTTCCAACCCATGGGGCTACGGTGAGTTTGGATTTCCTACTCACCGGTAGCCGTGGAGGCCCGCACATGCGTGACGCAGTGATCGTCGAAGCCGTACGCACCCCGATCGGCAAGGGCAAGCCGAACGGCGCCCTCGCGCACGTCCACCCGGTGGAGCTCCTCGCCCACACCCTGCGCACCCTCGTCGAACGTTCCGGCGTCGACCCGGCGCTGATCGACGACGTCATCGGCGGCACCGTCGACCAGGTCGGCGAGCAGGCCATGAACACCACCCGCTACGCCGCCCTGTCCGCGGGCTTCCCGGAGTCGGTGCCCGCGACCACCGTGGACCGCCAGTGCGGCTCCTCCCAGCAGGCCGTGCACTTCGCGGCCCAGGGCGTCCTCTCGGGCGCGTACGACCTCGTCGTGGCCTGCGGGGTCGAGTCGATGAGCCGGGTGCCGATGTGGTCGAACGTGCCCCCGGGCAAGGACCCCTTCGGCCCCGGGATCGCCGAGCGCTACCCCGAGGGACTCGTCCCGCAGGGCATCAGCGCCGAACTCATCGCCGCCAAGTGGTCGATCGGCCGCGAGCGGATGGACGACTTCGCCGTCTCGTCGCACCACAAGGCGGCAGCGGCCTGGGACGGCGGCCTCTTCGACGCCGAGGTCGCGCCCCTTGAGGGCGTCACGCGCGACGAGTCCGTACGGCCCGGCAGCACCCCCGAGATCCTCGCCGGCCTCAAGCCCGCCTACCACGACCCCGGCTTCGCCGAACGCTTCCCGCAGATCGAGTGGAACGTCACGGCGGGCAACGCCAGCCCGGTCAACGACGGTGCCTCGGCGGTGCTCATCACCTCCAGCGACACGGCGGCCCGGCTCGGCCTGCGCCCGCTCGCCCGGCTGCACAGCTTCGCCGTCACCGGCTCCGACCCGCTGCTGATGCTCACGGGCGTCGTCCCGGCGACAGAGAAGGTGCTGCGCAGGGCGTCGCTGACCCTCGACGACATCGACCTGTTCGAAGTCAACGAGGCGTTCGCGGCCGTCGTACTGGCCTGGCAGCAGGAGACCGGCGCCGACCTCGCCCGCGTCAACGTGCACGGCGGCGCCATCGCGCTCGGCCACCCCCTCGGCGCGAGCGGCACCCGCCTGACGACGACGCTGGTGCACGCGATGCGGGAACGGGGCGCCCGGTACGCGCTCCAGACGATGTGCGAGGCGGGCGGGCTCGCCAACGCCATGGTGCTGGAACGGGTGTGAGCCGGGCGGGCGTAACGGTTTGTCAGAGCTGGCGCAGGCGGTGCCGCTTGCGCCAGGCCACCACCACACCCGCCAGCGCGGGCAGGGCGATGCAGGCCATGGCGATCAGGAAGGCGGGGGACGTCGGGGTGGAGGCGCGGGCGCCGGCGACGACGTAGGCGGCGGTGTTCGGGATCGAGCCGAGGCCCGTCGCCAGCAGGAACGGCAGCAGGCCCATGCGGGAGAACGAGGCGCAGTAGTTCGACGCCCAGAACGGCACACCGGGGAACAGCCGCACCACCAGCATAGAGCGGAAGCCGTGCCGGCTGAGCTGACCGTCCGCGGCCTTCAGCCAGCGCCCCCGCAGCAGCGGCCGCAGGGCGTCCTGGCCCAGCGCGCGCCCCAGACAGAAGGCGATCCCGGCGCCGAGCACCGTGCCCGCCAGCGCCACGCCGGTGCCCAGCTGCGAACCGAACAGTGCCCCCGCCGCGAGGTTCAGCAGCGGCCTCGGCACGAACGCCACGGTGCACACGCCGTACGCCACCGCGAACACCAGCGCCGCCATGGCTCCGCCGAGCTGTGGCGGCCAGCCCTGCGTCAGCAGCCGCTGCGGCTCGAACAGCAGCACCCCGCACGCACCGGCGGCGAGCAGCGCGACGAGCAGGGACAGTCTCGACCACGGGGAGAGCAGAACTCTCGTGCAGCGAGCGGTGAAACCGGTGGACGGGACGGGCGAGGCGGTCGTTGCCGAGGGGACGGCGACGGCGAGCTCCGCGGTGCTGGCCCGGGGAGAGGCCGTGGCGGTGCCCCCAGAGCGGGTGGTGGCATCGAGCATCCGGTGACACTAACCGACAAATGTGTGTGATCGCCGTATGGTTCGTCTCACGAGCGTCACAGGCAGCCGTTCACGAGCGTCACAGGCAGCCGTCCGCATCCCGGCGCGGGACCGACGGGGCGGGCGCCGAAAACCATTCGACGTGCGGTAAAGCGTCGGCAATGATCTGACACATGTTCCGGCACGCCTTCACCCTCGCAGCATCCGTGGTCACGGATGCCCCGAAGGCTGCCGTCGTGGTTGTCACGGCCGTTGCAGACGGCGCCCGAAGCTGACCCTCTCCGGTTCGTCCGGCGGACCCCGCAAGGGGAGGGTCGGGCAGGTCCCCGGGGTCCCACTTTCTTCTTCGCTGACCAGACGCTTCGAGGTACAGCCATGTCCAAGACGGCTTACATCCGTACGAAACCGCATCTCAACATCGGCACGATGGGTCATGTCGACCACGGCAAGACCACCCTCACGGCCGCCATCACCAAGGTCCTCGCCGAGCGCGGCACCGGCACGTTCGTACCGTTCGACCGGATCGACCGGGCGCCGGAGGAGGCGGCGCGCGGCATCACCATCAACATCGCGCACGTCGAGTACGAGACCGACACCCGGCACTACGCGCACGTCGACATGCCGGGCCACGCCGACTACGTCAAGAACATGGTCACCGGCGCCGCGCAGCTCGACGGGGCGATCCTCGTCGTCTCCGCGCTCGACGGGATCATGCCGCAGACCGCCGAACACGTGCTGCTCGCCCGGCAGGTGGGCGTCGACCACATCGTGGTCGCCCTCAACAAGGCCGACGCGGGGGACGAGGAGCTGACCGACCTGGTCGAGCTGGAGGTACGCGACCTGCTCACGGCGCACGGCTACGGCGGTGACTCCGTACCCGTCGTACGCGTCTCGGGACTGAAGGCGCTGGAGGGGGACCCGCGCTGGACGGCGTCGATCGAGGCGCTGCTCGACGCGGTGGACACGTATGTGCCGATGCCAGAGCGGTATCTGGACGCGCCCTTCCTGCTGTCCGTGGAGAACGTGCTGACCATCACCGGGCGGGGGACCGTGGTGACCGGTGCGGTGGAGCGGGGCACGGTGCAGGTCGGGGACAAGGTCGAGGTGCTCGGAGCCGCCGTCGAGACGGTGGTCACGGGGCTGGAGACCTTCGGCAAGCCGATGGAGGAGGCGCAGGCCGGGGACAACGTGGCGCTGCTGCTGCGGGGGGTTCCCCGGGACGCTGTCCGGCGGGGGCATGTGGTGGCCGCGCCGGGGAGTGTGAAGCCGCGGCGGCGCTTCTCGGCGCAGGTGTATGTCCTGTCGGGTCGGGAGGGTGGGCGGACCACGCCCGTCTCCTCCGGGTACCGGCCGCAGTTCTACATCCGGACCGCGGATGTGGTGGGAGTGGTCGACCTCGGTGAGGTGGCCGTGGCCCGACCCGGCGACACGGTCGCCATGACTGTGGAGCTGGGGCGGGAGGTGCCGCTGGAGCCGGGGCTCGGGTTCGCCATTCGTGAGGGTGGGCGGACTGTGGGGGCCGGGACCGTGACCGTGGTCGGTTGAGGTGGTGGGGGGCTGCGGGGCCCGTTGTGGCTGGTCGCGCCGACGCGGCGGAGCCGCAAGTCAGCACAGCCCCGCGCCCCTTGCGGCCTGCTGCACAAAGGCACAATGGAGAAGTGAACGAAGCCATCCCCTTCGCCCGCTCTGTCGATCACGGGTTCGCCAAGCTCATGCCCGACGTCGACCGGGAACGGGCCTGGCTGCTGACCGTCGACGGGGCGCCGCAGTCGTACGTCGATCTGGACGCGCCGACGCATCTGGAGTTCGAGTACGCGCGGCGGCTCGGGCACGTGCTGGATGTCGTGGCGGAGCCGGGGGCCGCGTTGGACGTGCTGCATCTCGGCGGCGGTGCGCTGACCATGCCTCGGTACGTGGCCGCGACCCGGCCGGGGTCCCGGCAGGGCGTCGTCGAGGTCGACCGGGGGCTGCTGGAGCTGGTCGCCGAGCATCTGCCGTTGCCGGAGGGGGCCCGGGTCGCGCTGCACGCGTCGGATGCCCGGGCCTGGCTGGAGAGCGGTCCCTCGGACTCGGCGGACGTCATCGTGGCCGATGTGTTCGGCGGGTCGCGGGTGCCGGCGCATCTGACGTCCGTCGACTACCTCCGCGAGGCCGCGCGTGTGCTGCGGGACGGTGGGTTCTACCTCGCGAACCTGCCCGACGCCGCGCCCTTCGCCTTTCTGCGGTCGCAACTCGCCACCCTGGCCACCGTCTTCGAGGAACTCGTGCTGATCGCCGAGCCGGGGGTGCTGCGGGGGCGGCGGTTCGGGAACGCGGTGCTCGTGGCCGGGCACGAGCCGGTCGACGTCGCCGCCCTGGCCCGGCTCATGGCCGCCGACGCCTTCCCGGCCCGGGTCGAACACGGCGCCGCCCTGCGGGACTTCGTCGGCGACGCGCGGGCCGTGCGGGACGAGGACGCCGTGCCGTCACCCGAGCCCCCCGACGGGGCGTTCGGCATCGGCTGACGCGTGCTCGGTGCCGCCCTGGACCACCGCTGTGGTCCTGCGCCGCAGGTTGCGTACGTCCGGTACGCACAGCGCGGCGGCCGTGACCAGCACGACCAGGCCCGCGCAGCCCCACAGCGCGGCCGTACGCCCGAACGCCTCCTCGGCGGGGCCGGCCGCGGCCGTGGCGAGCGGCACCAGCGCGACGGAGCCGAACCAGTCGTACGCCGAGACGCGGGAGAGCTTGTCCTCGGGGATCTCCTGGTGCAGGGCCGTCATCCAGGACACGCCGAACACCTCGATCGTGGCGCCGGCGACGAACATCACCACGTAGAGCACGCCGATCGGCACGGGGACGGCGAGCGCGGCCGACGGCAGGGCCAGGGGGAAGACGCAGAGAGTGCCGGCGAGGAGCAGGCGGCGGGGTTTCCAGCGGGTCATCAGCACGGCGCCGGCGACGGTGCCCGCCCCGAACGCGCCCAGGGCGAGACCCCAGGGGCCCGCGCCGCCGAGGTGGTCGCGGGCGACGAGCGGGCCGTACACCGCGTCGGCGGCGGAGACGACCGCGTTGGCGATCGAGAACTGGACGACGACGGCCCACAGCCACGCCCGGCCGGAGAACTCCCGCCAGCCCTCCCGCAGATCGGCGAGCAGACCGCCGCCCGGTGCGCGCGGCGGGATGTGGCCGACGTCGAGGAAGGCCCGCAGTGCCCCGGCGACGGCGAAGGCCGCGGCGTCGGCCGCCAGCACCCAGCCGGGCCCGACCACGGCGACCATGGCACCGCCGACTGCGGCACCGCCCAGGGCCGCACCCTGCATCGCCATCCGGAAGACCGCGAACGCGCGGCCCGCCTGCTCGCCCGAGACGGAGGACATCAGCATGCCCTCGGCGGCCGGTCCGAAGAAGGCCTGGCCGGTGCCGCCGAGGGCGGCGAGCAGCATCATCTGCCACAGCCGGGGGTCCCCCGTCAGCACGAGTGCGGCGAAGGCGGCCTGGGAGAGGCAGTTCAGGGCGTTGGCCGCCACCATGACGCGGTGCCGGGGCAGCCGGTCCGCGACGGCGCCGCCGATCAGCAGGAACAGCACCAGGGGGAGCGTCCGGGCCGCCGCGACCAGGCCGACGTCACCACCGTCGCCGCCCGTTTCGAGCACGGCGAACGCCGCGGCGACCAGGGCTCCCTGGCTGCCCAGGTTGGTGACGACCGCGGCGGCGGTGAGCAGGGAGTAGTTGCGCCCCGCCCAGGTGGGCCTGCGGGGGCGCCGGGCGGAGGCGGTGGGCGTGGTCACCGGCAGACTATCGCCGCCGGGGGGCCGTCCTGCCAAACCGTTTTGCGCGGGGTCCGGAGTCCTGGGTCCGGGGTCGCGGTGAGCCGGGCCCACCCCCTGCCGGGGCGGGCCCGTCCGGCGTCCGCGTCAGCCTCCGGTCGGCTCGCCGTGCAGCCGGACCGTGCTGAGGATCTTCAGGATGGTCTCCTTGGGCACCTCGCCCTTGACGCCCTTGGCCCCGTAGAAATTCCACGCGACGAAGTCGCCCGCCGAGTTCTTGAAGCCGAACGTGACCGCCTTGCCGTCGCTCGCGCACTTGCCCTTGTCGGGCGTGTTCTCCGACCACGCCCAGGCGACGCTGCCCTTCACGCCGGCGGCGGTGGTGTAGGGCTTGGCCTTCTTCTCGGTCTTGACGCTCTTCTTGTCCGGCTGCGTGTAGCCGCCGTACACCCACCAGGCCACCTGGTTGAGCGCGACCTCATCGGTGTTCTTGGCGCCGTCCGCGCCCTTGGTGCCGGCCCCGGCCAGGGACTCGCTCTCGGTCCTGCCGTCCTTGTTGTCGTCGCTCGTGCACCACTCGGACTTGTAGAAGGCCGGCGCCGACATGACGATGAGCGGCTTGGCGTCGTCGGACTTGGCGTCCTCGAAGCCGACGGACGACGTGGGTGAGGCGACCTCCCAGTCGGCCGGGACGTCGAAGGCCGTGCCCCACTTGGGGTTGATGACGACCTTCCAGCCCTTGACGGTGGGCTTCTCCTCCTCGCCGCCGCGGGGGTTGTCGCCCGTGGCGGGGGTGCTCGGCTCCGCGGACGGGTTCGCGGGCGCCGTGTTCTTCTTGCTCGCGCCCTTGCCGCCGTCCGCGGTGTCGTCCTTGTCGCCGCCCAGCACCAGGAAGCCCGTGACACCGGCCGCCACGACGACCGCCGTGGCGGCGATGATCGCGACCAGCTTCGTCCGGTTGCCGCCGCCACCGCCCTGCGGGGGCTGCGGCACGCCGGCCGGCCCGGGGGCACCCCACTGCGGCTGCTGTCCGTAGGGGTTGGGCTGCTGCGGATAGCCCGGCTGCTGGTACGGATTCGGCTGCTGGTAACCCGGCTGCTGGTACGGGTTGTTCGCTTGCGGGTTCTGCTCGCCCCCGGGCGGCTGCTGTCCTGGCCACATGGGCAGCAACCCTAGCCGCGCTCCGGACACGATTCGGTCACTGCCCGTGGACGGAGACGTAGCAACCCGGGAACGGGTCGGCGCGGACGGCCGGGCGAGGACGATGCGGCAGTCGTCACACGGGCCTATCCAGCCGTCTCTACTCGTGAGTAACATGCGGCCATGAGCGCAGACCAGATGTCCATCGGCGAGATGCTCGCCGCCACGGTGCCCATGGCCCGGACCCTCAACCTCGAGTTCCTCGAGACGACGCCGGAGCGGGCGGTGGTGTCCCTGCCCGACCAGGGCGAATACCACAACCACGTGGGCGGGCCGCACGCCGGGGCGATGTTCACGCTCGGCGAGTCGGCGAGCGGGGCGATCGTGCTGGCCGCCTTCGGGGACCAGCTCTCGCGCGCCGTGCCGCTCGCCGTCAGCGCCGAGATCTCCTACAAGAAGCTGGCGATGGGTGCGGTCACCGCGACCGCGACCCTCGACCGTCCGGCCGCCGAGGTCGTCGCGGAGCTGGACGAGGGCGGGCGCCCCGAGTTCCCTGTGTCCATCGCCATCCAGCGGGCCGACGGTGCGGTGACCGGCGAGATGACGGTGGTCTGGACGCTGCGTCCCAACGGCTGATCCGACTGTCGCCCGTGCGGGCCCCGGCAGCGTGCCGGGGCTCTCGCGTGTCAGGCCGCGATGTCCCGCCGGGCGGGGCGGGTGCCGTCGAGGCCCGCGACGAACCCCTTGAGCCAGGCCGTGAACTCCGGCCCCAGGTCCGGCCGGTCACAGGCCGGCCGGACCACCGTGCGCAGGTCGTCGGCCTTGTCGCCGGTGTCGTGGCGCAGGTTCGTGGCGGGCGGGACGCCGGGCTGTGAAGTTGGAGATTCCGTGACCAACCGCCTTTGCCTGCTCACAACTTGAGACTCATCGCGGCGGTGCTTTCGAAAACCGGTGCGGATACCGCCGGTAACATATCTGAATTCTCCTCGTTTTGAACGTGGGTCATCCGAACTCCTTGTTACCTGTCAGTCGTATGTGCGAAAGTGAGCCGCCTCACAGCCAAGTCCACAGCTGACGCGGCATAGGTATGCACCAATCACGCACCTGCTTTCCGACGGACGCGCAATTCGCATGCCGTCCTGCGGCTGGAAGGAAATGGTTCAGTGCAATCCCCCTACCCCCCACGCCCGCCGTACCCGCCGCGCCCCGGAGCGGGTCCCGCGGATTCCGATCGCAATCTCCTCGCCCGGGTCGGTGATCCCGGCGAAGGCCCGCGCGCCGCCGCCCTGTTGCTGGCCCGGCACTGGCGGGCGGTGTACGAATACGCCGTGATCTGCCTGGCCTCCGCCCAGGATTCGGCGTCGATGGCGGCCGCTGCCGCGTTCCGCCGGGAACTCGCCCGGCCGGGCGGCGGCGCCCTGCGCCCGCGGCTGCTCGCGGCCGTGCGGGACACGGTCCGGGATTGGGCCGCCGACGACGGCATTTCCCGAGTACTGCCGGAACTTCGCAAACACGTCGGCGCCCGCGGCCTGCGTGCCGCGCGGTCCGTGACAGCCGAAAGGCGGCGGCTCGCCGAGCGCGCATTCCGGACCCTTCCGGGGGCGTCCCAATGCCTGCTCTGGCATACGGAGGTCGAGGCCGAACCCATATCCGTACCGGCTGGTCTGCTGGGAGTGGACGTCCGAACCGCATCGGCCGCGCTGGAGCAGGCGCGTGAACAATTCCGGGCGGGTTGCGTCCGTGCTCACCGGGAACTCGCGCCGACGCAGGAATGCCGCTTCTACAACCGTCTGCTGGACGTTCCGATGCGCCGCGGCGGGGCCCTGCTGCCGGATGTGCAACGGCATCTGATGGCCTGCCGCTACTGCCGGCACGCCGCCGAACAACTCAGCCATTTCGAGGGCGGGTTGGAGGACCTGCTCGTCGAGACCGTGCTCGGCTGGGGCGCCCGCCGCTACCTCGCATCACGGCCGGGCCGGGACGAGGGCCGGGGCGCCCTGTCCGCCGGCCCGGCCGGTGGCCGCCACCGGCTCCGGGCCCACGCCCTGCCGGCGGGCGGCCGGCTCGGGCCTTCGAGAAGACACACGAAGGCGCTGGTCGCCGCGGTCGGGGTGACCTCCCTCGTGCTGCTCGCGACGCTGCTCGCCGCCAGGGGCTGGACGGAGGAGGGCGGCACCGTCTCCCCCCAGGCCACCTGGGGAGCGGTCAGCGGCCACTCCGTCGACCCGGACTCCGTGGGAACCTCCTCGGCCGGCCTCCCGTCGGCCGCGTCCGCGGGCCACCCCGCCGTGGTGGCCCGCGGGCGGCTGCGCAACCTCGACGCCGGCCTGTGCCTCGGCGTCCAGGACGGCCGGTCCCGGGCCGACGCCCGCATGGTGCTGACCTCGTGCTCCGCCACCGGGCCCCTGACGTGGTCGTACCAGGACGACGGCATGCTGCGCAGCGCCGCCGACCCCACGCTCTGCCTCGGCTCCGACACCGCCGAGGGCTCGGTCGTCCTCGCCGGCTGCCTCGTGCACGCCGGAGTGGTGCGCTACGACCTGACCGTGCGCGGCGAACTCCTGCCGCGCGGCGGCAAGGGGCTGGCTCTCACCCATGGCCCCGGCCGGAACGTGATCGTCGCCGGGCGCGACGGATCCGAGGCGCAGCGCTGGGCGCTGGAACCGAGGGCTGCTTCCGGGGGCGACGCGTCGGGGGAGTCGGGGGATCCGCGGGACCCCGGGGAGCGGCGAGGCCAGGACGCCCCTCCGGAGAGCCGCCGGGAGAAGGAGTTGTACGACGGCGCTCCGCCCGGGCATCGGCCCGAACCGCCGCGGAGCAACTCCGGGGATCTGCCGCAGGAGCGGTACGAGACGCGGTTCGCCCGGGCCGACTGCTGCGGCGCGGCCGAACCGGGCCGGGCCCCCGGCGACACGGGCAGGCCCGGCACCGATGTCCTCGGCCGGGCGCCCCACGCAGACGTACCGGGTTCCGCGAAAGCTCCCGTGACGGCTCCTGTGACGGCGGCCGTGAGGGCGACGCTCCACTCCACCGCGCTCCCTTAGACCGGGCGTCCGGGCGCCCGGGCCTCTGGGCGTCCGGGAGTGGGGCCTCCGGGATGCCATGCCTGGCCGGGGCCGTTCCCAAGACGGTCCCGGCCTTCGGCCGCTCCTGCCGGGGCACCCGCCGTGTCACCCGGTCGGGCGGGCCACGCACCCTGGGGATCGGGGCGTCGTCACCGGATCTGCGGCTGCGGACGGGCGTACGGGTGGGCGGCCGACTCGGCGCGTTCCGGACAGCGGGTGACACAGGCCGGGAGGCGCCTGGCATCGAACCGGAACAAACTGGTACTCCTCCTGAGGCCGTCGCAGAACCCAGGGAGTCACTCATGCCCGAGGCCCCGCGCCTGGACAGCAGCACGCAACCGACCGACGAGGAACTGCGCACGCTGGACGCCCACTGGCGGGCCGCCAACTACCTGGCGGCCGGTCAGATCTACCTGCTGGCGAACCCCCTGCTCACCGAGCCCCTGCGGCCCGAGCACATCAAGCCGCGGCTGCTGGGCCACTGGGGCACCTCGCCCGGGCTCAACCTCGTCCACACGCACCTCAACCGGGTGATCAAGAACCGCGAGCTGGACGCGCTGTGCATCTGGGGCCCGGGCCACGGCGGCCCGTCGGTGCTGGCCAATTCCTGGCTGGAGGGCAGCTACAGCGAGAAGTACCCGGACGTGACGCGGGACGCCGAGGGCATGGAGCTGCTGCTGCGGCAGTTCTCGTTCCCCGGCGGCGTGCCCAGCCACGTCGCCCCGGAGGTGCCCGGCTCGATCCACGAGGGCGGCGAACTCGGCTACTCCCTCGCCCACGCCTACGGCGCCGCCCTCGACCACCCCGGCCTGCTGGTCGCCTGCGTGATCGGCGACGGCGAGGCGGAGACCGGCCCGCTGGCCGGATCCTGGCACGCCAACAAGTTCCTCGACCCCGTCCACGACGGTGCCGTCCTGCCGATCCTGCACCTCAACGGCTACAAGATCGCCAACCCGACCGTGCTGTCCCGCCTCCCGCAGTCCGAGCTCGACGCGCTCCTGCGCGGCTACGGCCACGAGCCGATCCACGTCAGTGGCGACGACCCGATGGCCGTGCACCGCGCGATGGCCCGGGCGATGGACACCGCGCTCGACCGCATCGCCGGGGCGCAGCGCGCCGCCCGCGAGGAGGGCGTGACCGAGCGCCCGCACTGGCCGGTGATCGTGCTGCGCACCCCGAAGGGCTGGACCGGCCCGGCCGAGGTCGACGGCGAGCCGGTCGAGGGCACCTGGCGCTCCCACCAGGTGCCGCTGGCCGGCGTCCGTGACAACCCGGACCACCTGCGCCAACTGGAGTCCTGGCTGCGCTCCTACCGGCCCGAGGAACTGTTCGACGCCGAGGGCCGGCCGGTCGCGGACGTCCTGGCCTGCGTCCCCGAGGGCGGCAGGCGGCTCGGCGCCACCCCGTACGCCAACGGCGGGCTGCTCGTCCGCGACCTGCCCGTCCCGCCCCTGGACGACTTCGCCGTCCCCGTCGACAAGCCGGGCACGACCCTGCACGAGCCCACGCGCGTCCTCGGCGACCTCCTGGCCCAGGTCATGCGGGACACCGCCGACCGCCGTGACTTCCGCCTGGTCGGCCCGGACGAGACCGCCTCCAACCGGCTCCAGGCGGTCTATGCCGCCAGCGGCAAGGCATGGCAGGCCGAGACCCTCGACGTCGACGAGCACCTCGACCGGCACGGCCGGGTGATGGAGGTCCTCTCCGAGCACCTCTGCCAGGGCTGGCTGGAGGGCTATCTGCTCACCGGCCGGCACGGGCTGTTCTCCTGCTACGAGGCGTTCGTGCACATCGTCGACTCGATGGTCAACCAGCACATCAAATGGCTGCGCACCTCCCGGCGCCTGCCCTGGCGCGCCCCCATCGCCTCCCTCAACTACCTGCTGACCTCCCATGTGTGGCGGCAGGACCACAACGGCTTCTCCCACCAGGACCCCGGCTTCGTCGACCACGTCCTCAACAAGAGCCCCGAGGTCGTCCGGGTCTACCTGCCGCCGGACGCCAACACCCTGCTGTCCGTCGCGGACCACGTGCTGCGCAGCCGCGACTACGTCAACGTCGTCGTGGCCGGCAAGCAGCCCTGCTTCGACTGGCTGTCCATGGACGAGGCCCGGGTCCACTGCGCCCGCGGTGCCGGCATCTGGGAGTGGGCCGGCACCGAGGACGGCTCCCGCGAACCCGACGTGGTGCTGGCCTGCGCCGGAGACGTCCCCACCCAGGAGACCCTGGCCGCCGCGCACCTGCTGCGCCGGCACCTGCCCGACCTGTCGGTCCGCGTGGTGAACGTCGTCGACCTCGCCCGGCTGCTGCCCCGCGAGGAACACCCGCACGGCATGAACGACTTCGAGTACGACGGCCTCTTCACCGCCGACAAGCCGGTGATCTTCGCCTACCACGGCTACCCGTGGCTGATCCACCGCCTGGCCTACCGCCGCGCCGGCCACCAGCACCTGCATGTGCGCGGCTACAAGGAGGCCGGCACCACCACCACGCCCTTCGACATGGTCGTCCGCAACGACCTGGACCGCTATCGCCTCGTCATGGACGTCATCGACCGCGTCCCGGGTCTCGCGGTGCGCGCCACGGCCGTACGCCAGCGCATGGCCGACGCCCGCACCCGCCACCACGCCTGGATCCGCGAGCACGGCACGGACCTGCCCGAGGTCGCCGAGTGGAACTGGAACGCCTGAGCCGCGGGGGACGTCTTGCCACCCGGTAGGCTTCCCGTGCTCGCAGGGAAGCACAGGGAAAGGATCCGGCGTTGCACGTCCAGGAGTGGCTCGAAACCGTACCCGCGGTGGCCGTCTACGCACTGGTGGGAGTGGTCATCGGCCTGGAGAGCCTGGGCATCCCGCTGCCGGGCGAGATCGTCCTCGTCTCCTCGGCTCTGCTGGCCTCCCAGCACGGCCACATCGACCCCGTCGTCCTCGGCGCCAGCGCCACGGCCGGCGCGATCATCGGCGACTCGATCGGCTACGCCATCGGCCGCAAGGGCGGCCGCCCCCTGCTGGCCTGGCTGGGCAAGAAGTTCCCCAAGCACTTCAGCGAGGGCCATATCGCCACGGCCGAGCGGTCCTTCGAGAAGTGGGGCATGTGGGCCGTCTTCTTCGGCCGCTTCGTCGCCCTCCTCCGCATCTTCGCGGGCCCCCTCGCCGGTGTGCTCCGCATGCCGTACTGGAAGTTCCTCATCGCCAACGTCCTCGGCGGCATCGTCTGGGCCGGCGGCACGACAGCGGTCATCTACTACGTCGGCATCGTCGCCGAGTCCTGGCTGAAGCGCTTCTCGTGGCTGGGCCTGGTGGCGGCGGTCCTGGTCGGCCTCACGTCGATGCTGGTGCTGAAGCGCAAGGCGAAGAATGCCCAGCCGGTAACCGCTGCTGAGTGAGACGCCCTTCTGCTACCCGTGCACCTCACGATGCGCCTTCGCCAGCTCGGCGTACATCGTGCCGTTGAGGGTGACCCCCTGCCGCTCCTCCTCCGACAGCTCCCGCCGGACCTTCGCAGGCACTCCCGCCACCAGCGACCCGGGCGGCACGACCATGCCCTGCGGCACCAGTGCCTGCGCGGCGACGAGCGACCCGGCCCCGATCACCGCCCCGTTCAGCACCGTCGCCCCCATTCCGATCAGGCAGTCGTCCTCGACTCTCGCCCCGTGCACCACGGCGTTGTGACCGATGCTGACCCGCTCACCCACCGTCACGGGAAACCCCGGGTCGGCGTGGAGTGTGCAGTTGTCCTGGACGTTACTGCTCGCACCGACCGAGATCGCCTCGACATCGCCCCGCAGCACGGCCCCGTACCAGACACTCGCCCCCGCACCCAGCGTCACGCTCCCGATCACCGAAGCCGTCGGCGCCACGAACGCCTCCGGATCGATCTGCGGCTCCCTGCCACCGATCCCCGTGATCATCGCTCGCTGTCCCATGCCCGCCTCCAGAAACGTCGTAGACAACGCGCAAACCGTACGACACCCGGTGGGGCGAAGATCACAGGCCTCCGACGCCGCGGGGTGAGCTACCGCTGAGTACCGTGACCTCGTGCCGAAGCGCAAGAACACGTTCTCATCCTGGCGGCGCGGCCTCGCGCAGCGCGCCGTCCACGCGGGCTGGGCCTGGGCGCAGCGCACGGGCTCCGTGACCGCCGACCACCCCGGGCGCTACCGGTTCGGCGCGATGGGAACAGGTACCAGACTCGCCTTCCCGCTCGGCACGGTCTTCGGCGAACCCTGGATCCACCTGGGCTCCCACTGCATCGTCGGTGAGCAGGTCACCCTCACCGCGGGGCTGATGCCCGACCTCGACCTCGGCCCGGACCCGATCCTGCGCATCGGCGACGGTGTCGTCCTCGGCCGCGGCAGCCACGTCATCGCGGACACGACGGTCACCATCGGCAGCGACTGCTACTTCGGCCCGTACGTCTACGTCACGTCCACGAACCACTCCTACGACGACCCGCACGAGCCGATCGGCAAGCAGTGGCCTCGGATGGAGCCGGTGGAGATCGGGCCTGGCTGCTGGATCGGCACGGGCGCGGTGATCCTGCCGGGTGCCCGGATCGGGCGGAACGTGGTGGTGGCCGCGGGCGCGGTCGTCCGGGGCGCGGTGCCCGACCACGCCGTGGTGGCGGGCGCGCCGGCCCGTGTCGTACGGCGCTGGACACCGGCCGACGGCTGGCAGCCGCCGCTGCGCACCCCACCGCCGGTGCCGATCCCGGAGGGAGTCACGCCGGAGCAGCTCCGCGCCCTGTCGGACCTGGACGAGGAGACGGCGGCCCGGCTCGCCGAGCCGGCCGAGGAAGCGGCGGCCGGACTGGCCGAGCTGGAGCCGGGATCCTGAACGACCCCGGCCGGCTCAGCCCGACGCCAGCAGAACCGTCCCCACCAGGGCCAGCCCCGCACCCGCGGCCTGCACCGCCCGCAGCCGTTCGCGGAGCACACCGCGCGCGGCAACGGCGGTCACCACCGGGTAGAGCGACGCGAGCACGGCGGCGACGGTGACCGGGCCGTGCTGCGCGGCGATCGAGTACGTGCCGTTCGCCGCGACATCCGCGAGGCCGACGAAGGCCAGCGCAGGCAGGGAGCGCCACGGGAAGCCGTCCGCCGGAAGAGCGGGCGCCCCGCGCCGAACCGACACGTACAGCGCCAGTCCGCCGGCGGCGACATTCGTCACCCGCTGCACGAACAGCGCGAGGAACAGCCCGGTCAGCGTGGTCGACGCCTCGGCGATCAGCGCCATGACCGCGCCGAAGCCGAAGGCAGCGAGGAGGGTCAGGGCGATGGCCTGCCGCTGCACGGGCGCGCCGCGGAACTGGGGACCGCCGGCCAGGCAGACACCTGCGACGGCGACCAGGATGCCGACGAACTGGAGCACGCCGGGACGCTCGCCCAGCACCAGGCCCACGCCGACCGGCACGGCCACCCCGACCGAGCCCAGCGGCGAGACCACACCCATCGGGCCCAGCGCGAGTGCCTTGTAGAAGGCGAGCATCGCCACCGGCCCGACGAGACCGGCGGCCACGGCGAACCACAGCTGCGGCCCCGCCTCGCTCCAGCCAGCGGTCGCCATCACGACCACACCCAGCACGACCACCGCGATCGACTGCGAGACCACGACCACCGTCAACGCCGGGGTACGCCGGGTCAGCAGTCCGCCACCGAAGTCGGCCAGTCCCCACAGCAGGCTGGTGGCCAGGGCGAAGAGCGCTGTCATGGGACGGATGCCTCGCAGTACAGTTCGGTGAACGATCAGGTCAACCACACCGTAGTGCAGTCGATTGCACTATGTCATACAGAATATTGGACGGAATGTGTCGGACCTCGACCTGCTGACCCAGTCCCTGGCGCGCAGCGTCAAGCACTGGCGCGCGGTGCGCGGCTTCACGCTGGACGTGCTCGCAGCCCGGGCGGGCGTCAGCCGCGGCATGCTCATCCAGATCGAGCAGGCCCGCACCAACCCCAGCCTCGGCACCGTCGTCAAGATCGGCGACGCGCTCGGCGTCAGTATCACCACCCTCCTCGACTACGAGCAGGGCCCCAAGGTCCGCATCGTCCCCGCCGAACAGGCCGTACGGCTGTGGCACACGGAGGCCGGCAGCTACAACCGGCTGCTCGCGGGCACCGAGGCGCCCGGCCCGCTGGAGATGTGGGACTGGCGGCTCATGCCCGGCGAGAGCAGCGCGTCCGACCCGCACCCTGCCGGCACGATGGAACTGCTCCACGTCACGGCCGGGAAACTGACGCTCACCGTTGACGGCGTGGAGCACCGCGTCCCCGCCGGCGCGAGCGTGTCCTTCGAGGCCAACCTCCCGCACACGTACGGCAACACCGGCGACGTGCCGCTGGAGATGATGATGGCCGTCTCGGTTCCGCCCGTGACCTGAGACGCCCCGCCCGAGGGCCGTCCGGTGTTGTTAGCGTGCCGCTATGCACGCACCCATCGGACACTTCGACGACGCCCGTCCGGCCCCCGCCTGCCTCGACGAGCTCACCGGACCGGTCGCCGACGCCGTACGCCACTGGCAGGGCAGCGTCCCCGCCGACCAGATCCTCTACGTCGACACCGACCCGGAATGGGCCGACACGGCCACCTTCGTGGAGCACTACGGCCGTGACCTGCTGGAGCGCTCCGCGAACTGCGTGGTCGTCGCGGGCAAGCGCGGCGGCGAGTCCACGCTCGCCGCGTGCGTGGTGCCGTCCACCACCCGGGTCGACGTCAACGGTGTCGTGCGCCGCCAACTCGGCGCCCGCAAGGCCTCGTTCGCCGCGATGGACACGGCGACCGGGGAGACCGGGATGGAGTACGGCGGCATCACTCCGCTCGGACTGCCCGGCGGCTGGCCCGTGCTGGTCGACGCGGCCGTCGTCGACCTGCCGTACGTGCTGGTCGGCAGCGGCCGGCGGCGCGGCAAGCTGCTGGTGCCGGGCAAGGCCTTCGCGGAACTGCCGGGCGCGGTGGTGCTGGAGGGCCTCGGCGTCGCCTGAGGCGCAGGCCCTACGCCGACGCGTGGTGGGCCAGCGGCTGGTGCGGGTCGGCCTCGCCCGGGGCCGGTTCCGGGTCGGCGTGGACCAGGGCCGCGGTGAGGCGGGGCACGGCGTGCAGCAGGGCGTGCTCGGCGTCGACGGCGATGCGGTGGGCCTGGCGTACGGTCACGTCACCGTCCACCACGACCGCGACCTCGGCGCGCAGCCGGTGACCGATCCAGCGCAGCCGC
This sequence comes from Streptomyces sp. HP-A2021, assembly GCF_022807935.1. Lineage (NCBI taxonomy): Bacteria > Bacillati > Actinomycetota > Actinomycetes > Kitasatosporales > Streptomycetaceae > Streptomyces > Streptomyces sp. HP-A2021. Next base: position 8,239,342 of record NZ_CP094344.1, read on the forward strand.
AGCTCACCGACCCCGCGGACCCCGGCGACCTCGGCCAGTGCCCGCTCGGCCCGGTCCACCAGGGCCGGGTCGACCGCGTCCAGCACCCGGCGGAACACCTCCCGCGCGGCGTCCCGCAGCACCAGCGCGATCGCCGCCGTGATCGCCAGCCCGACGATCGGGTCGGCCAGTTGCCAGCCCAGGGCCGATCCGCCGGCGCCCAGCAGCACGGCCAGTGAGGTGAAGCCGTCGGTGCGGGCGTGCAGTCCGTCGGCGACCAGCGCGGCCGAGCCGATCGCACGGCCGACGCGGATGCGGTAGCGGGCCACCCACTCGTTGCCCGCGAAACCGACGAGGGCTGCCACGGCGACCGCCGAGACGTGCTGGACCGGGCGCGGGTCGAGGAGGCGGTCGATCGCCGTCCAGCCCGCGAAGGCCGCCGACGCGGCGATCGTCAGCACGATCACCAGGCCCGCCAGGTCCTCGGCCCGCCCGTAACCGTAGGTGAAGCGGCGCGTGGCCGCGCGCCGGCCGAGAACGAAGGCGATCCCGAGGGGGACGGCGGTCAGCGCGTCCGCCGCGTTGTGGACCGTGTCCCCGAGCAGCGCGACCGAGTCGGAGGCGGCCACCACCACCGCCTGGGCCAGGGCCGTCACGCCGAGCACCGCGAGCGAGACCCAGAGCGCCCGCATCCCGCGGGCCGACGACTCCAGGGCGGAGTCGACCTTGTCGGCCGTCTCGTGGGAGTGCGGGGTGAGGAGGTGGGTCAACCGGTGGAGCAGGCCGTGCCGGTGCCCGTGGCCGTGCGGCTGGGAGTGCTCGTGCGGGTGGGAGTGCTCGTGCCGGTCGCTCACGTGGGTCTCCTTCCGGTGCGCGCGAGTGGACGTCCACACGCCCATGGGGCCATTATGTGCGTATGAGCGCACGCATGCACCTGTCATCTGCGCACGATGCGCATCCGCGCAGCCCCGGCGAGGAACAGTTCGCGCTCGCCGCCGAACTCCTCGCCCTGCTCGGCGACCGCACGCGGCTGACGCTGCTGCACGCGCTGGCCGGGGGAGAGGCCGACGTCACGACCCTCACGGACAGGTGCGGGGCGGCCCGGCCCGCCGTCAGCCAGCACCTGGCGCGACTGCGTCTCGCGGGCCTGGTGAACACGCGCAAGGAGGGCCGCCGGGTGATCTACTCGCTCCGCGACGGCCATCTGCGCCGGCTCGTGGACGAGGCGCTGAACGTGGCCGACCACCGGCTCACCGACCGGCCCCTGCACGACTGAATCAGTACCGCGCGGCCGTCCCCAGGTACTGCTCGGCGAAGGCCGCGGCGGCCGCCGGCGAGGTGAACAGGCGGCGCAGCCGGGCGAGCGTGGTGCCCGCGCGGAACGGGTCGCCCGCCGCCGTGCCGTGGTACACCTCGGACAGCCACTGCGAGAACTCCTGGTAGTCCCACACCCGCCGCAGGCACGCCTCCGCGTAGCCGCCGAGGCCGCTGTCGTCCCCACTGGTCAGACGGGCCACCAGGGCGTCGCCGAGCAGGAAGGCGTCGTGCAGCGCGAGGTTCATGCCCTTGGCGGCGATGGGGGCGACCAGATGGGCCGCGTCACCGGCGAGGAAGAGCCGGCCGGACACCATCGGCTCGACCACGTAGTCGTGCATGTCCAGCACACGCTTCTCGATCAGCCGCCCCTCGGTCAGCGGCGGCACACCGGACGCCCCGAGCCGCTCCTGGAGCTCCGCCCAGACGCGCTCGTGCGGCCAGTTCTCCGGGTCGTCGCCCGGCGGGCACTGGAGGTAGTAGCGGGTCACCTCCGGACTGCGGGGCATCTGCCCGGCGAACCCCCTGGCGTGGCAGCCGAACAGCACGCAGTCGGCGGACGGCGGAGCCTCGGCGAGCAGGGCCAGCCAGCCGATGCCGTAGTCGTGCCGCGCGACACGCACCCGTTCCGGCGGCAGAGCGGCCCGCGTCACCCCGCGCGCCCCGTCGCAGCCGGCCACGAAGTCGCAGTGCACGGTGCGCTGTTCACCCGTCTCCTGGCAGGTGTACGACACCGACGGCCGGTCGGTGTCGATGTCGTGCACCCGCACGTCCCGGACCCCGAAGCGGATCTGCCCGCCGCGTACGTCGGCGTACTCGCGCACCAGGTCCGTCACCAGCAACGGCTGCGGATAGACGAAATGGTGACTTCCCGTCAGCTCGCCGTAGGGGAACCGGTACCGCTCGCCGTCGAAGCGGAACTCGCACGCGGAGTGCAGCTCCGCGCGGTCCAGCAGGTTCCGGGCGAGGCCCCGCTTCTCCAGGCCCCGCACGGCCCACTCCTCGATGACTCCGGCCCGGGGCCGCTGTTCTATGAACTCCCGGGTCTCGGTCTCCAGCACCAGGCAGTCCACGGCCGCGGCCCGCAGGATGTTGCCGACGGTCAGCCCGGCGGGACCGGCGCCCACGACAACGACTGGGAAGCGTTGCGGGGCGCCGGAGTTGAGAGGCGGGGAGGCTTGGGTCATGCGCTCATTATGGAGGCGCCGGCCGGGTAGGGCCGGTGTCAGTGGACGGGCACCTCGGTGACGGCCACCTCCCCGATGCCCCGCTCGATCTCCTCCGGCCGGGACGCCGACGCCCGGGCCCAGTAGTAGATCGCCAAGGAGAACACCGCGATGACCACGATGTCCCACCACAGCCCGATGTGCCCCTGGCCGCCGAAGCCGCCCTGCCAGGAGATGACGCCCATGCCCAGCAGGTAGACCGGCAGCCACTGGGCGGCCCTCCAGTCGAGCCGGGGCGCGTCGGGCAGGCCCTTGCGGGTTGCGTACCAGGCGTATCCGCCCAGCAGGACGTAGCCGAGGACGATGGCCACGCCCAGTCGCCACAGCGTGTCCCAGGTCGACCAGTAGATGATGAGGTTGGCCACGACGAACGACAGCGGGGAGATGACGTTCCCGCCGGGCAGGCGGTAGGGCCGTTCGCGGTGCGGCAGCCGGTCGGCGAAGACGCCGTACGCCAGCGGGGCACCCGCGTACATCAGCACGCTCGCCGAGGTGATGAAGCCGACCAGCTGCTGCCAGCTCGGGAACGGCAGGAAGCAGACCACGCCGGTCACGAAGGAGACGATCAGGCCGAACCACGGAACGCCGCGCGCGTCGGTGCGGGTGAAGATCTTCGGCGCGTAGCCGTTGCGGGCCAGGCCGTAGGAGACGCGGGAGGTGGCGGTGGTGTAGATCAGGCCGGTGCCCCCGGGGGAGACGACCGCGTCCAGATACAGCACCACACTCAGCCAGCCGAGCCCCAGCAGGGTGGCCAGCCCCGCCCAAGGGCCGCTGATACCGGGGTAGTCGAGCTTGGTCCAGCCGTGCGCGAAGGAGGCCAGCGGCAGGGCCGCGATGAAGACGATCTGGAGCAGGACGTAGATCCCGGCTCCGATGGCGACCGAGCCGAGCGTCGCACGGGGCAGGTCACGGGCCGGGTCGCGGCTCTCGCCCGCCAGCTGGATCGCCTGCTCGAAGCCCAGCAGGGCGAAGATGATGCCGCTGGAACTGACGGCGCTCAGCACGCCATGGGCGCCGAACGGGGCGAAGCCGTGCTCGGTGAAGTTGCCCGGGTGGAAGTTGCCGGCCGCGATGATGAAGATCGCGGCCAGCGGCACGGCCACCTTCCACCAGGTGGCGGCGCTGTTGGTGTGGGCCAGGAGCCGCACGCCGAGGAAGTTGATCACGACGAACACGGCCATGAGGATCACGGCGACGACGAACCCGCTGGTCGTGAGCGTCCCGTCCTTGGCGTGCTGGAAACCCTGCGCCCAGTGCCAGTGCCCGGCGTAGCCGATCATGGCCTCGACCTCGATCGGTGCCACGGTCGCCGCCTGGAGCCAGGAGAACCAGCCGAAGGACATGCCGGCCAGTCCGCCGAACGCGTAGTGCGGATAACGTGCCGTGCCGCCCGCGACCGGGAACATGCCGCCGAGTTCCGCGTGCACCAGGGCCAGCAGTACGATCCCGACCGCGCCGATCAGCCACGACAGAATCGCCGCGGGGCCGGCCGCCACGACCGCCTTCTCGGCTCCGTACAGCCACCCGGAGCCGATGATGGAACCGACCGACGCCCACATGAGCCCGATCAGTCCGACGTCCCGGCGCAATCCGCCCGGGCCCCCCTTTACCCCCGCTGCTGCCTGGTCGACGCTCACCATGAATCAAGGGGCCTCTCATAAAAGAACTCGGTGAGTTCTGCGAGCAAGAGGCCTCAGATTAGGAATCGATTATCCAGCGGTAGAAGACGAGTTGCGCAGCCTTGACCCGGCGCGGGTATTTCCTGGAAAGCGCTTCAGGAGTTCTGTACGCGGTGATGAGGAAGCCGTGGGATCTCGATCGCCGGGCAGCGGTCCATCACCATCTCCAGGCCCGCGGCGCGGGTCCGGTCGTACGCCGCCTCGTCGATGACGCCGAGCTGGAACCACACGGCCTGCGCGCCCTTCGCGACCGCCTCGTCCGCGACCGCTCCGGCGAGATCGCTGTTCACGAACACGTCCACGACGTCCACGTCGAAGGGGATGTCCGCCAGACTGGCGTACCCCTGCTCGCCGTGCACCGTCTCCGCCTTCGGATGCACGGGCACGACGCGCTTGCCGAAGCGCTGGAGCACGGCGGCGACGCCGTACGCCGCGCGCTGCCGGTTCGACGACAGGCCCACCACGGCCCAGGTGTCGCCGAGCTCGGTGAGAATCCTGCGGACCGTTGCCTCGTCGCCGTACACCTGCGGCCTCCTCGGATGTCGCGGAAAACTGCTGTCGCACTGCTCTCCGTGCAACGGCGCAGGGCGCGCGGTGATTCCCCCGCGCCCTCCGTGATAGCTTGCCGAGGCCAGTCGAACCCATGTACGTGGGTCAGGGAATCCGGTGCGAATCCGGAACTGACGCGCAGCGGTGAGGGGGACGGGCGGGGCCTCGGCCACTGGACGGCACGTGTGACGTCCGGGAAGGCGCTCCGCACCGGACGAACCCGAGTCCGAAGACCTGCTGGCGGCCCCCGCGGCCGTGCGCGGCGGGGGAGCACCGTACGACCGGGCTCCGCGATCGAGCCCTCGACGACTGAGGACTGGTTTCCGTGCCCCTCGCCCGACCCGCCCGTGCCGCCGCCCTGCTCGCGGCCGGCTCCCTGCTCCTGACCGGCTGCGGCGACTCGAAGGCCACCACCGCCAAGGCCGCCGTGACCCTCGACAACTGCGGCCACGAGGTGCGCGTCGAGACCCCGCCGAAGCACGCCGTCTCCCTCAACCAGGGCACCACCGAGATCCTGCTCTCCCTCGGCCTCGCCGACCGTCTCGCGGGCACCGCCACCTGGACCGACCCCGTGATGAAGGGGCTGGCGAAGGCCAACGCGAAGGTGCCGCGCATCGCCGACAACAACCCGTCCTTCGAACGGGTCCTGGACGCCGACCCCGACTTCGTCGCGGCGTCCTTCGTCTCCACCCTCGGCAAGGGCGGCGTCGCCACCCGGGAGCAGTTCGAGAAGCTCGGCGTCCCCACGTACGTCTCCCCGTCGGACTGCGCCGGCAAGGACAACTCCGGCGACGGGGACGGCGCGCGCGACAAGGCGCTGGGCATCGACACCATCTACGGCGAAGTGCGCGACCTGGCCACCGTGTTCGGGGTGCAGGAACGGGGAGACAGGCTCGTGGCCTCCCTCCAGCGGCGCATGGCGAAGGCCACGCGGGGCATCCACGCCTCCGACGTCACTCTCCTGTACTGGTTCGCCAACTCCGAGTCGCCCTACATGGCGGGATGTTGCGGGGCGCCCGGCATCATCACCCGGGCCCTCGGCGCCAAGAACGTCTTCGACGACACGCACGAGGAGTGGCCGCAGATCAACTGGGAGACGGTCGCCGACCGCGACCCCGACGTCCTCGTCATCGGCGACCTCACCCGCAAGTCGCAGACCGCCGAGTCGGCCGCGAAGAAGATCGCCTTCCTGGAGTCCAACCCGGTCACCAAGAAGATGGACGCGGTCAGGCACAAGCGGTACGTGCTGCTCAGCGGGCAGGCCATGAACCCGACCATCCGCACGGTCGAGGGCGTGGAACAGGTCGCCGCCGGACTGCGCGAGTTCGGGCTCGTGAAGTGACCGTCCGCGGGCCCGCGCTCGGTGTCGCAGGCGCCTTGCTGCTGGTCGTCTCCCTGGCCCTGGCGATCACCGTCGGCCCGGCCGACATCCGGATCGCGGACGTCTGGTCCGTCGTCGCGGCCCACCTCGGGCTCGGCAGCTCGGACCTGACGCCGATCCGCGACGGGATCGTCTGGCAGCTGCGGCTGCCGCGCACCCTGCTCGCGGCCGTGTGCGGGGCCGGGCTCGCCGTCTGCGGGGCGGTGATGCAGTCGCTGCTGCGCAACCCGCTCGCCGACCCGTTCGTGCTCGGGGTGTCCTCCGGCGCCTCCACCGGCGCGGTCGTGGTCGTCGTCCTGGGACTGGGCGGCGGTGCCGTCTCGGTGTCCGCGGGAGCGTTCCTCGGCGCCCTGGTGTCCTTCGCGCTGGTGCTGCTGCTCAGCCACACCCTGGGCGGCACCACCGACCGGGTCGTCCTCGCGGGCGTCGCCGCCATGCAGCTCTTCTCCGCGCTCACCTCCTTCGTCGTGATGACCGCCGCCGACGCCGAGACGACCCGGGGCGTGCTGTTCTGGCTCCTCGGCTCGCTCGGCGGCGCGGGCTGGACCGACGTGTGGCTGTGCCTGGCCGTCCTGGCCGTCACGCTGGTGGTGTGCCTGTCGTACGCCCGTACCCTCGACGCCTTCGCCTTCGGGCAGGACGCGGCGGCCGCGCTCGGGGTGTCCGTGGCCCGCACTCGCCTCGTGCTGCTGTGTGTCACGGCCCTGCTCACGGCCGCGCTGGTCAGCTCGGCGGGGGCGATCGGCTTCGTCGGGCTGGTCCTGCCGCACGCCGCGCGGGCCCTGACCGGTCCCGGGCACGCCCGGCTGCTGCCGGTCACAGCCCTCGCCGGAGCGGTGTTCCTGGTGTGGGTGGACACCCTCGCCCGTACGGTGCTGGACCCCCAGGATGTGCCGGTGGGAGTCGTGACGTCGCTGATCGGGGTGCCGGCGTTCGTGGTGGTGCTGTACCGGACACGGAGGGTGCGGTGAGCAGGGCGGCGGAAGCAGCGGTGTCCGGCGCCGGGCTGCGGGCCGACCGGGTCGGTCGCCGTGCCGACGGACGCCTCATCCTCGACGGTGTCGTCCTCGCGCCGGAGACCGGCTCCACCGTCGGCGTCCTCGGTCCCAACGGCTCCGGCAAGTCCACGCTGCTGCGGCTGCTGGCGGGGCTGCTCACGCCGACCGCCGGAGTCGTCACCCTCGACGGCACGCCGCTGGGCGACCTGCCCCGCCGCACCGTCGCCCGCCGGCTCGCCGTGGTCGAGCAGCAGGCCGACACGCAGGTCGAGTTGACGGTGGTGGACGTCGTACGGCTGGGCCGCGTGCCGCACCGCCGGGCCTGGACGCCCGGTTCGGCGGACGACGAACGGGCCGTGCGCGAGGCCCTGGAGCGCACCGGCCTCGCCGACCGGGCCGACCAGCCCTGGCACACCCTCTCGGGTGGCGAACGCCAGCGGGTGCAGATCGCCCGCGCGCTCGCCCAGGAACCCCGCGAACTCCTCCTGGACGAGCCCACCAACCATCTCGACATCCACCACCAGCTCGACCTGCTCGCCCTGGTCACCGGCCTGCCGGTCACCACCGTCGTCGCCCTGCACGACCTCAACCTCGCGGCGATGTACTGCGACGAGGTCGTCGTGCTGAGCGCGGGGCGGGTCGTGGCGGGTGGCGCTCCGGGCGACGTCCTGACGGAGGAACTCATCGCCGAGGTCTACGGGGTGCGGGCCGCCGTCAGCCGTGAAGGCCCCGAGCAGCGGCCGCATGTGCGGTTCCTGGGGACGCTGGGCTGAGCGGCCCCGCGGCAGGCGGGGTGGGCGGGCGATTCACGCCATGGTGGTCTGTCCCGATAAACGCGTCGTCGGCCGGGCGGTTTCCGGTGTGGTGGTGTCTGGCCCGACGGGCGTGGCGTTGGTGGGCGGTTTCCGGCGTGGTGGTCTCACGGACCGGCGCGCCGTTCGTGGGGCGATCCCCGCCTCGATGACCTGGTCCGTCCGGCACGCCATTGGTGGGGTGTTCTCGCCACGGTGGCCGGAAAAAGCCGCACATGCCTGCGTGTGCCGCCCACCCGGCCTACGCTCGCCTCGTGCTGCGCATCATCGACGCCCGGACCGGCGAGCCGGTCGACGCCGCTCCGGCCCGCCGGGGCCTGACCCGTGTCGAAGTGCACGCGCCCGGCTCCGACCTGACGAACCTGCGGGTGCTGCTCGTGGCGGACCTGCTCGTGCGGGCGCTGGAGCTCGGCGGCACACCGGTGTGGGCCCTGCTGACCGGCGGGCACCGCCAGGCCGAGCTGCGCGCGGACGCCACGGCCCTCGGGATCCGCCCCTTCGAGGACAGCCCCGACGTCGGCGCCGGGCTGGGCGAGGCCCAGATCGTCCATGTCACCGTCGAGGGCGGGACAGCGCCTGACGGGGTGCGGATCGCCGTCGCTCCCGTGGAGACGCCGGGATCGGCCACGTCGGTCGGCGAGACGGCGGGGTCGGGCCTGCCGGTCGGTGAAGCGGCGAAGTCCGGTCCACCGGGCGGCCGCCCGGCCGAGCCGGACCCGCAGGCCCGTGAGTCGACGAAGTCGACCCCGCCGAGTGGTCGGTCGGGGGAGCCGGGGTTGTCGGGTGGTGAGTCGGCGGGGTCGGGCTTGTCGGGCGGTTGGTCGGGCGATTCGGGTTTGTCGGGTGGTGAGTCGGCGGGGTCGGGCTTGTCGGGCGAGCCGGGCTTGCCGGGTGGTTGGTCGGGCGAGCCGGGGTTGTCGGGCGGTCGGTCGGGCGAGCCGGGCTTGCCGGGCGGTGAGTCGGCGGGGTCGGGCCTGCCGGCCGGTGAGCCGGCAGCGTCGAACCCGCCGGGCGACCAGTCGGTGGGATCCGGTCCGCTGGGCGGTGTCGACCCCGCCGTCCTGCGCCTCGCCCTGCTCGCCCGGCACCACAGCGCCCCCGTCCGGCTGGAGGCGGACGTCCTCGGGGAGGCCCAGGCCACCCTCGCCCGGTGGCGCGGTGCCGTTGCCCGTTGGGCCCGGCGGCCCTCCCGGCCCGTGCCCGACGACGTGCGCCGGCGGTTGCGCGACGCCTGGGACGACGACCTGGACGTGCCCCGGGTGCTGGACGTGCTGCGGGGCGTGGAGAACGAGCCGGATCTGCCGGACGGCGCCCGGTTCGAGACCTACGCCTACGCCGACCGGCTCCTCGGCCTCGAACTCACCCGCGATCTGGGAGCCCCGTCATGATGAAGCGCGCCGGAGCGGGCCCGCTGCGCCGCCTGGTCGTGCTGCGGCACGCCAAGTCCGCCTGGCCTCTGGACGTCGCCGACCACGAGCGCCCGCTGGCCCCGCGTGGCCGCCGCGACGCCCCCGCGGCCGGACAGGCCCTGGCCGAGGCCGACTGCCTGCCCGACCTCGCGCTGTGCTCCACCGCCGTACGCGCCCGCCGGACCTGGGAACTGGCCGCCGCCGAGTGGGGCACGCCCCCGCCGGTCCGGTTCGACCGGCGCCTGTACGCCGCGAGCCCCGCCGGTCTGCTGGCCGTCGTGCACGAGGTGTCCGCCGAGGTGGAGACACTGCTGCTGATCGGGCACAACCCGGGCTTGGAGGAACTCGTCCTGGCGCTCGCCGGTGACGGCCTCGACGACACGCTGGAGCGGGTCCGCACCAAGTTCCCGACCTCGGCCGTCGCCGTACTGTCCTGGCACGGCACGACCTGGCGGGCCCTCACCCCCGGCGCGGCGCTGCTCACGTCCATGACCGTGCCCCGGGGCGCGAAGAAGTAGCCCCGGCCGCTCCGGTCCGTCCCTGGGCCCCCGCATAGGGTGGCCGGATGCAGGACGAATACCGCACGGTCGCCCGCGCCGGCGTGCACGAGACCGAGGTCAACCGCTCCCGCTTCCTGTGCGCCCTCGCCCCGGCGGCCACCGAGCAGGAGGCGCAGGACTTCATCGCCACGGTCCGCAAGGAGCACGCCGACGCCTCCCACAACTGCTGGGCCTACGTCATCGGCGCCGACGCCTCCGTCCAGAAGGCGAGCGACGACGGCGAACCCGGCGGCACCGCCGGCGTCCCCATGCTCCAGATGCTGCTGCGCCGCGACATGCGGTACGTCGTCGCCGTCGTCACGCGCTACTTCGGCGGGGTCAAGCTCGGCGCGGGCGGACTCATCCGGGCGTACGGCGGAGCGGTCGGCGAGGCCCTGGACACCCTCGGCACGCGCACCCGCCGCCGGTTCCGGCTGGCCACGGTCACCGTCGACCACCAGCGGGCCGGCAAGCTGGAGAACGACCTGCGGACCACCGGGCGCGAGGTGCGGGACGTCCGCTACGGGGAGGCGGTCACGATCGAGATCGCCCTCCCGGACGCCGAGGTGGAGGCCTTCCGGGCGTGGCTCGCCGACGCGACCGCCGGAACCGCCGGTTTCGAACCGGGCGGGGAGGCGTACGGCGACGTCTGACGCGCGATCGGTCTCTCGCCCGGCGCCCGGGAGCCGGCCCGGCGGGCGCCGGACCGGCTGTCGCGGACGGTGGCTATCGGACGGTGTCACCTTCCACGCTCGCGGGGACGCGGCCCAGCCGGACGGCGAGCAGTGCCGTGCCGACGGCGAGTGCCGCGAGGACGTAGGCGGTGAGGTCGAAGGCGTCCGCGAAGTCGGCCAGGCCGGTGTCCGGACCCGGTGCCTGGGGATTGGTACCCAGGAAGCCGCGGTACAGGGCCCCGATGACGGCTACCCCGAAGGCCATGCCCGCCTGCGTGACGGTGTTCAGCACGCCCGATCCGGCGCCCGCGTCGTCCGGGTGGACCCGGGACAGGACGGTGTCCACCAGGGGCGCGACGACCAGGCCCTGCCCGAATCCGGAGACCCCCATCACCGCCGCGAGCCCGATCGCCTGGCTCGTGCTCTCCAGGCCGGTGACGGCGGGCACGGCCGCGAGACCGGCCGCCATGACGAGGCCGCCCGCCACCGACACCCCGATGCCGAACCGGGCGGCGAGCCTGCGGCAGGCCGCGGAAGCGGCGATGAAGCCGAGGCCGAGCGGCACGAAGACCATGCTCGCGGCCAACGGCGTCAGGCGGAGGCCCGACTGGAGGTGGTAGGTGAGGACCAGGAACAGCCCGGCGTTGCCGGAGAAGAACAGCAGCACGGTGCCCATGCTGAGCGGGAAGCCCTTGGCCCGCAGCAGCCTGCTCGGCAGCAGCGGGTCGTTGCCCCGGGACTCGGTCCGGCGCTCCCACCGCAGGAAGGCCAGGGTGCCGGCCGCGCTGAGCGCGAAGCAGACGTACGTCCACCAGGGCCAGCCGTGCTCACCGCCGAGGATCAGCGGGATGAGCACGAGCGGCAGCAGCACGGCGGTGAAGACGACGCCGGCGATGTCGAGCCGCGGCAGATCGGCGCTGCGGCTCTCGGTGACGGCGGGCACGGCCGCGCACAGGATCGCCGCGCCGATCGGCACGTTGATCAGGAAGATCATGCGCCAGCCCAGGCCGGCCACGTCGAGGTCGAGCAGCAGGCCGCCGCCGACGAGGCCGGCGATGACGCCCGCGCCGATGGAGGCACCGTAGGCGCCGACGGCCCGGGCCCGGTCGCGCTCGTGCACGAACACGGCCCGGATCAGGGAGAGCACCTGCGGTGTCATCACCGCGGCCGACAGGCCCTGGAGGACCCGGGCCGCGATCAGGGTGGCCGGGCTGGGCGCGAGCGCGCACAGCAGGGACGTCAGGGTGAAGGCGGCCACGCCGTACTGGAAGGTGCGTTTGCGGCCGATCCGGTCGCCGAGCCGGCCGCCGGTTACCATGCCCGCTGCGTAGGCGATCACGTACCCGTCGATCACGAACTGGAGTTGGCCGAACCCGGCGTTCAGGTCCGCCTGGATACCCGGAGCCGCGACGTTCACGATGAACATGTCGATCTGGCTCATGAACATCGCGAGCAGGACCACGGTGAGTCCCGCCCAGTCCCGCCCGGATGCCCGGGGAGGGCCGGTCGCGGTGGCGGCCACGGCCTCGGTTCCTGCCTTCGGACTCGCTTTCCGTGTCTCTGTGCGCATATCACCACTCGGTTCCGGACGTGCGCCGCAGCGCTTGTTTAGTGCTAAATTCAGATCTAAATGTAGCAGGTCAGTGTGAAGGGTGAGCTCATGACGGCATCAGAGGAAAGCGATCGCCGGCCGGCGGGGGAGGACCCGGCGGACGCCATCGCGGCTGCCTGGAGCCGTGAGCGGCCCCAGACCCCGGTGGGCTCCATCGGCGTGGTCACGAGAATCTGGCAGCTCGCCAAGCACTTCGGCGACGACCGCCGGCGGGTCCTCGCCGAGGCGGGCGTCGACCCGGCCACCCTGGACCTGCTCAGCGTGCTGCGCCGCAGCGGGCCCCCCTACACGCTGAGCACCCGGGACCTCGCCGGGCACTCCCTGGTGACCGCGGGCGCCATCTCCCAGCGGGTCGCGCGCGCCGAGCGTGACAACCTGGTCACGCGCCGCCCCGCCCCCGGCCGCAGTCGCGCCGTGCTGGTCGAACTGACCCCGGCCGGACACGCGTTGGTGGAACGCACGGTCGACCGGGTGCTCGCCCGCGAGGCACAGCTGCTGGAACGCCTGGGCCCGGAGCGGCGCGAGGCACTCGCCGAGTTGCTGCGCGAGCTGCTCGACGACGTGCAGGACGAGCTGAACGTGAGGGGTGTCTCTCATGTGGGGCACGAGGGCCTCGACCACACGGGGCAGGGCTGAGCCGGACCGTCGTCGGCAGGCGAGCCGGACCGTCGTCGGCACGGCTCTCCCGGGGGGCCTCGGGGGAGCCGTGCCGCGTCCGGTGCGCCTCAGTATCCGTATGCGCTGGGCGCGTTCTGGCCGCTGTCCACCGGGATGTTCGCGCCGTTGACGGCCCGCGCCCCGTCCGAGAGCAGGAAGGCGATCACCTCGGCGACGTCCCGCGGATCGACCAGGCGGCCGCCGGGGAACTCCTTCTCGAACTCGCGGTAGGCCCGGGGGTCCTCGTCCCGGAGCCTGGCCCAGCCCTTGCCCTCGATCAGCATGGAGCCGGGCGAGACACAGTTGACCCTGACACCTCGCGGCCCCAGCTCGCGGGCCAGGGACGCGGCCATGTGGATCTGCGCGGCCTTGGCCGCCGCGTACTGCGCGGGCGGGGCGGGCTTCCAGCCGGAGACGGAGGAGACCAGGACGGCGCTGCCCCCTGTACCGGCCAGGTGATCGGCGGCCTCGCGCAGCGCGATCGCCGGATGGGTGACGTTGAGCCGGCATGTCAGGTCCCAGTCGGACGCTTCCGTGCCGCGCAGATCCGCGCCGCGCGCGCCGCCCGCGACGGTCACCAGGCCGTCCACCCGGCCGAACCGGGCGGCCGACTCCCGTACGAACGCCGCGAGGGCCGACTCGTCGAGCACGTCCAGGCGCGTGGTGTGGAGGGTGCGCCCGTACCGGGCGCGCACCTCCTCGGCCACCGCCTCCAGCGAGGCGGCGTCACGGCCGCACACGGCCAGATCGCAGCCCTGCGCGGCGAGCCGGAGCGTGGTCTCCCGGCCCAGCCCGCGGCTGCCGCCGGTCACGATCACCACCGGTCCGCCCGACTCCGGTCCGCCCGACTCCGGTCCGCCCGACTCCGGCGCGCAGGACTCCCGCACGCCGGTCCTGCCGGCTGTGCCGCTCCTGCTGACGGTGCCGGCGGTGCCGGCCGTGCCAGCACCGCCCGCCGTGCCGTTCGTCCCCGCCGTGGTGCGGCGGTCACGTGGCCGGTGGGTGCCTGTTCCGGCGGCCGTGCCAGGTGTGTCTCCCGTGCCGCTGATGCCCGAGTCGGCCGGGTCGCCGGTGTCTCCCGTTCCGCCCGCGTGATCCGTGTCGTTCAAGCCGTGCTGCTCCTCTCCTCGTTCGTCCGGCTCCCTTCTCGTTGCCCGCTGCGGACGCCGTGTTCAGCCCGTCCTCGCGGGGTCGCGCACGATGTACGCCGAGAGGATCTCGTCGATGCGGTCCAGCACGGCCTGCTCCAGCCGTACGCCGGAGGCCGCGGCGTTCTCCTTGACCTGCTCGGGACGGCTCGCGCCGATGATGGCCGCCGAGACGGACTGGTTCTGGAGGACCCACGCGATCGCGAGCTGGCTCATCGTCAGGCCGAGGTCCGAGGCGACCGGGCCCAGCTCCTGGACGGCCCGCAGGGCTCCCTCGTCCTTCATCCAGTGGCCGACCAGCATGTCGACGAAGCCCTTGCCGGCCTCCGTGCCCGCCCGGGAGTCCGAGGGCGCCGCGGTGCCCGGCAGGTACTTGCCGCTCAGAATGCCCTGGGCCAGGGGCGACCAGACGACCTGCCCCAGTCCCTCCCGCTCGCAGGCGGGCACGACCTGCGACTCGATGACCCGCCACAGCATCGAGTACTGCGGCTGGCTGGCGACCAGCGGGACGCGCAGCTCCCGGGCGAGACCGGCCGCGCGGCTGATCTGCTCGGCGGTCCACTCGCTCACGCCGACGTAGAGGACCTTGCCGGAGCGGACCAGGTCCGCGAAGGCGAGCATGGTCTCCTCCAGCGGAACGGCCGGATCGTAGCGGTGCGCGTAGTAGAGGTCGACGTAGTCCGTGCCGAGCCGCCGCAGCGACCCCTCGCAGCCCTCGATGACGTGCTTGCGGGACAGGCCGCGGTCGTTGGGGCCGGGGCCCACCGGGTGGCAGACCTTGGTGGAGAGCACGAGGCCCTCGCGCCGCTGACCGGCGAGCGCCTTGCCGAGTACGGTCTCGGCGCGGGTCTCGGAATACACGTCGGCCGTGTCGAACGTCGTGATGCCCGCGTCGAGCGCGGCCCGCACGCAGGCGTGCGCCGCCTCCTCGTCGATCTGGGCACCGTGGGTGATCCAGTTGCCGTAGGCGATCTCGCTGATCACGAGGCCGCTCTGGCCGAGCCGGCGGAACTCCATGTGCTGTGTCCTCTTCTCTGGTTCTCTGGGGGTTCTTGTCCGGGGTTTCTCTCGGAGGTTCTCGGCTGCCGCGGCGCGTCCCGGCGGTGCGCGGGCGGGCACGGCGGGCCGGCCGGCCCGCCGCCTCACAGCAGCGCCGCCGTGCGGGCCACCACCTGGCGGGCCTGGCGCGGGCTCAGCCGCGGGTCGCAGGCCGACTCGTAGTGGGGCAGCGGCGTGGGCGAGGCCAGTTCCGCCGCCGTGTCGACGCACTCGGTGACGGGGCGATGGGCCGTCTCCAGCATCAGACCGGCCGGCCGCAGCCCGTGTGCGTGCAGGGCCGACACGAAACCCTCGATCTCCGCCATGACGTCGTCGACCGCACGGCTCTTCTGACCGGCTCCGTTGGTCCGGGTGTTGCCGTGCATCGGATCGCAGATCCAGGCGACACCGGCGGCCTCGTCGCCGAGTGCCCTCAGTACCGAGGTCAGTCGCGGCACGATGTGCTCCCGGCCCATGCGCACGATCAGGGAGAGCCGGCCGGGTCGGCGCCGGTCGCCGAGCATCCGCACCAGCGTGCCGACCTCCTCGGGCGATGCCTTGGGGCCGATCTTGACGCCGACCGGGTTGCTGACCGACGCGGCGAACTGCACGTGCTGGTGGTCCGGCTGACGCGTCCGGTCGCCGATCCACAGGAAGTGGCCGGAGGAGCCGTAGCGTCCCCCGTCCGCGCCGGAACGCACCAGGGCCTGCTCGTACTCCAGGAGCAGCGCCTCGTGTCCCGCGTACGTGCGCTGGGGCGCCGTCCGCCCGGCCAGGCCCAGATCCCGTTCGAGCAGGGTGCTCAGGGTGTTGCCGGCGTTCCGGTAGGCCAGCAGCAGCCGGGACGGCAGTGCGGTGCGGGCCGCCGAGGTGGGCTCGGGGGCGTTGACCGCGTCGCCGCGGTAGACGGGCAGCACCGTGCCGTCGGACAGGGTCTCGGTCGGGTTGGAGCGCGGTTTGGCGTACTGTCCGGCGATCCGCCCCATCCGGACGGTGGGCAGTCCGCTGGTGCCGGTGAACTCGTCCGCCAGCCGGTGCAGTTGGTCCGCCTTGGCGAGAACGGTCTCGGGGTTGGCGTCGGCGAACCGCTCCGCGCACTCCCCGGCCTGGAGCACGAAGGCCTCACCCCGGGCGGCCCGCCCGAGTTCGACGGTGAGGTCGGCGCAGGCGGTGGCATCCACCAGGGGAGGTTTCGCCTCCAGGGAGAGCAGGACGTCCTTGAGTTCGTCGAGCGAGGCCCACTCGGGCTGCTGAAGAGCCCGGGCCGGCAGCAGCAGGCGCGTGGCGGTCATGGTCTTCCTCCATCGGGCGGGGCGGCGTCCGGCTCAGGGGGCCGGGCCGAAGTAGCGGGTGGTTGTACGGGGGTGGAGGGGAAGGGCGAGCCCGGTGCCCCCGGGGCCTTGCCTCGCGGCCGCCGGCGTTACACGGCGGCGCTGTGGCGGGTGTCCGTGATGCTGACGTCGGGATCGGGGCCGGCAGCATGGTCCGCCGGCGGGCCGAAGCCGTGGGTGACCCCGTAGACGCGCCGGGAGCCGTCGAGGCCGGGCGGCGTGGGCGTTGGCGGATGTGCGGGCGGGGCCGCTTCAGCTGGGCCGGAAGCCGAGCGGGCCGACCGCCTCCTCCAGCAGTGCGGCCAGCCGGATCAGCAGCGGTTCCTGGTCGCGGCGGGCGATCAGCTGGACGCACAGCGGCGCGCCGCGCTCGTCCCGGGCGACCGGCATGGTGAGCGCGGGCAGCCCGGCGAAGCTGGCGAGCGGGGTGTAGGCCACGCGCAGGTCGTAGTCGGGGTCCCCCGGGGCGGGGATGGTCGACACCCGGGCGTCGGCGGTGGCGAGGTCCGGGGGCGCGGCCGGGTCCAGGGGCAGCAGCCAGGCGTCGACGCCCGCGGCGTCGAAGTCGCCCTCGACCGTGGCGCGGGTGTGCGCCAGCCGCTCCAGGATCCAGGCGTAGCGGTCGTCCTGGACCTTCGCACCCACCTCCAGCGCGCCGCGGGTGGTCTCGTGCAGGTCGGCCGGCACCCAGGGCCGCCACACCTGGTAGGCGTCCCAGGCCTGCCGCGCGCACAGCTCCCAGGCAGGGCCGCGCAGCGCCCACAGGTCGTCGAGCCGGACCGCGTCGAGCCGCTGGCCGCTCGCCTCCAGCCGCGCGCACGCCGTCTCCAGCGCCCGGCGCATGACGGGGCCGCAGGTCCCCTCGGGTCCGTCGACGTTCGCGACGACGCCGATGCGGTACGGGCCCTCGGCGGCCGGGCGCTGGGCGCCGAGCCGGTCGAGTCCGAGCAGCGGCCACAGGTACGCCAGGTCCGCCGCGCTGCGGGTGGCCCAGCCGAGGGCGTCCATCGGCGGGGAGAGCGGGAAGACGCCCTCCAGCAGTGAGGTGCGCTGCGTCATCCGCAGGCCCACCGTGCCGCACTGCCCGGCAGGCCAGCGCACCGAGCCCAGCACGTCCGTGCCGAGGCCGATGTCGCAGATGTTCGCGGCCACCGACACGGCCGTGCCGGTGCTGGAGCCGCCGGGGTCGATCTGCGGAACGTAGGGGTTCACGCACTCCGACCCCACCCCGATGTTGAGTTCGGTGGTGACCACCTTGGCGGTCACGGCCGCGCGTGCGGACGGCAGGGCGGCGATCGCCGGGTTCGAGACCCGGGCGTGGTGGCGGTGGCCGCGCAGCCCCAGCCGGGTGGGGAAACCGGCCACGTCCACGGTGTCCTTCACCCCCACGCGCACCGGAGCGGCGGCCGCGTCGAGCGGGGCGCGGTGGACGCACGCCCGGTAGCGGGCGTCCGCCAGGTCCGACCAGGCAGCCTCCTCGGTGCGCCACTCCTCGGCGGTCAGCGTGCCCCGGGCGCGGGCCGTCACCCGCTCCGGCAGCGGCAGCGCCATCGGTGCGCCGGGCTGCGGAGCCGGGGGCTCGGAGGTCCAGCGCGCCTGCCGCGCGTAGCTGGTGATGGCGTCCTGCGGGGCGGGGGCGTCAGACATGCTCGGCCTCCTGGGCGGGGCGTGCGGCGGTGAGCTCGGCGGTGCGGACCTTGCCGGTGGAGCTGCGGGGGATGTGGGGAACGCGGTGCACGGCGCGCGGCGCGGGCAGCCCCGAGGGGAGCCGGCCGAGGCTGCGGCGCACGGCCGCCGGGTCGACCGGTCCCGGCGCGGCGTAGAACACCTCGTAGTGCTCGCCCCGTACGGGGTCGCTGACGGGCGCGCAGACGACGTCCAGGCCGGGGCAGCGGGCGCGGACCAGGTCCTCCACGCGGGCCAGGTCGCAGCGCACGCCGTTCACCTTGACCAGCCGGGACGCCCGCCCCAGGTGGTGGAAGGCGCGCGGGCCCGCCGATGCGACGAGGTCGGGCAACTCCCAGTCGGCCGGGGGTGCCTCGGTGCCGGCCCGGCGGGCCAGCCGGGGACTTGCGACGCGCAGGCGCCGGGCCGCTGCATCACCGTCGGCGACGGAGCCGGGCAGCGTCTCCACGTCGGGCAGCAGGTGCCAGGGGAGGCCGGACGTCCGCTCGCCGGCGACGGGGCGGTGGGCGACGGCCCCGGTCTCGGTGGAGCCGAGGAGTTCGTGCGCCCGGAAGCCGGTGTCCGTGAGGCGTCCGGCGACATGGTGGGCGGCCGGTGTGGCGGGGCCGGTGCTGTGCAGGGCCGTCACCCGGCCGTGCCGCGCCAGTGCCGGGACGTGCCGGGCGAGCAGCTGCCAGGTGGAGGGCAGGCAGACCAGCAGCGTGGGGACGCCGTCGTCGAGCGGCGGCACGGTGAGCGGCTCGTCCCACAGGCCGGTCACCGGGATGTCCGCGAGCCGGGGCAGCTCACGCCCGTACAGCCGGCCGTAGAGGTGGCCGGGGGGCGCGTAGGACACGATGCGGCCGAACCGGGCGGAGCCCAGCACCGTCTCGTGCACGAGTGTCACCTCGGCCTGTAACTGGTCCTCGGTGCGCAGCCAGGTCACCGGCGGACCGGTGCTGCCGGAGGTGGCGAAGGCGATGTCCGGCACGGTCAGCTCCCCAGCCCGAGGGCCGCCGTGTCCTCCAGCCGCTCGTGGGTGAAGCGCACCATCCGCTCCACGCTGGAGAACCAGAAGCGGACGTCGTCGGCGACGAAGTCCACCTCGATGCCGAACTCGCTCTCCACGGCGGAAATGCACTCCATGGCGGTGAGGCTGTCGTAGCGCTCGCCGAGCGCCTGCTGGAGGTCGGCGTCGGAGGGGACGTCGGTGAAGGCGTCGCCGATACGAGTGGCCAGGACGGAGCGCGTGCGGTCGTGGATCTCTTCGGGGGAGGGGACGGTCGTGGTCGTGGTCATGGTCGTACTCCTTGCCGGTGGTGCGGGGTGGGTCGGCGCCCGGGGTGGTCAGACGGCGGCGGCCGGTGCGGGCTGCACGGTGGTGCCGTCGGCCCGGCGCAGCCCTTCGCCGGCGCCGAGGTAGACGTCGGAGGGGGAGGTGGGGCGGAACTCCAGGTAGCAGAAGGGAGTTCGGGCGTCGGCGCCGAGCGCCTCGGTGATGCACCGGGCGAGCCCGTCGCGGAAGGCGTCGTCGCGGTCGGGGCCCACACAGACCGTCACGGACGCGTGGCGCGGACCGCTGCCGTCCGTCTCGTACGGCAGGGCCTCGACCGGCATCCCGCCGGAGAAGACGGTGCCGTCCTCGGTGGGCTCGAAACGCACGACGACATGACCGGCCTGGACGCCCTCGGCGGTGAGCCAGCGGGTGAGGCGCAGCGCCACGGCGCGACGGCGGGGGACGGGGAGTTCGGGGGTACGGATGGTGATCGTGGGCACGAGGCCTCCGGTTCGGCGGTTCGGCGGTTCGGCGGTTCGGCGTTCAGGACAGGGCGAGGGCCGGCAGCGCGCCGGGGCCCGCGGTCAGGCGCCGGGCGAGCAGGCTGCCGAGACAGTCGGCGAGCGGTCCGCCACTGCCGGGTGCCAGCGGGCTCCACGCGGTGCCGTCGGCGCCGCGCACCCGGTCGACGAACGCGGCGAGGTGCCCGGTGTCGAGGGCGAGCCCGGCCCGGTCGGCCGCCAGGACCGCCTCGTAGGTGGACAGCAGGTCGGGCACCCGGTTGCCCTCGCCCGCATAGCCGCCGCCGCGTACGCGATGGCGGTCGAGCAGGGCGCCGACGGCCTCGCGGGACTCGGCGGGTGGAGTGAGGCCGGGGCCGAGGAGCAGCCGGACGCGCTGGGCCTGGAGCGCCGGGCGCAGGCCCGGTTCGGCGCCCGGCACGTTGCCGTGCGCGAACGGCTCGCCCCCGGTGGCGCGGCAGGAGTCGACGAAGGAGAGGACGCCGGCGAGGTCCAGGCCGAGCCCGTCGGGACCGGCCTCGTCCGCTCCGCCGAGGAGGGCCGCCGTCTCCACCGCCGCGGCCGTGGACACCATGTCGGAACCGCGTCCCTCCCAGTAGCCGAACCCGCCGTCGGCGTTCTGCAGGTCGGCCAGCCAGTCGGCGATCCGGTGCCGGGCGGCCCGGTCCCCGGCGAACGCGCCGGCCGCGAGGGCCCACAGGGTGCAGCGCACCTCGCTGCCCCGGCCCGGCATGTACATCACGCCGCCCTCGTTGGGCAGTTGGCAGCCCTCCAGCCAGCGCACCCGGTCCGGGTGGGGGGCCGCGGGGCCGGACGAGAGCACGGCGGCGGCGGTGGACAGGGCGTCCGCCGCATCCTCGGGCTCCCGGTAGGTGTAGCCGCCCCCGGGACAGGCCAGTCGGGCGATGCGGGCCGTGACGGCGTCGGCGACCGGGGCGAGGGGCGCGCCGAGCGCCTTGAGCGTGCCCACGGCACAGAAGGAGGCCCACACGTCCTCGACGTCGTACCCCTCCCAGCGGACGAAGGCGCCGGAGGGACCGCGCAGGCCCATGACCCACGCCTGGCAGCGGTCGGGATCGCGCGGCGCCCGGCCGAGCGCCGCGAGCGCGCCCACGGCCCGGTACGTGGCCCACAGGCAGGGCACCTCGGCGGCGGGCGCGAAACGGAAGCCGCCCTCCGCGCCCTGGCGGTCGCGCAGCCAGGCGGCGAGCGCCGCGACGTCCCACGGCGGTGCTCCCGAGGCGCCGTTGTCCGTGGCGGCCCGCCAGGCCATGACCCCGTAGTAGCAGGCCCGTACGTCGGCCTTGCCGCGCCGCGCGTCCTCGGGGGACCAGCCCAGTCCGCCCTCGGCGCTCTGGAGCCGGCTCAGCCAGTCCAGCAGGCGGGCGCGGTCGGGCACCGGGCCGCCGCACAGCTCGACGGCCGTGCGGGCGGAGAAGTGGGTGGCCCACACGTCCGGCGCCTGTCCCGGGAGCATCGCGTACGCTTCGCCGGACCAGGTGCGCTCCACCCAGCGGGCCGTGGCCTCGACGGCGGGCACCGGGCGGCCCATGTCGCGCAGCGCCTGGGTGCAGTAGAAGGTGGCCCACGCGTCGGAGAGCATGCCCCGGCTCCAGGCGTATCCGCCGTCGGCGTTGCGCCGGCCGCTCAGGTAGGCGGCCGTGCCGTCCGGGTCGGCGACGCTGTCGGTGCGGTCCAGCCAGGCCAGGGTCCGCACGGCGGCGTAGGTGCACCACAGGTCGGGCTCCCCGCCGGACACGCCCTCGCCCTGCGGGGCGCGCGGGGCGGTCGTCACGGTGGCGGTCATCGTGCGGCCTCCACTTCCCGGATGTTGGAGCGCTTCCAGCTCTTCTGCGAGGCGCCGCTCTTGGTGTTGGCGGGCAGGGAGTTGACGAACACCACCCCGTCCCAGCGCAGTCCGAGCAGTTCCTCGGACCTGTCCTGGACGCGTCGGCACTCCTCGGGCTCGCGGTCGCGCCCGGTGCCGACTCCGCGCTCCAGGAGCAGCCGGGCGTAGGTGCCCTCGCTGTCCACCTCCAGCAGGTAGCCGGTGGCGTCGGTGACGCCGTAGACGACCTCCTCCACGGCGCGCACCGACAGCGGTGTGCCGCGCACCCGGAGGCCGTCGCTGGCGCGGCCGTGGACGGTGATCCGGGGCGCCGCGCTGCCGCACGGGCAGTCCGTCGCAACGGTCACCTCGTCGCCGGTGTCGAGCCGCAGCAGGGGCCTGGCGTGCGCGTTGAGGGGGGTGACGACGAGCCGCCCCTGGTCGTGGCCGCCCCGCTCGTGCAGCGGGACGACGCCCTCGGGTGTGGCGAGTTCGAAGTAGGTGGCGGCCGGCAGCAGGTGCTGACGGCCGTGCGCACAGGCGGCGGCCAGCGTGCCGGTCTCCGTGCTGCCGTAACTGGCGTCGTGGGCGTCGGCGTTCCACCACCGGCCCAGCCGGGTGCGGAAGGGCGGGGTGTTGACCTCGCCGAGCAGCATCAGCCGGTCGACCGAGGAGCTGAGCTCGTCCAGCTGCCCGCGCTGCGCCAGCAGCCGGGTGAACTGCAGGGCCACGCCGGGGGCGACGAAGACGGTGGTGGGGCGGAAGGTCCGCCACATCGACTCCAGCCGGTCCCAGCCGGTGATGCCGGTGGCGAACGGATAGGCCCGGATGTGCGCGAGGTCCAGGTACTCGCAGACCCCGGAGACCAGATCCGCCACCGGAACGACGTCGGACGGCAGCAGGATCACCACGCGCTCGTCGGCTCCGAGCAGCGGACGCCAGGCCTCGGCGACCGAGACGGTGTTCCAGATGGTGTCCTCGGCCAGGCGCGGGGTGGGGGTGGGCCGGCCCGTCGTGCCGGTGGTCTCGTAGTACTTCGAGGCCTCGGTCGGCGATACGGCCGCATAGCGCAGGGGCTGCGCCTTGAGCGACTCGCGCGGGGTCACGGGCAGGTCCCGGAAGCGCTCCAGGGAGAAGTCCCCGATATCGCCCCGGTCCTCACCGGGGCCGTATGCCCTTGTTCCGCGCGCGCGTTGCCAGGCTGCGGAGATCTTTCTGGTGTAGAAGTCCTGGCCCGGTATGCGGCCCTGATTCGCCCGTATCTCGGCCTGTGCCTCACGGAGTAATGCCTGGCGTTTGTCGGTGTGCAGGATCACACGAACCTCGCTCATTAATCGCTTATCGCGCCCGTGACGTCGGTCTCTGCGGGCAGCCTTGCGAGGGGTCGGGAAGCCACAGCTCAGGGCTTGTCGGCGGGGCCGAGGAGCCCGACCCACAGCGAACGTATAGCACTAAAGGTAGACGGTGCAACCGCCCCTGGGGGGCTCAACTAGCCATACGCGTCCGAAAATCGACGACCTCGGTGATGACGTAATGCGCCTACTACTCAGTACGTTGCCCGAGTTGATTTTCGCGCCTAGTCTCTACGAGCGCCGATGTGAATCCGGCAGCGTTTTGAAGTCGCGGTTAATCGAACCCGAACAGCGGGTTTCGCGCCCTGTTGGAGCGCATAACGCACGCCGTTTTCCCCGGCAGTCCGCAACCCTCATCCGAATCCGGTTGGAGCTTTCTCATGTGCGGAATCGCAGGCTGGGCCGACGTCGGTCAGGACCTCACTTCGGAGGTGAACGGCGTCGAACCGATGGTGCGGAGCATGGCCTGCCGCGGCCCGGACGCCGCCGGAACGCACGCCGGTACGCACGCGGTCCTCGGACACCGCCGGCTGGCGATCATCGATCTCGAAGGCGGCACGCAGCCGATGACGGCCCCCGCGGAGCCGGACCGGCCCGCCGGGGAAAGTCCGGCCGTCGTGCTCAGCTACAGCGGCGAGGTGTACAACTTCCGCGAACTGAGGGAAGAACTCCGTGGGTTCGGTCACACCTTCCGCACCCGCTCGGACACCGAGGTCGTCCTGCACGCCTACCTCCAGTGGGGCCAGGACTTCGTCAGGCGCCTCAACGGCATGTTCGCCTTCGCCCTGTGGGACGAGCGCGCCCAGCGCCTCCTCCTGGTGCGCGACCGTCTCGGCATCAAGCCCCTCTACGTCGCACGGCTCGGCGGCGGCGTCCTGTTCGGCTCCGAACCCAAGGCGATCCTCGCTCACCCGCGCTTCCGGGCCCGACTCGACAGCCAGGGGCTCGCCGACCTCCTCGGCCTGATGAAGTCGCCGGGCGTCACCCCCTACCGGGACGTCGAGGAAGTGCCGCCGGGCTGCGTCGCCGCCTACGACCGCGACGGGCTGCGGGTCGAGCGGTACTGGAGCCTCGGGCGGCAGCCGCACGAGGACGACGCCGTCACCACGGCGGACACCGTGCGGGCCCTGCTGGAGGACACCGTCTCCCGCCAGATGGTCACCGACGTACCGCTGTGCACCCTGCTCTCCGGCGGACTGGACTCCACCGTGCTCACCGCGCTCGCCGCCCGGGTGCAGGCCCGCGCCGGCGAACCCCCCGTGCGGTCCTTCGCGGTGGACTTCACCGGCAGCGAAGCCGACTTCAGGGCCAGCGAGTTCCGGCCGGAACGCGACTCCCCCTACGCCCTCGAAGCCGCCCGGCACATCGGCACCGACCACCGGCTCATCGAGCTCTCCGCCGACGAGCTCACCCTGGACGCCAACCGCGACGCCGTCCTGCGCGCCCACGACCTTCCGTACACCTTCGGTGACGTGGACACCTCGCTGCACCTGCTGTTCCGCGGGATACGCGAGCACTCCACGGTCGCCCTGTCCGGGGAGTCGGCCGACGAGGTGTTCGGCGGCTACGCCTGGTTCCACGACCCGGCCGTCATCGAGGCGGCGGCGTTCCCCTGGCTCAGCCGTATGCAGCTCATCACCCCCGAGCTGCTCTCCCCGGCCTTCCGCACGGCCACCCGCTTCGAGCAGTACCGGGCGGACCGCTACCAGGAGGCCCTGCGTGAGGTCGAGCACCTGCCCGGCGACTCCCCGCGGGAACGCCGCATGCGCGAGATCAGCCATCTGCACCTCACCCGCTGGCTGCCCGCCCTGCTCGACCGCAAGGACCGGCTCAGCATGGCGGCCGGGCTGGAAGTGCGTGTGCCCTTCTGCGACCACCGGCTCGTCGAGTACGTGCACAACACGCCCTGGGACCTCAAGACACCCGACGGCGACCCCAAGGGCCTCCTCAAGCGGGCCACCCGCGACATCGTGCCCAGGTCCGTGCTGGAGCGGCGCAAGAGCCCCTACCCGACCACCGCCGACCGGCTCTACGAGAAGGACCTGCGGGCCCGCACCCAGGCGCTGCTCGCCGACCGCTCCTCGCCCGCCTTCGACGTCGTCGACGCCGGGGAGCTCGCCCGCATGCTCGATCTGCCGCAGGGCCACTACCACACGCAGCTGCACCGCAACGGCCTGGAGACCGCGCTGTACCTGGACCGGTGGATGCGGGAGTACGACATCGCGCCGGAGTGACCTGTTCCACGGCATACGTGCGGACATTTCCGCTGAATTGACGCCTGACGGGTGGGGCATCCCGAGGTTCGTGGTGGACCAGGGGCCCGCACGGGTTAGCGTGGTGGGTGCTGACAGCGAGCCGGGCCGGCTCGTGCGGGTCGTGGAGCGGTAGCAGGGGGAGTCATGCAGGTCGGAGCGGCGTCGTGAGACTGCTGCACACGTCCGACTGGCACCTCGGCCGGTCGTTCCACCGCGTGAACATGCTCGCCGCCCAGGCCGAGTTCATCGGCCACCTCGTCACGACCGCGCGCGAGCGGGCCGTGGACGCGGTGGTCGTGTCGGGGGACGTCTACGACCGGGCTGTGCCGCCGCTCGCCGCGGTCGAGCTGTTCGACGACGCCCTGCACCGCCTCGCCGACCTCGGCGTGCCGACGGTGATGATCTCCGGGAACCACGACTCGGCCCGCCGGCTGGGCGTCGGCGCGGGCCTCATCGGGCGGGCCGGCATCCACCTGCGGACCGAGCCGTCGGCGGCCGGCACCCCGGTGGTGCTGGCCGACGCCCACGGGGACGTCGCCTTCTACGGACTGCCCTACCTCGAACCGGCCCTGGTGAAGGACGAGTTCGGCGTGGAGAAGGCCGGACACGAGGCCGTGCTCGCCGCCGCCATGGGCCGGGTCCGTGCCGACCTCGCCGCGCGGTCGCCCGGCACGCGCTCCGTCGTCCTCGCGCACGCCTTCGTCACCGGCGGCGAACCCAGCGACAGCGAACGGGACATCACCGTCGGCGGCGTGGCCGCGGTGCCCTCCGGCGTCTTCGACGGCGTCGACTACGTGGCGCTCGGGCATCTGCACGGCTGCCAGACCCTCACCGACCGCATCCGCTACTCCGGCTCCCCGCTGCCCTACTCCTTCTCCGAGGCCGCCCACCGCAAGAGCATGTGGCTCGTCGACCTGGCCGCCGACGGATCCGTCGACGCCGAGCGCCTCGACTGCCCGGTGCCGCGCGCCCTGGCCCGGATCCGGGGCACCCTGGAGGACCTGCTCGCCGACCCGGAGCTGGCGCGGCACGAGGAGGCGTGGGTCGAGGCGACGCTCACCGACCCGGTCCGCCCGGCCGACCCGATGGCCCGGCTCACCGAGCGCTTCCCGCACACCCTCAGCCTCGTCTTCGACCCCGACCGGACCGAGGACGACCCCGAGGTGTCCTACGCCCGGCGCCTGGCCGGCCGCAGCGACCAGCAGATCGCGGAGGACTTCGTCGCCCACGTGCGCGGCGCCGGACCCGACGCGCACGAACAGGACGTACTGCGGGACGCGTTCGACGCGGTGCGGGCCGACGAGACCGTACGGGAGGTCGCCCGGTGAGGCTCCACCGGCTGACGGTCACCGCCTTCGGCCCCTTCGGCGGCACCCAGACCGTCGACTTCGACGAGCTGTCGACGGCCGGGCTGTTCCTGCTGCACGGACCCACCGGCGCGGGCAAGACCTCCGTCCTCGACGCCGTGTGCTACGCCCTGTACGGCTCGGTGCCGGGCGCCCGGCAGGGCGGCGGACAGGGCACGGCCCTGCGCAGCGACCACGCCGCGCCGGCGACGCGCACGGAGGTCACCCTCGAACTCACCGTGGCCGGACGCCGCCTGGAGATCACCCGGCAGCCGCCCTGGGAACGCCCCAAGAAACGCGGCACCGGCACCACCCTGGACAAGGCCCAGACCTGGCTCCGCGCGTACGACGCCACGGCCGCGGCCTGGAAGGACCTCAGCCGTTCCCACCAGGAGATCGGCGAGGAGATCACCCAGCTGCTCGGCATGAGCCGGGAGCAGTTCTGCCAGGTCGTGCTGTTGCCGCAGGGCGACTTCGCGCGGTTCCTGCGCGCCGACGCCGAGGCCCGCGGCAAGCTGCTGGGCCGCCTGTTCGACACCCGCCGCTTCGCCGACGTCGAGAAGCGCCTCGCCGAGCGCCGCCGCGCCACCGAGGCCCAGGTCCGGGACGGGGACGCCGCGCTGCTGGCCGACGCCCACCGCATGCAGCAGGCCGCGGGCGACGCCATGCGGCTGCCGGACCTGGATCCCGGCGAACCGGGACTCGCCGAGGCCGTGCTGGGTGCCGCAGCCGTCGCCCGCAGCACCGCCCGGGAACAGCTCACCGTCGCCGAGTGCACGCTCGCCGCCGCCGAGTCCGCGCAGGCCGCCGCCGGCCGCGCCCTCGACGACGCACGCGAACTCGCCAGACTCCAGCAGCGGTTCACTCAGGCACGGGAGCGGGCGGCGCGCCTGGAGGAGGGAGCCGGGGCGTACCGGGAGGCGCAGGCGCTCATGGAGCGGTCCCGCAAGGCCGAGGCGGTCGCGCCCGCCCTGGATCTGCGGGAGTCCGCCGACGCCGAACACCGGAGGGCGGCCGCCGCCGAGGCACGGGCGCGTGCCCTGCTGCCCGATACCTTCACCGACGCGGGCGCGGCCGGACTCGCCGCCGCCGCCCGCCGGGCCGCCGAGGAACTGGGCGGACTGGACTCGGCCCGCCGCGCCGAACGGCGGCTGGCCGAACTCCTCGACGAACGCGCCGGCCTGGATCGCCAGGAACGCGCCGACGCCGACGTCCTTCAGGAGGCGGAGGCCTGGCTCGACGGCTGGGAGGAGACCCGCACCGCCCTCCAGACCCGCGTCGACTCCGCGCAGCAGGCCGCCGCCCTCGCCGAACAGCTCGCCGTACGGCGCGAGCCCGCGCGGCAGCGGCTGAAGGCCGCCCGGCTGCGCGACCAGCTCGCCGAGGACACCGACCGGGCCGTCGAGCGGGCCCGCACCGCGCAGGAGGAGGCGCTGCGCGCCCAGCAGCACTGGCTCGACCTCAAGGAACAGCGCCTGACCGGCATCGCCGCCGAACTGGCCACGCACCTCACCGACGGCGAGCCCTGCGCCGTCTGCGGCGCCACCGAACACCCCGCCCCTGCCCGCAAGGTCGCCGGGCACGTCGACCGCGAGGCCGAGGAACGGGCCCTGGCCGCCTACCGGCGCGCCGACGAACAGCGCGCCGAGAACGAGCGGAACCTCGGGATCGTCCGGGAGGCGCTGGCCGCCGCCACAGCCGAGGCCGGTGACACCCCCACCGAGCAACTCGCCCGCGAGACCGAGGAGCTGGAGGAGCAGTACGAGCAGGCCCGCCGGGGCGCCGCCGAGCTGCACGCCGCCCAGGAGCGGCTGCGCCAGGCCGGGCACGAGCACGAGCGGCGCGTCGCCGCCCGGCAGGAGGCCGCCGTGCGCAGCGCCGCCCGGGTCGGCCACCGGGAGCGGCTGGAGAGCGAACGCACCGCCCTGGAGGAGGAACTGGACCGGGCCAGAGGCGCCCTGGACAGCGTCGCCGCCCGGGCCGCGCAACTGGAGCGCCGGACCGCACTGCTCACGGACGCCGCCGACGCCGCCCGCGCAGCCGAGGACACCGCCCAGCGGCTCAAGGACGCCGACGCCCGCCTCGCCGACGCCGCCTTCCGCGCCGGCTTCGACACCCCACGGGACGCGGCCGCCGCCCTCCTCGACGACGACGCCCACCGCCAACTGCAACGCCGCCTGGACGCCTGGCAGAACGAGGAAGCCGCCGTACGGGCCGTCCTCGCCGAGGCCGACACCGCGGCCGCCGCCCGGCAGCAGCCCGCCGACCTCACGTCGGCGCAGCTCGCCGCCGACACCGCGGCCCGCCGGCTGCGCGAGGCCGCCTCGGCACACGACGCCGCCGCCCGGCGCTGCGCCGAACTAGACCGGCTCTCCGCCCGGGCGACCGCCTCCGTCCGCCGGCTGGCGCCGCTGCGCGAGGAGTACGACCGGGTCGCCCGCATGGCCGGCCTCACCGCCGGCACCTCGGCGGACAACGAACGCCGGATGCGCCTGGAGTCGTACGTGCTCGCGGCCCGCCTGGAACAGGTCGCCGCCGCCGCGACGGTACGGCTGCGGCGCATGTCGTCCGGCCGCTACACCCTCGTCCACTCCGACGACCGCACCGGACGCGGCCGCAGCGGACTCGGACTGCACGTCGTCGACGCCTGGACCGGCCGCGAGCGGGACACGGCGACGCTTTCGGGCGGCGAGACCTTCTTCGCCTCGCTCGCCCTCGCCCTCGGCCTCGCGGACGTCGTCACGGACGAGGCGGGCGGGGTGCGGCTGGACACCCTCTTCATCGACGAGGGCTTCGGCAGTCTCGACGACCAGACCCTCGACGAGGTCCTCGACGTCCTCGACTCCCTGCGCGAACGCGACCGCAGCGTCGGCATCGTCAGCCACGTGCCCGACCTGCGGCGGCGCATCCACGCCCAACTGGAGGTCGTCAAGGGCAGGTCGGGGTCGGTGCTGCGGCAGCGCGGCGCGGGCTGAGGCCGGGCCCGCCGACCCCCGAGATTTTGGCGGGAGTTGACCCTGTAGGTTCTTGCGCCATGGTGCGATACGCGGAGCCGGGCGTCGTGGAATGGGTGGAGTCGGGCGGCGGGCCGCTGATAGCGGTGCCGGAGACGGTTCTGCCGTTCTGGGCGGGTGCCGACGGCGAGGAGACGGCGTCGGACTACGACCGGGCCTGCGAGGTGGACGGGCACGTCGGTCTTCTGCCGGTCGGCGACTGCACGGCACTGGTCCTGGGTGACGAGCCCGCCTCGACCGCGTATCTGCCCGACCGCGGCTTGTTCGTCCGGTGGTGCGCGGGGAATTCCGAGGACGAGTTGCTGGCGAGCGTGCCGGTGGCTGTCGACACGGCTGAGTGGGAGCCGGAGGTTCTCTGGGAGGTGCCAGGCGCTGTGCTGCTTTTTGATGCGGCGTGGCCCGGGGCGGACCCTTCGGGGAGCGAACGGGTTCGGGTGGGTCTGGAGCCGGGGCGCTACGCGGTTCGGGCGGCTCGGGTGCAGCCGGGTCCTGAAACGTGGTTGGGGTTGGTTCAGATGCGGTTGCTTGCGCCTAGGTGACCGTGGGGCGGGGGGCGATATTCGTGTGCGGCGCTCGTGAAGCCCGGCCACGATGATCGTATGCCTCGACTTCCTCAGCCCAGTCCCGAAGAACTGCGCCGTGATCCCCTGCCCTTGCGGGGGCGTACTGCCCTGGTGACCGGTGCCAGCCGGCGCGGCGGCATCGGGCACGCCGTGGCCCGCCGCCTTGCCGCCTACGGAGCCAGTGTCTATCTGCATCACCATGTGCCGCATGACGCCGGCCAGCCCTGGGGTGCCGACCGTCCCGAGGACGTCGTCGCGTCCGTGCGCGGGGCGCTCGGGGATCCCGAAGCCCGGGTCGTCGCCGGACCCGGGGATCTGGGCGACCCCGCCGTGGCCGGAGAACTCGTCGGCAGGGCCGCAGAGGCGCTCGGCGGGCGGCTCGACATCCTCGTCGCCAACCACGCGCAGAGCGGGTTCGACGGCCCCCTGGACGAGATCGACACGGCGATGCTGGACCGGCACTGGGCGGTCGACACCCGCTCCGTGATCCTGCTGATCCAGGCCTACGCGCGGCTGCGGTCCGCACTGCCGCCGCGCAGCCCGGGTGGACGCGTCATGATGATGACCTCCGGCCAGGACATCGCGGGCGGCATGCCCGGGGAGCTCGCCTACGCCCTGCAGAAGGGTGCTCTCGCCTCCGTCACCCGTTCCCTTGCGACGGCGCTCGCCGACCACGCGGTCACCGTCAACACCGTCAATCCAGGGCCCGTGGACACGGACTACATGACCGGCGAGGACTACGAGACCATCGCGGCGTGCTTCCCGGCCGGGCGGTGGGGCATGCCCGACGACCCGGCCCGCCTCATCGCATGGCTCGCCACGGACGAGGCGGAGTGGGTCACCGGGCAGGTCATCGACTCCGAGGGCGGCTTCCGCCGCTGACTGCCTCTAGAGCCGGGACAGTTCGTCGACCAGGTCGTCCAGGCCCAGGGAGCCCTGCGAGAGGGCTGCCATGTGCCAGGCCTTCGGGTCGAAGGCCTCACCGCGCCGGGCGCGGGCCTTCTCGCGGCCCAGCAGCCAGGCCCGCTCGCCGAGCTTGTAGCCGATGGCCTGGCCCGGCATGGACAGATAGCGGGTCAGCTCGCTCTCCACGAAGTCCGCGGGCCGGCTGCTGTGCGAGCCGAAGAACTCCTGCGCCAGCTCGGGCGTCCAGCGCTCGCCCGGGTGGAAGGGGGAGTCGTCCGGGATCGTCAGCTCCAGGTGCATGCCGATGTCGATGATGACGCGTACGGCACGCATCATCTGCGCGTCCAGGTAACCGAGCCGGCGCTCCGGGTCCGTCAGGAAACCCAGTTCGTCCATCAGCCGCTCGGCGTACAGGGCCCAGCCCTCGGCGTTGGCGCTCACCATGCCGACACTCGCCTGGTAGCGGGAGAGGTTCTCCGCCACGTGCTTCCACTGGGCCAGCTGGAGATGGTGGCCGGGCACGCCCTCGTGGTACCAGGTCGACACCAGGTCGTAGACGGGGAAGCTCGTCTCGCCCATGGTCGGCAGCCAGGTGCAGCCCGGGCGCGTGAAGTCGTCCGACGGCGGCGTGTAGTACGGGGCCGCGGCACTGCCCGGAGGGGCGATGCGCGACTCCACCCGGCGCACCCGCTCGGCCAGGTCGAAGTGGGTGCCGTCGAGCGCGTCGATCGCCTCGTCCATCAGGGACTGCAACCAGTCGCGGACCTCGTCGACGCCCTCGATGTGCGTGCCGTGCTCGTCCAGGTGCGCCAGCGCCACCCACGGCGTGGCGGCACCCGGCAGGATCTTCTCGGCCTCCGCCTTCATCTCGCCGAGGAGGCGGTGGTACTCGGACCAGCCGTACGCGTACGCCTCGTCCAGGTCGAGGTCCGTGCCGTTGTAGTAACGCACCCAGCGCGCGTACCGCTCCCGGCCGACCACGTCCGGCGCGCCCTCGATCGCCGGTGCGTACACGTCCCGCATCCAGTCGCGCAGCCGTACGACCGCCTCGGTGGCGGAGAGGGCCGCCGTGTCCAGCTCGGACCGCAGCGCCTCGGGGCCGGCGGCCGCGAAGGCCTCGAACCAGCCACGGCCCTCGCCGGCGTCCGCCCACTCGCCGAGCTGTTCCACGAATGTGGCCGTGGCGCGCGGCCCGCCGTACAGCTTCCGCTCCAGGCCGAGCGCCAGGGACTCCCGGTACCCCTCCAGCGCGGCCGGGACCGCGCGCAGCCGCTCGGCGATCGCCGCCCAGTCCTCCTCCGACTGCGCCGGCGTCACGGTGAACACCTGCCGCACCGCATGGGGGAGGGAGCTCAGATTGCTGACGGACCGCAGACTCTCCTCGGCCTCGTGCACGGCGAGGTCCGCGATGAGCCGCTCGCGCAGCAGTCGCCCGCAGCGGCGCTCGATGTCACTGTCCGCGCCGGGCTGCCGCTCCGCCTCGTCCAGCCGGGCCAGCGTCCGGCGCGCCAGCTCCGCGAACGCCTCCTGACCCGCGGGCGAGGTGTCGGGCAGCCTGCTCGAAGACTCCTTGACGCCGAGGAACGTGCCGGTGATCGGGTCGAGGGCGACGAGCTCGTCGACGTAGGCGTCGGCGACCTCACGGGGCAACGGGCTCTTGGTCTCAGACATGCGGTCCATCCTGGTACGACGTGCGGCGCACGTCACGCGGATTGAGCCGAGGGCGAAGGTGGCAGCAGCGGCCCGCACTCCCACTGCTGGAAGATCAGCCGGGTCTCCACCCGCGCCACCTCCCGCCGCGAGGTGAACTCGTCCAGCACGAGCCGCTGAAGGTCCGACATGTCGGCGACCGCCACATGGACGAGGTAGTCGTCCGGCCCGGTCAGATGGAAGACCGTCCGCGACTCCGGCAGGGCGCGGATCCGCTCCACGAACGGCCCCACCAGCTCCCGCCGGTGCGGCCTGACCTGCACCGACAGCAAGGCCTCCAGCCCTCGCCCCAGCTTGGCCGGATCAAGCTCCAGCCGGTGCCCGAGGATCACGCCCGAGCGGCGCAGCCGGGTCACCCGGTCCAGACAGGTCGACGGCGCCACCCCGACCTGAGCGGCGAGATCCCGGTACGTCGTCCGGGCGTCGTTCTGCAGCAGCCGCAGCAGATGGAGATCCACCGGGTCCAGTACGACAGATTCGGCCATTGGCCGAACGTAACACGGGCTTCCCGCCCATGAGCCCGGTCGCTGTTCACCCTTTCGCCATGGACACAGCGAGCATGGGCGCCCACGACGCCGTACGCACCGCATCGAGAGCACTCGCCACCGAGGCCGTCCACGCCGGGCGGGACGACCTCGCCCGGCAGGGTCTGCACGCCCCGCCGATCGACCTGTCCACCACCTACCCGTCGTACGACAGCCGGGGCGAGGCGGCCCGGATCGACACGTTCGCCGCCACCGGCGCGGACCCGGACGGCCCGCCCGTCTACGGGCGGCTGGGCAACCCGACCGTCGCCCGTTTCGAGACCGCGCTGGCCCGCCTGGAGGGCACCGAGGCGGCGGTCGCGTTCGCCAGCGGCATGGCCGCCCTGAGCGCCGTCCTGCTCGTGCGCGCCTCCATGGGGCTGCGGCACGTGGTGGCGGTACGCCCCCTCTACGGGTGCAGCGACCATCTGCTGACCGCCGGGCTGCTGGGCTCGGAGGTGACCTGGACCGACCCGGCCGGAATCGCGGAGGCACTGCGTCCGGACACCGGCCTGGTGATCGTGGAGTCCCCGGCCAACCCGACGCTCGCCGAGGTCGACCTCCGGGCCGTCGCACACGCCTGCGGCTCGGTGCCCCTGCTCGTGGACAACACGTTCGCCACGCCGGTGCTCCAGCGCCCCGCCGAACAGGGCGCACGGCTGGTGCTGCACAGCGCCACCAAGTACCTCGGCGGCCACGGGGACGTGCTGGCGGGCGTGGTCGCCTGCGACGAGGAGTTCGCGGGACGGCTGCGGCAGGTCCGCTTCGCCACGGGCGGCGTCCTGCACCCCCTGGCCGGCTATCTGCTGTTGCGCGGCCTGTCCACCCTCCCCGTCCGGGTACGGGCCGCCTCCGCCAACGCCGCCGAACTCGCCCACCGCCTCGCCGCCGATCCCCGCGTCGCCCGCGTGCACTACCCGCGCATCGGCGGCGCGATGATCTCCTTCGAGATACACGGCGACCCCCACGAGGTCATCGCCGCCGTCCGCCTCATCACCCCGGCGGTGAGCCTGGGCAGTGTGGACACCCTGATCCAGCACCCGGCGTCCATCAGCCACCGCATCGTGGACGCGGACGACCGCAGGGATGCCGGGGTGAACGACCGCCTGCTGCGCATGTCGGTGGGCTTGGAGGACGTGGAGGACCTGTGGTCGGACTTGGACGGTGCGTTGGGACGACGCCCCCTTGGGGGCGCGGGGAACTGCGCGAACAACCACAACGCACCCGCACCCGCCGACACACACCTGCCCCTACGGCGCTGAGGTGCTCCCCACCTCGCCCGCACCCGTCGAAACGGTCTCACCCAGCCGCGCAGTGATCACCAGGGTCCCCTCCTCGACCTGATAGTCGAGGGGGAGGCCCAGCCCTCGCATCGCCGCGACCATCCCCGTGTTGGACGCCTGCGTCACGGCATACACACTCCGGCAACCCCCCTCCGCGGCAATCGCCACCAGCCGCCCCAGCAACTCCCCGCCGATCCCCCGACGCTGCCACGCATCCTCGACGATCAACGCGACCTCCGTCTCGTCCCCGTCCCACAGCAGATGCCCGAGCCCGACGAGCCGCCCGGAGGCCGTCTGTACGGCGAGGGTCCGGCCGAAGCGCGGACTGAGCAGGTGGTTGAGATAGCGGTCGGCGTCACCGACCGGCCCGTGGTAGCGCAACCGGAGCGTGCGGTCCGAGCACCGCTCGTGCATCGCCCTGGCCGCCTCCAGATCACGGGTGTCGGCCCGGCGTACGGTGATGTCGCTGCCCTCGGCCAGGGTGAGCACGTCCCGGCCGTGCGGGACGCGCGGCCCGAGCCGGGCGTCCAGTTCCACCAGGGCCCTGGCCCGGGCGAACTCGGTCGGTGTGAAGGGCAGATATGGCCGCTCCACGGTGATCACGCCGCCCTCCGGGGCGCGCAGGCGCATCACCGTGTCGTCGAGGGCTCCCTCCACCGGGACACCCTCGGACGCCCGGCCGCCGCCGGCTCGTGCGGGCTGGGAACGGATCGTGCACCGGCCCAGCAACTGGCGTAGTGCCAGGGGCAGTTCAGCGGCGTCCAGGGCGGTCCGGGCGGCGAGTCCGAGGATCCGGGTCGGTGCGTCCACCAGGTCGTGGGCGTCGGCCCGCTCGATCCAGGTGTCGGTGCCGCCTGCCGTCCGCACGGCCGTGGCGATCCCGGAGGCCGGCAGCTCGCCCGGGGCGCGCAGCAGGAACTCGTCCACCGTGCCCTCGGCCAGCGGATGTGTCTGGAGGCTGAGGATGTCGACCCGGTGCTCGGCGAGGGCCGTGCACAGGGCCGCCAGTGATCCCGGTTCGTCCTTCACCGTGGTCCGCATCCGCCACAGCGTGTTCGCCCCCGGCACCGGCTCCGGTGCCGGGGACCCGGTATCGTCCGCCGGCGGCGCGTGTTCGTGGCGTCGTGTTCGCCAGGTGTGGAGCGCCGCCGTGACCCGCTGCCACGGGGTAGCGGGGCGGCAGTCGTTCTTCAGGCCGGTCACTTCAGTAACTTTTCGCGTCATGCACCCACTGTGACCGAATGGTGTTGCGTGATCACGAACGTATTGTGACTGGCGGGTAAAAGGGCTGGCTTGCCCGCTTTATCAAGCCTTCAAACTTACTGGCCGACCAGACCCGGCTGAAGCTCCTTCGTGAACAGCACGGTTCCGTCCTGCTCGCGCAGCCGTACCGTCAGCTCACCGCTGCCGCCGTCGATGTCGACCTCGCCGAAGAACTGGTAGCCGCCGGCGGGGGAGACGTTGGCGGTCGTCGGCGCCTTCAGGAACACACGGTCCGGACCGAAGGTGCCGTCGAGCGTGTTCGCGGGGAAGGCGCCGGCGTTGAGAGGGCCCGACACGAACTCCCAGAACGGCTCGAAGTCGGTGAACGCGGCCCGCGACGGCTGGTAGTGCTGCGCCGAGGTGTAGTGGACGTCGGCCGTGAGCCACACCGTGCCGGTGATCCGGCGGTGCTTGACGAAGCGCAGCAGCTCGGCGATCTGGAGCTCACGGCCCAGCGGGGCGCCGGGGTCGCCCTGGGCGACGGCCTCGATGTTCGGCTTGCCGTCGCCGGTGTCCGGGACGACCAGGCCGATCGGCATGTCGGAGGCGATCACCTTCCACACCGCGCGGGAGCGGGACAGCTCACGCTTGAGCCACTCCAGTTGCTCGCGGCCGAGGATGCCCTGCGGGTCGGTGGGCTGGTCGTCCGGCGAGTTGGCGTTGCGGTAGGTGCGCATGTCCAGCACGAAGACGTCCAGCAGCGGGCCGTGGTGCTGCACGCGGTAGACGCGGCCGTCGGGGCGGCGCAGCGTGGAGATCGGGAAGTACTCGGAGAAGGCCCGGCGGGCGCGGGCGGCGAGCACGTCGACGTTCTTCTCGGTGTACCGGGTGTCGCCGAGGATCTCGCCCGGGTACCAGTTGTTGGTGACCTCGTGGTCGTCCCACTGGATGATGGACGGGACCTGGGCGTTGAAGGCGCGCAGGTTCTCGTCCAGCAGGTTGTAGCGGAAGTTGCCGCGGAACTCGGCCAGGGTCTCGGCGACCTTCGCCTTCTCCTCGGTGGTGATGTTCCGCCAGGTGCGCCCGTCGGGCAGGGCCACGGTCTCGGTGAGGGGCCCGTCGGCGTAGATGTTGTCGCCGCTGCAGAGGAAGAAGTCCGGGTCCAGGGCGGCCATCGCGTCGTAGATCCGGTAGCCGCCGAGCTCCGGGTTGATGCCCCAGCCCTGACCGGCCAGGTCGCCGGACCAGACGAACCGTACGCCGTCACGGCGCTTGTCGGACGCCGTGCGGAAGGTGCCGGTGACCGGCTCGCCGGTGCGGCGCGGGTCGTCCGGGTCGGCGAGCAGCACCCGGTAGTGGATCTGCTCGCCGGACGGCAGGCCGTGCAGCCGGGTCGTGCCGGTGAAGTCGGTGCCCGGGCCCAGCAGCGGGCCGTGCCATCTGCGCGGGTTGCGGAACGACTCGGTCGCCGACGTCTCGACGATCATCCGGGCCGGCCGGTCGGAGCGCACCCACACCAGCCCGGAGTCGCGGGTCACGTCCCCCGCCTGCACACCCCACCCCGCCTTCGGACGCCCCGACCGCGCGAAGGCCGGCGCCGCGCCGAGAGCGGTGGGCAGGGTGAGGGCCGCCGACGCGGCGAGGGAGCCGCGCAGGACGCTGCGGCGCGCGGGGAGCGGACGGTGTGACATGGATGCGCCTCCAGGGACGGGATCCGGCCAGTGTGCACAGCCACACCTACTGGCACGCCGCGGCGCACACACGAACCCCAAGTGAACAACTGACCGCGGGAGGAGGGGAACCGGCGGGAACCCGTGAGCTCCGCCGGTAGTCACCTCGTGGCCGCCTCCGCCATCAGGCGTATGCCCTCGTGGATCCGGGCGGGCGGGACGTGCGCGTAGCCCAGCACCAGCCGTATCCGCTTCGGCCCGTCGGTCTCCTCCCGCGCGGGACGCGGGTGTGCGTAGGCCGACAGGGGGCGTACCGCCACCCCGGCCGCTGTCACGCGGGCGAGGAAACGGTCCTCGGGGCCGTAGCGCTCCGGCAGCGTGGCGATCACGTGCAGGCCCGCGGCGATGCCCGAGACGCGGGAGCCGGGGAAGTGCTCGTCGAGGGCGGCGGTCAGGGCGTCACGGCGCTCGCGGTAGGCGCGCTGACAGCGGCGCAACTGACGGTCGTAGTCGCCGCGTTCCAGGAACCGGGCGAAGAGCGCCTGGTCCAGGGCCGGGTGGCCGAGGTCCATGGTGCGCTTGCGTTCGACGAGTTCCTCCGCCCAGGACTCGGGCACCAGCAGCCAGCCCAGCCGCAGCCCCGGCGCCAGGGACTTGCTGACCGAGCCCGTGTAGGCGACGCGGTCCGGGTCGAGGCCCTGGAGCGCGCCGACGGGAGCGCGGTCGTAGCGGAAGTCGCCGTCGTAGTCGTCCTCCAGGACGATGCCGTCCACGGACCGCGCCCAGTCCAGCAGTTCGGCGCGACGGCGGGCCGAGTAGGCGATGCCGGTGGGGAACTGGTGGGCCGGCGTCGTCACCACGGCCCGCACGCCCGACGCCCGCAGCGGCTCCAGGGCGATTCCCTCCCCGTCCACGGGCAGCGGTACGGCGGTGACCCCGGCCGAGGCGTACAGCGCGTCGTGCTGGGGACTGCCCGGGTCCTCCACACCCACGGTGCGCACCCCGCGCGCGTGCAGCGCGAAACCCAGCAGCGTCGTCGCCTGGGCCACCCCGGAGACCACCACGATCCGCTCCGGGTCGGCGACCACACCCCGCCGCCGGGCGAGCAGTCCGGCCAGCGCGGTACGCAGCCGGGGCAGCCCGCGGGGATCGGGATACCCCAGCTCCTGGTGCGGCAGTTCCGCCAGCACAGCGCGCTGGGCGGCGGCCCACGCCGAGCGCGGGAACAGCGACAGGTCCGGCGTCCCGGGCACGAAGTCCGCCCGGGCACCGCGGGAGCGGGGAGCGAGGTCGTGCGCCCGCGTCCGGGCGGCCCGTACGGCCGAGCCCACCCACGTGCCGGCGCCCCGGCCGCTGCGCAGATAGCCCTCCGCCGTCAACTGCTCGTACGCCTCCGTGATCAGCCCCCGCGACACTCCCAGGTCAGCCGCGAGATCCCGGCTCGACGGCAGCCGGGTGCCCGGCGCGAGCCGGCCCGAGCGGACCGCCTCGCGCAGCGCCGCCTGAAGGGAACGGCCACGCGTGCGTGCCGGCGCGGAAGCGGCCGGGAGGAGCAGCTCCCAGGCGGGCGACACGGGCTCGTTGCGGTCGTCCATGCGGTCCATGCGGTCAGTCTGCCGGATCCGCGGCCGGGCTTTCCGCCGAGCCGGTTGCCGCCCCGCCGGTCAGCGGCTGCCGTCGAGGACGACCCGGGCGACCAGTGCCGGGTCGTCGTTCATCGGGACATGGCCGCAGCCGGGCAGCCGTACCAGCCGGGCGCTGGGGATGACGCTCTTGGCGCGCACGCCCTGGCGGGGGATCAGCAGCCGGTCCCGGTTGCCCCACGCCACGGTGACCGGTGTGCCCACGATGTCGTCGGTGAACTGCACGGTCCTGCCGGAGCGGAGGGTCTCGGAGAACCCCTGCGCCCGGGCCAGCGCGAGCGTCTCGGCGACCACGGCCTCGGGCGAACGACGGCCCGGGCGGGCGTAGATGGTGCTCGTCAGCAGGGTGCGGCCGATAGCCGGCCGGGACAGCCGTTCGACGACCGACAGCGGCATCCGCTGGGCTATCTGGCGCATCGTCATCAGTACCGTGAAGGCGTAGCGGCGCTCGGCCTCGTTCCAGAACCCCGCGGGGGACAGGGCGGTGACGGAGCGGACGAGCTGCGCCCGGGCCAGCTCCAGGGCCAGCAGGCCGCCCAGCGAGTTGCCCGCCACGTGCGGCCGTTCGATGTCCAGGGCCTCGCAGAGCGCGGCCAGGACGGTGTTCATGGTCGGCAGGTCGTGCGCCATGCCGTCCGGGAGCGCCGGTGAGGCGCCGCAGCCGGGGAGGTCCACGGCGATCACGTCCCGCTCGGCCGCCAGCGCGGGTATCACCGGGTCCCACACCTGCCGGTGGTGGCCGATGCCGTGCAGCAGGAGCAACGGTTCGCCGCTGCCCTGACGCGTGTAGGACAGGGTCACGTTCTGCTCGCCGTGTGCGGAGGCGACTTTGAAGGAGACGGTGGCGGACATGGGGTGCTCCTCGGCTGTACTCGCTGACGGACGCCGTAGACAGCTTGTCAGCAATTGCTACCGGCGGGTAGCCCCAAGCTGTCGCCACCTTCACGGCCACGCTTTCCGGGAGGGGCGATTCCGCCTGGACAGGGCCGCACCGGTGGGTTGGGATGGAGCCCGTGACCACCGAGACCGCGACCGACGTCTTCGAAGCGCACCGCCCCGTCCTGCTGGGCGTCGCCTACCGCATGCTGGGCCGCGTCGCCGACGCGGAGGACGTGGTCCAGGAGGCCTGGCTGCGCTGGTCGGGCAGCGACCGCGGCGACGTGCGCGAGCCGCGCGGCTACCTCGTACGGATCACCACCCGCCTCGCCATCGACCGGCTGCGCCAGATCAAGGCCCGCGGGGAGACCTATGTCGGCCCCTGGCTGCCCGAGCCGTACGTCACCGACTTCGGCGACACCGTGCCGGACACCGCTGAGCGGGCCGTGCTCGCGGACTCCGTCTCCCTGGCCGTCCTCGTCGTCCTGGAGTCGCTGTCGCCGCTGGAGCGGGCGGTGTTCGTGCTGCGCGAGGCCTTCGCCTTCCCGTACGCCGACATCGCCGCCATGCTCGACCGCGGCGAACCGGCCGTGCGCCAACTGGCCGGGCGGGCGCGCAAGCACGTCGAGGAGCGGCGGCCGCGCTACGAGGTCGACCCCGTCCAGCGGCGCGACCTCACCGAACGGTTCCTCGCCGCCGCCGCGAACGGCGACCTCGAGGGGCTGATGGAGCTGCTCGCCCCGGACGTCCGGCTCGTCGGCGACAGCGGCGGCAAGTCGCGGGCGCCGCTGCGGGTTCTCCAGTCGGCGGACAAGGTGGGCCGCTTCCTCGTCGGCGCCGCGCAGAAGGGCGTCCCCGACTTCTCCCTGCGCTTCCTGGAACTCAACGGCGGCCCGGCCGTGCTGGTCATGTCCGGCGGCAAGCCCGACTCCGTCTTCCAGCTCGACGTCGCCGACGGCCGCGTCCAAGCGGTCTACATCGTCCGCAACCCCGACAAGCTGCACTCGTTGGCCGCCCCCTAGACGGCGCCGCGGCAGCCCCGCCGCGGCCTCGTACGAACGTCCCGTGAACGTTCCCGGCCATTGGTCTTGACCAAGGATCAGGGCCGTCCTATGGTCGCAGAGAAGTGAAACAACCTTTAAAAAACAAGGGCGCGAAAAAGCCGCCGACCACGGCGATTGCGGAGGACAGGGTGGGGACCACGCAGCTGGAATCGGTGCCGGAACCGAAGTACTGGCATCTCAAGACCGTGCTCAGTGAAGCGCTCGACTCGGAGTTCTCGGTCGGGGAGATCCTGCCCAACGAGCGCGACCTCGCGGCCCGCTTCGGCGTCGCCCGCGCCACGCTCCGCCAGGCCCTGGAGCAGCTCGAACTGGAGGGCAGGCTCCAGCGCCGCCGCGGCGTCGGTACGACCGTCGCGCCGCCCCGCATGGGCGTCTCGCTCGGTACCGGCCCGCACACCTGGCCGGGCGGCCCCGAGGACGCCTGGCAGCCTGTCGACTGCACTGCCGCCGTGCCGCCCGTGGCCGTCGCCGACGCGCTGGAGACCGGCAGCGACGAGCCCGTGCACATCGTGCGCCGCTCCCGCGTCTCGCAGGGCCGGCCGGTGGCCGCCGAGCTGCTGTACATCCCGCGGTCCTCGGTGCCCGACCTGACCGGCATCGACGCACCGTCCGGGTCGGCACGCGCGCGTGCGGTGCTGCGTGAGCTGCAGCGGCTGGAGCTGGACCGGCAGGAGAACGCGGTGGAGCTCGGCTCCGCCGGGGCCGACGACGCGAGGGAGCTGGACCGGCTGCCGGGAGCGCCCGTGCTGGTGGTGACGACGCGGTTCGTGGTTGCGGGGCGTGTGGCGGCGTTGTCCGTCGCGACGTATCGCGCTGACACGTGTCGGTTGACCTTCGGGGACGCGGGGGGCGTGGAGATCCACGCCGGGCCGCAGCGGCAGGCGTCCTGATCCTTGCGCCGTAGGGGGGTGGTGCGTGGGGGCTGCGGGTGCGTTGTGGCTGGTCGCGCCCACGCGGCGGAGCCGCATATCGACACAGCCCCGCGCCCCCAGAAGGGCGTTGTCGTTCAGCGGCGTTCGACCGTGAACAGTTGTTCCTCCACATGGTCCAGGGCGAGACGCAGGGCGCCTGTCGCCACTGCCGCGTCTCCCAGGCGGGAGAGGGTTACCTGCGGGGGACGCAGGCAGTAGCGGGCCAGTTCGTGGCGCAGGGGGTCCAGGACGCCGTCCAGGCCCGCTGCCCAGCCGCCGATGACGACCAGTTCCGGGTCGAGGGCGAGGACCAGCGCCGCCACGTCGTGGACCAGACGCTGGAGGAAGCGGTCGACGGCCGCGCGGGCCCGCTGGTCGCCCTCGCGGGCCTGTGCGAAGACCCCGGCGACGGCTTGTTCGTCGAGCGGGTGCAGCGGTTCGTCCGTGGTGGACAGCAGCGTCTCCGGCGTCACCTCCCGGCCGAGGAGATGCAGCGCGCCGATCTCGCCGGCCGCCCCGCCGTAGCCCCGGTGCAGCCGCCCCCCGATCAGTGAACCGGCGCCGGGGCTGAGCCCCGCCAGCACGAACACCACGTCGTCCGACTCGACGGCCGCGCCCTTCCAGTGCTCGGCGACGGCCGCCGCGTTGGCGTCGTTCTCGACCAGGACCGGGCACTTGAACGACCGGCTCAGCCGCTCGCCCAGCCGCAGCCCCGTCCACCCGGGCAGCGCGGTGCTCAGCCGTACCGTGCCGTCCGCCTCGACGATCCCGGGCGTGGCCACGCCCACGGCCCGCAGCGAGCCGCGTGCGACACCGGCCCGGCGCAGCAGTTCGGCGACGGCGCCGCGCAGCCGCTCCAACCGCTCGTCGGCCCCGGCCGTCTCGGGCACGTCCTTGGCCTGGGAGCCGATCACCCGGCCGTCCAGGTCGGCCAGCAGCACGGCCACCCGGTGCGCGCCGATCTCCAGCCCCAGCAGATGCCCCGCCTCCGCCCGGAACCGGAACCGCCGCGCCGGCCGCCCCTGCCGCCGGGCGGCACCCTCCTCGGCCGCCTTCTCGACGACGAGACCGGCCTCGATGAGCCCTTCGACGACGCCCTCGACGGTCGGCCGGGACAGCCCCGTCACCCGGGTGATCTCGGTCAGCGTCGCGCAGTCCGTGGCACGCAGCGCGTGCAGCACCACCGCGGAGTTGATCCTGCGCAGCAGCGAGGGATCCCCGCCGGTCAGCCGCCCCACCGTCCGTCCTCCCAGCTCGTGCGCGTGTTGGCCGGATCGTACTCGGCGCGGCGGACCCCGGCGAGGGGCACGCACCGGCCCTCGCCGATCAGCCCGGCGCCACGAACCCGGACTCGTACGCCGCGATCACCGCCTGCGTACGGTCCCTCGCTCCCAACTTCGCCAGCACGGCGCTCACATGCGACTTCACCGTCTCGGTGCCCACCACCAACCGGGCGGCGATCTCCGCGTTCGACAGGCCCCGCGCCATCAGCCGCAGCACTTCGCCCTCCCGCTCGGTCAGCTGGGCCCGCTCCATCGCCGCCCGCGCGGCCCGGTTGCCGCCGCCCTCGCCGTACTCGGCGGCCAGCTGCCGTACCGAGGCCGGGAACAGCAGCGACTCGCCCTCGGCGATCAGCCGCACCGCGTGCACGATCTCGGCCGGCCGGGCCCGCTTCAGCAGGAACCCGTCGGCACCGGCCCGCAGCGCCTCGTACACGTACTCGTCGTTCTCGAACGTCGTCACGACGAGGATCCGCGGCGGTTCGTCGACCGTCCGCAGCAGCGCCCGGGTGGCCTCGATACCGTCCAGCAGCGGCATCCGTACGTCCATGGCGACCACGTCGGGCCGCAGCTGCCGCACGAGCGGGATCACCGCCGCCCCGTCCGCTGCCTCCCCGACCACCTCGATGTCGGGCTGTGCCTCCAGCACGGCCCGCAGGCCGGCGCGCACGAGGGGTTCGTCGTCGACGAGGAGAACGGT
The DNA here is from genome assembly GCF_022807935.1 of Streptomyces sp. HP-A2021. Classification (NCBI taxonomy): domain Bacteria; kingdom Bacillati; phylum Actinomycetota; class Actinomycetes; order Kitasatosporales; family Streptomycetaceae; genus Streptomyces; species Streptomyces sp. HP-A2021. The sequence continues at coordinate 8,283,278 of NZ_CP094344.1, forward strand.
GACCGGCATCGGACCAGCGTAGATCAACTCAACGGCAGCTCGACATGAACCTGCCAGTCACCTTCGTCGGGGCCGGTCCGGGCCAGCCCGCCGAGCAGGGCGGCGCGCTCGCGTATGCCACGCAGGCCGCTGCCGCGTCCCGGGCCGGGTACGGGCTGCGTCAGCGGGTTGCGGATCGCCAGGACGAGCGTGTCGTCGGCGACGTGCACGCGGACGCGGACCGGGACCGCCCCGGCGTGCCGCAGCGCGTTGGTCAGCGACTCCTGCAGGATCCGGTAGCCCTCCCGGGACACCGGCCCGGGCACGGTGTCCACCGGGCCGGTCACCTCGGCGTCGACCTTCGCCCCGGAGGACCGCGCGGACTCCAGCAGCCGGTCCGCGTCCACCAGGGTGGGTCTGCTGCTCACGGGCTTCCGCGACTCGCGCAGGACGCCCAGCACCCGCTCCAGGTCCTCCAGGGCGGCCCGGCCGGTCTCCTCGATGGCGACCAGCGCGCGGTCCGTGAACTCCGGGTCACCGGACGCCCGTGCGGCCCCCGCCTGCACCACGGCGACCGTGAGCGCGTGCCCGATGGAGTCGTGCAACTCGCGGGCGATGCGCGTGCGTTCCAGGAGCTGTTCGGTGCGCTCCTCCAGTGCCGCGAGACGCTCCGCGGGTGACGGGCCGAGCAGGCGCAGGGCGATGCGGGTGATGAGGTGCCCCGAACCGACGACGACCGCGGCCCCGAGGATCAGGGGCAGGGGCGCGAGCAGGGCGTGCCACGGGTCGGGGCCTTCGACGGGGAGCCAGGCGCCGCCGACACGCTGGTCACTGATCGTGGTCGACACCAGGTCCATCGTGAGGAGGAGAAGCTGGACGCAGAGATGGGACGCCAGGACGCCGAGGAACAGCCGCGCCCCCAGCCACACCACCACCCGGCCACGGTCGCTCCAGGTGGCCGAGGGGGTGCTCATGATCTCCTGGGTCTCGCCGCCGTCCCGATGGCCGGTCAGCAGCAGCCGGGCCTGGAACCCCTCCACGACCCGCATGGCGGGGACCAGGCCCGCGATGCCGAGCAGCACGGTCGCCGTGCCCACGGTCCACCAGGCCTCGTCGATGAACAGCCACAGGGACGGCCACACGATGGCCATGGACAGATGCAGCAACCGCGTGTACGTCACCGCCCGCGTCAACGGGCGCAGCATGCGGACCATTGCGCCATCGTGCCAGCCGCCACTGACCTCGAGCCTCCCCCGCACGGGGGAGACGATCTCCACCACAGGGGGAGGCCCGCCGCCCGGACCATCGGCCACGCTGCTGCCATGACCAGCATCGAAGTCCAGGACCTCACCAAGGAGTTCGGCACCGCACGAGCCGTGGACGGCCTCACCTTCCGTGTTCTGCCCGGCCGCGTCACCGGCTTCCTCGGCCCCAACGGCGCCGGCAAGTCCACCACCATGCGACTGGTACTCGGCCTCGACCGGCCGACCGCCGGTTCCGCCACGATCGGCGGCCGCGCCTACTCCACCCTGCGCGAACCCCTGCGCCACGTCGGCGCCCTGCTCGACGCGCAGGCCGCGCACGGCTCCCGTACCGCCCGCGACCACCTCCGTGTCCTGGCGGCGAGCAACCGCATCCCGGACCGCCGGGTGGACGAGGTGCTGGAAGAGACGGGCCTGGCTTCGGTGGCCCGGCGCCGGGTGCGGACGTACTCCCTGGGCATGCGCCAGCGCCTCGGCATCGCCGCCGCCCTGCTGGGTGATCCCGAGGTGGTCATGCTGGACGAGCCGTCCAACGGACTCGACCCCGAGGGCATCGTGTGGATCCGGCAGTTGCTGCGCCGGCTCGCGGAGGAGGGCCGCACGGTCCTGGTTTCCAGCCATCTGATGAACGAGACCGCGTCCTTCGCGGACCACCTCGTCGTCCTCGGCCGGGGCCGGCTGCTCGCCGACACGCCGATGCGGGACTTCATCCACGCGCGCGTGCAGCCTCGCGTACGCATTCGTACGACCGACCCCGTGGCCCTCAAGAGGGCTCTCGCTCCGCACGGCCACGAGGCCGTGGAGCACGTGGACGGTCACTGGACCGTGCATCACGCACGCGTGGACGACATCGGCCGCATCACCTCGGCCGCGGGTGTGCCGGTGCTCGAACTCGCCGCGGAGGAGGGCACCTTGGAGCAGGCGTACTTCGACCTCACGTCGGCCGAGACCGAGTTCACCGCACAGCAGCCGCAGGAGGCATGACCATGGAACTCACCCCTGTCCTCCGCTCCGAGTGGCTGAAGATCCGTACGCTCCGCTCGCTTCCCGGAGCGCTCCTGGCCCTGTTCGCCGCGACCACGGCGTTCTCCGCGATCGCCGGTGTCTCCGGGACGTCGGACCCTGACTTCGACCCGCTGTTCACGGCCCTGTCCGGGGTCGTGGCGGGGCAGATCGCGGCCGTCTCCTTCGGGGCCATGGCCGTGTCGTCGGAGTTCCAGTCGGGCGCGCTCCGGCTCTCGCTGGCCGCGGTGCCGCGGCGCGGCCGGTGGTTCGCGGCCAAGGCGGCCGTCATCGCCGTACCGGCGCTGCTGGTAGGGCTGGTGACCGCCCTCGTGGCCCTCCTCGTGGCCCGGGCCGGGCTCGGCCCGGCGGCCGACGGGCTCGGCACCGGCGAGCAGGTGCGCGGCGTCGTGGGCTGCGGTGTCTACCTCATGCTGATGGCCCTGTTCGCCGCCGGACTCGCCGCCCTGCTGCGCAGCGGCGTGGCCACGCTGTCCCTGCTGATCCCGTTCATCCTCGTCGTGTCGTTCGTGATCGGCGACGCGACGGGCACGGTCGCCGACTTCCTGCCCGACAAGGCGGGACAGCTGGTCCTGAGGGAGACCTACGACGGCACCCTCGGGCCGTGGTCGGGGCTCGGGGTGACCGCGCTGTGGACGGCGGGCGCACTGCTGGCGGGGGCGTGGAGCCTGCGCCGCCGGGACGCCTGACCGCAACAACGGCGGGAACAGGTTGACGCCCCGCCAAGTGTCAGTGGGGCCGGGTTTACTGGACCCATGAACATCGCACAGCACATCGCCCTCATCGACGAGCTGTGCTACCGCCCCTTTCCGGCGGAGCACGGCCCGTCGGACGTCGGCGTCTCCGGACCCGGCCGGCACACCGCGGTGTTAGAGGCCGCGCCCGACGACGACCCGGCGCTCCACGCGGTGACGATCGACCAGTACGAGAAGGACCGGGACGCCGTCTACGAGCTTCTCGCCTCACGCTGGGGCGACACGCCCCCCTACAACCTGCAGACCGTCCTGCTGCGCACCGAGCGCGAGGAGATACCCCGGCCGTGGGCCGAGTTGAGCGCCTGCGCGAGCGTCGCGTACGTGTGGGAGGTGGAGGGCACCGGCCGCTGGGTCGCCGTGGCGGTCACCGACCGCGACACGTCGCACGAGGTGCGGCTGCTGGCCCTGGTCACGGAGACGGACCCGCCGTGAGCGATCAGCTCTCGGCAGCTTCCCGCAGCCGCGCGAACTCCTCGGCCATCGTCTCGGCCGTCCAGTGCGCGTTCAGCCCGCTCGGATTGGGCAGCACCCACACCCGCGTGTCCCCGACCATCCGGGACTGCGGGCCGACCCGGGCCTTCCGGTCGTCGAACGCGGCGCGGTACGCGGTCACTCCGACCACGGCCAGCCAGCGCGGCCGCAGCCGCCCCACTTTCAGCGCCAGCAGCCGCCCGCCCTCCCGGTACTCCTCGGCGCTCAGCTCGTCGGCCCGAGCGGTCGGCCGCGCCACGACATTGGTGATGCCGAGCCCGTACGACAGCAACTCCTGCTGTTCGGAGGGCTTCAGCAGCCGCGGCGTGAACCCGGAGCGGTGCAGCACCGGCCAGAAGCGGTTGCCGGGGCGGGCGAAGTGATGGCCCGTCGCGGCCGTCATCAGCCCGGGATTTATGCCGCAGAACAGCACCCGCAGACCGTCCGCGACCACGTCCGGCACGACACGGTCGCGGGCGGCCTGAAGCTCCTCGGGCGTGAAACGGGGCATCGGGTGCGACGCGTCAGAGGATCGCGCCGGGCGTGTAGCCCGCGGCCTGGGGGTGCTGCTTCACGATCTCCTCGACCCGGGCGACGACGGCGGCGACCTGGTCGCCCGCGGCACCCGTGAAGGACAGCTTGTCGGCCATCAGCGCGTCCAGCTCGGCGCGGTCGAGCGGAATGCGCGCGTCGGCGGCCAGCTTGTCGAGCAGTTCGTTGCGCGCGGCGCCCTGCTCGCGCATCGCGAGCGCGGAGGCCACGGCGTTCTCCTTGATCGCCTCGTGCGCGAGCTCCCGGCCCACGCCCGCGCGCACGGCACCCATCAGCACCTTGGTGGTCGCGAGGAACGGCAGGTAGCGGTCCAGCTCACGCGCCACGACCGCCGGGAACGCGCCGAACTCGTCGAGCACCGTGAGGAACGTCTCCAGCAGACCGTCCAGCGCGAAGAACGCGTCCGGCAGCGCGACCCGGCGCACCACCGAGCAGGACACATCGCCCTCGTTCCACTGGTCGCCCGCGAGCTCGCCGGTCATCGAGGCGTAGCCGCGCAGGATCACCATCAGGCCGTTGACGCGCTCGCAGGAGCGGGTGTTCATCTTGTGCGGCATCGCCGAGGAGCCGACCTGGCCCGGCTTGAAGCCCTCGGTGACCAGCTCGTGCCCGGCCATCAGCCGGATCGTCTTCGCCAGCGACGACGGCGCCGCCGCCAGCTGCACCAGCGTCGTCACGACCTCGTAGTCCAGCGAGCGCGGGTAGACCTGGCCGACCGAGGTGAACGCCTGCGAGAAGCCCAGGTGCGTGGCGATCCGCTGCTCCAGCTCCGCGAGCTTCGCGGCGTCCCCGCCCAGCAGGTCCAGCATGTCCTGAGCGGTGCCGACCGGGCCCTTGATGCCGCGCAGCGGGTAGCGGCCCAGCAGCTCCTCGATGCGGCCGTAGGCGACGAGCAGCTCGTCGGTGGCGGTCGCGAAGCGCTTGCCGAGGGTGGTCGCCTGCGCGGCGACGTTGTGCGAGCGGCCGGCCATGACCAGCTCGCCGTACTCGCCGGCCAGCTTGCCCAGGCGGGCCAGGACGGCCACCGTGCGGTCGCGCATCAGTTCCAGCGAGAGCCGGATCTGGAGCTGCTCGACGTTCTCGGTGAGGTCGCGGGAGGTCATGCCCTTGTGCACGTGCTCGTGCCCGGCGAGGGCGTTGAACTCCTCGATCCGCGCCTTCACGTCGTGCCGCGTGACCTTCTCGCGCTCGGCGATGGAGGCCAGGTCGACGGTGTCGAGGACACGCTCGTAGTCGGCGAGCGCCGCGTCCGGCACCTCGATCCCGAGGTCCTTCTGGGCCCGCAGCACGGCGAGCCAGAGCTGCCGCTCCAGCTTCACCTTCTGCTCGGGCGACCAGAGCGTGGCGAGCTCGGCGGAGGCGTAGCGTCCGGCGAGGACGTTCGGGATGCGGGGCTTGGCGGGAGCGGAAGTCACGTGGACGGATTCTACTGGCGGTTCCTGCAGGCCGACGCCGCGGGTACCTTCGTGGGAACCTACTAGAGGTGCTCGCACAGGCAGAGGAGAAGCCCCGGCTCGGGCTCCTCGCCGGGGCTTCCTGGTGATCTGTTCCCTACAGGCTGTCGAGGATCTTCGTCCGTCGATCCCGGTATTCCGCGTCCGTGATCGCTCCAGCTGCCCGCAACTGGTCCAGCGTCGTCAGGCGCGAAGCGATGTCGGTCGCGGGGGAGGTCGCTGAGGACGCGGGCGGCATCGGAGCGACCGGGGCACCACTGGCCGAGATCTTCATGCGCAGGTGGTCGGCCAGCGCCTTCCCCTGATCCTTCGGCACCTGCTTGATCTCGGCCTTGTTGCCCGACGCGAACACCGTCAGCGTTCCCATCAGCATGCCGCCCGACCACTGCACGGAGCTGATCCGGCTGTACGGGAAATCCTCCACCTTCTGGGACATCACCCCATGGAAGTAGAAGACCAAACGCTGATTCGTCATCGCCAGCAGACCGTTGCCCTTGCCGTACACCCCCGTGGCGAGCATCTCCACTGTCTCGCCCTCCCACAGCACCTCGGGAAGCCTCTGGATCTCCCGCTTCGCGCCGAAGGAACTGGACAGCTTCTCGGCCGCCGCATCAATGTCCGGCCGCACGTTGAACGCCACCATGGCGGTCCCCCCTTCAGGATGGTGCCCGGATCGTACCGAGGTGCGGCCGGCCACGAGCACCGTCGACGTCAAGGCCCACACCGGCACAGGAAAAGGTCGGGTCAGTCAGTTCCCCTGGTCGTCGGCGGAGCGGCTTGCGGGAACCGCCTAAGCCCGGTGCTCGTACGGCAGCAGCTCGGGCCGCTTCGGCGGCAGGCCGTCGCCCGAGGAGCGGCCCGTCAGGCGGCGGCCTATCCAGGGCAGCAGGTGCTGCCGGGCGAACCGCAGGTCCGCCGCGCGGCGCATGACCCAGTCGGGCGGCAGGGTCGTGGGCATCGGGGTGCGCCACTCGGTGTCCTCGGGCTCGTAGCCGAGCGCCTGCCACACCCCTTCGGCGACCCGGCGGTGGCCTTCGCCCGTCAGGTGCAGCCGGTCCACGTCCCACAGCCGCGGGTCGGCGAGCGAGGGGGCGCCGTACAGGTCGACGACGATCGCGCCGTGCCGTGCTGCGAGCTCGTCGACGCAGACGAACAGCTCCTCCATGCGCGGCCGGAACCGCTCCAGGACGGGACCCCGGCGGCCCGGGCTGCGCATCAGCACGAGCTGCTTGCACGACGGGGCCAGCCGCTCCACGGCCTCCTCCAGGAGCCCCCGCACCCGGCCCATGTCGCACTTCGGCCGCAGCGTGTCGTTGAGCCCGCCGACCAGGGTGACGACGTCGGCCTCCATGGCCGCGGCCACGTCCACCTGCTCGTCGACGATCTGCCGGATCAGCTTGCCGCGCACCGCGAGGTTGGCGTAGCGGAAGCCGGGCGTGCGGGCCGCCATCCGCGCGGCGAGGAGATCGGCCCAGCCCCGGTACGTGCCGTCGGGCAACAGGTCCGACATGCCCTCGGTGAAGGAGTCGCCGACCGCGACGAGGCTGCTGTAGGTGGGGTTCGTGTCCATGGCGGCGGAAATAGTATCCCGTGCACATACCCAGCAGTCGGTCACCCACCCGGGAGCATCGGCGACCGGGCCCTCACGCCCGCTGGCCGAACAGCTCCCGCAGGACGTCCTCCATCGTCACGAGCCCGGCCAGCCGGCCGTCCGCCCCGAGGACGGCCGCGAGGTGCGTACGGCTGCCCCGCATCGCCGTGAGCACGTCGTCCAGCGGCGTGTGCTCCCGCACGCGCGCGATGGGCCGCATGTCCCGCAGCCGGAACGGCACATCGCGCCCGGCGGCGTCCAGCGCGTCCTTCACATGCAGGTAGCCGACGATCCGCCGCCCCTCGTCCACCACCGGGAAGCGGGAGAACCCGGACTCCGCCGACAGCCCCTCCAGCTCGTCCGGAGTGACGCCCACGCGCGCGTACACCACGCGTTCCAGCGGCAGCACCACGTCGCGCACCGGGCGGCGGCCCAGTTCCAGCGCGTCGTGCAGCCGCTCCTGGGCGCGGTCGTCGATGAGGCCGGCCTCGCTGGAGTCCTTCACGATCTGCGCTATCTCGGCGTCCGAGTAGGAGGCGGCGACCTCCTCCCGCGCCTCCACGCGCAGCAGCTTCAGCAGGGCGTTGGCGAAGGCGTTCACCGTGAAGATCACCGGGCGCAGCGCCCGGGACAGCGTCACCAGGGGCGGGCCGAGCGTCAGCGCGCTGCGCACCGGCTCGGCGAGCGCGATGTTCTTCGGCACCATCTCGCCGAGCAGCATGTGCAGATACGTGGCCAGGGCCAGCGCGATCACGAAGGACACCGCGTGTCCCGCGCCCTCGGCCACGCCCACCGCGTGGAACACCGGCTCCAGCAGGTGCGCGATCGCCGGCTCGGCCACCACACCCAGCACCAGCGTGCACAGCGTGATGCCGAGCTGTGCGGCAGCCATCAGCGCGGACACGTGCTCCAGGCCCCACAGCACGCTCTTGGCGCGCCGGTCGCCCCGGTCGGCGTAGGGCTCGATCTGGCTGCGGCGCACCGAGATCAGTGCGAACTCGGCGCCGACGAAGAAGGCGTTGACGACGAGCGTCGCCAGACCGATCAGCAGCTGGACGGCGGTCACAGCTCCGCTCCCTTCTCGTCGGGCTTCTCGTCGTCGAGAGGCGCGCGCAGCCGGACGCGGGCGGCCCGGCGGCCGGTGGCGTCCAGGACCTCCATCCGCCAGCCGGCGACCTCGAGGGTGTCACCGGCGGCCGGTATCCGGCCGAGCACCGTCGCCACCAGCCCGGCGAGCGTCTCGTACGGCCCCTCCGGGGCGCGCAGCCCGACGCGTTCGAGGTGGTCCACGCGCGCGGAGCCGTCGGCCGAGTACAGGGGGCGGCCGGCCTCGTCCGTGCCGGCCGGCGCGAGGTCGGGCAGCTCGTGCGGGTCGTGCTCGTCGCGCACCTCGCCGACGACCTCCTCGACGATGTCCTCCAGGGTGGCCACGCCCGCCGTGCCGCCGTACTCGTCGATCACGACGGCCATCGTGCGCTTGCCGGAGAGCCGGTCCAGGAGCCGGTCGACGGTGAGGGTCTCCGGGACCAGCAGCGGCTCGCGCATCAGCTCGGAGACGAAGATCCGGGTCCGGCGCTCCGCCGGGACCGCCAGCACGTCCTTGACGTGCGCCGTCCCGACGACCGAGTCGAGCGTGTCGCGGTAGACGGGGAACCGGGACAGGCCGGTCGCCCGGGTCGCGTTCGCCACGTCCTCCAGGGTCGCCCGCACCTCCAGGGCGACGACCTGCACCCGGGGTGTCATCACGTTCTCCGCGGTCAGGTCGGCGAGGTTCAGCGTCCGTACGAACAGCTCGGCGGTGTCGGCCTCCAGGACGCCTTCCTTGGCGGAGTGCCGGGCGAGCGCCGCCAGCTCCTGCGGCCCGCGCGCCGACGCCAGCTCCTCGGCGGGCTCCACACCGATCCGGCGCACGACCCGGTTCGCCGTGTTGTTGAGGTGCCTGATGAAGGGCCGGAACGCGGCGCTGAACCAGCGCTGGGCGTTGCCCACGGTCTTGGCGACCGCCAGGGGCGACGAGATCGCCCAGTTCTTGGGCACCAGCTCGCCGACGACCATGAGGAACACCGTGGACAGAGCCGTGCCCAGCACCAGCGCCAGGCTGTGCGACGCCGAGCGTGAGACGCCGGCGTCCTCCAGCGGCCCGGCGATCAGCGCGGCGATCGACGGCTCGGCGAGCATGCCGACGACCAGGTTCGTGACCGTGATGCCGAGCTGCGCCCCGGAAAGCTGGAACGTCAGGTTCCGTACGGCCTTCAGGGCGCCCTGCGCGCCCCGCTCGCCGCGCGCCACCGCCTGCTCCAACTCGGCGCGCTCGACCGTGGTGAGGGAGAACTCGGCCGCCACGAAGGCACCGCAGGCGAGCGAGAGCAGGATCGCCGCCAGGAGGAGGAGCACTTCGGTCATCGGTTCACCCCCGTTCCATGGTTCTCCAGGACGGGGCGGAACGCGCGGTGTCGCGCACTGGGAGGCTCGCCCATGGGCGGACGCTCACAACCTTTCATGCAGAACCGAGTGGCCATCCCAGGGTAAAGGATCAGCAAAGTCCTGCGGCCGGAGTGCTCAGCGGGAGTCGGCGGGCACGGGAGCGAGCCGGTAGCCGCCCTCGTGGGCGATGACGCGGCCGGCGGTGGGCGGTGCGAAGTGGGTGCCCAGGAGGAGGGTGTCCGTGCCGGCGAGCGCGCCGAGCAGTTCGCGGCGTGAGGCCTCCGACCGTCCGGGGTCGATGTCGACGCAGGCGCCGATACCGGGGTGGGCGAGCTGGACGGGGTGGTGGACACAGTCGCCGGTGATCAGTGCCGTCCGTCCGCGGCTGGTCAGTTCGACGGCGACATGGCCGGGGGTGTGCCCTGGGGTCGGGATCAGGCGCAGTCCCGGGACGACTTCGAGGCCCTCGGCGGGGACGTCGGGGAGGTCGAGCAGCCCCGCCTCCTCCACCGGGATCACGGAGTCGCGGAACATCTGGCGGCGCGCCTCGTCCATGTCGTACCCGGCCCAGAACTCCCGCTCGGTGCGGGAGGTCACGTAGCGGGCGTTCGGGAAGGTGGGAACCCACGCGCCGTTCACCTCCCGGGTGTTCCAGCCGACGTGGTCGGCGTGCAGGTGGGTGAGGATCACCAGGTCGACGGAGTCCGGGGGGAAACCGGCGGCGGTGAGGTGCCGAAGATAGTCGGTGTCCAGGCCGTGCCAGGCGGGATCGGCCCGCTCCTTGCCGTTGCCGATGCCGGTGTCCACCAGGACGCGCAGCCCGCCGACCGTGAAGGCGAAGCTGTGGCTGTCGGCGCGCAGGACGCCTTCGTCGTCGGCGAAGTGGGGGCGCAGCCAGTCCTGCCCGGCGACGACGTCGGGGGTGGCGTCGGGCAGCAGCCAGGCTCCGATGGCGGGTGGCAGAGGGATCTCGTCGACGCGGTGAACGGTGATGTCGCCCACGGTCCAGGAAGCGGGTGTGGTCATGGGTCCTCCTCAGGGCGCTTAACGCAATCCGTTTGCGTTAAGGCGACGGTAGATCCTAAGGTCCCCTAACGCAAACAGTTAGCCTTTACAGGGGGCCTCATGTCCCACCCCGCACTCACGCCACCCGAAGCGGCCCGCTGGGCCCGCCGCGCCGGACTCGCACTGCCCGCCGACCGTCACGCGGCGGTCGCGGCCACCGCCGACCACATCCACTCCGTCGTCTCGGTCCTGAGGGAGCTGGACTTCGGGGACACCCCGCCCGCCCTCGCCTACCGCGCCGCAGTGGCGAAGGAGACGCACGATGCAGCCGTATGAACTGACGCTCGCTGCCGCCGCCGACGCGATCGGGGCACGCCGGCTGTCCCCCGTCGAGCTGGCCGACTCCGTACTGGACCGCATCGAGCAGATGGAGCCGCACCTCCGGGCCTACGTCACCGTCGACGCGGAGGGCGCGCGCCGGGCGGCGCGCCGAGCCGAGAACGACATCGCGGCCGGCCGCCACCGCGGTCCGCTGCACGGCATCCCGATGGGCCTGAAGGACCTGATCGATGTCGCCGGTACGACCACATCGGCCGGGTCCCGGGTTCGGTCCGGCCACCGCGCGCACACCGACAGCACCGTCGCCGCACGTCTGTCGGCGGCCGGAGCGGTCCTGCTCGGCAAGACCCACACGCACGAGTTCGCCTACGGGCTGACCACCCCGCAGACCCACAACGCCTGGGACCCGGGCCGGGTCGCCGGCGGCTCCAGCGGCGGCTCAGCCGTCGCCGTCGCCGCCGGCACCGCCACCTTCGCCCTGGGCACCGACACCGGCGGATCCATCCGGGTGCCCGCCGCGCTGAACGGGGTCGTCGGCCTCAAGCCGACCTACGGCCTCGTCCCGCGCCACGGCGTCACGTCCCTGTCCTGGTCCCTGGACCACGTCGGCCCGATCACCCGCACGGCCGAGGACGCGGCCCTGGTCCTCGCGGTCCTGGCCGGCCACGATCCCCGCGACCCCGCGTCGCTGACCGCACCCCCGGCGCACTACCGGCCGGGCCCTGACACGGATCTGACCGGCCTGCGGATCGGGGTGCCGCGCACCTACTTCTTCGACCACGTCGACCCGGAGGTGGCAGCCGCCGTCCGGAGCGCGATCGGCCGGCTCCAGGCACTCGGTGCCCGCCTCGTCGACGTCGACATCCCCATGACCCGCTACATCCAGGCCACCCAGTGGGGTCTGATGGTGCCCGAGGCCACCGCCTACCACGAGAGCAGCCTGCGCACGGTCCCCGAGCTCTACCAGGCCGACGTCCGGATCCTTCTCGAAGCCGGTGAACTGATGCCCGCCGGGGACTACCTGCGTGCCCAGCGCTCGCGCACCCTCATGCGGCAGGAATGGGCGCGGCTGCTGCGGGAGGTCGACCTGATCGCCGCCCCCAGCGTGCCGATGACCGCCGTCGCGGCCGGGCAGGAGACGGTCACCTGGGCCGACGGCACCGTCGAGGGCGTCTCGGACGCCTATGTGCGGCTCTCGGCCCCGGCCAACATCACCGGCCTGCCCTCCCTTTCCGTCCCGGTCGGCCACGACACGGCGGGTCTGCCGATCGGCATGCAGCTCCTCGGGCCGCCGCTCGGGGAGAGTCTGCTGCTGCGGGTCGGGCACGCCAGCGAACAGACAGGACCAGCCCACGATCTCGCGCCCGCGACCCGAGCAGCACTGTGCTAGAAGCAATGGGTTCGCTTTAAGGTGGGTTCCGTGAGCAGGCAGATGGTGCGCCCCGGCGGGCGCAGCGCGCGGGTCCAGGCGGCGGTGCACACCGCCGTGCGCGAACTCGCCTCGGAGGTCGGCCGGGACGCCCTGACGGTGCCGATGGTCGCCCAGCGCGCGGGTGTGACGCCGTCCACGATCTACCGCCGCTGGGGAGACCTGCAGGTGCTGCTGTCGGACGTGGCGGTCGAGCGGCTGCGGCCCGACACCGAACCCGAGGACCTCGGCACCCTGGCGTCCGACCTGACGGTCTGGGCCGAGCAGTTCCTCGACGAGATGTCCTCGCCCGCCGGCCGCGCCTACATCCGTGACGCACTCCTCGGCGACCCGGACGGCGGCAACGCCGGCCAGTGCTCCGCCTACGCCGCCGAGCAGATCGACGTCATCCTCCGTCGCGCGTCCGAGCGGGGGGAGCCGGCACCCGGTCTCGAGACGGTCGTCGACCAGGTCGTCGCGCCCATGATGTACCGCATCCTGTTCCGCCCGGACGGACTCGACGCCGCCTACGCCCGCCTGCTGGTGGCCGGAGTCCTCAGTCGATGAGGGGCTTCACCCAGCGTCGCCACTGCTCCTCGGGCGCGTATCCGGCGGCTCCCCACGCGTGGTGCGCGGTCTCGTTGTCCGTGAGCACCATCGCGTCCGCGCGCCGCCCGCCGAGCGTGACGAACCGCTCCTCGGCCGCGGCGAGCAGCGCGGAGGCGATGCCCTGGCGGCGGTGGTCCGGATGCACGGCCAGCCGGTAGAGGTGGCAGCGCCAGCCGTCGAACCCCGCGATCACCGTGCCGGCCAACTCGCCGCCGCGCTCCGCGAGGATCAGGGCCTCGGGGTCGCGCGCGACGAGCCGCTCCACGCCACCGCGGTCGTCACTGATGCTCGTGCCCTCGGCGGCCACCTTCCAGAACGCCAGCACGGTGTCGAGATCCTCGGGCGTCGCGGCCCGGATACGCAGCTCGGTCATACGGTGATCACATCACGCACGGTCACCCTGGGCGCATGATTCCAGCATGCGGACGTCAGGCCCCGCGCACCCGCTCCATGACCGGCGCGAACGCCTCCATGTAGGGCTCGAGGACCGTCAGATACGTGAAGCCGTAGCGCTCTCGCCGGGCCAGGACCTGCTCGGCGAGTTCGTCCAGGGTGCCGACCAGAGAGACAGGGAGCTCCAGGACCTGATCCACCGTCATGTCCGGGATGTGTTCGAGGAACGGCCGGACCGCGGCCTCGCGGTCCTCGGTGCCGATCACCATCTGCAGGAGCAGGTTCAGCTCGGGCGGCTCCTCGCGGTGGTCCGCCGTGAGCTTCAGGTAGCGGGCCACGCGTTCGTCGAGCTCGTCCGCGGTGATCGGCGTCAACTGCCCGGTGGTGCTGCCCGGCACCGTACGTGCCCCGGTGAACGCCGCGATGTCGGCGTGCTCGGCGCTCAGCCGCAGCATCCGGTCGCCGTTGCCGCCGATCAGCAGCGGCACCCGGGGCCGCTGCGCCGCCTGCGGCTGGTGCTCGTCCGAGCCCAGCAGCCGCTTCAGCTCCTCGACCGTGCGCCGCAGATGGTCCACCCGCTCGCCCGGTGAGCCGAACGGCAGCCCGGCGCTGTCGTGCTCCGCCCGTACGTAGCCGGTGCCGAGGCCGAGCTCCAGACGGCCGCCCGTCAGCGCGTCCGTCGTGGCCACCTCGCGGGCCAGCAGCGTCGGGTTCCAGAAGCCCGCGTTGAGCGTGAAGGTGCCGAGCCTCGGCCGCTCGGTGGCCTCGGCCGCCGCCACCAGCGCCGGGAAGGGCGCCGGCATGCCCAGGTGGTCGGGGACGAGGATCACGTCGTACCCGAGCTCCTCGGCCCGGCGGCACTTGGCGCGCCACTCCTCGGCGGAGGCGGGTTCGAGCAGGTTGACCCCGAAGCGGAACGGACGCGACATGAACTCTCCTCACACGGAAGCGACTTGAGTACCCGCCGCGATTCCATCACTCGTGCGCGATGGCCGCCAGTACGTTCATGCGGGAGGCACGCAACGCCGGGAGCAGCGCCGCCACGACCCCCACCACAGCCGAGCCGATCACCACCGCGACGATCGTGGTCCACGGGATCGCGAGGGCCGTCATGCCCTGGAGAGCCAGCACCTCGTGGGTGCACACGCCCCACACCAGCCCCAGCGCGAGCCCCAGGACGGCCCCGAACACCGCGATCACCACCGACTCCAGCCGGATCATACGGCGCAGCTGCCGGCGCGCCAGCCCGATCGCCCGCAGCAGGCCGATCTCCCTGGTGCGCTCGACGACCGACAGCGCGAGGGTGTTGACCACGCCGAGCACCGCGATGATGATCGCCAGTCCCAGCAGCGCGTACACGAGGTACAGCAGGACGGCGATCTGGTCGTGCACCAGCTGTTTGTAGTCGGCCAGGTCCCGCACCTGCACCTGGGGATAGGGGTCCAGGGTCCGCTCCAGGTGCGCGCGCAGGTCGTCGTCGCTCGTGCCGGGGGCGGCGTTGACGTACAGCGCGGAGTCCTGCCCGCCCGGCGCGTACCGCTCCAGGGTGGCGAGGCCGAAGTAGAGCCCGCCCTGCGTGCCGAATCCCTCGGCGGAGTCCTGGTCGGTGAGGGCGCCGACCGTCAGCCCGGCCCTGCGGCCGCCCGGGAACTCCACCGGGACCGTGCTGCCCACCCGTACGCCGTGGTCGCGCGCGAAGTCCCGGTCCATGGCGAGACGCCCGTCCGCGAGCGCGGCCGCCGAGTCCCCTTGTACGTAAGTGATGTTGGCGACCTCGTCGAGCCGCGGATCGTAGCCCGCGGCGGTCGTCTCCACACGGTCGCCGTCCGGGAGCCGCACCGCGACCGGCGTGAACCGCCCCCGCACGACGAGGCCCGCGCCCTCGGTACCGCGCACCTTGTCGGTGACCTCCTCGGGGAACGGCAGGAAGTTGGTGTTCTGGATCACGAAGTCGGCGCCCAGCGTCTTGTCGATCTGCTGGTCGAACGAGCTGGTCATCGAGGCGCTCGCCACCGACATCCCGCCCACCAGGGCGAGGCCCACCATGAGTGCGGCAGCGGTGGCCCCGGTACGGCGGGGATTGCGCAGGGCGTTGCGCTGGCTCATCCGGCCGATCGACCCGAACAACGCGGGGAAGGCCGCGCCGAGCACGCGGATCACCGGGCGCACCAGCAGCGGCCCGGCGATCACGGTCGCGATCAGGGAGAGCACGACACCGAGTCCCAGCAGGGACGCCGCCGACGACGTCTGCTCCGCCACCACGCACCCCACGAGCGCCGCCGCACCGGCGGCCCCGACGACCGCGCCCGCCACCGCACGCACCCGCAGCGGCCGGCCCACCCCGGCGACCTCGGCGTCCGAGAGCGCGGCCATCGGCGACACCCCGGCGGCCCGCCGCGCCGGCAGGTACGCGGCGACGAAGGTGACTCCGAGACCGACGACGTACGCCGTCACGGGCGTCACCCAGCCGATGACCATTTCGCCCGCGTCGATGTTCATGCCGAGCAGGCCCATGAGTTCGATGAGCCCGGCCGCGAGCCCGATGCCGGCGGCGAGTCCCAGCGTGGAGCCGACCAGACCGAGCAGGACGGCCTCGGTGAGCACCGAGCGGCGGACCTGGCGCCGGTCGGCGCCGAGTGCGCGCAGCAGCCCCAGCTCGCGGGTGCGCTGGGCGATGAGCATGGAGAAGGTGTTGACGATCAGGAACACGCCCACCAGCACGGCGATCCCGGCGAAGCCGACCATGACGTACTTGATGACGTCGAGGAATCCGCCCAGCTGCTCGACGTCCGACTTCGCCTGCTCGTCGGCGGTCCTGAAGTCGTAGGTGTGCGCGCCGAGCGCGGCGGCCACGCGCTGTTTGAGCTGCTCGTCGCTGACGCCGTCGGCGGCGTCGACCGAGATGCTGGTGGCGGCCCGCGGGCTGTCCAGCAGCTTCGTCTGCGCGGTGCGGGGGTCGAGGAAGACCAGCGCGGCGCCGGGGTTGGTGGTCGTGAACGTGGCGATGCCGACGACCCGGACCTCGAACGACCCGGGCGGTGCGATCACGGTGAGGGTGTCGCCGATGCGCACGTCCTTGCGGCCGGCGGTCTCCGAGTCGAGCAGCGCCTGCCCGTCGCCGTGCGGGGCGTGCCCGGAGGTCAGCTCCACGGGGCTGCGCTCGGTCGGGTTCCAGGCGGTGCCGAGCGTGGGGGCCCCGGTGGTCGGGCCGACCGGCTCGTTCTCCTCGTCGACGACGGTGAGGCCCTCCACGTCGACCTCGGCGCGTGCCGCCGTGACCCCGTCGACCTGCCGCACGCGTTCGGCGAGAGCGGCCGGCAGGGTGGCCGTCCGGCCGGAGGGCACGGCCTCGTCGAGGTCCTCCTTCGGGCTGACGGTGACATCGGCCGCGGTGGAGGCGAACAGCCGGTCGAACGTACGGCTGACGGTGTCCGAGAAGATCAGGCTGCCCGTGACGAACGCGACGGACAGCAGGACGGCGAGCGCCGAGAGCAGCAGCCGCCCCTTGTGCGCCAGGAAGCTCCTCAGGGTCGCCTTGAGCACGGGATCAGTTCTCCTCGGACGACGCCGGGGTGTCGTCGAAACGGGTCCGGATCACGTCGAACCGCTTCAGGCGTTCCAGCACGGTCTCCGCCGTCGGCCGCCGCATCTCGTCGACGATCCGGCCGTCCCCGAGGAAGAGCACCAGGTCGGAGTGGGCGGCGGCGCCCGGGTCGTGGGTGACCATGACGACGGTCTGCCCGAGCTGGTCCACCGCCTCGCGCAGGAAGCCGAGCACCTCCAGGCCGGCGCGCGAGTCGAGGTTCCCGGTCGGCTCGTCCGCGAAGATCAGCTCGGGGCGGGAGGCCAGCGCCCGCGCACAGGCCACGCGCTGCTGCTGGCCGCCGGAGAGCTGCGACGGCCGGTGCCTGAGCCGGTCCCGCAGGCCGAGGGTGTCGATCACCTGGTCCAGCCACTTCTCGTCGGGCTTCTCGCCCGCGATGTCCATGGGCAGGGTGATGTTCTCCAGCGCGTTCAGGGTCGGGATGAGGTTGAACGACTGGAACATGAACCCGATCCGGTCCCGGCGCAGCCGCGTCAGCTCGCGCTCCTTCAGACCCGTGATCTCCGTGTCGCCGAGCCACACCTGGCCCGCCGAGACGGTGTCGAGCCCCGCCAGGCAGTGCATCAGCGTGGACTTCCCGGAGCCCGACGGCCCCATCACGGCGGTGAAACGGCCGCGGACGATGTCGACGTCCACCGCGTCGAGTGCGAGCACGGCCGTCTCGCCCGAGCCGTACGCCTTGGTCAGACCGCGGGCGCGGGCCGCGATCCCGTCGGCCGACGCGAGGCCGGGGGCGTGCTCCGCAGCAGGTGTGGACAAGGCCGCCTCCTCGTGGTGGACGCCGGATTTCGTCACCTTGCCCGAGGGTAATGTGACGCGGCCCACACTCGTATCCTCCTCGGGTCGGAGTTCCGCCCTTGCCGGTGCTAGCACCTCCGCGCTAGCTTCAAGGTATGGCGAAGACCCAGCTGAACGTGCGAGTCGACGAGGGCACCGCCCGAGCCGCCCGCGAACGCGCCCTGGCCCGCGGCATGAGCGTCAACCGCTACATCGAGGAGCTGGTCAGACAGGACACCGGCGAGGTGGGCCACACGTTCGTGGAGGCCGCCGCAGACTTCATGAAGCAGTACGAGTCCGTCTTCGCCGAGGAGTTCGGCGCAGACCGTGAAGGCACGCGCGAAGGTCGCCACTGAACCCTTGAACAACCTGGAGATCGACCTCGCCTGGCTGCTGATGCTCGCCGAGCAGAAGACCCCGGGAGACCCCCAGGTCACCGACTGGGGAGCCCTCGTCGCCGCCGTCGCACGCCACCAGGCCGCCATATTCGACGTCCCCGTCTACGACAGCCCGCACGCCCGCGCCGCCGCGCTGCTCCAGCTCCTCATCCACGTCCCCGCGCTGGAACGCTCCAACGCCTTGTTCGCCTCCGCCGTCGCCTACGCGTACCTCGTCGCCAGCGGAGCCAAGGTCGTCACCTCACCCGAGCAGGTCCGCGACCTCGCCCGGCTGGTCAAGAGCGGCGAGGCCTCCGTGCGGGACATCGAGCAGGAGCTGCGCCAGTGGAGCCTGTGACCCGGTGACTACGAATTGACCGGCCGCCACGCCGTGCCCAGCACGCAGTACGAGCTGGGCAGCACCGGCCCCTGCTCCGGCAGCAGCACCTGCCGGTAGGGGCCGAGTTCGAACCCGGCGTCCCGCAGCGCCCGCACCGGCTCCCGCGCCAGGTGGCAGCCTCCGCTCAGCACCGGCCACACCGTCCGGTCCAGCGCGTGCTGCGTGAAGGTCATCACACGGCCGCCGCCCCGGCCGTGCTCGAAGAACCGCACCTCACCGCCCGGCCGCAGCACCCGCCGGAGTTCCCCGAGGGCCCGGGGCACGTCCCGCACGCTGCACAGCACCAGCGACACCACGGCCGCGTCGAAGCCCTCGCTCTTGACCGGCAGCGCCTCGGCCGCACCCGGCACCACGTCCACCGGCACCTCCGCGCGCAGGGCGGCCTCCACGGCCAGCTGCCGCAGCCGCCGCTCCGGCTCGATGGCCACGACCTCCGCGACGGTGCCCGGGTAGTGCGCGAAGTTCAGCCCGTTGCCCGCGCCGATCTCGATCACCCGCCCGGACAGCCCGGCGAGCAGCCTCTCGCGCATCCGGCCCACGCCCATCCGGGTCTCGGCGGTGACGCTGACCCGGGCGTAGCAGCGGGCGAACAGCGGATGGTGCACGGCATCCCGCGGCACCTTGCCGGAGCGGAGCGGCATGGGGACCTCCCGGATGAGGCTGGCCTTACCCCGATTGTCCCCCGGGCGGGCCCGGCGCACCCCTGCCGGCTACCGCAGGAGTACGCGGCCCAGCACCGGCCGATGGTCACTCCCCGTCGCGTCCAGCGCCGACACCTTTGTCACCGCGACGCCCCTGCCCAGCACCTGGTCGATCCTCGCCACCGGCAGGGAAGCCGGCCAGCTGAACGCGAACCCCGAGGGCGGGGCGTGCAGTCGGGAGGTGAGCGGACCGAGCCCCCGGTCCTGCACCGTGCCGTTGAGATCGCCGACCACCAGGAGCCGGTCGGCCGGGTCGTCCGCGATCCGTGCCCCGAGCAGCGCCGCACTCTCGTCACGGGCCGCCGAGGCGAACCCCGTCGGACCCAGCCGGACGGACGGCAGGTGGACCACGTACACCGCGACCTCCCCGCCGGGCGCGGACACCGTGGCTCGTAGCGCGCGCCGCCAGCTCTTCGGGAAGCCCTCGGGCCGGACGTCCACCGGCCGCACATCCGACAGGGGCCAGGCCGACCAGAGCCCGACCGTGCCGTGGACCGCCCGGTACGGGTGGGAGGCGCCCAGGACGTCCTGGTACTCGGGCCGCGCCGCGGGCGTGAGCTCCTGCACGGCCACCAGGCCCGCACGGGTCGCGAGCAGCGCGCGTGCCGTGCCGGAGGGGTCGGCGTTGTCGTCGGCCACGTTGTGCTGGACGACGGTCAGGTCGTACGACTCCGGCGGCGAGGAGAACCACAGCCCGCCGAACATCCACAGCCAGACCGCCACGGGCACCAGGCAGGCGAGCAGTCCCGCCGCCGACCGCCCGAGCACGGCGAGGCAGCCGAGGAGCGGCACGGCCAGGCCCAGCCACGGCAGGAACGTCTCCAGGAGGCTCCCGAGACGCCCGACCCCGTTGGGCACGGCGGAGTGCAGGGCCGGCAGACCGGCGACACCGACCGCGCCCGCGACGAGCCAGGCGTCCCACCGCCGCCCGGCTCGCCGCTCTCCTCGGTCGTCCACGGGTTCTAGCCGAGTTCCGTTGCCAGCAACGCGGCCGCCTCGGCCACCAGCGGGTTGTCGGCCGGGGCGTCCTCCTCCGGCTGGGTGGTCAGGACGGACATCACGATCGGCGGCCCGTCCGGCGGCCAGGTGATGCCCACGTCGTTGTTGCCGCCGTATCGTCCGCCGCCGGTCTTGTCGGCGATCAGCCAGTCGGCGGGCAGGGCCTTGCGGAACTTCTCGGTGCTGGTGGTGTTGCGGAGCAGCCAGTCCGTGAGCCGTGCGCGGTCCCGGGGCTCCAGCGCGTCGCCGAGCACGAGACGGGCGTAGGACAGGCCGATCGCGCGCGGAGTGGTCGTGTCGGTCGTGCGCCACGGTTCCGCGCTGTTGAGTTCGGGCTCCCACCGGTCGAGTCGGGTGACACCGTCACCGATCGAGCGGGCGAAGCGCGTGATGGCGGTGGGCCCGCCCAGCTCCTTCAGGAGCAGATTGCCCGCGGTGTTGTCGCTGAAGCGAATGGTGGCGTCGCACAGTTCGCCGACGGTCATGCCGGTCGCGACGTTGTCCTCGGTGATGGGGGAGTAGCCCGACTTCGTGACGTAGTCCTGGGTGTAGTGGATGCGCCGCGCCAGGAACTCGCCGTCGCGATCGAGGTCGCGCAGGACGGCCGCGGCGGCGAGCGTCTTGAACACCGAGGCCATCGGGAAGCGTTCACCGGCCCGGTACGCCACCGTCCGGCCCGTGCGCAGATTGCGGGCGTACACGCCCAGCCGGGCGGTGTGCTCCCGCTCCAGTTTCCTCAGCCGTGCGGTGACGCCGCCTGTGCCGGGTAAGGCTTGGGCCGTGCCGCCGCCCAGCGAGAGAGCGGCGGCGGCGCCCAGCGCGAGGGCCGTGCGGCGGGACGGGCGTAGGTGTGTGGTGTGCACGGTGTTCCCTTCGGAGGTGATCACGTACGTAGTCCAACACGCGATCACATCCGCGCCGGTTTCACCGCGCGCCCGCCGAAACTCTCAGAACGCCGGGGGCGCCTGACGCACCTGGAACGCCTCCGCGTCCCACGTACCGTCCAGGCGCGGCGCCAGCCAGTGCGGCGCGGCCGCCCGGAAGGCGGCGGGGGAGAGGGCCCCCGACCCGGCGGGAACGGAGCCCAGCAGCGGTGCCCCGGCCACGTCCGGCAGGTCCGCGAGATTGCAGCGCGAGGCGAGGTCCGGCGCGGCGGGCCAGCTCCCGATCACGATCCCCGCCGGGTCCAGCCCCCGGGCGCGGAGCTCACGTGCCGTCAGCTCCGTCGTGTTCAGGGTGCCGAGCCCCGCCGAGGCCACGACCAGTACCGGCGCCGAGAGCAGCCGGGCCGCGTCCGCAAGGGTGCCGCCGGCCGGATCGAAACGTACGAGCAGGCCGCCCGCGCCTTCGACCAGCACCAGGTCGTGCTCGGTGGCCAGCTTGGCGGCGGCCTCCGCGACCTCGTGCGGGTGCACGGGGGCGCGACCGGCCCGGCGGGCTGCCGTGGCGGGCGCCAACGGCTCGGGATAGCGGGCGAGTTCCGCCGTCGTCACTCCACCCGCGAGCCGCGCGACCTCGGCGGCGTCCCCCGGCTCGTCCGGCCGTACGCCCGTCTGCGCGGCCTTCAGCACGGCCACCGAACGGCCGGCCGCCAGCGCCGTCGCGGCCACCGCGGCGGTCACGACCGTCTTGCCGACCTCCGTGCCCGTGCCCGTGATCACCAGTACCGACATGTCATCCCTCCCGCGCCGCCGCGCACACCGCCCGCGCGATCCGCGCCACGTCCGCGTCGCCCGTGACGTACGGCGGCATCGTGTAGATCAGATCGCGGAACGGCCGCAGCCACACGCCCTCGCGTACGGCCGCCTGCGTGGCCGCCTTCATGTCCACCTCGTGGTCGAGCTGCACCACCCCGATGGCGCCGAGGACCCGCACGTCCTTCACGCCCGGCAGGTCCGAGGCCGCCGCGAGCCCGTCCCGCAGCCCCGTCTCGATCCGCTTGACCTCCGTGCGCCAGTCCTGGCCGAGCAGCAGCTCGATCGAGGCGCAGGCCACCGCCGCCGCCAGCGGATTGCCCATGAAGGTCGGGCCGTGCGCGAGCACCGGCACCTCGCCCCGCGAGATGCCGTCGGCCACCCGCGGGGTGCACAGCGTCGCCGCCATGGTCATGTATCCGCCGGTGAGCGCCTTGCCCAGGCACATCACGTCCGGTGTCACGGCCGCGTGCTCCGCCGCGACCAGCGCGCCGGTGCGGCCGAAGCCGGTCGCGATCTCGTCGAACACCAGCAGCACGTCGTGCGCGTCGCACGCCTCGCGCAGCACCCGCAGATAGGCGGGGGAGTGGAACCGCATCCCTCCCGCGCCCTGCACCACCGGCTCCACGATCACCGCGGCCAGCTCGTCGGCATGCCGCTCGATCGACGCGCGCAACAGTTCGGCGTACGACTCCTCGTACGCGGCCGGAGGCGGGTCGACGAACACCTGACGCGGCAGCACCCCGGTCCACAGCTCGTGCATCCCGCCCTCGGGATCGCACACCGACATCGGCTGCCAGGTGTCGCCGTGGTAGCCGCCGCGCCAGGTCAGCAGCCGCTGCTTGCGGGGGCGGCCCAGCGAGCGCCAGTACTGGAGGCACATCTTGACCGCGACCTCGACCGACACGGAGCCGGAGTCGGCGAGGAACACATGCTCGAGCCCCTCGGGCGACATGTCGACAAGGAGCTTCGCCAGTCGTACGGCGGGCTCGTGGGTGAGCCCGCCGAACATCACGTGGCTCATCCGATCCAGTTGCCCGCGCGCCGCCTCGTTGAGCACCGGGTGGTTGTAGCCGTGGATCGCCGACCACCAGGACGACATGCCGTCGACCAGCTCTCCCGAGCCGTCGGCGAGCCGCAGCCGCACCCCGCTCGCCGACTCCACGACGAGCGGTTCCTGCCGGCCGGGCATCGGGCCGTACGGGTGCCACACGTGTCGGCGGTCGAGCTCCAGCAGTTCGGGCACCATCAGCTCAGGCATTGGGCGCGAGATCCGTTCCGGCGCCCCGGCGGCGGACGGCGACCAGGTCGGTCCGGGGATCGGCGGCCGTCCGGGGCTCGGCGGCCGTGCTGGGCTCCGCGGCCTCCGGGGCGGCAGCGGAACCGCAGACTCCGCCCCCCTCGGAACCGCAGCCTCCGCCGCCGTCGTGACAGCCCCCGGCCGCGCGGTGCTCCGGCAGTGTCACCTGGTCGGTGCCCTCCACCTCGAACCCGGCGTCCGCGATCATCTCCAGGTCGGCCTTGCCCGCCTGGCCCTCACTGGTGAGGTAGTCACCGAGGAAGATCGAGTTGGCCAGGTGCAGGGCGAGCGGCTGCATCGTGCGCAGATGGACCTCGCGCCCGCCCGCGATCCGCACCTCGACGTCCGGGCACACGAACCGCGTCATGGCCAGGATCCGCAGGCAGCGCTGCGGCGTCAGGTTCCACTCCTTGCCCAGCGGGGTGCCCTCGAACGGGATCAGGAAGTTGACCGGAACCGAGTCCGGGTCCAGTTCGCGCAGCGAGTAGACGACGTCGACCAGGTCCTCGTCCGACTCGCCCATGCCGGCGATCAGCCCGGAGCAGGCGGACAGCCCTGCCGCGTGGGCCTTCTCGACGGTGTCCACGCGGTCGGCGTAGGTGTGGGTGGTGGTGATCTCCCCGTACGTCGCCTCGGACGTGTTGAGGTTGTGGTTGTAGGCGTCGGCGCCCGCCTCGCGCAGCCGCTCGGCCTGTCCGTCGGAGAGCAGCCCGAGGCAGGCGCACACCTCGACGCCCTCGTTGTTCTCCTTGATGGCCTTGATCGTCTCGGAGACCCGGTCCACGTCCCGGTCGGTCGGGCCGCGCCCGCTGGCCACGAGGCACACCCGCTTGGCGCCCCCGGCCACCCCGGCCGCCGCCGCGTCGGAGGCCTGGTCGGGTTTGAGCCAGGTGTACTTCAGGATTCCGGCCTGGGAGCCGAGCCGCTGCGAACAGTACGAGCAGTCCTCGGGACACAGCCCGGACTTCAGGTTGACGAGATAGTTGAGTTTCACCCGCCGGCCGAACCAGTGCCGGCGCACTTTCCCGGCCGCGGCCACCACATCGAGCAGGTCGTCGTCGGACGTCGCGAGGACGGCCAGCGCCTCTTCGCGGGTCGGCAGCTCGCGCCGAAGCCCCTTGTCCACCAGCGTGTTCAGCAGGTCCATGGGAGCCGATCCTGTCGTACGGAGCCGCCCGGGGCCAAGGAGAGTTCGTACAACAGAGCCGCTTCGAGGTGTGGGTATTGCCACACAGTGACCTGCTGGAGGTCCCGCTAGTGTCTGTGCACTGCCTACAAATTCCCCGGAGGATCCCCCATGGCGTTCGGCTGGATCGACGAGCAGGCGCGGCTGCGCCGCCGTGCCGGACTCGTACGGACCCTGCGCCCCCGTCCGGCCGTTTCGCCGCTCCTCGACCTGGCGAGCAACGACTACCTGGGACTGGCCCACCACCCCGAGGTCACCGAGGGTGCGGCCCGGGCCGCACGGCTCTGGGGCGGCGGCTCGACCGGCTCCCGGCTCGTCACCGGCAGCACCGAACTGCACGCCGAACTCGAACAGGAACTGGCCGATTTCTGCGGTGCCGAGGCGGCCCTCGTCTTCTCCTCCGGCTACGCGGCCAACCTCGCGGCGGTCACCGCGCTGGCCCCGCACGGCTCCCTCATCGTCTCCGACGCGGGCAACCACGCCTCGCTCATCGACGGCTGCCGGCTGGCCCGCGGCACCACACAGGTGGTGGCGCACGCCGAGCCGGAGGCCGTGCGCAAGGCGCTGCACACGCATGAGGGCACGGCGATCACCGTGTCCGACACGGTCTTCTCGGTCGACGGCGACGCGGCCCCGCTCGCCGCGCTCGCCGGGGCGTGCCGGGAGCACGGCGCCGGACTGGTGGTGGACGACGCCCACGGCCTGGGCGTCCTCGGCGACGGCGGCCGCGGCGCCCCGCACGCGGCGGGGCTCGCGGGCGCCGACGACGTGGTCGTGACGGTCACGCTGTCCAAGTCGCTCGGCAGCCAGGGCGGAGCCGTCCTCGGCCCGGCCCGGGTGATCGACCACCTGGTCAACGCGGCACGGACGTTCATCTTCGACACGGGGCTCGCCCCCGCGGCGGCGGGGGCGGCCCTGTCGGCTCTGCGCCTGCTGCGCCGCGAGCCGGAGCGCGCGGCACGGGCCCGTGCGGTGGCGGGCGAGTTGTACGCACGCCTGACCGCCACGGGTCTGGAAGCGGTACGTCCGGACGCCGCGGTGGTCTCGGTGCGGGCGCCCTCTCCCGAGGACGCCGTGCGCTGGGCGGCCGAGTGCCGCGCGGCGGGCCTGGCCGTGGGCTGCTTCCGTCCTCCTTCCGTGCCCGACGGCATCTCACGGCTCAGGCTGACCGCCCGCGCGGACCTGACCGGGGAACAGATCGAACGCGCTGTACGACTGATCGGCGAGACGCGGCCATGAGTCGGCGTGACACGGCCGGGCGTCGCTCGACGACGGACTGAGCAGGAGTGGGTTGGGATACGGCTCAGATACGGTCGACCGCGGCCGTGAACTGGGCCCAGCTCCTCGGTGAGAAGAGCAGCGCGGGCCCGGCCGGGTCCTTGGAGTCGCGCACGGCGAG
The DNA here is from genome assembly GCF_022807935.1 of Streptomyces sp. HP-A2021. Lineage (NCBI taxonomy): Bacteria > Bacillati > Actinomycetota > Actinomycetes > Kitasatosporales > Streptomycetaceae > Streptomyces > Streptomyces sp. HP-A2021. The sequence goes on from NZ_CP094344.1 coordinate 8,308,980, forward strand.
CAGTCCGGCCCAAGGCGGGGCGGCCGGACGGGCGGTCTCGACGCAGTTGTTCGCGCCGGTGCTGTAGCTGCTGCGCAACCACCGCACACCGTGCAGTTCGATGCTTGAGGGGACGTGACGAGGCAGTGCACGCATGGTGCCTCCTTACGCGCCGGCGGCTGTCCCGGCGATGAAATCCAGCGAGTCCTCGGGCGAAAGGGCGTGGATCTGAAGGGCGTTGAAGGCCTCCGTGTAGGCCTGGAGGTCTTCTTTCCGTTCGAGGTAGAGGCTACTCGTCAAGTGGTCGAGAACAACCACATCCAGATCAGATGTGCTCGAAAATGAGAAGATAACAAAAGGTCCCGTGACGCCGATGTGCGCCCCGGCGGCGAACGGCAGCACCTGGAGCCGCACTTGGGGCAGTCGCGCCGCCTCGACCAGCCGTTCGAGCTGCCGGGCCATCACCCCGGGGCCGCCCACCTCCCGCCGCAGCACCGCCTCGTCCAGGACGGCGCTCAGCTCCAGCGGCGGATCCGCGCGCAGCACGTCCTGCCGGGCCAGCCGCACCTCGACCAGCGTGTCGAGCCGGTCCTCCGGCAGGCCCTCCACCGCGGCCTTCGTCACCGCACGGGCGTACTCGGGCGTCTGGAGCAGCCCCGGGACGACCGTGGTCTCCAGCGTGCGCATCGCGCCGGCCTGGGACTCCAGGCTGATGAAGTCCCGGTAGGTCGGCGGGAGCACCCCGCGGTAGGCGTGCCACCAGTGGGTCCGGCCGCCGCTGTCCTCGGACCCCGCCAACACCATGAGCAACTCGCGCAGTTGTCTGTCCGCCACGGCGTACGCGTCGAGAAGTAACCGCACATCGGCCGGTTTCACCCCGCTCGTGCCCGTCTCGATACGGCTGACCTTCGACTGGTGCCAGCCCACCAGCCGGGCCGCCTCACCACTGGTGAGCCCCGCCGAGGTGCGCAGCGCGCGAAGTTCGGCGCCCAGTTTCCGGCGGCGCACCGCGGGACCGTGCTGCATGGGCTACTCCTTACTCCTTCCGAGCCACCCAAATACGGTCTCGCGTGGCAGAGTTCACCGCTTTGAGCGACAGATATATGCATATCTTGGTGGATCGCCGCCCTTCAGGGGTGTTCTGGTGGCACTCTGGCGACGAAGCACCAGTCCGGGACCGTACTCGAACCTTCCGCTCCGTGTCGGACTGCGGTCCCGTGGGAAAGGGACGACGTCGCCATGGCAGACCATTTGGAAGCATCCGTCACTCTGCCGAGCGATCCCGCCTCGGTCTCCGCCGCGCGCGCCTACGTCGTGGGCACGCTGGCGGAGTGGGGCCTGCCGGCGGACACGGAAGTGTCCGACGCCATCCGGCTCATCATCTCCGAACTCGCCACCAACGCCGTCCAGCACACCCTCGGACAGTCGCCCACCTTCACGGTGGACGTCGCACTCGACCGCGACGAACAGCTGCGCATCGGTGTCACGGACAGCCACCCACGACTCCCCAGACGCCTGCCCGCGGCCGTTCAGCAGGACAACGGCCGTGGCCTGGTCATCATTCGCTGGCTGGCCGCGGAATGCGGCGGCCGGCTCCGGATCCGCCCCACCCGCGAGGGCGGCAAGACCATCTCGATCGAACTCCCTTGGACGGTCCCGGCCCAGCCCGTGCCGGCGGCGGGACAGCAGGAGCCGTGAGCTCACCGCGTCTGTGACGTGTGCCGCGCGCGGCCGAACGCCCCGCGCAGCAAGGCCCGGAAGGCCTCCACGGCAGGTGCCGCCTCCGCGCCCCGGTAGGCGACCGAGATCGTACGGCGCAGCTCGCCCGCCCCGAGCGGGCGCACCCCGACCGGCGTGACCGACGTCCGTGCCACCATCTCCGGTACGACGCCCACCCCGAGACCCGCGCTGACCAGCGCACACACCAGCGCATACCCGGGTGTCGAGACCAGGACCGACGGACTGGCCCCGGCCTTCGCCAGCGCCCCCTCCACACCCTGCCGGGACGGATGCTCCGGCGCCATGCTGATCAGCGGCTGACCCGCCAGTTCCGTCAGGGGAAGCCTGGACGTGCCGTCGGCGAGGGCATGACCCGGGGCGGTCACCAGAACCAGTTCCTCGACCAGGACCGGCTCCAGGCGGACGGAGGCGGGCAGCGCCAGCGTGTCGGCGGGCTCGTACGTGTGCGTCAGGGCCAGGTCGATGTCACCGGCGGCCACGGCAGTGACACCGGTCGGCGGCTCGTAGTCGGCGACGGACAGCTCCACATCCGGGTGAGCCCGGCGGAACGCGCTGAGCACCGGCGGCAGCAGGTGGATGCCCGCCGTCTGGAACGTGCCGAGCCTCAGCACGCCGCCCGAGAGCCCGGCCAGCCGGGCCAGTTCGTGGCGGGCCTGCTCCAACTCGTCGAGCACGCGCCGGGCCCGTGCCACCAGCAGTTCGCCCGCGCCCGTCAGCCGCGCCCCGCGGTGATGCCGGACCAGCAACGCGGAGCCCGCCTCCCGCTCCAGCTTCGCCAGCTGCTGGGAGAGCGCGGGCGGGGTGTAGCCGAGGCGCTCGGCGGCCCGGGTGATGGACCCGGCCTCCGCGACGGCGACCAGCGCCGCGAGCCGGGTCGGGTCGTACATGCCGCTGACCTCCACAGACCAAAGCGATGCTTAAGGCTCACCCAGGATATTCGAAGTACCTGCTGAAGGCCCTGGCCCGGCAGGCTGACCGTATGGACGCACAACTCATCGCCTTCACCGGGGTGGCGGCGGGCATGGTCGCCATGCCGGGCGCCGACTTCACCGTCGTCGTACGCAACGCCCTGGTCTCCCGGCGGGCCGGCGTCGCCTGCGCGCTCGGCATCGCGGGCGGGCTGCTCCTGCACACCGCGCTGGCCGTGGCGGGGGTCGCCACGGTCCTGGCCGCCGTGCCCGCGCTGTTCCGCGCGCTCCAGCTGCTGGGCGGCGGCTATGTCCTGTACCTGGGAGCGCGGACGCTGTGGTCGCTGCGCCGGCCCCGTGCCGTGGCCGCCGAAGCCGCCGGGACCGGCTCGTCCGCCGTGCGTCCCCTGCGGCAGGGCTTCGTCACGAACGCCCTGAACCCGAAGGCACCCATCACCTTCCTCAGCCTGCTGCCGCAGTTCGTGCCCGCGGGCAGTCCCGCGCTGCCCCGGACGCTGCTGCTGGCGCTGATCGTGGTGGTCCTCGCCCTGCTGTGGTTCCCGGCTGTGGCGCTGCTGGTGGACCGGCTCGGGCGGTGGCTGCGGGAGCCGCGTGCCGCACGGGCCGTCGAGGGGGTCACCGGCGCCGCGCTGACGCTTCTCGGCGTGCTGCTCCTTCTCGAACCCCTGAGGGCTGCCTGATGGTGCCGCGCAGCGGCGCGGGGATCCGGACGGCGCTCCGGGACGCAGGCTCCTCGGCGGCGGCTTCCGGCCGTCCGTCCTGCTCGGCGTGGTCGCCCTGCGTCTCTTGGCGCAGCCCCGCCCGCCGCACCAGCCGGGGCAGCAGCCCCCACAGGCCGACGCAGACCAGGAACGTCGCCGCGCCCGCGGCGATGCCGCCGGCCCGACTGGTCGTCACATCCACCACCAGCAGGACCGAACCGCTGAAAGCGAACACCAGCACGATCAGACCGGTGGTGGCCAGTCGTGAGGAGACCTGCACGATGCGCGGCTTGGCGCCCTGCTGGAAGAGCGAACGGTGCAGCGCGGCCGGCGCGGTGAACAGGGCCGCGGCCAGGACCGCCAGCAGCAGCGTGATGACGTAGGTGACGCGCTGGGCCGTGTCGAGGGACGTGAAGCGCGAGGTGAACGCGAGCGACAGCAGGAACGCGAACAGGATCTGTACGCCCGTCTGGGTGACCCGGAGCTCCTGGAGCAGCTCGACGAAGTTCCGGTCGGCGCGTTGCAGCGGGGTCTCGCCGCGTGCGGTGCAGGGACGGTGCTCGGCCATGGGGCTACGGGTAACCACTTGAGACCGTGTCACGCTCCGGCGTGCGGCGGCGCGTCAGTGGCACCGCCGCACGCCGGGCGGATCACTTCACGCGCCCGTACCAGACGCTCTTGGTCCAGATCTTCTGCAGCCGCACCACGTCCCCGCTCTTGGGAGCGTGCCAGAGCTTGTTTTTACCCGCGTAGATACCGACGTGGTACACGCTGCTGCCCGAGTGGAAGAACACCAGGTCTCCCGCCTTGCGGTTCTTGGCGGAGATGTGGCGCGTCTTGTTGTACTGCTGGGCGGCCGTGCGGGGGAGTTTCTTGCCCGCTTTCTTGAACGAGTACAGCGTGAGGCCGGAGCAGTCGAACCTGTGCGGGCCGGTGGCCCCGTACTTGTAGGGCGATCCCTTCTTCGAGGCCGCTATCTGGAGTGCCTTGGTCGCCGGTGTGGCTGCCGCTGCCTCGGAGGAGAAGCCGGGAGCCACGATCGTGCCGCCCACGGCGGCGATGGTGAGGGCCGAGGCCGTACCGGCCCGGACCATGAGCGACGGGACACGATTGAGCGCAGTCATGCGCAACCCTTCGTCAGCCGCCTGTGAAGGATGACCTGTCGGATTCGGGCTGACAAAGTTGCCCGGCCGCTGACGCGGCTTCACCCCAAGGGCTGCTCGGACCCGGTCATGGCGTGACCGTCCCGGCGACCCGTCGTGCTTGGGTCCTCCACTCCTGCCGATCCACTCCTGTCGACCGGTCATCCGGGCGGCGGCAGGACTCGGCGTCCGCCCGGACCGCCCCGCCGCTGCGGCGGGGGCTTGTCGTCAGACGGGATCTTGGCTCATGGTTGTCCCGAAATCCCAACGGAACCGGGGATTTGTGTTGTTACTCACCACTCACCCGTTCGGGTGGACACGTCTGTGTTCGAGCCACGGTCCACAGGCCCATTGGCCACCGGACCAGCGATGGAATGTCCCATTCCGCCCCTCGGCCACGCGCGTTGCGCAACTGTGAGGGCCCGAAAAAAGGACTCTCGTCTACTCCGAACAGGGGTACGTCGTTCGGCCCGTTTCGACTCAGGCCCGGACGCTCCGTCGACAGGGCGGGCATCCGGGCCGGTGAGGCCGCGTCAACTGACGGACTCCGGGGGCAGGGTGACGCGGGCCGTGCGCCGCTCGCCGTCCAGCACCCGCAGCGCCCGGCCGAGGGTGGCGGCGTGCAGCTCCGTCTCGCCCCGCTGGTGCATCAGCGTCAGCGCGTCACGCAGCGCGGTCGCCTTGCCCACCAGGGCCTGGGCGGCGCGCAGTCCGCGGTAGGTGTCGCCGGGCAGCGCCGGGTTGATCCGGCCGAGCAGGTCGACGACCTCCAGATAACGGTCGATCAAGTCCGCCTCGGCGCGGGTCAGCGCGGGCAGCGGCGGCAGTTCGGGCGGCAGCACCGGCGGCTCACTCTCCGGTCGGCGGGGCCAGGGTGGCCTTGCGGTTGGGGACGATCCGGTCCACCAGGCCGTACTCCAGCGCCTCCTGGGCGGTGAGGACCTTGTCGCGCTCGATGTCCGCGCTCACCTGCTCCCGGGTGCGGCCCGTGTGCCGGGCGAGCATCTCCTCCATGCGGGTCCGGACACGCGTCAACTCGTCGGCCTGGATCGCCAGATCGTCGGCCTGTCCGCGGACCGGCTCGGGCAGGGCGGGCTGATGGATCACCAGACGCGCGTCCGGCAGCACGGATCGCTTGCCGGGCGTGCCCGCCGCCAGCAGCACCGAGGCGGCCGCGCCGGCCTGGCCCAGGCAGGTCGTCTCCACGTCGCAGGCGACGTACTGCATCGTGTCGTAGATGGCCGTCATGGCGTGGAAGGTGCCGCCGGGGGAGTTGATGTAGAGCGAGATGTCGCGGTCGGGGGCCTGGTGCTCGAGGTACATGAACTGGGCCATCACGTCGTTCGCCGAGGTCTCGTCCACCGGCGCCCCGAGGAAGACGATCCGTCCCTCCAGGAGCTTGGAGTACGGGTCCATCGTCCGTTGCCCGGACGACGTGCGTTCGGTGAACTCGGGCAGCACGTGACGGGCGGACGGTCGGGTCATGGTGAACCCCTCCTCGCGGGCAGAGCCGTCTCCGGCGACGGCTGTCTCTGTAAAAAATGTACAGGACGTACGTGACGTTATGATGGGGACATGGCCTACGAGATTCCGGTGACGCAAGCCAGGGCTGAGCTCGCCGACCTGATCAACCGCGTGGTGTACGGCGGCGAGCGCGTCGTCGTCACCCGGCACGGCAAGCCCCTCGTCGCCCTCGTCTCAGCCGATGACCTGCGGCGACTCGACGAGACCCAGGAGCTCGCGGAGCCCGCGGAGGAGCAGGTGATCAGTGCGGTCTCCACGGTCCGCGAGGTCGCGTCCGCTCCTCGCGAACGGCGGCGGTTCGGAATCGCGGCGGAGCACCGGGGGGCCGATCCGGCGTAGCCCGCGCGAGCACGTCCCGGTTAACGTGCCTGAAACCCGGTCCAACTAGCCTGCCGCCACGCCACCAGGGCTTTTCCGCCCGTGGCTGCGGCAGCCGGGCCCCGCACGGTCCGGAGCGAGGACTGTGAGGTGGGACGTGCAACTGACCCCGCACGAGCAAGAGAGGCTGCTGATCCACGTGGCGGCCGACGTGGCCGAGAAGCGCCGGGCCCGAGGACTGAAGCTCAACCACCCCGAGGCGATCGCGCTCATCACGTCACACATCCTCGAAGGCGCGCGTGACGGCCGTACCGTCGCCGAGCTCATGTCCTCCGGGCGCAAGCTGCTCACCAGGGACGACGTCATGGAGGGCATCCCGGAGATGATCCACGACGTGCAGGTGGAGGCGACCTTCCCGGACGGCACCAAGCTCGTCACCGTTCACGATCCGATCGTCTGACGGGGAGAGCGCCGTGATTCCCGGAGAGATCCTCTTCGCCGACGGACCGATTGCGTACAACGAGGGCCGCCAGGTCACCCGGCTCACCGTCCTCAACGCTGCCGACCGGCCCGTCCAGGTCGGCTCCCACTACCACTTCGCCGAGGCCAATCCCGGTCTGGAGTTCGACCGCGCCGCCGCGCGCGGCAAGCGGCTGAACGTCGCCGCCGGCACGGCCGTGCGCTTCGAACCCGGGATCCCCGTCGACGTCGAACTCGTTCCGCTGACCGGCGCCCGCGTCGTGCCCGGTCTGCGCGGGGAGACCGGAGGTGCCCTCGATGCCTGAGATCTCGCGTGCCGCGTACGCCGACCTGTTCGGCCCGACGACCGGTGACCGGATCCGGCTCGCCGACACCGATCTGCTGGTCGAGATCGAGGAGGATCGTTCCGGCGGGCCCGGGCGCGCCGGTGACGAGGCCGTGTTCGGCGGCGGCAAGGTCATCCGCGAGTCCATGGGCCAGGCGCGCGCCACCCGTGCGGAGGGCACCCCGGACACCGTCGTCACCGGCGCCGTGATCATCGACCACTGGGGCATCGTCAAGGCCGACGTCGGCATCCGCGACGGGCGGATCACCGGGATCGGCAAGGCCGGCAACCCCGACACCATGGACGGGGTGCACCCGGACCTGGTCATCGGCCCCGAGACCGAGATCATCGCCGGCAACGGCCGGATCCTCACGGCCGGCGCGATCGACGCCCACGTGCACTTCATCTGCCCGCAGATTGCCGACGAGGCGCTGTCCGCGGGCATCACGACCCTCGTCGGCGGCGGCACGGGCCCCGCGGAGGGCTCCAAGGCCACCACGGTGACCCCCGGGCCCTGGCATCTCGCGCGGATGCTGGAGGCCATGGAGGCCTATCCGCTCAACATCGGCCTGCTCGGCAAGGGCAACACCGTCTCCCACGAGGCGATGCTGTCGCAGATCCGGGGCGGGGCACTCGGCCTGAAGCTGCACGAGGACTGGGGCTCGACCCCGGCCGTCATCGACGCCTCGCTGACCGTCGCCGGGCAGACCGGCGTCCAGGTCGCCATCCACACGGACACGCTGAACGAGGCCGGGTTCGTCGGCGACACGCTCGCCGCCATCGCCGGGCGGGGCATCCACGCGTACCACACCGAGGGCGCGGGCGGCGGGCACGCGCCGGACATCATGACCGTGGTCTCCGAGCCGCACGTGCTGCCGAGCTCCACGAATCCGACTCGGCCGTTCACCGTCAACACCGCCGAGGAACACCTCGACATGCTGATGGTGTGCCACCACCTCAACCCGGCCGTCCCGGAGGACCTGGCCTTCGCCGAGTCCCGGATCCGGCCGTCCACGATCGGCGCCGAGGACATCCTGCACGATCTCGGCGCGATCTCGATCATCTCCTCCGACTCCCAGGCCATGGGGCGCGTGGGCGAGGTCGTCATGCGGACCTGGCAGACCGCCCATGTGATGAAGCGGCGCCGGGGTGCGCTGCCCGGGGACGGCCGCGCCGACAACCGCCGGGTGCGCCGCTATGTCGCCAAGTACACGATCAACCCGGCGCTCGCCCAGGGCCTGGCCCGGGAGATCGGGTCGGTGGAGAGCGGCAAGCTGGCCGACCTGGTGCTGTGGGAGCCGGCCTTCTTCGGCGTCAAGCCGCACCTCGTGATCAAGAGCGGGCAGATCGCCTACGCGCAGATGGGTGACGCCAACGCCTCGATCCCCACACCGCAGCCGGTCCTGCCGCGCCCGATGTTCGGGGCGATCGGGCGGGCACCCGCCGCCAACTCCGTGAACTTCGTCGCGCCCCTGGCCGTCGAGGACGGGCTGCCGGAGCGGCTGGGCCTCGGCAAGCGGTTCGTGGCGATCGAGTCGACGCGCGGGGTCACCAAGGCCGACATGCGGGAGAACGACGCCCGGCCCGAGGTCCGGGTCGATCCCGACAGTTTCGCCGTGCACATCGACGGCGAGCTGGTCGAGGCGGCACCGGCGGCCGAACTGCCCATGGCCCAGCGGTACTTCCTGTTCTGAGGACGTCCTGATGTCACGTGCGGCACTTCTCGTCCTGGCCGACGGCCGCTTCCCCGCCGGCGGCCACGCCCACTCCGGCGGGGCGGAGGCGGCCGTCAAGGCCGGGCGGATCAGGGGAGCGGCGAGCCTGGCGGACTTCTGCCGGGGGCGGCTGCACACCACCGGTTCGGTGGCGGCGGCCCTTTCCGCGGCTGCCGCGCTGGGGATCGACCCGGTCACGCTGGACCGTGCCGCGGACGCCCGTACGCCCTCGCCCGCGCTGCGGGTCGCCGCGCGCAAGCTGGGACGGCAGCTGATGCGGGCCGCCCGGGCGGCCTGGCCCTCCGCCGAACTGGACGCGCTGGCACGGGAGTTCCCCAAGGGTGCCCATCAGCCGGTGGTGCTGGGGCTGGCGGCGCGGGCGGCCGGTCTCGGGCCGGTCGACGCGGCGTACTGCGCGGCGTACGAGAGCGTCAGCGGGCCCGCCACGGCGACGGTGCGGTTGCTGAGTCTGGACCCCTTCGACGCGACGGGGGTGCTGGCCCGGCTGGCGCCGGAGGTGGACCGCGTCGTGGACCGGGCGGTGGAGGCAGCACGGAGGGTGGTCGACGAGGGGGTCGACGCGTTGCCGGCGGGGTCGGCGCCGTTGCTGGAGATCGGGGCGGAGGTGCACGCGGCCTGGCCCGTGCGGCTGTTCGCCTCATAGGCACTCGATCAATCCCTCGCCGGACCACCACTCGAATCAGTCGGACAAGAACGCAGGAGCCGCCCCATGCACCTCGACCACGACCCCACCCACGACGGCCCCGGCGCCGTGAGCGCCGACGCCCTCCGGCCCGACGGCAGCCGCCGGGCCCTGCGGATCGGACTCGGCGGGCCCGTAGGGTCCGGGAAGACCGCCACCGTCGCCGCGCTGTGCCGCGCGTTGCGGGACGAGTTGTCCCTCGCGGTCGTCACCAACGACATCTACACCCGCGAGGACGCCGAGTTCCTGCTCCGGGAGGCCGTGCTGCCGCCCGAGCGGATCACCGCGGTGGAGACGGGAGCCTGCCCGCACACCGCGATCCGGGACGACATCTCCGCCAACCTGGAAGCGGTGGAGGACCTGGAGGACGCGGTCGGGCCGCTGGACCTGGTCCTCGTGGAGTCCGGTGGGGACAACCTCACCGCGACCTTCTCCAAGGGGCTCGTCGACGCGCAGATCTTCGTGATCGACGTGGCGGGGGGCGACGACATTCCGCGCAAGGGCGGGCCGGGCGTGACCACCGCCGACCTGCTCGTCGTCAACAAGACCGACCTCGCGCCGTACGTCGGCTCCGACCTCGCGCGGATGGCGGCCGACGCCAAGGCGCAGCGGGCCGAACTGCCGGTCGTCTTCCAGTCGCTGCGGAGCGAGCCCGGCGTGACGGATGTCGCCGCCTGGGTGCGTGCGCAGCTCGCCGCGTGGACGGCACGGGCGTGAACAGCGCCGGGGTGCGCTCCGTCGCGAGGATCGTCGCCCGGGACGACGGCCGGGGCGGCACGGCACTGCCCGTGCTGGAGAGTGACGGGCCTCTGGCGCTGCGGCGCACCCGGGCGAGAGGCGCCGAGGCACGGGTCATGCTGGTCGGGGCGATGAGCGGGCCGCTCGGCGGCGACCACTTCACCGTGCAGGCCCGGGTGGAGGAGGGAGCGCGGCTGTCCGTCGGCTCGGCCGCCGCCACCATCGCCCTGCCGGGGCAGGCCAAGGGAGAGGCCCGCTACGACGTCCGGCTCGACGTCGCCGACCGGGCCGAACTGCACTGGCTGCCCGAGCAGTTGATCTCCGCCCAGGGCAGTGATCTGTACGTCACGACCCGCGTGGAACTCGCCGCCACGGCCCGGCTCGTGCTGCGCGAGGAGCAGGTGCTCGGCCGGTCCGGTGAAGAGCCCGGGCGGCTGACGAGCCGGCTGACCGTGCGGGTCGCCGGGCAGGTCGTGCTCGACCAGGAACTGGCCTGCGGGCCCGGCGCGCCGGGCGGCTGGGACGGCCCCGCGGTGCTCGCCGGCCACCGGGCGGTCGGGCAACTGGTCGTCGTACGACCGGAGTTCGCCGCCGAGCCGGTGCCGGCCCGGGCACTCGGAGAAGGGGCCTCGGTCGTCCCGCTCGCCGGTCCCGCCGCCCTGGTGACCGCCGTGGCACCGGACGCGCTGCGGCTGCGACGGCTGCTGGACGAGGCGTCGGCGACTCTCATGGAGACGTAGGCGTCCCTTCAGGCCCCGAACGAGGCGTCCTCAGCCGCGTAGTCGAACAGGTCGGGGTAGATCCTTGCGAGCGTCGGGAACGCATCCTGCCAGTCCTGCCCGGACACCCGGCGGGTGAGCCAGTCGACCGTCTCCGGGAGGCTCTCGGCGTAGGACACGACCGGCCGGTAGCCCAACTCCCGTTCCGCCGCCGTCATGTCGAAGACCACCGGCAGTTCCACCGACCAGGGCGAGCTGCCCACGGACGGCGAGGGTGCCGCCCCGTCCACCAGCACGGTCTCCGTCTCCACTCCCATCACCGCGTCCACCGCCGCCCCGATCTCGGCCACCGTCGGCGGCTGCGGATCACAGGCGTTGAGCACCCGCGAGCCGGGCCGGGCGGCCGCCAGCCGGATCAGTTCGGCGATGTTCCGGGCGGCCGACGTGTGGAAGCGGCTCTCGCCCCGGTGGGCGAGCACCCGCCTGCGCCGGCCGTCGAGGTTCCGTTTCACGAAGTACAGCTCACGGGGGAGCGGGCTGTGGGGACCGTGGATCGCGCCCGCGCGCAGCAGGGTCGTGGGCAACCGGTCGCCCGCCGCGAGGAGTTCCCTCTCCAGCGCGGCCTTGCCGGTGCTGTAGGTGGCGTCCCCCGGCGGGACCGTCGGCTGGTCCTCCGTCACGGGCACCGGGTACTGCGGGAAACCGCCCGGCTCGCTCATCGTGTCGAAGCCGCGGCCCGTGCCGTCCTCGTACACCGACACCGTCGACACGACCACGGCCGAGCCGATGCGGTCGGCCAGCCCGGTCAACTGCCGTGCGTGCCGGGCTCCGTAGGCGACGATGTCGACCACGAGGTCGCAGCCGTCGCCGATCAGGGAGCCGAGCGCCGCGTCGTCCTCGCGGTCCAGCCGCACCGCCCGTACCTCGCCGGGCCAGCCCTCGTCCCGTGCCCCGCCCCGCGACGCGGCCGTCACCTCCCAGCCGTCCCGCGCCAGCGCCTCCACCGCCGGCCGTCCTGTCTGCCCGCCGGCCCCGATCACCACAGCACGTCTCATGCGGTGACCGTAGATCGCCGGGGCCGGCGGGGGATACGGCTTCTGCCGAGAGCAGACACCTCAACTGAGAGGTATACGCGGGAACTTCCGCTCCTTCGCGGCCGCGGCGGCCTCCTCGGCCTTCACGACGGCGGCGTACTGGTCGACGTACTCCTGCTCCGACAGGGAGAGGATCGCGTACATGATCTCGTCGGTGACGGCGCGCAGGATGGCCTTCTCGTTCTCCATGCCCGCGTAGCGCGAGAAGTCGAGGGGCTTGCCGAAGCGGATCACGACGGGGTGGACGTTGGGGATGAGCTTGCCGGGCGGCTGGGCCTCGAAGGTGCCGATCATCGCGCAGGGGATGACCGGGACGCCGGCCTTGAGGGCCATGACCGCGACGCCGACCTTGCCCTTGTAGAGCCGGCCGTCGTGCGAGCGCGTGCCCTCCGGGTAGATGCCGAGCAACTCGTCCTTGCTCAGCACGCCGAGGCCCTCGCGGATCGCGGCCTGCCCGGCGTCCTTGCCGGAGCGGTCGACGGGGATCTGCCCGGCGCTGCGGAAGAACGACGCCGTCAGGCGGCCCTTGATGCCGGGGCCCGTGAAGTACTCGGCCTTCGCGAGGAAGGTGATGCGCCGCTTGAGGACCGCGGGCATCAGGAAGTGGTCCGAGAACGACAGGTGATTGCCGGCGATGATGGCGGCGCCCTCCGAAGGGACGTGCTCCAGGCCTTCTATTCGAGGCCGGAAAACCAGTCTCAGCAGTGGCCCCAGCAGCACGTATTTCAGCAGGTAGTAGAACAAAGCGGGCGCTCCTCGACTCTAGCGGTGGACTCAACCGCCGCGTTCCAGCAGGTCAACCGGCATGTCGTGGGGTGCCAGTGTAGGTGCAGGCACGGCCACCGGGCACCTCGTGCGACCGGACCACGCCGATCCTTTGCCGATTGACTGACGGTCAGTCAGCAAGGTGCGTTCGATGGTGCTCATGCGGCTGGGGAGGGCCGCGGGACCAGCGTGCTGCTCCATGCGGGTGACCGGCAAGCCGAACGGCCTGCGTGGCGGGATACGAGGGGGTGCCTGGCCAACCGCTGGTTCTTGCGGCCCCGGCGAGTAGTCTGCGAAGCATGCGGATCTCTGTTTCCTCGGACATGGACGAGCCCGTCGCCCGCGCCCTCGTGGCCGCGCTGCGCGAGCGAGGACACGAGGTGCGCCCGCACGGCGCGCTGCGTCCCGGGGACGACCCCCAGTGGGCGGTGTGCTCTCAGGTCGCGGCCCGCGAGGTCGCCGACGGCGCGGCCGACCAGGCGGTGGTGTGCTGCTGGACCGGCACGGGCGCCTCGATCGCCGCGAACAAGGTGCCGGGCGTCCGGGCCGCCCTGTGCACGGACGCCTACACGGCCGACGGGGCCCGCCGCTGGAACGACGCCAACGTCCTCGCGCTCAGCCTGCGGCTCACGTCCGAGCCGCTGCTGAAGGAGATCCTCGACGCGTGGTTCGCTGGCGAGCCCAGCGCGGACGCCGAGGACCGGCAGAACGTGGACCGCGTCCGGCTGCTCGACCACGGCAACACCCGTCGCTGACGGCCGGCTCACAGCCGCACGATGATCAGGGCGGTGTCGTCGGTGGCGCCGCCGGGCGGCAGCAGTTCCAGCAGGACGGTGTCGGCGAGGCGCTCGGGATCCTGCTCCCGGTTCCGGTGCAGCGCGTCGGCGAGACGGGCCAGGCCGGTGTCGATGTCCTCGCCGCGCCGCTCGACCAGGCCGTCGGTGTACAGCACGAGCGTGGCACCCGGCGTGAAGGACGTCTCGGCCTGCGGTCTCGGGATCGGGTCGGGGCGGGCGTCGAGCGGCGTGTCCGTGGCCCCGTCGAGGAACTCGGCACGGCCGTCGGGATGGATCAGTACGGGCGGGGGATGGCCGGCGCTGCTGTAGGTGATGGCGTGCCGGTCGAAGTCGATGAAGGTCGTCACGGCGGTCGCCGACTCGGCGCCCTCGACCACATGGGCGTAGCGCCCCAGCACGTCCAGGGCCTGGGCCGGGCCCCCGGCGACCCGGGAGGCCGCGCTGAGCGCGCTGCGCAGCTGGCCCATGACACCGGCGGCCGCCAGCCCGTGGCCGACCACGTCACCCACGGACACGCCGACCCGGTTGCCGCCGACCAGGTCGACCAGGTCGTACCAGTCCCCGCACACGTTGAGCGCGCCCACGGCGGGTCGGTACCGGACGGCGGCCCGGTGGTGGTGGCTGACCTGACGGCGGTCGGGCAGCATCGCCTCCTGGAGGGCCATGGCCACCTCCCGCTCCCGGGAGTGCGCCTGACGCAGCCGCTCGTTGAGCTCCTGGAGCTCGCGGGCGCGGGTGTACAGCTCGGCTTCCAGGACCCGGGACCGGCCGCCCCGGCCTCCCCCCGGGCGGCCCCGGGCCCGGATCAGCTCCGTGACCTCCTCGACCCGGTGCAGGATCAGCGCCACCTTGCCGTCGGGGCCGAGCAGCGGTGCGTTCACCGGGCTCCAGTAGCGCTCCTGCCACTGTCCGGGCCGCTCGGGATCCTCGACGTCGTAGCGCTGGAGGGCCATGGCGTCACGCTCCCCGGTCGCCAGGACCCGGTACAGCGAGGCCTCCAGGTTGCGCATGCCCGTCGAGGCCGGGTCGTTGGGGTTGTCGGGGAAGACGTCGAACAGGTAGTGCCCGACCAGCTGCTCGCGGGAGCGGCCGGAGACCCGGACGAACTCCTCGTTGACGTCCGCGTACACCAGCTCGGGCGTCAGCAGCGCCACCATGCCGGGCAGGGCCTGGAACACCGCCGTGTAGTCGATCGCCGAATCCGTCATGGCCGCCGCCTCACCACTGCCGGGGTCAGACCAGTTTCCCACGGTATGGGCGGATCTGGCTCGACCTCACTCCAGGAGCGCGGCCACGGGCACCTCGGCGAGCTCCGTCAGGGACTGCTCTGCCCAGATGATCTTCCCGTCGGGGACGAACCGTGTGCCCCACCGCTGGGTCAGCTGGGAGACCAGCAGCAGACCGCGCCCGCCCTCGTCCGTCGTACGGGGGTGGCGCAGATGGGGCGCGGTGGCGCCGCTGTCGAAGACCTCGCAGACCAGGGCGCGCTCCCGGATCAGGCGGAGCCGGATGGGCCCGCCGGCGTGCCGGATGGCGTTGGTGACCAGCTCGCTCACCACCAGTTCCGTGGTGAACGCCAGCTCCTCCAGCCCCCAGCGGGCCAGCTGCCGCGTGGCCCTGCGGCGGGCGTCGGCGACGAGGGCCGGGTCGGGGTCCAGATCCCAGGCCGCGACCTGCTCGGTGCCGAGGCGTTTCGTACGGGCCATCAGCAGGGCCACGTCGTCGTAGGGGCGCGCCGGGACCAGGGCGTCGACGACGTTCCGGCAGTGCGCCTCCAGCGGGCCCGCCCCTTCCAACGCCCCGCGCAGCCGTTCCCGGCCGGCGTCGACGGCCCAGGTCTCGGACCGGGCCAGCAGCCCGTCCGTGTGCAGGGCGAGGGTGCTGCCCTCATCGAGGGACAGCTCGACCGCCTCGAAGGGCGGACCGCCCACGCCGAGCGGCGGCCCCTGCGGGAGATCGACGAACGTGACCGAGCCGTCGGGGTGGACCACGGCCGGCACCGGATGGCCCGCGGCGGCCATCGCGCACCCGCCGTCGACCGGGTCGTAGACGATGTACACACATCCGGAGCCCAGCCACTGCGTGCCCGCGGAGCCCACCGTGCCCGGTTCGGCGCCCTCTTCCCGGGCCGACCGCGCCACCAGGTCGTCGAGATGGGCCAGCACCTCCTCGGGTGGCAGATCCTGAACGGCCAGCGTCCGTACGGCCGTCCGCAACTGCCCCATGGCCGCGGCGGCGTCGATGCCGTGCCCGGGCACCTCGCCCACGACGAGCGCGACGCGCGCCCCGGACAGCGGGATGAGGTCGTACCAGTCGCCGCCCAGGCCGGTCAGCTCGTCCGCCGGCCGGTAACACGCGGCCACCTCGACCGCGTCCTGCTCGGGCAGCCGGTGGGGGAGCAGACTGCGCTGGAGGACGAGCGCGGCGTCGCGCTCGCGCGTGTAGCGCCGGGCGTTGTCCACGCAGACGGCCGCGCGGGAGACGAGGTCCTCGGCCAGCCGCAGGTCCTCCTCGTCGAAGGGCTCCCGGCCGTGGCGCCGGAAGAGGGTGGTGATCCCGAGGGTGGTGCCGCGAGCCCGGATCGGCACGACCATCACGCTGTGCAGGCCCAGCTCCGAGAACGTGGATCGCCGGCCGCCCGGGGCGTCCGTGACCCACACCCGGTCCAGTGGGCCGAGCCGCTCCGCGTGCCAGGTCCGTCCCGTGGTCAGACAGCGGACCGGGGGCGACCCGGCCGGGTACGTCGCGACCTCGCCGATCCCGACGACGGCCTGCGGGGCGCCCTCCTCCGTGGACCCGTGGCCCGCCCGGCGCAGCGCCACCGGATCGGTGTCCGCGAGCGGCCCGGGCGTCACCTCGGCGCCCCGCAGCACCGTCTCCAACAGGTCCACGGTGACGAGGTCGGCCAGTCCCGGCACGGTCACGTCGGCCAGTTCCTGCGCGGTGCGCGTGAGGTCCAGGCTGCGGCCGATGTTCTCGTTGGCCCGGTCGAGGAGTGCCAGCCGCTGCCGGGCGCGGTGCCGCTCCGTCATGTCGACGACCGTGTAGTACACGCCCATCGGGCGGCCCCGGTCGTCCTCGAGCCGGGTGAACGACAGCATGTGCGCGGTCTCGCGCAGCGGCGCCGACACCACGTGGCCGACGTGCTCGTACCCGACCACGGCCTCACCGGTCTCCAGCACGTGCCGCATCTGCGCCTCGACCGCCTGGGCGTCCAGGCCCGGCTGGACGTCCGCGAAGCGCAGGCCGAGCCGCCGGGCCGGCGGTCCGCCGCCGAACTGCTCCAGAGCGGCGTTCGACCACACGAAACGCAGGTCCGTGTCCACGATCGCGATACCGACCGGGGAGTCGGCCACCATCCGTTCCAGCACGGTGCGGCTCATGTTCCAGCCGGGCGCGTCGGCCAGCTCCGACAGCAGCACCAGCCAGCGTGAGGCGCCGTGCGCCTCCTCGGCCGAGGTGATCCGGGCCGCGACCCTCACCGGCTGCCCGTCCCTGTGGCGGGCCGTCAGCAGCCCCGTCCAGCCGCCGTCCCTGCGGCACCGCTCGACCAGGTCCGGCACGCGCTGCGCGTCCTCGGCGGTCAGCAGATCCGCCAGCTTCCTGCCGACCGCCTCGGCAGCCGGGTACGCCAGCAGCCGCCGGGCCTCGCTGGTCCAGCCCGTCACCACGCCCTGCGGATCGAGCAACAGGGGCACGGCGTCGGCCACGTCGAACCGCCGCCGACCGTACTCCTCGTGTGCGCCCACGGCCGACCTCTCTGTCGCTGAGAGTGGTCTACCACCTCTTGCCTCAATCTTCACCCTTCCGGCACGCGGGGGCGGCTTGTACGGGGCCGGTCGGGGCGGCTGGTGGCGGGCTCGGCCCGGCGGAGGCCGTCCCGCTCGCGGGCGGCCTGCGCCGTAACCCTTGTCCTCTTACCGCAGCACCTTCTCCAGCGTCCCCAGCGCCCCTTCGAGCTCCTCGGTCGTGATGGTGAGCGGTGGGGCCAGGCGGATCGTGGAGCCGTGGGTGTCCTTGACCAGGATTCCCTCCCGCATGAGGCGTTCGCTGATCTGGCGGCCCGTGCCGAGCGCGGGGTCGATGTCGACGCCCGCCCACAGCCCCCGCGAGCGGAAGCCGACGACGCCCTTGCCGACCAGCCCGGTCAGACCGTCCCGCAGCACCGCGCCCAGCTCGGTCGCGCGGCGCTGGAACTCGCCCGTCTCCAGCAGCTCGACCACCGCCGTGCCGACCGCGGCCGCCAGCGGGTTGCCGCCGAAGGTCGACCCGTGCTCCCCGGGGTGCAGCACCCCGAGCACCTCCCGGCGCCCGACCACCGCGGACACCGGCACGATGCCGCCGCCCAGCGCCTTGCCCAGCAGCACCACGTCCGGCACGACCGACTCGTGCTCGACGGCCAGCGTGCTGCCCGTACGGCCGAGCCCGGACTGGATCTCGTCCGCGACGAACAGACACCCCTTGCGGCGGGTCAGCTCGCGCACGCCGGCCAGGTAGCCGTCGTCCGGGATGATCACCCCCGCCTCGCCCTGGATCGGCTCGATCAGCACCGCCGCCGTCGTCTCGTCGACCGCGGCCTCCAGCGCGGCCAGGTCGTTGTACGGCACGATCCGGAAGCCCGGCGTGAAGGGCCCGAAGCCCGCCCGGGCCGTCTCGTCCGTGGAGAAGCTGACGATCGTCGTCGTACGGCCGTGGAAGTTGTCCGCCGCGACCACGATCGTCGCCCGGTCCGCCGGGACGCCCTTGACGTCGTACGCCCACTTGCGGGCCACCTTCACCCCGCTCTCCACCGCCTCCGCACCGGTGTTCATGGGCAGCACCATGTCCGTGCCGGTCAGCGCCGCCAGCCGCTCAGCGAACTCGGCGAGCCGGTCGTTGTGGAAGGCGCGGGAGGTGAGAGTCAGCCGGTCCAGCTGGCGGTGGGCGGCGTCGATCAGCGCCGGGTGCCGGTGCCCGAAGTTGAGCGCCGAGTAGCCGGCCAGCATGTCGAGGTAGCGCCGCCCCTCCACGTCCTCCACCCAGGTGCCCTCGGCGCGGGCGACGACCACGGGCAGCGGGTGGTAGTTGTGCGCGAGGACCGGCTCCTCCGCGCGGATCAGCTCCTGCGAGCCACGGGTCTCCCGCGAGCCACGGCTCTCCTGCGGGTCCTCGGTGCGGACGGGTGCGGTCATGAGCGGATCTCCCGGATCTCCTGGGTGCAGCACTTGATGCCGCCACCGGCCTTCTGGAACTCGGACAGGTCGACGGGGACGGGGACGTAACCTCGGCCGGCGAGCCGGCCGGCCAGGGCCGTCGCCCCCGGTGAGATGAACACGTGCCGCCCGTCGGAGACGGAGTTGAGCCCGAACGCCATCGCGTCCTCGCGGGTGGCGAGCACCGCGTCCGGGTACAGCCGGGCCAGCACCTCGCGGCTGCCCGGCGAGAACGCCTCGGGGTAGTAGGCGATGTTGTCGTCGTCGAGGACGAAGAGCGCCGTGTCCAGGTGGTAGAAGTACGGGTCCACCAGCGTCAGGCTGATCACCGGCACCCCGAAGTACTCCTGCACCTCACTGTGCGCCTCCCGGGTGGTTCGGAAGCCCGTCCCGGCCAGGATCCAGCGGCCGGCCGGCACCAGGTCGCCCTCGCCCTCGCACACCGACTCGGGGTGGTAGACCTCGTAGCCCTCCGACTTGAACCACGCCTCGTACGGCACGGATTCGGGGCGGCGCTCGGGCGCGTGGAAGAGGGAGCCGAAGACGCGGCCGTCGACGACGACCGCCGCGTTCGCGGCGAAGACCATGTCGGGCAGACCGGGAACGGGTTTCACAGTGTCCACGGTATGGCCGTGGGCACGATAGGTGTCGACCAGCGCCTGCCACTGGTCCAGGGCGCGGATGACGTCGACGGGTTCGTCGGGATGCATCCACGGGTTGATCGCGTACTGCACGGCGAAGTGTCTGGGTTCGCAGACGAGGTAGCGCCGCCGGCGCGGCACACGGGAGTCGGGCACAGAGGGGTCCCTCCGCTTCCTCACGGTGTGTGACTGGGGATTGACACAACGGTAGGAACTGACGGAGGTGGCCGACAAGGAACAAAGGTTGCGTGTTCGCGCAGGAACGCTGCGTCTTGCGGCCGGTCAGCGCACGTCTGCTGCGCCGCCCGGGACCTCCTCCGGCGCCGGCTGACTGGCACCCGCCTCCGGGCTCTCCGGGAGCAGATGGGACAGCACCATCACGCTGATCGTCTTCCGGATGAACGGCTCCTGGCGGATCCGCTCCAGCACCTCCTCGAAGTGCTCCACGTCCCGCGCCCGCACGTGCAGCAGCGCGTCCGCACCGCCCGTCACGGTCATCGCCGCGGTGATCTCCGGGTAGTCGCGCACGACCTCCGCGAGCCGCCGCGGCGGGGCGGCGCCCTCGCAGTACACCTCGACGTAGGCCTCGGTCCGCCAGCCCAGCGCCGACGGCTTCACCGTGGCCGTGAACCCGGTGATCACGCCCGTCTCCCGCAGCCGGTCGACCCGGCGCTTGACCGCCGTGGCCGACAGCCCGATCGCCGTGCCGATCTCACTGAAGGACGTCCGGGCGTTCGCCATCAACGCGGTGATGATCTTCCGGTCGAGTTCGTCGAACGGCGTGGACCTGCTGTTCATGCGGGCACTGTATCCACCGGCACCCCGCCCCGCGCCCGGCCCGACGCGGCCACGGCATCCCGCGCCGACGTCTGCCCCCGGCACATGTCCAGACGTACCGATCGCCCCTACACTCCGGGTTCATGCTGCGCGCCCTCGCTGTCGACGACGAACGCCCCTCGCTGGAGGAACTGCTCTTCCTGCTGCACGCGGACCCCCGCATCGGCAGCGCGGAGGGCGCCGGCGACGCGACCGAGGCGCTGCGCCGCATCAACCGGGCCCTGGAGTCCGGGCCGGGCGGGCCCGAGGCGATCGACGTCGTCTTCCTCGACATCCAGATGCCCGGGCTCGACGGCCTCGACCTGGCCCGCCTGCTCACCGGGTTCGCCCGGCCGCCGCTCGTCGTGTTCGTCACGGCCCATGAGGACTTCGCCGTCCAGGCCTTCGACCTCAAGGCCGTCGACTACGTCCTCAAACCCGTCCGCAAGGAACGGCTCGCCGAGGCCGTACGGCGTGCCGCCGAGCTCCGCGGCACCGCGCCCCGCATCCCCGTGAGCGAACCCGACCCCGACCACATACCCGTCGAGCTCGGCGGCGTGACCCGCTTCGTCGCCGTCGACGACATCACCCACGTCGAGGCCCAGGGCGACTACGCCCGGCTGCACACCGACAAGGGCAGCCACCTGGTCCGCATCCCGCTGTCCACCCTGGAGGAGCGCTGGCGCTCCCGCGGCTTCGTCCGTATCCACCGCCGCCACCTCGTCGCCCTGCGCCACATCGGCGAACTCCGCCTCGACGCGGGCACCGTCAGCGTCCTGGTCGGCTCCGAGGAGCTCCAGGTCAGCCGGCGCCACACGCGCGAGCTGCGCGACCTGCTCATGAGGAGGACGTGACGGTGCCCCAGGACCACACCGAGCGCCGCGTCGTCGTCACCGGCCCGCCCCGCCAGACCCGCAGGGCCTCCGGCTACTACCGCCCACGCACCGAGATCGACGAGCAGACCACCCTCGGTCACACCTACGTCCGCTCCCTGATGCGCACCCAACTGCGCGCGGCCCTCACCGTCTTCGCGATCCTCGGCCTGCTCATCGGCCCGCTCCCGCTGCTCTTCGCGGCGATGCCCGACACCCGCCGCCTGGAGTGGGCCGTCCTCGGCTTCGGCCTCTACGCCCCGCTGGTCCTGCTCGCCCGCTGGTACGTCCGACGCGCCGAGCGCAACGAGCGCGACTTCGTACGCCTCGTCGAAGACCGATGAACTCCAACTACGCCGTCCCCGCCGTCGCCCTGGTCGTCGTGGCGACGGTCCTGGTCGGCGCCTTCGGCCTGCGCATCTCCCGCACCACCTCCGACTTCTACGTCGCCTCCCGCACCGTCGGCCCCCGCCTCAACGCCGCCGCCATCAGCGGCGAGTACCTCTCCGCCGCCTCCTTCCTGGGCATAGCGGGCCTGGTCCTGGTCCAGGGCCCCGACATGCTCTGGTACCCGGTCGGCTACACCGCCGGCTACCTGGTCCTGCTCCTCTTCGTCGCCGCCCCGCTGCGCCGCTCCGGCGCGTACACGCTCCCCGACTTCGCCGAGGCCCGCCTCGCCTCCCAGGCCGTGCGGCGGCTGGCCGGTGCCTTCGTCGTCGGCGTCGGCTGGCTGTATCTGCTGCCCCAGCTCCAGGGGGCCGGACTGACCCTGACCGTGCTGACCGGGGCGCCCGACTGGCTCGGCGGGGTGATCGTCGCCGTCGTCGTGACCGCCACCGTCGCCGCCGGCGGCATGCGCAGCATCACCTTCGTCCAGGCGTTCCAGTACTGGCTGAAACTCACCGCCCTGCTCGTCCCGGCCCTGTTCCTGGTCCTCGCCTGGCAGAGCGACGGAGCCCCCCGCCACGCCTTCGACGAGCCGGCCACCTTCCGCGAGCAGCGCGTCGTCCGCGTCGGCGACAGCATCGACCTGAAACTGGACCGGCCGCTCACCGTCACGGTGACCGGCACCGTGGACGGCCGTACGCACACCGATACCCGCCTCGAGCTCCCCGCCGGCACCCACCGCGTCGAACGCGGCACCCGGCTCACCTTCGCCGAGGGAGCGGCCGTCCCGAAGGCGCAGCGCAGTGGTGGCGGCGACCTGTCGCCCGCACAGGCCGAGAGCCGCGAGGAACGCCCGCTGTACGCCACGTACGGGCTGATCCTCGCCACGTTCCTCGGCACCATGGGCCTGCCGCACGTGGTGGTCCGCTTCTACACCAGCCCGCACGGCGTCGCGGCCCGCCGCACCACCGTCGCGGTCCTCGGCCTGGTCGGCGCCTTCTACCTCCTGCCGCCCGTCTACGGCGCCCTCGGCCGCCTCTACGCCCCCGAACTCACCCTCACCGGCGACACGGACGCCGCCGTCCTCCTGCTGCCCGACCGCATCATCGGGGGAGTGGGCGGCGATCTGCTGGGCGCGCTGGTGGCGGGCGGCGCCTTCGCCGCGTTCCTTTCCACGGCCTCGGGGCTCACCATGGCCGTCGCGGGCGTGCTCACCCAGGACGTCCTGCCCGCGCGCGGCGTACGGCACTTCCGGCTCGGGACCGTCCTCGCGATGTCCATGCCCCTCGCCGCGAGCGTCCTGGTCGGCGGGCTCCCGGTGGCCGACGCGGTGGGGCTCGCCTTCGCCGTGTCCGCGTCGTCGTTCTGCCCGCTGCTCGTCCTCGGCATCTGGTGGCGGCGGCTCACCCCGCCCGGCGCGGCCGCCGGCATGCTGGTCGGCGGCGGCTCGGCCCTGCTCGCCGTCGCCGCGACCATGGCGGGCTACCCGGGCGCGGGCGCGCTGCACGCCCTGCTCGCCTGGCCCGCGCTCTGGTCGGTGCCGCTGGGCTTCCTCACCATGATCCTGGTCTCCCTGGCCACCCCCGGCCGGGTGCCGCCGGGTACGGCGGCGGTCCTGGCCCGGTTCCACCTGCCCGAGGAACTGCGCACGGAGGTGACGGCATGAGCGGATTCCTGGCGGGCCTGTGCGTCGCCGTGCTCCCGGTCCTGGCGCTGGGGGTCTGGCTCGGCCGGCGCACGGCACGCCCCAAGAGCCTCGGCGGTCTGGGCACGCCCGTCGAACACGCCACGTTCGAGACCCTGCACACCGCCTCCCTCGCCGCACCCCCGCTGCGGGCCGGGCTGACGGAGGAGACCGCCCGCAAGTCCGCCCGCAAACTGCGCTCCCTGCTCGGCACGGACGCCCTGTGCCTCACCGACCGCAAACAGGTCCTGGTCTGGGACGGCGACGGCGCCCACCACCGCACCGAGATCATGGAACGCCTCGCCGGCCCTCTGGAGACCGGCCGCGGCGAGGCCTTCCAGCTGACCTGCGACCTCCTCGACTGCCCGGTGCGCTGGGCGGTCGTCGCCCCGCTCACCGTCGACGACCGCGTGCACGGCGCCCTCGTCGCCTGCGCGCCCCGCGAATCCGCGGTCCTCGTCCGGGCGGCCGGCGAGGTGGCCCGCTGGGTGTCCGTACAGCTGGAGCTGGCGGACCTGGACCAGTCCCGCACCCGCCTCATCGAGGCCGAGATCAAGGCGCTGCGGGCCCAGATATCCCCGCACTTCATCTTCAACTCGCTCGCGGTGATCGCCTCGTTCGTCCGCACCGACCCCGAGCGCGCCCGTGAACTGCTCCTGGAATTCGCCGACTTCACCCGCTACTCGTTCCGCCGGCACGGTGACTTCACGACCCTCGCCGACGAACTGCACGCCATCGACCACTACCTGGCGCTCGTGCGGGCACGCTTCGGCGACCGCCTCTCCGTCACCCTCCAGATCGCCCCGGAGGTACTGCCCGTCGCCCTGCCCTTCCTGTGCCTCCAGCCGCTCGTCGAGAACGCCGTCAAGCACGGCCTGGAGGGCAAGGCCGACAAGTGCCACATCCAGATCACGGCCCAGGACGCGGGCGCCGAGGCCCTGGTCGTCATCGAGGACGACGGCGCGGGCATGGACCCCGGCCTGCTCCGCCGCATCCTCGCCCGCGAGGTCAGCCCCTCGGGCGGCATAGGGCTCTCCAACGTCGACGACCGGCTCCGCCAGGTCTACGGCGACGACCACGGCCTCGTCATCGAGACCGCCACGGGTGCGGGCATGAAGATCACCGTCCGGCTCCCGAAGTACCAGCCGGGCGTGCACTCGGCCGGACGGCTGACCCGGGAGTGATCTCAGGTGCTCTTCGTGGTGACCACCATCCCGAGGGTGATCAGGCCCAGGACGACCCAGCCGAACCACAGCCAGCCGTTGCTGCCGAGCGCCACCGTGTAGGCCGTCACCAGGACGAGGCCGCCGACGGTGATGCCTCCCATGGTCTTCGTCGCGTTCGAACCGTTCGTGGAACCGGGCATCGCAACACCCTCCTCATGGTTCTGTTCCCCCCATGGTGCCCCCGTTCTGCCTCCTGACGGTGCAGACGACGACATGAGTACCGGATTTCCAGGGTCCGTCGCTGGTCCACGAACCGGCCTCGTAGACGGACGGGTCGAAGCCGTAGTCGCGCGGTGCCACGTCCCGGGCGCATGCCGCGTCCGACGAGGTCCGCGCCTCGGCGAGCGTCACATCCGCGCCCAGTCGGGTGAACCCGAGGACCTGCTGGTCGTACCGCCCGCCGCACGGCACCAGCCGCGCCTCCCGGTTCGAACGGACGTCCAGGCAGTCGCGCTTCTGCATGGTCGCGGTGTCGGCGAACGCCGTACCGAACCTACGTCGTTCCCCGAGCGGCCCGTACAGCGGCCCGTGCGCGCCCAGCACCAGGCAGGCGGTGCGCCGCCCCGCCGCCTCGAACCCGGTGCCGCTCGGCACGACGGCGTGGCTGCGCACATCGGCGAGCCGGTCCCGCAGCTCCCGGGTCAGCTCCTCGCACCGGGCCGGTCCCAGCTTCCGCGCCTCGTCCGCCGACGCCGCCTCGGCGAACGCCACCACCTGCCCGTCGGGCGCCTGGTCCCGGCAGGTCGGATCCAGGGAGAGCCGGGGCGTGCCGGCGAACCGGGTTCCGCCCGGCCAGTCCGCGAGCACACAGTCCCCGTCCGCGAGCGGCTTCCCCAGACCCACGGCGTCTCCGTACGGCGCGGACGCCGTCCCACCGCCCGCCCGGTCGGCCAGCGCGTACCAGACGCCGCCGAGCGCGAGGACCAGCCCGAGACCGCAGGCGGCGACGGCCCGGAGGGCGGGGGAGCGCCGACGGCGCCGTGCGCCGGGTGCCGCGGCGCCGGGACCGATGCCGCCCGGCCCGGAGGACGGCACCGGCGGGGTCTCCCACGGGGACGGCGACCCGGGATCCGTCCGGGTCCGCTCGAACGCCTCCGCATGGGGCGTGACGAGCCCCGACAGCCCGGCCTCCGCCTCCTGGGCGGTCATCCGCAACTCCGGATCCTTGGCGAGCAGCCCGTGCAGCACGGGTTCCAGAGCCCCGGCCCGTAGCGGCACAAGCGGCTCCTCCATGACCACCGCGGTGAGCGCCGCCAGGTGCGACTCCCGCTCGAAGGGGCCGCGGCCCTCGACGCCGAAGTACAGCGTGCAGCCCAGCGAGAAGAGGTCGGCGGCCGGCGTCGGTGTACTGCCGGAGGCCCGCTCCGGCGCCAGATACCCCGCCGTGCCGACCAGCACGGACGCCATCGTGTACCGCGTCTCACCGGCGTCCGGCTGCACGGAGATGCCGTAGTCGGTGAGCAGGACCCGCCCGTACGGCGAGCCCGCGCGGTCCGGCGCGAGCAGGATGTTGGCCGGCTTCACGTCGCGGTGCATCACGCCCCGCTCGTGCCCCGCGGTCAGCGCGTCCAGCACGGCGAGGCCGACGCGGGCACACTCGGCCGGGGCGAGCGGCCCGCGGCGGGTCACCAGCTCCCGCAGGTCCACGGCGCCCGTCACGTACTCCATCACGATCCACGGCAGCCCCTCGTGCTCCAGCACGTCGTGCACCGTCACCACGTGCGGGTGTCCGCGCAGCCCGGCCGCGTGCCGGGCCTCCGCCCGGGCCCGCGCGACCCGCGCCTCCCGCTCGTTTCCTGCCTCGGCAGGGTCGCGGAACACGATCTCCTTCAACGCGACCTCGCAGGCGAGTCTCTGGTCGTGGGCGAGCCAGACGTGCCCCATGCCGCCGCTGCCGAGCCGGCGCAGCAGCAGATAACGGCCGGCGACGACCCGGCCCACTCCCGACGTCGGTGATCCTGAGGACATCCGGTGACTCCAGGGTTCGGCGGGGGTGCGGTGCTAGACGGTGGTGCTCGGGGTGGGCGGGCTGGTCGCCGGGGCGGTCGTCGCCGGGGCGCTGGTGGTAGGGACGGTGCTCACAGGGGCGGTCGTCGCGGGAGCGCTGGACGCGGGCGTGCTGCTCACCGGCGGCGGCGCGCTGCTCGTGACCGGTGCACGGGCGGGAGGCGAGCTGGTGACCTGCGGGGGAGGGGAGCTGGTGACCTGCGGCGGTGAGCCGGTCGTCGTGGGCGCCGCACTGCTCCTGGGCGCGGCGCTCGACGCAGCCGGCGGCACGGAGCCGGGCGGCGCCTTGGACGGGGACTGCCGGGACGGCGTGGGCCCGGCACTCGTCGGAGGCCTGGAGCCGGCAGGGGGAGTGGACGCCGAGGGCGCAGGTGTCGCCGTACCCTCAGTACGCCCGTCCGTCCCCGACTCGGCTGCCACGCTCAGCGTCACATACGCCCCGAACCGCAGCCCGACCCCCGCACCCGGGTCGGAGGCGATGACCCGCGCACGGTCCGCAGGCGGCTCGTCACCCCTGAACGCGACCGCCAGCCCCACATCGGCCAGCCGCCGGCTCGCCTCCCCGAACGTCGTCCCGGCAAGACGCGGCACGGCCCGCCGCTCCGTCGCGTCGAAGCCGGCGTCCGCCTCACCGGTCGTGCCGACGGGCCGTTCGATGCCCCGGCCGGGGTCCCGGACGTCGACGAGGGCGATGCGCTCCAGCTTCCGGGGAGCGGGCCGTACGACGACCACCTCGGCGCGGTCGTACCCGTGCCACTTCTCGTTGCCGTCCCCGAACGTGACGGATATCCGGCTCGTGTCGCCCTCGAAGGGCCGCAGCGGATTTCCGCACGAACATTTGACCGATGGAAGTCCCTGCTCGTCGACGAGAATCGCGATTCCCGCCTGGAGGAGGGCACGGAAGGGAACAGCCTTTCCCTTTTTGTAGTCGTGGTTCAGCGCGAGAGTGTCGTGACGCAGGAGAACCGGTGTGAGCCGGTCGAGATATCCCGGAATCTCGTCCGTACGAAGGTCGAGCGCGGCCGCCCATGCCCGCGCCTTACGATCGTTGCGCGGCGCGGTGAGGAACCGCTTCAGCCGCTCGACATCACAGATCCCCGGCTGCTTCGTCCCGCCGTACAGCCCCGGTGTGTCCCCCTGTTGCAGGCCACCCGGCACGGCCCGCGACCGCACCTGCCTGTCCCGGCCGAGCCCGCTGTCCTCGGCGAAGAAGGGCGCCAGGGACGGAACTCCCGCGGCGACCGCCTTCACCTCGAACAAAGACCCGCCCGAATCGCACCCCCCGAGAGCCAGCAGAAAAGCGACCAGGACAGCGAACCTCCGCATCACCGCTCCCCCCTGCGGTTCCCCCGACGCGTTTCATGCTACTGAAGGAAAATGCTATGCAACCGCGTTGTGGAGAAAGAGCAGAGCGAGGACGAATGGGCGAAGCGGGGCGTGGGAAAAGTCAGTTTCCCCGTGCGTGCAGCGAGCTCAAATAGGCGTTGTACGCCTCGAGTTCCTTGTCCCCGTCGCGGTCGGCGGCCCGGTCCTCACGCCTGGCCTGACGCTGGTCCGAGGCGTACCACTGGAACAGCAGCGCGACCAGCACCAGCACGGACGGGATCTCGCTGAACGCCCAGGCGATGCCGCCCGCCGCGTTCTGGTCGGAGAGCGCCTCGATGCCGAGCGAGGCGGGCGGGTTCTTGAACGTCTCGACCATCGGCTCGGACGCCATCATCAGCGCGATCCCGAAGAACGCGTGGAACGGCATGCCCGCGAACAGCTCCAGCATCCGCATCAGATAGCCCGGCCGGTGCGGGCCCGGGTCCACGCCCATGATCGGCCAGAAGAACACCAGGCCGACCGCGAGGAAGTGCACCATCATCCCGATGTGCCCCGCCTTGGAGCCCATCAGGGTGTCGAACAGCGGCGTGAAGTACAGCCCGTACAGGCTCGCGATGAACAGGGGGATCGTGAACGCCGGGTGCGTGATGATCCGCATGTACCGGCTGTGCAGGAACATCAGCAGCAGCTCACGCGGCCCCTTGCGGCTCCGTCCCGCCGTCGGCAGCGCCCGCAGCGCGAGCGTGATCGGCGCCCCGAGCAGGATCAGGATGGGCGACACCATGCTGATCACCATGTGCTGCACCATGTGCACGCTGAACATGACCATGCCGTAGTCGTTCAGCCGGGTGCACATCATGAGCACGATGCTCAGGACACCGATGACGTAGGCGACCGTACGTCCCACCGGCCACTTGTCACCGCGCCGCAGCAGCCGCACGACACCCCACCCGTACAGCGCCAGCCCGGCCAGGCACGCGACGAGGAAGAACGGGTCCGCCGACCACTCCAGACCTCGTCCCAGCGTGAACGGCGGCAGATCCATGGTCATGCCGTGCCCGCTGTGATCCATACCGCCGGCTCCTGTTTCGTGGGGGTGTGCAGCAATCTGTCCGCCCCAAGAGTAGAACCGCCCCCGGTCACACAGGTGACCGGGGGCGGTAAGAGGTGCTCAGGGGTGCGGGAGTCTCAGAGAACGCACTCCGCCTCGGCGTACCGGTCCTCCGGCACGGTCTTCAGCGTCTCCACGGCCTCGGCCAACGACACCATCACGATGTCGGTGCCCCGCAGCGCGGTCATCTGCCCGAACTCGCCCCGGTGCACGGCCTCCACGGCGTGCCACCCGAACCGCGTGGCCAGCACCCGGTCGTAGGCGGTCGGAGTGCCGCCCCGCTGCACATGCCCGAGGATCACCGGCCGGGCTTCCTTTCCCAGCCGCCCCTCCAGCTCGACCGACAGCTGACGGGCGATCCCGGCGAACCGCTCGTGCCCGTAGATGTCCTTGCCGCCCTCGTCGAACTCCATGGTCCCGGCGCGGGGCTTGGCCCCCTCCGCCGCCACCACGATCGCGAAGCGCTTGCCCGCCTCGAACCGCTCGCCGACCCTCTTGGTCAGCTCCTCTATGTCGAAGGGCCGCTCGGGTACGACGATGGCGTGCGCGCCGGCCGCCATGCCGGAGTGCAGCGCGATCCAGCCGGTGTGCCGACCCATGACCTCCACCACCAGCACCCGCTGGTGGGACTCGGCGGTGGTCTTCAGCCGGTCCAGGGCCTCGGTCGCCACCCCGACGGCCGTGTCGAAGCCGAACGTGACGTCCGTGACCGCGATGTCGTTGTCGATGGTCTTCGGCACACCCACGACGGGCAGGCCGCTGTCCGACATCAGCCGCGCGGCCTTGAGGGTGCCCTCGCCGCCGATGGGGATGATCGCGTCGAGGCCGAGCTCCTCGACATGGCCCTTGGCCCGCTCCACACCGTCCCGCAGATGGGAGGGCTGGACCCGGGAGGACCCGAGAATCGTGCCGCCGCGGGCGAGGATGCCACCCACCGCGTCGAGGTCGAGCTTGAGGTAGTCGCACTCCAGGAGGCCCTTCCAGCCGTCCCGGAAGCCGATGACCTCGTCGCCGTGGTCGACGACGGCGCGGTGCACGACGGACCGGATGACGGCGTTCAGGCCGGGGCAGTCGCCGCCGGACGTGAGGACACCAATGCGCATAGCCCGAAAACCTTCTCAACGTGGGCCGGGGCCGGACCACGTTGTCCGGCTCGAATCCCCGCCACCCTAGCGGCATCGAGGGGCCGGACCGAAGCACGCGTCCGCCTGCTGGACGACCCCGCTCACCTGTGCGGATGTGCCGTCAGACGGGCTGTTGACCAGCAGGTTGACGCGTGCTGAACGCACGCTGTTGGCCTAGGCGGGCTGCTGCGCAGCCGCGATGCGCTCGTTGCGAAGTGCCTCGTACCAGCGGTCGTCCGTCGGCGGCAGCGCGTTGACGTCGAGGGCCAGCTTCAGCAGCAGGTCCGCGATCAGCGGGTTGCGTGCCAGCACCGGGCCGTGCATGTACGTGCCGAACACGGTGTCGTTGTACGCGCCCTCCGTGCCGTCGCCCGTGCCGTTGCCGTTGCCGAAGCGCACGTTCGCGAGCGGGCGGGCCGTGGGGCCGAGGTGGGTGACGCCCTGGTGGTTCTCGAAGCCGGTCAGCGGGGGCAGGCCGAGGCGCGGGTCGATGTCGCCCAGCACGTCGCCGACGCAGCGCGCGCCCTCGCCGCGTACCGACACCACGTCCAGCAGGCCGAGGCCGGGCTCGCGCTGGCCGAGGTCATTGATGAACTCGTGGCCGAGGATCTGGTAGCCGGCGCACACGGAGAACACGATGGCGCCGTTCTCCACGGCCCGGGTCAGTCCGCCGTCCCGGCGCAGCCGCTCGGCCGCGAGCCGCTGGGGACGGTCCTCGCCGCCGCCGATCAGGTAGATGTCGCCGGACGTCGGGATCGCCTGGTCGCTGCGCACGTCCAGCCGCGCCACGTCCAGGCCGCGCTGCTGGGCCCGGCGCTGCACGACGAGGACGTTGCCCTGGTCGCCGTAGGTGCTGAGCAGGTCGGGATAGATCCAGACGACCCGCAGTTGGTTGTCGCTCACAAAAGTCCCCTGACGTCTCGTGCTCAGTTGCCGACCCGGCGGCGCAGGTCCTGGAACGCCGTGTAGTTGGCGATGACCTCGATCCGTCCCGGCGGGCACGCCGCCACGGCCTGGTCGAGGTTCTCGTACACCTGGAAGTGCTGGTCGGCGACTTCCAGGCGCACCGCGAGGTCCAGCCGCCGGTCGCCGACGACGCAGATCGGGTGGCCGGTCAGACGCGTGTAGTCGACGTCCCACAGCCAGGAGGTGTCGGTGCCGTCGGCGGAGCGCGCGTTCACGGACAGGATGACCGGGGCGGGCGGCGGGTCGATCAGGGAGAACGTCTCCAGCCAGCCGGCCGGGTTCTTCGCGAGGAGGAGCCTGAGGTCACGGCCCTGGAACTGGACGACGTCGTACCGGCCGGCCACCGCCTGCACCTGGTACATGCGCTCCAGCGCGACCTGCGGCGGCACGCCGAACACGGCGGCGACGGCGGCCGAGGAGGCGGCGTTGGCCTTGTTGGCGCGGCCGGGCAGCTGGAGGTGGATCGGCCACGCGGAGCCGTGCGGGTCCAGGACGTGGTCGCCGGAGAGCGCCCAGCTCGGCGTCGGACGGCGGAAGCCGCACTCACCGCAGTACCAGTCGTCGCCCGGGCGCTGCATCACGCCACCGCACGACGGGCAGGACCAGGCGTCGTCCTTCCACATCTGCCCGGCCGCGACCCAGATCACATTGGGGGAGGAAGACGCCGCCCATACCACCAGCGGGTCGTCGCAGTTGGCCACCACCACGGACTTGGAGCCGGCGAGCCCCTCCCGCCAGTTCTCGGCGAGCATGCGGGTCTCGGCGGCGCGGTCGAGCTGGTCGCGGGAGAGGTTGAGCAGGGCGATGCACTTCGGCGCGGTGTCCCGGGCGACGCCGGCGAGGTACTTCTCGTCGACCTCGATCACGCCGTACCGGGCGTCCGAGCTGCCCGCGAGCGCCGAGGTGATACCGGCCGGCATGTTCGCGCCGAGCGCGTTGGAGACGACCGGTCCCGCCGCGCGCAGGGCCTCGGCGATGAGCCGGGTGGTCGTGGTCTTGCCGTTCGTCGCCGAGACCAGGATCACGTCCAGGTTCTGCGCGAGCCGGGCGAGGAGGTCGGGGTCGAGCTTGAGCGCCACCCGGCCGCCGATCACCGAACCGCTGCCGCGCCCCGCGGCGCGGGATGCCGCCGCGACCGCCTTGCCCGCGGTCACGGCCAGCTTGGCCCGCGGCGAGAGCGGGTCCGAGTTGCCTGCCATCAGTTCTCGATCCTCCTTGCGTACGCGCCGCGCCTTGAAGCCTGACGGCCACGTGGTGTGGACCTCAGCCTATCGAGATCCATTAGCACTCCCGAACCGCGGCACTGTGGTGAACTCGTGTGGGAGGCGCGGAATGACAGGGACCTTACTCTTGCCGCCATGCGAAACAGCTCCATCCCCGGCGCCCACGGCCACGTGAGACCCCTCACCCTGCACGGCGACCCGCTCCTGCACACCCGCTGCGCGGAGGTCACCGACTTCGGCCCCGAACTGGCCCGGCTCGTCGAGGACTTGTTCGCGACCATGTACGCCGCCCAGGGCGTCGGCCTCGCCGCCAACCAGATCGGCGAGCCGCTGCGCGTCTTCGTCTACGACTGCCCCGACGACGAGGACGTCCGGCATGTCGGCCATGTGGTCAACCCGCGCCTGGTCGAGGCGGACGGAGTGGTGATCCGGGGCCCGGAGGGCTGCTTGTCCCTGCCGGGCCTGGAAGCGGGCACGGAGCGTTACGACCACGCGGTGGTCGACGGCTTCACGATGACCGGCGACCCGATCACGGTGCACGGCTCGGGCTTCTTCGCCCGCTGCCTCCAGCACGAGTACGACCACGTGGAGGGCCGCATCTACGCGGACCACCTCAGCGGCTGGCGCCACCGCAAACTGATGCGCCAGGTGGCCCGGGCTTCATGGCGCCGAGTGGGTGAGTAACTCAGGGGCGCGGGGAACTGCGTGATCAGCCCCCACCGGCGGCAAAACGGAAAACGACGGTCAGAACCCCGGGCCCCCCACCCGATCCCCCGCAGCCGCAAGCCGCCCCCACAACAGATCAGCCAAACTCCGCACCAACTCCGCACGAGAACAAGGCCGTTCCCCCAGCCACCAATCCCCGGCCGCATGCATCATGCCGACAATCCCGTGCCCCCACACCCGCGCCAGCTGCTGCCCACCCGGCCCGAGATCCAGCCGCTCCTCGATGACCTGGGCGAGTTCCTCCCCCATCCGCCGCAGCAACGGCGCACTGTGCTTGCCGACATCGAACCCCGGATCTCCCGGCTGGCCCCCCTCCGCGGGATGCATCAGGAACCGGTACACCTGAGGCCGCGCCTCGATGGCCGCGAGATACGTGTCCAGTGTCGCCTCGACCCGCTCCCGCCTCTCCGCGGGCGCGTCCAGCGCCGCCCGGAGCGAGTCCAGCAGCGCGTCCGTGTGCCGCTTGGCGAGGGCGGCGTATAGTCCGCCCTTGTCACCGAAGTGCCGGTAGAGGATCGGCTTGGTGATGCCGGCCTCCGCCGCGATCGCGTTCATCGAGGCATGCGGACCGTCGCGCAGCACCACTCGGTCGGCGGCTTCCAGCAGCTCACGCCGTCGGCGGTCGGCGGACCGTTGCTGGTCCGTCCGCTGCGTGGTGTCCATGTGCTCTCCCCACCCGTGCTGATTCGATGACGCCTGCGCAAACTAACACTCAAACATGCCCCGGACATCGAACGGGTGCCGACCGGTCGGTAGGAGTTGACTTCGACTACCCACCGGTAACAGACTGGTGTTACCGCAAGTAACATGCATGTGTGCCGCTGGAGGGGACGACATGGCCGAGTTCACCATGGAGCTCAACGACGAACAGAAGGAGGTCCGGGACTGGCTGCACGGCTTCGCGGCCGATGTGATCCGCCCCGCGGCCGCCGAATGGGACGAGCGTGAGGAGACTCCCTGGCCGGTCATCCAGGAGGCCGCCAAGGTCGGCATCTACTCCCTGGACTTCTACGCCCAGCAGTACTTCGACCCCACCGGCCTCGGCATCCCCATGGCGATGGAGGAGCTGTTCTGGGGCGACGCGGGCATAGCCCTGTCCATCGTCGGCACCGGTCTCGCCGCCGTCGGCGTCCTCGCCAACGGCACCGAGGAGCAGATCGGCACCTGGATCCCGCAGATGTACGGCGATGCCAACGACGTCAAGGTCGCCGCCTTCTGCTCCTCCGAGCCCGACGCCGGCTCGGACGTCGCCTCCATGCGCACCCGGGCCGTGTACGACGAGGCCAAGGACGAGTGGGTGATCAACGGCACCAAGACCTGGGCGACCAACGGCGGTATCGCCAACGTCCATGTCGTGGTCGCGGTCGTCGACCCGGAGCTCGGCTCCAAGGGCCACGCCTCCTTCATCGTCCCGCCGGGCACCGAAGGCCTGTCCCAGGGGCAGAAGTTCAAGAAGCACGGCATCCGTGCCTCGCACACCGCCGAGGTCATCCTGGACAACGTGCGCGTTCCCGGCTCCTGTCTGCTCGGCGGCAAGGAGAAGCTGGACGAGCGGCTCGCCCGGGCCCGGGAGAAGGCCAAGCAGGGCGGGGAGCGCGTGAAGAACGCGGCCATGGCCACCTTCGAGGCCTCGCGCCCGGCCGTCGGCGCCATGGCGGTCGGCACCGCCCGTGCCGCGTACGAGGTCGCCCTCGACTACGCCAAGACCCGGGAGCAGTTCGGGCGGCCGATCATCGACAACCAGGGCGTGGCGTTCCAACTCGCGGACATGCGCACGTCCATCGACGCGGCCCGGCTCCTCGTCTGGCGCGCCTCCTGGATGGCGGTCAACGGCAAGCCGTTCACGGCGGCCGAGGGTTCGATGTCCAAGCTGTTCGCGAGCGAGACGGCCAAGAACGTCACGGCCCAGGCGATCCAGATCCTCGGCGGCAACGGCTACACGCGGGAGTACCCGGTGGAGCGGATGCACCGGGACGCGGCGATCTACACGATCTTCGAAGGCACCAGCGAGATCCAGCGCCTGGTGATCGCTCGGACGCTGTCGGGCACGCCGATCCGCTAACCGGCGTTCTCCTCCGGGGGCGTCGCGTCGCGGGGCGGACGCGACAAGGCCCCCGGAGGTTGCCCGCGACCCCGAAATTTTTTTGATTAACCGTGCAACCATGTTCTCTCTTCACGGGTCCTTCACTTACGTGTCACAGAACCCTGGGGGGATCATGAGCAACCACAGCCGCATCAGACTCACCGCCGCAGCGGCGGCCGTGATCGGTGCGCTCACCGTCACCGCGTGCAGCTCCGGCGACTCGGTCGTCGACAAGCCCAAGGCCAAGGCGTCCGCCAAGGCCGGCAGCGGTCAGCAGGCCGCGAAGAAGCCCGCCGCGAAGGCGAGTGCCGCACCGGAGGTCGCCAAGCCCGGCGACACTCTCGCCCTGAAGGGCATGGAGGCCGGCAGCAAGCTGGACGTCACCGTCGTCAAGGTCGTCGACAACGCCAAGTCCGGCGACGAGTTCACCGCTCCCGAGTCGGGCAACCGCTGGATCGCCGTGCAGTTCCAGCTCGTCAACACCGGGACCAAGGCCTACTCGGACAGCCCGCAGAACGGCACCCAGGTCGCCGACGACCAGGGCCAGCAGTTCCAGTCCACCTTCGCCGACGTCACCGCCGGCCCGTCCATGTCCTCCGACGTCCGCCTGAAGCCCGGCGCGAAGGCGCTCGGCTGGGTCGTGTTCGAGGTGCCGAAGGCGTCGAAGATGGCGACGGTCCAGTTCGCGATGGACTCCGGCTTCGCCGACGAGACGGGGGAGTGGAAGCTGACCTGACCCGCGGTGAGCCCGCCCCGGACGCGGCCCGGTGGTACGAGCGGTCCTTCCGTCGCCATCGTCGGCTCACCACGTCACGGGCAGGGCCTCGGGGCCGCGGACGTGCGCGGCTTTCCTGAACGGCACCTCCTCGGCGGGGACGGCGAGCCGCAGTCCGGGCACACCGTCGAGGAGCGCGTCCATCAGGAGTTCCGACACCAGCCGGGCCAGCGTGCCGCCGGGGCGGTAGTGCGGGCCGAGGTCGAGGGACACGTCCGGGTACGACACCTGGATCGGTTCGGCGCGCAGCCGCTCGGCGAGTTCGGGGCGGGTCAGCAGGACGTAGAACAGCCGGCCGCCGTTGCCGGTGGCCGCCTCGCCGCCGAGCTGGAGGAGCACCGCGAGATCCGCCGCCTCCTTCAGTGTGAGCTCGCCGCGGCCCACGGCGGCGCCGAGCAGGGACGTGACGTCCTCGTCGGTGCTGCCTTCGCGCAGCCCGATCAGTTCGGAGAAGTAGGCGCCCATCTCCTTCTTCGCCTTCTCGCCGGCCTCGGCGCCGTGCGAGGAGGACAGGATCAGCTGGGTCCAGGTGTGCACGCCCTGCCGGTCGGCGGCCGGGACACCCATCAGCTCGCAGATCACCGCGACGGGGAACGGGCTGAGCACGGCCTCGGTCAGATCGGCCGGCGGGCCGTCCTGGAGCATCTCGTCGACCAGTTCCGCCAGCATGCGGCGGGACCGCTCGCGCACCCGCTCCACCCGGCGCGCCGTGAACGCCGCGGCGACGCTGCGGCGCAGCCGGGCGTGTTCCGGCGCGTCCAGGAATCCGACCGGACCAAGGGCCGGGACGGAGTGCGGGGCCGGCCGAGTGACCGGCGGCGTTTCGGTGATCGTCTCTTCGCTCATCATTGCCCCCGGTCAGGAGCTGGGCACCTCAGAAGGCGGTTCACCTCAGAGGGTGGTCCATTCACGATCACCCGGTGGGGCGCCGTTCTCGCGCCGGACTACTCCGTACCGGGGACGCCGTGCCAGGCTCGTCCCGACACCTCGACGACGGAGGACGCGATGACGCACCCGGCCCGGGACCTGCTGCGGACGACCACGGCGGACCTCGCTCCGGACCCGCGGTCCAACCCCTTGGTCCCGCGGATCGCCGACGGCACGGCGCCCCGCTCCACCCTCGCCGCGCTAGCCCTGGAACAGTCCTGGGTGATCCCATCCGACCGCCGGGCCTTCGGGTATCTGGCGGAGCGCTCCCTCGTGAGGGACCCGGAGGCCGCGGTCTTCTTCGGGACGCTCGCGGAGGGCGAGGCGCTGGCGGAGGAGCGGTTGTCGTCGTTCGCCCGGGCGTGCGGCGTGCACGAGACACAGACGGCAGCGTACGAGCCGCTTCCGGGATGCCAGGCGTACCCCGGGTACGTGGCCTGGCTGGCCATCAACGCCGCACCGGCGGACGTCGTCCTGGCCCTGACCGCCAACTTCTCCGCGTGGGGAGGCTATTGCGCGACCATCGCCCGGGGTCTGCGCACGCAGTACGGCTTCACGGACGAGGCGTGTGCCTTCTTCGACTTCTTCGCGGAGCCGTCCCCGGAGCTGGAGAACCAGGCGACGGCGGCAGTGCGGGACGGCCTGGACGCGGGGCGACTCGACGAGACGAGCGCGCGGCGCTACGGACGTCTCCTGCAAACGTACGAGGCCATGTTCTGGAACGCGTTGACCGCGGCCCTCTAACTACGGCGCACCCCCACTGCTGTGCGCGATACAGGCCACATCAATACGGTCGGCCAGCTTCGCCAGCTCGATCGTCAACGCGGCGACCGTGTCCTCGTCGAGCCCCGATTCCCCGGCCTCGACAAGCCGCACCCACCGACCACCCACCGTCCGCAACAGCTTGCTGACATCGGCCGCAGCCACCTGCAAGGTCCCGCGGTCGTCGACGATCAGAGGCAGAGTCACTTCGCGGTTCACAGACGGGATCGTAGCTCCGCAACACTCACGCACCGTGCCAAACGGTCGTGATGTTGCAGAACTCCCGGATTCCGTGCCCGGACAGCTCACGCCCGTACCCGGACCGCTTCACTCCGCCGAACGGGAACGCCGGATGGGAGGCCGTCATGCCGTTGACGTACACGCTGCCCGCCTCCAGGTCCCGGACGAACCGGTCCACCTCGGACTCGTCCCGCGTCCACACGTTCGAACTCAGCCCGAACGGCGAGTCGTTCGCGATCAGCACGGCCTCGTCCAGGCCGGCCGCCCGGTACAGCGTGGCGACCGGCCCGAACGCCTCCTCCCGGTGGATACGCATCTCGCGGGTGATGCCGGCGAGAACGGTCGGCGTGTAGTACCAGCCGGGCCCGTCGGGGCGTTCGCCACCGCACAGCACCTCGGCACCGCCGCGCACGGCGTCGTCGACCAGCTCCTCCAGATCGCGCAGTCCCTGCTCGCTGGAGAGCGGCCCGACCTCGGTGTCGTCGGACATGGGGTCGCCGACCTTCAGCGCCTTCATGCCCTCGGCGAACCGCTCGGCGAAGGCGTCGTAGACGTCCGTGTGCACGATGAACCGCTTCGCGGCGATGCAGGACTGCCCGGTGTTCTGCACGCGCGCGGTCACCGCGACCTTCGCGGCCCGGTCGATGTCGGCGGAGGGCATGACGACGAACGGGTCGCTGCCGCCCAGCTCCAGCACAGTCTTCTTGACCATCTCCCCGGCGGTGGAGGCGACCGCGCGGCCCGCGGGCTCGCTGCCGGTGAGGGTGGCCGCCTTGACACGCTCGTCGCGCAAAATCTCGTCGACCGCGGCGGAGCCGATCAGCAGGGTCTGGAAGCAGCCCTCGGTGAAGCCCGCCCGGTGGAAGAGGTCCTCCAGGTAGAGGGCGGTCTGCGGGACGTTCGAAGCGTGCTTGAGCAGGCCGACGTTCCCCGCCATCAGCGCGGGCGCCGCGAAGCGCACCACCTGCCACAGCGGGAAGTTCCACGGCATGACCGCCAGCACCGGTCCCAGCGGCCGGTAGCGCACCCGCACTCGCGAGGCGCCGGAGTCCTTCACGTCGGTCTCGGAGGGTTCCTCGTCGGCGAGCAGTTCCGCGGCGTGGTCGGCGTACCAGCGCATCGCCTTGGCGCACTTCGCCGCCTCGGCCCGGGCCTGCTGGATCGGCTTGCCCATCTCCGTGGTCAGCACGCGGGCGATGTCCTGCTGGTCCTCTTCGAGGAGGTCGGCGGCCTTCCTCAGCAGCCGGGCGCGCTCGTCGAACGTCGTCGTCCGGTACGTGCGGAAGGTGGCCTCCGCGAGCTGGAGCCGGCGCTCGATCTCCTCCTCGCCCATGGCCTCGTACGTCTTGAGCGTCTCGCCGTTCGCCGGGTTCACCGTTGCGATGGGCATGGCTGACCTCCCTCGGAGCGGGCTGTAGTCCGACCTTCCCGCGTGGCGGAGGGGACCGCAACGCGGGAGCGTCTCCTCAGGGCGAGTGCTCCGCCAGGCGGTCGAGAAACGCCGCCTGCGCCTTGACGATCACCTCGCGGGCCCGGTCGAGCCCGAACCACGACACGCGGTCGAGTTCGGGGAACTCCTGGAGCTGTCCCGAGCGGGGTGGCCACTCCATGCGGAACGTGCCCGGCGCGAT
Organism: Streptomyces sp. HP-A2021; assembly: GCF_022807935.1. Classification (NCBI taxonomy): domain Bacteria; kingdom Bacillati; phylum Actinomycetota; class Actinomycetes; order Kitasatosporales; family Streptomycetaceae; genus Streptomyces; species Streptomyces sp. HP-A2021. The sequence continues at coordinate 8,348,368 of NZ_CP094344.1, forward strand.
CGTCGCCGGGTCCAGGTCCGCCTCGATCGCCCAGGCCGTGACGATCTTGCCGCCGGTCTGCCGGACCTCGCCCAGGGCGAGGGCCTCGCCGTCGGGCGGGGGCAGCCCCAGTTCCTCCTCGAACTCGCGGCGGGCCGCCGCCCAGGCGGACTCGTCGGGCTCGTACTCGCCCTTGGGGATGGTCCACGCCCCGGCGTCGCGCCGGGCGAAGAACGGGCCGCCCATGTGGCCGAGCAGCACGTCGAGGCCGTCGTCGGTGTGGTGGAAGAGCAGCAGGCCGGCACTGCGCTTCACGGCCTCACCTCCGGATGCGCGGCCAGCAGTGCCTCGACCGTGTCGGCGTCCTCGGGGCGCTTGTCCTCCCGGTAGCGGACCACTCGGGCGAAGCGCAGGGTGACTCCGGCCGGGTAGCGGGTGGAGCGCTGGAGGCCGTCGTAGGCGATCTCGACGACGAGTTCCGGGCGTACGGTCACGACGTGGCCGTTGTCGTCGACGGCGAGCTGCTGCAGCCGTTCGGTCTGCCAGGTCAGCATCGCGTCGGTCATGCCCTTGAAGGTCTTGCCGAGCATGGCGAGGCCGCCGTCGGCGGTGCGGGCGCCGAGGTGGAGGTTGGAGAGCTTGCCGGTGCGGCGGCCGTGGCCCCACTCGGCGGCCAGGACGACCAGGTCCAGGGTGTGGACGGGCTTGACCTTCAGCCAGGACGCGCCGCGCCGGCCCGCGCTGTAGGGGGCGTCCAGCGCCTTGGCGACGACGCCCTCGTGCCCGCGCTTCAGCGTCTCGGCGAGAAACTCCTCCGCCGGGTGCAGATCATCCGGGCCGGCCACCGTCGTGCGGCGCACCCGCATCGGCTCGGGGACCAGCCGGGCCAGCTCCGCGTGCCGCTCGGCGAAGGGCAGGTCGAGCAGGTCACGGCCGTCGACGGACAGTGCGTCGAAGAAGACCGGGGAGACCGGCACCGCGCGTGCGGCCGTCGCCACGTCCGTGCGCGAGCCGACACGGCCGGCGGTCTCCTGGAACGAGCGGGGGCGGCCGCCCTCGTCGAAGGAGATCACCTCACCGTCGAGGATGAACCGCTCGCCCCGCAACTCCAGTGCGGCGGCGGTCACTTCGGGCAGCCGGTCGGTGATGTCGTCGAGGGTGCGGGTGTAGAGCCGTACCGTGTCGCCGTCCCGGTGCACCTGGACGCGGATGCCGTCGAGCTTCTCCTCGACCGCGCAGGCGCCGAGCTTGTCCACCGCCTCGGCGACCGAGGAGGCGCTGTGCGCCAGCATCGGCCAGACCGGGCTGCCGACGGTGAGGCGGAAGCGGTCCAGGGCGGCGGGGCCGTCCGCGAGCAGCGCCTCGGCGACCGTCTGGAGGGAGCCGGCGAGCATCACGGCCCGCCGTACGTCCGCCGGGGGCGCCCCGGTCGCCTGGGCCAGTCCCTCGACCGCGACGGCGTCCAGCGCGCCCTGCCGTACCTCGCCGGTGAGCAGCCCGACCAGGAACCGCTGCTCGTCCTCGGTGGCCGCGCCCATCAACTCCCCGACCAGCCGGGCCCGTTCCGCCTGGGAGCCCGGGCCGGACACCTTGGCCAGCTCGGAAAGCCGGGTGTCCACGTCCCGCACGGTCAGGCCCGGCTCGGCGGCGGGGGCGACCGGACGGCTCAGCACCTTCCAGCCGACGCCGATCCGGCCCTGCGGCAGCCGGCCCGCCAGATACGGGATGACGATCGGCACGTCGTCCGCCTCCGCGTCCCGGAAGAGCTCCGCGAGCAGGGCCGTCTTCCGGGACCGCGCCGAGGTGGCGGCGACCTCCTGGGACACTCGGGCCAGCCGGTGCAGCAGCATGCAGCCATGGTGCACCGGAGGAGCCGCCTCTACACCCGGGCGGCCCCTCTACTCCTGGACAGCCGCGTCGAGGTCGGTCATCAGCAGGTCCCCGACGATCGCGGCCGCCGCCCGGTAGCCGCCGCTCGCCGCGTGCACGACCTGCTCGGCGAAGCCGATCGCGTTGCCCGCGGCCCACACGCCCGGGACGGTCGTCAGCCCGGTCGGGTCGACCACCGGATAGGCGCCGACGGGCGTCTCGTGCAGCTCGGCGCCGAGCCGCTCCAGCAGGCCGGTCTGCGGAACGGGGCGTGGACCGACGAACAGTACGGAGCGCCCGTGCGTCGTGCCGTCGGCGAGCCGGAGACCGGTGAGCCGGTCGTCCTCGACCACGAGCCCCGCGACCTCGCCGGGCACCACGTCCGCCCCGGCCGCAGCGAGTCGGCGCAGGTCCTGGTCGGACAGCTCCTCCTCGGCGACCGTGTGCAGGAAGAACCGCACGTCCTTCGACCACTGGGACACGATCAGCGCCTGGTGCACGCTCGCCGGGCTCGACGCCAGCACCCCGAACGGCTGGTCGCGCACCTCCCAGCCGTGGCAGAACGGGCAGTGCAGCACGTCCCGGCCGAACCGCTCGGCGACCCCGGGAACCGCGGGCAGCTCGTCCTTCAGTCCGGTCGCGATCACCAGCCGCCGGGCCCGCACGGTCCGCCCGCCGGCCAGCACCACGGCGAAGTCCTCGCCCTTGTCCACCGCCACCACCCGGTCCCGCACGAGCTCCACGCCGTACCGCGCGATCTCCTCCCGGCCGGCGGCGAGGAACTCGGCGGGCGGCATGCCGTCCCGCGACAGATAGCCCTGCATGTGCGCGGCGGGTGCGTTGCGCGGCTCGCCCGCGTCGACGACCAGCGTGCGGTGCCGGGCCCGGCCCAGCACCAGGGCCGCGGACAGGCCCGCCGTACCACCGCCGACGACTACGACTGCGTACCTCTCGGTCATGGTGACCACCTCCACCACCGAGAGTCGCCCGGCACCACGGGATTGACAAACATGTTTGCCGAACCTGCAATACGACCATGACTACGGACGAGGTACTCGCGGGCGTCGGCCCCCGGCTGCGGCAGATGCGCAAGGAGCGGGAGGTGACCCTGGCGGCGCTCTCCGAGACCACCGGCATCTCCGTCAGCACCCTGTCGCGCCTGGAGTCCGGCCTGCGCAAACCCAGCCTGGAGCTGCTGCTGCCGATCGCCCGGGCACACCAGGTGGCCCTGGACGAGCTGGTCGGAGCCCCGTCGGCCGGCGACCCGCGGGTGCGGTCGAAGCCGATCGAGATGTTCGGCCGCACCCACTGGCCGCTCACCCGCCAGCCCGGCGGCCTCCAGGCCTACAAGGTGCTGGAGCCCCAGCGCAGACAGGAGCCGGACCCGCGCACGCACGAGGGCTACGAGTGGCTGTACGTGCTGTCCGGCAAGCTGCGCCTGGTGCTGGGAGAGCACGACGTGGTGCTCACGGCGGGGGAGGCCGCGGAGTTCGACACCCGGGTGCCGCACTGGTTCGGGTCGACTGGGGAGGGGCCCGTGGAGTTCCTCAGCCTGTTCGGGCCGCAGGGGGAGCGGATGCATGTCCGGGCGCGGCCGAAGCGGTCGTGACGCACGAGATACCCGTTCGCGGGACTCTTCTCCCGGAGGCTGTTCCCTGATTGGCAAGCGACCGCTTAGTATGCGAACGACCCCGGTCAGACGAAGCAGTCCCCCGTGGAGGCCCCGCATGCAGGCATGGCAAGTGCACGAGAACGGCGAGCCGGGCGAGGTGATGCGGCTCGTGGACGTGGAGCCGCCCACACCCGGTGACGGCCAGATGCTGCTGAAGGTACGGGCCGCCAACATCAACTTCCCCGACGCCCTGCTGTGCCGCGGGCAGTACCAGGTCAGGCCGCCGCTGCCGTTCACCCCGGGTGTGGAGATCTGCGGCGAGACCGAGGACGGCCGCCGGGTGATCGCCAACCCGGTCCTGCCGTACGGCGGCTTCGCCGAGTACGCCGTCGCGGACTCCGCCGCCCTGCTGCCCGCGCCGGACGCCCTGGACGACGCGGAGGCCGCGGCCCTGCACATCGGCTACCAGACGGGCTGGTTCGGTCTGCACCGCCGGGCCGGTCTGAGGGCCGGCGAGACCCTGCTCGTCCACGCTGCCGCTGGAGGGGTCGGCAGCGCGGCCGTGCAGCTCGGGAAGGCCGCCGGCGCCACCGTCATCGGTGTCGTCGGCGGCTCCGGGAAGGCGGCCGTCGCCCGCGAGCTGGGCTGCGACGTCGTGATCGACCGGCGCTCCGAGGACGTCGTCGCCGCCGTCAAGGAGGCCACCGGCGGCCGGGGCGCCGACGTGATCTACGACCCGGTCGGCGGCGAGGCCTACACGCAGTCCACCAAGGTCGTCGCCTTCGAGGGGCGGATCGTCGTCGTCGGCTTCGCCGGCGGCACGATCCCCAGCCCGGCGCTGAACCACGCCCTGGTGAAGAACTACTCGATCCTCGGCCTGCACTGGGGCCTGTACAACACCAAGAACCCGAAGCTGGTCCAGCACTGCCACGAGCAGCTCACCGAGCTGGCCGCCCGGGGCGCGATCAAGCCGCTGGTGAGCGAACGCGTTCCGCTCGGCGGGGCGGCCGCCGCCGTGCAGCGGGTCGCCGACGGCGTGACGACCGGCCGGGTGGCCGTCGTCCTGGAGAAGGGAGCCGCCGCATGACCGACGCCGAGGAACTGCGCCGTCGCACACAGGACCTGCTGGCCGCTCACCCGCCGGCCTCGACCGACCGCCTGGACTTCCTCCGGGCCCGCTTCGACGCCGGACTGGCCTGGGTGCACTACCCGGAGGGCCTCGGCGGACTCGGTGCTCCGCGGTCCCTCCAGGCCGTCGTGGACGCCGAGCTGGAGGCGGCCGGGGCTCCCGACAACGATCCGCGGCGCATCGGCATCGGCCTCGGGATGGCCGCGCCGACGATCCTCAAGTACGGCACCGAAGAGCAGAAGCAGCGATTCCTCAGGCCCCTCTGGGTGGGCGAGGAGGTCTGGTGCCAGCTGTTCAGCGAGCCGGGTGCCGGGTCCGACCTGGCCGCGCTGCGTACACGAGCGGTGCGGGAGGATGGGGGCACCTCCCGCTCGAGCGAAGCCGAGAGTGGGGGAGACTGGGTCGTCAACGGGCAGAAGGTGTGGACGTCCAGCGCCCATGTGGCCCGCTGGGCGATCCTCATCGCCCGCACCGACCCGGACGTGCCCAAGCACCGGGGCATCACGTACTTCGTCTGCGACATGACCGACCCCGGCGTCGAGGTGCGGCCGCTGCGGCAGATCACCGGCGAGGCCGAGTTCAACGAGGTGTTCCTCACCGACGTCCGCATCCCGGACTCCCGCCGCCTCGGCGAGGTCGGTGACGGCTGGCGGGTCGCGCAGACCACCCTGAACAACGAGCGCGTCGCCATCGGCGGCATGCGGCTGCCCCGCGAGGGCGGCATGATCGGCCCGATCTCGAAGACCTGGCGGGAACGCCCCGAGCTGCGCACCCACGACCTGCACCAGCGCCTGCTGAAGCTCTGGGTCGAGGCCGAGGCCGCCCGGCTCACCAGTGAGCGGCTGCGCCAGCAGCTCGTGGCCGGCCAGCCCGGGCCCGAGGGCGCCGGCATGAAGCTCGCCTTCGCCCGCCTCAACCAGGAGATCAGCGGCCTGGAGGTGGAACTCCTCGGTGCCGAGGGCCTGTTGTACGACGACTGGACCATGCGCCGACCGGAGCTGGTCGACTTCACCGGCCGCGAGGCCGGATACCGCTACCTGCGCTCCAAGGGCAACAGCATCGAGGGCGGGACCAGCGAGGTGCTGCTGAACATCGTCGCCGAGCGCGTCCTCGGCCTGCCCGCCGAACCGCGCACCGACAAGGACGTCGCCTGGAAGGACCTCGCCCGATGACCGACCTGTTGTACTCGGAAGAGGAAGAGGCGCTGCGCGCCGCCGTCCGCGACCTGCTCGCCGACCACTGCGACGCCCCGGGTGTCATCTCCCGCATCGAGTCGGGCACCCCGCACAACCCGGCGCTGTGGAAGGCCCTCACCGACGGCATGGGCCTCGCGGGTCTGCTGGTGCCGGAGGAGCTGGACGGCCAGGGCGCCACGCACCGGGAGGCCGCCGTGGTGCTGGAGGAGCTTGGGCGTGCGGTCGCGCCCGTCCCGTACCTCACGAGCGCGGTCGTCGCCACCGAGGCGCTGCTGGCCTGTGGGACCGACGACCTGCTCAGCGAGCTCGCGGCCGGGACGTCGATCGGAGCCCTCGCGGTCGCCCTCGACGTCGCACCGGGCGCCGCCTACAAGGTCGTCCGGCACGAGGACGGTCTGCTGCGCGGCGAACTGACCGGCATCGCGGACGCGGCCGTCGCCGACGTGCTGCTGGTGCCCGCCGACGACGGCGGCCTGTACGCGGTCGACGCCACCGCCGCGACCGTCACACCGCAGATCTCCCTGGACCTGACCCGGCCGCTGGCGACCGTCACGCTCGACGGGGCGCCGGGCCGCCTGCTGGGCGATGCCGAGCCCGCCGTGCGCCGTGCCCTGCGCGCCGGCGCCGGGCTGCTCGCCTCCGAACAGCTCGGCCTGGCCGACTGGACGCTGACGGAGACCGTCCGCTACCTCAAGGACCGCAAGCAGTTCAACCGGCCCGTCGGCGGCTTCCAGGCGCTCAAGCACCGGCTGGCCCAGCTGTGGCTGGAGGTGGCCAACCTCCGCGCGGCCGCCCGCAACGCCGCCGACGCCCTGTCGACCGGCGAGGACACCGACGTGGCCGTCACGGTCGCCCAGGCCTACGCGGCACCCGTGGCCGTCCACGCCGCCGAGGAGGCACTGCAACTGCACGGCGGCATCGGCATGACGTGGGAGCACCCGGTGCACCTGTACCTGAAGCGCGCCAAGGCCGACTCGATCGCCTACGGCACGGCCGGCGCCCACCGGGAGACACTGGCCGGACTGGTCGACCTCCAAGCACCCTGACCAGCCGACCTGACAGACATCCGGCCGACGCCGGTGAAAAGCCCGCCCCACCAGGGCGGGCTTTTTCGTGTGCCCTGCCCCGGTGAAGTGAACACACGACGGCACTCCGGCCAACTCCCCGCAAGGCCCTGCTCCTTGGCCCTGCCCGAACCCCATACTCGCAGGGTTCCCGTACGGCACTCCCAGGGAGGCAGAGCATGGACCTCACCACCCGTCGCAGAGCCCTCACCACCCTCGGCGCCGCGCTCGCGGGCTCGGTCGCCCTCCCCGCCGGCCACGCCCTCGCCGGTGAACGGCGGCACGGGCCCCGCCCGTTGTGGCGGGCCCACGCCCACAACGACTACGAGCACCCGCGCCCGCTGTTCGACGCCCTCGACCACCGCTTCGGCAGTGTCGAGGCCGACATCCACCTCGTCGGCGACCAGCTCCTCGTCGCCCACGATCCGGAGGACCTCGACCCGGCCCGCACCCTGGAGTCCCTCTACCTCGACCCGCTCGCCGCGCGCGTGCGGGCCAACCGTGGCTGCGTGTACCGGGGGTACCGCGGGTCACTCCAACTCCTCGTCGACATCAAGACGGAAGGCTCGTCGACGTACCTCGCACTCGACCGCCACCTCAGGCGCTACCGGCACCTGTTCACGACGTACGCCCACGGCCGGGTCCTCCCCGGCCCGGTCACCGCCGTCGTCTCCGGCGACCGCGCGGCCCGCGCCCCGATGGAGGCCCAGACCGTCCGGCGAGCCTTCTACGACGGCCGGCTCGCCGACCTCGGCAGCCAGGCGCCCGCCTCCCTCATCCCGCTGATCAGCGACAACTGGACGCTCAACTTCACCTGGCGGGGCGTGGGCGCGTTCCCGGACGCCGAGCGGGAGAAGCTGCGGGGTATCGTCCGGGCCGCGCACGAGCGGGGGCAGAAGGTACGGTTCTGGGCGACCCCGGACCTGGCCGGGCCCGCCCGGGACGCGCTGTGGGCCGAACTGCTCGCCGCGGACGTCGACTACCTCAACACCGACGACCTCGCCGGACTGGAAGCGTTCCTGGACGCCCGACGGGCGGCGTAGGACATCACACGTTCGGCGGACAGGTCAGCTGCCCGGATGAACCCTCCGCTACGCCACACTTACGGCCGAACGCCGTGAACCGGACATGGCGGCGTGGCGGAGGAGTTGACGATGGCCATTTCCATCTCTGTGGTGCTGCTGCTCTCGGTCCTTGCGGTGATCTTCCTGCGCAACGGCGGGCTGAAGCTCTCCCATGCCCTGGTCTGCCTGCTGCTCGGCTTCTACCTGGCCAGCACCAGCATCGCCCCCACCATCCACAGCGGCCTCACGGCGACGGCGGACATCGTCAGCAGCCTGCGGCCCTGAGGTCACGGCCCCGAGAACACGCCGATGCCGTTCGGAACGGCGCGCTCGGCACCGCCGCTGGGGTGGTTGCGCACCGAGACGGTGCTCGCGCCCGTCTTCCGGGCGACCAGCGTCGACGACCCGCCGCCGTCCAGGCTGAAGGCGTCGTCCGAGCCCAGCTTCCGCATGGTGTCGGCCACTTCGGCGATCGTCAGGCCGCTGCGGTAGGCGGCGGCGCCGTCCAGCGCGAGCAGCAGCATGCGCCGCCCGCCGTCGGCGATCCCCACGGCCGTACGAACGGCCGACGTCGTGTCGTCCAGACCCGGCAGCGGCCGGCCGCCCGCGAGAACCGGGTAGCCGCCGAGGGCGAGGCGGTACGCGACGCCGTCCGTGGCCGCCACGAGACGGTGCTCGACCTCGACCGCTTCACCGGCGGACAGCTTCCGCAACTGCTGGGCCCCCGCCTCCCGGCCGACCAGCACGGTGGTGCCCGCGGCGATGGGGCCGCTGCCGGGTGTGTCGGCGGCCGACACGACCTTGCCGTCGCGGACCGTCACCTCGTACGTGTCCGTGCTGCACGGCGCGGCCCGGTCCGTGTCCGTGCCGCACGTGGCGCGCACGCGGGAGACGCTGCCCCAGTCGGAGGTGAACGCGCCGACGGAACCCACCGGCAGCGCGTACTGGTTGAGCCCGCCCAGCGGCAGCTGCCCCTCGTCCGTACGGACCGAGCCGTCCAGGGCCAGCCGGTCCAGCCGCGCCACGCCGTCGGTACCGACGCCGAACACGTCCTCGGTGTTGGTGCCGGGCGGCAGCGCCGGGCCGAAACGCTGACCGTCCGGCACGGCCGCCTTGAGCGTCCGACCGGCCGCGATCGCCGGACCCACGCTCGCACCGGTCACCTCCACGCCCGGGTGCTGCGTCTCGGTGATGTTGAAGAAGTCGCCGTTGACACCGGCGACGGCCCCCTGGGTGTCGGCCATCCGCGAGACCTGCGCACGCGAGGCCACCGCCCCGGGATACAGCAGATCGACCCGTACCCGCGGATGGCCCAGGTCGACCCTCAGCACGTGCGCGTGCGTCACCCCCTTGGCGGCCTCGATGTCGAACTGCTCGTACGTGACACCCGGCGCGACCCGTACGCCCTTCTGGACGGCGGCGGCCGGAGCCGCCCCCGCCAGGGCCGCACCGGTCAGCGCGCCGAACGCCGTGAGAAACGCCAGTACCGCTCTGCCTGCTCCCCGTCGCCCGCGACGACCCGTCACCGTGCCCCCTGATGCCTCGTCAACCGACCGGATCCTCAGGGGCAGTGCACCAGACCACGGGTGCCGGCAGGGCGGCTGTGCGCCGACTCCACGGGAACGGCTGAAAAAACGCACCCCTCTGGGTGCTTCAGCCGTCGCCCGTTCCGGTGTCGTACGGGGTGAAGTGAGCGGGCGCGTGGTCGATCGGCAGACCCGGCCGCCAGGCGGTGAGGGCCTGCGCGCTGCACACGAACAGCTCCTCCGGCAGCCGGTCCAGGGCGAACCAGCGCCAGCGGCCCACGCTCTCCCCGGGCTGGTCCGACGGCTCTCCCCGCCAGGCGGCGACCCGGGCGGCCACCGTCACCCGCACGACACCACCGGCGTCGTCGAGGAGCGTCCCCAGCAGCCGGACGTCCTCCGGCCGGGCGTCGAGCCCCGTCTCCTCGCCCAGTTCGCGCACGACCGCCTCCTGCAGCGACTCCCCGGGCTCCACCGTCCCGCCGGGCAGCTCCCACGTCCCGTGCCGGTGCCGGCCCAGGAGCAGTCCGCGAGGACCGTGCAGGACGGCGCCGACCCCGAGCGCGGCGTGGGCCACCGGCGGCTTGGCAGTGCGCGGCCGGGAGGAGACACGGACCGGCCGTGTCACCCGGAAGAGCCGGTACGACGCGTGGTTGCCGGTCTGCGGCGCGTCGAGGACGTCGACCTGCTCCACGCGCAGCCCGTGCTCGGCGAGCAGGGCCGTCCACAGCTCCGGTTCGAGGACCCACATCTGCACGGTGACGTCCCCGCCGCCGGCCAGCCGAAGGATCTCCGGCCGGGCGACGACCTCGTCCGACGGTCCGTCACCGTGCGAGTTGGTGTGCAGCACGGTGAAGCAGAGCCTGCCGCCCGGCTTGAGCGCAGCGGCCAGGGCGGGCAGCAGCCGGTGCGGGTCGATGTACGGCACGGCGTTGACCGAGTAGATGACGTCGTACGGCTCTGCCGAGCGCAGATGCTCCACCGCGTCCGCCCGGACCACGCGCAGCCCGGGCAGGGAGCTGTAGCGGGCGCGGGCCCGTTCGTACTGCCCGGCCGAGGAGTCGACCGCGTCCACCAGCGCGCCGTGAGCACGGACCAGATGGGCGGCGTGCCGCGCCGGACCGCACCCGAGGTCCAGCACACGCCGTCCTGTCAGCTCCCCGAGCACCTCGATCTCCGGCCCGGCGCCCTCGAACCCCCAGTCGATCCGAGCCACCTCGGGCAGCACCGTGCCCCGCCGCAGGTGGTGTGCTCCGTACGTGCGCCAGGCCTCGGCGTTGACGGCCTCCGGTCGGGTCGCCAAGGCTCAGCCGCCCGCTACGGCGTCGCGCGGAAGGACCGTGACCCGGTGGAAGTTGCACCCGGCGAGCCCCTGCTCCTCACCGGCGGGCCGGGTCTGATGGGCCTTGAGGGCGATGCTCACCAGGCTCAGCAGCAGTTCGATGTCGGCCTCGCAGTCGAGATGGACCGTCACCCAGCACGATCCGGGCACCAGGTGGATCGCGCTCGAACCGGCGAGGTCGTAGTGGAAACGCTGGACGGCCCGGCGGGTGAGGTGGAGATCCACGTCCCGCGTCGAGTGGAAGTGGACGATCTCGTCACGGACGGAACGGAGCGCCCGTCCGGTACCGCAACTCGCCGGGCCCGCCATCAGGTCGGGCCAGGCCTGCAAACGCTCCAGGGCGCGCTGGGCCAGGGTCATGGTCCTATCGTCGCGTGCTTACCGTGCCGCAACCAGAGGTTGAGCGTTTTGTAACCGGGACGTGAGGTGACGGCCCGGGGGCCGGGGGCGGGGAAGTGCGTTGGGCTCAGGCGGAGTTGTCGACCGGTCTCAGGTAGCGCTTCCAGTCCCGGTGGCGGCGCGGATCGGCCTCGCCTGTGGGCCGGGGCCGTCTCAGGCCCGCTCGGCGACGGTGGCCGGATCGTCCAGCACCGCCCGCACGACCGAGTGCGCGGCCCCCAGCAGCGGCCCCTGAGGCCCCAGTCGGGACACGGACACGGGACAGGCAGGACCCGCCGTGCGGCGCGCCAACTCGTCGCGCAACGACGGCAGCAGCCACGGCGCCAGCCCGGACAGCTCCCCGCCCAGCACCACGCTCTCCGGGTCGAGGAGGTTGACCGCCCCGGTCAGGGCCACCCCGAGCGCGGTGCCCGCGTCGCGCAGGGCTCGGCGTACGTCTTCGTCGCCCTCCGCCGCGCGCCCCGCGAGCAGCCCGACCCGGTCCTCGTCCGGCTCCAGACCGGCCGCGCGCAGCACCGCCTCCTCGCCGGCGTACTGCTCCAGGCACCCGCGCCCGCCGCACGCGCACCCCGGGCCGTCCGGCTGGACCGGCACGTGCCCCAGCTCGCCCGCGAAACCGCGGGTTCCGCGCAGCAGTCCGCCGTCCACCACGACCGCCGCGCCGATGCCGATCTCCGCCGACACGTGCAGGAAGTCGCGCGGCGTGCCGTCGCCCAGCCAGAGTTCGGCGAGCGCGCCGAAGTTGGCCTCGTTGTCCACCGTCAGCGGGAGGTCCGCCGGCAGCAGGTCGCCGAGGTCCGTGTCGTGCCAGTCGAGGTTCGGGGCGCGTACGACGGTCCGGGCGTCGCGCGCCACCAGACCCGGCACGGCCACGGCGAGACCGGCCGGCCACAGCCCCTCGCCCTCCGCCTCGGCGACGACCCGGCGGATGAGTTCGGTGAGCTCGGCGAGCACGGGCCCGGGGGAGCGGCCGCGGTTCAGGCCCTGACGTATCGCCCGGGACCGGGTCGTGCCGCGCAGGTCCACGGCACAGACCGCGAGATGGTCGACGCCGATCTCCGCACCGATCCCCGCCGGGCCGCGTCCGCTCAGCGCGAGCGCGGAGCCGGGGCGGCCCACCCGGCCGGGCCGTTCGGGCCCCAGCTCCTCCAGCAGCCCCGAGCGGATCAGTTCGTCGACGAGGGTCGACACGGCCGCCCGGGTCAGGCCGATCCGCGACGCGACGGCGGCCCGCGACAGCGGCCCCTCGGCACGGACGGCGTGCAGGACCCGGGCGAGGTTGCGGCGGCGCATGCCCTGCTGGGTGTCCGGCAGGGCGCGTCCCGGCCCGGCCGGACGGTCCTCGTGCAGCGGTGCGGTCATGCCTGACGCCAGTCCTCAGTGGGTGTCCGTGGGCCGCTCCAGCAGCGGAGCCGCGTCGGAGAGTACCCCGGCGATCCTGGCCAGTGTCTCCTCGTCCCGCTCGACGGCGTCGAGCACCGGCCCGGCCGCCGTGTTCCAGCGCCGGGCCACCGCCGCAGGGTCCTCCCCGGTCAGCACCCCGGCCGCCTGCGCGGCGGCGCCCAGCGCCACCAGCTCCTTCGCCTCGGGCACCTGCACCGGACGCCCCGACAGCCGCCGTACGGTCTGCTGCCAGGCCGTGCCCCGGGCACCGCCGCCGATCAGCAGCAGGGGCGCCGAGGGGTCCGCGTCCTCGTCGAGGACCAGGTCGAGCGCGCCGAGCAGGGAGTGCACGGCACCGTCGTAGGCGGCCTGGAGCAGCTGGCCGGCGGTCGTGTCGTGGCGCAGGCCGTGCAGCAGGCCGGAGGCGTTGGGCAGGTTCGGGGTGCGTTCGCCGTCCAGGAAGGGCAGCAGCGTGACGGCCGTGCCGGGCTCGACGGCCTCGCGGTCCAGACCCAGCAGTGTCGCCACGCGGTCGACGGCGAGCGTGCAGTTCAGGGTGCAGGCCAGCGGCAGCCAGTCGCCGCGGGCGTCGGCGAAACCGGCCACCGTGCCGCTGGGGTCGGCGGGCCGCCGCTGCGACACCGCGTACACCGTGCCCGAGGTGCCGAGGCTCATCACGGGCACGCCCGGACGCACCCCGAGACCGAGGGCCGCGGCGGCGTTGTCGCCGGTGCCGGGCGCGACCAGGGTGCCTTTGGAGAACGGCAGATCATGGCTGTCGCGCACCGTGCCCGCCACCTCGCCGGGCCGGACCACACGGGGCAGCAGGGCCGGGTCGAGCCCGACGTGCGCGAGGATCTCCTCGTCGTAGCCTTCCGTCCCGGACGCCCACCAGCCCGTCCCGGAGGCGTCCCCGCGGTCGGTCGTGCCCTGGCCCGTGAGCCGCTCGGTCAGGTAGTCGTGGGGGAGGCGCACGGCCTTCGTGGCGCGGACCGCCTCCGGCTCGTGCTCGGCCAGCCAGGCCCACTTGGTGACCGTGAAGGAGGCGGCGGGCACGCTTCCGGTGCGCTCGGCCCAGAACTTCGCGCCGCCCAGTTCCTCCGTCAGCCGGCGTGCCTGCGGCGCCGAGCGTACGTCGTTCCACAGCAGGGCGGGCCGCACCGGCTCGCCCCGGTCGTCCAGGGTGACCAGACCGTGCTGCTGCCCGCCGACCGACACCGCGGCGGCCTCGTGCGCCGCGTCGCCGCACTGGCGCAGGGCCTCGCACAACGCGTCCCACCACTGACGCGGATCGCTCTCGCGCCCGGCCCCCGAGGAGACCGTGTGCGGCGCCTGGCCGCTCGCGACGACCCGGCCGGTCGACGCGTCGACGACCAGCGCCTTGGTGGACTGGGTGGACGAGTCCACGCCGACGACGAGCGGACCCTCGGCTGCTGACATCGGGTTTCTCCCTCTGCTCTCGTCCCGAGACACCTTGTCTCTTCCCAGGAAGGTGCTCGCATACTAATTTGTAAATCGGCATGACGAAATAGCCTCAGCGAGCAAGGAGCCGCGGCATGAGCTACCAGCCCACCCCCGAGGACAGGTTCACCTTCGGCTTGTGGACCGTCGGCTGGCAGGGACGGGATCCCTTCGGCGACGCCACGCGGCGTGCCCTCGACCCCGTCGAGACGGTGCAGCGCCTGGCCGAGCTCGGCGCCCATGGCGTCACCTTCCACGACGACGACCTGATCCCGTTCGGCTCGAGCGACACCGAGCGCGAGGCGCACATCAAGCGCTTCCGGCAGGCGCTGGACGCCACGGGCATGAAGGTCCCGATGGCCACCACCAACCTCTTCACGCACCCGGTCTTCAAGGACGGCGCCTTCACCGCCAACGACCGCGACGTGCGCCGTTACGCGCTGCGCAAGACCATCCGCAACATCGACCTCGCCGTCGAACTCGGCGCCCAGGTGTACGTGGCCTGGGGTGGCCGGGAAGGTGCCGAGTCGGGCGCCGCCAAGGACGTCCGCGCGGCCCTGGACCGGATGAAGGAGGCTTTCGACCTGCTCGGCGAGTACGTCATCTCCCAGGGCTATGACCTGCGCTTCGCCATCGAGCCCAAGCCGAACGAGCCGCGCGGCGACATCCTGCTGCCCACGGTCGGCCACGCCCTGGCGTTCATCGAGCGCCTGGAGCGTCCGGAGCTCTACGGCGTCAACCCCGAGGTCGGACACGAGCAGATGGCCGGGCTGAACTTCCCGCACGGCATCGCGCAGGCACTGTGGGCGGGCAAGCTCTTCCACATCGACCTCAACGGCCAGTCCGGCATCAAGTACGACCAGGACCTGCGCTTCGGCGCCGGTGACCTGCGCGCCGCGTTCTGGCTGGTCGACCTGCTGGAGTCGGCCGGCTACACCGGCCCGCGGCACTTCGACTTCAAGCCGCCGCGGACCGAGGACCTCGACGGGGTGTGGGCCTCGGCGGCCGGCTGCATGCGCAACTACCTCATCCTCAAGGAGCGTGCCGCCGCCTTCCGCGCCGACCCGGAGGTCCAGGAGGCCCTGAGCGCGGCTCGCCTGGACGAGCTGGCCCAGCCCACCGCCGCGGACGGCCTCCAGGCCCTGCTCGCCGACCGGTCGGCCTTCGAGGCCTTCGACGTGGAGGCGGCCGCCGCCCGCGGCATGGCCTTCGAGCGTCTCGACCAGCTGGCGATGGACCACCTGCTGGGGGCGCGCGGCTGAGCGCACGCGCGCGTGCCTCCGTGTCGGCACGCGCGTGTGCGGATCCCTTGGCCGGTCACGGGGCGTGTGACCGGCCAAGGGGTCCGCAATACTCCGGAATCATGCGATCCACGCCATGAGCCCGTATCAACTTCCGTGCGCCCCTCCCGCCTCGAGCGGGGCGCGGCGACTCTGGTCGGTATGGCCATGCCACCCGTACCGCCTCATCCGCCAGGGCCTCCCCGGCGCCGGAATCCCCTGCTCGTCCTGCTCGCCGTGCTCGTGGCCGTCGCAGCCGTGGCCGTCGTGGTGCTGATGGCCAGGGGCAGCGACGACTCGGCGGACCGGGAGCCGCCCGCCGAGAGCACGAGCCCCACCCCCGCCCCGTCCTTCGGCATTCCCACAAAGTTGCCCACAAAGCTGCCCACCGAGTTGCCCAGCAACCTGCCGACCCGGCTGCCGTCGGGCTTTCCCAGCGGGCTGCCGAGCGGTCTGCCCAGCGACCTCGAATCGCTCCTGCCGTCCCTGGACACCGGCGAGCTACTGCCCTGAGCCCGGAGCAGCCGCGTCTGCGGCGGCGAGTTCCGCCGACGTCAGTGCCGTCGCCGGATCCTGTGCGGCGCCTCCCGAGGGCAGCCAGCGGCCGCGCTCCTTGTGGTACGGCCACCACCGGCCGTCCCGGCCGAGGCGCAGCTGGACCGGTGCGCCGACGACCGTCCAGCGGTTGCCCCGCGCCTGCAGCTCCGGCCGCTCGTCCGTGTCCCAGGCCGACTCCAGTGCGGCACGCGCGCGTGCGAGCGTCCCGCCCTGTGCCTTCCACTCCTCGTCGAGCACGGCCAGCGCGGCCGTACCGCCGTGCCGCCAGGCACGGACCGCCGCCGCGAGCCCCTCCCGGCCGCGTCCCGACCCGTCGGCCAGACGGTCCGCCACCTCCTGCCCGGGGTCGCCCGCGGCCAGCCGTACGGCGTCTTCCGAGACGGTCGGGTCCGCGTCGGAAGGGTGCCGTTCGGCCGTGTCCCGGAGTGCCTCGGCGAGCAGGCGGTGGGCCTGTACGGCGGTCCGAGCGGCCAGGAACTCCAGCGCGGCCGGGTCGATGCCCGGGGCGGGCGGCGTCTCGGTGTCCAGGGACGGCGGCACCCCCGGCTCATCGGGGAGTGCGGGCAGGGGCGGCAGCGGAGGCAGGATGTCACCGGCCGCGTACGCCTCGGCCGCGTCCACGCCCTCCTGGCCGGAACGCACCGTGGCTGCAGCGGCGCCGCTGCGCGACTGGAGAGCGTGCAGCAGGGTGGCTTCGTCGCGTCCCCGCATCAGAAGCAGGACGAAGGGGTCCTGGTCCAGCAGGCGTGCCACCTGGTAGCAGAGCGCCGCCGTGTGCCCGCAGTGGTCCCAGGCTCCGCAGCCGCACTCCGGCTCCAGATCGCCCAGGCCCGGCAGCAGTTCGACGCCCGCGGCCGCCGCGTCCTCGACCAGGTGCGGCGGCATCTCCCGGTCCAGCAGCGCCGCCACGTGACCGGCCCGCTCGACGGCCATGTCCAGGAAGTGGTCCCACTGTCCGGGCGAGAGCTCCGCCAGCAGGACGTCGGCCCGGTGTGCCGTGCGGTCACGGTCCTGGACGACGGCCGTGAGCCGCCCGGGGCGCACCGACACCGCGCCGACCGCTCCCGCGCGGGCGAGCCGGCGACCCGTCCTCAGCTGCGCCGAGTCAAGTGCCGTGTCCTCCAGCGCCTTCAGCCAGGCCTGGCCCCACCAGGTCTGTGCGAAGCCCCGCCCGTGCGCGGGCGGCAGCGCGGCGAACGTGCGCTCCTTGTCACCGTCGTGCCGAGTCATCGCAGACCCCCTCGTAGTGCGACCAGATCCGCCAGTTCCGCGTCCGTCAGCTCCGTGAGGGCGGCCTCGCCGGAGCCGAGGACCGCGTCGGCCAGCTCCCGTTTACGGGCCAGCAGTTCGGCGATGCGGTCCTCGATGGTTCCCTCGGCGACGATCCGGTGCACCTGCACGGGCCGGGTCTGGCCGATGCGGTAGGCGCGGTCGGTCGCCTGGGCCTCCACTGCCGGGTTCCACCAGCGGTCGTAGTGCACGACGTGCTCGGCCCGGGTGAGGTTCAGGCCGGTGCCCGCCGCCTTCAACGACAGCAGGAACACGGGCACTTCACCGTCCTGGAAGCGCCGCACCATGGCCTCGCGCTGGGCGACGGGCGTCCCGCCGTGCAGGAACTGAGAGGGCGTGCCGCGGGCGGCCAGGTGCCGTTCGAGGAGGCGGGCCATCTGCACGTACTGCGTGAAGACCAGTACGCCCGCCTCCTCGGCGAGGATCGTGTCGAGCAGTTCGTCCAGCAGCTCCAGCTTCCCGGAGCGTCCGGCGATCACCGGCCGCTCCTCCTTGAGGTACTGCGCCGGGTGGTTGCAGACCTGCTTGAGTCCGGTCAGCAGCTTCACGATCAGTCCGCGGCGCGCCATGCTGTCCGCGCCGGCGATCTCCGCGAGCGCCTCGCGCACCACGGCCTCGTACAGGGCTGCCTGCTCCTGGGTGAGCGACACGGCGTGGTCGGTCTCCGTCTTCGGCGGCAGCTCGGGGGCGATCCCCGGGTCCGACTTGCGGCGCCGGAGCAGGAACGGCCGTACGAGCCGGGCCAGCCGGTCGGCCGCGGCCGGGTCCTGACCGCCCTCGACGGCCTCCGCGTACCGCCTGCGGAAGGTGCCGAGCCGGCCCAGCAGCCCCGGAGTCGTCCAGTCGAGGATCGCCCACAGCTCCGACAGGTTGTTCTCCACCGGGGTGCCGGTGAGCGCCACACGCGCGCGTGCGCCGATCGAACGCAGGGCCCGCGCGGTCGAGGAGTGCGGGTTCTTCACGTGCTGGGCCTCGTCCGCCACGAGCATGCCCCACGGCACTCCGGCGAGCCGGGGGGCGTCCAGGCGCATCGTGCCGTACGTGGTGAGCACGAACTCCCCGTCGGCCAGGCCGTCGAGGCCGCGCCGCGCGCCGTGGAAGCGCCGCACGGGTGTGCCGGGGGCGAACCGCTCGATCTCCCGTTGCCAGTTGCCCATCAGGGACGTCGGGCAGACCACCAGGGTGGGCCCGGCGGACCGGGCGTCGGTCTGCCGGTGCAGGTGCAGGGCGATGAGTGTGATCGTCTTGCCGAGCCCCATGTCGTCGGCGAGGCAGCAGCCGAGGCCCAGCGAGGTCATCCCGGCGAGCCAGTTCAGGCCCCGCCGCTGGTAGTCCCGCAGGGTGGCGGCGAGGGCAGCCGGCTGCTCCACGGGCTGCTGCGCCTCGGGGTCCGCGAGCCGCTCCCGCAGGGCCGCCAGCCATCCGGTGGGCCGCACCTCGACCCGGCGGCCGTCCACCTCGGCCCAGCCCGTCAGCGCCGCACCCAGCGCGTCCACCGGCGTCACCTTGTGGTCCTGCCGGGAGCGGGCCAGGCGGACCTCCTGAGGGTCGACCAGGACCCACTGGTCGCGCAGCCGCACCACGGGGCGCTTGGCCTCGGCGAGCCGGTCCAGCTCTTCGCGGCTCAGCCGCCGGTCGCCCAGCGCGAACGACCAGTCGAAGGCGAGCAGCGCGTCGGCGGACAGGAACGACGGCATGGCCGGGAAGACCTGACCGGGCTCCGGCTCGTCGTCGGAAGGCCCCACCTCCGCGCGTGTGGTGAGCTCCCGGGTCAGCCCCTTCGGCCAGTGCACGTCCACTCCGGCCGCAGCCAGCGCCCGGGCGCCCGCACCGAGCAGCTCGGTGACCTCCTCGTCGGCGAGCTCGACCGCGTCCGGCACGGTCGCCGACAGCAGGGGCGTGAGCGGGGCCCAGGCCCGGGCCGCGCGGCGCAGGGCGAGCAGCGCGTCCATCCGCGCGCGCGGGCCGAAGGCCTCGCCCCCGGCGCCGGCCCAGATGTCCGCGGCGTCCGCGACGAGCGCGGGATCGCTCACGCTGTGCACCTGGAGCACGGCCCGGAACGTCACGTCCGCGTCGTCGTCCGCAGCGTCCGTCAGGCCGTCCGTCTCGATCCGCAGCGACAGCCGCACCCCCGCGTCGTGGCCCGCGGCGACATCGGCGGCCCACGCGCGCTGCTCGGGCAGACGCACCGGCTCGGGCGACGCGTAGGCGGGTCCGCCGGTGACCAGCGGTGCGGCGGGGGAGCGGGGCAGGGTGTCGGCGACCGCGTCGAGGAAGGCGCGCAGCAGCCGCTCCGGGTCGGGGAGCCGCAGCGGCCCGGCGCCCGCCAGTGGGACGGCGTGCGCCTCGGGCGGCATCGCGGCGGCAAGGTGCCGCACGGCTTCGACGTCCTGGGCGCGCAGGGGGCCCGCCCGCCAGGCGTCGTGGTCGCCCGGGGACAGCCCCGGCAGCAGCAGTCCGCGCGCCACGAGGTGCAGGACGTGCGCGGCCGCCGCGCCCCAGAACACGGTGGACCGGTGCCCATGAGCTTCGGCACGCGCACGTGTGAGGACCGGCAGGGCCGCGCGCACCGGCAGCACAACCGCGGGCACACTCAGCGGCTCTACGCCGTCATCGCCGGGCACGACGACGGTCAGGTCAGCGGTGGACGCCGACGTCACGGTCGGCGGGGCCTCGCCGTCGGGTCGCCAGAAGGCGACGCTGCCGGTTCGGGCCGGGTCGCCGGGCACGAACACGGTGCGGAAGTGGGCCAGTTCGGGGAACTCGGAGGAGGGTGCCGGGGGAGTCGGATGCTCGGCTATGGCTGATTCCTCAAATTTGACTAGTAGGTCGGAGTCGCCGAGGGTACAGCACTTCCGGCGCACACGGGTATGACTGGGGTGTGACCTGGGTCACTATGAGTAGGTCAGGGGTGTGTAGGGGGCGCACCTCAGGGATGTCTCAGGGTCGCGGTCCGGAACTGCCGCAAGCGCGGGCCCGTTTTCGAGACAGAGAGCGGCAGTGGCCGCGAAGGAGGCGACAGTCATGTCGAAGAACGCCAAGATCGCCGTAGGCGGTGTGGCGGTCGGGCTCATCCTGTTGATCTGGCTGCCCTGGTGGGCCGCGCTTTTGATCATTCTGGGAGTCCCGGCTGCCGCGTATCTCACATTGGACCCCTCACAGCGGCGCAGGCTGCGCCGCGCCACCCGCAAGGAGCTGGGCCGTTGACGCGCCGCTGACCGGCGCGGCCGAAGGCCGCACCGGCACCGGTCATACGGCCCACGGGCTCGCACCGGCCGTACGTCCCACCGGCTCAGTTCGGCCGTACGGCCATCTTGTCGAGGGCCTCGAGAAGACCCGGCAGCTCCGGCCCCCGCCCCACCGGAAGGACCTCGCCGGGTTCCTCGTCGAGCAGCACGAAGGCGATGTCGTCGGTCCTGGCCACGAGCGACCAGCCGGGGCCGTCGGCCCGCAGGGTCCGCGCGTCACCCGGCGCGAACGACGACCGGACCCGGCCCAGCGGCGGCGGCGAGTCGATGTAGGTGCGGGCCTCCGCGAGGACGCGCCGGATGCCGCTGTGGCCCTGCCCGTTCCCCCCGCCTCCGCCCGGACCCTCGGCCGCCGCGCCTGCGTCGCCCGGTGCCGCCGAGGACCCCGGCGCGGGAAAGGCGGAGTCGTCG
The DNA here is from genome assembly GCF_022807935.1 of Streptomyces sp. HP-A2021. Taxonomy (NCBI): domain Bacteria; kingdom Bacillati; phylum Actinomycetota; class Actinomycetes; order Kitasatosporales; family Streptomycetaceae; genus Streptomyces; species Streptomyces sp. HP-A2021. The sequence goes on from NZ_CP094344.1 coordinate 8,369,176, forward strand.
ACCTGTTCCCGCCACGTCGCCCACTGGAGCGCGATCTCGTCCGCGCCCAGGCGCCGCTGGGCGGGGCCCCAGACGGTGGTGTCCGGCGGAGCCAGCGGGGGCCGGTCGTCGGCCTCCGGGCCGGGATCGTGCGGCGCGGGCACTCCCGGCGCCGCGACGGCGACCGCGAGGGGCCAGCCGGGCAGCGCCGCGACGACCGTGCGCTCGTCGGGTGACAGCTCGTACTCCATCCCGCAGTCCCAGGACGCGATCGCGACGGCCACCAGGGAGACGTCGTCGATGACCACGGTCCACCGGGCGCCGTCGCCGTCCTGGCCGAGCACCAGCCCGTATCCGTCGGCGAGCGGCGCGAGGCCGAGCGCCGCGCACGCCTCCGGATAGTCGTCGCCCAGCACGCTCGGGAACTTCGCCGGCGTCAGCAGCACCGCCGTGAGCACATAGAGCGCATCGTCCGCGGCGGCGACGGTGTCCTCTTCCGTCCCGGCCATCCCAGCCTCCCCATCGGTTCGTCCACCGGCGCGCACCCTAGTGTGCGCGGAAGCCCCTTGTCACGGCCCCGTGAGCACACGCGGAGCTGCCGTTTCCCGGCGGACGGGGCGAATCGGCCGTCCCGGCAGGGCCTGTCACTCCGCGGGCAGCCCCAGCAACTCACGGGCCACGGTCCGCGGTGACTGACCGCGTTCCCGGGCGAGCGCGATGACGGCCCGGCAGGCCAGCTCGTTCACCCCGAACGACAGCGCCTCGGGCGACACCCAGCCGGCCGCCTCGTCCGCCCGCTCCTGGTCGTCCTCCGCGCTGGCCGTGACGTAGACCGCGGCCGCCTCGAAAAGATTGTGCGGACGCTTGTCCTCGCCGGCCTTCGGTTCCGTGCGCAGGGCATGAGCGACTCTGCCTCCGGCCTTGCGGACCTTGCCCCACATGCTGACCACCTTTGCCCCTGTGCGGATGTCCCGCCGTGCCGGTCATCTTCCGGACTACAACGTAAAGTTGCAATCCGGTGGCAGAAGGGGGACGGCACTGTGGAGCGCTTCGCGCGGCTGGAACAGATGCGGCGGATGGACCCGTACCGGCAGGCCACGGAGATCTACCGGCTGAGCGTGGCGTACGAGTTCCCGTGGGACTTCACCCGCGCCCTGGAGCTGGCCCTGTACCGCACCTACGCCGTCCCGAGCATCGGCCGGCTGCTCGCCGAGACGGCGGAGCTCACGGAGCGGACGCAGAAGCGCTACGACGACACGTCGCTGCTCCTGGACGCCGTGGTCGAGCACGGCTTCGGCAGCGACCAGGGCAGGACCGCGATCCGCCGCATCAACCAGATGCACCGCAGCTACGACATCAGCGACGACGACATGCGCTACGTGCTCTGCACGTTCGTCGTGATGCCCAAGCGGTGGATCGACGCCTACGGGTGGCGCAGGATGTCGCGCCACGAGATCGTCGCCAGTGTCGTCCACTACCGCACGCTGGGCCGGCACATGGACATCAAGGACATCCCGGAGACCTACGAGGAGTTCGAGACCTGCCTCGACAGCTACGAGGCGGCCCACTTCGCCTGGGACGAGCAGGCCCGGCGGGTCTCGGACGCCACGCTCGACCTGATGGCCTCCTGGTACCCGGGCCCGCTCGCCCCGCTGCTGCGCACCACGACCCTCGCGCTGCTCGACGACTCGCTGCTGCGTGCCTTCCGCTACACCCCGCCGAGCGCCGCCACGCGTGCGTGGGTGCGCCGCGCGGTACGGCTGCGGGGCCGCGCCGTCCGGCTGCTGCCGCCCCGGCGCGCCCCGCACTTCGCCCGGCAGAACTGGGAGATCAAGGGCTACCCGTACGGGTACCGGCTCGCCGACCTGGGCACGCGCCCGGTGCCGGGCGTCCGGGGCTGTCCCGTGCGGCACGTGGCGGCGTCGGACACCGAGGCCGGGTGACGCGGCTGCTCAGTCCTCGCGGACGGCGGCTGGTCAGTCCTCGCGGACAGAGAGCGCCAGGAAACGGGAGTCCTCGTCGACGTACGACGTCAGGCGCCACCCCGAACCGGCCAGCAGCGGCCGGAGGTTGGGCTCGGCGCGCAGGTCGTCCGGGGTGAGCGAGCGGCCGTGGCGCACGGCCAGGGCCGCCCTGCCGATCGGGTGGAACAGCGCGAGCACACCGCCGGGACGCACCACGCGTGCCAGCTCCCGCAGGTTCTCGGCCGGACTCGGCAGGTGCGAGATCAGGCCCGCCCCGAACACGGCGTCCAGCGAGTGTGAGCGCAGCGGCAGCGCGGCGACGTCCGCGAGCAGCAACGCCCCGTCACGATTCCGTCCGGCCCGCACGGCCTCCCGCAGCATGGCCGGGGTCAGATCGGCTCCGAGGACCACTCCCGAGGGCCCCACGGCGGCACGCAGCGGCGGCAGGGCGCGTCCGGTGCCGCACCCCGCGTCGAGCACGCGGTCGCCCCTGCGCAGTCCGAGTTCGGCGACCGCGGCCGCGTAGGCCGGACCGTCGTCGGGGAACCGGCTGTCCCAGTCGGCGGCGCGGGCGGTGAAGAACTCCTGGACACGCGTCTGGTCGTCGCTCATGTACGGCATGATTCCTCACCGGCACGGATGACGCCTCAGTGCACACGTTCGAGCGTGACTCGATCGTTCCGGTACATCCTTGCGTCATATTCCAACACCTTTCGAAATGCGCCCCCTTCGCGCGCCCCTGCCGGGTCTAGCGTCCCGGAGCCATGGGACACCTGGACCACGCCGCCCTGGGGTGGCTGACACCCGCGCTGTCGTACGTGATGGCCTGCACGGGCGCCGCGCTCGGACTGCGCTGCACCGTCCGCGCGCTCGCCGCCACCGGGCGCTCGCGCCGCAACTGGCTCGTCACCGCCGCCTCGGCGATCGGCACCGGCATCTGGACCATGCACTTCGTGGCCATGCTCGGTTTCAGCGTCGCCGGCACCGATATCCGCTACGACGTGCCGCTCACCCTGCTGAGCCTGCTCGTCGCCATGGTCGTCGTCTGCGCCGGCGTCTTCGCCGTCGGCTACAGCCGGGACCGCGGCCGGGCCCTGCTGATCGGCGGGCTCACCACCGGCCTCGGTGTCGCGAGCATGCACTACCTGGGCATGGCGGCCGTCCGCCTGCACGGTGACGTGACCTATGACCCGGTGCTCGTCGGGCTCTCCGTCCTGATCGCCGTCGTCGCCGCGACGGCGGCGCTGTGGGCGGCGCTCAACATCAAGTCGCCCGTCGCGGTCACCATCGCCTCCCTGATCATGGGCGCGGCCGTCAGCAGCATGCACTACACCGGGATGTTCGCGGTGAGCGTGCGCGTGACGCCCTCCGGGGAGGCACTGCCCGGGGCCACGGCGATGCAGTTCATCTTCCCCCTCGCCGTCGGCCTCGGGTCCTACCTCTTCCTGACCTCCGCCTTCGTCGCGCTGTCGCCGACAGCTGGGGAGCGTGAGGCGTCCGCGTCGGCCCAGCGGCCGGTCGGGAGCGCCGCCCGTTAGCCGCGACCGGGCCCGGCGGGGCAGGCGACAGGCCCTGCGGACGGCACGCCCCGCGGTCCGGACGGCAGACCCCGAAGCCCCGGACGGCACGCCCTGAAGCCGGGGTGACACGCCCCGAACCACCCCCGAGCGAGGAGTTCATGCGTACACCCCGTAGGACCCCCACGGCCGGCGCCGAGGCGCCGCCCCCGCCCGTGCGCGGTCGCCGCGCGCACGCCGGACCACCGGCCGACGAGGACGGCGAGGCCCCCTCGGAGGCCGCACCGGACGCAGCGGGCACGCGCGCGGAGCGCTGGCACATACGGCCCCGGACCGTGCGCGCCAAGATCGTCTGCCTGCTGATGGTGCCGGTCGTCTCCCTCCTGGCCCTGTGGGCCCACGCCACCGTCACCACCGCCCAGGACGTCTCCCGGCTGCGGCAGGTCCAGCGCGTGGACGCCACGGTCCGAGCCCCCGTCTCCGCCGCGGTCGCCGCCCTCCAGGCGGAACGCGGGGCCGCCGTGCGCCAGGCCACCGACCCCTCCGCCGCGAACGCCGACGAGCTGGACGACCTCGCCCGGCGCACCGACCGGGCCGTCGCGAAACTGCGGCTCGACGAGGACAGCACCGTCGCCGACAGCGAGGAGTTGCCCGCCGGAGTCGCCCGCCGGCTCGAGGCGTTCGTCACGGGTGCCGGGCAACTGCGCGCCCTGCGGACCGAGGTGCGGGACCGGCGCGCGGGCTGGGCCGAGACGTACAGCCGCTACACCCGGACCATCTCGGAGGCTCTCGGCGTCGGCGGTGCCCTCACCGGCATACAGGACGCCGACCTCGGCTCCGACGCGCGCGTGCTGCTCGAATTCTCCCGCGCGGGCGAGGCGTTGGCCCGGGAGGACGCCCTGTTGGCGAGCGCCCGCCTGTCCGGCACCCTGACCGGGGAGCGGCTTCGGCTCTTCACCGGCGCCGTCGAGCTGCGCCGCACCCTGACCGAGTCGGCCGTCGCCGACCTGCGCGGCACCGAACGTTCCGCGTGGAACGCCCTGACCGACAGCAGCTCCTACGCCGGGCTGGGCGACGCCGAGGACGCGATCCTCGCCGCCGGACCGGGCGCCAAGGCGATCGAGGCGGCGCCCGGAAGCACCTGGAACACCGCCCACGCGCGCGTGCAGAACGGCATGCGCACGATCGAGGACGACGCCGCACGAGCCGTCGCGCAGCGGGCCGACCCGTTCACCCGGGGACTGCTCACCCCGGCCGGCGCGGCCGTCCTGCTCGGTCTCGCCGCCGTCGCCGCCTCGCTCGTCATCTCCGTACGCATCGGCCGCGGCCTCGTGGTGGAGCTCGTGAGCCTGCGCAACGGCGCCCTGGAGATAGCCCGGCGCAAACTCCCCGAGGCGATGCGGAGACTGCGCGCGGGCGAGGAGATCGACATCCGCGCCGAGGCACCGCCGGGACCGGCCGCCGAGGACGAGACCGGGCAGGTCGCCGAGGCCCTCGGCACCGTCCACCGGGCCGCGCTGCGGGCCGCCGTGGAGCGCGCGGAACTCGCCAGCGGCATCTCCGGCGTCTTCGTCAACCTCGCCCGCCGCAGCCAGATCCTCGTCCACCGGCAGCTGAGCCTCCTCGACAGCATGGAACGCCGCTCCGACGACCCGAACGAACTGAGCGACCTCTTCCGCCTCGACCACCTCACCACCCGCATGCGGCGCCACGCCGAGAGCCTGATCATCCTCTCCGGAGCGGCCCCCGGCCGGGCCTGGCGCATGCCCGTCTCCCTGACCAACGTGGTCCGCGCGGCCGTCTCGGAAGTGGAGGACTACGCGCGCGTGGAGGTACGGCAACTCCCCGAGGCGGCCGTCGTCGGCGCGGCCGTCGCCGACCTCACGCACCTGCTGGCCGAGATCATCGAGAACGCCGCACAGTTCTCGCCGCCCCACACGCGTGTGCGCATCACCGGCGAACCCGTCGGCAACGGCTACGCCGTCGAGGTCGAGGACCGCGGCCTCGGCATGGGCAAGGAGACCCTCGCCGAGGCCAACCGCCGCATCGAGCAGTCCGAGGCGCTCGACCTGTTCGACAGCGACCGGCTCGGCCTGTTCGTGGTCAGCAGGCTCGCCGCCCGGCACGGCGTCAAGGTCCACCTGAGGACCTCGCCGTACGGCGGCACCACGGCGGTCGTCCTGGTGCCCACCGCCCTGCTGCACACCGGGGCCGCGGCACGCTCCCACGGTGAAGCGGTGCACGCGCGGCAGCCCGAGGAGCGCGCCCACGCGCGCGTGCCCGACGACCTCCCGCGTCAGGACACCGTCCACGACGCCGTCCCCGCACCGGCCGACCGGCGCTCCCTGGTGGCTCCCGTCCCGGCTGTCGCGGAGTCCACGAGCCACACCACACCCCCAGGAGTCGCCACCTTGCGACTGCACCGGCCCCAGGAGCAGCCCGAAGACTCCGACGACCTCCCGCGTCGCGTACGGCAGGCCAGCCTCGCGCCCCAACTGCGCGAGGGGCGCCCCGAGGAGCCGCCGCCCTCGGCCGCAGCCCGGGACGACGAACGCACGCCCGAGGCCGTCCGGGACCGCATGGCGGCCTACCGCGCAGGCTGGGCGCGCGGCGGAGGCAGGCAACCCGGCCGGGGAACCACTCCCGGCCCGACGGGCAGCGACAGCAGCGAAGGAGACCCCGCATGATCCAGGATCCGAGCACGCATTCCGCCCGGAGCTCCGGCGAACTCGACTGGCTGCTGGACGATCTGGTGCTCCGCGTGAGCGAGATACGGCACGCCGTGGTGCTGTCCAACGACGGCCTCGCCGTGGGCGCCTCGACCGACCTGCGCCGCGAGGACGCCGAACACCTCGCCGCGGTCGCCTCGGGCTTCCACAGCCTCGCCAAGGGAGCCGGGCGGCACTTCGGTGCCGGCGGTGTCCGCCAGACCATGGTGGAGATGGACGAGGGCTTCCTGTTCGTGGCCGCCGCGGGCGACGGCTCCTGCCTCGCCCTCCTCACCGCCGTGACCGCCGACATCGGCCTCGTGGCCTACGAGATGGCACGCCTGGTCAAACGCGTCGGCGAGCACCTCGGCACCGCGCCCCGCGTCGGCGCCCGGCCACCCGCCGCCGGATGAACCGAGAGGGCGGTCCGCGCAGATGACCGAGGACATGACGGGCACCCCGGCCGAGCAGGGCAGCCAGTGGTACGACAACGAGGCCGGCCCGCTCGTACGCCCCTACGCCATGACGGGCGGACGCACCCGGCCCGGACCCACCGGCGTGCGGTTCGACCTGATCGCCCTGGTCACGCTGGACCCGGCCGCACCCGGAGTGGACGACGCCCCGCTCGGGCCGGAACACCGCAACCTCCTCGACCTGTGCCGTACGGAGACCCAGTCGGTCGCCGAACTCGCCGCGGGCGCCGACCTGCCCGTGGGCGTCGTCCGGGTCCTCCTCGGCGACCTCCTGGAACTGGGCTGCGTCACCGTCAGCCGCCCCGTGCCGCCGGCGCAACTGCCCGACGAGCGCATTCTGCGCGAGGTGATCGCAGGACTGAGGGCGCTGTAGTCGCACGCACACCATCCCCGTACTCACCTCAACTCCCCTCACCTCACCCTTGCCGGCACTCCAGAGAGAAGTGATCAATGGTCTCCGAGCACTCCGACGCCACCGGCGGCGAGGCCTCCGCACTGGCGTTGAAGATTCTGGTCGCCGGCGGATTCGGCGTGGGCAAGACCACCCTGGTCGGCGCCGTCAGCGAGATCCGGCCGCTGCGCACCGAGGAACTGCTCAGCGAAGCGGGCCAGTTGGTGGACGACACCGACGGCGTGGACCACAAGACCACCACGACCGTCGCCATGGACTTCGGACGCATCACCATCCGCTCCGGCCTCTCCCTGTACCTGTTCGGCACGCCGGGCCAGGACCGGTTCTGGTTCCTGTGGGACGAGTTGTCTCAAGGGGCACTCGGCGCGGTCGTCCTCGCCGACACCCGGCGCCTGGAGGACTGTTTCCCCGCGGTCGACTACTTCGAGCACCGGCGCATCCCGTTCGTGGTGGCCGTCAACTGCTTCGCGGGCGCCCGGCGGCACGGCGCCCCGGACGTCTCGCGCGCCCTCGACCTCGACCGGGGGACGCCCGTGGTGCTGTGCGACGCCCGGGACCGCGACTCGGGGAAGGAGGTGCTGATCCGGCTCGTCGAGTACGCCGGGCGGATGCACACCGCCCGGCTCCTCGACTCGGTCGGATGACCGGAAAGATCGGGTCCCGTGGTCAGTCCGCGACGTCCCGCTCCGCGAGGACCCTGTCGATGGCGACCCGGACGAGGAGTTCGCCCGGGACGCCGTTGCGGGCACCGAACTCCTCGGCGCGGTCCTCGCCCATGTACCGGGCGCCGATGCGGGTGGCCCAATGGCGTATCTCGTCGAGGTCCTCCGAGACCCGGGCGCTCCCCTGCACGACCACGAAGGAGAACGGCGGCCGGTCGTCGTCCACACACAGGGCGACCCGGCCGTCACGGGTGAGATTGCGCCCCTTCACGGTGTTCTTGCCGGTGTTGAACACCAGCTCGTCGCCGTCCAGGACGAACCAGATCGGGGCCACGTGCGGGCTCCCGTCGGCCCGGACCGTGGAGAGCTTTCCGGTGCGGGTGCCGTAGGAAACGAACTTCCGCCATTGCGCGTCGGTCATCTTCTCTGCCATGGCTCCCATCCTCCTTGCCCCGGCAGCGGTCGTGGGGAAGGCTGGCGTGGAGATCCTCCGGCCAGGAGGAGAATCGCACGGGGAGAAAACGGGGAGATCGGAACATGGCGCAGAACCAGGGACTGGACTGGCTGCTGGACGACCTGACCGAGCGCGTCCACCAGGTGCGGCACGCACTGGTCCTGTCCAACGACGGCCTGGTGACAGGGGCGAGCACCGGACTGCGCCGCGAGGACGCGGAGCACCTCGCGGCCGTGTCGTCCGGACTGCACAGCCTGGCCAAGGGCTCGGGACGGCACTTCGGCGCGGGCAGCGTACGCCAGACGATGATCGAGTTCGACGACGCGGTGCTCTTCGTCACCGCCGCCGGAACGGGCAGTTGTCTGTGCGTGCTCAGTGGCGCGGAGGCCGACATCGGCCAGATCGCCTACGAGATGACCCTGCTGGTCAACCGGGTCGGCGAGCACCTCGACGTGGATGCGCGCCAGCCCGAACGGAAACCGGAAACAGACGTCTGACCTGGGGGTTCGTCGTCCCCCGCGGAGTTATCCACAGGCTCGCCACGAGATCCGCCGAAGCGGCTACGGTTTTTTCACGGCGACCGCACACGGCGTGAGCCGCTGACTCCACGGGGGAGACCGACCATGTCAGGCACCATCGCGAAATCCGACCGCCTCACCTGCGCCCCGAGCCGGGCCGCCCGCGAACTCGACCTCAGGAGGGGCGACTTCGACCTGGCGGTGAATCTCGGACTCATCCGGACCGTTCCCGACGAAGGAGGCGGAGGCCGACGGGTCGCCCGCGCCGAGATCGACCGGCTGCGCGCCGAGGACGGCTTCCCGGACGCACTGCGCGAGCGCGTCGCGACCGTGGGCACCCATGAGGGCGCCGAGATCATGGACGTGACGCCCACCAGGTTCACGAACCTCGCGCGCTTCGGCCTGCTCGTGCCCGTACGGTTCTATCTGAACCGCTACCGCACCGTCGTCTGGCTCTATCCGGCCGAGGAACTACGGCAGTTCGCGGCCGAGAAGAGCAACGCCCGGCTGCTGACCGGCCGCATGCCCGCGCAAGTGCGGGAAGGACTGAAGGCAAAGCTGGACCGGCGGCCCCGCAACTGGCGGGGACGGCACGTCGGGTTCCTGCTGCGGCAGGCGGGAGACGACCCGTGGGCGCACGCGGCGGCCGTCGCCTGCCTCCTCGACCCGGCCGATGTGGCGGACGTCGTCGCGGATCCGTACGAGCGCGACCACCTGAACCGCTGCCGTCCCCGGCTCCCGGCACACGGCGCGCCCGGCTCACCCACCGCCGAGCGCGCCCAGAAGCTCATGACGGCGAGCGAGCCGGACGAAGTGGCCTGGTTCCGTGCCGACCTCGCCCACACGATGGAAACGGCCCGAAGGCAACACCCGGCACCACGCCCGGCCCCGGAACCGGCCCTGGAGCAGGAGGACCCCCCGGCACCCGAGGACCACACCCCTTCCCACGGCCTCCTGGGCTGGCTGCGCCGCAGAGGCCGGCGGCCCACGGGGTGACCGTGCCCCCTGCCGGGGCGGAGTGCGCGGGCACCGCTGTCCGCCCGATGAGCGATGAGTTTCCGGATGCGTCCCGGTCCGACCTGTGAGGAGATTATGTCCGGGAGGCGATCATGTTCGGTACGACGAAGGCATACAGCGGGTTCTCCGTGAACGACATCGAGGCGGCCAGGACCTTCTACGGCGACACCCTGGGACTCCGCGTCTCGGAAGAGCACGGCATGCTGATCCTGCACATCGCGGGTGACCGGGACATCCTGGTCTACCCGAAACAGGACCACACCCCGGCGACGTACACCATCCTCAACTTCCCCGTCGACGACATCGAGGCGGCGGTCGACGAGCTGAGCAGAAGGGGGGTGCGTTTCGAGCGCTACGACCACCTCAAGGCGGACGACAAGGGCATCTTCCGCGGCGGTGGCCCGCTGATCGCCTGGTTCACCGACCCGGCGGGGAACGTGCTGTCCGTCCTCCAGGAAACCTGACACGCCGGTCATGCCCGAGCTGCCCGACGTCGAGGGCTTCCGGCAGGTGCTCGAGTCCTGTGCGAAGGGACGGGTCGTGCGGCGTGTCGAGGTACGGGACGCGGGCGTCCTGCACGGCGTCGGGGTGCGGGGCCTGCGTGACGCGCTGGAGGGACGGCGGTTCGGCACACCGGAGCGGCATGGCAAGTGGCTGCTCGCCCGCACCGGCGGCCCCACCCTCGTGCTGCACTTCGGCATGACCGGCCGACTGGTCTGCGCTCGCCCCGAGGACGCCGTCGAGGTCCACGACCGTGTGCTGTTCACCCTGAGCGGCAACCGTCAGCTGCGCTTTCGTGACCAGCGCAAACTCCAGGGGCTGTGGCTGGCCCACGACGACTCCGATCTCGACCGGCTGCTTCAGCGGCAGGGCCCGGACGCGATGGCGGTGGGCCGCACGGAGTTCGAGGCCGTGCTCTCGGCGCGCCGCGGACACCTGAAGACCGCGCTCACCGACCAGTCCGTCCTGGCCGGCCTCGGCAATCTGCTCGCCGACGAGATCCTCTGGCGCGCCCGGCTGCGCCCCGACCGCCGGGCGCGGGAGCTCACCCAGGACGACCGTCGTCAGCTGTACAGCGAGATGCGCAGAACCCTGCGGTCCGCCGTCAAGGCCGGGTGCGTGCCGCCGCGGGACTCCTGGCTCACCGGACATCGTGACGACCCCGACCCCAGATGCCCGCGCTGCGGCAGCGGCCTGCGCCGGTCCCGGATGGCGGGCCGTGGCACGGTGTGGTGCCCGGGGTGCCAGCCGGACGGGTGATCGGACCGGGGGGTCGGTCACTCGCCGAGGGCCACTGGAAGCGAGGTCGGTCGCTGGTGGTGTCGGTCGCTGGGGGCGAGGTCGGTCGCCGGGCCAGCGTGGTCACCTCCCGGTCGACGAGCGCGTGACGCCGGCGGTGCCTCTCCTGCCATGGTCGCCGGAACCGGCACACGCGCGATCGGAGCCGCGCATCGCCCCCTCGCGGTGGGGTTCAGCCCAGCTTCCTGAACAACCCCTCCTGCACGACCGACACGACCAGCCGGCCCTCACGGTCGTAGATCCGGCCCCGGGCCAGACCGCGTCCGCCGACCGCGATGGGCGACTCCTGGTCGTACAGCAGCCAGTCGTCCGCGCGGAACGGGCGGTGGAACCACATGGCGTGGTCCAGTGACGCCATGTCGAAGCCCCGCGGGCCCCACAGCGGCTCGACCGGGATGCGGACGGCGTCCAGGAGGGTCATGTCGCTGGCGTAGGTGAGGGCGCAGGTGTGCACGAGCGGGTCGTCACCCAGCGGCCCGACCGCGCGCATCCACACGGCGCTGCGCGGCTCGGCGTCCGCGACCTCGTCGGTGGTCCAGCGCAGCCGGTCCACATAGCGGATGTCGAAGGGCTGGCGGCGGGCCATCCGCTCCAACTGCTCGGGCAGTGCGCCCAGATGCTCCCGGATCTCGTCCGTGACCGTGGGCAGTGACTCCGGGTCCGGGACCTTGCGGGCGGGCGGCAGCTGGTGCTCGAAGCTGCCCTCCTCCGGCTTGTGGAAGGAGGCGGTGAGATTGAAGATCGTGCGGCCCTGCTGCACGGCCGTGACCCGGCGGGTCGTGAACGACCGCCCGTCGCGCACCCGCTCGACCTGGTAGACGATCGGCACGCCCGGGATGCCGGGGCGCAGGAAGTACGCGTGCAGCGAGTGCACGGGACGGTCGCCGTCCGTGGTACGGCCGGCGGCGACCATCGCCTGGCCCGCCACCTGGCCGCCGAAGACTCGCTGGAGGGACTCCTGTGGGCTGCGGCCACGGAAGATGTTGACCTCGATCTGCTCCAGATCGAGCAGGTCGACCAGTCTCTCGGCAGGGTTCGTCGTCATCGGTGAGAATCTCCTGTGCTCGCTGCTGCCCGGCCGTTCACAGCTGGCCGACGTCGGTGACCCGGACGACCGCGCGCCCCTCCGCGTCGGAGGCCGTGAGGTCGACCTCCGCGCTGATGCCCCAGTCGTGGTCGCCGTTCGGATCGTGGAAGATCTGCCGGACCCGCCACAGGGCGTTCTCCGGCTCCTCCTCGATGATCAGCAGTTTGGGGCCGCGGGCGTCGGGGCCGGTGCCGAGGTCGTCGTACTCGTCCCAGTACTTGTCCATCGCCTCGCCCCAGGCGTCGGCGTCCCAGCCGGACTCCGCGTCCATCTCGCCGAGCTCCCCGACCTGGTCGAGGGCGGCCAGCTCGACCCGGCGGAACATGGCGTTGCGGACCAGGACACGGAAAGCGCGCGCGTTGGCGGTGACCGGCTTGACCTCGTCGGCCTTCTCCTGGGCCTCCTCGGCGGTCATCTCCTCCGGGTTGGCCAGCTGCTCCCACTCGTCCAGCAGGCTGGAGTCGACCTGGCGCACCATCTCGCCCAGCCACTCGATCAGGTCCTGCAGGTCCTCGGACTTGAGGTCGTCCGGCACGGTGTGGTCGAGGGCCTTGTAGGCGCTGGCCAGGTAGCGCAGCACGATGCCCTCGGTGCGGGCCAGCTCGTAGTGGGACACCAACTCCGTGAAGGACAGCGCCCGTTCGTACATGTCACGGATGACCGACTTCGGCGACAGCGGATGATCGCCGACCCAGGGGTGGCTCTTGCGGTACGTGTTGTACGCGTGGAAGAGCAGCTCCTCCAGCGGCTTCGGGTACGTGATGTCCTGAAGGCGCTCCATGCGCTCCTCGTACTCCACGCCGTCCGCCTTCATCTGGGCCACGGCCTCGCCGCGCGCCTTGTTCTGCTGGGCGGCGAGGATCTGCCGGGGGTCGTCCAGCGTGGACTCCACGACCGACACCATGTCCAGCGCGTACGACGGCGACTCCGGGTCCAGCAGTTCGAACGCGGCCAGTGCGAACGTGGACAGCGGCTGGTTGAGCGCGAAGTCCTGCTGGAGGTCGACGGTGAGGCGGACGATGCGGCCGGTCGCGTCCGGCTCGTCGAGCTTCTCGACGATGCCGCCGTCCAGCAGCGAGCGGTAGATCGCGATGGCCCGGCGGATGTGCCGCAACTGCTGCTTGCGCGGCTCGTGGTTGTCCTCCAGCAGGTGGCGCATCGCCTCGAAGGCGTTGCCGGGGCGGGCGATCACGGACAGCAGCATCGTGTGCGTCACCCGGAACCGGGAGGTCAGCGGCTCGGGTTCGGAGCCGATCAGTTTCTCGAAGGTCTGCTCCGACCATGCGACGAAGCCCTCGGGCGCCTTCTTGCGGACGACCTTGCGGCGCTTCTTCGGATCGTCGCCCGCCTTGGCGAGCGCCTTCTCGTTCTCGACGACGTGCTCGGGCGCCTGCGCGACGACGAAGCCCTCCGTGTCGTAACCGGCCCGCCCGGCACGCCCCGCGATCTGGTGGAACTCCCGGGCGCGCAGGGTGCGCACGCGGGTGCCGTCGTACTTGGTGAGGGCGGTGAACAGCACCGTGCGGATGGGGACGTTGACGCCCACGCCGAGCGTGTCCGTGCCGCAGATGACCTTCAGCAGGCCGGCCTGCGCGAGCTTCTCCACCAGGCGGCGGTACTTGGGCAGCATGCCGGCGTGATGGACGCCGATGCCGTGCCGGACGTAGCGGGAGAGGTTGCGGCCGAACTTGGTGGTGAAGCGGAAGTTGCCGATCAGCTCGGCGATCTGCTCCTTCTCCTCACGCGAGCACATGTTGATGCTCATCAGCGCCTGCGCCCGCTCCACGGCCTGCGCCTGCGTGAAGTGCACGATGTAGACGGGCGCCTGCCGCGCCGCCAGCAGGTCGGTGAGCGTCTCGGTGAGCGGCGTGTAGCGATACTCGTAGGACAGGGGCACAGGGCGGGTCGCCGAGCGGACCACCGCCGTCGGGCGGCCGGTGCGGCGGGTGAGGTCCTTCTCGAAGAAGGACACGTCGCCGAGTGTCGCCGACATCAGCACGAACTGCGCCTGCGGCAGTTCGAGGATCGGGATCTGCCAGGCCCAGCCGCGGTCGCCCTCCGCGTAGAAGTGGAACTCGTCCATCACGACCTGGCCGACGTCCGCCTGCTTGCCGTCGCGCAGCGCGATCGACGCGAGCACCTCGGCGGTGCAGCAGATCACGGGGGCGTCGGCGTTGACGGACGCGTCGCCGGTCAGCATGCCGACGTTCTCCGTGCCGAAGATCTTGCACAGTTCGAAGAACTTCTCCGACACCAGCGCCTTGATCGGGGCGGTGTAGAAGGTGACCTCGTCCCGGGCCAGCGCGGCGAAGTGCGCACCCGCCGCGATCATGCTCTTGCCGGACCCGGTGGGCGTCGACACGATCACGTTCGCGCCGGAGACCACCTCGATCAGCGCCTCCTCCTGGTGGGGATAGAGCGTGAGACCCCGCTCACCGGCCCACGACTCGAAGGCTTCGTACAGGGCGTCGGGGTCGGCGGTCCGCGGCAGCTGATCGATGAGGGTCACGCCCCCATCTTGCCTGGCCTCCCGCCCGATGCGGGAATCGGCTAGGGGCTCGAAGATCGCGAACGCTACGCTGTGTCGCCGACGGGATGTCAGCGCGCCGGTCAACTGGACAGCGGTACACGAGGAATGGGGCGGGCCACGCCGATGATGGGACCAGCACACTCACTGTCGGGCGCAGCCGCCTGGCTCGGCGTCGGTGCGGCGGCCGCCGCGGCCGGGCACCCGATGCCCTGGCCGGTCCTCCTCGTCGGCGCCCTGATCTGCGCCGGTGCCGCGCTCGCCCCGGACCTCGACCACAAGGCGGCCACCATCTCCCGGTCCTTCGGACCGCTGTCGCGCTGGCTGTGCGAGATCGTCGACAAGTTGTCGTACGCCGTCTACAAGGCCACGAAGAAGCAGGGCGACCCGCGTCGCTCCGGCGGGCACCGGACGCTCACGCACACCTGGCTGTGGGCGGTCCTGATCGGTGCGGGCACCTCGGCCGTGGCGATCACCAGCGACCGCTGGGGGGTGTTGGCGATCCTCTTCGTGCACCTGGTGCTGGCCATCGAGGGTCTGCTGTGGCGGGCGGCGCGCGGCTCCAGCAGCGACGTCCTGGTGTGGCTGCTGGCCGCGGCCACCGCGTGGATCCTCGCGGGCGTCCTGGACAAGCCGGGCAACGGCGCGGACTGGCTGTTCACGGCGCCGGGTCAGGAGTACCTCTGGCTGGGGCTGCCGGTCGTCCTGGGGGCACTCGTGCACGACCTCGGGGACGCGCTCACCGTCTCGGGCTGCCCGGTCCTGTGGCCCATACCGGTGGGGCGCAAGCGCTGGTACCCGGTCGGGCCGCCGAAGGCCTTGCGGTTCCGGGCGGGCAGCTGGGTCGAGCTCAGGGTGCTGATGCCGGTGTTCATGCTGCTCGGCGGGGTGGGCTGCGCGGCGGCGCTCAACGTCATCTGAGCGCCGGCCGCCCCGGAGAGAACCGGGCTCAGCGGCCGCCGTACCGGCGCTCGAACGCGGCGACCCGGCCCTCCGAGTCCACCGTGCGGGCCTTGCCCGTGTAGAAGGGGTGGCTCTCCGAGGAGATCTCCACGTCCACGACCGGGTAGGTCTCGCCGTCGTCCCACTCGATGGTCTGGTCGCTGGTCGCGGTGGACCGGGTCAGGAACGCGTAACCGGCGGCCCGGTCGCGGAAGACGACGGGGTGGTATTCGGGGTGCTTGTCCTGCTGCATGGATGCTCCTCGTGCGGCTCGGGTCGGGCTTGCGATCAGCCGGACAGGGTGTCCTCGTCGACGATGTGCACGGCTGCCTCCTCGGCCGACGCCGCCGCGCCGTCGATGCCCACGTCCATGGCGACCAGTGCGCTCTCCTCGTCCTCGTGCGCGCCCTCGTCGGGAGCCACGAGCCGGCCGGAGCGGGCGGCGCCGACCTCGTTGTCCAGGAGTTCCCCGTCGGTGCCCTGGCAGTCCCCGAGACCGTCACCGTCCGGGGCGACGGGCTCCGGCAGCTCCTCGGCGAGCCGCTGGTCCAGCGTCTCGCCCCGCCGCCGCTCCGCCGCCGTGACGCCGTCGTGCTCCACGGCCCAGGGCCGCTCGGGAGGGGACCAGCCCCGGTCGAGGGGATCGTCGACGCCGTCGTACTCCAGGGTGTCCTCGGCGTCGAGCAGCCCCGTGTCCTCTCTCTGCTCGGATGGTTCCGGCTGGTAGACGTCGTCTCCCCAGCCGTCGGAGCTCTTCACGGGTACCTCCAGGGGGTGGGGCGGGCCCGTTCACACCGGGGCCCGCGCCGGGCCGCCGCCACACGGAGCACTGACGCCGTCCGCCGCCGAACCGCTGCCGCGGTTGCCGGGCGTTTCCCCCGAGCCGGTGCCTGACTCCAGCCTTCCACCCCGTATCGCAACCGCGCAACGCCACGGAACGCCTCCGGCGGTCACCGAACAGGGGGCGGGACCGACCCGGGGGGCCGCGCCGCCCCGGGTCCCGCACTGACACCGGACCGCTGACACGGGACCGCTGGCCCGGGACCCGTGCCGGCCTGTGGGCCCGTGCCGGCCGTGGGCCCGCGCCGGCCTGTGGGCCTGCGCGGCCCGGCCCGCGCCGACGCGGGGCCGCGCTGGCCCAAGGCCCGCGTGGTCCGGGACCCGGGCCGGCCAGCCCCGGCCGGGCCTGGCCGGCCCCGGTCCGGACAGCCTTCGGTCCGCCCTGCCCCCGCCCGCCCCGGTCCTCCCCGTCCCGGCACACCGAGGCGGTGCGGCTCACGCCGCCTCCTCAGCGGCTCGTCAGCCGTGCCACGACCTCCACAACGCCGCATACGCCCCGTCCGCCGCCACCAGTTCCTCGTGGCTGCCCAGTTCGCTGATGCGGCCGTTCTCGACGACGGCGATGACGTCCGCGTCGTGGGCGGTGTGCAGGCGGTGGGCGATGGCGACGACGGTGCGGCCGTCGAGGACCTTGGCCAGGGATCGTTCCAGGTGGCGGGCGGCGCGCGGGTCGAGCAGGGACGTCGCCTCGTCCAGGACCAGGGTGTGCGGGTCCGCCAGCACCAGGCGGGCCAGGGCGATCTGCTGGGCTTGGGCGGGGGTGAGCGTCAGGCCGCCGGAGCCGACCTCGGTGTCCAGGCCGTCGTCGAGCGCCCGGGCCCAGCCGTCCGCGTCGACCGCGCCCAGCGCCGCCCACAGCTCGGCATCGCCGGCGCCGGTCCGGGCGAGCCGGAGGTTGTCGCGCAGGGAGCCCACGAAGACGTGGTGCTCCTGGTTGACGAGGGCGACATGGGCGCGGACGCTTTCCGCCGGCATCCGGGACAGCTCGGCGCTGCCCAGGGTGATCCGGCCGTCCCGCGGCGCGTAGATCCCGGCGAGCAGCCGGCCCAGCGTCGACTTGCCCGCACCCGACGGGCCGACCAGGGCCAGCCGGGTGCCGGGGGAGACCTCCAGGGACACCTTGCGCAGGACGTCGACGCCCTCCAGGTAGCCGAAGTGCACCCGGTCGGCGTGCACATGGCGTCCGTCGGGGGACACCGAGGGGTCGCCCGCGTCCGGCTCGATGTCCCGGACCCCGACGAGCCGGGCCAGCGACACCTGGGCCACCTGGAGCTCGTCGTACCAGCGCAGGATCATGCCCACCGGGTCGACGAGCATCTGGGCGATCAGCGCGCCCGTCGTGAGCTGGCCGACGTCGATCCAGCCGTGCAGGGCGAACACGCCGCCGACCAGAAGGACCGAGGCGAGCACGGTCACGTGGGTGACGTTGACGACCGGGAAGAGGACCGACCGCAGCCACATCGTGTAGCGCTCCCAGGCCGTCCATTCCTTGATCCGGCGCTCCGACAGCGCGACGCGCCGGTCGCCGAGGCGGTGCGCCTCGACGGTGCGGCCGGCGTCCACGGTCTCGGCGAGCGCGGCGGCCACGGCGGCATACCCGGCGGCCTCCGAGCGGTAGGCGGCCGGTGCCCGCCGGAAGTACCAGCGGCAGCCGACGATCAGCAGCGGCAGGGCGAGCAGCACGGCGAGCGCCAGCGGCGGCGCCGTGACGACCAGCCCGCCCATCAGCAGCACCACCCACACCACGCCGATCGACAGCTGCGGCACGGCCTCGCGCATGGCGTTGGCCAGCCGGTCGATGTCCGTGGTGATCCGCGACAGCAGATCACCGGTCCCGGCCCGCTCCAGCACGCCGGGCGGCAGCCCGACCGACCGTACGAGGAAGTCCTCGCGCAGGTCGGCCAGCATCCGCTCGCCGAGCATCGCCCCGCGCAGCCGCACCTGGCGGACGAACAGGGCCTGGACGGCCAGCGCCGTCACGAACAGCCCCGCGGTGAGTTCCAGCCGCAGGTCCCGCGCCCCGTCGGAGACCCGCTCCACGACTCCGCCCAGCAGCCATGGACCGGCCATCGAGGCGATGACGGCGACCGTGTTGACGACGACGAGCAGCAGGAACGCCCGGCGGTGCCGGCGCAGCAGTTCGGCCACGTAGGCGCGGACGGTCGTGGGGGCGCCGACCGGCAGGGTGTTCGCCGTCGTCGGAGCCGCCGGGTCGTACGCCGGTGGCGCCACGCCGATCATGCCTTCTCCTCGATCTCTTCCAGTTCGCGCAGGACGTCGTGTTCTTGAAGCGAGTCGTGTTTTTGAGGCGAGCCGTGTTCTTGAAGAAGGCCGACCTCGTCGTCCGTCTCGCGGGTGACGACCGCCCGGTAGCGGGGCTCGGTGTGCAGCAGCTCGCGATGCGTGCCGGTCGCCGCGACCTCGCCGTCGTGCAGGAACACCACCCGGTCGGCGCGGTCCAGCAGCAGCGGCGAGGAGGTGAACACCACGGTCGTGCGCCCCGCGCGCAACTCCCGCACGCCCTGCGCGATCCGGGCCTCGGTGTGGGAGTCGACGGCCGAGGTCGGCTCGTCCAGGACGAGCACCTCCGGGTCCGTGATCAGCGACCGGGCGAGCGCGAGGCGCTGCCGCTGGCCGCCGGACAGGGACCGGCCGCGTTCGGTGATCCGCGCGTCCATGGGGTCGGCGGCGTCCACCGAGCCCTGCACCAGCGCCGCCAGCACGTCGTCGCACTGTGCGGCGGCCAGCGCCGCCCGCGGTTCGACGTCGCCCGAGGCGGGTACGTCGAGCAGTTCGCGCAGCGATCCGGACAGCAGCACGGGGTCCTTGTCCTGGACGAGGACGGCCGTACGGGCACTGTCCAGCGGGAGTTCGTCGAGCGGCACGCCGCCCAGCAGCACCGAGGTGCCCTCCTGCGGCGGGTGTCCGCCCAGCCGTTCCGCCAGCCGGCCGGCCGCGTCCGGGTCGCCGCACACCACGGCGGTGAACAGGCCGGCGTTCGCGAGCAGCCCGGTGTCCGGGTCGTACAGGTCTCCGGACGGCAGGTCGGCCCCGCGGGACCCGGCGGTGTCCGTGGCCCGCTCCAGCGCCAGCACGCCCGCGGCCCGTTTGGCCGACGGCCGGGAGAAGGAGTACGCCATGGCGATCTCCTCGAAGTGCCGCAGCGGATAGGTGAGGACCATCACCGAGCTGTAGACGGTGACCAGTTCGCCGACGGTGATCCGGCCCTGGCGGGCCAGGTGCACGCCGTACCAGACGACGGTGATGAGCAGCAGTCCCGGCAGCAGGACCTGGATTGCGGTGATCATGGACCACATCCGGGCGCTGCGGACCGCCGCGTGCCGGACCTCCTGGGAGGCGCGGCGGTAGCGGTCGAGGAAGAGTTCCTCACCGCCGATGCCGCGCAGCACCCGCAGACCGGCGACGGTGTCCGAGGCGAGTTCGGTGGCGCGTCCGGCCTTCTCGCGCTGCACGTCCGCACGCCGGGTGGCGCGCGGCAGCAGGGGCAGCACGGCGAGCGCCAGCACGGGCAGACCCACGGCGACGACCACGCCGAGCGCGGGCTGGTAGACGAGCAGCGCGGCGCAGACCAGCACGATGGTGACCAGCGCCGCGGTGAACCGCGACCAGGCCTCCACGAACCAGCCGATCTTCTCCACGTCACCCGTGGAGACGGCCACGACCTCACCGGCCGCGACGCGCCGGGTCAGCGCCGAGCCCAACTGGGCGGCCTTGCGGGCGAGCAGCTGCTGGACGCGGGCGGCCGCGGTGATCCAGTTGGTGACGGCGGTGCGGTGCAGGAAGGTGTCGCCGACCGCGTTGCCGACGCAGGCCAGCGCCAGCAGGCCGCCCGCCAGGGCGAGTTGCGTGCCGGAGCGGTCGACGACGGCCTGTACGGCGACTCCGACGCAGAACGGCAGCGCGGCGACGGACGCGAAGTGGAGCAGCCCCCAGGCCAGCGACTTGAGCTGCCCGTCCAGCTGATTGCGGAAGAGCCACCACAGAAATCGGGGACCCGAACGCGCGTCCGGCACGCCCGGGTCGGGGTACGGAAGGTCTTGAATCTGCATGACGTCCCAGTGGCTCGTGTCAGGGGAAAGGGGGATGGGGGGATGGGGAATGGGGGGATGAGGGAATGGGGGATGAGGGTTCGGCCGAGGGCAGCAAACCGTGACAGGTTCGCTTCGCCACGTGGTCGGAGGCAAACGGTTTTCGACCCGCCGAACGGAACCGGCCGACAGGGGTGGGAACAGGGCGGCTCGGGGGGCCGGTGCTCATTGCGCCAGGCGGCCGACTCCCCGTAGAACACCGCCCATGAAGAGACGGATCGTCATGTCCATGCTTGCCGGAGCGACCCTCCTGGCGAGCACCCTCCTCGGCACCGGTCCGGCCCGCGCGGCCGACGTCCCCGCCGAGTTCGGCACCGACTGGCACGACCCGGTGACGGCCGCCCCGCCCGTCACCGAGCCCGGCGGCAGGTCCTGCGAAGTCACCGTCGCCCAGGCGCAGTTCCGCGACTTCACCCCGTACCGGGGCACGTACACCCCGCCGGGCGGCTGCGGTGACCGCTGGAGCAAGGTGGTGCTGCGGCTCGACGGCAAGGTCAAGGGGCGCCAGTACGACCGGCTCGGCTATCTGCACGTCGGCGGGGTCGAGGTCTTCCGCACGTCGACACCGCAGCCCTCGCCCGACGGCATCGAGTGGTCGGTGGAGAAGGACGTCACCCGCTACAGCGACACCTTCCGCAGCCGCCAGGACGTCGAGATGCTCATCGGGAACGTCGTCGACGACACCTACACGGGTGTCCTCGACGTCAAGGTCACGTTGACGTTCCACCAGGGCCGTCCCGACGGGAAGGACAGTCCCGACCGGGTCCTCACGCTCGACCGAGGGACCGACGGCGCGACCACCCTCACGACGCCGCGCAACAGCGAACGCGTCGTCGCCGAGGTGTACGCCACCGGCTCCGGTGGCGGCTGCGAGGAGTACTGGTACCTGACGGTGCCCGACCCGGCGCCGTACTCCTGCAAGGCGGGTCGAGGCCCGTACCGCGAGGTGCAGATCCGCGTGGACGGCCGGCTCGCGGGCATCGCCGCGCCGTTCCCCACCGTGTGGACCGGCGGCTGGTCCAACCCGTTCCTCTGGTACGTGATCCCGGGCCCCCGCGCCTTCGACATCAAGCCGATCACCTACGACCTCACTCCCTTCGCCGGGCTCCTCAACGACGGCCGCCCGCACCGCGTCGAGGTCTCGGTCGTCGGTGTGCCCGAGGGGCAGACCGGCTGGAGCACCCCCGTGAACGTCCTCGTCTGGCAGGACGAGCAGCGCGCCCACGTGCCCGGGAAGCTCACCGTGCACAAGGCGGGCCACCTCGCCAACTCCTCGTCGTACACGCCAGGTTCCGAGCACCGGGTCGACACCGAGGGCGCCCACCGGCTCACCGTCGCCGGATACGTCGACACCTCGCGCGGGCGCGTCACGACCACCGTCGGCCGTTCGCTCGCCCACACCTCCGCGCACCGCTGGACGGACGGCGAGACGACCGACGCACTCGAAGCCACCTGGACCGACGGCGAGTCGGTGACCGTCGACGGACGCGGCCCGGCCCACACCACCCGCACGCACCGGACCTACACGATGGACGGCACGACCACCCTCGGCGCGGGCGACCGGCTGCGCACCGTGCTGACCCTCGGCGACCGCGCCACAGCCGTCGAGACACGCGGCGGCGGCCGTACGGCGTGGTCACGGCTCGACGACTCCTATACGGGCGACGCCACGTACACGGCGAACGTGCCCCGCGACCAGCGGCACGCGGTCGGCACGACGAGCGAGCGCTACCGGCTGTACGGCTCGCAGGGGTGCTACGACCGCACGCTGACCACCGTGCAGGGGGTGCTCACGGCGGACCGCCGTCGTTGCTGAGGGGGCGCGTGTGGCGTATGTGACATGCGCCACTTAGGGCGCTTTTACTTGGCTGAAACGTTGCGGTCTTGTGCGCGATCAAGACAGCCTCCAGAGTGTACGGCTACGGAAGCCGCTTTCCGTATCGCAGAAGTCCCCTCCGGCCTCTGTGTGTCCCGTCCCCCTAGGAGGCCTCGTGCCACCGTCCGTACCGTCCCTACCGCGGCGCGTCGCACGCACCCTGCGTACCTCACTCTTCGCGCAAGTCCTCTGCGCGCTCGTCCTCGGAATCCTCGTCGGGAAGCTGTGGCCGGATACGGCCACAGCTCTCCAGCCGCTCGGCGACGGTTTCACCCGGCTCATCAAGACGGTGATCTCGCCTCTGGTGTTCTGCGTGGTCGTCGTCGGCATCGCCAAGGCCGGTGACCTGAAGGCGTTCGGCCGGATCGGCGTCAAGGCCCTGATCTGGTTCGAGGTCGCCTCCACGGCGGCCCTGGTCATCGGCCTCGTCGCCGCCAACGTCGTCGGCCCCGGCAAGGGCATGAACGTCGACCCCGCCTCGCTGGACGCCGCCGCGGTGGACCAGACGACGGGCGGTGGCCACCTGCCCTCGACGACCGAGTTCGCCCTCAACGCGCTGCCCGAGAGCTTCGTCGGCGCCTTCGCCGAGAACGAACTGCTCCAAGTCCTCATCCTGGCCTGCCTGGTGGGCGCCGCCCTGCTGCACCTCGGACACACCAAGGTGCCGAAGATCCTGCCCGCGATCGACCAGGCCCAAGACGTGATCTTCACGGTCGTCGGGTTCATCATGCGGCTCGCCCCGCTCGCGGTGTTCGGCGCGATGGCCCACCTGGTCGGCAACTACGGGCTGGGCGTGATGAAGACGTACGCCAAGCTCATCGTGCTCTGCTATGTGGCGGCCGCGCTGTTCGTCGTGCTGCTCGCCGTCGCCCTGCGCATGGTGACCGGGCTCAGCCTCTGGAAGTTCCTGCGCTACATCCGCGAGGAGATGCTGCTGGCGCTCGGCACCGCGTCCACCGAGTCGGTCATGCCGCGCGTGATGCAGAAGCTGCGCCGGGCCGGTGCCCGCGACGACGCGGTGGGCCTGGTGCTGCCCACGGGCTACTCCTTCAACCTCGACGGTGCCTCGCTCTACCTGTCCATCGGCACGCTGTTCATCGCCCAGGCCGTGGGCGTGGATCTGAGCCTGGGCCAGCAGATCACCGTGGTCCTGGTGCTGATGCTGACCAGCAAGGGAATGGCGGGCATCCCCGGTTCGGCGTTCCTCGCCCTGTCCGCGACGGCCTCGTCCCTGGGCGCCATTCCGGCCGGAGCCGTCGCCCTGCTGCTCGGTGTGGACCGCATCATGGACTCGATGCGCGTCGTCACGAACCTGCTCGGCAACTGCGTCGCCGTGTTCGCGGTGTCCCGCTGGGAGGGTGCGCTGGACATCGAGCGGGCCAGGAAGACGCTCGACGGGGAGGACACGTCCGACCCCGATGACGAGCTGGACGGCAGTGGCGACGGGGGCGATGCCGACGCTCCCGCGGCGGTGAGCCCGGCCCCGGGGATCCCCACCCAGAAGCCCAAGGAACCCGCGCCTGAGGTCGGTTGACCCGAAGCGACCGGCACCGAACGGGCCGCGGCCACCGCTCCAGCAGGAGAGCGGCGACCGCGGCCCGTTTCGTGCGCCGGGTCCTCAACGCGCCTCAGACCCTCAGCATCGCGTCACCGGTGCTCCGTCGATCAGCGTGTTCAGCAGCCCCCCGAGCGCCTCGCGCTGTTCGTCCGTCAGCGGCGCGAGAATCTCCTCCGCGGCCGACCGGCGCGCCGCCCGCAGTTCGCCCAGCGCCTTGCGGCCGTCGTCCGTGAGCTCGATACGGATCACCCGCCGGTTCGCCGGATCCGGGACCCGCCGCACCTTGCCGCTCGCTTCCAGCCCGTCGACCAGGGTCGTCACGGCCCGCGGCACCACCTCCAGGCGCTCGGCCAGGTCGGCCATCCGCGGTGGCGAGCCCCAGTGCGCGAGGGTGCGCAGCAGCCGGGACTGGGCCGGTGTGATGCCGAGGTCGCGCTGCTCCAGATGGCGCTTCTGGATGCGGTGCACCCGGCGGGTGAGCCGCAGCAACTGCTCGGCGAGCAGGCCGTCGGAATCGGGGGAGGTCATGCGGGAACAATATCAGGATGATGTTCATTGTGAGTATAGGTAACAATGAGCTACGATCCGATCCGCCGCCCTCGCCCCCGCCCGTATCGCTCTCTCGAAGGAGCCCATGCATCCCGACCATGAAGCCCCCTGGAGCGCACCCGCCGACGCGAAGGAACAGCCCCGGCAGGTCCGCCGCATCCTCAGGCTCTTCCGCCCCTACCGAGGCCGCCTCGCGATCGTCGGCCTGCTGGTCGGCGCCGCGTCGCTGGTCTCGGTCGCCACGCCGTTCCTGCTGAAGGAGATCCTCGACGTCGCGATCCCCGAGGGGCGCACCGGCCTGCTCAGCCTGCTCGCCCTCGGTATGATCCTCAGCGCCGTCCTCACCAGCGTCTTCGGCGTCCTCCAGACCCTGATCTCCACGACGGTCGGCCAGCGCGTCATGCACGACCTGCGCACCGCCGTCTACGGCCGCCTCCAGCGCATGTCCCTCGCCTTCTTCACGCGCACGCGCACGGGCGAGGTGCAGTCCCGCATCGCCAACGACATCGGCGGCATGCAGGCCACCGTCACCTCCACCGCGACCTCCCTGGTCTCCAACCTCACCAGCGTGGTCGGCACGATCGTCGCGATGGTGGTCCTCGACTGGCGCCTGACCGTCGTCTCGCTGCTGTTGCTGCCGGTGTTCGTGTGGATCAGCCGCCGGGTGGGCAACGAACGGCGGAAGATCACCACCCAGCGCCAGAAGCAGATGGCCGCGATGGCCGCCACGGTCACCGAGTCGCTCTCCGTCAGCGGCATCCTGCTCGGCCGCACGATGGGCCGCTCCGACTCGCTGACGAAGTCCTTCGCCGAGGAGTCCGAGGAACTCGTCGACCTGGAAGTGCGGTCGAACATGGCCGGCCGCTGGCGCATGGCCGTCATCACGATCGTCATGGCGGCCCTGCCCGCCGTCATCTACTGGACCGCCGGCATGGCCCTCCAGTTGGGCGGCCCGGAGGTCTCCCTCGGCACGATCGTCGCCTTCGTCTCGCTCCAGCAGGGCCTGTTCCGCCCGGCCGTGAGCCTGCTGTCGACGGGTGTGCAGATCCAGACCTCGCTCGCCCTCTTCCAGCGCATCTTCGAGTACCTCGACCTGCCGATCGACATCACCGAGCGCCCGGACCCGGTCCGCCTCGACCGGATCAAGGGAGAGGTCCGCTTCGAGAACGTCTCCTTCGGCTACGACGGCAAGGGCGGCCCGGTCCTCGACGGCATCGACCTCACCGTCCCGGCCGGCGGCAGCCTCGCGATCGTCGGCCCGACCGGCGCCGGCAAGTCCACGCTCGGCTACCTGGTGCCCCGCCTCTACGACGTGACGGGCGGCCGCGTCACCCTCGACGGGGTCGACGTCCGCGACCTCGACTTCGACACCCTGGCGCGCGCCGTCGGCGTCGTCTCGCAGGAGACGTACCTCTTCCACGCCTCGGTCGCCGACAACCTGCGCTTCGCCAAGCCCGACGCCACCGACGAGGAGCTGTACCAGGCGGCGAGGGCGGCGCAGATCCACGACCACATCGCGTCCCTGCCCGACGGCTACGACACCGTGGTGGGCGAGCGCGGCCACCGATTCTCCGGGGGTGAGAAACAGCGTCTGGCCATCGCCCGCACGATCCTGCGCGACCCGCCGGTCCTCATCCTCGACGAGGCCACGAGCGCCCTGGACACCCGGACCGAGGCGGCCGTGCAGGACGCCATCGACGCGCTGTCGGCGAACCGCACCACGCTCACCATCGCCCACCGGCTGTCCACCGTCCGGGGTGCCGACCAGATCGTGGTCCTCGACTCGGGGCGCGCGGTCGAACTCGGTACGCACGAGGAACTGCTGGAGCGGCACGGCCGGTACGCGGCGCTCGTACGCCGAGATGCCCAACTGGAACCGACAAGATGAAAATATGCCGGGTTTGTGACGGTATGCGGGTTACCGTGCCCGCATGCAGAAGAACACTCCGCCACGGAGCACGATTCGACTGACGCGCCGGGGCCGTATCGCCATCGTCGCGACCGGAGCCGTCGTGGTGGGCACCGCCGTGGCGGTGTCGCTGCTGACCCTGGGGCAGGAGGAGCACGGCCGGCCCTCGACCCTGGTGATCCCCGAGGGCTGGCGCGCGAGCCAGGTCTACGCCGCCGTCGACAAGGCCCTCGCCCTGCCTCCCGGCAGCACGAAGAAGTCCCTGCCGAAGGCCGCCCTCAAACTGCCGAACGACGCCGAGGGCAACCCGGAGGGCTACCTCTTCCCGGCGGCCTATTCGCTCCAGGAGACCACGACCCCTCAGAAGCTCCTGGCGCAGATGGTCGACACCGCGAACGAGAAGTACAACGGCGCGCCCATCGCCGCTGGGGCGCAGCGCAACGCCATGAACCTCTACCAGGCCGTCACCATCGCGAGCATCGTCCAGGCGGAGGCGGCCACCAAGGCCGACATGGGCAAGGTCGCGCGGGTCGTCTTCAACCGCCTCGAACGCGGCATGCCGCTCCAGATGGACTCCACCATCAACTACGCGCTCGGCCGCTCCACCCTCCGCACCACGGCGAGCGACACCCGGATCGACAGCCCCTACAACTCGTACCAGCGCATGGGCCTGCCCCCCACCCCCATCGACAACCCCGGCGAGGAGGCCATGCGCGCGGCCATCAACCCACCCCCGGGTGACTGGCTGTACTTCGTCACGGTGCGCCCGGGCGACACCCGCTTCACCGCGGACTACGCGGAGCACCAGCGGAACGTCGCGGAGTTCAACGCGCACCAGAAGAAGGGCGCCGCGCGGGCGGCCGGATGACCCGCCAGGGCGTCACGCGGCGACCGGCTCCTGCGCCAGCAGTCGCCTGATGTCGCGGACGGCCGCGCGGCCGGCGCGGTTGGCGCCGATGGTGCTGGCCGACGGGCCGTAGCCGACGAGGTGGATTCGCGGGTCGGCGGCCACGCGGGTGCCCTCCAGACGGATGCCGCCGCCCGGCTCGCGCAGGCGCAGTGGGGTGAGGTGGTCGATGGCGGCGCGGAAGCCGGTGGCCCAGAGGATGACGTCGGCGTCGACGTGCCGGCCGTCCTGCCAGTCCACCCCCGTGGGCGTGATGCGGTCGAACATCGGCTGCCGGTCGAGCACGCCGTCCTCGATGCCCTGCCGGATCGCGTCGTTGAGCGGCAGCCCGGTGACCGAGACGACACTCCTGGGCGGCAGGCCCTGCCGAACCCGTTCCTCGACGAGCGCGACGGCCGCCCGGCCCGCGTCCTCGTCGAAGGGGCCCTCGCGGAAGACGGGCGGGCGCCGGGTCACCCAGGTGGTGGCCGCCGCGTACGAGGCGATCTCCAGCAGATGCTGCGTGCCCGAGGCGCCACCGCCCACCACGACCACCCGCTGACCGGCGAACTCCTCCGGCCCGGGGTACTGCGCGGTGTGCAACTGCCGCCCCCGGAAGGTCTCCTGGCCCGGATAGCGCGGCCAGAACGGCCGGTCCCAGGTGCCGGTCGCGTTGATCAGCGCCCGCGTCGACCACACGCCCTGCGAAGTCTCCACCAGCAGCCGCCCGCCGGGCCCCTCGCGTACGGCCCGCACGTCGACGGGGCGCCGCACCCGCAGATCGAAGGTCCGCTCGTACCGGTCGAAGTAGTCGCTGATCACCTCGGCGGACGGCCGCGCCGGATCCGCGTCCATGAGCTCCATCCCCGGCAGCGCGTGCATCCCGTGCACCTTGCCGTACGTCAGCGACGGCCAGCGGAACTGCCAGGCACCGCCGGGGCCGGGGGAGTGGTCCAGCACGACGAAGTCGCGGTCCGGCTCGAAACCGGCTCGCCGCAGGTGATAGGCACCGGCCAGACCGGCCTGGCCGGCGCCTATGACGACTACCTCGACCTCGCGTGTGTTGTTCACGCTTCTACTAACCGCGCCGGGGGCGTCGATCTTCCCGGCCTTCTGCCGGACGTCCCTAGCCCTCCGAGGGCCGGGGCGCGGTCGTCGACGGAGGCAGGTCGCCGTTGAACCGGGTGTCGGTGAAGTCGGCGAAGTCGACCTTGCGCGGGATGAGCTTCAACGCCGTGAACGTGTCGGCGATCTCCTGCTCGGAGGCGATCAGCGGCTTGTCGACGGCGACCTCGACCCGGGTGGTGTAGGTGCGCTTCACCGCCGCCAGTGCCACGTCCTCGGGGAGCCCGGTGTCCTTCGCCCAGACCTTCGCCCACTCCTCCTCGTGGTCGTACACCCACCTGTAGGCGCGCCGCAGCCGCTCCAGGTAGTCCTTGACGGCGGCGGCCTTCTTCTTGTCCTTCAGCGCGTCCGGTGCCGCGACCTGGAAGGTGAGCCCGTTGGTCACACCGTCGCCGTCGGTCAGGACCCGTCCTTGCCGGCCCTTCAGAACCTGCGAGGTGTACGGGTCCCACACCGCCCACGCGTCGACCTTGCCGGCGGTGAACGCGGCGAGCGCGTCGGCCGGCTGGAGGTACTTGACCTTGACGTCACTCGGCTTCAGCCCGGCCTTCTTCAGGGACGCGACCAACTGGAAGTGAGCGGAGGATCCCTGGGCGACGGCGATCGACTTGCCCTTGAGCTGCGAGGGGCTCTTCAGGGGCGAGTCGTCCGGTACGAGGATGGCGTCGCCCTTGGACGTGCCGTGCCACGCGGCCACGACCTTGATCTTCGAACCCGCCCCGGCCGCGAACACCGGCGGGGTGTTGCCGACGCCGCCGATGTCGACGGCCTTGGCGTTCACGGCCTCCAGCAGGGGCGGGCCGGAGGTGAACGTCGACCACTTGATCTTGTAGTCGAGGTTCTTCAGTTCCCCCGCCGCGCGCAGGATGGCCTCCGAACCTCCCTTCTGGTCACCGACGTTGATCGTGACGGGGCCGTGGCCGTCGGTGCCGCCGTCCGACGTACTGGCGGACGAGTTCCCGCCGCAGGCGGTGAGCAGAAGGGCGAGGGGGAGGAGCAGGGCGGCGGGGGCGAGGCGTCGTCGCATGGCGGTTCCGTTCGTGTGGGTCGTGCGTGAAGAGGTTCAGGCGGCTTCGGCGGCCGTCGCCTCGACGCCCAGGCGTTCGAGGAGAGTGGCGCGCAGCGCGGCGAAGCGCGGGTCGGTGATGTCGCGGGGACGGTCGAGGTCGATGCGCTGCTCGTGGGCGATGACGCCGCCGTCCATCACCAGGACGCGGTCGGCGAGCAGTACGGCCTCCTCCACGTCGTGGGTGACGAGGAGCACCGCGCAGCCCCGGCGCTGCCACAACTCGCCCACGAGCCGCTGGGCCTTGATGCGGGTGAGGGCGTCGAGCGCGCCGAACGGCTCGTCGAGCAGCAGCAGATCGGGCTCGCGCACCAACGCCCGTGCGAGCGAGGCACGTTGGGCCTCGCCCCCGGAGAGGGTCTTGGGCCAGGCGGCCGAGCGGTGGCCGAGGCCGACCTCGTCGAGGGCCTGCTCGGCGACGTGGCGTTCGGGCTTGCCGGGCAGGCCGAGCAGGACGTTGCGCCACACCTTCTTCCAGGGCATCAGCCGCGGTGCCTGGAAGGCGACGGCCTTGCGGCGCGGCACCAGGACGGTGCCCTCGATGTCGCGGTCGAGCCCGGCGAGGATGCGCAGCAGCGTCGACTTGCCGCAGCCGCTGCGCCCGAGCAGGGCCACGAACTCGCCCGGCCGGACGTCCAGTCGCAGATCGTCGATGACGGCACGGCCGTCGAAGGACCGCGTGAGCCCCTCGACGTGGACCGCCTGGGGGGTCACCGGCCGGTGAACGTCGGTCGCCATTGCAGCAGCACCTTTTCGAGAGAGCGGACGATGAAGTCGGCGAGCAGGCCGAGGAAGGCGTAGACGACCAGGCAGACCACGATCACGTCGGTCCGCAGGAAGTCCCGCGCCTGCACCATGAGGAACCCGATGCCGGAGTCGGCGTTGACCTGCTCGGCGAAGACCAGCGCGAGCCAGGCGATGCCGAGCGAGTAGCGCAGACCGGTCATGGCGTTCGGCAGCGCGCCCGGCAGGACGACGTGCCGTACGAGTCCCCAGCGCGACAGCCCGAGGGACTCACCGGCCTCGATCAACTGGGCGTCGACGCCGCGGATTCCGGCGTAGACGTTGAGGTAGAGCGGGAAGGTCACGCCGAGCGTGATGATGGCGACCTTGGGAGCCTCGCCGATGCCGAACCAGATGATGAACAGCGGGATGAGCCCCACGAACGGCACGGTCCGCAGCATCTGCACGGGCGCGTCCACCAGGTCCTCCCCGATCCGGAACAGGCCCGAGAGCAGGGCGAGTCCGGTGCCGACGACCAGGCCGAGCAGCAGCCCGGCCGCGACCCGCTGGAGCGAGGTGCCCATGGCCGCGGGCAGTGAGCCGTCGGCCATCATGTCCCCGGCGACCTGGGCGATACGGCCGGGCGAGGCGAGCACGTCCGGCTGCAACGCGCCCGTGCTGCTGAGGAGTTGCCACAACGCCAGCAGCAGGACCGGGCCGGTCGTGCGACGCAGCCAACGGGGGACGCGGGTGCGGCGGGAAGAGGCGGGGACGATGGGCTGGAGGTCCAGGTCAGGAGCTGATATAGGCGAAATATCGGGTTTCGATGACCTGGGCGGGGCATGGCTGATGCTCATGAAGGCTCCACGAGGGAAGAGCGAGGGCAGGGGGAGGCGCGCCTCGCCGCCGCACCGACGAGAACAGGGTGTTCAGGCGAGAACGGGGAAGTTCAGCGGGCAGGCGGAACCGAGGCGAGGGAACCGGAAAGCGAGGGGGAGGAAGGGCGTCAGCAGCCGCGGCGACACGCGGCGGAGGCCACCCGCAGCAGGTCGATGTGACCGCGCGTGGTGAGCAGGGCTGAACGCAACATGCCGCTGAACCTAGCCAGATGGCCCGCGCATGGTCAACGGGCGTCTCGACCAGTGGACGCCGGTACCGCCACGCGGGCGGCGGCAGCCGGGTGGAACCGGGGGCGTGCGTCAGGATGGGAGGCATGTCAGATGTCTTCACCACCCGAGTCCTGAACGTCCGCACCGGTTCCACGGAGAGGGTCGTCGACATCACCGGCGACTGCGAGTCCTTCCTGCGGGAGGCGGCGGCCGGGCGTGACGGCCTCCTCAACGTCTTCGTCCCGCACGCGACGGCCGGAATCGCCGTTCTCGAGACCGGTGCCGGCAGCGACGACGACCTCCTGGCCGCACTGCACACCCTGCTGCCCGCCGACGACCGCTGGCAGCACCGGCACGGCAGCCCCGGCCACGGCCGCGACCACGTCCTGCCGGCCCTCGTCCCGCCGCACGCGACCCTGCCGGTGCTGGGAGGCCGGCTGGAGCTCGGGACATGGCAGTCGGTGTGCCTCGTGGACACGAACAAGGACAACCCGGAGCGGAAGGTGCGGCTGAGTTTCCTGGGGTGAACGGGGTCCGCCTGGCCGGAGCCCTCCGTGCGGCGCCCGAACGGCTCCGGCGCACCGTGACGCGTGCCCGTAATGCCCGTATCCTCGTCAATGCCAGATTCTCTTCCGAGCAGCGGATGATCGCGGGCGCAAGCGAGGCGAAGCGTGGTTCGGTCCGGCGAGGAACCCAAGCCGGCGGGACGTGCGACTGACGGCACGGGGCCCGCCCGGCTTCGTGAGCGGTTTCTCCAGGGCGAACCGGTCGACACGGGTGTACGGACGTCCATCCTGAACTCGTGGCGGCGCAGCCGCTCCCTGGGCCTGTCACCGGACCAAACCGATCTGCCCTACCGGGAGGACTTCGACCCCGGGGGCCGTATCGTCCGCGCGGCCGTGCCGGTGCTCGACCGGCTCCAGGACGCGTTCTCCGGCAGCCAGATCAACATCTCGGTCGCCGACGCGAACGGGACGGTCCTCCTGCGCCGGTTCGGGGATCCCGCGATGGCCAGGAACCTCCCGGCGATCCAGCGGGTGCCGGGATTCGTGTTCGCCGAGCAGGTCGCCGGCACCAACGGCATCGGTCTCGCCCTGGCGGAGCGGCAGCTCATCCGGGTCTACGGCGCCGAGCACTTCGCGGAACGCTCCCAGGGCAACGCCTGCGTCGCGATGCCCGTCCGCGACCCGCTCAGCGGACGCATCGAGGGCGTCCTGTGCTTCGGGTATCCGCGCAGTTTCGAACAGCCCGCGCTGGGCGCGGCGATCCGCCGGGCGGCCGAGAACATCGAGCGGCGGCTGCTGGGGCAGAGCTCCGCGCACGAGCGTGCCCTGCTGCGGACGTACCTGGCCACCGGGAGCGGGGCCGGCCTGTACAGCGGTGTCGCCCTCGACGCGGTGGCCGACGAGTTCCCCCCGCGTGACCAGGCGGTTCTGAGGGAGAAGGCAGCCGAGCTGATCTCCCGCGGGCAGCGGGCCGCCATCGACGTGACCCTGCCCGGAGGCCGGCGGGTGACGCTCGTGAGCCGCCCGATGACGAGCGCCTCCGGGGTGCGGGGCTTCGCTGTCGAGGCGGTACTGCCCGGTGCCCCGGCAGGAGGGGCGCTCGTCCTCCCGCACCAGGCGGACGAACTGCCGGACCTCGCCGCCCTTGCGGCCGCCCAGCGGCCCGCCCGACCGTCGATCACCCTGCCGTCCGGATATCTCGCCGCCGCGTCCGGCCCGGCCGTCGCGCCCGACGGTGACCGGGTGCCCGCGGGGTACGGCGGCACCGGCAGGGCCGAGGGCGGGAGGGGGCCGGCGGACGGCGCTGGGAGCGTGGCTGACGGCGGTGGGGGTGTGGCCGGTGGTCCGGGTGCGGCCGGTGGTGGTGCGGGCACGGTCGACGGTGGCGAGGACGGTGGCAGGGATGCGGCCGACGGCGGTGGGGACGCGCCGTACGGCGGCAGTGGCGCGGTGGGCGACCGCACCGGCTCGCCGTTCCCGGCCCGGGGGCTCGTCATGGTGGGGGAGCCGCACGTCGGGGCCTACGCCCTGGCCGCGCGCCGGCGCCTGGAGCTGCTGTCCGAGGCCAGCGCCCGCATCGGCACGACCCTGGACGTGCGCCGCACCGCCGAGGAACTGGCCGAGACGGCGGTCCCGCGCCTGGCCGACTTCGTCACCATCGACCTGCCCGACGCCGTCCTGCGCGGTGAGGAGTCCGCCGACCCCCTTGCCGACCTGCGCCGCACGGTGCTGCACGGCGTACGCGAGGGCCTGCCCTTCACACAGCCCGGCAAGCGCATCGAGTACGGGCCGACGGCGCCCCAGCTGCGCTGCCTGACCAGGGGCGAGGCGGTGCTGGAACCCGACCTGAAGGCCGCCGCGGGCTGGCTCGCCCAGGACCCCGAGCACACCGCACGCCTGCTCACCCACGTCCAGTCCCTCATCGCGGTGCCCCTGCTCGCCCGGGGGGTCGTCCTGGGCATCGCCAGCTTCTACCGCGCCGGGAGCTCCTTCGGGGACGACGACCGTTCGCTGGCCCAGGAACTCGCCGCCCGCGCCGCCCTGTCCATCGACAACGCCCGGCGCTACACCCACGAACGCACCATGGTCCTGGCTCTGCAGCGCAGACTCCTCCCGCACGGTCTGCCCGACCAGGACGCCGTCGAGGTCGCCCACCGCTATCTGCCCGCCGAGTCCGACGTGGGCGGGGACTGGTACGACGTCATCCCGCTCTCCGGCACCCGCGTCGGGCTCCTCGTCGGCGACGTCGTCGGCCACGGCATGCTCTCCGCGGCCACCATGGGCCGGCTGCGCACCGCCGCGCGCAGCTTCGCCGAGCTCGACTTCTCCCCGGACGAGGTCCTCACCCACCTCGACAACCTCGTAGGACGCCTGGACCGGGAGGACCCCGACGGCAAGGGCGCCGGCGTCATCGGCGCGACGTGTCTGTACGCCGTCTACGACCCGACCGAGCAGCGGTGCCTCATGGCGCGCGCCGGTCACCCGCCGCCCGCACTCGTCCACCCCGACGGCACCGTGTCCTACCCCGACCTCCCGGCCGGGCCCCCGCTCGGTCTCGGGGGTCTGCCGTTCGACTCGGTCGAGATCGACCTCCCCGAGGGAAGTCAGCTGGTGCTGTACACCGACGGACTCATCGAGGACCGCAACCGCGACGTCGACCTGGTCCTGGAGCAGCTCCGTACGGCCCTGGCCCACCCGGAGCGGGCTCCCGAGGAGACCTGCCAGGCGGTCCTGGACACCGTGGCGCCCGCGCACCCGCACGACGACATCGCCCTGCTCGTCGCCCGCGTGCACGCCCTGGATCCCGGCCGGATCGCCGCCTGGGAGCTGCCCGCCGACCCGGCGGTGGTCGCCGAGACCCGGGCGTCCGCCATGCGGCGCATGGCCGACTGGGGGCTGGACGAGACCGCGTTCGCAGCGGAGCTGATCCTCAGCGAGCTGATCACCAACGCCATCCGGCACGGCGCCGGGCCGATCCGGGTCCGGCTGCTGTACGGGCGCACCCTGATCTGCGAGGTCTCCGACGTCAGCAACACCGCCCCCCATCTGCGCCGGGCGGCCAGTACGGACGAGGGCGGACGCGGACTGTTCCTCGTCGCGCAGCTCTCGCAGAGCTGGGGCACGCGCTACCTCCCCGAGGGCAAGGTCATCTGGGCCGAGTGCGGGCTCGACGCCGCGTGACGCGTTCGCCGACCCGCGTGGGAGTCACAGCGGCCGAAAGATGCCCGAAATGCTGTAATTTGATCGGGTGCGCGACGCTCCTGACACGCCGGTGAAGGCGGCTTCACCCTTCGGGCCGGAGCCCTTGGTCCGTATCCGCGGGCTCGGCAAGCGGTTCGGCGGGACCGTCGCGCTGGCCGGGGTCGACCTAGACGTCCACGCCGGCAGTGTGCTCGCCCTTCTCGGACCCAACGGCGCCGGCAAGTCCACGCTCATCAAGATCCTCGCCGGCGTCCACCCCGCCGACGCCGGACAGATCACTGTCGACGGCATGCCCCTCGGCAGCCCTGCCGCGTCCCGGAGCATGTCCTTCATCCACCAGGACCTCGGTCTCGTGGAGTGGATGACGGTCGCCGAGAACATCGCCCTCACCACCGGGTACGCACGCCGGACCGGGCTGATCTCCTGGCGGCGCACGCGCGAGCGCTGCGTCGACGCGCTGCGGGCCGTCGCCGGGCACCTCGACCCCGACGCGCCGGTCTCCGGGCTCGCACCGGCCGAGCGCTCGCTCGTCGCGATCGCCAGGGCCCTGGCGGCCCGCGCGAAGCTCATCGTCCTCGACGAGCCGACCGCCCGCCTGCCCGCCGCGGACAGCGCCCGGCTCTTCGGCGTCCTGCACGACCTGCGCGACCGCGGTCACGCCATCCTCTACGTCAGCCACCGCCTGGACGAGGTGTACCAGGTCGCCGACACCTACGCCGTACTGCGCGACGGCCGCCTCGTCAGCCACGGCCGACTCGCGGACCACGACCCCACCCACCTGGTCCACGACATCGTCGGCGAGAACCCCGAACCCCCTGCCACCGGCCCCTCACCGACCCTTCATCCCACTGAAACTCCGGCCGCCGACGGCCGGGCCGGTACTCCGGCTGCCGACAGCCGGGCCGGTACTCGGGCTGCCGACGGCCGGGCCGGTACTCGGGCTGCCGACGGCCCAGCCGACACTCCGGCTGCCGACGGCCCAGCCGACACTCCGGCTGCCGACCACCCGGCCGGTACTCCGGCTGCGGACCGTCCCGTCGGCATGCAGCCCGTCGACCGCTCGGACGTGTCCCCGGGTGTGGATCGTCCCGCTGGTGCTCCGCCCGCCGACGGCCCGGTCGGGACTCCGGCTGCTGACCGTCCTGCCGGTGCTGCGGCCGCAGACCATCCCGTCGGCATGCCTGCCGCCGACCGCTCGGACGTGTCCCCGGGTGCGGATCGTCCCGCCGGCAGTCCGCCTACCGACGGCCCCGCCGAGGTTCCGGCCACCGATCACCCGGCCGGAACTCCGGCTGCTGACCGTCCCGCCGGTGCTCCGGCTGCCGACCACCCGGCCAAGCCCCCGGCTGCCGACCGTCCCACCGCTGCTTCTCCCGCCGATCACCCGGCCAGGCCCCGGGCCGCCGCCCACCCCGCCGGTGCGACGCCGCCCACTGCCCGCCCCGCCAAGCCCCCGGCCCGCACACCCCCCGTCCTGACCCTCGACGGTGTGCGGACCGCGCGGGCCGGGCCGGTGAGTCTGGAGCTCGGGGCCGGTGAGGTTCTCGGGTTGGTCGGGCTGTCGGATGCCGGGCACACGGAGCTTGGGCGGGCCCTCGCCGGGGACCGGCCGCTCCTCGGGGGGCGTGCCCTGCTGCTCGGGCGGCCCTATCAGCCCCGCACAGTCGCGGAGGCCGTCGCCCGCGGCGTCGGCTTCGTACCGGGGGACCGGCTGCGGGAGGGCTGCCTCGCCGAACTGACCGTACGGGAGAACCTCCTGGCCAATCCCCGCGCGGGCGGCCGGCCGGCGCCGCGCTGGATCGGTCCCCGCCGCGAACGCGTCCAGGCCGCCGCCCTGATCGACCGGTTCTCGGTGCGCCCCCGCGACAGCGAGGCCCCCATCGCCACGCTCTCCGGCGGGAACCAGCAGAAAGTCATGATCGGCCGCTGGCTGCGGACGGAGCTGCGGCTGCTGATCCTCGAGGAGCCGACCGCGAGCGTCGACATCGGCGCCAAGGCCGCGATCCACCGCCTGCTCGACGACGCGCTGTCGGCGGGCCTCGCGGTCCTGCTCCTGTCCACCGACTTCGAGGAGGTCGCGAGCGTGTGCGGGCGCACCCTGGTCTTCGTCCGCGGGGTCGTGACAGCCGAGCTGAGCGGCAGCTCCCTCACCGTCACCGGGCTCACCGGGGCGGCCTCGGCCATGCCCCCGCCCACCACCGCGACGGCCGCGACGAGGCCATGACCGAATCGCCCGCCCCCTCCCCGCGCCGCTCCAAGCGCCTGCGCGCCCCCGGCGGGCACCGCATCGGCGCCTACGGCCTGCTCGCCCTCACCGCCCTGCTCTACCTCGTCTTCTCCCTCGCCCTGCCGGACACCTTCCCCACCCTGGACACCGTCGACTCGATCCTGTCCAACCAGTCGATCCCGGCCGTCCTCGCGCTGGCCGCCATGGTGCCCATCGTGACCGGCGCGTTCGACCTCTCCATCGGCTACGGCCTCGGACTGGCCCACGTCATGGTGATGCAACTCGTCGTCAACGAGAACTGGCCCTGGCCGCTCGCCTGCCTCACCGTGCTCGCCGGAGGGCTGGTCGTCGGCGTCCTCAACGGCGTCATCGTCGAGTTCGGCCGGATCGACTCCTTCATCGCCACCCTCGGTACCGGCAGCATGATGTACGCCGTGACCGGCTGGATCACCGACGGCAGCCGGATCGTCCCGGGCCCGCAGGGCCTCCCGCCCGCGTTCACCGACCTCTACGACTCCACGTTCCTCGGCCTCCCGGTCCCCGCCTTCTACGTGCTCGCCCTCGCGGGAGTCCTCTGGCTGGTGCTGGAGCGGCTGCCGCTCGGCCGGTATCTGTACGTCGTCGGATCGAACCCGCGCGCGGCCGACCTCGTCGGCATCCCGACCCGCACCTACACCGTCTACGCGTTCGCCGCCTCGGGACTGATCGTCGGTTTCGCCGGTGTGCTGCTCGCGTCCCAGCAGCAGATCGGCAACCCGAGCGTCGGCCTCGACTACCTGCTGCCCGCCTTCGTCGGCGCCCTGCTCGGCTCCACGGCGATCAAACCCGGCCGGCCCAACGCCCTCGGCACGGTCGTCGCCGTCGCCGTCCTGGCCGTCGGCCTCACCGGCATCGCCCAGCTGGGCGCCGACTTCTGGACGGTGCCGCTGTTCCACGGCGGCACCCTGCTCATCGCCGTGGGCCTGGCCGGATACGCCGCCCGCCGCCGGTTGCGCGGCGGCGCCGCCGCTCGCGACACACCCGCCGCGCCGTCCCCACCACCGCCGGCCCCACCACCGTCGTCCCCATCACCGCCCTCCCCACCACCGTCGTCCCCGCCACCGTCCTCCCCGACCCCGGAGGGCGGTGCCGCGGGCCCACCCCCCTGACCCCCTCGGCACGTTCCACCGCGCCGATCCCCTCACAGGAGCCCCCGTGCACCGCAATCGCAAAGCCGCCCCCGGAGCCCGCACCGCGCGGCTCGCCTGCTGCACCCTGCTGGCGACGGCGACCGCCCTCCTCGGCTGCGAACGCGGTTCGTCGGACGGCGCGGACGAGACCGCGACGGGCCCGAGCGGCTGCCCCGACGTCCAGGCCGGGGCGCGGGCCGCCGTCACCCGGGCGGAGCGGACCGACATCCCCTGGGGCGGACCCACCAGCGGCCCGGAGGCGGTGTCGGGCAGGACCATCGTCTACGTCGCCCAGACCATGACCAACCCCGGCGTCGCGGGCGCCGCGAGAGGAGTGCGGGAAGCCGCGCGGGTCATCGGGTGGAACGTCCGCGTGATCGACGGCCAAGGCACCCCCGCCGGCATCCAGGCGGCCATGAGCGAGGCCGTGGCCCTCAGGCCGTCGGGCATCGTCATCGGCGGCTTCGACCCCGACTCGACGGCACAGCAGGCCGCCCGGGCCAACGCGCAGCGCATCCCGCTCATCGGCTGGCACGCGGTCCCCGAGCCCGGCCCCAGCCGGCAGCCCGACCTCTTCACCAACGTCACCACCCGCGTCCAGGACGTGGCCCGCGTCAGCGCGCAGTGGATCATCTCCGACTCGGACGGCCGCGCCGGGGTCGTGCTCATCACCGACGCGTCGATCCCCTTCGCCAGGAACAAGTCCGACCTGATCAGGGAGGAACTCGCCAGGTGCCGGGGGGTGCGGCTGCTGTCCGTCGAGAACATCCCGATCCCGGACGCGAGCAGCCGCACCCCGCGGGAGATCTCCTCGCTGCTCTCCCGGTTCCAGGACCGGTGGACCCACTCCGTCGCCATCAACGACCTGTACTTCGCCGACGCCGCCCC
This sequence comes from Streptomyces sp. HP-A2021, assembly GCF_022807935.1. NCBI lineage: Bacteria > Bacillati > Actinomycetota > Actinomycetes > Kitasatosporales > Streptomycetaceae > Streptomyces > Streptomyces sp. HP-A2021. Next base: position 8,408,476 of record NZ_CP094344.1, read on the forward strand.
CGCCTTCCGCGCGGCCGGCGAGAAGGGCTCGGGGCCGCCGTACAACATCGGCGCGGGCGACGGCGATCCGTCCGCCTTCCAGCGCATCAACAGCAGGCAGTACCAGGCCGCCACCGTGCCCGAACCGCTGTCCCTCCAGGGCTGGCAGATCGTCGACGAGTTCAACCGCGCCTTCTCCGGCCGCCCGGCCAGCGGGTACATGGCCCCCGTCCACATCGCCACGGCCGGCAACAGTGACGGCGCCACGACCTGGGACCCGTCGGGCTACCGGGAGGCGTACCGGAAGATCTGGGGGAAGTGACGTCCGGTCAGGGTGCCGATCTCTTCACGGAACATGCACGGGATCTCGGACTCCCTTTAAGTTTCAAGAGCTAATCTCACCGTCAGTCGAGTGGCCGCCGGGGGCCGATCCGAGCGGGGCCCGTTCCGCGGCGGCACTCGCACCCCCCCCACCAGGCACAGGAGACTGGGTGTGTACGACGGCGACGTGGTGGTGATCGGCGGCGGCTACGGCGGCGTCCGGCTGGCGAAGCGGCTGGATACGACGGCCCGGGTCACGCTGGTGGACCGCAAGGAGGTCTTCTTCCATCGCGTCGCCTCCCTGCGCGCGGGTGTGCGCCCCGAGTGGACGCACACGCCCTTCATCCCGTACGACCGGCTGCTGCACCACGGCCGCGTCGTCGCGGGCAAGGCCGTCCGTATCGAGACCGCCGAGCGGCAGGTCGTCCTCGCCACGGGCGAGCGGCTGCCCTACGACGTGGTCGTGATCGCCACCGGCGCCGACTACCCCGAGCCGGCCCGCTTCCTGGGCACCACGGTCGAGGAAGCGGCCAAGTCGTTCGCCGAACACCAGCACAACGTCGCCACGGCCGAGCACGTCCTCGTCGTGGGCGGCGGCCCCGGCGGCGTCGAACTCAGCGCCGAGATCCGCCTCGCCCGGCCGGACGCCCGCGTCACGCTCGCCCACTCCGGACCGGCCCTGCTCGACTCCACGGGCAGCGCGCGGCCGGGCCGCAAGGCCCTCGCGTGGCTGGAGGCCCATGACATCGAGGTACGGCTCGATTCGTTCATGTCCCCCGGGAACGACTTCGGCACCTACCGCGACGGCCGCGGCAACGTCATCGAGGCCGACCTGTCCTTCTGGGCGACGGGCACCACACCCAACACGCTCTGGCTCCGCCTGGCCGGACACGGCGACTGGCTGAACAGGGACGGACACGTCAAGGTCGACCGGACCCTCCGGGTCGAGGGCAGACTGGACGTGTTCGCCGTCGGCGACGTGAACGACGTCAGGGAACTCAAGATCACCCCCGCCGCCCTCGCCCAGGCGGACATCGCCGCCCACAACATCCGCGCCTACCTGCAGAGTTCGGGCAAGCACCGCAAGGAGCCGCGCTTCTACCGGCCGATCCAGCGCACCCCGCTCATCGTGCCGTTCGGCCCGGCCGACGGACTGACCGTGCTGCCCGTACCGGGCGGCGAGTCCGCCGTCCTCGGCAGCCGCACCACCGTCATGGCCAAGGCGAAGACCCTGATGACGCCCTACATGCGGCGCCAACTCGGTTACACCGCCGCCTGATCCACGGCCCGGGCCGGATCACCCCCCGCGTGATCCCACCCCCCGTCGTTACCCGCCGGTTGCCTCTGGGGTAGGGTCCCCACCGTTTCCGGTTACCGGCTGATGGTGTGCCGGTACGGGGCGTGTCGGAGGGTGGCAAGACGATGGACTCCCAGTGGGGTGACGGCGGATCAGTGGACCTGGACGACACGCGGCTGGAGGCCCTGAGTCCCCAGCCGCTGCTGACCCGTGACTACGAGACGCGCCCCGCGCTCGTGTACGAACGGCTGAGGCAGCAGCACGGCCCGGTCGCGCCGGTCGATCTGCTCGGCGTACCCGCCTGGCTGGTCCTCGGCTACCGCGAGTCGCTCCAGGTCCTCCAGGACAACGACGGCTTCCCGAAGGGGCTGGAGAACTGGCGGGCCCGCTCCGAGGGCCGGGTGCCGGCCGACTGGCCGCTCGGCCCGTCCCTGGAGGTCAACCACATCCTGATCCAGGGCGGCTCCGGATACCCTCCGCTGCGCACGGCCTGGGACGTGGCCCTCAAGCCGTTCCAGGACCCGCGCCACCCCCAGGCCAAGCGCCTCAAGGCCGCCGTCACCGCCTACGCCGACGAGCTGATCACCCTGGTCGGGCAGGGCGGGAAGACGGGCGTGGCGGACCTGTCCGCGCAGTTCTCCCGGCCGCTGCCGCTGATGGTGGCCAGCCATCTGCTCGGCTTCCCGGGCTCCCAGGGCGACGACGCGCTGATGGACATGTGGCGCGTGCTCGACGCGGGCCCGGACGCGGAGGCCGCACTGGAGCGCCTGCTCGCGACGCTGGCGGAACTGGCCGCGACGAAGCTGGAGAAGCCGGGCGACGACTTCCCCTCCTACCTGCTGGCCGCGCACCCGGACCTGTCGCTCGACCACCTGGCCCGCGAGCTGTTCATGCTACTCGGCATGACCTCCGACCACGTCGGCATCCTCATCTCCAACACCGTCGTGGAGGTCATCTCGGGCGAGGGCAGCGTGCGCGCCAGCCTGTCCGCCGGGATGGTCCGGGAGGCCATGAACCGGTCCGTCATGCGCAAGCCGCCCCTGGTGAACTTCGTCCCGCGCTTCGCCGCCGAGGACACCCCGCTCGGCAACTACACGATCCGGGCCGGCGACCCGGTGTGGGTCTCCTCGGCGGCCGCGCACGCCGACCCGCTCTTCGCCGACCACGTCGCCTCCGGCACCACCATCAGCACCCGGGCCCATCTGTCCTGGGGAGCCGGACCGCGCCAGTGCCCGGCGCGGGAGCTCGCCTCGACGGTCGCGGCGGCCGGTGTGGGGCGCCTGTTCGAGCGGTTCGACCACCTCGGTCTCGCCCTGCCCGCCGACCAACTGCCCTGGCGCTCCTCCCCGTTCATGCGCGGCCTGCGTTCGCTGCCCGTGCGGTACGAACTCTCCGCCGCGCCTGTCCGGCCGCCGGCGGACGGACCCGCGCCGGAGGTGGCCGAGGAGGTCCTGCCGGACCGGTCCGCCCGGCAGCGCTCCTCGCTGTGGCGCTATCTGACCGGCCTGATCCGCGGCGGCCGCTGACCGGGAGGCCGGGCGGAACGCCCATGCAGTATCACTGTTCCTCCCGGTCCGGGGGTGACGGTCTCACGCCGCACGCGTGACGAACGGTGCTGTTGCACGGCTTCCCGCTCTGCGATGCTCGTCAGAGGTCCCGGGACAGAAGTCCCGGGCAGGGATCCCGGGACAGGGCGCGAGGGCCCGCGGGGGCCGGGCAGGTTCACCTCGATGACCTGCCCGGTTCACACCCAGCCCGACTCCACAGCGATCCGGATCGCATCGATCCGATTGCGGCCGCCCGTCTTCCTGGTGATCGCCGACAGATGGTTGCGGACCGTCGCCACGGACAGGCACAGCCGCTCCGCGATCTCCCGGGTGGGAGTGCCGTCGGCGGTCAGCCGCAGCACCTCCACCTCGCGCGGGGTCAGCGGGTTCGCCCCCGCGTCCAGCGCGGCCAGCGCGAACTCGGGGTCGACGAACCGCTGCCCCCGCACCAGCTTGCGCACCCCGTGGACCAGCCGGTCCGGCGGCGCGTTGGTGCTGATGACGCCCGCGGCGTGCAGATCGAGCATGCGGCGCAGCCGCTCGGGCGTCGTCGAGGCCATCATCAGCAGCATCCGGCACTCCGGCAGCCGCGCCCGCAGCTCGCCCCGGACGGCGACCTCCTCGCCCTCCCCGGAGTCCACGTCGATCACGGCCACGTCGGGCCGGCACGCCACGGCACGCGCCACCACGTCACCGTTGCCGTCGGCCTCGGCGACGACCTCGATGTCGTCCTCACGGGACAGCAGAGCAGCGAACGCTCCCCGCACCAGGCGGGTGTTCTCGACGAGAAGAACGCGGATCACTGTCGCTCCCACTCGGCCGTCGCGGCCCGATGACCGCCTCTGAACGGATTATCACCGCACACCATGGCAATTTCAGTGCGGCGGCACCGAGGTTGATCGAGTGGTGAGGCCCGGAAGCCGGGCGTACCGTCGAACGGTGGACACCGCAGGCAGCAGCCCGCAGCCGGCTACACCACAGGCGACCACCACCAGGGAATCCGGTGGTGGTGGGAACGCGATGGCACTGTTCGTCCTCGCCTCGTGCCAGCTGATGGTGGTCCTCGACATCACCATCGTGAACATCGCCCTGCCGCACATCCAGAGCGCGCTGGACTTCTCCACCACGAGCCTGGCCTGGGTGGTCAACGCCTACACCCTCACTTTCGGCGGCCTGTTGCTGCTCGGCGGCAGGACGGGCGACATCCTGGGACGGCGGCGCGTCTTCATCTTCGGTGTCCTGCTCTTCGTCCTCGCCTCCCTGCTCGGCGGGCTCGCCCAGAACGCCGGTCAACTCCTCGGCGCACGTGCCCTCCAGGGCGTCGGCGGCGCCATCGCCTCCCCGACGGCCCTCTCCCTGATCAGCACCACCTTCCGCGAAGGGCCCGAACGCAACCGCGCCTTCGGCGTGTTCGCCGCGGTATCGGCGGGCGGCGGCGCGATCGGCCTGCTCGCGGGCGGCATCCTGGTGGAGTGGCTGAACTGGCGGTGGGTGCTGTTCGTCAACGTGCCCATCGGCCTGCTCATCGTGCTCGCCACCCCGCGTTGGATCAGGGAGTCCGAACGCCACCCCGGGCGCTTCGATGTCACCGGCGCGCTCACCTCAACCGTGGGCATGGTGCTGCTCGTCTACGGGTTCATCAGGGCCGCGCAGGAGGGCTGGCGCGACGCCCTCACCCTCGCCTCGTTCGGTGCGGCGGCCGTCGTCCTGACGGGCTTCATCCTGATCGAGCGGCGCTCCAGACAGCCCATCACGCCCCTGCACATGTTCGCCGACCGCAACCGTGCGGGCACGTACGGCATCATGCTGTGCCTGGCCGCCGCGATCTTCGGCATGTTCTTCTTCCTCACGCTCTTCGTGCAGAACGTGCTGGGGTTCAGCCCGCTCGAAGCCGGACTGGCCTTCCTGCCGGTCAGCGCGGTCATCGCCATCGGCGCCGGACTGGCCTCGCGGTTCCTGCCCGTCTACGGGCCCAAGCCGTTCATGGTGATCGGCGCGATCCTGGCCGCGGCCGGGCTGGCCTGGCTCACCCTGACCGACGTGCACTCCACGTACGCGGGCAGCGTCCTCGGCCCGATGCTCGTCTTCAGCCTCGGCATGGGCATGGAGTTCGTGTCGCTGACCCTCATGGCGCTGTCCAACGTGCCCACGCCGGAAACCGGCGCCGCCTCCGGACTGCTCAACGCCACGCAGCAGGTCGGCGGCTCCCTCGGCCTGTCCATCCTGGTCACCATGTACGGCACGGCCAGCACCAACGAAGCCGAGAAGCAGATCCCGCTCTTCCTTCAGCAGGCGCCCCCTGCCGAGCGCCTGCGCTTCGAACGCACCGGGCAACTGCCGAAACCCTGGTCCGACGAGATCCTCACCGCCGGCGTCTCGGCCGCCTTCATCATGGCGGCGATCTTCACCGCCGTCGCCGCCCTGATCGCACTGATCGTCATCCAGGTCCGCCCCTCCGACCTGGAACGCCTCAAGGGAGGGGCGGGCCCCGGCCCGTTGTGAGGCCCGCCCCCGGCTCCGCTACGCCCCGATCCTCGCGGCGATGACCGGCGCCAGCCGGTCGGCGATGACCCGGTGCCCCCGGTCGTTGGGATGCACCGAGTCCGTCAGATCGCCCGAGCCCAGCCAGCCGGTCGTGTCGACGAAGGAGACCCGCGTGTCACCGCCGGCGACGGCGGCCTTCACAGCGGCCTCGGTCTGCGGGACGTACCGTCCGCGGAACGTCTCCAGCGCGAAGATCCACGCCTGCGGATACGCGGCACGGACCTTGCGCAGCAGACTGCTGTACGCCGACTGGAACTGCGCGGAACTCACCCCGTGCCCCACGTCGTTGGTGCCGAGGTTGATGACGACCGCGTCGGCACGGTAGCGGGAGAAGTTCCAGTCGGGCGTCGCGGCGTTCGGGTTGAGCTTGGTGAACTGCCGCTCGAGCCCCACACAGCCGTCCGCCGCGGCCACCAGACACGCCCCGCCCTGCGCGATCTGCGTGTGCTCGACGCCGAGCCGCTCCCCGATCAGCCAGCCGTACGCGGTACGGGCGTTCTGCGAGGACGTCGTGCCCACGGTGATCGAGTCGCCGACGAACTCGACCAGCTTCGCCGGAGCCGGCGGGGCGAAGGTCGTCGCGCCGCTGTCCAGGACCAGCCCCTGGAAGACGGCGTCGCCCTTGTACGATCCGGCCACCACCTGGTAGTTGACCTGGAGCGTGTGGTTGCCGGAGGAGAGGGCCGACGGGGTCAGGTTCACCGTCCCCTTGACGTCGTCGTAGAACGTCACCGGCCCGTTGTCGATCCGCGCCCACAGATCGATCGTGCCCCGCTGCTTCAGCTTGACCGTCCGGCCGGTGAAACCGACGCGGTAGTAGGCGCCCGCCCAGTACGGCGTGTAGGCGGTGGCGGAGCCGGCGGTGTCCCACCGGCCGACGAACTTGATGTTCGGGTCGCCGGGCTGCCCGGGAGCCGCCGCCCGCACCGTGGCGCCGCTGCCGAGCCGGGCGCGGACGACCGGGGCCAGGCGCTCGGCGAACTTGGTGTGACCCGCCTCGTTCGGATGCCCGTTGCCGTCCTCGTAGTCGGCGCCGTCGGTGAGCCAGCCCGAGGTGTCGACGTAGTGCACACGGGCGTCACCGGCGCTGTTGCGGGCGCCGACGGCGGCCCTGGTCTCGGTGACGTAGCGCTTCTTCAGCGTCTGCACCGCGAAGAGGTGCGCCGTGGGGTACTTCGCGCGCACGTCCCGCAGGAACGCGGTGTACGCCGACTGGAAGGCGGCGCCGGACACGCCGTGCCCGATGTCGTTGGTGCCGAGGTTGATGACGACCGCGTCGGCCCGGTACCGGGAGAAGTCCCAGTCCGCGCCGCCGGTACTGGCCGTCTTGAAGAACTGCCCGCTCAGACCGGTGCACCCCGACTGCGCGACCAGGCAGTACCCGGACCGGGCGATCTGGGTGTGCCGCATCCCCAGCCGCTCCCCGGTCTTCCAGGCGTACGAGTCCAGCGCCAGCCGGTCGGTCAGGGCCCCGGCGGTGATGGAGTCGCCGACGAACTCCACCAGCCCTGACGGGGCGCCCGCGGCGACGGTCCGCGCACCGGAGTCCAGAACCAGACCCTGGAAGACGGTGTCACCGGAGCGGTAGGACAGGCGCAGGGTGTGGGTGCCGGGGGTAAGCGGCCGGGGCGTGAGGTTCACCGTGCCGCGCACACCGGCGTGGAAGACGTCGGGGCCGCCGTCGATGCTGGCGTAGAAGTTGACCGCGTTCCTGGCCCTGACCTTCACCGTGGTGCCGGTGAAGCCGGTCTGGAGGTAGCCGCCGGTCCAGTTGGGCACGGCCGCGGTCCCGGAGGAGGTGTCCCAGCGTCCGACGTACGCGATGTTGGGATCGGACACCGAGCCGTCGCCCGCCGCGGCCCGCGCGGGAGAGCCGCCCGCAAGGGACAGCAGGCAGGCGAGCAGCGCGGCGGTGAGGAGAGCGGGCAGGGCCCGTCCGGGGGAGGGGCGGGGGGAGGTCTGCACGGGGTTCCCTTTCACGTGGGGGGCGGTTGGGAGCGCTCCCATGAGCAGCCTTTCGAGGGAAGCAGTGAAACGGTTCAGACGTCAAGTGGTCCGGCAGGGACGAAAGTTGCGACCGGGATCCCGCGCGGCCCGGCCTGGCGGGGTACGGCCGGGTGGCGGGTCCCGGCGGCTTCCGTCGGGTGAACCTGCCGCTCGCGGACGCCCGGGACCCCGCGGCCGCGGAACCCTCACAGGGTGAACGGTGGTGCGAGTGCTTCCCAGGGTCCTGCCGCCCCGCGACTCGAAGGAGGAGGACTGTCGCGACTGCTCGGGCGGATGCTCCGTGACGGGCTCGGCCTGCGCCGCGCGCTGCACCGGCGCCGGCTCATGCGGCAGGGCTACGACCGGACCCGGACCTGGCGGGTCCGCAAGAGCGGCGGGTACGTGGCGCTGCTGGTGCTGACGTTCCTCGGGGCGCTGCTCCTGCTGTTCCTGGTTGTCACGGCCGTCATCACCCTGTCGCAGGAAAAGAACTACGGGTCGCCCACCGCATGGGTGGACAAACAGTGCGACAAGGATGGTTTCAGCTGCACCGTCCTCCAGTCCCTCTTCATGCCCTTCCTCACCCTCGCGCTGGCCACCGTCACCTACCTGTTCTTCCGGTTCAGCCATGTGCGCCGGGCCTACCTGCGGAAGGCGCGCCAGGAGCCCCACGCACTTGTGGAGACCGCGGGCGGCATCTTCGGCCGGGTCGTGGGCCGCGACCAGCTCTGCTCCGTCCTCATGGAGGACCTGCGGGACCGCCGCTTCCGCCGTACGCACGTCGTCGTCGGCGGCATCGGCACGGGCAAGACGGCGCTGGTCGTACTGCTGACGCAGCGGCTCGCGGAGCGCGGGGCCGTGCCCGTGCCGCTGCGGCTGCGCGCCGCCGACACGAACCTCGACTTCCGCGGGCTGGCCTTCGAGCGCTTCTGCCGGGAGGTGCAGGGCCACATCCGCTCCGGCGCCGAGGCGGAGAAGGTGTGGCGGCGCCTGTGCCAGCAGGGGCGGATCGTGGTGCTCGCGGACGGCCTGGACGAGGCGCTGACCGCCGACCACCTGACGGAGGAACGCGACACCATCATCCGGCTGGCCATCCGCCGTGCCAACGAGGAGGGCCTGCCGCTGATCATCACCTCCCGGCCGCACGACTCGCTGCACGGCATGGAGGCGTCCCTGACCGAGCTGGAGCCGCTGAGCGAGGAAGCCGCCCTCACCTACATCTCGTCCGGCGGCGCAGGGGAGGACCGGCAGCGGCTGGACTGGATCGTCGAGCGGGCCGGCATCGCCGAGGCCCCGACCTACCTGGAGATCGCCGCCGAACTGCACGAGCAGGGACTGCTGGAGCGCGCCCTCGCCGGCCAAGGGGAGGAGGAGGCCGTCGAGACGCGGGGCGGCGACCGGGCGTCCCTGCGGTTCCACCTGTTCGAGACCTGGCTCAGCGCCCTGATCAGCGGCCGCTTCGGCCCGCAACTGCCGCTCTCCCCGGAGGAGCGCCGCGCGGTCGTCCACTACCTGTCCGCGCTGGCGTGCGTGGGACTCGCCCTCGACACCTCCGAGGTGCGGTTCGCCGACGTCGTCGACGAGCAGGACCCGGCCCGCTCCCGCTTCCCCGAGATCGTCCGGGAGCTGGCCCGCAGGGTCGGCGACAGCGGCATCGACCTCAGACTCGCCGCACACTGGGGCGCCGGGATGGAGCTGGTCGAGCTCGGCGGCGACCGCGTCCGCTTCCAGCACAGCGTGATCCAGTCCCAGCTGGGGGCCCGCTTCCTGAACGCGGTGATCCACCCGGACGTCCCGGCACAGCCGACGGAGGGCTCGTACTTCCCGGCGGCCCTGCGCGAACCGGGCCGGGAACTGCTGATCGCCATGGTGCTGCACTCCCGGCTGCCCGACGGCGCGTGCGTCCACGAGGAGCCGGGCGCGGTGGGCTCCGACGGGACACTGTGGTGCCCGGTGAGCGCCGCCCGGGACCTGCTGATGGAGGCCGCCTGCCAGGCACAGACGGTCAGGAACACCGGCCCCGACAACGACGACAAGCATCAGGTACGGCCCCTCTTCGGCCGCACCCTGCACAGCAAGGCCCTGGAGCTGTACGCGGCGGCCCTGGAGATCGACAGCGTCGACGCCCAGCCGGAGCAGCACCTCATCGCCATGCGGCTGTGCACGTCCTGGCCGGATCTGCGGGCCCGCGACCCGCACACCCTGCGCACCGCGAAGGCCCTGCTCGTGGCCCGGTTCGGCGACGCCATGCGCGGCGTCGCACAGCGGCAGACCCTCCGGCCCGCCTATCTGGAGATGTTCGAGATCGCCCGACTCGAACCCTCCTACCCGGTGCGGCTGGCCATCGCGCAGGAGATCGGCGCCGGCGGCGACCTCGCCTTCGCCGCGCTCCAGCCGAGGCTGCGCGGGCCGCAGCTGGTCGAAGGCCTCCGGGTCGAGCGGGAGCCCGACTGGCGGGAGAAGCTGTGGGGCGGGCAGCAGCCGGAGCTGGTGGGGGAGCGGGAGACCAGACTGCGCCGGCAGGGCGAGGGCCAGGTCGCGCGCATGAAGAGGGAACTGAAGGAGCGTGAGGACGAGCGGCGCCTGGAGCGCAGACGGGAACGCGAGGACCGCGAGGCCGAGGAACGGCAGTGGCGGGACAACACCCTGTGCGCCTGGCTGATCCCGCTGCTCGTCGGTTCGGTCACCACCCACCGGCACCAGGACACCCCGTACGCGTTCCTGGAGAGCTGGGTGCGACGCGTCGGCGTCCCGGCGGACGGTCTCGACGGGCCCGCCGGGCTCGACCTCAACGTGGAGGTGGCACTGGCCCAGGGCTTCAAGTACGCGGCGAACCGCCGGCACCGCCATCCGCACGCCCGGCCCGAGGCCCGCGAGTACCTGAGCGAGCAGGCGTGGGACATGCTCAAGCGCTCCCGGTTCTGGTTCACGCGCCTCACGCTGCTGCACGCGCTGACCCTGTGGGACCTGCCCGACGGCAACGCCGCCGGACGCCCGTCACGCGGTCACGGGTCCGACCCCGCCCAGCAGGTCCGTCAGTGGCTGGCCCGGCCGGACGGCGAACCGGAGCACCCGTTCGTGACCGCGGCCGGGAAACTCTGCGTCTGGGCCCTGGAGACGCGGCAGCCCGAACGGTTCCTGTGGATCGACGAGTCGGGCGTCGCCGCGCACGTCGGCTCCCAGACGTCCCAGGGCGAGGCACGCAAGCACAACCTGTGGATCCCGCCCTCCACGGGCTGGAGCGCCCTGCACCCGAGCGCGCAGCAACTCCTCGCCGACGTGCTGCTGCTCCTGAACCTGGCCGAACGGGGAGACTGGCCCACCGACCGCATCCGGCGCCTCCAGCACACCGCCCGGCCCGACCTGCCGCCCTGCCTCACCCTGGACCGCACCCCGCTCGACCCGGGCGGCACCACCGTCCGCACGGCCTCCTCCCAGGCGGGCTCCAACTGCCGCGACGACTGCGCCTTCGAACTGTGCCCGTACCCGCCCAAGGGCCTCGACGGCCACCGGGCGGAACTCGGCGAGGCCTTCTGCCGCGCCCAGTCCACCCTCCTGTCCCGCTCCCCGTTCCGCCCGAAGGCCTCCTGGCAGCGCCGTACGAACATCACGGAGCTGCGGAGGTTCTGGGAGTCGATGGGGCATCGGGCGCAGCACAACTCGAGGCAGCGGTGAGCCGACCGGCGGCCGCTACCGCTCGTGCCGGGAGCGGTTCGCCAGGGCGTCGGCGAGGCCGGACGCGTCCGTGCCGAGTTTTCGGTACACGGAGGACAGGAGCTGCCGTACGCCCTGCTCGGTGAGCCGCAGCTCCTTCGCGACGACCGATGCCGGGCTGCCCAGGGCCGTCATCTCGGCTGCCCTGCGCTCCCGGGCCGTCAGCATGTCCGTCTGCGCGTAGCGCAGGGGCAGCGGGCGCAGTCCCGCGGCGGAGAGCTCCCGCCTGGCCCGGGCGGCCAGACCTTCGGCACCGCAGTGCACCGCGCCCTCCAGGCCCTGGTAGAGCCGGTCGGCGGCGTCGTGCAGACGGCCAGCCGGTCGGCGGCGTCGTGCAGACGGCCGCTGCGGGCCAGCGCGGCGCCGTGGCCGACCAGGGCACGGGCCAGTTCGTAGGAGGCGGGCGACCGCTCCAGATGGTCGACGGCCTGCGTGTGCAGATCGAGTGCCGCCTGCCCGCCCGTCACCTCCGCCTGGACGTGCAGCGCCTGCCCGATCGCGGACGCCGCACCGAAGTCCCGGGCCCGCTTGACCGCGTCCTGGGCATGGCGGACCGCCTCGCTAGGGGCGGTACGGGCGAGCGCCGAGGCCAGCCCGAGCTGCCAGGGGCACCACGCGGGGTTGTGCCAGTCCCGCGCGTCCAGCCAGTCCCCGACCGCGGACAACAGCCGCGCCGCCTGCGCCAGTCGCCCCTCTGCCAGGAGCAGGTCGGCGTACACCGTGCGCGGATCCGGGAAGATGACGGCGTTGGGGACCACGTCGCCGTAGTGGTAGCTGTCGGCGAGCCGGCGTGCCGCCACGACGTGGCCGCGGGCCAGCAGGGTCTGGATGAGAATGCCGATGGCGAACCACTGGGCGGGCACCGCTCCTTCGACGCGCTCGGCGGTGTGCAGCCCGGCCCGGACGAGTTCCTCCGCCTCGGGCAGGCAGCCGCGGCGGTAGCGGATGTAGCCCAGGAGTGTCTGGCCCTGCGCCAGGTGGGAGCCGCGCCACCCCATGTGCTCGCACTCGGCCATGCCTTCGGCGAAGAGCTCCTCGGCCCGCCGGGGCTGGTCGCAGTACATGAACAGCAGGGCGACCGCCGCGGGCACCTCGAAGCCGCGGTTCTCGTCGGTCCAGCTCATCCCGCCGCGCAGGGCCTCCTCGGCATATCCGAGGGCGGTTCGCCGCGGCTCGCCGCGCACGAGGGCGTCCCACGCCCGCAGACCGAGGATGTAGCGCTCCTCCAGGCCCCGGCCCGGCAGCTTGTCCGCAAGCCGCGCCAGCCGGCGCGAGCGGGCGGACGAGTCGGGCTCGTCGGCGCGGAACGCGCTCCACACGAAGTGATCGGCCTGCATGCGCAGTTTGACGCGCGCATTGGTGGCGCGCCGAGCCTCGTCGGCGGCCACGGTCGCGGCCTCGGTCAGCCGGTCGGTGTGGGCCAGCGCCTGGGTCAGCCGGTAGACGATGGAGGCGCGCAGGTCGGGGTCGATCCCCGGCTCCGTCAGCGCCTCCCGGAGATGGCTGACGGTGGCCGTGGGCTCGATCAGGAAAGTGGAGCAGGCCAGCTCGTGGAGAAGGGCGGCGCGGTCCTTTGCCGGGGGCGGTTCCCGCAACGCCCGGGCCAGCACGCGCCGGGCGGCCTCCGGAGCCCCGGCGCGCAGATACTCACGCCCGGCGGCGCGCAGGCATGCGACCGCCTCGGGCCGGCCGTCGCAGGGAACCTCCAGCAGGTGCCGGGCGGCGACGGTGGGATCGGCCCCCACCGCCTGGGCGGCATGGGCGGCCGCGTTGTGCATGCCGACCCGCAGGCCCGCAGGGATGTCGCGGTAGATCGTCGTGGCGATCTGCGGGTGGACGAACTCCAGGCCGCCCGCGGGCTCGTCGGCGTCCGCGAGGATGCGCCGGGCGCGCAGCTTCTCGGCCGCCTCGACGGCCTCCTCGCTGCCGAGTACCGCGAGGTCGGCGGCGACCTCCGGTGAGAAGGGCCCGCCCAGGACAGCGCCGGCCCACGCGAAGCGGATGGTGCCCGGGCCGAGCCGTTTGAGGCGCTCGATCAGGCCGGGGCCCTTGACCGCGGCGGCGAGGTCCCGCATCACGGGCAACTCGTCCTGGGTGCCCCTCACCTTCTGCTCACGGAGCCTGATGGCCAGCTCGACGGCCTCGAAGGGGCTTCCGCCGGTGACCGTCCAGCACTCGCCGCAGAACTCGTCCTCGGCTTCCTCACCCACCTCGTCCCTGATGATCCGCGCCACACCGGCCTCACCGAGCGGCGACAGCAGGTGCGGGCGCTGCTCGTGGCGTTCGACGAGCGTACGGAAGGAGGTCGCGTCGGACGGGAGTTCGTCGGGCCGGTAGCCGACGACGATCAGCAGCGGGAGGTCCGCGACCCGGGGTGCGAAGGAGGCGAGCCAGTCGAGGGATTCGGCATCGGCCCAGTGCAGGTCGTCCAGGAGCAGGACGACGGGCGAGTTCAGCATCGTCAGGCGCGTCATGACCCAGTCGAGGCCGTCGCGCACCCCGGTCGGGTCCGGCATCCGGGCGGTGTCCGTCGCCTCGAGACCGAGGGCGGCGCCGACGATGTCGTACCAACTGCCCAGGAAGTCCCGGCGCTCCGTCTCGCCCATCCTGGCCAGGACGGGCTGCATGATCTGGCGGACGACGCGGAACGCCATCCCCCGCTCGTTCTCGCCGCCCTTGCCGGAGAACACCGTGAATCCGAGGGCGGCGGCGCGGGCGCGCGCCGCCGCGATGAGTGTCGTCTTGCCCAACCCGGCCTCACCGGTGAAGGCGAGCAGCCCGCCACGCGGTACCCGGGGAACGCCGTCGACGGTGTCACGGAGCGCCGCCAACGCGTGGTCGGTGGCCTGGAGTTCCTCGTCGCGTTCGAGAAGAGGCCGGTGTTCGGTGATCGGTTGCCGCAGCCCATGGGCCATGTGGTCTACCGCTTCCTGTCGTTGCTCCCCGCCGGACGGGGCGAGCGTACGCCCTGGTGCACGCCTCTTGGCCGGGTCGGAACAGGAGGTCGACAGGGAGGGTGAATTTCTGGCAGGAGCGGTTCGGGGCTCAGTCTTTCGGGTAGAGTGTCGCGTTTCCTCCCCCCTCGGGGACCTGCGGTGGCGGGGACCGGTCGGGCAGCGGATCAGAGCACCAAGGGTGCCGCCATCGTGTCCGCGTACCGTGGCACGGTCCGGGACCAGAAGTAGCAACCGCGGATCCAGCCGGCCATGCCCTCCACGTAGCCGACACCGGACGGGGTCAACTCCGGCCTGAGCTCACCGTAGAGATCCTCGAACTCGCGGATCGTGCTGTTGATGTGCTGTGTGGCGAGCGTGACGGCCACCGGCAGGGAGCACCGGTGTGTCCGCTGATAGGCGAGTGCCAGGTTGATCACCCCGCCCGCCCGCTGTTCCTTCACCGCGGAGAAGAGGTCGGGTATCCACACCGCCGCGTCGGCCGACAGCCGGCTCAGGCGTCGCATGACGGGGTGGTGGATCTCCTCGGGGGTCAGTTCACACGGCTGCGCGGCCTCGCACAGCGGGTAGAACGGCTCGACACCCGCGATGAGGGAGCGGATGGACCGGCACAGCCCGCTTCCCACCGGGACGGGGTGGGTCTGGGCCACCGATTCGTACAGCAGGCCGTGCACGTACTCACGGCTGTTCCAGGCCCATCGTGCGGCCTGAGCGGGTGTGCACCGCTCCCGTACCTGTCGATGGAGGTCGGCCAGGGCCGCCCCGAGCTGGGTGGTGGGCGGTTGGCCGTCCCGCAGGATCGCGATGCTCTCGCACAGCATGGGCAGCAGACGGCCCGGCGCGTGCCGGCCGACGTCCTCCGCGCGGTCGTCGAAGACGAACTGGTAGGCGATCTGGTTGGCCATGATCTGGAGTAGCCCGGAATCCATGGTCGGGCTGTTGTAGGCCGCGAGTTCGGCGGGGCGCGTACAGGAGATCATGGCCGCCACGGCCGGGTCATCGGTCAGCCCCCACGTCCTCAGCCATTCCTCGACGCCTGCCGCCGCTTCACAGGCGTGGGGATTGCGCTGGAAAGGGAAGGGCATGTAGAGGTTCGCGTCGATCAGTTCCCTCAGATCGACAACCGGAATTCCGTCCTGCGCGGCGAGCGTGATTTCCTCATGCGTCGCGGACATCGTTGCCACCTGCCGTTCGGGAGTCGTGGACGACGGGTACGACAGTTGTCCCGGGTGCGCGGGAATCCGCCCGAGGCGGTGTGCTCTCTGGCTGCCTCGAACGCGGTTCGCTGACCATCACCAGTTCCCTCGGCCCCAACGAAGCGGCGGGACGCAGCCGTTCGGTGCGGCCGGGCAGATGACGCAGCCGCCAGTGGCGGGCGATGAACGCGACGGCCACGGTGGCCTCCGTCAGTGCGAGTGTCTCTCCGATGCATTTCCGGCTGCCCGCACCGAACGGAATCATCGCTCCGGGCGGGACCGCGACGGCCTCCTCGGGCAGCCAGCGGTCGGGGAGGAAGCGATGGGGGTCGGGGAACAGGGCGGGGTCGTGGTGCAGGAGGTAGGGGCTGAACATGACGGTGGCGCCCTGCGGCAGACGGTGCCCGGCGAGCTCCGTCTCCTGTGTGGTGAGGCGGGTGAAGAGCCAGCCGGGCGGGCGGTGGCGGAGGGTCTCGGTGAGGACGCACCGGGTGTGGAGGAGGCGCGGCAGGTCGTCGGGGCCGGGCGGCCGCCCTGAAGCGAGCACGGCGTCGACTTCGGAGTGCAGGCGGCGTTCCTCCTCGGGATGCCGCCCCAGGAGCTCAAAAGCGGAGGAGAGGCACAGGGCGGTGCTCTCGACGCCGGCGAACATCAGCGTCAGCACCTGGCCGTGGACTTCCTGATCGGTGATCGCCGTCCCCCCGTCGGCCCGCGTGGCCGACAGCAGGGTCCCGAGCAGGTCGTCGCGGTCGTCGTGGGGGGTGCCTCGCCGGCGCCGGGCGATGGCCGCGTCGACGATCGCGCGCAGGCGGTCGGAGGCATGCCGGTAACGCCGGTTCGCCGGCGTGGGAACACGGAACAGCGCGTCGACCGGAATCACCGTCCGGACGAACATGCCGCGGAAGACGGTGGCCAGGCACCTGCGCATCTCGGCGGCCGTATCGGTGTCGAGCGAGTCGGAGAAGAGGACGCGGCTGACCACGCGTGTGGACAGGTCCATCATGGCCGCGCTGACGTCGACCACCTGCCCGGCCCGCCACGCGCGGCACACGGACTCCACTTCCTCGCCCATCAGCCGCACCTGGTCGGTGACGCGGGCCTTGCGGAACTCCGGCTGGAGCATCCTGCGCTGGCGCCGGTGGTCCTCATGGCGGCAGGTGCCGACGCCGTCCCCCAGCAGCATCCGTAACCTGTCGTAGAGCGGGCCGCCCTTGTCGAACGTGCGCGGGTCCCTGAGCACCTGGTGGACCAAGTCGGGGTGACACGCCATCCAGGCACGCTGCGGACCCAGGCGTATCTCGACCAGATCCCCGTGTTGGGACAGGGAATTCAGAAAGGCCAGCGGTCGACGGACCAGGTCGACACCGTGGCCGATGAATGGGAATATGCCTGGAGCAGTGCCCACTGTCCAATCTCGGGCCGGTCCGGGAACGGAGCCGCTCATCGAATACCACCTGCCTCATTCGGCACACAGGATTTCGGTGCGGGCGCACCGGTTCGGGGCTCGCATCATGTCCTGCCCAGTGGAATCTGCCGACGGCTCGCTGAATCCTTTCTCTATAGGGGCGCACGGAGGCATGGAGGGGCGTCGAGCGAATCACGGTTGCTGCATGGATCAGCTTTTCATTGATTTTCTGTGCACGCGGAAATCTGTGTTCCCGGCAGTGCTCCTCAAGCCCACGGCAGTCCTGGTACGGCTGGCATGGACATGCTTGCCGGGTCGGGATTGAAGACACGGTGGTAGCTCTCCGGGGGCGCGAGAAAGCTCACCGGGAGGCCGCCCGTGTCGATGACGATCTGGTCCACCGCCATCGCCGGGTCCACCATGAACACCCGCAGCACATGCTCCCCTGGCTCCGCGACGGTTACCCGGGCCGTCAGCTTCTCGATGCCCTCCTCGACGTTGCGGGCCCAGGCGTCACCCCGGTTGCCCGTGGCGATCGCCTGGCCGGACAGGACCGTCGGCGGCTGGTCGTCGAGGGCGACCGCCAGCCGGCGCTTGCCCCGCTCGTCGAGGGAGGGCAGCCGGAAGACGGTCACCGGGAAGGTGCCGGTGCTGGTGAAGCGCACCCGGTAGCGCAGCTCCGGTGACCGGGTGGGCAGATCCTCGGTGATCGGTGGTGCGGTCGTCGGGACCGCCTCGACGGCGGCCGTACGGCGTCCCAGGCCGCGTACGACCCGCCACCGGGCCCCGCCGCGCGCCACCTGGCGGTCGAAGTGCGCGGCGTCGATGGACACATGGCCGTGGGCCTCGACGAAACCGCGGGCGCGCTGCCGGGCCCGTTCGCCGTCGTTGACCACCCGCAGCGGCACCTCGGCGGTCGTGCCGGCGCCGGTGAAGGTCAGGGTGGGCAAGTGTGTGCCCTCCGGTGCACGCGGCCAGTCGATCTCCGCCCATACCCGTGTCTGGTCCGTGAGTTCGCCGCCGGCCGTGCTCAGCCGGATCCAGGGGTGACTCGGCTCGGCCTGCCACTCCAGGGGGAGGAAGCCCGTGTTGAAGACGTCCACGAAGCGGCGGTCGCGGGTGTAGGAGGAGAAGGAGAGCGGCCGGCTCGCTCCCGTTTCGTTGCCCTCCGCGGCCAGCCCCAGGCCCGAGGTCTCCTGGCGGGGCACCCGTGTGACGGCCGGACGGCCCGGGGCCTTCGGGATCTGGGAAGGGTAGGGGTTGACGATGCCGTCCCACTTGCCGCCCGCGATCTCCGCGTTGTAGCGGCGGGTGATCGCCTGCTCCTCGGTGTGCGCGGCCTCGGCCAGATCCGCGAAGCGGTTGGTGCCCGCGCCGCGGCCCTGACGGACGGCGAGTGCGTTCCGGTCCGCCCAGTAGTACTTCAGGTTCATCAAGTACGCGCCGTGCACCGGGTATTCGACCAGCTCGTAGAAGGCGTCGCGGTAGGGCTCGGGCAGTTTCGCGCCCAGCTTGCGCACCCGGTCCAGCAATTGCTCGTAGGCGGTCAGCCGGCGGCCCGCCTCGTCGCCGTGCTGCACCGTCGAGAAGATCGCCTTGTCGATGAACTCCGGGCGCCGCTCTGCCGCCAGGCGGTAGTACTCCGTGCGGATGGCGGCGATCTCCGAGCCGTGGCGCCGGCCGAACTGGCGCCCGGCCCACTCCACCAGGAAGTCCTCGACGTCGTCCGGCCCCCAGCGGTCCACGTCCCACGCCATGTCCAGGCAGAAGGACAGGCCCGTCTCGATCGACTTGATGTCACCGACGTTGAAGATCCACATCCGGTCGGCCTGGTGGTCGTGGACCCGGCGCAGCTCCTGCCACACCTTGCTCAACTGCGTGGTGTCCAGCCACAGATAGCTCCGGGGGCGGCCCCAGTAGGAGAGGTGGTAGTAGATGCCGTTGCCGCCGGAGCGGCGGCGCTCCGCCTCGTCCGGGAGCTGGCGCATGTTGCCGTGGTTGTCGTCCGGCCAGATCAGCGTGACGTCGTCGGGGACCCGGACGCCCGCGTTGTACAGCTCCAGGACCTCCTTGTACGGGATGAAGATCTGCGGCTCGGCCGCCTCGCCCACCTCCTCGGCCAGGATGCGGCGCTGGTCGCTGATGATGTCGTTCATCACCGCGACCTTCTCCGGGATCGTGGTGGCGTACTTCGTCTCCAGCGCGGAGTCGTGCAGGCCGCGCATGCCGATCGTCCAGCTGCTCTCGTAGGCCGCGTTCTGCCGGGCCCGCGCCCGCCAGTAGCCGGAGATGACGGCCGGGTTCACCGTGTAGTCGTAGAGCGGCAGGGTGCCGTCAGGGTTGCGGTGGTCCTGGGCCCACGGCTCCCACTCGTGCACGCCGTTGCGGAGCATGGCCTCGGGGTGGCTGGAGCCGACCACGATGCCGTAGCGGTCGGCCAGTTCGGGGTTCTCGCGGTGCTTGTTGAAGAAGTCGGAGTACGGGTGCATCGCGGGCCAGAGGTAGTTGGCCTTGAGGCGGAGCAGCAGCTCGAAGACCCGCTCGTAGGTCCGGGGGCCGATGTTCTTGTCCGGCTCCTGCGTGCGGTGGGACCAGGTGGTGAGGTTCTGCTCGTCGTTGATGAAGATGCCGCGGTAGCGGACGGCGGGCTCGCGGCGCAGGAAGGGGCGCGCCGGGACCGTCACCGTGTCGCGGCGGACCACCGGGACGTCGGCCCACCAGTACCAGGGCGAGACGCCGATGCGTTCCGAGGTGTCATAGACGCCGTAGACCGTGCCGCGCCGGTCGCTGCCCGCGATGACCAGGGCGCGGTCCACGCCGGGCAGCGGACGGTCCACGACCTGGGTGACGGACGCCTCCCAGCGGCCCCGGACCCGGGAGACGTCCAGGCGCCCGTGCCGGACCAGCCGGTCGATCACCGGGCTCGCGCCGATCGTCCCCACCAGGACCAGGAGTGCCGCCCGCCGGGGCAGGGTGTGCAGCAGCCGTGGTGCGACGCCGCCGACCCGCTCCACGTCCGCCACGAGGTCACCGGCCGCGCGGATCACGGCGGGGTCGTCCGCCGCGTCCACGAACACGTCCGTGGGGGTGCCGTTGCGGAGCAGCGGGAAGTCCGGCCGGGCCGAGGCGGCGGCTTCGGCGGTGGTGGCGGGGAGTACGGCGGCGGGGAGCAGGGGGGCGGCGCCGACGGCTGCCATTCCGCGTAAGAACGACTTGCGGGTCCATGACGGGTGCGACGGTCTGTGGGGCTCGCTGTGCGGCACGGGGCACTGCCTTTCCGCGTCAGGCCCGCGTCGGTTCCTCGTCCGGGTCGTCGGCGGGGCTGCGCACGTGGGGTGGGCTGAGCGGGCTGATTGGCATGAGCAGGCTAGAAAGCGCTTGCCATCGCACCGCACCCTAGGCGAGCCGCGTCAGGGCGTCCAGAGGTCGGGAGGCGTCCGCGGCTGCACAACCCCGGCCGTCCCCCGGCTACCCGGCCCCCGCCATGAGCAGCCCCGCCAGCAGGGCCGTGCGCGGCGGGATGTGGTCCAGCAGGACGTGCTCGTGCCGTGCGTGGGCGCCGTCGCCCACCGCGCCCAGGCCGTCGAGGACGGGACGGCCGAGCGCGGAGACGAAGTTGCCGTCGCTCGCCCCGCCGACGGCCGTCTCCCGCAGGGACCACCCCAGCTCCTCCGCAGCCGCGTGCGCCTGCTTGAACAGGAGCCGGGAGGCGGGCGTCGGCACCATCGGGGGACGGTTCCAGCCGCCGGTGACGGAGGCCCTTACCCGGGGGTCGGAGGGTGCGAGGGAGGCCAGTGCGGAGTCGACGCGGGCCGCTTCGGCGGGGTCGGGGATCCGTACGTCGATGCCGCAGCTCGCCCGTCCGGCGACGACGTTGCGGCCCGTGCCGCCGCCGATCACCCCGACGTTGACCGTCGTGCCCCGCTCCCGGGAGCCCAAGTCGGCAACGAGGGTGACCAGTTCGGCGAGGGCGTGCACGGCACTGGCGCCCCGGTACGGATCGAGGCCCGCGTGTGCCTCCACACCCTCCACCGTCACCTCGAAGAGGCCGACGCCCTTGCGGGACGTCTTCAGCGCCCCCTCCGGCCCGGCCGACGCCTCGCACACGAGCGTGGCCGTCGCGTCCTCGCTCAGCCGCTCGATGTGCGGGCGGGAGGCCGGGCTGCCGATCTCCTCGTCGCCGTTCAGGAACAGCCGCACCGACGGGCGTGGCAGATCCAGTTCCCGCAGCAGGCGCAGTGCCCACACCGCCTGCACCAGACCGCACTTCATGTCGAACACGCCCGGACCGGTAGCCCGCCCGTCCCCGCTCACCCGGAAGGGCCATTCGGCGAGGGTGCCGGCCGGCCACACCGTGTCGTAGTGGCACAGGACCAGCACCACCGCGGGCGATGTGCCCCGGTACAGCAGCTCCAGCATGTCGCCGTGCGGACCGCCGTCGTACCGCCGCGACTCGTCCGGCGGGCCGAGCCGGTGGTGGGTCCAGGCCTCGACGGCGGCGAGCCCGGCGGTCAGCAACTCCTTGTCGTCGCTGGGCGTTTCCAGCTCGACCAGCCTCCGCAGGTCGCCGGTGATCTCCGGCAGGGCGGTCCGGGCCGACGACTCGACGCGGGTCAGGGACATGGACGGTCCTCCTCGTACGTGCGCAAAGCGGCCGGGCGGTCAGCGGACGGGCACCCCGGGGCCCAGCGGAATGCCCAGTGCCCACCAGGCGTAGAACAGCAGCGTCCAGGCCGCCAGCATGACCAGGCACAGCGGCAGGGTCAGCGACAGCAGCGTGCCGATGCCGGCCGAGCGCCGGTAGCGCTGGACGACACCCAGGGTCATCACGAAGTAGGCGCTCATCGGGGTCGCCGCGTTGGTGCACGAGTCGGCGATGCGGTACACCGCCTGGGTCACCTCGGGCGGGATGTCGAGCAGCATGAACATCGGCACGAACACCGGGGAGACCAGGGCCCATTGGGCGGAGCCGCTGGTGACGAGCAGGTTGATGACCGTGCAGACGAGCAGGACGCCGAGGAACGCGACCGGGCCCGTGATACCCGCCGACTTCAGCAGGCCGGCACCCCGGATCGCGAGGACCTCGCCGACGCCGGTCCACTTGAAGTACGCCAGGAACTGGGAGATGGCGAAGAACAGCACCAGGATCGGTGCCATCTCGCGCAGGCCCTGCGCCATCTGGTCGGGGATGTCCCGGCCGGTCCGTACGGTCCCGACCGTGCGCCCGTACACGGCGCCCACGATCAGGAACGCCACCGCCAGCACCACCGCGATGCCCGTGAGCACCGGCGACTCCACGATGCTGCCGCCCTCGCCCCGCAGCGGCGACGAGGGCGGGGCCATCGCCACCACGACCAGCGCGGCGTACGCCAGCAGCGCGACACCCGCGTTGCGCAGGCCGCTGCGCTCCTCCGGACGCAGCGTCAGCCCACCGGCTTCCGTACCGGCGGCCTCGGGGGCGTCGTCCGGCTCCGGTTCCTCCGGCATCGCCGCCACCCGCCGGGCGATGACCTTCTCCGTGACGACGGTGACCACGATGGCCAGGACGACCGACGAGGCCACGGAGAAGAAGTAGTTGGACAGCGGGTTGACCACGTACGAAGGGTCGACCGTGTGCGCGGCGGCTGTCGTGAGACCGGCCAGGACCGCGTCCGTCGGTGTGACCAGCGGGCTCGCGTCATAGCCGGCGGAGACCGACACGAACGCCACCACGGCACCGAGCATCGGACTGCGGCCCACCGCCCGGAACGCCATCGCGCCCAGCGGCACCAGCACCACGTAGGCGGCGTCGGACGCGACGTGCGCGACCATGGCGGTGAAGGCGAGCGTGAACGTCAGCCACCGGGCCGGGACCCGGGCGACGGCCGCCCGCAGCATCGCGGGCAGCAGCCCCGACCGGTCGGCGACGGCCACGCCCAGCATGACCACGAGGATCGTGCCGAGCGGCGGGAACGTGGCGTAGTTGGTCACCGCGTCGGAGATCATCATCCGCAGCCCCTCGCCCGAGACGAGGCTGCGCACCCCCACCGTCTTGCCGGTGGCCGGGTTGAGCGCGGAGGCGCCGGTGGCCGACAGGAGCCAGCTGACCAGCGCCAGGACGACGCTGAGCACACCGAACAGCCAGAAGGGGTGCGGGAGTTTGTTGCCGAGGCGCTCGATGCGCCCGAGGACGGCGAGCAGTCGGGAGAGCTGCTTCGAGGGGACGTCGGGCGGCGGAGGTGAAGTGGCGGTGGTCACATCCCTATTGACGACCCTCTTGACGAAATCATGCAAGTAAAAAGGTTGTTGCGGTCGTATCGGTCGTGTGAAGTCGCTGGTTGAAGGAATCGTTCCAAGGAGAATGGGTCGCATGGAGAACGTCCTGGACGACGACGACCTCGACCTGGTCGCCGCGCTCCAGCGCGCACCGCGCGCCCCGCTCAGCCTGCTGGCCCAGGCGCTGGGCGTGTCGGCGAGCACCGTGGGACGGCGGCTGGCCCGGCTGGAGTCGAACCGGCTGCTGCGGGTGATCGGCCAGGTCGACCTGTCGGTCACCGGCGAGGGCACTCCCTGGCACGTGTGGGTCGCCGCGCCGGGACGGGCCGTCGACGTCGCCCGGCGGCTCGTCGAACTGCCCGAGGCGGCCCACGTCGCGGTCACCGCCGGGCAGGCGGACGTCTACTGCGTCGTCCAGCCCGCGCGCCGCGCCGAGACCCGCGACCTGCTCACCCGGCGTATCGCCACCCTTCCCGGCGTACGGTCCACCCGGACCGAACTCGTCCTGCGCGCGGACACCAAGTCCGACGCCTGGCGGCTGCCCCGCCTGACGCAGGACCAGCGCCGACTGCTCGCCACGTACACGGCGGAGGAACGCGAGACGGACCCGGGCGGCACGGACCGGCCCGCCCGCCCCACCGGTGACGAACTGCGCACCCTGCGGCTGCTCGCCGCCGACGGCCGGACGACCGCCGCGCAGGTGTCCCGGGAACTGGGCATCGGGCAGTCCACCGCCTACCGCGTCACGCAGTCGCTGCTCCAGCGCGGACTGGTCCGCCCCCGCGTGGAGATCGAGCCCGGACTGCTGGGCTACGCCCTGGAGGCGGTGGTCGCCCTGACCGTGTCACCGGGCGGGATGCGCGAGGCTGCCCGGACGCTCGCCCGGCATCCCTCCGCCCGGTACGTGTCGACCAACGCGGGCACCTTCTCCGTCGTCCACCAGGGCGTCTTCCGGGACGAGGAGGGGCTCGCGGAGTTCCTCACCCGGGACCTGGCGGAGCTGCCCGGGGTGATCTCCTTCGACGTCTCCGTGGTGCTCCAGGCGCTGCGCAGGCACTGGCTCGACCGGGAGGACGGCCGCCTGGCCGCCGTACCCGGCCCGACGGACACCGGGAGCGGACGGCATGACGACACGTGAGAGCGCCATCGGCCTGGCGGAGGCCTACTTCGACTCCGGCGGCTTCCTGGCCGACCTGCGGCGCCGCGTCGCCTTCCCGACCCAGAGCCCGCCGCCCGACGGCACGGGCCCGCTGCGCGCCTACCTGACCGACGAACTCGCCCCCGCCGTACGCCGCCTGGGCGCCACGGTGCGGATCGTCGACAACCCGGTGCCGGACGCGGGCCCGTTCCTGCTCGCCCACCGGCACGAGGCCGACGGCCTGCCCACCGTCCTGGTCTACGGCCACGGCGACGTCGTCCCCGGGCAGGACGGCCGCTGGCGCCCCGGCCTGTCCCCCTGGGAACTCGTCGTCGAGGGCGACCGCCTCTACGGACGCGGCACCGCCGACAACAAGGGCCAGCACACCGTCAACCTGGCCGCGCTCGAACAGGTCCTGGCCGCTCGCGGAGGCCGGCTGGGCTTCAACCTGAAGGTGCTCGTGGAGACGGGGGAGGAGTCGGGCTCACCGGGCCTGCACGAGGTCTGCCGCCGGCTGCAGGACGACCTTGCCGCCGACCTTCTCGTCGCCTCCGACGGCCCACGCCTGGCGGCCGGCCGCCCCACCCTGTTCCTCGGCTCCCGGGGCGCCGCCAACTTCCGTCTGCGCGTGGCCCTGCGCGAGGGCGCCCACCACTCGGGCAACTGGGGCGGCGCCCTGCGCAACCCCGCCACGGTGCTCGCCGGCGCCCTGGCGACCCTGGTCGACTCCCGGGGCCGCATCCTGGTGGAGGGACTGCGGCCGCCGGCGCTGCCCGAACCCGTCGCGGCCGCCCTGGCGGACCTCACCGTGGGCGGCGGGGACGGCGACCCGGAGGTGGACACCGACTGGGGTGAGCCGGGCCTCAGCCCGGCCGAACGCGTCTTCGGCTGGAACACCCTGGAGGTCCTCACCCTGGCCGCCGGGGACCCCGCCAAGCCCGTCGGCGCGATACCCGGCACCGCCCACGCCGACGTCCAGCTCCGCTTCGTCGTCGGCACGCCCTGGCGCGACCTCGAACGCATCGTCCGCGACCACCTCGACGCCCACGGCCTGTCCATGGTCGACGTCGAGGTGCTCCAGGCCGTCCCCGCGACCCGCCTCAGCCCGGACGACCCGTGGGTCCGCCGGGCCGTGGACTCCCTGCGGCACACCACCGGCAAGGAACCGGCCGTTCTGCCGAACCTCGGCGGCACCCTCCCCAACGACGCCTTCGCGGACATCCTCGGCCTGCCCACGGTGTGGGTCCCGCACTCCCACCCCTCCTGCTCCCAACACGCCCCCGATGAGCACCTGTTGGGGTCGGTGGCCCGCGAAGGGCTGGGCATCATGGCGGGGTTGTTCTGGGACCTCGGCGAAGACGCGCCCGACGCCGATCGGTAGGTTGCGGACGGCGCCGCGGTCCGGCGCCTCGCCCCCACGGAAGGACACCCCTGTGCGCCCTCGACGTCTCCGGTCCGCCCTCACTCTCCTCGGTACCCTGACGACCGCGGCGGCTCTGGCCGTCGGTACGGCGGGCCCGGCCACCGCCACCGAGCGGCCGGCTCCCGTACGTCCTACGGCCGCCGCGCACGGCCTGCCGGCGGACCTGGCGTCGGTGACCGAACTGCTCGCCCAGCGGCTGCTGCTGGCCGACAAGGTCGCCGCCGCCAAGTACGGCACGGACACGCCGATCGACGACCCGGAGCGCGAGGCGCGGATCCTGGACGACGTCCGCGCCCGGGCGGCCGGCCTCGGCCTCGAACCGGACGCCGTGGCCGCCGTGTTCCGGGACCAGATCGAGGCGAACAAGCTGGTGCAGCGCGGTCTGTACGCCCGCTGGGACGCCCACCCCGCCGAGCGCCCCACCGAGCGGCCCGACCTGGCCAAGGAGGTCCGCCCGGCCCTCGACCGCATCACCACCCAGCTGCTGGCCGCGCTCCACGACACGGAACGGGCCCGGGCCCTGCCGTCGTGCGGTCCGCGCCTGGCCACGGCCGCCGGCTGGTCCGCGTACACCCACCGGCTCGACACGCTGCACCTGAAGGCGCTCGGGCGGGCCCTGCCGTCGGTGTGCGGGGCCGGCCTCACGGGCTGAGGACCAGCCTAGTAGTGCTTCGTTAGGTTCTGGTTCTTCCGGTCGGCAGGGGGCGGCCGCAGGTGGTGCAGGTGCCGGTCCAGCACCTCAGCAGGTCCTGAAGGACGTCGAGGACCTGGTAGAGGGTCAGGCCGGCATCGGGGCTTTTGGGTCGAGCCGCCGAAGGGTGAGGAAGGCCTGGGCGGCGGTGACGAGGGTGACGTGGTGGTGCCAGCCGCGCCAGGTGCGGCCCTCGAAGTGGTCCAGGCCCAGGCCGTGCTTGAGCTCGCGGTAGTCGTGCTCGATGCGCCAGCGCATCTTCGCCCACCGCACCAGGTCGGCGACCGGGGTGGTGACAGGCAGGTTGGTCACCCAGTAGCCGGTCGGCTCGGCCGCTTCTGCGGGCTGCTCGATCAGCAGGGTCCGCAGCGGCAGCACCCCGTTCCAGCGGCTGCGTCCGCCGGCCGCTTCCTGAGCGGTTCGGGTGGCTTCCTTGCCCGAGGGCCGCACCTCGAGCACGGCGAATCGCGAGGTCATCGTGCCTTTGCTGCCCTGCCGCCAAGTGACCGAATCGAAGCGGGTGTCAGAGTCGACAAACGCGGTCAGTGGCTTGGCAGCCTCGCGGTAGCGGGGCAGGGTGGGTGGCCCCAGCCCGCCGTACTCGGGCTGCCACGGCTTGGCCGCGGCCGGGCGGGCAATCTCCTTGGAGTCGACCGCCATCACGTATGACCAGCCGCGTTCTTCCAGTGCGAGCCGGAAGGAGACGCTGCGGCCGTAACCGGCATCGGCCACGATCACCGGCACTGCCGGCCCCTGGCCGGCCAGCCGGCCCAGCAGTCCCAGTGCCAGGCCGGTCTTGGAGACATGCCCGACCTCCTCGGGCACCCCGGCCCGCTGCCGTCGCCGGTCATCGTCCGCCCATTCCCGGGGCAGGAACAACTCCCACTCCAGCGGGCAGGACGCGGTGTCGGTGGCCGCGTGCACACTGACCGCAACCTGGCAGTTGGCCCGCTTGCCCAACGCTCCGCAGTACTGCCGGGCCACCCCCACCGACGCCGTCCCGCACTTGGGAAACGACACGTCGTCGACCACCCACACCTCAGGCTGGACCGCCTCGCACAACCGCTGGGCGATCCGCTGACGCACCGGCGTCCACTCCCACGGCGACTGGTTCACGAACTGCTGCAGGGCCTGCATGTCCCCGTCCCGCAGCCGCTCGGCCATCGGCTGGATCGACTTGCGCCGACCGTCCAGCATCAGACCCCGCAGATAACACTCACCCCACCGCCGCTGATCCCGCCGCGGGACCGAAGCGAACACATCGGCAACGAACTCCGATAACTCACCCCGGAGCCGTTCCACTTCCCCCAGCCTCATGCCAGTCAGATGCCCACTACCAGGCGAGATCACCCGACGTAACGAAGCACTACTAGGCCGCGTCGGCGGGTCGGCATTCGCCGGCCATGAACCTCCAGACCAGGCCGTGCCCCAGGGTGACGAGCAGGATCAGCAGAACCGCCTCGGCCTGGATCGGCTTCAGGTTCACGATGTCCGCGAGTTCGGGTCTCGCGCCCACCACCGCGATCAAGGCGTAGAACAGAGCCGCCACCGCCTGCGCCAGGGTCAGGAACACAGAGGAGCCGTCCGGGCGGGTGCGCCCGGTCAGACGCAGCATCGACACACAGCCGATCAGGGCGAGCGCGACGAAGCTGGCCCGCCAGATCTCCGGGGTCTCCATGCCGCCGACCTGCGCGAACAGGCCCATCAGCGCGGGAAGCAGGAACGAGATGTAGATACCGCCGACGATGTGGCGCAGTTGAGGATCGCGCAGCCACTCCTGGTGTCCCCGGACCACATTCCACCAGAGGCCGACCAGCGTGAAGCAGGTGGCCGAGAAGAGTGCGTAGAACGTGCTGACATCCACTGGGCCTCCCACCTCAGGCTTCACACGGCCGTCGCCGGGATCCCTCAAACGCCTCACGGTTCCGGCGACGCGGCCCTCCTGATGGGCTCGTGCGGGTGGAGTGAGCGTCTCATGACTACGCCGCCGCCTTGGCGACCGACACTCGGTTCGCGTTCCGAGGCGGGCAGGTGGCGGCATGTGCTGCCCCGCCAGCGTCGCGGACTGACCACAAAGATCCACCTCGCCGCCGACGGCAGCTGCCGACCCCTGGCCTTTCATCTGACCGCCGGACAGGCCGGCGACGCACCCGCCTTCACGCAGGTGATGGCACGTCTGCGTGTTCCGCGCCGACGCGGGCGGCCCCGCACCAGGCCAGACGTGGTCCTGGCGGACAAGGCGTACTCCTCACGCGCGATCCGTAAGCACCTGCGCAAGCGAGGGATCCGCGCGGTGATCCCCGTCCCACCGGCTGCGTCGCGGTAGCCAAGGCGGCAGGCCACCGGCCTTCGACCGCGACGCCTACAAGCAGCGCAACACCGTCGAGCGGTGCATCAACCTCCTCAAGCAGTGGTGCGGCATCGCCACCCACTACGAGAAGACCGCCACCATCTACCTGGCCGCACTCCACATCGCCGGCATCTTCATCTGGTCCGCCCGCTGATCCAAACGAAACCGCCTAGGCGCCTTGGTCCGCCCCGGTCGGCAGGGGCGGTTCCGACTCGATGCGGCGCAGTTCCTCGTCGGTGAGGAGCCGGGAGCGGAGCAGGAAGCGGACGCCTTCCGGGGCCTCCAGGGAGAAGCCGCTGCCGCGGCCGGGGACCACGTCCACGGTGAGGTGGGTGTGCGACCAGTACGCGTACTGGTCCCCGCTCATCCAGAACGGAGTGTCCCCGGCCACGTGCCCCAGCAGGACATCACCGGCACCGACCCGGAACTCGCCGCGCGGGTAGCACATCGGGGCGCTGCCGTCGCAGCAGCCGCCGGACTGGTGGAACATCACCGGCCCGTGCGTCGCGGTCAGCCGCCGCAGCAGATCCTCGGCGGCCGACGTCAGTTCGACACGTCCCGTGCGTGCGGTCGTCGGCAGCAGGCCGGGGTCGGGGGCGGGTGAGTCGGTCATGGGGTACCTCCCTGCGGTAGGGGTGCCCCGCCATGGTCGCCCGGAAGCGTCCGTCTGGGAAACCCGGCGACCCGGTGACCGTCAGCCCGGACGCCGCATGTGCCGGCGGATCCAGGCCGCCTGCCCGCCGTCGACGAGGAGGTCGCTGCCGGTGATGTACCGCGCCTCGGGGCCGGTGAGGAAGGCCACCGCGTCGGCGATCTCGCCGGGCGTGCCCGGCCGGCCCGCGCCGCACGCGTCGAGCATCGCGAGCATGTGCCCGTCCGCGTCCGAGTCGGCCTCCGCCTTCGCCATGGCGGTGGCGATGACCCCGGGGCTGATGGTGTTGACGCGGGCACCGAGCCGGTTCCAGGCGAGAGCGGCGGCCTGCACGCGTACGTGGTTGGCGCGTTTGGCGAGGATGTAGGCGGCGGTCGGAACGTCGCCGAGGGTCGTGACCGCCTTCAACCCGAGCAACTCCTCGGCGGGAGCCGTCGCCAGGGCGGTCTCGTCCTCGTCGTCGATCGAGGCCATGTGCCCGGCCAGGCTGGCGACACACACCAGCGAGGTGCCGCGGACGGCCACCTTCTCGAACGCCTCGATCACGTACACCGTGCCGAGCAGGTCCACGTCGAGGATCCTGCGGGCCGAGGCCGTCGCGGCGGCGACACCGGCGGTGTGCACCACGGCGGTGATCCGCCCCTGCTGCGCCGCGGTCCGGGCGAGCCTCCCGACCGACGCGCGGTCGGAGACATCGGTCGGCACGCCCTGCACCGCGTAGCCCTCCGCCCCCAGCTCCGCCACGACCTGATCGAGCCGCTCGCGCGCGTGGTCGGCGAGGATCAGCCTCCGCCCGCTGCCCAGGCGCCGCGCGACCGCCGCTCCCATCCCGCCAGCTCCGGTGACGACGACCACGTCACTCTGGTCGTCCGTACGGTTCTCCATGTGCGATCTCCTTGGCTGAAGCCGGAAAGGGCGGGAGCGGCACACGGGGCCCGCTCCCGCCCGGGGTGGATGCTGGGGTCAGGCCGCCTCGGTGCCGGCGGCTGGCACGGCGTCGCGCCAGGCCGTCCCGCCCGCGATGGCCTGCCGCCAGGCGCGGACGGCCTTGGGCGGCATGCCGACCGCCAGGGCGCCGGTCAGCCGCTCGCCCGTGCGGTAGACGGCCACGAACCTGCGCCCGGCCAAGTCGCCGTCCACGACGGCGACTTCGTCGTGCCCGCGCAGAAAGCCGTACGCCTGGACCTTCATGTCGTACTGGTCGGACCAGAAGTACGGCACCGGCGCGAACGGCCGGCGCACGTCCGGCGCGGCGAGCAGGTTCCGGGCGGCGGCCATGCCCTGCTCGGCGGCGTGCGTACGGTGCTCGATCCGCATCGACGTCCCGAACAGCGGGTTGTCCCAGCGGGCCACGTCACCGGCCGCGTACACCCCCGGCGCGGCCTCGCAGTACGCGTCGCAGAGCACGCCGTCGCCGACGCGCAGCCCGCTGCCCGCAAGCCACTCGGTGTTGGGCAGCGACCCGACGGCGACCAGGACCTCGTCGGCCTCGACCACTTCGCCGTCCGCGAGCCGCACGCCCCCGTCGGTCACCTCGGCCACGGTGACACCGGTCCGCAGCTCCACGCCGTGGTCCAGATGGGCCTGGGAGAGCACCTGGCCGACCTCGGTGCCGACGGCGTGCGCCGGCGGCACGGGAGCAGGTTCGAGCAGAGGGTCACACGGGCGCCCAGCCGCCGGGCCACCGCGGCGGCCTCGGCGCCGAGGAACCCGGCGTCCAGCTGCGGCAACTGGAGCAGACCGGCCATGTGACCCGCGTCCCCGACCCGGACGACCGGCGCGCCCAGCGCGTCCAGCTCACGGAAACGGGCCTTGACGCGGTCCATCGCATACAGGAGGTCCGCCGCCGTGGCATGGAGATGGCGCTGTCGGCCTGGTCACCCGGGGAAGTGCGGCAGCTCGCCCTGTTCCTCCACCGGCTCCTCGACGACTTCGTCGCGCACACCGAGAGCCCCGTCGGCGGACGTCCGCCGACGGGGCTCTCGCGGGAGGGGGAGAAGTAGTCCCGGTGGCGCCCTCCACACCGGGGGTGGGCACTCCTTCCGCCCGGCGGATACGGCTACAGCAGGTCGCGCGGTACCCGCTCGTTCCAGGTACGGGAGAACACCCGGCGGTCGGCCTCGTACGCGTCGAGGGTCGCGTCCACGAAGAAGTCCGTGTCGTCACACGTCAGCTGGGTGTGCGTCACCACCCGCACGTCCCAGTCGTCCCGCTGGAACCGCATGGTCCAGGTGGACTCGCCGCTGACCGAGGTGAAGTCGTCGGCGACCGCCGTGTAGCGCTCGTGGGCGCGGCGCCCCGCCTCCAGATTGATGTCCTCGAAGCGGACCGTGCCCCGGTCCTTCACGATGTCCAGCTCGGAGTGGTAGCCGATCAGGTCCCGCTTGACCTCCCAGCGCTCCTCGGGGGGCGTCACCTGGCTCATCGCGAGCGGGGGAGTGCCCTCGGGTTCACCGAAGGGGGACGCCGGCACCTCGTCCGGTTCCTCCACGGGCCGCACCGGGAGGGTGAGCGTGCTGGAGTGCTCGTGGACGCTCAGCAGGGCGGGCTTCGGCGCCGGCCAGGCCAGCGGCCAGTAGGACGTGGAGAGGGAGAGCCGGATGCGGTGGCCGGGCGGGAACGCCTGGGCCACTCCGTTCAGCGGGACGGTGGCGCGGTAGCGGCGGCCCGGCTCCAGCGGCTCGGGGGACTCCGTGCTGTCACGGCGGGTGAGGTTCAGGATGCCGTACGAGACACGGGTCGCGGAGCCGTCCGGGCTCACGTCGGACAGCCGCGCGGCCACCATGGCGACCGGTTCGCTGACCGACAGGTCGAGTTCCACGGTCGGCGAGCCGAGGATCTCCACCTGCTCGGTCAGCGGCTCGGTGTCGAAGACGAGGGAACCGCCGTCCTCCTCACGCTGGTCGTACGGCAGGTCCGGGGGCGCGTTGTAGGAGGCCCACTTGCCCGCGAACTGGCCCACGGAAAGCGGCGACTGCACGGTCAGCGCGTCGCCTTCGGGCGCGTCCCCCTCGTCGTTCGCCTCCCGCGGAGGTCCGATCGTGTGCCGGGTGAGCGGATGAACGGCCTGCCGGATGTGCGGGGAGGGCCATTCCGGCTCGCCCACCCAGCGTCCCGGCCGCTCCTCGTACGCGGTGGAGGGCGGCACGCTGTCCTGCATCCACGTCTGCAGCATGGGGCCGTCCATGACGCCGTTGTCGACGCCCTTCAGCCAGTGGTCCCACCACCGTACGAGCTCCTGGAGGTAGCCGATCGCGGGGCCGGGCTCCCCGAGGTGGGGGAACTTGTGCGACCACGGGCCGATCAGCCCCTTGCGGGGCACGTCCAGGTGGCCGAGCAGTCGGGTCACGGCGTTGGAATAGCCGTCCGCCCAGCCGCTGGAGGCCAGGACCGGGCAGCGCACGCTGCTGTAGTCCTCGCACACCGAGGCGTGCCGCCAGTAGTCGTCCCGGCGCTGGTGGCGCAGCCACTGGAGGACCCAGGGCTCGGTGTGCTCCAGCCGTTCGTGCCACATCTCGCGCCAGCGGTCGCCGACCACGGCCGGGTCCGGCGGGCAGGTGCCGTAGGCGAACATCGTGCCCGCCTCGGCCAGGTTGTCCGACAGCAGGGCGCCGCCCATGTAGTGCATGTCGTCGGCGTGCCGGTCGTCGGTGAAGGAGGCGATGGCGATGGCCTTCAGGCCCGGCGGCTGCCGGGCCGCCACCTGGAGCGCCGCGAACGCGCCCCAGGAGATGCCCATCATGCCCGTGCCGCCGTCGCACCAGGGCTGCTCCGTCAGCCAGGCCAGGACCTCCTCGGCGTCCGCCTGCTCCCGTTCCAGGTACTCGTCCCGCAGCACGCCCTCCGAGTCGCCGGTGCCGCGCAGGTCGACGCGGACACAGGCGTAGCCGTGCCCCGCGAGGTACGGGTGGTGGATCGAGTCGCGTACGGCCGTGAGGTCGCGCTTGCGGTACGGGATGTACTCCAGCACCGCGGGCACCGGCTCATGGTCCGACGAGGTGGGGCGCCAGATGTGCGCGGAGAGCCGGACCCCGTCGGACATCGGGATCGTGACGTGCTCTTCTTCCTTCGTCGCGTACGGCAGGTTGGTCACGTAACGCATGGAACCCACGTGCTCCTTACTGTCGGGGTTCACTCCGGCCGGGCTTCACTCCTGCGGCGGTTCGTCGAAGGCGAGGCCCAGGGCGGCCACGCAGTGGTCGAACTTCTCCCGCAGCTCCTCCTCGTCCGCCCCGCCGGTGAAGATGTGCGCCAACTCGTAGCTGTAGCTGTCCTGTCCGGGGAGGTCCGAGAGCCGGGTGCCCTCCTCGGGGACCACCTCGATGCGCACGCCCGGCGTCTCCCGCTCGATGCGGGCGATCTCCTCGGGCCCGGGCACCCGGCGCACCACGCCGTCGGTGAACCAGCGGTGGTACCACTTCGCCGCCATCGCGTACGGGCCCTGGCGGTGCGGCATGCGCGGGTCCTCGCCGAGCGCGAGACGGACCATGCAGTGGTGGTTGGGGACGCCGTCGACGTACTGGAAAAGCTCCGCGTGCGACTGGGAATGCCGGGGGTTGATCTCCAGCAGATTGATCGACTGCGTCCGCGGGTCGTAGAAGTACTCGATGCTGAAGGTGGCCGAGTCCATTCCGATCTGCCGCATCACCCGCTCCGAGACGTCGTGGAGCTCCGCGACGACCGCCGGTGGCAGCGTCGAGGGGTACTGGTGGCGCAGGAAGCAGGGGGAGTCCGGGTACTGGATGGAGTCCAGCACTCCGTAGACGGTCACCTCGCCCTGGTGGGTGTAGCCCTCGACGGCGACCTGGACGCCGGACATCGCCTCCTCCGCCAGACAGACCCGGCCGCCGACGCCGTCCATCTCCGGCGGCAGG
The DNA here is from genome assembly GCF_022807935.1 of Streptomyces sp. HP-A2021. Taxonomy (NCBI): domain Bacteria; kingdom Bacillati; phylum Actinomycetota; class Actinomycetes; order Kitasatosporales; family Streptomycetaceae; genus Streptomyces; species Streptomyces sp. HP-A2021. Next base: position 8,442,802 of record NZ_CP094344.1, read on the forward strand.
TCGATGCGTTCGAGGATGTGCTCGAAGGGGCGGCCGATACGGGAGATGCCCTCACGGATCTCGGTGACGGCCTTGCGGAACTCCTCTTCGTCATCGACTCCGAAGGCGAGTTCGGACGAGTAGGAGAGCGCGGGCTTGACCCACATCGGGAAGGTGACGTTCTCGGGCGGGCGGGGCGGCTCGGCCGACAGGTCGACCCTGTCGAAGCCCGGGTGCCGGTCGGTCGCCTTCTGCTGCTCAAGACGGCTCCAGTACTTGTGCTCGCACTTGACCACCGACTCCAGGCTGGTGCTCCGCGTTCCGTAGCGTTCGCTCAGCATCGGCACGAGGGTGCTGACCGGGAAGTCCCAGTAGCCGACGATCGCGTCGATGCTGCCGTCGAAGGCGTCCAGCACCTCCCGGGCCTTGTCGAACAGCGTGGGCAGGTGCACCTCGCCGACCTGGAGTTCCTCGACGGTCAGCAGGGGGTGGAAACGTAGCCGGTCAGCTCCGGGAACCGCCCGCAGCGTCGGCAGATTGGCCTCGTCGAGCCCGATCACAAAGACGTTCTTCACCGTCTCGTCAGACACGGATCTCCTTCCGACAGCAGGCCCTCCGGCCGGGCCTTCCAAGATCGACTGAGTACCCCTCGCGGATGCGGCCATGCCGGTCGGCGCGGCGCCGGCCGGGCGACAACGGGGGGGAACGCCTGCCGCCGATGTGGGCACGCGGTGCGGGGAAGAAACGGCGTGACCCCAGGTGAACGGCCGCGCCGTGGACGACACCGGCGAAAGGAAAGCCCGTGCAGCCCGAGCAGGAACGGTCCGCACCGCAGGTCGTGTCCGAGCCGGATCCGCCCTACGACTCCGACAAACAGCAGCGGCCCGGCCTCGAGGCCGACATGCGCACCCGGCCGCGCTATCGGGCGAGCCGCTACCGGGCCAGCGGGAAGCTGGAGGGCAAGGCCGCGCTGATCACCGGCGGCGACTCGGGTATCGGACGGGCGGTGGCGCTGCTGTACGCGCGGGAGGGCGCCGACGTCGCCATCGTCTACCTTCCGGAGGAGCGGGTGGACGCGGAGCAGGTCCGGCGCGAGGTGGAGGAGCAGGGCCGGCGCTGTCTGCTGCTGCCGGGCCATCTCACGGACCCGGAGTTCTGCCGCGAGGCCGTCGAGCGGACGGCGGCGGAGCTCGGCGGGCTGAACATCCTGGTGAGCAACGCCGCGTACCTCAACAGCAAGCTGGAACTCGACCAGTTGACCGCCGAGGACTTCGACCGGACGTTCAAGACGAACGTCTACGCGTACTTCCACCTGCTCATGGCGGCGCTGCCGCACCTGGAGCCCGGCGACGCCGTCATCGCCACGGCCACCGAAGAGGCGCTCAAGGGCAGTACGACGATGATCGACTACGCGGCGTCCAAGGCCGCGCTGATCACCCTGACCAAGTCCGTCGCCGTGCACCTGGCCAAGCGCGGCGTGCGCGCCAACGTCGTCGCGCCGGGCCCGACCTGGACGCCGCTCAACGAGGCGGACCCGCACATGCCGCCGGACGGACTCGCCCACATCGGCAGCGAGGCCCCGCTCGAACGCGCGGCCCAGCCGGAGGAGATCGCACCGACGTACGTCTACCTCGCCTCGGACGCCGACTCCAGCTACACGGTCGGCGAGGTCATCGCGGTGACCGGCGGCATCGTCGACACACGCTAGGGCTCTGCGGGCAGTGGTTGTTCCGCCCAGATGGTCTTGCCCGTGGGGGTCTGGCGGCTGCCCCAGCGTTCGGAGAGCTGGGCGACGAGCAGCAGTCCTCGTCCGCCCTCGTCGAACACGCGGGCCCGGCGCAGGTGGGGTGCGGTGCTGCTGCCGTCGGACACCTCGCAGATGAGGGCCGAATCGCGGATCAGGCGCAGTTCGATGGGGGAGCCGCCGTACCGCACTGCGTTGGTGACCAGTTCGCTGACGATCAGTTCCGTGGTGAACTCGGCCTCCGCCAGCCCCCAGGCGGCCAGTTGCCCGACCGCCATCTTGCGGGCCCGGGCCACGGCCGTGGGCTCGGGCGGCAGCTGCCAGGTGCGCACCTTCCCGGCGCCGAGCGCGGCGGTCCGGGCCAGCATCAGCACGATGTCGTCGGCGGGGCGCCCGGTCAGCACGGTGCGCAGTACCTGATCACAGGTCTCCTCCAGCGCCTCGGCAGGGTGGCCCAGTGCCTCGCGGAGCAGGCTGCGCCCGGCGTCCATGTCGTGGTCGGCGGCCTTGACCAACCCGTCGGTGTAGAGAGCGAGCAGGCTGTTCTCCTCCAGCTCCACCTCGACGGCTTCGAACGGCAGGCCGCCCAGGCCCAGCGGCGGCCCGGCCGGCAGATCCAGGAACCGTACGGCGCCGTCGGGCGTGACCAGGGCGGGCGGCGGATGCCCGGCCCGGGCCATGGTGCAGCGGCGGGACACCGGGTCGTACACGGCGTACAGGCAGGTGGCGCCGACCTGCCCCGATGCCCCCGCCGCCCGCCCGCGCGCCTCCGGGCCCTCTTCCCGGTCGATCCGGAGGACGAGATCGTCCAGCTGGGTGAGCAGCTCGTCGGGGGCGAGATCGACGTCCGCGAGCGTCCGCACGGCGGTTCGCAGCCGGCCCATCGTGGCCGAGGCGTGGATGCCGTGCCCCACCACGTCGCCCACGACCAGGGCGACCCGGGTGCCGGACAGCGGGATCACGTCGAACCAGTCGCCCCCGACGTCCGCTCCGGAACCGGCCGGCAGGTAGCGGTAGGCGACCTGCATCGCCGCCAGGTCCGGCGGCCGGTCGGGCAGGAGGCTGCGCTGGAGCGCCAGCGCCGTCCGGCGTTCCCGGGTGTAGCGGCGGGCGTTGTCCACGCTCACCGCCGCCCGGGCGACGATCTCCTCCGCGAGGAGCAGATCGTCCTCGCTGAACGGCTCCGGCGTGCGGTGCCGCAGGAAGTGCACCAGCCCCAGGGTGACTCCGCGGGCGCGCAGCGGCACCATCATCACCGAGTGGATCATGTGCCTGGACACCGCCTCCGCGCGGGCCGGGGAGGACCTGATCCACTCCCGCAGTCCCGGATCCCCCGGCTGGTGCCGGGAGCCCCGGCCGGCGACCAGCGTCCGCACCGGCAGCGTGTCCACGGGGTAGAGCGTGACGTCGCCCGAGGCGACCACCGACTCCGGGCTGCCCTCCAGCACCGACCGCTGGGCGGTGCGCCGCACGGTGACCGGCGAATCCGGCGCCACCGGTTCCGGCTCGTCGCCCAGGGCGACGGACTCCAGCAGGTCCACGGTGACGAAGTCCGCGAACCCGCTCACGGCCACCTCGGCCAGCTCCTCGGCCGTCCGGGTCACGTCCAGGGTGCTCCCGATCCGCAGGCTCGCGTCGTTGAGCACCGCCAGCCGACGGCGGGCCCAGTACTGCTCCGTGGTGTCGAACACGGTCGCGGACATGCCCTGCACCGCACCGGTCTCGTCCGTCAGCGGCGACAGGAACATCGACCACGCATGGCGCCGGGTCTCGCCCGGGGCCTGGCCGTGCTGCTCGTGAAAAATCATGTCGCCGGTGCGCAGTACCTCACGCTGAAGACGGTCGTACTCGTCGAAGGGCGGGCCGGGCTCGATCTCCCGGAGTGTCAGGCCCTTCATCTCCTCCTCGGACCGGCCCATCACCTGGGTCATGATCTCGTTGGCGGCCACGAGCCGGGCCTCACGGTCGTAGACCGCCACCGGCACGGGCAGCTGTGCGAGCGTGAGGTCCCACAGGGTGAGGGCTCCGTGCCCGGCCCGCCTCGCCGTGTGCGCCACCGCGGTGCCGGTGACGAGCCAGAGCCGCCTGCGGTCCGCGCCCAGCAACGGCGTGCCGTGCAGCCGTACCACGACCCGGTCGCCGTCCCGGTGCCGCAGCGCCACCTCACCGGTCCAGCGCTGTCCGTCGGTCACGTGACGCCGCGTGGAACCGGGCAGGCCGGCGGCGAGCAGGCGATCGACGGCCCGGCCCACGATCTCGTCGGGTTCGTATCCGAGCAGCCGTCGGGCGCCGTCGCTCCACACCGTGATCACCCCACGGGCGTCGACGACGACCGCCAGGTCCTCAGGTGCGCGTCCCTGCACGGTGCCTCCGGATGTGACGCCCTGCCGCTTCCCCGGTCATCATCTCAGGAAGGGCAGCCGGGTACCCCTCGCCGGCTTCCCGGGGCGCGCACCGTCAGCCGGCCAGACGTTCCGCCAGCAGGAAGCCGCCGATGGCGATCATCATCGTGCCGGAGACGCGGGTGACCGCCCGGGCCGCCGTGGGTCTGGTCTTCAGGACGGTGCGGGCCAGGACTCCGACGGTGAGGTAGACGACGGTGCAGGCGGTCATGTGCAGCGTGCCGAGCAGGCCGGTCTGCGTGGCCACCGGCCAGCCGCCCGCCGGGTCGATGAACTGCGGGAACAGCGAGAAGTACAGCAGCAGCGCCTTCGGGTTCAGGCCGCTGATCCCGACTCCCCTGAGCATGATCCGCAAGCGGGAGGTGCCCGCCTCGCCCTCGGAGGCCGTCAGAACGGCAGGTTGCCTCAGCACGCCGCAGCCGAGCCACACCAGGTAGCCGGCACCTGCCACGGTCAGCGCGGTCAGCAGGGTCGCCGAGTTCGCCACGATCACCACCAGGCCCGCGACCGCGAGCAGGGTGTATCCCGCGTATCCGGCGACCAGCCCGGCGACCGCCGGGACGACCGACCGGCCCCTGATGCCCGCGGTGATCGCATAGGCCCAGTCCGCGCCGGGGGTGAACACCAGCAGCAGATCCACTGCCAGAAATGCCGCCAGTGTCGTCGTATCCATGGACCGGTCCCTCTCACGTGCCTTGTCGCGAGAGGAAGGCTAGGCCGGATCAGCCCGAAAGTGTTCCCTTCTTTACTCCTTGATCGCGGGTTCTGGGGCAGAATCTTCTCCATGGATGCCTTGGACCGGAAAATTCTCACCGAGCTCCAGCTGGACGGCCGTCTCACGGTCACCGAGCTGGCCGCCCGCGTGAAACTGAGCGTCTCGCCCTGCCACCGCCGCCTGCGCGACCTCGAGCGCGAGGGCGCGATCCGCGGCTACCGGGCGGTCGTGGACCCGGCCGCCGTGGGCCTCAACTTCGAGGCCCTCGTGTTCGTCACCCTGCACTGGGAGGACGCCGACACCGTCTCCGCGTTCGAAGAAGGCGTGGCCGCCGTCCCGCACGTGCTCCAGGCGCAGCGCCTGTTCGGCGACCCCGACTACCTCCTGCGCGTCGCCACCACCGACCTGGCCGCCTTCCAGCAGCTCTACGACCGGCAGCTCGCCCGGCTGCCCGGCGTCCAGCGCCTGAACTCCACGCTCGTCATGAAGCACGTCGTCGACGACCGGCCCCTGCCCGAGTGAGCAGGGCCGCCGCCGCTCGCTCAGCCCTCCAGACCACCGGCGAACGGCATCGTCCGCCACTGTTCGACGGCCGGCTTCAACGCCTCCACCAGCAGGGGCAGTTGCGGCGCGAGCGCGAGGCACGCCACCGCGCGGGACATGCCCACGGCGTTGACGACGCGCAGCACACCCTCGTCCAGCCGCCGCAGCCCCCGGCGCTCTGCGGCCGCGTTGTAGGCGTCCTCGCATGCGGGGCCCAGAGCGGCCAGGTCCCACTCGACCGGTCCGAACGTGGTCAACTCGAAGTCGGAGTACAGCTCGCCGTTCTGGGTGGAGACGATGTTGGCCGCGGGGGAGTCCCCGTGGACCGGCTGGAACTCGATGCCGGGGAAGGCAGCTTCGAACGCCGCGCGTGAGCTGACGACGGGCTCCAGGACATCCCATTCGCGCCGCGCGCGGTCGAGGTCGGCCGGCTCCAGCAGGTCGGGCCGCCCTTCGAGCGCGGCAAGTCCCTCGGAGACGAACCGCGGTTCGGCCGCCGACAGGAACGGCAGCTCTCCCGGGTACGAGCGCAGCGCGGCGTGCAGGCCGGCGACCAGTCCGGCATTGCGGACGTAGTCGGGCTCCAGGCTCTGGTCCAGCTCGACGAACTGCCAGAACGTCATCGAGAAACCGTCCCGCTGCACGGGCTCCCGCGGCACGAGCGGACTCGGTGGAATCACCGGGTGTCCCTGGTCCGCGAGCCACCCCGCCACATCGAGCTCCAGCCGCTGCCGCGCCGCCTGGTACCCGGGACCGGCGAACGACGGCAGGACGGTCGGTACCCGCACCACCACGGGCGACGGAGCGAGATGCACCACGACGGAGAACACGTCGTAGAGCACCCGCGCGTCGGTCACCGTGAGCCCCAGGTCACGACCGGCGGCGACGGCCGCGGCGAGGGCACGGGACGTGCGGGCGTCGATCTGATCAGACGTCAAGAACCCTTCCATGCCGACGATGCTGTCACGCGGGTCACGGGCGTGCGACAGGTTAACGACGTCCGGCGCCTGCTCCCGTGCGCCCCCGGTCAAGAACCGGTGCGCTGCCCGGCAACCGGCCCTGCGGTCCCGGGCCTAGCGTGGCCAGGTCCGTCACCAGCCACCCGGGAACGAGGAAGCCAACACATGCCGTATATCACCGTGGGCCAGGAGAACTCCACCGCCATAGACCTGTATTACGAGGACCACGGATCCGGGCAGCCGGTCGTCCTCATCCACGGCTTTCCGCTCGACGGCCACTCCTGGGAGCGGCAGAGTGCCGTGCTGCTCGACGCCGGCTACCGCGTGATCACCTACGACCGGCGCGGTTTCGGGCAGTCCTCGCAGCCGACGACCGGCTACGACTACGACACCTTCGCCGCCGACCTGAACACCGTGATGGAGACCCTCGACCTGCAGGGCGCCGTCCTCGTCGGCTTCTCGATGGGCACCGGGGAGGTCGCCCGGTACGTGTCCCGGTACGGCTCCGGCCGGGTCGCCAAGGTCGCCTTCCTCGCCTCGCTGGAGCCCTGCCTGCTCAAGTCCGACGACAACCCGCAGGGGGTCGCGCCGAAGGAGTTCTTCGATGGGATCGTCGCGGCCGTCAAGGCGGACCGCTACGCCTACTACACGGCCTTCTACCAGGACTTCTACAACCTCGACGAGAACCTCGGCAGCAGGATCAGCGAGGAGGCCGTCCGCAACAGCTGGAACGTCGCCGCCGGCGGCGGCTTCTTCGCGGCGGCCGCCGCGCCGTCGACCTGGTACACCGACTTCCGGGCCGACATCCCGGCGATCGACGTGCCTGCCCTGATCCTGCACGGCACGGGCGACCGCATCCTCCCCGTGGACGGCACCGCCCGACAGTTCCACAAGGCTCTTCCGGCGGCCGACTACGTCGAGATCGAGGGCGCCCCGCACGGCCTGCTCTGGACCCACGCGGAGGAGGTCAACTCGGCACTGCTCGCCTTCCTGGAGAAGTGATCCGGATTCTCTCCGGTTCTTCCTCCGATTTCTTCCTCCGGTTCTTCCTGGACCACCGCGGGCCGGGATGGTGACATCGTCAAGGCCGGCAGCGCATCGGGCTGCCGGCCTTCGATGATGCCCAGGGGGGAACCAGGTGTCCGTCGTCCTGTCCACCGCGTCGCTCTCGGCGACCGACCGCAGTGAGCTCTGGCACCACGCGGTGTCACGCACCTTCATACCGCTCGACGTACGGCTCCTCGAAGAGGAGCCGTCGCCCGGGAGAATCGTCAGCAACCAACTGGGCTCCTTACGGATCTCGCAGGTCCAGGCGGGCCCGCAGACGGTGACGCGCAGCAGTCGGCTGATCCGGGACGGCAAGGAAGACCTCATCCTCACCCTCCAGCAACGGGGCACCGCCATCAAGGAACAGGACGGCAGACAGGCGCGGATCGGGCCGGGCGACTTCTCCCTCTCCGACTCCTCCCGGCCGTTCCGGAAGACCGTGCAGGGCGACTTCTCCTTCACGTCCTTCCAGTTCCCCCGCACGGACCTCCGCGTGCGCGAGGAGGATCTGCGGGCGGTGACGGCGACGGCGTTCTCCGGACAGGAGGGCAGCGCCGCACTCGTGTCCGCGTACTTGGGACGCCTGGCCCGCGAAGCGCCCGGTCTCGACGCCTTCGTCGGCCGCCAGTTCGCGGCCACCGCGCTCGACCTGCTGGCGCTGCTGGTCAACGAGCAGTGCGGACGCGACCCGCAGGTTCCGGAGACCGCCGCGGCCACCCTCGTACGCGTCAAGGACCACATCCTGCGCCACCTCGCCGACCCCGGCCTGTCCCCGCCCGACATCGCCGCCGCGCACCGCATGTCCGTCCGCTATCTGCACAAACTGTTCCAGCTCGAGGGCGTGACGGTCGGGGAGTGGATCCGCACGCAGCGGCTGGAGCGGTGCCGCAGGGATCTTCTGCACTCCCCGGCCCTCGGGTACGGGGTCGCGGCCGTTGCCCGGCGCTGGGGTTTCGTGAGCCCCAGCCATTTCAGCCGCGCCTTCCGCGCCGCCTACGGTATGACGCCCCGCGAGTGGCAGACGCACGGCCTGTCCGGCGACGGACGGAAGGGAGGGGAGGACGGGCGGAAGGGACGTGCAGGACGGCGGAACGGAGGTCAAGGGGAGGGAACGCCTCCGCGAACCGGCGCGTTGCACAGGAGTTCGCCCTCGTCACCGACCCTGGGAGCATCGTGCCCGACACCACGCCCGACCCGTCCACCGTCCTCCCCGCACTCCCGCCCCTGAGCGCGCAGGCCGAGCGGCTGATCGAGGTGGGGGTGCACGAGACCGCCGGGCTGTCCGCCGACGAGATCCGTGGGTTCGCCGCCGAGACCGACGGCGAGGGCGCCCTGCTGGCCGTACGTCCGGACAGGGCCCCCGCCTCCGCCCTCGCGCCGCTGCTGCGCCGCGACGGCAAACCGGGCTTCGTCGTCGTCGACATGCCCGACGTCGACGCCTTCTCGCCCTGCGGCGTCGAACTGCCCGACACCCCGCTCTACGTCGTCACGGGCCTCGACCGCGGTGACCACATGGCCAACTGGAGCCCGGACGAGGCACTGCCCGCCCTCACCAAGGAGGACCGCACTCCGCTGTTGCTCACCGAGGGCGTCCACTGGGTGCTCCAGCAGCCGGAAGCCCTGGAGCGCAACCGCTGCTTCATGACCATCGGGTCCCGGCTGCGCAAGGCCGACGGCAGCCTGGACGCCCGCACTCCGGCGATCTGGATCAGCAACGGCACCGGGCGCGACGGCCGCGAGCGGCGCAACGCCCCGAAGGTCGGCTGGTGCTGGTGGAACAACCGGCACACCTGGCTCGGCTTCGCCTCCACGACGGGCCGCGGGGCCTAGTCCCGAGGGCATCGGCACGGGGAAACGCGCCCGGGGCAGCGGTGGGCCGGTACGGCCGGCGCCGCTGCCCCGGGCCTGTGACGTGAAGAACCGCGCCCGTCCGACGGAACGTCAGAACCTGGGGCGAGGGGCCTGCTCCTCGACGATCTTGGCGGCCTCCGCCTCCGTCTCCACGGACGGCGGGGAGCCGGCCAGGGGCTTGTTGGCGGTCTCCTTCATGCACAGGACGGCGATGACGCCGATGACCGCGGCCCCCGTGGAGTAGTAGGCCGGCATGAGGGTCGAGTCGAACGCACTGATCAGGGCGGTGATCACCAGGGGAGTCGTACCGCCGAAGATCGACGTGGCCAGGTTGTAGGCGACCGAGAGGGAGCCGTAGCGGACGTGGGTGGGGAAGATCGCCGGGAGCGCCGCCGACATCGTGCCGAGCATCGTCACCAGGGAGAGCCCCAACAGCAGCAGCCCCAGGGCGATCAGGACGACACTGCCCTGCCGGATGAGCAGGAAGGACGGCAGGGACAGGAAGAGGAACCCGAGCATCCCCGCCATCAGCAGCGGCCTGCGCCCGAAGCGGTCCGACAGCCGCCCGACCTGGTTGATGACGCACATCTGGAGCACCATCACGATCAGCAGGATCAGCAGCCCGTGGTTGGTCCCGTAGCCCAGCTCGTCGGACAGGTACGTCGGCATGTACGACAGCAGCATGTAGTCGGTGATGTTGTACGCCGCGACCAGCGCGAGACACAGCATCAGCGGCCGCCAGTACCGGGTGAAGATCTTGCCGAGGTCGGCGGCGGCCGAGGTCTCCACGGCCTCGGCGGCCTCGCTCGCCTTGACGTGGCCGCCCTCCAGCTTCTGGAAGGCGGGCGTCTCGTCCAGCTTCAGCCGCAGGTAGAGGCCGATGAGGCCGAGCGGGGCCGCGACCAGGAACGGTATGCGCCAGCCCCAGGCCAGCATCTCGTCGGCGCTGAGCAGCATCTGGAGCACGACGACGAGGCCGGAGGCCCCGACGTAGCCGGCGAGGGTGCCCAGCTCCAGGAAGCTGCCGAAGAAGCCGCGCCGTTTGTCGGGCGCGTACTCCGCGATGAACGTCGAGGCGCCCCCGTACTCCCCGCCGGTCGAGAAGCCCTGCACCAGCCGGAAGAAGATCAGCAGTGCCGGGGCCCACAGGCCGATGACGGCGTGCGAGGGGACGAGGCCGATGGCGAAGGTCCCCACCGCCATCATGATCATGGTGAGGGAGAGGATGCGCTTGCGGCCGACCTTGTCGCCGAGCGGCCCGAAGACCATGCCGCCGAGCGGTCGCACGAGGAAGGCCACCGCGAACGTGGCGAAGGAGCTGAGCAGCTGGGCCGTGTCGTTCCCCGAGGGGAAGAACACCTTCCCGATGGTCGAGGCCAGATAGCTGTAGATGCCGAAGTCGTACCACTCCATCGCGTTGCCGAGGGCGGCTGCCTTCGTGGCGCGCTTGACCGCCGCCTCGTCGGTCACGGTGATGTCGCTGCGGCGCAGCTTCGGGTGGCGTCGTTTCTCGATCGCCCGGAACAGCACCCGGTGTCGTCTCACGGCTGCGGGGTCCACCGACTCGTCGTTGTCGGGCGCCGCCATCACGTCGTTCCTTTCGCCGGTCGTCTATCCCAAGCACAACGCCTGCACAGATCTCGACCGCTCAAACGACCCCCTTCGCGCGGCGCCCGGATGACTACCCTGGGTAGCGGCCGGGTGCTTTCGGTGAGACCCATGCCGCCCACCGGCTGTGGTGTGTCGGGCCTTCCAGGGGGAACTTGGTTCGCCGGTGCCCACCCGGTGAGAGGAGCCCCATGTGACAGCATCAGCGGCGGGCGACCGGAACCAGGGCGCACAGGAGGCCGGATACGAGCCGGATCCGCGCCGGTGGCGGGCCCTGTGGGTCACCCTGGTGGCCGGCTTCATGAGCCTGCTGGACGTCTCGATCGTGGTGGTCGCACTGCCCTCCGTCCAACGCGGCCTGGACGCCTCTCCCGCGCAGGTGCAGTGGGTGGTGTCCGGATACGCCCTCGCCTTCGCTCTCGCGCTCGTCACCGCCGGCCGTCTCGGGGACGCGCTGGACCGACGCCGCATCTTCCTGCTGGCCCTCAGCGGCTTCGTGCTCTTCAGCGTGGCCTGCGGGGCGGCCCCCAGCATCACGCTGCTGGTGGTGGCCCGCCTCGCCCAGGGCCTGGCGGCCGGGTTCATGGCGCCCCAGAACTCCGCGCTCATCCAGCAGATGTTCCGCGGTGCCGAACGCGGCCGTGCCTTCGGCTTCTTCGGTGCCACCGTCGGCATCTCGTCCGCCGTCGGCCCGCTCGCCGGCGGCCTGATCCTCGCCCTGGCCTCCGGCGACCAGGGCTGGCGGTGGATCTTCTACGTCAACGTGCCCATCGGGATCCTCGCCGTCCTCCTCGGCCGCCGTCTGCTGCCCCGCACCCGGCCCTCCGGCCGGCAGCACGTGGACCTGCCCGGCGTCCTGCTCCTCGGCCTCGGCGTCCTCGCGCTGATGTATCCGCTGGTCCAGGCGGGCTCCGGCGGCCTCGGCCGGCTGTGGTGGATGTTCCCCGCCGGTGCCGCGATCCTCCTCGGCTTCACCCGGTGGCAGCGTCGCCTCGTCGAGCGGGACGCCCAGCCGCTGCTCGATCCCCGCCTGTTCACCGCCGTGCGCGGCTACGCCGTCGGCGCCGGCGTCGGCACCCTCTACTTCATCGGCTTCAGCGGCGTCTGGCTGGTCTTCGCGCTCTTCTACCAGGACGGCCTGGGCTTCTCCCCGCTCCGGTCCGGCCTCGCCGTGACTCCCTTCGCCCTCGGCTCGGCCTGCGGGGCCGCGGTCGCCGGCCGGCTGGTGGACCGGCTCGGCCGCATGCTCACCGTGGGCGGCCTCACGGCCGTGATCGCCGGCCTGGGCGGCACCGCGCTGCTGCTCCGCTTCGCGCCCCTCGACGTCGCGCCCTGGGTCGCCGCGCCGGTGCTGTTCCTCGGCGGCTTCGGCAGCGGCTGCGTGATCTCACCGAACATCACCATGACGCTGCGCGACGTGCCCGTGCGCATGGCGGGCGCGGCGGGCGGCGCCCTGCAGACCGGGCAGCGGCTCGGCGCCGCGGTGGGCACCGCCGCCCTGCCCGGCCTCTTCTACCTGGTGCTCGGCAGCGGCGACGACTACCGCGGCGCCCTCGCCACCGCACTGGGCGCCGCCCTCCTCGGCATGCTCGCCTCCCTGGCCCTCGCGACGTCCGACTGGAGGCGCGACCGGAGAACCCGGCAGCAGCACGGCACATGCCCGGAGGACATCGCCAACAGCCCCGTACACGCCCGGCAGAACTGAGCCCGAGACGCGCCCTCGGACCGCGACCGCTGGCCGAGTCGAGGGCCGAGCTCAGCCGGCGGCCAGCACAGCCTTCCCGGAACCGGTGCTCACCTGGTCGTTCCGGGCCAGTCCCAGGTAGGCCGTGATCTGCTTTCCCCGGGCGCGGGGTGCCACGGCGACCCGGTCGCTGACCGTGTGCACCAGCCGCAGTCCGTGCCCGCCGACGCGGAACCGGTCACCCTTGTGCACCGTGGGCTGCTCCGCCGAGGTGTCCCGCACGGTGATGGCCAGCCTTCCCCGGAACAGCCGCAGGATCAGCTCGCAGGGCCCGGGAGCATGCCGGATGGCGTTGGTGACCAGTTCGCTGACGACGAGTTCGGCATCCATGGCCGCAGAGGCCGGAACCGGGGCGAGGGCGGTGTGCGGGCCGTGGGCGAGGAAGGCGCGCAGCGCCAGACGCGCGTCGACGGCGCTTGCCGCGCCGTCCGCCCAGGCCGCGCCGAAACGCAGCGTGGCGTGCTCGCCCGCGCCCGGCCGATCTGCCGCCTGCTTCCCAAGCGGGAGGACCATACGGAGGCTCTTTCGTTGTGTTCGCCCCTGTCGGGCTGCTCTGTCGCCCTGCGTTTACCCGGGCGCGGACCACACATACCAGGGCAACCTCCGGGTCTTCTCAGAATGCACCGAACGGCAGCAGCCACGCGGGGGCTGGTTTCGCCGCCACGGGGCACACGGGGAACGCCGGACGGCATCCCGCCGGGGACGAGCCGACAGCCGGCAGAGGCGGCCGATCAGCAGGGAGGCGACGACATGGCAGGGCCGGACCGTACGGAGACTGCCGCGCAACAGCCCGTGGCCGTACTCGACACCTCGCTGACCCGAGGCCTGGAGGCCATCGGAACCGGCGCCTACGTCGTGGACGAGGAGGGCCGCATCCTCGCGGTCAACACCCGCGCCCGGGAGCTGCTCGCCCGCACCGCCGAGGACCTGCTCGGGCACGACGCGCACGACCTGCTGCACCGGGACGCCCACGGGCAGCCGCTGCCCACGTCCCGGTGCGGAATGCGGCAGGCCTTCCACGCCGGGCGCACCGCCCAGGGCGAGGAGGACTACTTCGCACGCGGAGACGGTTCCCTGCTGCCCATAGCCTGGCTGCTCACCCCGTACGACATCGGGGACGAGGGAGCCGGCACGCTCGTGGTCTTCCACACCGTCGAACACACCGCGCAAACCGACCCGCGACCGGAGCCGGCGGCCGGGCCGTTGCGGGAACTGGAACGGCTGGCCCTGCTGGCCGACGCCACCACGCGGCTGACCTCCACGCTCGACGTCGACGAGGCGTTGGAACGCCTGGTGAGCCTGGTCGTGCCCCGGCTGGCGGACTGGGTGATCGTCGACCTGATCACCGAGCACGACGAAGTCTGGCGTACCGCGGTCGTCCACGCCGAAGGCGGCGCCCTGGTGCGCCGGGACGACCTTCAGGGACCGATGCCGCCCGTCCCGGAGGCGTCACCGATGCCCCTGTCCAGAGCCCTGCGCGGCGTGGCCTCCACCGTGGCCGGGCCCGGCACCTACCAGCGCGAACCGGATTCCGGCCTCGCGGTCGAGCAACGCCGGCTGTTCGACGCCACGGGCATGCACTCGGCGGCCATCGCGCCCATCCGCAGCACCCGCGCGGTTCTGGGAGCCCTGACCCTCGGCCGGGCCGAGGACCAGGTCGCCTTCACCCCCGCCGACCTCCCGCTGGTCGAGGACATCGCACGCCGGGCCGGCCTCGCCCTGGACAACGCCCGTCTGTACCAGCGCCAGCGCAAGGTCGCCGAGACCATGCAGAACCATCTGCTGCCCCAGATGCCGGGGGTCCCGGGCCTGCAGATGACCGTCCGCTACCTGCCCGCACCCGACGCCTCACAGGTCGGTGGCGACTGGTACGACGCCTTCCCCATGTCCGACGGATCCACCGCCCTGGCCGTCGGGGACGTCGTCGGGCACGACCTGGATGCGGCGGCCGGCATGGCCCAGGTGCGCAACATGCTCCGCGCCTACGCCTGGTCCCAGCACGAACTGCCCGGCCGGATCGTCACCCGGCTCGACGAAGCGCTCCAGCACATCACGGACGTCGACATGGCCACGATGATCTTCGCCCGGATCGAGGCGGCCGACGCCGGCCAGTGGCAGCTGTCCTGGACCAACGCGGGCCACCCGCCGCCCCTGCTGATCAGCCGCGAGGGCCTGGCGCGCTACCTCACCGACGGCCACGGCATCGTCCTGGGCGCCGGGGCCGGCACCCCGCGCCCCGACGCCGCGACCCTGCTCGAGCCCGGATCCACCCTCGTGCTGTACACCGACGGCCTGATCGAAGCACCCGGCCACAGCCTCGACGAGGGCCTGAACCGGCTGCGCCGGCACGCCGCCGCCCTCGCCCACCGCCCCCTTTCTTCCTTCACCGACCACCTGCTGCGCCGCGTCCGCCCCGCCGACAACGAGGACGACGTCGCCCTCCTGGCCCTGCGCACACCTGCCCTCAGGGCACCGGCCCTCGGTCGGTGACCCGACGGCGGCCCTCAGGGTTCGACATGGATCTTGGGGCCGGGCCCGCAGCCGGCCGGGCGCTCGCCGGCGAGGACGGGGCCCACCTCGTCGAGGCCCACGGTCGCGGCGACCAGCGGCCTCGGGTCGACCGACCCGGCGGCGTACGCCCGGATGGTGGCGTCGAGGCCGGGGGAGGCGGACAGGAGACCCGTCGCGATCACGTCCTTGAGGACGAGCGTGCGGGTGTCGATCCTGCTCGGTTCGCCGGCCAGCCCGATGTACACGAGACGGCCCCCTGGCTCGACCAGCTCCAGGGCCAGATCCGGCAGCGAGGCGGCGTTCGAGGCGTCGACCACCGCGTCGAAGGGCACGTCCGGCACGGACTCCTCCGTCCATACGTGCTCGAAGCCCAGGGAGCGCGCGAAGGCGAGGGAGCTCTCGGTGGTGCCCATGAGGTGCACCTCGGCACCGGAGGCGCGCAGGAACATCGCCACCAGCAGCCCGATCGTGCCCGGGCCCAGGACCAGGGCGCGGTCCCCGGGCGCCGGCGCGGCGGCCCGGGCGGCGCGCAGGGCGTTGCCGCCGGGCTCGACGAGCGCGCCGAGCACGGCGTCGACGGAGTCGGGCAGGGCGTGCAACGAGGAGGCGGGAACGGCGAGTTGTTCCGCCAGCGCGCCGGGCAGGCCCCCGCGGATGCCGACCTCCCGACGCTGCTCGCACACGTGCCGGCGGCCGCGCCGGCAGCGGCGGCAGGAGCCGCAGCCGAGCATGGTGTCGCCCATGACACGGCGGCCGAGCCAGGCGGGATCGACACCGTCACCCACCGCCGCCACCCGCCCGGCCCACTCGTGGCCCGGCCGCATCGGGTAGGTGGAGTGGCCTTGGTGGAGGTAGGCCATGGCGCCGGTGAAGAACTCCGCGTCCGTGCCGCACACACCGGCCCGCTCGACGTCGACGACGACCTCACCGGGACCGGCCACCGGCGCCGGAAGCTCCTGGACCTCGTACGCGCCGGGCCCGGTCAGGACGAACGCGCGCATCACAGGGCGGCGCACGATGGGCGTTTCGCGCGGTCGACCGTCTGCCTATGCTTCATGACGTTCCGGAATCTAGACCGCTGTACCGTCCATTGGAAGGGCTCCATGGAGAGACTCCGCAGCGCGCAGTGGTACGAGGGACAGGATCGCAACGCCTACATCCACCGGGCCTGGATGCGGCGCGGCGTGCCCGGCGACGCGTTCACCGGCCGGCCGCAGATCGCCATCGCCAACACCGCCTCGGACCTGACTCCTTGCAACGCGCATCTGAACGAGGTCGCGGCCTCGGTGCGCAACGGCGTGTACGAGGCGGGCGGCATCCCGCTGGACCTGCCGGTGGTGTCGCTGGGTGAGACCCAGGTGCGGCCCACCGCCATGCTGTGGCGGAACATGGCGGCGATGGCCACGGAGGAGATGCTGCGGGCCAACCCCGTCGACGGCGTCGTCCTGCTCGGCGGCTGCGACAAGACGATCCCGTCACTGCTCATGGCCGCCGCCTCGGTGGACCTGCCGGCGGTGGTGGTCCCCGGCGGACCGATGCTCAACGGCACCTTCCGCGGCGGTCTGCTGGGCTGCGGCACCGGTGTGTGGCAGCTGTCGGAGGAGGTCCGCGCGGGCACGCTCTCCCAGGAGGAGTTCACCCGCTCCGAGTCGGCGATGATCCGCAGCCGCGGCCACTGCAACACGATGGGCACGGCCTCGACGATGGCGCTGGTGGCGGAGGCGCTCGGCACGGTCGTCCCCGGCACGGCCGGGACCCCCGCCCCCGACAGCCGGTTGCTGGAGGCCGCGCACCACACCGGGCGGCTCGCGGTGGACATGGTGGGTGCCGGCCGGCGGCCCGCGACGTTCCTGACCGAGGCGTCCTTCCGCAACGCGATCGTCGCGCTGGCCGCCATCGGCGGCTCGACCAACGCCGTCGTCCATCTCCTGGCCGTCGCGGGCCGGCTGGGCGTCGACCTCTCGCTCGACGACTTCGACCGCATCGGCTCCCGCGTGCCGGTCCTGGTGGACCTCCAGCCGGCCGGCCGCTTCCTCATGGAGGACTTCCACCGCGCCGGCGGCCTGCTCGCCGTGCTGCGCGAGGTACGCGACCTGCTCGACCCCGACGCGCTGACCGTCACCGGCAGACCGCTCGCCGCCTGCCTCGACGACGCCGAGATCTGGGACGGCGAGGTCATCCGCACCCGCGACCGGCCGCTGGTCGCCGAGGGCGGCATCGCCGTCCTGCGCGGCAACCTCGCACCCGACGGCGCGCTCGTCAAACCGGCCGCCGCCTCCCCGCACCTGCTCCGGCACCGGGGCCGGGCCGTCGTCTTCGACAGCATCGAGGACTTTCGCGCCCGGATCGACGACCCCGGTCTCGACGTCGACGCCGACTCCGTCCTGGTGCTGCGCGGCTGCGGCCCCAAGGGCTATCCGGGCATGCCCGAGGTCGCCAACATGCCCCTGCCGAAGAAGCTCCTCGCTCAGGGCGTCCGGGACATGGTCCGGGTCTGCGACGGCCGGATGAGCGGCACCGCCTACGGCACGGTCGTCCTGCACGTGGCCCCCGAGGCGGCGGCCGGCGGGCCCCTCGCCCTCGTACGGACCGGGGACTTCATCGCCCTCGACGTCGAGGCACGCCGCATCGACGTCGACGTGCCGGACGCCGAACTCGCCCGCAGGGCCCCCGCCAAGGCCACCGTCACCGGCTTCGCCGCTCCCCGGCGCGGCTGGGAACGCCTCTACGTCGACCACGTCCTGCAGGCCGACACCGGAGCCGACCTCGACTTCCTCGTCGGCTCCAGCGGCTCCGAGGTGTCCCGTGAGTCGCACTGACACCGGATCACCCCGGGGATTCACCACGTCACGGGCAGCTCCGTGACGCCACCGGTGAGGGTGGTGCGCACCTCCAGCTCGTCCAGCTCCTTGGCGAGCCGCAGCCCGGGCAGACGGCGGGCCAGCGTGGCGAAGACGATGCGCAACTCCACCCGGGCCAGGCTCGCGCCGATGCAGAAGTGCACGCCGTGGCCGAAACCCAGGTGCGTGCGCTCGGGGCGGTCGGGGTCGAAGGTCTCGGCGTCCGTGTAGACGGAGGCGTCGCGGTTGGCGGAGTTGACCGAAAGGATCACGGCGTCGCCGCGCCGGATGGTGACACCGGCGACGTCGACGTCGGTGTGCGCGTACCGCAGCAGCCCGAGGTCGCCGGGCGCGCCCAGGCGCATGATCTCCTCGACGGTGGCGTCGACCCGGCCGTCGGGGTCGGCGGTCAGCGCCTGCCACTGGTCGGGACGAGTGAGCAGGAAGAGCGTGCCCAGGCCGATGCGGTTGACCGTGGTCTCGTGGCCGGCGAACAGCAGCCCGACGCAGAGCTGGATCATGTCGGCGTAGTCGTAGTCCGCGTCGGTGCTCTGCGCGCGCACGAGGTCGGAGATCACGTCCTCGCCCGGCTGCGCGCGCTTGGTCTCGGCGAGTTTGGTCATGTACGCGTTGAACTCGTCCCGCGCACGGTGGGCTTCGTCGCCGATGGCGTAGTTGGACATGCGCTCCGACAGCGACGCGAAGAGCTCACGGTCGCTCTCGCGCACTCCGAGCAGCCGGCAGATGACCGCGACCGGCAGCGGGAAGGCCAGCCCGGCGTGGAGGTCGACGACCCGGTCGGGGGCGGCGGCGTGCTCGGTGATCAGCCGGTCGACGCACGTGTCGACCAGGTGCTGGACGTGGTCGGAGAGCATCCGCATCCGCTTGGCCGAGAACGCCGGGGTCAGCAGCCGGCGCATCCGGGTGTGGTCGGCCTCCTCGGTGTCGTAGTTGCCCGTGGGGCCGTCCAGGACCGCGGCGGACGTCAGTCGTGAAGCCCGGTCCGGCTCGGGGTGGGAGCGGCCGAGTCGCTTGTCGCCGAGCAGGTCGCGCACCTCCTCGAAGCGGGTGACCAGCCAGGCGGGGTCACCGGCCGGTGTGGTGACCGGCGTGACCGGTGCCTCGCGGCGCAGTACGTCGTACAGCGGCGCGAGGTCGAGAACGTTGGGCCTCGGGAAGGGCAGTTGCTGACGCTCGGCGGCAACGCTCATGGCGCTCCTCCTGTGATCTCCGCATGCGATCTTCGAGCCGCCCCGACCGTAGCAGTTTATTGGCAGTAACTGTCATTAAAGTTTCGGCCAGTCGTCGCCCCTGTCGCACGCGTGTTTAGATCGCCTGATGGAGGACGTCAGGGTGGACAGCGCTCGTACATCCCGCCGGGGCCGGCCGCCGGTGAGCGACGAGCAGCGCGGGCGGCAACGCCTCGACATCTCCCGCCACGCGGTCCGGCTGTTCGCCCAGCAGGGCGTGGCCGCCACCTCCGGCGAGCAGATCGCGCGGGCCGCCGGGGTCTCCGAGCGCACGCTGTGGCGCTACTTCCCCACCAAGGAGAGCTGCGTCGAACCGCTGCTCACGAAGATGCTCGACGCCTTCCGCACGGTCCTGCACGCCTGGCCGCCCGGAGCCGGCCTGATCGAGCACCTGCGCGCGGCCTACCGGCCCGTCCTGGACTCGTCATCCGGTGAGGACGTCGAGGCGGTTCTCGCCGTGGTCCGGATGACCCATGACGAACCCGCGCTGCGCGCCGCCTACCTCGTGCTCCGGGAGCGCGCGGAAGAGACGTTCACCGAAGTGCTCGCCGCACGCATGGGCTTGCCGCCCGAGGCGTTCGAGGTGCGCGTGCAGGCCGCCACCATGAACGCCGTGCTCAAGGTCGCCGCCGACGAGTTCGCCCGTGTGACGGCCGGCCGGGGCATCACCCCCGAGGTGCTGAACGATCACCGCGAACAACTCGCCCACGCGCTCGGCCTCGTCACCAGGAGACTCTCGGGCACGGACACCGACTGAGGAGCCGTGCACTTGGCCTCGACCCGGCCCCGACCGTGGTACCCGGTGGTGCCGAAGCTCAGGCGGTGGCCTGGGGCCCGGCCGGGCTGAGGTAGTGCACGGCGGTCCGCGCGGTGTGCGGGGCGAGCAGGCCCTGCAACTCCTCCGCCGCGACCTTGAGGAGGTCGCCGTCGCGGGTGGCGTGGAGCGTTTCGAGGACGAAGGCGACGTGCGCGGAGTCCTCGGTGACTCGCGTGCGGTGGGCGTCGCGGTGGTTCCAGTGGCGCGTCAGGACGCCGGTGGCGTCCGCGTAGACGACCTCGCCGGGCTTGGGGTGCTCGACGGTGCCGGGTTCGCCGAGCGGGGTGAAGGACTCGCTGCCGTCGGCGTGACGGATGGCGACGTCCCCGGCGACGTGGTCCAGGTCGAAGGCGCCGGCGGGCAGGCCGTGGCGGACGGAGACGGCGTTGTAGGAGTCGACCGCCGGGTTGATACGCGGCAGCGTTCCCTTCTTGGCGAGGCGGCGGCCGAGCGCGTCGACGCTGGGGCGGATGCGGCGCGGGTTGGTGCCGAACGAGCGGTAGGCGGTGTGCCAGGCCTCGATACGCGGGTCGGTCTCGTCGGCGGGCTGCCACGTGCCGTCGGCGAGTTGCTGCTCGAGTTCCTCCAGGGCGGTGGCGGTGTGCGGCCAGGGTTCGCGGCCGCGCAAGCCGGTGGCGGTGACCAGGGCGATGAGGGTGTCGGGGAACGCCTCCGCTACGGCGGGGGTGAGGTGGAAGGTGGGCACGGCGGTTTTCCGTTTCTCGACTCGGGGGCGGGCCTTGGTTCGGTGGTGCACGGGAGCGGGGCCGCTCAGGGCCGGGGCTGCTCAGGTCAGGGCGAGGAGGCTGACCGCGACGGCGGCCGTGCCGAGGCCGACGAGCTGGCCCCGGTGGATCCGTTCGGCCAGCACGCCGCGGGCGAGCAGGACCGTACCGGCCGGGTAGAGGGCGGTGATCACGGCGACGACGGCGAGATCCCCGCTGCGGGCGGCCAGCAGGAACAGCAGGTTCGCCACGGAGTCCAGCGCACCCGCGGCGGCGGACATGGCGTACGCGGGCCGCTCGGCGCCCAGCCTGCGGTACATCAGCCCCGCCGCGGCCAGGGTGACGGCCGAGGAGACCGCCCGGCCGACGATCAGCGGGGCGACCCCGCTGTCGGACGGCGCCTGGTGCAGGCAGACCAGCTGGAGGGCGATGGCGGCGCCCGCGCCGAAGGCCGACAGCAGCGCCCTACGGGAGGGGCGCGCCGTGCCCGCGCCGTGCCCGGCACTGACCAGCACGACCGCCACCAGCGCGAGCGGCAGTCCCAGCAGCCCCGCGGCGGCCAGGTGCTCGCCCTGGACCAGGCCCACACCGACGGGCAGTGCGGCGGACACCAGGGCGGTCACGGGCGACAGCACGTTCATCGGACCGATCGCCAGCGTGCGGTAGAGCAGGGCGAACGCGGCGGCGGAGGCGACCCCGGACGCGGCACCCCAGCCGAGGGCGCCGGCGCTGAACGAGGCTCCGAGCACCGGCCACAGCAACAGCTCGACCGCGAGGCTCGCCGGAGCAGCGATCATCACGGTGCGCAGCACATGAGCCCTGCGGGCGCCGAGGCCGCCGAGGAAATCGGCGCATCCGTAGGCGAGCGAGCTGCCCAGGGCCAGCAGCAGAGCGATCACGGCACATCCCTTACCATTCAGTGGAACGACCAGAACGTACAACAGAACGACCGTCCTGTGTCAACCAAACGACCGGACGGTGCAGTCGAATGTTCCAGCCGGCAAGGATGGTGATCAGGTGGCCGAGACAGCCGCAGCCCTGCGGACGGTCGCGCACAACGTCCGGGCGGCCCGTATCCGCGCGGGCCTCACGCTGGAGGAACTCAGCCGGCGCGCCCAGGTCAGCAAGGGCGCCCTGGTGGGACTGGAGAAAGCGCAGGGCAACCCCAACCTGGCCACCCTGGTCCGGCTGGCCGACACCCTCGGCATCTCGGTGTCCGCCCTGATGCAGGGATCGCCCGAAGGCCGTGTCCGTGTCGTGTCCGCCGAGGCCGTGGCCCCCCTGTGGACCGGGGAGCGGGGCAGCGAGGCCCGGCTGATGCTGACGACGTCGGGGCCGGCGCCGGTCGAGGTCTGGCGCTGGCGGCTGGAACCGGGTGAGGAGTACCCCAGTCACCCCCACCAGGGCGGCGTCGTGGAAACCGTCAGCGTCACCTCCGGCCGGATGACCCTGATCGTCGACGGCACCGAGCACATCGTCGAGGCGGGCCAGACCGCCACGTTCGACGGCGACACCCCGCACACCTATCGCGGCTCGGGCACCGAGGCCTGCCACCTGATCATGACGGTCCATCTGCCGCCGGGCCCGGCCCCGGCGAGCTGACGAGGACCCGGCGAACGCCGGAGGACTCTTCGCGGAACTCGTCTCCCTGTCGCAGGACCGGTGACGCACCACCCGCCCCCGCATCGACGTGGACGGACCCGTCGGAAACCGGGTGCGGACCGTCGGTGCGGTGGTGTGTGATCGGGGGCATGGCGATCGTGTTGGGCAAGCCGGGAGTCGACGGGCTGAGCGAGGCCGTGGGCGTGCTGCGGGACTGGCAGTACGACGGGGCGCCGATGCAACTGCATCCGGGGGACCTCGGATGGTTCTGGCGGTCGGGTGCGGAGGCGACCGCCGAGGCGGTCAGGACGTGGAGGCGGGACGGACGGATCCTCGCCGTCGGGCTGCTGGACGGTCCCGGGCTGCTGCGGCTGACGATCGCGCCGGACGCTTGGCGGGACGAGGAGCTGGCGCAGCGGCTGGTCGACGACGTGACCGGGCCGGAGCACGGCGTGCTGCCCGCGGGGGAGGCGAACATCGAGGCGCCGATGGGCGCACTGGTCCAGGATCTGCTGTCCGAGGACGGCTGGGACGTCGACGAGCCCTGGACGCCGCTGCGCCGTGACCTCACGGAGCCGGTGGGGGACCCGGACGTGCGGATCGAGGTGGTCGGGCCGGAACAGGCGCACGTGTTCGCCGCCGTGCATCGGGCGGCGTTCGAGGGGTCGAGGTTCACGCACGAGCGCTGGCACGCGATGGCGGCCGGTTCGCCGTACGCCGACGCCCGGTGTCTGGTCGCGTACGACGACCAGGGCAACGGCGTGGCGGCGGTGACGGTGTGGTCGGCCGGTCCGGGTAAGCCCGGGTTGCTCGAACCGATGGGCGTGCACCGGGACCATCGCCGTCTCGGCCACGGCGGGGCGATCACCGTCGCCGCGGCGGCCGCACTCCAGGAGCTGGGCTCGTCGAGCGCACTCGTCTGCACCCCGAGCTCCAACTCCGGCGCCGTCGCCACCTACACGTCAGCCGGCTTCCAACGCCTCCCCGAGGTCCGGGACCGGCACCGGACCTCCTAGGTGTATTGACCCGGGGCGTTGTTCACTCGGGCCTGACTGCCGCCTGTGACGCGAAGAAGGTCCAGTTTCCCCGCGCCGCTGCTTCCGGCCGCCGCCGTGTAGGTGACCATGCGCAGGTCGGCGCCGGGGACGATGAGGACGTCGCAGTCGAGCAGGATGTCGCCGATCCGCGGATGCCGGATCGTCTTGCGGTCGGTCGTGTGCTGCGCGGCGGCCGTAGGGGTGGCCCACTGGTGAGCGAAGGCGTCGGATGTTTCCCGCAGTTCCCGCACGAGACGATCGAGCTGGGCGTCAGCGGGGTAGCGGGAGGCGGCGTCCTTGAGGTCGGCGACGATCGACGCCGCGAGGGCGTCCGGTCCACGCTCGGACCGTACGGGGAGCATCGAGGCGCGTGCGGCGCCGTCGCCGAAGAGTGCACGGGCGAGGTTGCGTTCGGCGGTCGGGAGAACGGCCGGGTCCCCGTGCAGGGCGCTCCACATGGTGTTCCACCACACCAGGGTCCAGTCGGCGGTGAACACGCCGATCGGAACGTCGCCGAGGCGAACGGCGAGCCGTTGGACGCCCGCGGGCACGTGGGTGCTGACCGTCCCGTCCTGCGGCGGCAGGAGCCCGGCGCCGCGGTACAGCTGGTCACGCTCGGTGCGGGAGAGCTGAAGGGCCCGGGCGAGAGCGCCGACGACCTGGGACGAGGGGTTCTTCGCGCGTCCCTGTTCCAGGCGCAGCACGTAGTCGACGGAAAGCCCGGCCAGTTGCGCCAGTTCCTCGCGGCGCAGACCCAGGGCACGGCGGCCGTCCGTCACGGTGAAGCCGGCGTCCGCCGGGGAGAGGCGGTCGCGCCAGGCGCGCAGGAGTCCGGGGAAGCCGGATCGGGAGGGAGCCATGGGGCCATTCTCGCCGCGCGGCGGCACATCAGCCTGGGTACTGCCAGTCCTGGTGACGGGGACGGCACTGGCTGGCAGTGGCACACCCGGCGAACGTGGACATGCGCCCGAGCCGGGCGCCGACGCCGTTCACTGAAGGAGCCCCCATGAAGCACACCATCGTGATGACGGGCGCGAGCCGCGGGATCGGCCGCGTCGCCGCGGGGCACATCCTGCGCCGGTCGACGGACGTGCACTTCCTCGTCGTCGCCCGCGGATCCTCCGGTGCACAGCTCGCCGCGGAACTCGCCACGGGTGGGCACGAGGTCTCGCACGTCCCGGCGGACCTCGGCTCGCTGGACAGCGTCCGCTCGGCCGCCACCGGGATCCGTGACCGGCTCGATCACGGTGAACTGCCGCCGCTGCGCGGCTTCGTGGGCAACGCGGGCATCCAGTACACGAACGCACTCACCGAGGGACCGGAAGGGCTCGAGTCCACCTTCACGGTCAACGTGCTCGCCAACCACCTGTTCGTCCGCCTGCTCCAGGACCGCTTCGCCGCTCCCGCCCGGATCGTGATCACCGCCAGCGACACCCACTTCGGCGACTTCAGGCACAACCTGGGCATGGTGCCGGGCCCGGCCTGGAGGTCCCCGGACGTTCTCGCCCGCACCGGTGCCTTCGCCGAGCCGGACACCGCGGCCGCCGGGCGCACCGCGTACTCCACGAGCAAGCTTGCCGTCATCCATCTCGTGCACGAGTACGCGCGCCGCCTGCCGGCCGGGATCGACGCGGTCGCCTACAACCCGGGCTTCGTCCCCGGCACCGGCCTCGCCCGCCACGCCGACCCCGTCTCCCGGTTCGCGATGCGGCGCATCCTGCCGATGATGACCCTCACCCCGTTCGCCACCAGCCGCGACGCCGCAGGCCGTTACCTCGCCGACGTCGTCCTGGGCACGACCGTGGCGCCCACCGGCTCCTACGTCGACCGCAACCGTGTGGACCGCTCGTCCGAGGAGTCCTACGACCCACGGCGCGAAGGCGAACTCTGGGCTGCCGCCGAACGGTTGACCGCAGCCTGAGCAAGTCCCGGCCGCGGGTATGGCCCTCGACGGCCGCCCGCCCAACACTGGGGGAACGCGGGCGAGTCGGGGGAGGAAGCGGCATGGCGGCGAGTACGGAATCACCGCAGGCGGCGTTACCGGAGCGGCGGCGGCCGGAGTTGGACGCGATGCGGATGCTGGTGGTGATCGGGCTGGTCTTCTTCCACTCGGCGCTGGTGTTCGCGACCGAGGGCGACTTCTACGTCAGGAACACCGAGACCACCGAAGCCATCACGGTCATTGCCGGGTTCGGGGTCGTCTGGGCGATGCCGCTGCTGTTCCTGATCTCCGGTCTGGGTGCCTGGCACTCACTGCAGCGCCGTGGCGCGGGCACCTTCGCCACAGAGCGGTTGCTCCGGCTGGGCGTACCCCTGCTCGTCGGGACCCTCCTTCTGAACCCGCTCCCGCAGTGGCTGCGGCAGCGCTCGACCGACCCCGGCCACGGCGAGTCGTACGCCGACTTCCTGCCCCGCTTCTTCGACGTGCGCGTGGAGTTCGACGAGTTCCCCTTCTTCGTCCAGGGTGAGCACTTCGAGACCGGCCATCTCTGGTTCGTCGTGCTCCTGCTGGCGTTCTCCCTGATGCTGGCGCCCCTGCACCGCTTCCTGCCCCACGAGCCCTTCCGCCGGCTCGCCGACCGCGTGGCCGCCGTGACCCTGCGCCGACGAGGCGTCGTACTGCTCCCGGCCCTCGCCTTCGCCGCCATCTGCGCCTTCGCCGGCATGGAGGAGGACTACGCGGGCTGGCACCGCTGGTCGTACCTCCTCTTCTTCGCCGCAGGCTTCACCCTCGCCACCGACACCCGCTTCCGCGCCGTCATGCGTCGTGACGCACGCGCCACGGCCTGTCTCGGCGCCCTCCTGTTCACGGCAGCCGCCCCCGGTTTCACCACGGCCGACGACCCCTTCACCGCGACGACCCCCCTGGCCGTCGTCTCCCGGGCCCTGTTCGGGGCGGCGGGCTGGTGCCTGGTGGTCGCCATCCCGGGCCTCCTCGACCGCCCCCGCCGACAGCCACCCCAGGAGCCCCGGACTCCGACGGCTCCGACGACGCGTCAGCGCATCTACGGGTACCTCGCCGCCGCCGTCCTTCCGCTGTATGTCCTCCACCAGCCGATCGTCGTCGCCGTCGCCTACTTCGTGGTGGGCTGGGCGGCGCCGATTCCGGTCGAGTACGTGGCGCTGGTGACGATCTCCCTCGCCCTGACGCTGGCGGCGTACGAAATGCTGGTGCGCAGGACGCGGGTGACGCGATTCCTGTTCGGGATGCGGGGCTGAGGAGGCCGCCTCGTCAGTCCGTGGCCGCCACGGGTGCGGTCCTCCTGCGGGCGCGGTACGCGGCCGCCTTGATCTTGTTGCCGCACGAGTCCATCCCGCACCACTGCCGTCGCATGCCCCGCGAGCGGTCGAGGTAGACGCGGGTGCACTCCGGGTTGCCGCATTCCTTGAGCAGGGGCACATCCGGCCCGCTCAGGAGCTCGACGGCGTGGCGCGCCACCATGGAGAGGGCTTCGTCCGGCGTCGCCTGCGTCCATCGGCCCGAGGGGGTGAGCTGCGGCACCGCGGGCGGCTTGCGTGCCGCGTTGTTCACGAGGGTCAGCGCCGTCCCGTCGTACCCCTGACCGAGCCGGCGGGCGGTGACCAACAGGTAGATCGCTTCCCGTACGGTCTTCGCCCGCTCGACGTCGGCCTCCTGGCCGGGGGAGACCGCGTCGACGATGCCCGATTCCACGTACCAGGCGTTCAGCCTCTCCGGCGTCACGAACATCTCGGAGCGCGCCGAACGGCGCGCCCGGAGCGTGGCGGCGAAGTCCAGTGCCGGGTTCCCGCATACGAAGACATGGTCGAGGTTCACCTCACCATTCTGGCCGGTGCGGTACCGGGCGGGCGCTGCGACTCAGAGGGTGGTGAAGGACCGTGTCAGGCCGCTGTGCCGACCGGCGAGCCCGCCCGGGCCGACTGCCCTACGACGTGACGGCGGCGGGTCGGCAGGCCGAGCGTCGGGTTGGCGACCCCCCAGACCGCTCCCTTGCAGACCAGTTCCTTGTAGACGGCGGCGAGCCGGCCCGTCAGGGCCGCCCGCACGGCGCGGTCGTCGGCGGTGACGTACTGGATCAGACCTTCCCTGCGGCCCAGCGAGATGCACTGGTTGAAGTAGCGCAGCGGCGCGTTCGGGAGCTTCCCGCCGGTCAGGCGGGCCGCGATGGCGTCGGCTGCCTGCCATGCCATGGGGGTGCCGGAGGCGCACGACATCCGCAGCGGCTTGTCTCCCGGGCCCATGGCCAGGGCAGCGTCACCGATGGCGTACACGTCCGGGTGCGAGACCGAGCGCATGGTCCCGTCGACCACGATCCGGCCGGTGTCGGTGACGTCCAGGGTGGTGGCCTTCGCGATCGGGTGGACGGCGAAGCCGGTGGTCCACAGGGTGACCGCGGCGGGGATCGTCGCGCCGTCGGCGGTGGTGACGCGGTCGGCCTCGACGGCGGTGACCAAGGCGTGCTCGTGGACGGTGATGCCGAGCCTGTCGAAGACCTTCCGCAGGTGCCCGCGGCCCTTGGGCGAGAGCCAGTCGCCGAGCTCGCCGCGGGCGGCGAGGGCCACGTCGAGGTCCGGGCGGGCCTCGGCGATCTCGGTCGCGGCCTCCAGGCCGGTGAGTCCGCCGCCGACCACGACCACGGACTCCCCGGCGTCCAGGCGGGCCAGGCGCTCGCGCAACCGCAGTGCGCCGGGCCGGCCGGCGATCTGGTGGGCGTGCTCGGCGGCGCCGGGGACACCCTGGTCGTTCCAGCCGCTGCCGAGGGCGTACACGAGGGTGTCGTACTCCAGTTCCTCGGCCTCCGGTTCTCCGGGGCCGTCCTCGCCGACGACGGTGACGGTCCTGCGGTCGACGTCGACGCCGATGACCTTCGCGAGCCTCAGTTCGACGCCGGTGCCGGCGAACATCTCGCTGAAGGGCCGGGCCTTGAGGTCCTGGCCCGTCGCGAGCTGATGCATCCGGACCCGCTCGACGAAGTCGGGCTCGGCGTTGACGAGGGTGATCGCGACGTCTGCACGGTGCAGCCGCCTGGCGAGGCGGCCGGCGGCGATGGCTCCGGTGTAGCCGGCTCCGAGGACGACGATGCGGTGCTGCATGTCCGGGCTCCTGTCTCGAGCTCTTGAGCGGGATTCGCCCCTTGAACCGGGCAGCCCGCCGTTTCCTGACAGGAACGTGGTGTGAAGCACGTCACATCGTGGTCGGCGGGGTCAGAAGACCCTGAGCAGGGGATCGCCGTGGTCGGTGGCCGCCCACCGCCTGGTCGCGCGTTCGAGCTTGTCGGGGTTGACCTGATTGCGGAACGCGGCGATGCCGTCGGGGGTGACCTCCAGGCACATGACGCCGATGACCCGGCCGTCGAGCACCACGACGAGGGCGGGGTCGCCGTTGGCGCTCGTGGCGTAGACCTCGGGCGAGCCGCCGACCAGGGCGCGCTTGGCCTTGCTCGGTTTGAACAGGCCCCGCATGAACTTCGCGACCGCGAGGGCGCCCTCGAACGCCTTGGCGCGGGCCGGGACCTTCCCGCCGCCGTCGCCGACCGCGATGGCGTCCTGGGTGAGCAGCCGCACGAGCGGCTCGGTCCGGCCGCTGGTGGCGGCCGCGAGGAACTCGTCGACGATCCGCCGGGCGGCGGCCTCGTCGACCTCGGTGCGGGCCTTGCCCTGCGCGACGTGCTTCTTGGCGCGGTGGAGGATCTGCTGGCTGGCGGCCTCGGTGATGTCGAGGATCTCGGCGATCTCCCGGTGCGGGTAGTCGAACGCCTCCCGCAGGACGTACACCGCCCGCTCGTTGGGGGACAGCCGCTCCAGTACGGCCATGACCGCGTACGAGACCGATTCGCGCTGTTCGGCGGTGTCGGCAGGGCCGAGCATGGGATCCCCGGCGAGCACCGGCTCGGGCAGCCACTGGCCCACGTAGGTCTCCCGCCGCGCGCGGGCCGAGGTGAGCTGGTTGAGGCACAGGTGGGTGAGCACCTTCGTCAGCCAGGCCTCGGGGACCTCGACGCGGTCGACGTCGGTGGCCTGCCAGCGCAGGAAGGTCTCCTGCACGGCGTCCTCGGCTTCGCTCGCGGAACCGAGGAGACGGTAGGCGATGGCCTCCAGGCGGGGCCTGGCTGCCTCGAACCGGTCCACGTCGTTCATGGTCAGGGCCATGACCAGGATCCTAGCGTTGCTAGCCGTGCAGTTCGCGATAGGCGGCGACCGCGCCCGGATGAAGGGGGACGGCGCCCGTGGAGATCAGGCTGCGGGCGTCGAGGAACTGGGTGCCGAGGGCCGGGGCGGGGACGAGGCGGGTGGCCCGGCGGACCAGGACGTGGGTGAGGGCGGCGGCGACGGGGGAGGGGAGGCCGGGGCGGCAGAGCAGGAGGTTGGCGACGCCGATGGTGGAGACCTCGGGGGTCTCCCGGTACGCCCCGGCCGGCACCGTCACCGCCTCCAGGCCCGCCCCTTCCGGGCCGAGGCCTGCGCGCAGCCGGGGCAACAGGCCGGACAGGGGCAGCAGACGGATGCCGGGGCGGGTGTCGAGCCCGGACAGCACGGGGAGCGGCACACCCCCCGCGACCAGCAGCGCGTCGATCGCGCCGGCCCGCATCGCGCGGGCCGCCTCCGGCATCAGCAGATGCCGGACCTGTACGTCCGTGCCGGGCGTCAGGCCCGCGACGCGCAGCAGACGGTCGCCTAGCACGGCACCGCCGGACGCGGGCGCGCCCAGCGAGACCGTGCGGCCCGCCAGGTCGGACACGGTGTGCAGGGGTGCCTCGGCGCGCACGGCCAGCTGGACGTAGTTCTCGTAGACCCTGCCGATCGCGCACAGCGGGACGCGGCGGCCGAACGGTGCGGTGCCGCCGTACGCCGCCCACGCGATGTCCGACAGGGCCAGGGCCACGTCGGCCCGGCGGGCCCGGAGCAGCCGTACGTTGGCCACGCTGCCCTCGCTGTTGACCACCTCGCAGGACAGCCGGGGGTAGGCGGCCGTGACCTGGGCCGCGAGGAGTCGGCCGAAGGCCGCGTAGAACCCGTCGGTCTCGCCGGTCGCGATCCTCACAAGGCCCTCCGGGCCCCTGTCCGCATGCCGCGCGTCCGCCGCCGCGGAGCCAGCGAGCAGGCCGGTGCCCGCCGCGCCGAGTGCGGCGCGCAGCACGGTGCGACGGGTCGTGGGGCGGGCGGGGCCGGTCATACCGCGTGCCCCTTCGGAAGCACGACCCGGACCCGCAGGCCGTGCGGTTCGGCCGCCGTGAACGCGACGTGTCCGGCGTGACCGGCCACCAGCCGCTCGGCGATCGCCAGGCCGAGGCCGCTGCCGCGTACCTCGCGGTGGCGCTCCGAGCGCCAGAAGCGGGTGCCCGCCCGGGAGAGTTCACCCGAGTCCAGGCCCGGTCCGTCGTCCTCCACCTCGAACACCGCGTCCGCGCCCTCGGTGACACAACGTGCCTCCACGCGGGCGCCGCTCCCGGCGTACTTGATCGCGTTGTCGAAGAGGATGCCGGCCACCTGGGCCAGCTCTCCCTCCGGGCAGGCCATGAGGACGGCGGGGCCGGGGGCGAACTCCAGGCGGACCCCGGCCTGTTCGGCCACCGGCTGCCACAGCCGGACCTGGGCCGCGGCGACCGCCGTGGCGTCGCAGCATGATGCCCGCGCCTTTGTGACGGCCAGTTCGCCGGCGCGGTGCTCGGCGTTCGCCAGGGCGAGCAGGTCGTCGAGGAGGTGCTCCATGCGTTCGAGCTCGGCCGTCACCCCGGTGTAGGTGCGGCCGGCCGAGGCACGCAGGTGGGGCTGGAGCGAGTCGATGCGCAGCCGCAGGGCGGCCAGGGGGTTGCGCAGCTGGTGCGAGGTGTCGGCGACGAGCCGGCGCTGCTGTTCCAGCGCGGTGCTGACCGCGTCGGCCATACGGTTGAAGCCGGTGGCCAGCTGGCGCAGCTCCGGCGGACCGCCGGCCCGCGCGTGCTCGGGCGGCAGACCGGCGGCCAGCGTGCCGACCGCACGGTCGAGACGGTGCAGCGGCCGTACGACCCACCGCGTGGCCCGGCGGGCGAGCAGCACACAGGCCACGGCGAACAGGCCGGCGCCGGCCAGGACGAGCGCCCAGCGCAGGGCGATGTCGTCCGCGGCGGCCCGCACCGAGGCCCGCAGCACCACGGCGCCGGACACCCTGGTGCCTGTGCCCACGGGACGCGCGAGCAGCCGGTCGGACCGGGACCAGGGCCGCAGCGTCCCCCCGGGCGAGACGGGCTGGTTGCGCAGCGCCGCGTCGACGAGCCGGGTGACGTCCGGGTCGGCGGCCCGCAGGCCGCCCGTCTGCACCAGCGGGGCACGGCGGGCGTCGACGACCACGACGGCCTCGCCGTACAGCTCGGTGTAGCGGCGCACATCGGCCGTGAGCGCGCCCGTGTCGTCGCTCTCGGCGGCCTGCTCGGCCAGCCCGGCGAAACGGTCGAGGTCGGCGGTGCGCGCCGCGACGAGCTGCTGGGTGCGCTGCGCGGCGGTGACGGCCAGCAGCGGGACGGCGAAGCCGGCCACGGCGAGGACCACGAAGGCCAGGACGACGGTGAGGACGCGCGTGCGCATGAACAGGGCCTGCCGTCAGTGACCGGCTCAGTCGCCGAAGCGGTAGCCGAAGCCGCGGATGGTGGTCAGCACCCCGGGGCGGCCGAGCTTGGCCCGCACCTGGGTGAGGTGCACGTCGAGCGAGCGGGACACGGCGAGGAAGGCGTCGCCCCACACCTCGTCCATCAGCTGCTGGCGGCTGACCGCCGTGCCGGCCCGGGCCGCCAGGGCGGCGAGGACCTCGAACTCCTTGGTGGTCAGCCGCACCTCCGCGCCGCCGACCGTCACCCGGCGCGCGTCGAGGTCGACCTCGACGTCGCCGGCGCGGACGGTGCGCGGAGCCGGGGCGGCGGGTGTCGTGGCGCGGCGGGTGACGGCCTCGATGCGGGCCAGCAGCTCGGCCAGCCGGACCGGCTTGACCAGATAGTCGTCGGCGCCCAGCCGCAGACCGCGCACCACCGACCGTTCGTCGCCCCGCGCGGTGAGCACCACCACCGGCAGGGCACTGACCGCGCGCAGCTTGCGCAGCACCTCCAGACCGTCCACGTCGGGCAGGCCGAGGTCGAGCAGCAGCAGGTCCGCCTGCCGGTGACGGGAGAGCACGTCCTCGCCGCGCCGCACCCGGGACGGCAGGTGGCCGTTGTCGTACAGCGCCTCGGTCAGCGCGCCCGCCACACCGTCGTCGTCCTCGGCCAGCAGCACCCGCACGGTCGCCTCCTTCCCGCCTCGTCAGCCGCGAGACCGGGAAACGTCCTCGTCCAGCGGCGACGCGTCGGAGGTCTCGCGCATCCGAATGTAGACGAGCAGCGAGATCAGGACACAGGCGGTGACGTAGTAGAAGTACCAGTTCTCGTGTCCGGCGTTCTTGAACCACAGGGCGACGTACTCGGCTGTCCCGCCGAACACGGCCACGGTCAGCGCGTACGGCAGGCCGACGCCGAGCGCCCGGATCGAGGTCGGGAACAGCTCGGCCTTCACCACCGCGCTGATCGAGGTGTACAGGGAACTGACGGCCAGCGGCACGACCATCAGCAGGAACGCGTACACCGGGTCGCTGGTGTGCGACAGCAGAGTCAGCGAGGGCACCACCACCACGGTGCCCAGCCCCCCGAACGCGATCAGCAGGGGACGCCGCCCCACCCGGTCGGAGAGCAGGCCCATGACCGGCTGGAGCACGACGAACACGAGCAGCGCGAAGAAGTTGATCCAGGCCGCCGTCGGCTTGGCGATGCCGCTGGTGTTGACCATGAACTTCTGCAGGTAGGTGGTGTACGTGTAGAAGAACAGCGTGCCGCCCATGGTCAGCCCGACGACGACCAGGCACTGCCGCGGGTAGGACAGCAGCAGCCGCAGGCTGCCGCGGGCCGGGCCGCTCTGCTCCTGCTCGCCCTCCGACGCGGCACGCTCGAAGCTCTCGGACTCGTCCATGCCGCGCCGCAGCCACAGCACGATCACCGCCCCCGCGGCGCCGACGACGAACGCGATCCGCCAGCCCCAGGACTCCATCTGCGCGGGGCTGAGCACCTGTTGCAGGACGATCTGCAGACCGAGCGCCGTCAGCTGGCCGGCGATGAGGGTGACGTACTGGAAGCTGGAGTAGTAGCCGCGGCGGCCGGGCGAGGCCACCTCGGACATGTAGGTGGCGGAGGTCGAGTACTCACCTCCCACCGACAGACCCTGGAGCAGCCGGGCGGTGACCAGGAGCACGGGGGCCGCGACCCCGATCGAGCCGTACGACGGGGTCAGCGCGACGATCAGGGAACCGGCCGCCATGAGCGTCACCGACAGTGTCAGCGCCGCGCGGCGGCCACGGCGGTCGGCGTAGCGGCCGAGGATCCAGCCGCCGATCGGCCGCATCAGGAAGCCGACGGCGAACACCGCGGCGGTGTTCAGGAGTTGGGCGGTCTGGTCCCCGGAGGGGAAGAAGACGGAGGCGAAGTAGACGCTGAAGGCGGTGTACGCGTACCAGTCGTACCACTCGATCAGGTTGCCGATCGATCCGCGCACGATGTTGCTGACGACCCTGCGTTCGTCGTGGCGCGGCTTCCGCGCACGCTCGGCGGTGGTCTGTGTGGCCATCGGAACTCCCTTGTCTGCGGCCCGGAAGCACACAGAGTCGACGGCGCGAACAGGGGCGCTCAATGCCGGGAGCCAAGTCCTTACAGTCCCTTAGGGCTCGGGGCACGCCGGGACCTGCCTCACCGCGACAGCACCGGCCGGTCGCGGGCGAAGGAGATCTTGCTATCGTGAACCGCGCGGCCTCGAACGGGGAAGAACAGGACGACCATGACTGAGTTGGACACCATCGCAAACCCGTCCGATCCGGCGGTGCAGCGGATCATCGACGTCACCAAGCCTTCGCGATCCAACATAAAGACAACGTTGATCGAGGACGTCGAGCCCCTCATGCACAGCATCACGGCCGGGGTGGAGTTCATCGAGGTCTACGGCAGCGACAGCAGTCCTTTTCCACCCGAGTTGCTGGATCTGTGCAGGCGGCAGAACGTACCGGTCCGTCTCATCGACTCCTCGATCGTCAACCAGTTGTTCAAGGGGGAGCGGAAGGCCAAGACGTTCGGCATCGCCCGCGTCCCTCGCCCGGCCAGGTTCAGCGACATCGAAAGCCGGAGTGGGGACGTCGTCGTTCTCGACGGGGTGAAGATCGTCGGCAACATCGGCGCGATAGTGCGAACGTCGCTCGCGCTCGGAGCGTCGGGGATCATCCTGGTCGACAGTGATATCACCAGCATCGCGGACCGGCGTCTGCAAAGGGCCAGCCGTGGTTACGTCTTCTCCCTTCCCGTCGTCCTCTCCGGTCGCGAGGAGGCAATTGCCTTCATTCGGGACAGCGGTATGCAGCTGATGACACTCAAGGCAGACGGCGACATTTCGGTGAAGGAACTCGGAGACCGTCCGGATCGGCTGGCCTTGTTGTTCGGCAGCGAAAAAGGCGGGCCTTCCGACCTGTTCGAGAAAGCGTCTTCCGCCTCGGTTTCGATCCCCATGATGAGCTCGACCGAGTCTCTCAACGTGTCCGTTTCCCTCGGAATCGCGCTGCACGAGCGGATCGACAGGAATCTCGCGGCCAAGCGGTAAGAGCCCACACCGTAAAGGCCCCGGAGCATGGCGTCCGGCGTCGTCAGCGGACAGCCACGCCGTGGTGGCGGGCGTACCGAGCGGCTTCTGCCCGGTTCGCCACGCGGAGCTTGCGCAGGACGGCCGCCACATGGTGCTCGACGGTGCGCCTCGACAGGAACAGTGCCTCGGCGATCTCGGCGTTTCGGAGTCCGTCGGCCAGCAGGGCGAGCACCTCCTGTTCGCGGGCGCTGAGCCCGTCGGGGCCCACCGTGCGGGACCGGCGTCTGGGGATGTCGCGCACCCCGAGCCGGCGCAGCCGACGGGCGGTGACGTCACGCATCGGCCCGGCGCCCAGACGGTCGAACGCCGTGAGCGCCTCGCGCAGCATCCCCGCGTCGGTGGTGTCGGCGAGCGCGAGCGCGGCCTCGTAGGGGCAGCCGAGCTCCTGCCAGCGGACGGCCGCCTCCCGCGGGCGGCCGGACAGCTGGAGCCGGTAGGGCTCGGCGGCGCGCGCCGGGACGGTGACGGGTCCGTCGGCTCGGGACAGCCAGTAGGCGAGTTCACCGAGCAGCCACGGCTCGCCCTGTTCCACGGCCGAGGCGGACGCCGAGGTGACGATCGCGCGCACCTGGCCGGTGTCGCCCGCGTATGCGGCGGCTTCGGCCAGCGCCGGCGCGGCGCCGATGATCCAGCCGACGACCGGTTCGGCGGTGACCATGGTCGTCCGCACCGCGGTCAGCAGCGGGCGGGCATCGGAGTCGCCCCGGCGTGCGCGCAGCCGCCCCAGCACCACCATGCTGAGCATCTTGCGTCCGTCGTCCACGCCCGCCGTGCGCAGCACCTCAGAGGCCAGCGCCTCCGCCTCCTCCCAACGCCCCTGGTCCAGCAGCGCACGCGAGTGGAACGCGCGGAGCCACTGCCGCCAGACCTCCTGGCCGTGGTCGTCGGTGAAGGCGAGGGCCTCGCCGTACCAGCGTTCGGCCTCCCGGTGCCAGCGGCGGGTCACGCAGATCAACTGGAGCCAGAAACAGGCGAGTCCCGCCTGGTCGTGAGCGGACGCCGCGCGTGCCAGCCGGATGCTCTCCCCGATGAGGCCGAGGCCGGCCACGTCGCCGTCCAGGGCACGGCCGATACCGATCGACGACAGCGCGAGCGCCCTTCCCTGCGGGTCCGTTCCGTCGCCGGTCATCGCGAGGAGCCGCTCACCCCAGGCGATCGCATCGGCGCTGCGGAAGGCCATCGCGGACAGTTTCGCGCGGACGGCGCAGGCCAGTGCCAGTTCGGGCGTCACCGGCAGTCCGGCCAGCAACCCGAGGGCCTCGTCACACGCCTTCTCGCCGAGGGGGACCTCCCGGGCCAGATGTGCCGCGGTGATCGCCAGACCGACCAGCGCCCCGCTCTGCCGACGCCTGTCACCGGCCTCCCGCCACGCGTCGACCGCGGCCTGCCGGGCCCGCAGCGCGGCTTCGAGGTCGTCGGCGAGATGGCATTCGCGTCCGAGGTCCTCCAGCAGCCCCGCCCGGTCAGCGGCAGGAAGCCCCTGGAGGACGTCGAGAGCACGGCGCAGGTGGGCGGCGGCCTCCTTGTGAGCCCCGAGCGCGGATGCCCGCTCTGCCGCGAGCGGCGCGTAGGCGAGCACGGCGGCCCGGTCGTCGGCATGCTGCGCGTGCTCGGCGAGCCGCGCCGGTTCCACTTCGCCGGGCGGGCGCGAGGCGAGTACGGATAGTGCCCGCCGGTGCAGCTCCGCCGCGCGCCCCGGCGGGATCGCCTGCTCGACGGCGACGCGGACCAGCTCGTGGCGGAACGCGACGGCGCCGTGCTCGGCGGTGAGCATTCCGCGCTCCACGCACTCGTCGAGCTCTCCGGCCGAGCGGCCCGAGACCGCCTGGACCAGCCACGGCGCGGCCCGGGTCCCGAGGCAGGCGACGGCGTCGAGCGCATCGCGCGCCCCCGGTGCCAGACGCGCGGCGCGGGCCAGCACCGCGTCCCGGACCGTGGCGGGCACGGTGGCGCCGCCGTCGGCCAGTACTTGCGTCACGAAGAAGGCGTTGCCGCCCGTTCGGCGGTGCAGTTCGGCCGGGTCGATGCCGGTTCCCGCCGCGAGACGCGCGACGGCCGCCTCGGACAGCGTGGGCACGGTCAGTCGGCGCACCGAGGGAAGCGCCGCCAGGTCCCCGGCCAGCACCCGCAGCGGATGGCGGGGCCCCACTTCGTCCTGCCGGTAGGCCACGGCGACCATGGCCGGGCATGCCCCCAGGCGGCGGCCCAGGAAGCGCAGCAGGTCCAGCGTGGCCTCGTCGGCCCAGTGCGCGTCGTCCAGGACGACGAGTGTCGGGACGCAGCCCTCGCGCAGCTCTTGGAGCAGCCGGCGACGCACCTTCACGGGGTCGGGGGTGCCGCTGAGCTCCCGGCTCAGGGGGGCGGGCAGGGCGTCGGCCATGTCGCGCAGCGGACCGAGGGGAAGCGGCGTGGTGAGCGGTTCGCTGCTGCCGCTGAGCAGTCGGGCGTCGCCCAGGCGCCGGCCGAACTCGTGGAGCAGCGCGGTCTTGCCGGCGCCCGCATCGCCGCCGACGAGGACGAGGCGCCCGGTGCCGGCGGCCGCTTCCCTCCACCAGCGCGACAGCGACGCGAGCTCGCTGTCCCGTTCTTCGAGTGTCCGTGTGCCGGCCGTCACACTTCGATGGTAGGTAGACGGCCGCCCGGAAGGATGGGTATCCACTACCGATGTCCGTGTCCGGCCGCTCAGCGCATGCTTCGAGTTGACCGAAGGGACCCATGTCGAAGCGGCGGAGACGGCCATGGACTACGACGTGATCATCGTGGGCGCGAGCATCGCCGGCTGCACGGCGGCGACGGCGTACGGCCGGGCGGGACTGCGGGTGGCGCTGGTCGAGCGGCATCGCAGCCCTCAGGCACACAAGACGCTGTGCGGGCACTTCGTACTCGGGGGCACCCATGACGTCCTGCGGCGACTGGGCTTCTGGCAGCCGATGCTCGAGCACGGTGCGACGGTGACGACCGGGCTCGGCGTGTGGACCGGGTCCGGCTGGATCGTCCCCCGGCCGGACAGCGGGATACCGCCGGCGATCAGTCTGCGCCGCAGGAAGCTCGACCCGCTGCTGCGGGAGATCGCCGGCTCGACCCCCGGCGTGCACCTCATGCGGGGGCACCGTGTCGTCGACCTGGTCGAGGACGCCGCGGGAGCCGTCGCGGGAGTCGTCACGTCGGACGGCGGGACCGGACGCACCATCCTGCGGGCCCCCCTGGTCGTCGGTGCGGACGGCCACCGGTCCACGGTTGCCCGACTCGCCGGGGTCGCCGAGGACCGTGCCCCGAACGAGCGCTTCCTGTTCTGGACCTATTACGCGGGGGCGACGATGAACGGACCCGGCGACGGCCAGGTCTGGCCCCTCGGCCAGGACGTCGCCGTGTGCATCCCCGTCGACGACGGCCTGACGCAGGTGGGTGTCTTCCCGGTGAAGGACCGGCTTCCCGAGTTCACCACCGATCGGACCGCCGCCTTCGACCGGTTCGTCGCGCGCCTGCCGGACGGGCCCTCGCTCGCCGGTGCGCGACAGGTGTCGAACCTCGTCGGCACCACCGACTATCCGTGCGTTCGCCGGGATCCCACCCCGCGGCCCGGCCTGGCCCTGATCGGGGATGCCGCGACCGCGTCCGACCCCGTTCCGGC
This sequence comes from Streptomyces sp. HP-A2021, assembly GCF_022807935.1. Taxonomy (NCBI): domain Bacteria; kingdom Bacillati; phylum Actinomycetota; class Actinomycetes; order Kitasatosporales; family Streptomycetaceae; genus Streptomyces; species Streptomyces sp. HP-A2021. Next base: position 8,481,465 of record NZ_CP094344.1, read on the forward strand.
GGTCGGATGCGGCTGGGCGTTCCGCAGCGCGGCGTGGCTGACCGACGCGACCGCCGAAGCCCTGGCCCGGGGCGGGAACGTGCGCCAGGCGCTGCGCTCCTACCGCCGAGCGCACAGGTTCATCGACAAGTACGACGCCCTCGGCCGGAAGGAAGCGCTCGCGAAACCGCCCGACGCGCTCCAACGGGCGGTCCGCACAGCAGCCGTGTCCGACCCCTACGTCGCCCGTCGGCTGGCGATGTTCGCGATGCGGGCAGCGGAGCCGTCGGTCCTGCTCAACCCGATGGTGATGGCCCGGGCTCTCATCGGGGTGCGGGTGCGGCGGCCGCGGGAGACGCCACCGGTCGTTCCCGCGGGCTGACCGGCGGGTACGCGGCGCACTCCGCGCTGACCGGCCCGGACACAGGACGCACGGCTCACCCCCGTAGATCACCGCGAGTCGGACGGAATTGTTCGACCTGTCGGACATTGTTCGGAACCTATTGACGCTGCCCTGGGCGTCGACTGAGACTCTCGCAACACACACGTCACCTGCGTGCAACGGCGGGCCCACGGCAAGGGATTGCCGTCGCCTCGTCGGCTCCTCGTTCCGCCTTCCGCCTGTCCGTCAGCAGCCATGCCTCAGCAGGGAACCTCGACATGACGCACGTCGCACGATGCGCACGACTTCGCAGCCGCGCGAGACGCCGGGCGGGTCATCTCGCCGGACTGACCGCCGCGTCGATACTGCTCACCCTCGCCGGACCCACCGCTCCCGCTCAAGCGGCACCGGCGGCACCGGCGGCCGAAGCCGCGGACATCACCGACGGCCTGGCCCTGTGGTACAAGCTCGACGCAGGCTCCGGCAGCACCGTGACCGACGCCTCCGGCAACGGCCGCAACGGCACGGTCAGCGGCGCCGCCGACTGGTCGGCATCCGGTCAGGGGCTCGCCTTCAACGGATCGGACACCTACATCAAGGTGCCGGACGACGTCATGAAGGGCATGGACTCGATCACCGTCTCCATGGACGTACTGATCGACTCCGCCCAGAGCACGCCCTACTTCCTCTACGGTTTCGGCAACACCAGCGCGGGCAGCGGCAACGGTTACCTGTTCACCACCGGCAACTCCTTCCGCACCTCCGTCGCGACGGGCAACTGGTCGACCGAGCAGACCACCAAGCCGTCCGACTCCCACAACCTGACCCGCGGGGTGTGGAAGCACATCACCTACGCCCAGACCGGCTCCACGGGTGTGCTCTACGAGGACGGCGTCGAGGTCGGCCGCAACACCTCGGTCACCACCACGCCCGGCGCCATCGGCTCCGGCACCACCAAGGCCAACTACATCGGCAAGTCCGTCTACGACGGCGACAAGCTCTTCAAAGGCCGGATACGCGACTTCCGCGTGTACGACCGGGCACTGGACGGCTCGGAGGTCGAGCAGCTCTCCCTCCCCGTCGCCACGCAGGGCGTCGCCGCCGACAAGGAGGCCCTGAGCCTCGGTGACACCAGCGGCGTCACCTCCGACCTGGACCTGCCCAGGACCGGCACGGCCGGTGGCTCCTCCATCAGCTGGGACAGCGACAACCCGTCCGTGGTGTCGGACACCGGCAAGGTGACCCGCCCCGAGGCCGGCTCACCGGACGGCCGTGCCACGCTCACGGCGACCCTGAAGAAGGGCACCGTGACCGGCACCAAGAGCTTCGACGTCACGGTCCGGCCCGCACTCGACGACGCCGCCGCCACCCGGCAGGCCGCCGAGGCGCTCACGGTGCACAACCTCGACGACGCACGCGGCAACCTCACCCTGCCCGGGAGCGGCGCCTTCGGCACGACCGTTACCTGGTCCTCCGCGAAGCCGGACGTCGTCTCCGCCGCCGGCGAGGTCCACCGCCCCGCGCACGGCGACGGCGCCACCACCGTCGAGCTGACCGCCACCGTCACCAAGGGCGAGGCCGAGGCCACGCGCGTCATGACGGCCAAGGTGCCCGAACTGCCCGCCGAGGCTGACCTCAAGGGCTACATGTTCAGCTACTTCACCGGCGAGGGCACCTCGGACGGCGAACAGCTCTACGCCGCCCTCAGCAAGGGCAACGACCCGCTGCACTGGCGTGAACTCAACGACGGCAAGCCGGTCCTCACCTCCACGCTCGGCGAGAAGGGCCTGCGCGACCCGTTCATCATCCGTTCCCCGGAGGGCGACAAGTTCTACCAGATCGCCACCGACCTCAGGATCTACGGCAACGGCGACTGGGACGCCTCCCAGCGCACCGGCAGCAAGTCCATCATGGTCTGGGAGTCCACCGACCTGGTGCACTGGACGAACCAGCGCCTGGTCAAGGTCTCGCCCGACAGCGCCGGCAACACCTGGGCGCCGGAGGCGTTCTACGACGCCGAGCGCGGCGAGTACGTGGTCTTCTGGGCGTCGAAGCTGTACGACAACGCCGACCACTCCGGCGACACGTACAACCGCATGATGTACGCCACCACCCGCGACTTCTACACCTTCAGCGAGCCCAAGGTCTGGATCGACCGCGGCTACTCGGTCATCGACTCCACGATGATCCGGCACGACGGGACGTACTACCGCCTGTCCAAGGACGAGCGGAACAACACCTCCTCCACCCCCAACAGCAAGTTCATCTTCCAGGAGAAGAGCGACTCGATCCTGGACCCGTCCTGGACCGCGGTCGCCGAGGGCATCGGCAAGGGCGCGATGAACGCCGCCGAGGGACCGCTGGTGTTCAAGTCCAACACCGAGGAGAAGTGGTACGCGTTCCTCGACGAGTTCGGCGGCCGCGGCTACATCCCGTTCGAGACGACCGACCTGGACTCCGGCACCTGGACCCCGTCCACCGGCTACGACCTGCCCGCCAAGCCCCGGCACGGCACCGTGCTGCCGGTCACCCAGGCCGAGTACGACCGGCTGCTGCGCGCCTACCAGCCCGACCAGATCGTGCAGAGCGTCGACGACGTCTCGGTGAAGACCGGGATCGGCCGGGCACCGGTGCTGCCGGCCACGGTGATCGCCGAGTACGCCGACGGCGTCAAGCGTCCCGTCGCGGTCACCTGGGAGGACGTACCGGCGTCGAAGTACGCACAGGCCGGCACCTTCACCGTGACCGGCAGTCTGCCGAACGGCGCCGCGATTCCGGTCCGGGCCGACGTCACCGTGTCGGAGGAGGGGCCGGACATCCCGGCCGACCTGCTCCTGCACTACGACTTCGACGAGACGAGCGGCAGCATCGCCCGTGACTCCAGCGGGCACGGCCACCACGGCACCTACGTCCGCACCCCCGACTTCGGCAGCGGCGTGCACGGCGGCTCGTTCAAGATGTCCGGCGACTCCGGCTCGCCGTACGTGAAGATCCCGAACGGTGTGCTGAAGAACGCCGACAGCGTGACGGTGTCGACGTACGCCAAGTGGAAGGGCGGCAGCAGCTTCCAGTGGCTGTTCGGGCTCGGGCCCGACAGCGACACGTATCTGTTCGCCACTCCGTCCAACGGCGGCTCCAGCCTCTACTCGGCCATCACGAAGGCGAGTTGGTCGGCGGAGTCGAAGCTCACGGCCGGCTCGCAGCTCACGCCCGGCCAGTGGCGGCACGTCACGGTGACGCTGGACGGCGCCACCGGCACCATGATCCTGTACGCCGACGGCGTCGAGGCGGCCCGCACGACGACCACCGTCAAGCCGTCGGAACTGTATGACGCCGCCAAGGACTACAGCGGCTACATCGGCCGGTCCCTGTACGCGGCCGACCCGTACTTCGGCGGCGAGGTCGACGACTTCCGCATCTACGACCGTGCGCTCACGGGCGCCGAGGTCATGGAACTCAGCGGCAACACGGCGGGCATCGCCAAGGTGACGCACCCGGCGCTCAAGGTCGACGCGCTCATCGACAACGCGGCCGGCACGATCACGCTGCCGATGAAGGCGGGCACCGATCTCACCGCGCTGGCACCGGAGTTCGCGCTCGCCGAGGGCGCGACCATCAGCCCCGCCTCCGGCAGCGTGCAGGACTTCACCAAGCCGGTGACGTACGAGGTCACCGGTTCGGACGGCAAGAAGCGGACCTGGAAGGTCTCGGCGCTGCTCATGAAGACACCGGTCCTGCCGGGGCTGAACGCCGACCCGAACATCGTGCGCTTCGGCGACACGTTCTACATCTACCCGACGACCGACGGCTTCGAGGGCTGGAGCGGCACGCAGTTCAAGGCCTACTCCTCCACGGACCTGGTCCACTGGAAGGACCACGGCGTCATCCTCGACCTGGGGCCGGACGTCAGCTGGGCGGACAGCAGGGCCTGGGCTCCGGCGATGACGGAGAAGGACGGGAAGTACTACTTCTACTTCTGCGCCGACGCGAACATCGGCGTCGCGGTGTCCGACTCGCCCACCGGACCGTTCAAGGACGCCCTGGGCAAGCCGCTGCTGAAGGCCGGTGACTTCCGCGGCCAGATGATCGACCCGGCGGTCTTCACCGACGACGACGGCAAGCAGTACCTCTACTGGGGCAACGGCCGCGCCTACGTCGTCCCGCTGAACGACGACATGACCTCCATCGACACCTCGAAGGTCCAGGACATCACCCCGAGCGGCTACAACGAGGGCACCTTCGTCCTCAAGCGCAAGGGCACCTACTACTTCATGTGGTCGGAGAACGACACCCGGGACGAGAACTACCGCGTCGCCTACGCGACCGGTCCCTCGCCCACCGGCCCGTGGACCAAGCGGGGCGTGATCCTGGAGAAGGACCTGTCACTGGGCATCAAGGGACCGGGCCATCACTCCGCCGTCCACGTCCCGAACACCGACGACTGGTACATCGCCTACCACCGCTTCGCCATCCCCGGCGGTGACGGCACCCACCGCGAAACCACCATCGACAAGCTGGAGTTCGACTCCGACGGCCTGATCGAGAAGGTCGTCCCGACCCTCGGCGGCATCGACCCGGTCACCGTCGTCCACGCCGGCCCGGACGCCACCGGCACCGAGGGCGAGGCGATCACACTCGCCGGAACCGTCTCCGGGGCAGGCACGCCCCAGTGGACCGTGCAGGACGGCGCCCCGTGCGCCGTCAAGGACCCCGCGGCGGCCCGGACGACCCTCGTCTGCACCGACGACGGCACCTTCCAGGTCACCCTGACCGGTGGGCGCGGCACCGACACCGCGACCGTCAAGGTCTCCAACGCCGCCCCGACGATCACCTCCGCCGAGGGCCCCGGCTCGCCCCTCCCGGCGGGCAAGGCCGCCGTCGTCACCGCGTCCTTCGACGACCCGGGCACGGCCGACCGCCACACCTGCGAGGTCGACTGGAAGGACGGCAGCCGGCCGACGCCCGGCACGCTCACCCACTCCGGCTGCCGCGCCGCACACGTCTACGACGAGGCGGGCATCCACCGCCCGGTCGTCACGGTCACCGACGATGACGAGGGCTCGGACAGCAGCACGCTCACGGAGCTGATCGTCTACGACCGTGCCGCCGGACCCGCTGCCGGCGTCGGCACGATCGCCTCACCGGTCGGCGCCTACCCGGCCGAGCCGGGGCTGACCGGCAAGGCGGCGTTCACCCTGGGCGCCCAGTACCGGAAGGGAGCCACTGTCCCGGCCGGCAAGGTCACGTTCGTCTTCGGTTCCGCCCGACTCGCCTTCCGCTCGACCGGCTCCGACTGGCTCGTGGTGAACGGCTCCCGGGCCGTCTACCAGGGCACCGGCACGGTGGGCGGCAAGGGTGGCTACGCCTTCAGAGTCACCGCCACCGACGGCCCGGACACCTTCCGCATCAAGATCTGGCAGAAGTCCACCGGCGATGTCCTCTACGACAACAGGACCGGCGCCAGGACGAAGGGCATCGTCACCGTCGGAAACCAGCGGCGTTAGGTCTGCCTTCAACATTTGACGCTTCATTGGATGTCATTGACCGAGGGATGACTCGCCAAGGTGCAGAAGAGGCAAGCTCCAATGTCAACTTGCCTCTTCATGCTGCTGGACCATGATGGACATGAGGGCCGAAAAGGCGCCGCCACCGAATGACTCACCAGTGAAAAGGCGTTGCGCCCCGGCACCTCTCCGGTGCTCGGCCCCGAAGGGATGCGTGCCAGCATGGCCACCAGAACCACGAATCCGAAGAAGACCACCTCGAAGACCGCGCAATCGCAGTCCGCGTCGAAGTCCGCTTCGAAGTCCGCGTCGAAGCCCGCTGCGAAGACGGCCTCGGCGAAGAAGGGCTCGCCCTCCGACGACGAACTCATCTCGTCGCTGCGGCAGTACGTCCGCGTCCGTGGCCCGCACCTGCTGGAGGATCCCAACATCACGTCGGTGGGCGTCGGCCGCAAGGTCACCGGCGACCAGCCGGGCGGCGAAGTGGCGTTGCAGTTCACCGTGGCGACCAAGGCCGAGCCGGAGGCGCTGGAGTCCCTGGGCACCTCGCTGATCCCGGCCAGCATCACCGTCGACGGCGTCGAGGTGCCCACCGATGTCATCGAGCGCACCTACAAGCCGAGCTTCCACATGGTGGCCGAGGTCGAGAGCCCGCTGCGCAAGAGCCGGCTGGATCCCATCCGGCCCGGGGCCAGCGTCGGAGCGGTGACGGTGTCGGCCGGCACCATCGGCTGCGTCGTGTTCGACCGGGCCGACGGCACACCGTACGTGCTCAGCAACTGGCATGTGCTGCACGGGCCGTTCGGCGAGCTGGGGATCGAGGTCGTGCAGCCCGGCACACGGGACGACAACCGCATCGACCGCAACCGGATGGGCGTGCTCAAGCGCTCCCACCTGGGCGTGGCCGGGGACTGCGCGGTGGCGACCATCGAGGACCGCAACTCGCTCCCGGAGATCCTCGAACTGGACGTCGCCCCCCGGACCCTGGGGGAGCCCGAGCTCGGCGACAAGGTGGTCAAGAGCGGCCGGTCCACCGGGGTCACCCATGGCATCGTCCGCCGCGTCGACACCGTAGCGAAGATCGACTACGGCGGGGTGACCGGCGTGCAGACCATCGGGTGCTTCGAGATCGGCCCGGATCCCGCCCATCCGTCGGCGGACGGTGAGGTCAGCAGTGGCGGTGACTCCGGCGCGGTGTGGATGTTCAAGGAGGGCGACGACCGCGTGAGCACGGTGCTGGCCGGCCTGCACTTCGCCGGCGAGGGCACCGGCGAGCCGGACGAGCACGCCCTCGCCTGCCTGTCGACCTCGGTGTTCGAGAAGCTCGACATCACCCTCAGCCAGCCGGCGCCGGAGCAGTTGGAGATCATCGCCGGCTACGACGCCGACTTCCTCGGCGAACGGGTCGAGACCCCGGAACTGGACACCGACCTCACGCGCGATGCCGCACTCCTGGACGGCTCGCCGGTCATCCCGTACACGCATTTCTCCCTCACCCTGAGCAAGAAGCGGCGCTTCCCGTTCTGGGTGGCCTGGAACGTCGACGGCGGCTCGCTCAAGAAGCTCAGCCGCAGCGGGATCCCCTTCGTCAAGGATCCGAGGCTGCCCGGCACGGCGCAGGTCGGCAACGAGCTGTACCAGGCCAACCGGCTCGACCGGGGGCACATCGCCCGCCGCGCCGACCTGCTCTGGGGCAGCCTGCCGGAGGCGCGCAAGGCCAACACCGACTCGTTCTTCTACACCAACATCACCCCGCAGATGGACGACTTCAACCAGAGCTCCAAGAACGGGGTGTGGGGAGCGCTGGAGGACGCTGTCTTCGCCGACGTCGACGTCGATGACCTGAAGATCAGCGTCTTCGGCGGACCCGTGTTCCAGGACGACGACCGTGTCTACCGCGACGTGCCCGTAGCCCGGGAGTTCTACAAGGTCATCGTCTTCACCCAGAACGGCGAACTGAGGGCCAGGGCGTTTCTGCTCACCCAGAACCTGGACCAGCTCGAAGCGCTGGAACTGGACGAGTTCAGGGTCTTCCAGGTCACCCTCGGCGAGGTCGAGGACCGCACCCGGGTGCGTTTCCCCGCCGCCCTCCACAAGGGCGACACCCTGCGCGTGCCCGAGGCGGCGGCGGACCGCACGCCGCTGGAGACCACCTCCGACATCGAGTGGGGCTGACTCCCCGTCAAGGCCCCGCACGCACACCATGAAAGGCCGGCGCATCACCATGCCCGAACCGGTTCATGAGAACGCACCCGAGTTCCTCCGGAACGCGGCGGAACCAGTACGTGACCACCTGCTCGGCGCGGCCCCCCTGCCCGCCTTCCTGCACGGCGCCGACCAGTTGTCCCTGGAGGACCGTCGGCTCCTCGTCGACCAGGCCCTGGTCCTGCTGGAGCAGAACTACGTCCATCTGCCCCTGAAGACCGCGATGCACGCCGTCAACCCGGTCCAGCGGCTGCGGCTGCTGCGCCGGCGCATGGAGCGGCAGACACCGCAGACCATGCCGAGGGAGTGGCTGTTCCACGCGGAGATGTCGGAGATCTTCCACTCGGTGCGGGACCTGCACACCAATTACCTGCTGCCCGACCCCTTCAACGACAAGATCGCCTTCCTTCCGTTCCTGGTCGAGTCCTGCACGGAAGGGGACCGCACCCGGTTCCTGGTCACCCATGTGGCGAGCGGCTTCTCGGCCCCGGGGTTCGAGCCGGGGGTCGAGATCACCCACTGGAGCGGCATCCCCATTCTGGACGCCGTCGACCTCAACGCGGCCCGGTTCGCCGGCAGCAACACGGCGGCGCGGCGCAGCCGCGGTGTGCAGTCGCTGACCGTGCGGCCGCTCGTCATCCATCTTCCGCCGCTGGAGGAGTGGGTGACCGTCAGCTACATCGACCTCGCCGGAACGGCCCGGGAACTCCGGCAGAGCTGGCAGATCGTCGAGAACCTGCCCTCGTTCGTCTCCGCCGACCGGGACACGGCCGTGTCCCAGGGCCTGGACCTCGACGGGGATGAGACCCAGCGGGCCAAGGTGCTGCTGTTCGCGCCCCGGGTGGTCGCCCAGGAGCGGGCCGCCGAGGCGGACGAATCCCTGCCGGACCTGGGAGCGGGGGAGATCGCCACCAGCATGCCCAAGGTGTTCCGGGCCCGGGCCGTCACCACGCCGTCCGGAACGTTCGGCCACATCCGCATCTTCACCTTCAACGTCAGCAGCCCCGGCACGTTCGTCGCCGAGTTCGTCCGGCTCATCCGGCAACTGCCGCAGGGCGGGCTCATCGTGGACGTCCGGGACAACGGCGGAGGGCACATCCACGCGGCCGAGTTCACCCTGCAGACGCTGACCCCGCGCCGGATCGCCCCCGAACCGGTGCAGTTCGTCAACACCCCGCTCAATCTGCGGATCTGCCGTCGGTTCCAAGGCGGTCCGGGACTGGATCTGGGTCCCTGGGTGCCGTCCATGGAACAGGCCGTCGAGACCGGCTCGGTCTACTCCGGCGCCTTCCCGATCAGTCCCGAGAACGGCGCCAACGCCATCGGGCAGCAGTACTTCGGGCCCGTCGTGCTCATCACCAACGCCCGGTGCTATTCGGCCACGGACATCTTCGCGGCCGGCTTCCAGGACCACGGCATCGGTCCCGTGCTCGGCACCGACGAGAACACCGGCGCCGGCGGCGCCAACGTCTGGACGCATGACCTGCTGTCCGAGTTCCTGGCGGACGACCCGGGCACGCCCTACACGCCCCTGCCGAAGGGCGCCGGGATGCGGGTGTCGATACGCCGCACGCTGCGGGTCGGCCCGAACTCGGGCACGCCGGTGGAGGACCTGGGAGTCGTCCCCGACGAGCTGCACCGTATGACGCGCCGCGACCTGCTGGAGGGCAACACCGATCTCCTGGACCACGCGGGCCGGCTCCTGCAGGGTCTGCCTCCGCACGCCGTGACGATCACCGAGGCCGCCCCCGCCGACGGCGCGCTCCATCTGAAGCTCGCGGCGGAGAACGTCGACCGCGTCGACGTCTACCTCGACCAGCGCCCCCGCGCCTCCGTCGACCTCACCGGCGGCCAGGCCGACCTGCTGGTCCAGGGCGCCGCCTCGGCACACACCGCCCACCTGGAGGGCTTCGAGGTCGGCCGCCTGGTAGCGAGCATGACCAGAGACCTGTCGTAGGCGACTCAGCAGAACCCGGCTACGGCGAGGTGGGCAGGTGGGGGGAGCGGAGCACGAGCAGGGTGATCTCGCTGGGGGCGAAGACGCGGAACGGCGGGCCCCAGAAGCCGGTGCCGCGGCTGGTGTAGAGCAGGGTGCGGGTGCCGTGGTGGCTGAGGCCGGCGACGGCGGGCTGGTCGAGGCGGACCAGGTGGTGGAAGGGCCAGATCTGGCCGCCGTGGGTATGGCCGGAGAGCTGGAGGTCGATGCCGGCGGCTGCCGCCCGGTCGACGAACTTGGGCTGGTGTGCCAGGAGCAGGACGGGCAGGTCGGGGTCGGCGCCGTTCAGGGCTCCGGCAAGGTGGGCGCGGTGGCCTGCCAGGCCGGAGGACCCGGCGGTGACGTCGTCCACGCCGGCGACCACGAGGGTGTCGCCGCCGCGTTCGAGCAGCAGGTGGCGGTTGCGCAGCGGCTCCCAGCCCAGCTCGTCCATCAGGTCGACCCAGCCCTGGGCCTCGCTGTAGTACTCGTGGTTGCCGGTGACGTACACACGGGCCCGGGTGGCCCGCACGGTACCGAGGGGGACGGCCTGGGCGCGGCGGCGTTCGGCCGTGCCGTCCGCGATGTCGCCGGTGTGGCAGACCAGGTCGGCTTCCAGAGTGTTCACCGTCTCGCATACCCGGGCCGACCAGCGGGCGCGATCGAGCGGGCCGTAGTGGGTGTCGGTGATGAGGACGACGCGGATGCCGTCCAACCCGGCACCCAGCCGTGGGAGGCGCACGTCGAGTCGGCGCACGCGCGGAACGCGGCGGGCTTCGGCGTACCCCCAGGCGAGCAGTACGGCGGTCACGCCGAGGACGGCGCAAGTGACGATGCGGGCCCGGTCCTGACTCTCGGCGACGCCGGCCACGGCCAGGGCGAGCCGCAAGGGGACGCCGAGCAGCACGGACCAGGTGAACAGAACCCAGCTGGTGCCCAGCAGGGTGTCACCGACGATCGCCGCCCGGTCCTGCTGGCGCCGGCCGTGGCCGCGCACCATCGCGAGCGGCATACCGACGAGGCCGAGGGCGAACAGGGCGGTGCCGACCAGCGTGACGGGCAGCGGCCAGTGCTGGCCGGTGTGCAGGAGCACCCAGCAGGGCACGGCCCACAGCAGGACGGGGGCGATCAGGGGGAGGTAGCGCATCAGGCGGTGCAGTCGGCTCTGCCGGGGAGCTTGCGCTTCGCTGTCGGCGGGTCGGGTGTTGCTGGTGTCGGTCACGCTTCCCCTCCCTGACCGGGCTGCCGTCCCGCGCACTGTATCCGGTCAGTGTTGCGCTGAGGTTGTCGCGTGACCCGGGCGGGCTCGGCCTTCCGCCGAGCCCGCCCCGCCGGCTGTCTACCGGAGCCGGACCCGTGTCACGCCGTCAGCGCCGCAGTGTCAGCAGACCCGGACGGTAGGGCCATTGGCTGTAGTCGCCGCCGGAGTTGGGGTTGCGTCCCTGGTACAGGAACTGCAGGTTGCAGGGATCGACGGTGAAGGTCTGATCGGCGCTGGTGCGGATCAGCTCGCCATGGCTGATGTCGTTGGTCCAGGTGGCGCCGCTGTTGGCCTTGCCGGCGAAGGGATTGCTCTCGGTCGCGGCCTGGGGTGTCCATGAGCCGTTGAGGCTGGTGGCCGTGAACGAGCGGAAGTAGCGGCCCTGCGAGCCCCTCGCCTCGACGATCATGAGGTAGCGGTTCTGGCCCTGGAGCTTGTAGACCTGCGGGGCTTCGAACAGGTTGTCCGCCGTATCGCTCATGATCGTTGTGTAGTTCGAGCCGAAACTGCTCGGGAAGTTCCCGATCGGCATGCTGGCCCGGTAGATCTTGCCGTTGTCACCGGCGAAGAACAGGTACATGTTCTGGCCGTCAGCGATGAGCGTCTGGTCGATGGGGCCGGTGCCGGAGCCGGTGATGCTTCCGGAGAAGAGCACCTTCTGTGCTGACCAGCCATTGGGGTTGGTGGGGTCGCTCGACGTCCGGTAGGAGAAGGCGCTCCCACCGCCCCACTGGTAGGCGAGCACCCAGATGTTCTTCGGAGCGAAGTAGAACAGCGTGGGCGCGACGGTGGAAGCCGACATCGGGTTCTGGCCGGCCGAGGCCATCTCCGGCCAGTTGGTGAACAGGCCGAAGTTCATCGAACCCCAGCCCGCTCCCGTTCCCGCGGCGCCGTGCGTCGTCGCGTAGACGAGATGCTTGCCGTTGTAGGGGGCGACGGTGAAGTCCTTGAGCGAGGCCCACCCGGCCTTGGGCTGCGCCAGGGCGCCCGTCGAGGTCCAGCGGTATGCCGACGGAAGATCGCACGTGCCGGGGTTGCCGCCGCCGACCTTGACGAGCTGCCACTGCTGGTTGGTGCCGCCCCAGTCGTCGTACTGGACGATGTTCCCGTTGTCGGCGGTGGAGCCGCCTTGCACTTCGAGGGCCTTGTTGCTGTGGCGCGAGATGAGCCGCACGTAGCCGTCCGAGCTGTCGGCCAGCCGCCACTGCTGGTTGGTGGCGTTCAGGTCGGTCCACTGGACGATCGAGCCGCCGTTCGCGGTGGACCAGTTGTGGACATCCAGCACCTTGCCCGAGTGGCGGGACTTGATGCGGTAGTAGCCGCCCCCGGAATCGACGAACTGCCACTGCTGCTGGGCCTGATCGTTCCTGGTCCACTGGGTGATGCGGGCGCCGTCGCCGGTCGCCATGTTGTAGACGTCCAGGGCCTTGCCGCTGTTGCGGTTGACCAGCACATACGAGGCGTTGGGGTCTACGGTCGCCGCGCCGGCGGGCTGGGCACCGAGGAAGGTGGCCACGAGCAGCAGGGGCGCAAGGACGGCGAGTAAGCGTCTCAGACGCATCAGGGGAACTCCTTCGGGGGCGGGGGCGGGGGCGAGAGGGCCCCGAGGGAACCATCTCGAAATGTTTCGAAGAATTCCCGGAAGCTTTGACGCCACAAGCTAGGAATGGGGGGCCCTTTGGTCAAGGCCTGTCGCTGATCTGTCTACAAACAGCGCCTCGGCCAGCCTCGAATGTTTCGGACGAGAAATCGAAACTTCTTCTGTGAGGAGTATTGACGATGCATCGTCAATCCCTCAATCATCCGGTCTGAGAAACCGGCCGTAGTTCGAGATATCGAACCGCGTCGGCCCTGAGCAATCTGTGCTGCACGACAGGTGCCACTTCCCCTGCGCTCCAGTCCTTCCTTGCTTTCGACCTTGGAGGCACAGTCATGGGCTCGTATGCCCTTCCCAGACCCGCTGTCCGCCGGAAGATCCGCGGCCTGCTGCTGGCGCTGGTCGTCGGCGTCCTCGGTGTGGTCACCGCGCTGGTCGCGCCGCCGACCGCACACGCCGCCGAGAACACGCTCGGTGCCGCGGCGGCGCAGAGCGGCCGCTACTTCGGCACCGCCATCGCCTCGGGCAGGCTGGGCGACTCGGCGTACACGTCGATCGCGAGCCGTGAGTTCAACTCGGTGACGGCCGAGAACGAGATGAAGATCGACGCCACCGAACCGCAGCCGGGTCAGTTCAACTTCACCGCCGGTGACCGCGTCTACAACTGGGCGGTGCAGAACGGCAAGCAGCTGCGCGGCCACACCCTGGCCTGGCACTCCCAGCAGCCCGGCTGGATGCAGCGCCTCAGTGGCGGCGCGCTACGCCAGGCGATGATCAACCACATCAACGGCGTGATGGCCCACTACAAGGGCAAGATCGCCCAGTGGGACGTCGTGAACGAGGCCTTCGAGGACGGCAATTCGGGAGCCCGGCGCGACTCCAACCTGCAACGCACTGGCAACGACTGGATCGAGGTCGCCTTCCGCGCCGCGCGCGCCGCCGACCCGGCCGCCAAGCTCTGCTACAACGACTACAACGTCGAGGACTGGACCTGGGCCAAGACCCAGGCCATGTACCGCATGGTCCGAGACTTCAAGCAGCGCGGCGTGCCGATCGACTGCGTCGGCTTCCAGTCGCACTTCAACAGCGGCAGCCCCTACAACAGCAACTTCCGCACCACCCTGCAGAGCTTCGCCGCCCTCGGCGTCGACGTGGCCATCACCGAACTCGACATCCAGGGCGCCCCGGCCTCGACCTACGCCAACGTGACCAACGACTGCCTGGCCGTCCCGCGCTGCCTCGGCATCACCGTCTGGGGTGTGCGCGACACCGACTCCTGGCGAGCGGAGCAGACGCCGCTGCTGTTCAACGGCAACGGCAGCAAGAAGCCCGCCTACACCGCCGTCCTCAACGCACTCAACGGCGGCTCCACCACGCCCCCTGCGGATTCCGGACCGATCAAGGGCGTCGGTTCGGGCCGCTGCCTGGACGTGCCCGGCACCAGTACCACCGACGGCACCCAGCTCCAGCTGTGGGACTGCAACAACGGCACCAACCAGCAGTGGACGCACACCGCCGCCGGCGAGCTCAGGGTCTACGGCAACAAGTGTCTGGACGCCGCCGGCACCGGCAACGGCACCAAGGTCCAGATCTACAGCTGCTGGGGCGGCGACAACCAGAAATGGCGCCTCAACTCCGACGGATCCATCGTCGGCGTCCAGTCCGGCCTCTGCCTCGACGCCGTCGGAGCCGGCACCGCCAACGGCACCCTGATCCAGCTCTACTCCTGCTCGAACGGCGGCAACCAGCGCTGGACCCGCACCTGATGGGGCCTGTCACAGACGAAAGGGTGAGTCGATGAGGACCTACGGTGCGGCTTCTCCCGCCCCTCCACGCAGACATCGCTGGTGGTCCCGGGTCGCCGCCGTGGTGGCCGCGACCCTCGCGATGGGCATGCTCGCCGTGGTGAATCCGGCGCCAGCCGCGGCGGCGACGGTGGACACCAATGCCTGGTACGTCCTGGTCAATCGCAACAGCGGCAAGGCGCTGGACGTCTCCGGCACGTCCACCGCAGACGGCGCGCGGGTCAGCCAGTGGACGCGCACCGACGGAGCCAACCAGCAGTGGCAGTTCGTGGACTCCGGTGGCGGCTTCTACCGCCTCAAGGCCCGGCACTCGGGCAAGGTGCTCGACGTGGCCGGCGCCTCGACCGCGGACGGCGCCGCGATCCAGCAGTGGGCCGACCACAACGGGGCCAACCAGCAGTTCCGCCTGGCCGACTCCGACGCGGGCCACGTCCGGCTGATCAACCGCACCAGCGGCAAGGCGGTCGAGGTGCAGGGCGCCTCCACCGCCGACGGCGGCAACGTCGTCCAGTACTCCGACTGGGGCGGCGCCAACCAGCAATGGCAGATGGTCAAGCTGTCGTCCGGTGGCGGTGGCGGTGGCGGCGGATGCGGCAGCGCCCCGACCCTGACGAGCGGCACGCACACGATTCAGAGCGGCGGCAAGAGCCGCAGCTTCATCCTCAGGGTTCCCGCCAACTACGACAACAGCCACCGCTACCGGCTGATCTTCGCGTTCCACTGGCGGGGCGGCACCGCCGGCGACGTCGCCTCGGGCGGCACGAGCGGGAACGCCTGGTCCTACTACGGCCAACAGGAACAGTCGAACAACAGCGCGATCCTCGTCGCCCCCCAGGGTCTCGGCAACGGCTGGGCCAATTCGGGCGGTGAGGACGTCACCTTCGTCGACGACATGATCCGGCGCATCGAGGGCGGCCTCTGTGTCAACCCGGCACAGCGTTTCGCCACGGGATTCAGCTGGGGCGGCGGTATGAGCTACGCACTCGCATGCAGCCGGGCGAACGTCTTCAGGGCCGTCGCGGTCATCTCCGGCGCCCAGATCAGCGGGTGCAGCGGCGGCAACCAGCCCATCGCCTACTTCGGAATCCACGGCATCAGCGACAACGTCCTCAACATCGGGCAAGGACGGTCCCTGCGCGACACATTCGTCCGCAACAACGGCTGCACCGCCCAGAGCCCGCGCGAGCCCGCGCCGGGCAGCCGCACGCACATCACCAGCACCTACTCGGGCTGCCGTGCCGGATACCCGGTCCAATGGGCGGCGTTCGACGGAGGCCACATACCCGGTCCGGTCGACGGCTCCTCCGGCGAAAGCGGCGTCACCACCTGGACCAAAGCAGAGATCTGGAGGTTCTTCGCACAGTTCCAGTGACATGCCCGCGCCACGGGTGGAGCCAGGATGATCCTGGCTCCACCCGAACGGGACACGACAGGCCCGGGCGGCGTGTCCCGTGCTAGCGTTATGCGTTTGCAGCGTCGCTGTGCCGGTCTCCGTTCGGTGTCTCTGGCTGGTGGCCGCGTCCCTGCCGCGCCTTCCTCGGTACGGTCCCTTCGGAGGAAGGCTCTCTGTGAGCGAATCAGCACGTGCCGATGCCCAGCGGCAGGACGATGTGTCCGAGGCGTCGGGCGCCACTTCGGCGGCGCCCACGGCGCCGTCCTTCGCGCAGCTGGGGCTGCCGGCCGAAATTCTGCGGGCGCTCGATGAGCACGGTGTGACGGTGCCCTTCCCCATCCAGGCGGCGGCGCTGCCGGACGCGCTCGCGGGACGGGACGTCCTGGGCCGGGGCCGCACCGGATCCGGCAAGACCCTCGCCTTCGGCCTGGGGATGCTCGCCCGGACGGCCGGGCAGCGCGCGCAGCCGAAAGAGCCGCTGGCGCTCGTCCTGGTGCCTACCAGGGAGCTGGCGCAGCAGGTCGGTGAGGCGCTCACCCCGTACGTCGAGGCGCTGCGACTGCGGCTCGCCACCGTGGTGGGCGGAGTGTCCATCGGACGGCAGGCCGCCGCGCTGCGGGATGGCGCCGAGATCGTCGTCGCCACGCCCGGTCGGCTGCACGACCTCATCGAGCGCAAGGGCTGCCGACTGGGACGGGTGCGCATCACGGTCCTGGACGAGGCCGACCAGATGTGTGACTTGGGGTTCCTTCCGCAGGTCACCGAGATCCTGGACCAGGTGCGTCCCGACGGGCAGCGGATGCTGTTCTCCGCCACCCTCGACCGCGACGTCGACCAGCTGGTGCAGCGCTACCTGCGCGACCCCGCCGTCCACTCCGTGGACCCCTCGTCCAGCGCGGTCTCCGCGATCGAGCACCACGTCTTCGTCGTGCACGGCCCGGACCGGTACGCCGTGACCACGGAGATCGCCGCTCGGGACGGCCGCGTCCTGCTGTTCCTGGACACCAAGCACGGCGTCGACCAGCTCACGCGGCATCTGCGGGCCAGCGGCGTGGCCGCCGCCGCCCTGCACAGCGGGAAGTCCCAGCCGCAGCGCACCCGGACCCTGGCCCAGTTCAGGAACGGACAGGTCACCGCGCTGGTGGCGACCAACGTCGCCGCACGCGGCCTGCACGTCGACGACCTCGACCTCGTGGTCAACGTCGACCCGGCCACCGACCCGAAGGACTATCTGCACCGCGCGGGCCGCACGGCCCGGGCCGGCCGCTCCGGCACGGTCGTGACACTCGTCCTGTCGGCACAGCGCCGCGAGACGAGCCAGGTCATGGCGGACGCCGATGTCGCCCCCAAGGTCACCAAAGTGCGCTCCGGCGAGGCGGAGCTGAGCCGGATCACCGGCGCCAAGGCCCCCTCCGGAAAGCTGCTCGACGGCGGGCCGGCTGTACCGCGCCCCAAGAACCACAACGCCCCGTTCCGCGGCCTGGGCACCACCAAGGACGCCGGGGGCGGTTCCGGCGGCAGGTCATCCCGCAGGAGCAGCGAGGCCCGCAAGCTCGCGGAGGCCCGCAGGGCGGCCCGTGTGCGGCGCGGCGGTTGAGACCGGCTTCCCGGACTGCCGGGCGGTGTCTTCGTCCGCGCTGCTGGACGGATACCCGGGACCGGAGATCGGCCGGGGTCGGTCACCTTCCGGCCGGGCTTCGCGGCCATCGCGTGGCGGGGTAGGTCAGGCGGGGTCGGGCAGGGGGCGGCGGGCGACCTCGTGGGCGTCGTCCGGTGGCACGCCCAGCATGCGCAGGACCATCTCGGCCAGGTCGACCGCGGCTTCGTCGCCGTCCAGTTCGGGGCGGGCGAACCTCAGCTCCACCAGGGACAGCAGGGTTCCACCCAGTGCGGACAGCGCAACCGTCGGGTCCACGGGGGTGAAGCGGCCGGAGGCCATACCCACCTCCACGTCACGCAGCGCCCGCCGGGCCAGGCCGTTGTCCGAGTGGATGTGGCCCAAGCCCCGGCGGCGCAGAACCTGCATCAGCTCGGGGTGGGAGTCGGCCATGCGGGCGCTGAGCCGGAAGCCCGTCGCGACCAGTTCCGCCGGGTCATCGATCCCGGCCAGGCGCTTGTCGAAGTTCTGGCCGAACTCCTCCAGGGCGTCGACCACCGCCGCCTCGAACAGCTCGGTCTTGGACTGGAAGTGGTTGTAGAAGGAACCGAAGCCCACGTCGGCGCGCTCGGCGATCGCCTGGATGCTGGCGCCGGTGTCACCGGTCTCGGCGAGTATCTGCCGGGCGGCGCGAACGAGCGCGCGTCGGGTCTCGGCGCGGCGCCGCTCGAACCGGTTACTGGGTGGGGCTGACGTAGGCATGCGCTGATTCTAGCCGTCGGGACGATAACGCCAGCAGCTCTGATGAATCCATCATTTCTTGCCGCGAGCACCTTGACGATAGGCCCATCATAGTTGATGGTTTCCTCATTACGGCGATGTCGCTCGGAGGGCACCATGTCTGAAACCCGCGTCCACGGGACCGATGCCAGGACGGCCCACCAGGACCTCCACAGCGAACAGGGCGCCCTGCGCGGCGAGCACCCCGGGCGGGCGCGGAATCCCGTGATCAAGGTGGCGGACCTGGCCTGGTTGGAGTTCGAGAAGCCTGATCTGGTCCGGGCCGAGGTCTTCGCCCGGGACTTCGGGTTCCAGGTCGCCGTGCGCACCGAGAGTGAACTGTGGCTGCGCGGCACCTTCGCCGGCTCGCCGTGCATGGTCATCCGCCGTGGCCGTGCATCCCGGTTCATCGGCCCGGCGTTCCGCGCGGCGGAGTGGGCCGATCTGGACCGGCTGGCCCGGGCCACCGGCTCCGACGTGCGGGACACGGACGTACCGGGCGGCGGCAAGGCGGTCCATCTGCTCGACCCCTCGGGCTTCCCGGTGCGGGTCGTGCACTGCGGCGAGCAGTTGCCGGCGCTGCCCGAGCAGCAGCCGCTGCTGCTCAACTTCGGCACCGATCGCCGCCGTACGAACGCCACGCAACGTCCGCCGCGCGAGCCGTCCCGCATCCAGCGCCTGGGACATGTGGTGCTGGAGACCCGCGTATTCGGCCGGGCCCTGGACTGGTACCTGGACACGCTGGGGATGATCGTGTCCGACTTCCTCTTCCTGGACGGGCAGCGCGAGCGCGGACCGGTCATGGCGTTCATCCGCTGCGACCTCGGCAGTGTGCCGGCCGACCATCACACGCTGGCCATGCACCTGGGGCCGGGGACGGGCTATGTCCACTCCGCCTACCAGGTCACCGACCTGGACTCGATCGCCGCCGGTGGCGAGTACCTCAAGGAGCGCGGCTACCGGCGCAGTTGGGGCATCGGCCGGCACATCCAGGGCAGCCAGCTCTTCGACTACTGGCGTGACACCGACCGCTTCATGCTGGAGCACTTCGCCGACGGGGACCTGTTCTCCCGCGACGTCGAGCCGGGGTGGGCGCCGATGTCGACGAGCGGCCTGGCCCAGTGGGGTCCGCCCGCCACCCGCGACTTCCTCGGCGCGAGCCCTTCCCCGCAGCGGGTCCGCGACGTCATCCAGGCCCTGCGCGGTGACAACGAGATGGACCCGGCGCGCCTGCTGGGCCTGCTCAAAGCCGCCAAGTCCTGAACCCCAACCCCCTCACGAAGGTACTGACATGAGCACCAATGTCCTGCGCACCGCCGACGGATGGTGGGTCGCCCTCCCCCGAGCTCTCGACTCCGCTCGAGCAGGGGGGACCCCCATCGACCGGGCCGTCCCCGTCGACACCAAGGCCGCCACCACCGCCGAGCTGATCGCCGACCTCGACGCCGTACGAGAGGCGGCCCTGTCGGGCGACACGGGCACGCCAGTCGCCGACCTGGTCGCCCTCTCGCCGGTCACCACCCCCTGCCGGGTGGTCGCCCAGATGGTCAACTACCGCAGCCATGCCCGCGATTCGGGCTTCACCGGCGACATCCCGCCCGCCTTCTTCCGCAAGGCGTCCGGTTCGGTCAGCGGGCCTGGCGACACCGTCGTCCGGCCCTCCCACGTGAAGTTCCTCGACTACGAGATCGAGCTCGGCCTGGTCATGGGGGCGCCGCTGCCCGTCGGCACCGTCGTCGAGGAGCGGGACCTGCCGTCGTACGTCGCCGGGCTGGTGATCACCAACGACGTCAGCGCCCGCGATGTCCAGTTGACGAAGACGCAGTTCTACGAGAGCAAGTCGTACCCCACCTTCACGCCGACCGGCCCGTACCTCGCCCTGCTGGAGCCGGAGGACTTCGTCCGTCTCCTCGATCTGCGGCTGCAGTTGTCCGTCAACGGCGAGCTGCGCCAGGACCGCACGCTCGCCGACATGATCGTCCGTCCGGCGCAGGCGCTGACGCTGCTGGCCCGGTTCCAGACCCTCGACCCCGGTGACCTGCTGCTGACCGGCACGCCCGGCGGCACGGCCCTGAAGGCTCCGCCGAAGCCGGTCGAGAAGATCGGCGCGCTGCTGCCGCCCGCCCTGAAGTGGAAGGCGTTCTTCAAGTCCCAGGCGAGGAATCCGCACTACCTGCACGCGGGGGACGTGATCACCGCGACGATCGCGACCCCGGACGGCCGGATCGACCTAGGCGAGCAGCGCACACCCGTCACGGACGCGAAGTAGGGGCCTGAGGTGAGCCGTACCGAACAGCACGTACCGGTGGTCGTCGTCGGCGCCGGACCGGTGGGCGTGACCGCCGCTCTCCTCCTCGCCCGGCGCGGAGTCCGCACGGTGATCCTGGAACGCCACCGGGACCTCTACCCCCTCCCGCGCGCCGTCGCCACCGACGACGAGGTCCGCCGGATCCTCCAGGCCGCGGGCGTGGGGGAGGAGTTCGCCACGATCGCCCGTCCGGCGGGCGGGCTGCGGCTGCTGGACGCCCGGCACCGGGTGATGGCCGAGTTCCGCCGCACCGAGCACGGCCATCACGGCTACCCGCAGACCAGCATGTTCGACCAGCCCGAGCTGGAGCGGCTGCTGCGCGACGCCCTCTCCCGGCGCCCGGAGTGCGAACTGCGCGGTGGGGCGGAGGTCGTCGGCGTCGAGCAGGACGGCGACGGCCCGGTCCGGGTGACCTACCACGACGACGGGGGCGAACACCTGCTGCGGGCCGACGCGGTCCTCGGCTGTGACGGTGCCAACAGCCTCACCCGCGACGCCATCGGCGCCGTATGGGAGGACCTGCGTTTCGAGGAATGCTGGACCGTCGTCGACGTCCGCACGAAGGCCGACGTCCGCTGCTGGGAGGGCGTCGACCAGGTCTGCGACCGGCACCGCCCGGCGACCTTCATGCGCGTCGGCGAGGACCGCTATCGCTGGGAGTTCCGGCTCGGGGACGCCGAGGAACCGGTCCGCGAGCTGGTCGCGCCATGGCTGCCGCCTTCCTACGACGGGGACTTCGAGGTCGTCCGCGAGGCGCAGTACACCTTCCGGGCGCGCCTCGCCGACCGATGGCGCAGCGGACGGGTCTTCCTCCTCGGTGACGCCGCCCACCTCACCCCGCCGTTCATCGGGCAGGGCCTGTGCTCGGGGCTGCGCGACGCCCACAACCTCACCTGGAAGCTCGCCCGTGTCCTGGTTCAGGGCGGCGACGAGCGACTGCTGGACACGTACGAGAGCGAACGTAAGCCGCACGCCCGGCATATGATCCGGCTCGCGATCGCCATGGGCTGGGCCATGACCGGCGGCCAGGACGGCGCCGCCGCGGTGCGCCGCAGACTCCTGACCGCGGCCTGCCGCATACCCGGCCTGACCGCGGCGGCCGGCCGCGACCTCAGCCCGCCCCTGACTGCCGGGCCCCTCGTCCGACGCCGCATCCGCAGGGGCCTCGCGGGCGCCCACTGCCCGCAGCCGTGGATCACCGGCGACGGACGGCGCGCCCGCCTCGACGAGCTGCTCGGCGACTCCTTCACCATCCTGACCACCGCGGAGCCCTGGCCCTCGCTGAATGCGCTCGCCCAGGCGATCGGCGTCCGGGCGATTCCCGTGACCGGCCTCGGCGACGACGGCACGCTCGCGGCCTGGCTGCGCGCCGGACGGGCCGACGCCGTCCTGCTGCGCCCCGACCGCGTCGTCATGGACGTCGTCCCGGCCGGGGGCCGCGACTTCACCGGCACCGCCGCCTGGGCGGCCCTTCTGCACACCACGCGCAGCCCCCACCCACCCCGACGGACCGTCGCGAACGGCCTGCTGAGGAGCGCCACACGATGACCGTGCCCGAGCCTTTCACGACGCCCGATCCGCAGTCCGTCGCGGACAGCCACATCATGGACTTCGCCCGCCACGTCGGGATGGCCGGCTCCGACTATGCCGCCCTGCACCGCTGGTCGGTCACCGACCTGGCGGGCTTCTGGGGCGCGGTGTGGGAGTACTTCGACATCGACGCGGACACCCCGTACGAGCAGGTGCTGGCGGAGGAGCGGATGCCCGGCGCCCGCTGGTTCCCCGGCGCCACCCTCAACTACGCCCACCACGCCCTGCGCAACCTCGCCGACGACGCCGTGGCGATCATCGCGCTCGACGAGACCGGCTCCGGTTACGAGGTGACCGCGAGACGCCTGCGCGCTCAGGTCGCCTCGGTCGCCGCCACCCTGCGCGACCTTGGCGTCGGCAAAGGCGACCGGATCGTGGGCTACCTGCCCAACACCCCGCATGCGATCGTCGCGTTTCTCGCCGCCGCGAGCCTGGGCGCCGTGTGGTCGGTCTGCGGGCAGGACTACGCCCCCAAGGCCGCCGCCGACCGCTTCGCCCAGCTCCGACCCACCGTCCTGATCGGCGCCGACGGCTACCTCTTCAACGCCACCACCCACGACCGCCGCGAGGCCACCCTCGAACTCGCCGGTGCGCTGCCGACGTTGAAGGCCACCGTGCTGGTTGACCACGTGGGCCTGCCGTGGCCGTCGAGGGCGTACCCGTCGCCGGTGGTGCCGTGGGAGGACGCGGTCACACGCGCCGAGGAACTCACCTGCACTCCCGTGCCGTTCGACCACCCCCTGTGGGTCGTGTACTCCTCCGGCACCACCGGCCTGCCCAAGGGCATCGTCCACGGCCACGGCGGCGTCCTGCTGGAGCACCTGAAGACCCTCGGCCTGCACTCCGACCTGGGCCCCGGCGACCGCCTCCTGTGGTACACCACCACCCACTGGATGATGTGGAACCTGGTCACCTCCACTCTCCTGACGGGCGCCACGACGTGCACCTACGACGGCAGCCCCGCGCCCTTCGCCAAGCCCGACGTCCTGTGGGAGCTGGCCGCGCGCCATCGCGTGACCGTCTTCGGCACCAGCCCCCAGTACCTGCTGGGCATGGCCAAGTTCGGCATCGACCCCTCGGTGCACGACCTGTCCTCGATCCGCGTGGTCGGCTGCACCGGCTCCGCTCTGCCGGCCTCCGCCTATCCCTGGGTCCGCCACCACGTCGGCGACCACGTCCTGCTCGCGTCCATCAGCGGCGGCACGGACGTGGTGTCCGGCTTCGCCGGCAGCGCACCCAACACACCGGTCTGGCCGGGAGAGTTGTCGGCGCCCCACCTGGGCGTGGCGCTGGCCGCATACGACGCCGAGGGCTTCCCGATCGTGGACCAGGTGGGCGAACTGGTCGTCACCCGCCCGATGCCGTCGATGCCGCTGTACTTCTGGAACGACCCCGACGGCACCCGCTACCGCGACGCCTACTTCTCCTCCTACCCCGGGGTATGGCGGCACGGCGACTGGATCACTGTCACGGGGCACGGATCCGTGATCGTCCACGGCCGCTCCGACAGCACTTTGAACCGCAACGGCGTACGCCTGGGCAGCGCCGACATCCACGACGTCGTCGAACGCCTCCCCGAGATCGCCGAGGCCCTCGTCATCGGCACCGAGGAACCCGACGGCGGCTACTGGATGCCGCTGTTCGTGGTCCTCGCCGCCGGCGTGACCCTGGACGACCCGCTCCGCGAGAAGATCAAGGAGGCGATCCGGGCCGGCGCCTCACCCCGCCACGTCCCCGACGAGATCCTCGAAGCCCCCGGCATCCCGCACACCCGCACCGGCAAGAAACTCGAAGTCCCCGTCAAACGCCTCCTCCAGGGCGCCCCGGCCGAGCAGGTGGTCAACCCCGCGACGGTGGACGCCCCCGACCTGATCGACCACTACGCTCGGGTGGGGGCCGAACGCCGGGGGCGGTCGACGTGACGACCGCACAGTCACCCTTGCCGTCGTCCTGGTCCTGGCCTTGGTAAAAGCCCAGTTCAGGCGCCCTTCCCGGGCGGATCCGGGTGGCGGGCATCGATACCGGGAGCGTTCGGCTGGTCAGAGCCTTGTGGTCCAGGAGCGTCCACCAGTTGGTGACGCTGTGCTCCGGTGAGACGTGCTGGGCCGCGAACAAGGGCGGCTGTCGAGAACTCCGAGGCGTGCCATCGAAGTCGAGTGGCATGCGGGTCAGCGCCCCAGCATCAGGAGGTGGAGCACCGCCACCACGGCGACACCGACGACGACGGGCGATGCCGAACGGCGGGTGCTCGAAGGCGACGAGCACAGTGAGCCTTCTTCAACCTCGTTCAGGTCATGGTGCGTTGGGACAGGTACATCGCCGAGGCTGTCGAGGTTCTGGGCTCACACCCGTTGACGCGCGGTCGCC
Organism: Streptomyces sp. HP-A2021; assembly: GCF_022807935.1. NCBI lineage: Bacteria > Bacillati > Actinomycetota > Actinomycetes > Kitasatosporales > Streptomycetaceae > Streptomyces > Streptomyces sp. HP-A2021. The sequence continues at coordinate 8,506,208 of NZ_CP094344.1, forward strand.
GCCGCCCCCGGAGACACTGCCATCAGCTCTGACCCCCAATGGCGCGCCGCTGAGTTACCTCCCCCGACCGCAGGGGCGATTCGGGCGAGCACGGTGAGCGCAACAAGTACGGCCGCGACCCGGACGCCAACCGCAGGGTCATCTGCCCGGACGGCTGGGCCGCCAAATCCGGCCACCCGAATACCACACCGGTGACCGACATCTCCGCCAGCGACAAGCCGTCCTGTGACGAGTTCACCTTCGCGGCGAGTTACAACAGCGGCGGGATGCCCTCCGACATGGGCGGCACCAACCCGGTCACCTCGGGAGACAAGTGCGCGCAGACCTACGCCACCAAGCTGTCGGACGGTACGTGGCGGCTGTACGATGACGAGCGCACGGCCGCGCCGACGTGGTCCGAAGTATGCGGCCGGTCCGCGATGTCCGGGTGGGTCAACTCCACCTGGATGAGCCGCTTCCCCACGTTCGCCAAGGAACTCCGGCTGATCGATCAGGACGCGTATTTCGTCAGGACGCCGGGCTTCGACAAGTGCGACGCCTCGAAGCCGACGATCAAGTGCGACATCCGGTAGCACGATACTGACGCACACCGCATGTGCGGCCCGGGGCCGGTCACAGGGCCGACCCCGGGCCGCGCCACACCGGAGAACGGAGACACGCAGTGAGTTCCGGCGGGATCACTTGGATAGCGGACGCCGACATCTCCTGGCTCGGCTACTACATCAAGCTGGCCCGAGGCCTGACCGGCGAACAGCTCGCCGCCCGCCTCGCCCCTCTCGGCGGCCCCGTACCGGTCCAGGCCACCACCGGGCCGCAGGCTGAAGCGCTCGTCGACCGGCTCGACGCGGAGCGCGGCGACGCCGACAGCATCGCCGTCCGCTACGGCGACCACGCCGGCCTGGGCTTCGCTCTTGCCTACGGCCACTGGCCGTCCGTCCTCGGGCCCGCGTACCACGACGGGACATCCCGAGACGGGGCCCACGTCTTCGAGCTTTACTACGAGAAGCAGAACCCGAAGGTCCCGCCACCCGCATTCGCCTACTTCCACGACGACCACTATGTGTGCGGCTTCGACATGTACATGCACACCTGGTCGCAGGAGATCACCGGCCCCGGCGCCGACCTCATCCGCGCTGAGATCGATGCGGCCGGAATCCCGGAGCAGAGGGAAAGGGACACGGCGCACCGTGCCTCTCTCGCCGTTCTGGAGCAGCGCTTCGAACTGGCGCTGCCGCGTGATCTGATCCTTGACGCGTCACTGCCCACTGCGCTTGTCAGAGGGCAGCAGCCGCGATGAGCCCTCCCCGGGGTCGCAGGCGGCCCTCAGCGACCCCAGTCAGGCACCCGTACCGTTCCGTCGGTGCCGCGGTATTCCTTGTCCCCCTGGCACGCCGCGGGCACGCGCGGCCCTGATGTCGCGGACGGCTCCGGGGAGGGCGGGCGATGCTGCTGTCCGCCATCGGGTACGAAGTGCCGTGTGGACCAACTGTGTTCGGTCCTTCATGAGCAACATGCCGAAGCCACAGCTGGTCTTCCTACACGGCATCGGCGATCCGCGGGATCCGGACGAGGCGCTGACCGAATGGAAGCGGGCGTTGGCAGGCGGAGCCCGCGCCGCAGGGTTCGCCTCCGACATCTCTGCGCTGACCATGGACTGGATGGCGGACTGTTCCTACGCCTACCACGGCGATCTCTTCACTGACGGTGAGAGCCAGGGAGCCGGTGACCTGGGACCCCCTCGACGAGGAGGAAACGGCCATTGTCCTGGGTCTGCTCGCCGAGTTCCTCGACGAGGAGGCGGCCCGTCCGGAGAACCGGGACAACAGGGCACTGGCACGGATGCGCGCCCAAGTGCTGCCGGACGGCCAGTCGCAGGGCGCCGGGGAGGTCGGACGGCAGATAACCATCGGCTCGCCGATCGCAACCAGTGGACTCGTGTGGCCGCGCCTTCGGCCGAGGCTGGCCGCCACACCTGGCTGTGTCGATCGCTGGTTGGACTTCTGGGACAACGACGACGTAGTCGTACCGCGGCAGAAACTCGCCGACCGACCTTTACGGGCGCGTTCGGGCAGGCGGCCAACTCCCGGGTAAGGGCTGCCTATTCCGCATCAACGACGGCGAGCTGCCAGCACATCTTCTTCGTCACACAGCTTCCAGGCTTCGGCCAGCGGCACGACGCGGTGGATGTCCAGCTTGTGTGCGTCGACCGGGCCGTTCGGTCCGCTACTGGTCCGGGAGAATTCGCTTGAGACGCCAATCCTGGCGCGAGGTGCTGAGGCGATCGCGAAGAGCAGCGTAGGTGCAGAGGTTGCCTGGAGTGGAACGGAGTCTCCAGGCAACCGACTTGAGACTCTAGAAGAACCCAAGTTTCTTCGGGCTGTATGAAACCAAAACGTTCTTCGTCTGCTGGTAGTGGTCGAGCATCATCTTGTGCGTCTCGCGTCCGATGCCGGACTTCTTGTAGCCCCCGAACGCCGCGTGCGCCGGGTACGCGTGGTAGCAGTTGGTCCACACCCGGCCCGCCTTGATCTCGCGGCCCAGGCGGTAGGCCGTGTTGCCGTCGCGGGTCCAGACGCCCGCGCCGAGCCCGTACAGCGTGTCGTTGGCGATCTTCAGGGCCTCGTCGACGGAGTCGTACGTCGTCACCGAGACCACCGGGCCGAAGATCTCCTCCTGGAAGATCCGCATGTCGTTGGTGCCGCGGAAGATCGTCGGCTCGATGTAGTAGCCGCCTTCCAGGCCGGGAACCGCACGGGGGTTGCCTCCCGTGACCAGTTCGGCGCCCTCCTTCCTGCCGATGTCGAGGTAGGAGAGGATCTTCTCGTACTGGTCGTTGCTCGCCTGCGCGCCGAGCATGGTGTCCGGGTCCAGTGGGTCGCCGCCGCGGATGGCCCGGGTGCGCTCGACGCAGCGGGCCATGAACGCGTCGTAGACGGACGAGGGGATCAGGGCGCGGGACGGGCACGTGCAGACCTCGCCCTGGTTGAGGGCGAACATCACGAAGCCCTCGACCGCCTTGTCCAGGAAGTCGTCGTCGGCGGCCATGACGTCGGGCAGGAAGATGTTCGGGCTCTTGCCGCCCAGTTCCAGCGTGACGGGGATGATGTTCTCGCTCGCGTACTGCATGATCAGGCGGCCGGTCGTGGTCTCGCCGGTGAACGCCACCTTCGCCACGCGCGGGCTGGAGGCCAGGGGCTTGCCCGCCTCCACGCCGAAGCCGTTGACCACGTTGACCACGCCGGGCGGGAGCAGGTCGGCGATCAGCTCGATGACGTAGAGGAGGCTGACCGGGGTCTGCTCAGCCGGCTTGATGACCACGCAGTTGCCGGCGGCCAGCGCGGGGGCCAGCTTCCACGTGGCCATGAGGATCGGGAAGTTCCACGGGATGATCTGGCCGACCACACCCAGCGGTTCGTGGAAGTGGTACGCGACGGTGTCGGCGTCGATCTCCGCGATGCTGCCCTCCTGCGCGCGGACGACGCCGGCGAAGTACCGGAAGTGGTCCACGGCCAGCGGGATGTCGGCGGCCAGCGTCTCGCGGACCGGCTTGCCGTTCTCCCAGGTCTCGGCGACCGCGATCTTCTCCAGGTGCTCCTCGATGCGGTCCGCGATCCTGTTGAGCACGCGCGCGCGTTCCGCGGTGGAGGTGCGGCCCCACTGGTCGGCCGCCCGGTGCGCGGCGTCGAGGGCCAGGTCGACGTCGGCCGCGGAGGAGCGGGCGACCTCGCAGAAGACCTTGCCCGTCACGGGGGTCGGGTTCTCGAAGTAGCGGCCCTCGACGGGGGCGACCCAGTCGCCGCCGATGAAGTTGTCGTAGCGGCGGGCGAAGGTGACGATGCTGCCGTCCGTTCCGGGCTGCGCGTACACCATGGCGGCTCTCCTCGGTGAGATGACGGGCGGGTTACGGCTGACGCCGTCGTGACGACCTCACTGTGCTCCCGGGAGGTTGGCGCAAGGTTGGCGCCGTGACCGCCGTGACCGCCGTGACCGCCGTGACGTGCGGTCAGTCGCGCCGGGCCGTGGTCAGGCGGCCCCGCGCGATCGCGCGGCGGGTGTCGTCCGGGCCGAGCAGGTGCAGCGCGTGTTCGTGGATCTCCGCGTCGTACGGGGCCCGTTCGCCGTAGCGCAGGGCGTGTTCCGGGCGGGGGCTCGCCAGGACGGCCTCGCGTACGGCCACTTCGAGGCGGGTGCGCCACTCCTCGATGCCGGGGGCTTCGGAGCGGGGGAGCAGCGGGCCGCCGTAGAGGCGCAGCGCGGTGTCGGTGTCGCCCAGCTCCAGGGCGCGCAGGACGTCGGCGGCGTCGCAGGACACCGGGACCGTCAGGGCGTAGCGGCGGGGGGAGACGCCGCCGCCGAGGGCGCGGCGCAGGTGGGAGATCTCCGCCTTGAAGGTGGACGCGGTGACCGGCCGGTCGCCGTACAGGGCGGCGCGCAGCCGCTCCGGGGAGAAGCCGTCGGGTTCGAGTGCGAGCAGGGTGAGGATCTCCACCTGCCGGGGACGCAGGGGGAGGGGCCGGCCCTCCCGTACGGCCGGTACGGCGTGTTCCGTGCCGAGGCAGGTGAGCCGCAGCTGTCCCGGGCGGGGCTGTTCCGTGGTGAGTCGGGCCTCGATGGTGGACACCAGGGTGCGTACGGTCGACATGGCCAGGGGGTGCGAACGGTCCCAGGTGGTCGACAGGTCCAGCACGCCGAGGACGCGCCCGTCCGGGCCGTGGACCGGGGCGCAGTAGCAGACCCAGCCGTGCAGCGCCGACACCAGGTGCTCGGCGGAGAAGACGGAGCTGGGGCGGCCGGTGCGCAGGGCGAGGGACAGGGCGTTGGTGCCCATGGCCTGCTCGTCCCACCGGCCGCCAGGCGCGAAGTTGACGCGCTCGGCCCGGCGGCGCATGGTCGGGCCGCCGCAGGTCCACAGGATGGTGCCGGACTCGTCGGTGACCGCCGTGACGAACCCGGCGTCCTCGGCGATGCTGCGCAGTTCCCCGGCGAGGCCCGAGACCGGCCGGTACAGCGGTGAGGACGTCCAGCGCTGGTGCACCGTGCCGCCGTCGGTGACCGGGGCGCTGTCCCGCCCGGGGTCCACGCTGCTCAGGGAACGCGCCCAGGACTCGGTCACCTCGTGGCGCAACGCCGCGCTGCCGCCCGGCCGCGCGCCCGCGACGCTCAGCCGCGGCACCCATCGGGACCACTCGTGCTCCAGCACGGCCCTGCGCTGCCGGAGGTCAGGGCGCTGTGACATGGCCTCTCCCTGCCGTCGTACGTCGTACCGGGAGGACCCCGTTCCGGGCGCGGTGCCGGCCCGGTCCTCGGTCCGAGGTCAGTGTTACCGGATGCGTAGGGCCGGGGTCGAGGAGACCGTCGGAAAGGGAAGCGGCGGCGCCGGAAGACTTCGCCGGGAACGATGCCGTCCTGAACGGGCGACCGGCTCACTGGATGTTTGTCCGGTGCCCGCGTGCCGCCGTACGGGTGACGGGTTCACTCGACCCGACGGACGGGGCCCGGCCCGCGTACCACCGGCGCGCCGCGTCGCGTTGCCCGGTCATGGACAGTACTGAGACGGCGCGGCGCCTTGCCGGGAACGACGCCGCTCCCCGGTCGTTCGCCGAACTCACTAGCGGGTACGGGGGGCATCCGCCCATCTACGCGGCGCTCGTCGCCGAATGGCAGGCCAGGGGCCACGCGGTCCCGGAGCACCGGGACGGCCAGTGGGTCTCCTTCGCGGCGCCGTCCGCGAGCGAGACCTGGGCCGCGCTCACCACATGGACCGCCGGCCGGCACCCGGGGACGGCCGCCCCCGACGGCACTCGCCTCACCAGCAGTCGACCACCGCGTGCTCCGCGCTGACCGGTGCCAGCACGGCGAGGGTCTCGGTGGCCTCCCGCAGGGCCGACTCCAGCGTGCCGGGGGCGTGCAGACTGCCCGTGCCGTCCGGCGGGACGAGCCACTCCAGGCGGCCGGCGGGCCGGTACGGCGGCGGCACGGCGACCCACGAGCCCCGGCCGACGTGCCGGACACCGGAACCGACCCACTCGCTGACGGGGTCCGGCGGCAGGAAGAAGCCCACTCTGTGTGCCGCGCAGTCCACCAGGGTGGGGCCGGGCACCTTCAAGGGGTCGCGCCACAGATAGTCCAGGGCGAGCAGGCCGAGCCGGTCGGGGACGCTGAGCACGTCCCAGTACCGCCCCGCCTCCACGAGCACCGTCCCCGTGCCGTAGTCCCACTCCCGCTTGCACTCCTGGGGGTCCCTCGCGGCCGCGGCGAGCCACTCGACGGCTTGCTTCCACATCACGCTCTGCATGGCCACCCCAGGCACAGTCGACAGCGCCCCGACGGGCGCACGCTGGACACGGGCCGGTGACCCGCGAGGCCTCGGGCTCCGCGTGCCGGTCCGGCACTGGCCATGCTCGTAGATATTTCTACGCGCTGGAAGGGGTGGCGCGGCCTGGCGTTTGGGTCAGGCATGTCCCGGTCGAAAGAGGGCACTCGGGGGTGGATCCCGTAAGGCATCGATCAACTTCGCGCGTGTCCATGCCGCCCCGCCGAAACCGGCCATCGACGGGTGGACGACCGGGGGAGGACCCGGGGAGCGCGCCGGGCCGATGAGGCACCGATGCCGGAAATGCGGGGTCTTCCAGGCATGCCCTCCGCCCGGCGATCACCGCCGCTGTGCAGGAGGTGTGGACCAGTCCACGAGGGCACGCGGGCGTGATGTGCGGATCGCGGAATTTTGCCTTCACAGAACCTTCCACTGTGCTGGCCAGAACCCGTCTTGTTCGGTCAACTCCGAACGCAGCAAGGTGGGTTGAGCACTTGAGCATCAGGAGTCACAAGCGCGCTGCTTGACCCGTGCGACCGAACCGCACGGGTACTGACGGGGGAACTGATGAGGTGCGCGCGTGTCCACCGCCGACGGGCGGGGGCCCGAGTCCTCGCGCATGGCCAAAACGTCCCTCCCTCACCTCTCTTGGTGCCTTCATCCGGTGCCCGAGACAGGGATAGGAGGGGGAATGCCGATGAGTGCAGTGAGCGCCGCCAAGCCGACGTATCCCGGCGTCTACGTCGAAGAGCTTCCCAGCAGCACCCGCACCATCTCGACCCTGACCACTTCGGTGACCGCCTTCGTGGGCCACACCCGGCGCGGTCCGCTGAACGAGCCGGTCCGCGTCACCAGCTTCACCGAGTTCGAGCGCCGCTTCGGGGGACTGAGCGCCCAGAGCGCCGTCGGCTACGCCGTTCACCAGTTCTTCGGCAACGGCGGCACCGTCGCCGTGATCGTCCGGGTCGCCAAGGCCGGCAGCGGGCAGGCCGCCTGCGTCACGCTGGAGTCCACCGAGGGCCACAGCGAGTGCGACGTCCTCAAGGTGCACGCCAAGGAACCCGGCGTGTGGGGCAACGGCCTGCGCGTCGCCGTCGACTACGACACGCCCCGCCCCGACGAGACCTTCAACCTGCGCGTCCACGACGCCAAGGGCGAGGCCCGCGAGAGCTACACCGGCCTGTCCACCGACCCGTCCCACGGCCGGTACGTGCAGACCGTCGTCAACGCCGGCTCCCGGCTGATCCGCGTCGAGGTCGTCGGCGAGGGCCGCCCCGACCCGTCCGGCACCGTCTCCAAGCCCTTCGGGCACGAACTGCCCGACCTCGCCGTGGACCTCACCGTCAAGATCGGCGACGTCGAACGGGAGTTCACGCTCTACGACCCCGACCACGACGGCGAGGCCCCGCACTCCGTCGCCGAGCTGGCGCTGCTGCTGGAGCGCAAGCTGCGCGCCCTGCCCGACGCACCAGGCAAGCACGCCTTCGCGGGCGCCGAGGTCACCGCCTTCGGCCGGCGCGTCCAGGTCGTCGCGGGCTCCACCGACCCCGAGGACGTCGTCCGCTTCCTCGGCGAGTGCGCCAACGACCTGGGGCTGGAGGCCTCGGTCAACCCGCCCGTCTTCCCACTTGAGGGCGGCGAGGACGGCGAGGCGCCCGGGCCGCGCGACCTCATCGGTTCCGAGGCCGACAAGTCCGGCATCCAGGCGCTGCGCGGCGTCGCCGACGTCAACCTCCTCGTGCTGCCCGAACTCGCGGCGTACGAGAAGACCGAGGACGCCGTCACCGTCGTCTCCGCCGCACAGCGGCTGTGCCAGGAACGGCGGATCTTCCTCCTGGTCGACGCGCCGGGCACCTGGGTCAGCGTGGACACCGCCCGGGCCGGGCTCGCCGCATTCGACGCCGTGCGCGGCAACCACGCGGGCCTGTACTTCCCGCACCTCCAGCTCACCGACCCCCTCACGGGCCGGCTGCGCTCCTTCCCGCCGTCCGGCGCGGTCGCGGGCGTCATCGCCCGTACGGACTCCGAGCGCGGCGTGTGGAAAGCCCCGGCCGGCACCGAGGCCCGCCTCGCCGGCGTGCACTCGCTCACCGTCAACCTGACCGACCGCGAGACCGGCCTGCTCAACCCGCTCGGCGTCAACTGCCTGCGCACCTTCCCGGTGACCGGCCCGGTGGTCTGGGGAGCGCGCACGCTGGAGGGCTCCGACGCGCTCGACAGCGAGTGGAAGTACGTGCCGGTGCGGCGGCTCGCGCTGCACGTCGAGGAGAGCCTGCAGCGCGGCCTCCAGTGGGTGGTGTTCGAGCCCAACGACGAGAACCTGTGGCAGCAGATCCGGCTCGCCGCCTCCTCGTACCTGCACACCCTCTTCCGCCAGGGCGCCTTCAAGGGCGGCACGCCCCGCGACGCCTACTTCGTCAAGTGCGACAGCGACACCACGACCGCCGAGGACATCGAGAACGGCATCGTCAACGTCCTGGTGGGCATCGCGCCCGTCCGCCCGGCCGAGTTCGTGGTCGTCAAGATCCAGCAGACGTCCGGGCAGTTCGCGCTCTAAGGAACGCTCCAAGGAATCCCTGAGGACATTTTCGATGGCAGAGTTCACGGTCAACGCCCATCGTTTCGACCCGTACAAGAACTTCAAGTTCCTGGTCCTGTGGGACGGTCGGACGGTCGCGGGCATCAGCAAGATCAGTCCGCTGAAGCGGACGACGGAGGTCGTCAAGCACCGCCACGGCGGCGACCCGTCCTCCCCGCGCAAGTCGCCGGGCCGCTCCGAGTTCGAGGGCATCACCCTGGAGCGCGGCGTCACGCACGACCCCGAGTTCGACCGCTGGGCCAACAAGGTCTGGCAGGTCGGCGCGGGCCTCGGCTCCGAGGTGTCCCTCGCGGACTTCCGCAAGGACATCGTGATCCAGGTCCTCAACGAGGCCGGCCAGGTCGCCGTCTCGCACAAGCTGTACCGGACCTGGCCCAGCGAGTACCAGGTCCTCGGCGAACTGGACGCCAACGCCAACGCGGTGGCCATCCAGTCGCTGAAGCTCGAGTGCGAGGGCTGGGAGCGGGACTACGAGGTGCCCGAGCCGGAGGAGCCCTCCTTCCTGAACCCGGCGTAGCGCGGGGCTGGGGGGAGAGGCATGGCCATCACACAGGCGGCCGAGTTCCTGGCCACCTGGGAGACCGGTCTCGACCGGGCCCCGGCCGGACGCGCCCTGCTGCTGCACGGGGCCGCCCGGCCGGACCTGGGCGGCGACCGGGAGGCCCTGCTGGCGCTGCCGGTGGGGGAGCGCGAGGCGGACCTGTTCGCCCTGCGCCGGGCCCTGTTCGGCGAGCGGATGCAGGTGCGCCTGGAGTGCGCGGCGTGCGGCGCGGACATGGAGTTCGAGCTGGACGCCGGGGAGTTCGCCCGCACCCTGGCCGACCGGGGCGATCCGCTCGTGCGGGTCGCCGAGGACGGCTGGGAGGTCGAGTTCCGGGTGCCCGCCGTCGCCGACCTGACGGCGGCGGCCCGGGACGCCGACCCGCGCCGGGCCCTGCTCGCCCGGTGCGTGGTCACCGCCGTACGCGACGGGCAGCCCGTGTCCGCGGACGCCCTGCCCGTCGCCGTACAGCGCCGGATCGCCGAGGCGGCCCGGGCCGCGGACCCGGGCGGTGACGTCACGCTCAACGTCGCCTGCCCGGAGTGCGGGGAGGGCACGCGGGCCGAGCTGGACATCGCCTCCTACCTGTGGACCGAACTGGACGCCTGGGCCCGCGACCTCCTGCTCGACGTCCATCTGCTCGCCACCGCGTACGGCTGGAGCGAGCCGGAGATCCTGGCGCTCAGCCCGCTGCGGCGCCGCTACTACCTGGAGCTGTGTGCGGATGTCTGAGTCCACTGGGGACGATCGCCAGGAGCCCGACTTCCTCGACCGGCTGCTCGCCCGGCACGCGGCGCCCACCGCGCGGCGCCCCGGCGTGGTGCGGGTACGGCCCCGGCTGGCCGGACCGTTCGAGCGGATCGAGGCGGTACGGGGCGAAGCGCCGGACCCGGACGGCACCGAGCCGCTGTGGCCCGTCGCCGCACCGGCCGCCGTCGCCCGGCCGGACCTGGCACGCCCGGCGGCCCGCGAGGTCGTCCGTACGGAACGGGAGCGGACGGTCGTACGGACCGAGCAGGCCACGGCACCGTCCGAGACCGGGACGCGTCCGGCCCGGCCGGCCGAGCGTGAGGGGCCGCTGCTGCGTCCCGTGACCCCGACGGGCCCCGCGCTGCGGCCGGTCCCCGACACCGCGCGCCGCGCGGCGGGCCGGGGCCGTACCGAGCGGGCGGCCGCCACGAACGCGGTGTCCGTGCCAACCCCCCCTGGTGCGGACGCCGCTCCCTCGCCGCCGTGTCCGCCGCGCTGCTCCCCAGCGCGGCGGACACGGCGGCAGCACGGGATGCCGTCCGGCAGGCGGCGGCGCGGCGGCCCGGGCGCCAGGCCGAGCAGGTCGTGCAGGTGCAGATCGGGCGGCTGGAGGTCACCGCCGGCGGTGCGCCCCAGGGCGGTGGCGGCAGGCCCCGGCCACGGGACGCGGAGCGCCCGCGGGCCGCGGTCAGCCTGGCGGACTACCTGGCCAGGGGGCGCGAGTGAGGACGACGAGACCGGCCGGCGGGACGAGCAGGACCAGCAGGGCCAGAGGGACCGCGGACAGGACCAGAGGGACCGGCGGGACGAGCAGGACTAGAGGGACCGAGGAACCGACGCCATGAGTAACGCACTTGCCATCGCCCACGTCACCCAGGCCCTCGCCCTGCTCATCGAGACCAACCTGCCCCCGGACATCGACATCGCGGTCAAGGTCGAGCCGCGCAAGCCCCCGGCCGACCCGCCGACCGAGCCCACCATCACCGTCTTCCTGTACCAGGTCACGCCCAACACCTCACAGCGCAACACCGACCTGCCCACCCGTGCCGCCGACGGCACGCTGGTCCGTCGGGCCGCGGCGCCGCTCGATCTGCACTACCTCATCAGCGCCTACGGCGAGGAGGCGGAACTGGTCGGGCAGCGGCTCATCGGGTCGGTCGTACGCACGCTGCACGAGATCCCCGTCCTGCCGAAGGACATCATCGAACTGGCAGGTGAGCGTGCCCACTTGTCCGGGAGCGACCTGGCCGGGGCGGTGCAGCGGGTGCGGTTCACGCCCACCGTGATGGACATCGACGAGACGTCGAAGCTGTGGGGGATGCTCCACCAGACGCCGTACACGCTGTCCGTCGTCTACCAGGCCGCCCTGGTGTTCATCGACGGCCGCGAGGTCCCGGTGCCGGGCAAGCCGGTGGAGCGGCCCGAGGTACGGGTGCTGCCGTTCGGGGCGCCCGGCGCGCCGGTGCCGCCGCGGCTTCCCCACGGGGGAGAGCAGCCGGGCGTGCGATCCGGGGCCGGGGAGCCGGAGCCCGAGCCAGTGCGGGAGGCGGGGACGCCCCCTGCGAAGGCCGCTCCTGCCAAGGCGCCCGCGAAGGCCCCGGTGAAGGCCGCCGCCAAGGCTCCGGCGCGTGCCCGCAGGACCGCGAAGAAGACCGCCAAGTCCCCTGCCGAGGAGACGAGGAACACGAAGTCCGGCGGCGAGGACGCGGAGAGCTGAGGCGGCGCATGGCAGCGACGGGGGCAGGAGACGACATGGGAGCGCACGGTTCGCACGAGGTGCGGGAGCCGCGGGCGGCCGCCGCACACACCGGCGGACCGACACTGACCGCCGAGATCCGGCGTGTTCTGGCCCGCGTCGACGCCCATGCGGAGCGGGCCGGGGGCGGTGACGGTGGCGCGTCTCGGGCGGCTTCGGCGGCTGGGGCGACTTCCGTCTCGGGGCCGGCTCCGGCGTCCCGGGCCGCTGCGGCCGCGGGCTCAGCTCAGGGGCCTGGGGCGGCTTCGGCCTCCGGGGCTGCTCCCGGCACCCAGGCCGATGACGGCGGCGGCCCGTCCGGGGACACCGCGGTAGCGGCAGTCACTGAGGGCACCGCCGGCCAAGGGGCCGCCCCCGTCACCGCCGCCGGTCCCGGGACCGCCGCCCTCGACGCCCTCGTCACCTGCTTCGGACTCACACCCTTCGAGCGCGACCTCGTCGTGCTCACCGCCGCTCAGGAACTCGAACCCACGACCGCCGCCCGCTGCGCCGCCGCGAGTGCCGACCCCGAGCGGGCCCACCCGACCTTCTCGCTGGCCCTGGCCGCCCTGGCCGAACCCCACTGGAGCGCCCTCACCCCGGTGTCGCCGCTGCGCCGCTGGCGGATCGTCGAACTGGAGGACGAGACCCGGCTGACGACCTCCCGGCTCCGGCTCGACGAGCGCATCCTGCACTTCCTGCTCGGCTCGCCCTACCTGGACACCCGGCTGCACGGCCAGGCGCGCCGCACCCCCGTACCGGACCGGCTGCCGCCGTCGTACGACGTGGCCGCGAGCCGGGTCGCGGCGGGCTGGGCGGACGGCGCCCGGCCGGATGCGCCGCTGCTCGTCGAGCTGGTCGGCGGTGACCTGCGCAGCCGCGCCGACATCGCCGCCGCGGGCGCCGCACGCGCCGGACTCGGCCTGTACACCATGAGCGCCGAGGACATCCCCACCGACGCCGCCGAGCGCGACCGGTTCGCCCGGCTGTGGCAGCGCGAGGCGATCCTGCTGCCCGCCGCGCTGCTGGTCGAGGCCGGAGAGCTGGACCGGGACCAGCGGGCCGCGACCGAGGCGTTCCTGGCCGGGGCCGCCGTACCCGTCGTCGTGTCGAGCGCCGACCCGCGCCGCAGCGACCGGCCGCACGGAACCCGCGTGTCCGTGCCGCCCCTGGACGACGACGAGCAGTTCGACCTGTGGGCGGACGCCTTCCGCGACGTGGCCGACCTCGACGACGGCGAACTTCGGTCGCTGGTCGCGCAGTTCCAGCTGCCCCCGCACGTCGTGCGTTCCGCCGCCGCCACCGTACGGCGCGAACTGCCCTACGAGGACGAGCTGGACGCCGTACAGCTGGCCTGGCGGGCCGGTCTGGACGAGGCCCGGATGGGCATGGACGAGCTGGGCCGCCGTATCGAACCGCGGGCCGGCTGGGACGACCTGGTGCTGCACGAGCGGCAGACGAACGTGCTGCGGGAGATCGTCGCGCACGTGCGGCAGCGCCCCACCGTCCACCAGGAGTGGGGATTCGCGCAGACCCTGCGCCGCGGCCTCGGCGTCACCGCGCTGTTCGCGGGCGGGTCCGGCACGGGCAAGACGCTCGCCGCCGAGGTGATGGCGAAGGAACTCGGCCTCGACCTGTTCGTCATCGACCTCTCCCAGGTCGTCAGCAAGTACATCGGCGAGACCGAGAAGAACCTACGCCGAGTCTTCGACGCCGCCGAGGCGGGCGGCGCGCTGCTGCTGTTCGACGAGGCCGACGCCCTGTTCGGCAAGCGCAGCGAGGTCAAGGACAGCCACGACCGGTACGCCAACCTCGAAGTCAGCTATCTCCTCATGCGGATGGAGGCCTACCGCGGGCTCGCCGTCCTCACCACCAACATGAAGAAGGCCCTGGACAACGCCTTCCTGCGGCGCATCCGCTTCGTCGTCGACTTCCCCTTCCCGGCCGAGCACGAACGCGCCGAGATCTGGCGCCGCGTGCTGCCCCCGCAGGCTCCGGTCAAGGACCTCGACCCGCGGCTGCTCGCCCAGCTCACCGTGGCGGGCGGCTCGATCCGCAACATCGCCCTGTCCGGGGCGTTCCTGGCCGCCGAGGAGGGCGAGGCGCTGCAGATGCGGCACATGGCCGCGGCGGCCCGGACCGAATACCTGAAGCTGGAGCGCTCCTTGACGCCGACGGAGGTTCGCGGATGGGTGTGAGCTGGGACGGCAGCAGCCGGAACGCGGGCAGGGGCCGGGTCCCAGAGGGGAACCACGCGCCGAGCGCGATCCGGGTGGACATCGGCGAACTCGTCCTCGACGGCTTCCGCGTGGACCCGGACCGGGTCTCCGCCGCGTTCGAGCGTGAACTCGACCGGCTGGTCCGCGAGCACGGCGTGCCGCTGGCGGCCGACGGCGCCCTGACCGTGGACACGCTGTCCGGACTGCCGCCGCTGCCCGCCGGGCTCTCCTCGCGCCGGCTCGGCCAGGAACTGGCGCGTGCCGTGCACGCCGGGCTCTCCGGCCGCGGGGAGGTGACCCGATGAGCGCGTCCCCGACCCAGGACTCCCGTTCCGAACAGTCCGCCGAGCAGCGCCGCCGCAAGCGCAGGGAGAAGGCGGCCAAGGCCCGCAGCCCGGAGCCCAAGAACATCGTCAGCGGCGCCGGGCAGCCCCTGGACGCGGGCGTACGGCGGGACCTGGAGGAGCAGCTCGGGCACGACCTGAGCCGCGTACGACTGCACACCGGGCCGGAGGCCGGGCAGCTGACCGAGCTGCTCGGCGCGGACGCGGTCGCGGTAGGCCAGGACGTCTTCTTCCGCGAGGGCGCCTACCGCCCCGGCACGACGGACGGCCAACGCCTGCTCGCCCACGAGCTGTTGCACACCGTGCAGAACCCGCACGGCCTGGGCGCGCTGCGGGCCGGGCGCGAACTCGGCGCGGTCAGCCTGCCGCAACAGGCCATCGAGCAGGAGGCCGAGTCCGTCGCGCAGGACCTCGCGCGCCCGCAGGCCGCGGGGAACGACCGGTCCGCCCCGGGCGCCCCGGAGCTGGAGGCGGGACAGGCCACGCCGGGCTGGCTGCGGTACGCCACCGTGGACGCGGACCGGAACCGGCTGGAGCAGATCGATCCGGCCACCATGCTGGACCGCCTGGCGAACTCGCTCGTACGATCGCTGCGCGCCGACCCGGAAGACCTCTCCAAGCGCACGCGGCAGCAACTGGTCCGCCTTCCCGAGGAGTTGCTGGACCGGGTCCTGGAGCGCCTGGAGGACAGGCTGCTCGGCTCGGAGCAGGACAAGGTGCTGGACCTCGTCGAGGAGATCGAGGCCGACGCGGCACTCGGCGGTGACGCGGAGCGTCCGTCGCTCGACGCCCCGGCCGTCGAGCCCGACGCGGCGGAGGAACTGCGGCAGGAGCGGGAGAGCGAGCAGCGCTCCGTCGAGCAGGAGCAGGCCCGGGAGGAGCGGCCGGCCCTGGCACCGGGACCGGAGAAGGACCGTGCCGAGGGGGAGAACGCCCCTGGCAGCACCCCGCAGAACGGCGGGACCGCGGAGAGCGGAAGCACTCCGCAGGGCGGGGGAGCGCCGCGGGGACGGCAGGAGACCGCAGGGGCCGGGGGCCAGAAGCCGGAAACGGCCGGGGGCCAGGAGGGCGCGCCGGCCGCGTCGCAGGAGCAGCCGGGGCGGGCCGGGGGCCGGGGCGCTGCCACGAGCGAGCCGGCCGGCGCCTCCGCGGAGGCCGCCGGGCAGGCCGGGGGGCAGAAGTCCGAGGGCTCCGGTGCGGGCCCCCAGGAGGGCAAGCAGGACGGCGGCGGGGACAAGGGCGGCCGGGACAAGCAGGGCGCGGAGGGCACGGAGGAGACCAGTCAGCAGGGCGCGGCGGCCGCGAGCAAGGAGGAGTCCGCGGCCAGGAACCGCCCGGGAGCAGCCGAGCAGCTCACCGCGGGTCAGAAGCCGAAGCAGGAGGACAAGGGCGGCAAGGACAAGCCCGCGGGTCCGGCCACGGCGGCGGGCAAGGACACCGAGCTGCCCGGCAGGACGAGCAGGCTCGACGGCGTACGCAACCAGGATCTCGAAGGGCCCGAGGAGACCGCCGAGGACGACCCGTTCGGCTCGGGCAGCGAGTCGGAGGTGGACCTCGGCGGCGTCGAGAAGAGCGCCTGGGACGTCAAGCTCCAGCCCGAGGACTTCCTGCCGGAGCAGGACCCGGACGTGTCCGGCGTGCCGACCGCGGACCGGCTCGACCCGACCTCCTCCGGCGGGCAGTCCGTCCCGTCGTTCCCGGCTCCCCCCGTGACCAGGGCCGACAAGGTGCAGGCCGAACGTGACGCGGAGGACGCCGAGGACGAGGCGGCCGAGCTGGAGCCCGAGGAGCCCGACGCCGCGGCGCCCACGGAGCCCGACCCGTCGGTGGAGACCGAGGGCGGCCCGGGGGACAGCCTCCTCGGCGGCCCGGAGGCCGGGCGGGACGCCGCGTCCCGGCCCGGGCCCGGCACACCGTCGAAGGACCCGAAGAGCGGAGACGACCCGAAGGCAGGGCCCGTCGCCGCACAGAAGACGGTGCAGGATGCCCCCGGCAACTCCGAGGGCGGCGGCGCGGAGAAGGAGACCGCCGCCAAGGAGGAGCAGAACACCCGGGCCGCGGGCGACAAGGACCAGGGCGCGCAGGAGAAGCAGTCCCAGAAGGCGGCGGGTGGTACGGCGGCAGCGCCGGAGAGCGCGGGCAAGGGCGAGCAGAAACAGCCGGACACGGCGTCCAAGGGCAGCGCCACCACCGGCCAGGCGCAGGAGGGTGCCGCCGGCTCGGCGAGCGGCGAGGAGCCGTCGGCGGAAGCCAAGTCCCCGTCCCCCGCACGCGATACGCATGTCACGGGCGGTTCCAACGCGGACACCCCGGGCGGCGCGAGCAACGAGGCGGCCGGCGGGACGCAGAGCGGGGCGCCCGACGCGGGGCCGACGAGGAGCGAGGACTCGGCGCCGGCGGCCGCGTCGCCCACGAAGGCGCCGGAGTCTCCGGCCCCCGCTGCACCATCTTCGGCACCGGCGCCGACGGAAGCCCCCGCGCAAGCCTCCAAGGGAGTCCCCAAGAACGCCCCGAAGGCCTCGGAGGAGGCACCGGAGCCCAAGGCCGCGCCCGCGCCCAGGGCACCGCGCGGCGGAGGCGGTCGCGGTGCTGCCGGTGGCGGTGTCGGTGGCGGCAAGGGGTCCGCGTCCGGCAAGGGCAAGAAGAAGGACTCGGCACCGGCGCCGAACCTCTCCCAGGTCTCCCCGGAGGCGGGCCTGTCCACGGCCGCCAAGCTCAAGCCCCACAAGGCACTTCAGGCGATGGGCGGCGTCGGCGGAGCGGTGGACCGCACGGTCGGTGACGAGCACCAGCAGCTCGCCGCCGCCCCGCCGTCGATGCAGCGCCCGGCGGGCGCGCCGCAGACCCTGGAGGGCAAGCCGAAGGCCGGCGCACCGGCGCAGTACTCGCAGGATCCGGCGCAGAAGTCCGAGGCACCCAAGGACGAGAAGGCCGAGGTCAAGGGCGAGAAGAAGCCCGAGGGCCAGATCGAGGCGGAGAAGGCCGAGGAGCCCGGCGGCTGGGACACCTTCAAGATGGCGCTGGGCTTCGTCGGCGCCAAGATCGTCAACGGGGTCACGAGCCTCTTCGGCGCCGACGAACCGGTGGTGGATCCGCAGGAGCTGGCCGCCAAGTTCGCCGGGCTGCCCACCAAGGACGAAGCCCTGAAGCAGGCCCAGGCCGGCAACGCGCCGGGCGTGGAGATGCAGGGCGCGGCCGAGCAGACGGCCGGCGAGCAGGGCGCAGCGGTCGACAGCAAGGGCCAGGAGACCGTCGCGACGGGCAAGGACGACGCCGCCCGCCCGATGGGCGAGAACCAGGTCTACCCCAACGCTCCCAGGGAGCAGTTGAAGGGGAAGGTCCCGGGACAGCAGGGTGGCGGCAAGGGCGGCGTGCCCGGGGCTGAGGGCGCGGGGACCGGCGCCGTGCCGGCCGAGGCGGCGTCCGAGGTGGCGGAGCACGACCGCGGCCCGGAGTTCCAACGGGCGTTCAGCCAGGGCCAGAAGGGCATGTCCGAGGGCCGGCAGGCCAAGGACCGGGACTTCCGCGACTCGCAGCACAAGCACAAGCAGAAGGTCGACAGCGAGGTCGGCAAGAACACCGACGCGCAGACGAGCGAGCGCGGGAAGGCCCTCAACGAGGTCACGTCGCAGCGTGCCGACTGGCGCGCCGAGCAGGACGCGGAGCTCAAGAAGCTCGGTACGAAGAAGACCGAGAAGCACGAGAAGGTACGCAAGGACGTCAAGGAGCGCGAGAAGAAGACCGACGACGACGTCGAGCAGGAGAAGAAGGACAGCGACACAAAGATCCAGGAGAAGGCCACCACTGCGGAGTCGGACGCGAAGAACAAGACCGACACGGCCGCCAAGGAGTCAGGCAACTGGGTCACCAAGGCCTTCGAATGGCTCAAAGAGAAGGTCATCGAGATCAAGAACGCGATCGTCCGGATCATCCGGGCGGCGCGTGACGCGGTCGTCAACTTCATCAAGAACTTCAAGGAGAACGCCGAACGCTGGATCAACGAGGCCCGCAGGTTCATCGTCGACACGGTCAAGAACCTGATCAACGATCTGATCGAGTTCGCCAAGGCGATGGTCCGGGCCGTCATCGAACTGGCGAACCGCATCAGGAAGTTCATCACCGACCTCATCGCGGCGGCGATCGCGTTCGTCACGAAACTCGCGGCGCAGCTGAAGCAGATCATCTCCGATCTGCTGGACGCCATCGCGAAACTGCTGAGCGACATCCTGAACATCCTCAAGAAGATGCTCATGGACGTCATCAAGGCGGTCGTGGACGCGGTCAAGATGGTGCTCGACTACGCCTCTAAACTCCTGGCCGGGCTCGGCGAGTTCATGATGATCGCCGTCGACTTCCTCTCCGACCCGGGCGGCTGGCTGAGCGGCGCGAAGAACTCCGCCGTGGACGGTGCGAAGAACCACTTGTTCCGCGAGGTCCAGGCGGCGGTCAAGTCGTGGTTCCAGTCCAAGATCGAAGAGATCATCGGTATCCCGAAGGCGATCCTCGACAAGCTGATCAAGGGTGGCTACACCCTGGAGAAGATCGTGAAGGAGACGTGGGACGCCATCGTCCCGCAGCTCCCCTTCATCATCGGCGAGATCGTCATCACCAAGGTCATCGCCAAGCTGATCCCCGGCGCCGGCTGGGTCACGGCGGTCATCGACGCGATCCGCACGGCCATCGGCGCCCTCGGCGAGATCCTGCGGGCCATCGGCGCGGTCCTCGACTGGCTGAAGGCGGTCCGCCAGGGCGGCGCGGGCGTCCTCTTCGCCAAGGCGGTCGCGGCGGGCATCGTCGCGCTCCTCGAACTGGCCTACGAGGCGCTCCTGAGCGGCATCGGCAAGTACGTCGCGAAGGTCGGCCGCCGCCTGAAGGGCGTGGCGGCGAAGCTCGGCAAGCCGGACAAGGGCGGCGACAGGCCGAAGCCCGCCCGGGGCGACGACCCGAAGCCGGCCGGTCCGAAGCCGGCCCGGCCCGCTTCCACCGACACCCTGCCGAAGCCGGGCAGGGCCACGGGCCCCGGCACGAAGCCGAACGCGAAGCCGGAGCCGAAGGCGGACCCGAACAAGCCGACGACGAAGACACCGGCCAAGGACCAGGACACGACTCCGGGCAGGCCCAGGCCGGACCAGCCCGTCGACACGAGGAAGCCCACGGCCCCCGACGCGCCGGCCCGCCCGAAGACGGACAAGGACCCCGACACCAAGCCGGACACGCGCCCGACGCCGGCGCCGAAGCCGAAGCCGGAACCCAGGCCGAAGCCGAAGCCCGAGCCGGACACCAAGCCGAAGCCGAAGGACGACGCCCCGGGCAAGCCGAACGCCGACAAGGACACGACCAAGCCGGACGCCGACCAGGACACGACCAAGCCGAAGGGCGAGAAGTCAACGCCCGACAAGCCGAAGGAGCAGGACCCCAACACGCCCAAGGACGGGGACAAGGACGCTCCGGGCAGGCCCAGGAACCAGGCTCCGACGAAGCCGAAGGACCCCGACAAGCCCAAGGACAAGGACGGGGACGGCACCAAGCCCAAGCCGGACCAGAAGGGGCCGAGGAAGCCGAAGGACAGGCCGGGCAGGAAGGACGGCGACAAGACCAGGCCGAAACCGGAGAAGGCCGGGCCGGGCCGGCCCAAGTCGAAGCCGGAGAAAGCCGACAGGAAGAAGGAAGAGAACTCGGAGGAGTCGAAGAACGACCGCTTGCGCAAGATCGTGGCCCGCATTCGACCCGTCATCAACGCAAAGTTGGAGCGCGGCATAGCGGAGTCGGACCATCAAGCCATGCGCGAACGGCTGCGGGCCCACTACCGGCTCACAGCCCTCAGTAAGTCGAACGACCAGAAATTCACCATCACGGCGCGCCTGAACCCCAGCCAGCAGGTCACCAACGGGCAAACCGACACCGCGGACCACATCGACTACCGCACGGCCCCGGAAAACACCCAGCCCGCGCTGCCGCCGACGAAACTCCCGCCCTTCACGAATGGACGCGTGAAGGCGCCGAGTTTCAAGGCGCACCACATCCACGAACCCCTCAAGAGGGGCACGGAAGCAGATGAGTCGCCGGACGCCCTGCCCGTGGGCTGGGACATGGTGGCCGACGAGCGCGGCCCGGACGGAAAGCCGTACAGTGCGGGCGGCAAATGGGTGCGCATGCATCTGCTCCCCGCGCCCCTGGGAGGCGACGCGACGACCTCCAACCTGGTACCCGCACGCGGGGCTCAGAACAAAGAAGCCGCCATTGCCGTGGAACACCCTGCGGCCCGGGCCCTTGGCAAGGAGGTGCGGAAGTCCAAGTGGCGGGGGAAGCTGAACAACATGATCTGGTACGACGTCAATATCTCCTACTACAGTGATGACACCTTCCCCGGATTTCCGAGCTCCATCAAGGTCATGTGGGGCGGCTACAGTTATACGGGCAGCCACTGGAAACGGGATCCGGCCACGGTGACCTGGCCGCGCAATTTCATGCCGCCGCCTGAACAGCAGGACTACGCGCCGCATTCCGCCAACGTGAACAGTGCCGACGCGCATGCGATCCGCAGGGCGACGGGCATCAGCATGTACTTCGCCGAGCGAATCGTCCGGATGCGGAAAACCAGGACGTTCAAGAACATGACCGCCCTGGCCAGGGCTCTCAACAAGGATGAGCACCTCTCCTCCGGGGAAGTGGACGAGACCTTCACCGGCGGCAGTCACAAGAACAAGGCGGAGGTCATCAGGAGGCTCCGGAGAGCCGCCCGGAACAAGTGGTTGACCTTCTAGGTGATGGCAAGGGAAAGCGGAATGCAGAACTTGACGCAGTGGGAGCAGGAATGGGTCCGTGTCCAGGAGGAGCTCCGACAGCATGCTGGAGTGCGAGTACTTCGGGACACCCGGGGGCCGTTGCTCCAGGACGCCGACGCTCCTGTTCCTGAGCGGAGCCTTCGGTTCTCCGAGTTCGGAAGTCAGTGGCAGACTGTGGAGCCGTATCCATTGGTCACCGGTGAATTCTTTCTCACACCTTTGTCGAAGGCTGTGCGCGAGGACCCGCCCAGTTTTGACCCTGCTCTCTACTCGGACGAGGAGCAGCGTGTCGGAGCGGAACTGCACGTCGTCGACGATGCCCCGTTCACAGGTGCTGGATCATTCGTCGCGATCCGAACGCAGTCTGGGGCGACGACCCCCGAGATGTGGTTTTCCGACCATGTACGGGGGTTGTGGCGGTTGGATCTCGACTACACCACATACATGGAACTCCTCCGTCTCACCAAGGGGGCATTCGGCTGGCAGCACCTCTACACCGAGGCACCGCTCGACGACTGGGAGTTCGAGCGGACGGCCGACCGGATAGCGAGAATGCTCGACGTCCTGCCGCAGGTGTTTCCGGACTGCGACTACACACCCCTGCGGGAGAAATGGGATGCACGACGGTGACTCTCCTCCCCGCCTGGGATGACCCGAACCCCGCCCGACGCACGGAGGTCAGGCCATGACCCGCTACGCAGACATCCCCAAGCCCATCCGCTCCGGAATAGTCCTCGTGGACCCCGAACGCGGCACCCCCCAACGCATCATCGTCCTCCAGTTCAACCCTGACACCCTGGAACGCAGCCTCGCGCCCCAGTCCGCAGGCGGCAGCGGTGACTCCGGGGGAGGAGGCAGCGGGAACGGGGACCGGAACGAGGCCCTTCGACTGAAGGGCCCCGCTCAGGAGACCTGGAAGTTCACCGCCGAGATCGACGCCACCGACCAGTTCGAGATCGCCGCGCCCGACGGTATCCACCCCCAGCTCGCCGTGCTCGAAATGCTCGTGCAGCCGACCTCCGCGCAGCTCAGGGAAGCGAGCCGGCTGTCGAAGAAGGGGACCATCGAGATCAGCCCGATCGAGATGCCGCTGACCCTGTTCACCTGGGGCAGCAAGCGCGTCATGCCCGTGCGGCTGACCGAGTTGTCCATCAACGAGTCCGCCTTCGACGTCCACCTCAACCCCATCAGGGCCTCCCTGAGCATCGGCTTCAAGGTGCTGACCGTCAGTGATCTGCCGCTCGGCCACCCCGGCGCCGAGCTGTACTACGCGCACCTCGCGCAGAAGGAACGCCTCGCCGGCGCGGCACGCACCGCGGGGCTCGGATCGCTGGGGCTCAGGCCCGGTGACATCACGGTGGGAAGGGGCTGAGCACCGGACATGGCCGGCATCGAACCGTACGAGAACGCGCTCGACGCGATACCGGGGGCCCATCCCTACCCGCGTACCAGCCGGTATCACGACGCCGAGATCGGGGTGCACCGGCAGCCCGACGGGACCGAAGTGCGCTACACCAAGCGCCGGTTGCTTCCGCCCCTCGAGGAGAGCGAGGACACCCAGACTCATACCGTCCGCACGGGCGAGCGTCCCGACCTCCTCGCCCAGCGCTACTTCGGCGACCCCGGCCAGTGGTGGCAGATCGCCGACGCCAACCCCGTACTGGACCCGCGTGAGCTGACCGCCGAGCCGGGCAGCGAGGTCGACATCCCGCTAGCCGGGCACTTCCCGCGGGGGGAGCGGCGTGGCTGAACTGCCCGTGGGCCGCGGCCCCGTTCACATCACGCTGCACATGGGACCGCAGCTGGTGCGTCCCGTCCCCGCCGAGGTGACCGAGGCCCTGCTGTCCGCCCAGATCACCGCCACCGCGGGGGAACGCAGCGGTTTCCAGCTGGCCTTCGACCTCACCAAGAACGGCCTCATCAACCGCACCCTGCTGCCCGAGGGCTTCTTCGATCCGAAGACGCGTCTCGTCGTGACCGTCACCGTCCGCGGCACCCCCGAGGTGCTGTTCGACGGGCTGATCGTGCGCCAGGAGGTCGGGGCCAGCAACCAGCCGGGCCACTCCACCCTCACCGTCACCGGCGAGGACCTGGCCCTGGTCATGGACCTGGAGGAGCGCACGGACCGGTACCCCAACATGCCGCCGTCGCAGCGCGTCCTCACCCTCCTGCGCCGCTACTCCGACTACGGCATCCGGCCCGACGTGTACACCGAGAAGGTCACCCAGCCCCCGCACCAGGACCTCCGCGTCCACTACCAGACGGGCACCGACCTCCAGTACATCAACGAGCTCGCCCGGGCGAACGGCTACACCTTCTACCTGGAGCCCGGCCCGGCCCCCGGACAGTCCAGCGCACGCTGGGGGCCCGAGGTCCGGCTGGGCATCCGCCAGCACGCCCTCAACGTCAACATGGACGCCAACTCCACCGTCGACCAGCTGACCTTCGCCTACGACGGGACGGCGCGGGAAGAGCCGCAGGCCCGCTGGCAGGACCCGGGGACCCGGCAGTCGACCCTGCTGCCGCAACCGCCGATCAGCCCGCTGCGGCCGCCCCTGGGCAGGCGGCCCACTCCCGCCCTGAAACGCAGGACGCTCTCCGGCACCGCCAAACAGCAGCGGGAGCAGGCCGAGGCCGAACTGCTCGCCCGGGCCGCCGTGTCCGCCGACGTCATCTCCGGTTCCGGCTCGCTCGACGTGAACCGGCACGGCTACATCCTCCAGCCCCGCCAACTGGTCGGCGTGCGCGGCTCGGGCCGTGCCTACGACGGCGACTACTACGTCAAGTCCGTCACGCACACCCTGCGCCCGGGCTCCTTCCGGCAGAACTTCACGCTCTCCCGAGAGGGACTCGAAGCACGCAGCGCCTACGTCAGGCCCTGATCAGCGCCTACCTCGGGCCCCTGCGTCAGGGCCCTGATCCACCCGAACCGATCATCACGACCAGGAGCAGTTCACATGGCGGCACCCGGCAATCGCTACCTCGGCAAGTTCCGCGGACGGGTCGTGGACAACAACGATCCACTGCACATCGGCCGCATCACCGTCGAGGTCCCGGACGTCCTGGGCGACGAGCCGTCGACCTGGGCGCTGCCCTGTCTGCCGTTCACCGGGCCGCAGGCCGGGCAGTTCGTGGTGCCGTCGCCGGGGGCCGGTGTGTGGGTCGAGTTCGAACAGGGCGACCCCAGCTTCCCGGTGTGGACGGGGTGCTGGTACGGGGAGCAGGCCGAGCTGCCGCCCGACGCCCGTCGGCTCGTCCAGCCGGCGTCCCAGGCCAAGCCCGTCGTGGTCCAGACACCCGAGGCGCACAAGATCGTGATGAGCGATCCGCCCGGCACCGACCAGGGGATCCTGCTCCAGGCCCAGGGCGGGGCGTACATCCGCATCACCAAGGAAGCCATCGTCATCTCCAACGGCCTGGGCGCGGAAATCACCCTGCGCGGCGACCAGGTGGACGTGAACGAGGGCCAGTTGACCGTCGCGTCCAAGCGATAGGAACGGGGGAACGAAGAACGTGTCCGGAACATCCGGGAGTCTGCTGGACGCAGCCGCCGTGATCGGCTGCCCGCACGGCGGACGCGTCACGGCGGCCACTCCACCGGCCGGCGGCGTACGCGTCGCGGGCGCCGCCGTCGCCACCACCGCGCACAGCTACGTCGTCACCGGCTGCCCGCACACCGTCGACCGGGTGCCCATGCCGTGCGTCACGGTCCGCTGGACCGCGGACAGCAGCGGCATCACCGTCGACGGCGCGCCCGTGCTGCTCGACATCTCCGCCGCCCAGTGCTTCACCGCGGCCTTCGTCCCGCAGGGACCGCCCGTCGTCCAGGGCACGCAGCGAAAGGTCACCGTCCGATGAGTCCCACGAGCCGCGGTACACGCCCCCGCAGCGACATCGCCTTCCCGTTCCGCGCGGACCGCCGTGGCCGCACCGCGCACGCCGGCCACGGCGAACACGTCCACGACCTGATCGAGCAGTTGCTGTTCACCAGCCCCGGCGAGCGCGTGATGCGCCCCGACTTCGGCTGCGGGCTCCTCGACCTGGTGTTCACGCCCAACAGCCCGGAACTGATCAGCACCCTCGAACTCTCCGTGCAGGCCTCGCTCCAGAGCTGGCTCGGCGACCTCATCGACGTGGAGGCTCTCGACGTCGTCAGCGACGACCACGTCGTGCGCGTGTACCTGTCGTACGCCCTGCGCGCCACCGGCACCCGGCACGAGGACGTCTTCGAAGGGAGGGCGGCATGACCTCCGGCACCACCACGTCCCGCCGGGCCCGCGTACGGGCCGCCCAGCTCAACGGAGTCGACACCGTGGAGGCCGGCGACGACGGCCTGCTGCTCACCGTCACCTTCCTCGGCAAGGCCCCGCACGGCCTCGGCCCCGAGAACGTCCGCATCGACGGCGGCCGGCGCATCACCGGCATCACCGTCGTCGACGTCAGCGTCGAACGCGAGGAGGACCCCGAGCTCGACGACCGCCTTTTCGTCACCCTCGACAAGGCCGGCGACACCTCCCGCTACCGGCTCTCCCTCGTCGAGACCGACCCGTACGGACGGCCCGGCACCGAGCCGTACCGCGGCTTCGACCAGCGCTACCACAGCGCCACGTTCTCCTTCCGGCCCGACTGCCCGACCCCCTTCGACTGCAAGGACCAGGACCGGCCGGAGCAGGACTTCCCCGCCGCGCCCGTCATCGACTACACCGCCCGCGACTACGACACCATCCGCAAACTGCTCCTGGACCGGCTCGCGCTCACCACCCCCGACTGGGCCGAGCGCAACCCCGCCGATCTGGGCACGACCCTCGTCGAACTCCTCGCGTACACCGGCGACCAGATCAGCTACCAGCAGGACGCCGTCGCCACCGAGGCCTACCTCGACACCGCCCGCCGCCGTGTCTCCGTACGCCGCCACGTCCGGCTCATCGACTACGCGATGCACGACGGCTGCAACGCCCGCGCCTACGTCACCGTCCGCACCGCGGACGACCGGACGCTCGCCCCGGGCACCTTCCGCTTCGCCTCCGTCGACGTGCGCAGCCTCGACCCGCACGACCGCCCCGAGCCGGGCACCGTCATCGACGAGACCGAGCTAGGCGACCTCGACGAACGCGGCTCGGTGGAGGTCTTCGAACCCGTCGTCGCCACCGACCCGCTGGAACTGCGGGTCGCGCACAACACGATCCGGCTGTGGACGTGGGGCGGCGAGGTGTGCACCCTGCCGAAGGGCGCCACCGCCGCGACCCTGCGGGACGCCTGGGTCGATCCGGAGACCTGCCGCGAGCGCCGCCTCGACCTCAAGCCCGGCGACGTCATCGTCCTGGAGGAGGTCAAGGGCCCCCGCACCGGCACCCCGGGCGACGCCGACCCCGCCCACCGCCAGGCGGTCCGCCTCACCTCCGTCACGCCCGGCCTGGACCGGATCGAGGACCAGCCGGTCCTGGAGGTCACCTGGGCCCCCGAGGACGCGCTGCGCTTCCCGCTCTGCCTCACCACCCGCGGCGGACGCGACTGCCTGCCCGTCGAGGACGTCACGCTCGCCCGCGGCAACGTCGTCCTCGTCGACCACGGCCGGACCCTGACCGGGCTGCCCGAGACGGTCACCGTGCCGCCCGTACCCGCCGTGACCGCCCCCTGCGACCCTCCCGCGTTCGGCTGCCGGGACACCGAGGAGGGCAACGCGCCCGCGCGGCTGGTCAACGCCCTGACGGAACGGACGCAGTCGGGCCGGGCACTCGTCCCCGACGACGTCCGCGAACTCTTCGAGGTCGTCGGCGAGCGCGCCACCGCCCGCGCCGGCCTCGGCCTGGAGAGCGCCGGGCAGCGGCACGAACAGGTCGTCCCCGGCACGGCGTACGCCCAGACCGCCGCGCTGCGCACCCTGCTCGCCCAGTCCGTCTACCCGGGCATCGCGCCCCGCTTCCGCCCCGTCCTCGGCCGCACCCCCGTCACCCAGGCGGTGCCTTTCCCCGACCCCGGCACCGTCGCCGCCGGGCAGGCCGAGCGGATCGCGGCCATCCCGGGCCGGATCCGGCAGCGGCTCGTCGAACTGTGGCGCAGCGCCCGCGACCGGGACGGGCTCGGCGAGCGGGAGATCGCCGAACTCGCCGTGGTCTACGGCCTGAACGTGCTGGAACGCCTCGAACTGCGCCGCCACCCGGTCCGCGCCCTGCGCGAACTTCTGTACCGAAGCGACCAGTTGCTCGACACCAAGCTGCGCCGCATCGAGGTCCTCGCCGCCCGGGCCCGCGCGGGCACGGTCCTCGACGGGCACATCGCCTGGGAGATCGCGCACAGCTGGGGCCCGGCCTACGCGGCCGGCCTCCACCCCGAGGAGACGGTGCTGCGCGGCTCGGCGACCGCCGCCCTCGCCCAGGACCCGCGCCGGGCACTGCCCGCCGTCCGTGTCCACGGCGACGACGAGACCTGGGAGCCGCGCCGCGACCTGCTCGACAGCGGTCCGCGCGAGCGGCACTTCGTGGGCGAACTGGAGGACGACGGCCGCCTGGCCCTGCGCTTCGGCGACGGCCGGCACGGCGCGAGGCCCACGCCCGGCTCCCGGCTGGCCCTGCGCTACCGGCTCGGTGGCGGCACCGCGGGCAACGTCGGCGCCGAGGCCATCAACCACCTCGTCGTGCAGGGCGGTTGCGAGGCCCCGGCCGTATCCGTACGCAACCCGTTGCCCGCCCTGGGCGGCACCCAGCCCGAACCCGTCGAGCAGGTACGCCAGCTGGCCCCGCTCGACCTGCGCCGCACCCGGCTGCGCGCCGTCACGGCCGACGATTATGCGGCCCTCGCGGGTGAACTGCCGGGCGTGCAGCGGGCGGCGGCCGAACTCCGCTGGACAGGCAGCGTCCAGGAGGCGCACATCGCGATCGACGCGTACGGCACCGCCGCCCCGTCGCCGGACCTGCTCGACTCGGTCGCCCAGGCGCTGGAGACGTACCGGCGCATCGGCCACGACCTCGTCGTGGGCCCCGCCCGCCTGGTACCGCTCGACGTCGCGCTGACCGTGTGCGCCCGGCCGGGCCACCAGCACGGGCAGATCCTGGCCGAGCTGTACCGCGTGCTCGGCAGCGGACGCCTGCCGGGCGGACGGCTCGGCTTCTTCCACCCCGACGCGCTCACCTTCGGCGAACCGGTCCGGCTCAGCCGCCTGGTCGCCGTCGCCGCGGCCGTGCCCGGAGTGGAGAGCGTCGAGGTCACCCGGCTGCGGCGGCTGTACGGACAGGACCGAGGAGAGAGGGAGGACGGCGTGCTGCGGCTCGGCCCGCTGGAGATCGCCACCTGCGACAACGACCCGGACCGGCCGGAGAACGGCCTGCTGGCGATATCCCTGGGAGGTGCCCGATGACGGACCCGCACCCGGTCACCGCGACCGACGAGTGCGGCTGCGGCGGCGCCTGCCGGGGCGGCCACGACGAACGCCTCGCACCGGCCCCGCCGCACAACCCGCCCGGCCGCACCGCGCTGGACTACCGCGTCGGCGAGTACGGCTCCTTCCTGGCCGCCCTGCTCGACCGGCTCGCCTCACCCGCCTACCCGGCGCTGAACCGGCTCACCGTCCGCACCCCGGACGACCCGGCGATCGGCCTGCTCGACGCCACCGCCGTCCTCGGCGACCTGCTCACCTTCCACTCCGAGCGCATCGCCGACGAGGCCTACGTCCGCACCGCGAACGAGCACCGCTCCCTGGTGCTGCTCGGCCGGCTCGTCGGACACCGGCCGCGCCCCGGCGTCGCCGCCGCCACACACCTGGCGTACACCCTCGAACGCGACCCGCGCGCCGAGGCCCAGAACGTGCTGATCCCGCGCGGGGCGCGCAGTCACAGCGTGCCCGCGTCCGCCGGCGAGGAGTCGCTGACCTTCGAGACCAGCCGGGATCTGACGGCCCGCTGGGACTTCAACGAGCTGAAGGTCCGCCGCCGCCGTCCCTCGCTCGTCACCCCGCGGGATCTCGAGAAGCGCTCCGAGCTGTTCGTCGAGGGCACCGCGCACTCCCTGCGGACCGGCGACCAGTTGCTGTTCGTCTTCGGGGAAGGCGCCGGCGGCGAGCGCAAGCTGGTGCCGGTGGCGGACACCCGCGTCGACCGGGACGACGACGTCACGGCGATCTCCCTGCCGAGGTCGGCGCCGCCGAGCCTGAAGGAACTCGTCGACGAGGTACGGCGCTGGACCGCGCTTCCGGCGCAGCCGGGGGAGCCGGGGGAGGAGCCGCCGACCCCGGAGGTCCCCAACCCGCGTCCGGTCAGCCGGCTGATCGAGGACTTCGAGGACCAGGTCCTGGAGCCCTTGCGTGACGACTTGGACGGTGTGAAGACGCCCGAGCGGCTCGCGGCACGCCTCGCGGAACCTCTCGCCCGGCTCGGTGAGGCGCAGGTGCTGGCCGAGCCGTATGAGGACGTGGCGGAGTGGTTCGAGCAGCTGGAAGCGGTGCTCGCCGAACTCGCCGAGCGGGCACTGGAGTTGGCGCCTGCTCAGACGGATCAGGAGGGTGCGTCGATGGGTGGTCGGCCGCCCGCGGCGCCGCCGGGGCCGGTCGCGCCCACGCGGCGGAGCCGCAAATCGACACGGCCCGCGCCCCTTCAGGGCGACTCGCGCACCGCCGCTCTGGAAGCCCTGGGCGCCATACTCCCCGCCCTTCGCGCCACCACGCCGGCCCCAGTGGGCACCTTCGGCCGACAACTCCCCGGCACCGACACCGCCCGCCTCCTCTCCGCCCTCAACCCCGGCCTCGGCAGCCTCTACCCGGCCTGGCGCACGGCCGCCGCCCCCGGCGCCCCGCAGCTTCTGCGTGAACTGCTCGCCCTGCGCGTCACCACGGCCCCCTTCGGTGCCACGGCCCCGCTCAAGCCGGTTCAGGACGACCGCGGCCGGGTCATCCGTACCGCCGACTGGCCGCTGACCGGAGCGGTGCTGGCGACCATGCGCGTCGTGTACGACACGGCGGGCAAGACCCCGGTCCGGGCCGAGTTCCAGTACGTCGAGGGCAGCAGCTCCGACCAGCGCGCGGAGAACCTGCCGGTCACCCAGCCGGTCACCTTCACGCTCGGCCCCGGCCAGGTCGAACTGTCCGTGCGCTCCGGCCAGGACCGCGACCTCAGCTGGCTCAACCGGCGGCCCGCCGACTCCCAGGAACCCGGCGTCACCGCCCGCCTCCACTCCGGCCTGCCCGAGCGCACCCTGTTCGTGTCCCGGCCCGACGACGAGGGCCTGATCCACGTCGGCGTCCACAACGGCACGTCCGAGCAGATCGCCCTCCGGCCGGGCGCCGGCGAGCAGTTCACGCACGGCGAGCACGAGGTCAGCCTCAAGTACACGGTGGGCAGCGCCGAACCCAACGTCGAGATCGTCATCGCCACCAAGCCGGAGCCCGTCAACCGCCGCACGCTCCAGCTGGACACCGTGCACGAGGGCATCACCGTCGGCAGCTGGGTGGCGGTCCAGCGGCCCGCCAAGGGCGCCGACAAGGGCGTCCCCGGCGATCCGAAGCTGGCGTTCGTCACGACCCAGGTGGTGGCCGTACGCACAGCCGCGTACACCAACTACGGCATCACCGGCCGCGGCACCGAACTCACCCTCGCCGACCCCTGGCTGGACGAGTTCGACGTGCTCCTGTCGCACATCCGCGACACCACCGTGCACGCCGCGGGCGAGCCGCTGCGCCTCGCCGACGAACCGCTCGGCGAGGACGTGCACGGCAACGAGATCGAACTCGCCGAGCTCTACGAGGGCCTCAGGCCGGGCCGCACGCTCATCGTCGAGGGCGAACGCAGCGACATCCCCGGCACGGCCGGGGTACGGGCCACGGAGGTCGTGACGATCGCCGCCGCCGACCCCGCCGCGGACCGCGGGCTCCCCGGCGACCACGTCCACACCCGGCTCACCCTCACCGCCGACCTCGCCCACCGCTACCGCCGCGAGACGGTCCGCGTCCTCGGCAACGTCGTCGAGGCCACCCACGGCGAGAGCCGCGAGGAGGCCATCGGCAGCGGCGACTCGGACCGCGTCAACCAGACCTTCGCGCTCTGGCAGTCCCCGCTGACCTGGCTCGCCGACGACAACCCCCTCGGCGCCACCCCGGTCCTGGAGATCCGGGTCGACGGTGTGCTGTGGCACGAGGTCGACAGCCTCGCCGGACGCGGCCCGACCGAGCGGGTCTACATCACCGGCTCCACGGCCGACGGCCGGACCACGGTGACCTTCGGCGACGGCGTGCACGGCGCCCGGCTGCCCTCCGGCCACGAGAACATCCGCGCCCGCTACCGCTTCGGCACCGGCAAGGCCGCCAACGTCCCGGCGGACCGCGTCACCCAGCCGCTCACCCGGCCCCTCGGCGTCACCGCGGTCACCAACCCGCGCCCCGCCACCGGCGGCGCGGACGCCGACGGCCCGGCCCTGACCCGCCGTACGGTCCCGCTGGCCGTCTCGGCCCTGGACCGGCTGGTCTCCGAGTCCGACTACGAGGACTTCGCCCGCTCCCGGGCCGGCATCGGCCGGGCTTCGGCGCGCGAACTCTTCGACGGGCGGCGGCGGGTGCTGCACGTGACGGTCGCGGGCACGGACGACGTGCCGATCGCGCCCGACTCGGACACGCTGCGCGCCCTGCGCGGCGCCCTCACCGAGTACGGCGACGCGAACCTCCCGGTCCGTGTGGACGGCCGGGAACTGGTCCTGCTGCTGATCGCCGCCAAGGTGAAGGTGGCACCCGATCACGCCTGGCAGACCGTGGGACCGCGACTGCGGCAGGCCCTGCTGAACCGGCTCGGTTTCGAGGGCCGGGAGCTGGGCCGCCCCGCCCGACTCTCCGAGGTGCTGGCCACCGCCCACACCGTGCCCGGCGTCGACTACGTGGACGTCGACGTCTTCACCGGCGTGCCCGCCTCCGCCACCACGGAGGAGCTGACCGAGCTGCTCACCCGGCCCGGCCCGCCCAGGGCGACCGTCCCGGCGCACCCGGCGACGTACGACGAGAAGACCCACACCGTCCGCGCCGAGAACGGCGAGACGCTGTCGGAGATCTGCGCCCGCTACGGCGTCCCCCTCGCCGAACTCCTGCGCCTCAACCCCGACATCACCGACACCCGGCGCCTGCCCAAGGGCCGGTCGGTGTACGTCTTCCGCGGCATCCGCCCGGCCCAGCTCGCGCTGCTGTCGCCCCGGGCCGCGGACACCCTGATTCTGACGGAGGTCAAGTGATGTCCCCGGACACCCAGTTGGAGACGCAGGCCCCGGTGGTGCCCAGGGAACCCGACGGGCTCGCCGAACTGCTGCCCCGCTGGCACCTGCTGCGCGACGCCGAGGAGGGCGGGCCGCTGCGCGCACTGCTCGCGGTGATCGCCGAGCAGCTCGACCGCGTCCGCGACGGCGTCCAGCAGGGCTACGAGGACCTGTTCGTGGAGACGGCGGCCCCCTGGGTGCTGCCGTACCTGGGCGACCTGGTCGGTTACCGCACCCTCCCCGGCTACGAGCGGGTCCTGACCACCGGCCTGCACGACGGCGGCCGGGCGGCCCTGGCCGAGGCGGTCGCCCCGCGCCGGGACGTGGCCGCCACGGTCGCGGGCCGCCGCCGCAAGGGCACGCTGCACCTCCTGGAGGAACTGTCCGAGCGGGTGGCGGACTGGCCCGCGCGGGCCGTCGAACTGTCCCGGCAGGTCGCCCACACCCAGCCGGTGAAGCTGTACGGCACCGGGGAGCGTGGTACGCGCGGACGCCTCGTCGACCTGCGCGACGGCGCCGAACTCGCCCTCGGCGGCGGCCCGTTCGCCAACTCCGCCCGCACGGTCGACGTCCGCCGCGCCGACTCACGGCACCGGCAGGGCGGCTGGAGCCCGGCCGGCGTCGCGCTCTTCGTGTGGCGGCTGAAGGCGTACCCGCTGACCCGGACCCCGGCCTACTGCATCGACCGGGCCCGCAACCTCTACACCTTCTCGATCCTCGGCAACGACACCCCGCTGGTCACCAAGCCGTTCCCGGAGCCCTCGCCGGCGCACATCGCCACCGTCGACAACGTGCCGGCGTTCGTCACCCGCCGTCTCCTGCACGACCGGCTGCTCGACTACTACGGCCCCGGCAAGAGCTTCGTGATCCGCCTCGACGGCGAGGACAACCCCGTACCGCCCTCGGACATCGTCGTGGCCGACCTGTCGGACTGGCGCTACCGGCCGAAGCGGGGCCAGGTGGCCGTCGACCCCGAGCTGGGGCGGATCGCCTTCGGCTCGCGCTCCGCGCCCCGGCAGGGCGTGTGGGTCGACTACCACTACGCGTTCGCCGCCGACATGGGCGGCGGCGAGTACGAGCGCGACCGCGAACCGCGGCCGGACGCGGAGTTCTACCGGGTGGGGCCGGGACAGCCGTACCGGCAGATCATGGACGCCTACCGGGCCTGGCAGCACGACCGCCGGGCCGACCGCACCGGACCCGCCGGCATCATCGAGATCACGCACAGCGGCGCCTACCAGGAGCAACTCGACTTCGACCTGGACCCGGGCGACCGGCTCGAACTGCGCGCCGCCGAGGGCACCCGCCCGGTCATCCGTCTGCTCGACTGGTACAGCAACCGCCCCGACGCCCTCAACATCCGCGCGGTGTCCGACGACTGCGCCCCGCACGAGCGGCCGCGTGCCGTGCTCGACGGGCTGCTCGTCGCCGGGCGCGGCATCAACGTGGCAGGTGCGGTGGGCGCCGTCGTCGTACGGCACAGCACGCTCGTGCCCGGCTGGTCCCTGGAGCCCGAGTGTGAGCCGCACTCGCCGGAGGAGCCGAGCATCGTCCTGGACCGCACCACCGCCTGCCTCCAGGTCGAGCACAGCATCCTCGGCACCATCGAGGTCATAGGCGACGAGGTGGGCGAGGACCCCCTCGGCATCCACATCCGCGACAGCGTCCTCGACGCCACCGCCGACGACCGCGAGGCCCTGTCCGCCCCGGACTGCCGCCACGCCCACGCCGTGCTGCACCTGCACCGCACCACCGTCATCGGCGAGATCCACACGCACGCGGTGAAGATCGCCGAGAACAGCGTCTTCACGGGCCGGCTCCACGTGGCCCGGCGCGGCATCGGCTGCCTGCGCCATTCCTACGTCCCCACCGGCTCCAGGACCCCGCGCCGCCACCGCTGCCGGCCCGAACAGGCCGCGGACATCAAGCCGCTGTTCACCTCCCAGCGCTACGGGACGCCCTGGTACGGCCTGCTCGCCGACCGCTGCCCCGAGGAGATCCGGCGCGGCGCGGACGACGGCGCCGAGATGGGTGCCTACCACGACCTGTACCGGCCGCAGCGCGAGGACGGACTGCGGGCCCGGCTCGCCGAGTACACGCCCGCGGGCACCGACGCCGGGATCTTCTTCGTGACGTGAGGCGCGCGCCCGCCACCGACCTTTGAACCCGCACTTCTGAACCAGGGGGGACACCCTTCATGCACGCAGACCTCTCCCGCTCCACGTTCCGCCCGGAGCGGCACTACTCCGCGGTCGTCGCCCAGCAGGGCCGCGTCCAGCTCGACGCCGACCTCAACGAGCAGACCGCGATCCAGCTCCACCAGGCCCGCAGCCTCGCCGCCGACCTGATCGGACCGCACGGCGGGCCGCGCGACGCAGCCGGCTTCCGCATCGAGTACGTCGGCGGCAAGCACGAGATCGACACGCTCCTCATCCACGGCGGCCGTTACTACGTCGACGGCATCCTGTGCGACGCCGACCGCCCGGCCGCCGGGGTCCCCGTGACCGACGAGGACAGCGAGGAATCCGCGCCGGAGCCGCCCGCGACCTGGACCTACTGGGACCAGCCCGACGGCTTCCGCGACCCGGAGAAGCCCGGCGACCGGCTGCCCTCGCCCGCCCAGTCGCCGTTCGTCGTCTACCTGAACGTGTGGGAGCGCTCGGTCACCGCCGCCGAGGACCCCGCGCTGCGCGAGGTCGCCCTCGGCGCCGCCATGCCCGACACCGCCGCCCGCGTGAAGGTCGTCTGGCAGGTGCTGCCCCTGTCCCTCGCCGCCCTGGAGATCGAGGAGACCGACCCCTCCAAGGAGGTCGTCCGCGCCGCGTTCACCCGCTGGGCGCAGCGCCGGTCGGCCCCCTCGGCCCGGCTCGCCGCCCGCAGCGAGCGGCCCGACCACGCCGACGAGGACCCGTGCCTGGTCAAGCCGGACGCCCGCTACCGCGGCCCGGAGAACCAGCTGTACCGGGTGGAGGTCCACGAGGGTGGCGAGGCGAAGGACGCCACCTTCAAGTGGTCCCGCGAGAACGGCTCCGTCGTCTTTCCCGTCGACGAACTCGACGGCACCTGGGTGCAGTTGGCGTCCCTCGGCCACGACGACAAGCTGGACCTCGACGTCGGAGACCACGTGGAGTTCGTCGACACCGCCTACGCCTCCCGCCTGGAGCCCCTGCCGCTGCTGCGGGTCGAGGAACTGGACCTGCCGGGCCGCCGCGTCCGCCTGTCCGCCGAACCCGCCCCGGGCGTCGGACGGCTCGCCCACCTGAACCCGTACCTGCGCCGCTGGGACCACCACGGCGGTCCGAAACGCAAGGGCCGCACGACCGCCCTGCGCGGCGGCGCGGTCCCCGTCACGGAGGGGGAGTGGCTGCCCCTGGAGGACGGCGTCGAGGTGTACTTCGCCAAGGGCGGCACCTACCGCACCGGCGACCACTGGCTCGTCCCCGCCCGCACCGCCACCGGCAGCGTCGAGTGGCCGGCGGACGCGGCCCGCCGTCCGCTGCTCCAGGGCCCGGCCGGCATCGCCCGGCACTTCGCCCCGCTGGCCCTGATCAAGGGCGAGGGCAGCGCCGTCGACCTGCGCCTGGCGTTCGGCCCGCTGGCAAGCAGCATGCCGCCCGCCGACGAGGCCACGCTCGCCGCCGAGGAGCAGGCCCACCGCGAGGAACTGGCCGCCGAGGACCCCTCCCACGGGCGGTCCCACACCACCGCCGAGGCGGAAGCCGCCGTGGAAGGAGACAACTGATGGCCAAGCCGCTGAGCGCGTCCAAGCTGGTGGAGATCCTCCGGGCCGAGGGCCTGACCGTCCACGAGGTCCGCAACTGGCGCACCCACAACCGCAACAGCAAGGGCCCCTGGGGGCCGGTCAACGGCGTGATGATCCACCACACCGTCACCTCCGGCACCGCGGCCTCCGTCGACATCTGCTACGACGGCTACTCCAGCCTGCCCGGCCCGCTCTGCCACGGCGTCATCGACAAGAAGGGCCACGTCCACCTGGTCGGCAACGGCCGCGCCAACCACGCCGGCCTCGGCGACAGCGACGTCCTGCGCGCCGTGATCAACGAGTCGAAACTGCCGCACGACAACGAGGCCGACACCGACGGCAACCGGCACTTCTACGGCTTCGAGTGCATCAACCTCGGCAACGGCAAGGACCCCTGGCCCGAGGCGCAGAAGGAAGCCATCGAGAAGGTGTCAGCGGCGATCTGCCGCCACCACGGCTGGTCAGAGCGCTCCGTCATCGGCCACAAGGAGTGGCAGCCGGGCAAGGTCGACCCGCGCGGCTTCACCATGGACGGCATGCGCAAGCGCATAGCCCAGCGGCTCAGCGGCGGGGGCGGCAGCAAGCCGGCCCCCGACCCGAAGCCGGCGCCCAAGCCGTCCTACGAGCCGTTCCCGGGCGCCGCGTTCTTCCACGCCGGGCAGCGCTCCCCGATCATCACGGCGATGGGCCGCCGCCTGGTCGCCGAGGGGTGCAGCCGCTACGAGGAGGGGCCGAGCCCCGACTGGAGCGAGGCCGACCGCCGGTCCTACGCGCTGTGGCAGCAGAAGCAGGGCTTCTCCGGCAAGGACGCCGACGGCATCCCCGGCAAGCTCACCTGGGACCGGCTGAAGGTGCCGAAGTCGAAGTGACCGCGTGCGCCCCTCCACAGGGGAGGGGCGCACGCCCGTCACCAGCGGGGGAGTCGCAGCTCGTACTCCGGCTGGATCCGCCGCATGTAGCCGGTGTCGTCCCTGCCGCGCATCCCGGAGTCGACGTAACGCCGGTGCAGCTGCTCCAGCTTGTCGTGGTCGAGCTCGACACCCAGTCCCGGCCCGGTCGGCACCCGTACCTCCCCGTCGCGCAGCTCCAGTACACCGGGGACGATCACGTCGTCCGCCGAGTTCCACGGATAGTGCGTGTCGCAGGAGTGGTCGAGGTTGGGGATGGCCGCGGCGACATGGGTCATCGCGGCGAGGCTGATGCCCAGGTGCGAGTTGGAGTGCATCGACAGGGCGATCCCGAACGCCTCGCACACGGCGGCCAGTTCCCGGGTCCGGCGCAGCCCGCCCCAGTAGTGGTGGTCGGTGAGCAGGACCTGGATCGCGTTCTGCTCGACGGCCGGCCTCAGATGCTCCCAGGCGATCACGCACATGTTGGTCGCGAGCGGCATGGGCGACTCCTTCGCCACCTCCGCCATGCCGTCGATGCCCTTGGTCGGGTCCTCCAGATATTCGAGGACGCCGTCGAGTTCACGGGCGACGTACTTCGACGTCTCCACCGTCCACGCCACGTTCGGGTCCAGCCGCAGCGGCTGCCCGGGGAAGGCCTCCGACAGCGCCCGGATCGCGGCGATCTCCTCGTCGGGCGGGAACACACCGCCCTTGAGCTTGAACGACCTGAAGCCGTATCGCTCCTGCATCAGCCGGGCCTGCTCGACGATCCCGGCCGGGTCGAGGGCCTCGCCCCAGTCGTCGGTGACGGCCGGCCGGCCGTCGAGCGCGGGGTGTTCGGCCCACTTGTAGAAGAGGTACGCCGCGAACGGCACCGCATCGCGGACCCTGCCGCCCAGCAGGTCGCTGACCGGTCGGCCGAGCAGCTTGCCCTGCGCGTCGAGGCAGGCCACCTCCACCGCCGACGTGGTCCAGCCGCGCTCGTGCGAGCTGGGCACGGCCGGCAGCAGGGCCGAGTCGATCGCGGCGGCGACGGCGGTGGTGTCGAAGACGTCCATGCCGACCACCACCTTCGCCGCGGCCTGAAGCCGCTCCAGCCGGGCGGTGCCGCCCGGGGACTCGCCCAGCCCCACCGTGCCGTCCTCCAGGACGAGTTGGAGGATGATCCGCAGCGCGAGCGGCTCGTGCACGCCGTTGGAGTTGAGCAGCGGCGGGTCGCCGAAGGCGATCGGGGTGACGATCAGCTCCCGGATGCGCGTCTGGCTCATGCGCCGACCACCTCCAGACCACGGTCGATGAGTTCGGACAGCCGGGCGATGTGCTCCGGTGCCGGATCCAGCAGCGGAGCCCGTACGCCGCCGACGTCCAGGCCGCGCAGCGTCACCCCGGCCTTGACGAGCGACACGGCGTACCCGGGAACCTCGTCGCGCAGGGCGACCAGCGGGCCGTAGAACTCGTCGAGGAGCCGCGAGACCAGCGCCTCGTCGCCCTCGGCGAGGGCCCGGTGGAAGGCCAGGGCGATCTCCGGGGCGAAGGCGAACACCGCCGAGGAGTACAGCTCGACGCCGACGCCCTGGTAGGCGGGCGCGGTCATCTCGGCGGTGGGCAGCCCGTTGAAGAACTGGAAGTCCTCCGTGCCCGGCACGGCACGCACCGCGCGGACGATGCGGTGCATCCGCTCGATGTCCCCGATGCCGTCCTTGAGGCCGACGACCCCGGGCAGGGCGGCGATCTCGGCGGCCGTGTCCGCAGTGAGCCGGGCGGAACCGCGCTGGTAGAAGACGACGGGCAGCCCGGTGGCCGCGGTGACCTCCCGGACGTAGCGCACCAGGCCCTGCTGCGGGGCGCTGACCAGGTAGGGCGGCAGCAGCAGGATGCCGTCGGCACCGGCGCGCTCGACCCGGGCCGCCTGGTCCCGGGCGACCGGTGCGGGACCACCGGCGGCGGCGAAGACCGGGACCCGTCCGGCCGTCGTCCGCACCGCGACCCGGGTGGCCCGCTCGATCTCCTCGGCCGACAGGGCGTGGAACTCGCCGGTGCCGCAGGCGACGAACACACCTCCCGCGCCCGCGGCGACACCCGACTCGATGTGCTGGGCCAGCCGTTCCTCGTCCAGTGAACCGTCCGCCGCGAACGGCGTGACCGGGAAGAACAGCACTCCGTGGAACTTCATGTCTCCCTCATATGTGGGGGTGGGTGGTCAGCCCTTGGTGGCACCGGCGGCGATGCCGGTGACCAGCGAGCGCTGGAGGAGCAGATAGACGATCAGGCTGGGGATCAGGGCGATCACCGCACCGGCCAGCACCACCCCCGAGCCGACCTCGGGGTCGGTGCGCAGGATGGACAGGGCGACGGTGACCGTGTAGTCGGTGGGGTCCTTCGCGGCGATCAGCGGCAGCAGGTACTGGTCCCAGATCATGATGAAGCCGAGGACGCCGGCCACGCCGAGCGCGGGCTTGCACAGCGGCAGGATGACCTGCCACAGCATCCGCAGCTCACCGACGCCGTCGATGCGGGCGGCCTCCTCGATCTCGGCGGGGATGTCCTTCATGAACTCGGTGAGCACCATCACCGAGAAGCCCCAGGCGCCGAGCGGCAGGATGACGCCCCAGACGGTGCCCTTCAGATCGAGGCCGATCACGGGCACATGGCCGAGGACCAGGGACAGCGGGATGGCGATGACCTCCTCGGGGAGCATCATCGTCAGCATGAACAGGGTCAGGATCAGCGCCTGCCCGCGGAACTTGTGCCGGGCCAGGGCGTACGCGGCGAGCGTGCAGACGACGAGCTGGAGCAGCAGTCCGCCGCCCGCGATGACCAGGGAGTTGCCGAAGTAGTCCCAGATGCCGCGCTCGCCCGCCACCTCGAAGTTCAGCAGGCTCGGGTGGTGGGGGAGGAACGACAGGGTCGAACCGCTGGCCTTCTCGCTGAACGAACCGGAGAAGACCGTCACGAACGGCGCCGCGAAGACGCCCAGGGCGAGTACGCAGAGCAGGACGCGCAGCGCCCAGGCGAGGCCCGGCCGGTCGCTCCAGCCGAGGGCGGTGTCGAAACGGGCGGGTGTGGTGCGCTGCTTCCCGGCGGACTTCCCCGCGGGGGAGGCGGTCACCGGGGTCCGGACGGGGTCGATGGCGGGCGCGCTCATCTCACGTCTCCCCTCTTGCGGAAGTAGTTGACGGTGACGGTGAGCAGCAGCGTCACGCAGAGCAGGAGCACGGAGGCGGCCGAGGCGCCGCCGATGTCGTTGCGGGAGAAGCCGAGGGTGTAGGCGCGGGTCATCCAGACGTCGGTCGATCCGGCCGGACCGCCGCCGGTGAGGACGTACACCTCGGTGAAGACGCGCAGTCCGCGGATGGCGGCGAGGGTGAGGACGATGCCGAGGGCGGGGCGGATCGCGGGCAGGGTGATGTGCCGGAGCCGCTGCCACAGCGACACCCCGTCCATCGCGGCGGCCTCGTACAGCGAGCGGTCCACACCCGCCAGCCCGGCGAGGATGATCACCATGTTGTACGGGGCGAGCATCCAGATGCCCATGGCCATCGTCGCCCACAGCGCCGTGTCGGGGTTGTCGAGGTACGGCACGGGCCCCAGGCCGAGGAGCCCGAGACCGCTGTTGATCAGGCCGTCGGAGGTCGGGTGGTACATCAGCCGCCACATCTCGCCGACCACCGCGGTGGCGGTGACGACCGGCAGGAAGACGGCGGTCCGGATGATCCTCAGCGAGCGCGCCTGGCCTTCGAGCAGCAGGGCCAACAGGACGCCGGCGACGATGCCGCCGAGAGACATGCCGATGCCCAGGACCAGTGTGTGGCCGATCGCGTCCTGGAAGCGGTGGTCGGTCAGGACCCGCGTGTAGTTGTCGAGGCCGACCCACTGGTCACCGAGGAAGGGCCGTACGTCGAAGAAGCTGAGCCAGACGCCCTTGCCCATGGGGAGGAACTTGAAGACCAGCGCGAGCAGCAGACCCGGCGCGAGGAACAGCCAGGGCAGTACGGCCTTCTTGCTGAGGAACCGGGCTCTGCGCGGCCCGGGTGTCGTCACGGTCGCGGTCATTTCAACAGGTCCTGGTCCTTGAGGTCACCGGCGAGGGTGTCGTTGAGTTCCTTGAGACCGGCCTCGACGTCACTGCCGCAGTACGTGAAGAGCGCGTTGAGCGCGTCGGCGGTGTCCTGCTTGACCGGTGCGAAGTCGGGCGCGTTGGGGAACTGCACGGAGGCCGTCTCGTAGGCCTTCTGCACCACGCTCCAGCGCGGATCGTCGCGCACCTTCGCCGCGTCCAGCGTGGAGTTGACGGGGATGCGCACGACGGGCTGGTGGTCGCCGGTCATCGCGAGCGTCTGGCCCTCGGGGGAGATCAGGAAGGCCGCGAGCGTCTGTTCCAGCCTGGCCTTCCCGGTCTTCGCGCCGAAGTAGACGTTCTCGCCGTCGGCGAGCACGTCGTTGTTGCCGGCCGGGCCCGACGGCGCGGGCAGGACCTCGTACTTGTCCTTGCCGAGCGCCTTGTCGAAGGTGGAGATGTTGTACGGGCCGGTGAGGTACATCCCGGCGTTGCCGTCCTGGAAGTTGGTGGTGTTCGCGGTGACGGACGTGAGGGCGCTGGGCTGTATGACACCGTTGTCACCGCAGAAGAGGTTGTTCTTCATCCAGGTGACGGTGCGCAGGGCGGCCGCCGAGTCCATGGCGGGCCGGTAGCCCGTGCCGTCCTTCTCGATGATCCGCACGCCGCCCTGCCACAGCCAGCTGGCACCCCACCAGGCGACATAGCCGTTCTGTGCGCTGCCGGGCACGACCATGCCGTACGTGTCCTTCTTGCCGTCCCCGTCCGGGTCGCGGGTGGCGAAGGCCTTGGCGAGGGCGAGGGTGTCCTGCCAGGTCTTCGGCTGCGGCAGGCCGAGCTTTTCGCGCCAGTCCTTGCGGACGAACAGCGTCATGGCCTGTCGGGAGTACGGGATGCCGTAGTGCCTGCCGTCGCGGCCCACGGTGGACGACCAGGACTTGGCGGTGATCTCGTCGTGTCCGGCGATCGAGGCCGGAGTGATGGGCTTGAGCAGGCCCTGGGCCTGGTAACTGCCCATCAGGGCCGTGTCGTTGATCATGACGTCCGGCAGGTCCTTGGTGGACGCGCGGCTCTGCAACTGCTGGTCGAAGTTCATGACCGGCTGGTAGTCGATCTTGATGCCGGTCTTCTTGGTGAAGGCGGCGAACACCCTCTTGTAGGTCTGGGCGGAGTCCGGATCGCTCCGGGTCCACACCTCCAGCGTGTTCGGATCGCCGGCCCGGGCGCTGCCGGAACCGGAGCCGCAGGCGGCCGTTCCGAACAGGAGACCCGAGATGGCGAGTGCGGCAGCCAGGCGTCGGCGATCCCGCATAGGTGGCTCCGTTGCTGTTCATATCCGTGAACCTACTTCACGAATCTAAATGATCGGCCAAGCTAGGATCGTTTCATCACCATGTCAATACATGGCTGAAAGATTTCACCGAGGTCACACGAGGTCACACGAGGCCACACGGGGCCACACGGGGCCGTG
Organism: Streptomyces sp. HP-A2021; assembly: GCF_022807935.1. NCBI lineage: Bacteria > Bacillati > Actinomycetota > Actinomycetes > Kitasatosporales > Streptomycetaceae > Streptomyces > Streptomyces sp. HP-A2021. Next base: position 8,548,895 of record NZ_CP094344.1, read on the forward strand.
CGCGGACCGGAGAACGACAGCGGCCCCAACCGGATGGACCGGTTGGGGCCGTGTGAGAGAAGGTTCGAGGTCAGCCGCGGTGCTCAGCGCGCTCGGCGTTCCTCTTCTTGATGCGGGCCGCCTCCTTGCGGACCTCCGCCTGGGTGGCGCGCTCCCGCTGCAGCCACTCTGGGTTCTCCTGCTTCAGCGTCTCGATCTGCTCGGTGGTGAGGGGCTCGGTGAGGCCGCCGCGGGCGAGACCCGCGATGGAGACGCCGAGCTTCGCCGCGACCACCGGGCGAGGGTGCGGGCCGTTGCTCCGCAGGTCCTGGAGCCACTGCGGCGGGTTCGCCTGGAGCTCGTTCAGCTCGGCGCGCGAGACGACACCCTCCTGGAACTCGGCGGGGGTGGCCTCGAGGTACACACCCAGCTTCTTCGCCGCGGTCGCGGGCTTCATGCTCTGGGTGCTCTGGTGCGACGTCATGCCGTCCAGCGTATCGAGCGTGTGCGCGACCGCTGACCACGGCCGGTGACCACGGCCGGTGACCACGGCCACCCACCATGACCGCTGACCACCCCCACTCACCACGGCCGGTAACCTGGCCGGGTGACAGGCTCGGATGAATCTCCCTCGTTCCGGCTCGTGTACGTCCCCGGGGTGATGCCCGACAAGTGGGTGCGCATCTGGAACGAGCGGCAGCCCGATGTCCCGCTGGCCCTGACGCAGGTGCCCGCCGGAGAGGCGGCGGCCGGGCGGCTGCTGGACGGGGACGCCGACGCGGGCCTCGTACGCCTCCCCGTCGACCGGACGGTCTTCAGCGCGATCCCCCTCTACACCGAGCAGACGGTCGTCGTCGTGCCCCAGGACCACCTGGTCACGGCGGTCGACGAGGTGTCCCCGGAGGACCTGTCCGACGACATCGTGCTGCACCCTCTCGACGACGTCCTCGACTGGGAGGACCTCCCCGGGCGGCCCGCCCTGGAACGCCCCGCCACCACGGCCGACGCCATCGAACTGGTCGCGGCGGGGATCGGCGTGCTCATCGTCCCCCTGTCGCTCGCCCGCCTCCACCACCGCAAGGACCTCACCCACCGTCCCCTCAAGGACGCCCCCGAGTCGAGCGTGGCCCTGGCCTGGCCCGAGGACGCGACGACGGACCTGGTGGAGGACTTCATCGGCATCGTCCGCGGCCGCACGGCCAACAGCACCCGGGGCCGCCGGCAGCCTCCGGCGCAGGAGAAGCCCCAGCGTGACGACCGCCGCAAGCAGCCGGCCAGGCCGACGGGCGCGAACCGACGCGGGTCCTCCAGCGGCACCCCCAAGGGCGGCAAGGGCGGCAAGAACAGCAGGGGCGGCAAGCAGGGCAAGCCCCGCCGCCGCTCCTGACCACGAGCCCTCCGGGAGTCTCGCTACCCCGCCGAAGGAGACGGCTGGATCGAGTTCGGTGCCTCCGTGCGCAGGTCCTCCATGCCCTTCGGTATCTGCAGGGTCAGCACCGGCGCGCCCGGCTGCGGGGGCGGCGGCGTGGTCTGGTCCTCCGGCATCTTGGGCGGGCTGGTCTGCTGGAGGTTGACCTGCTCGTGGTTGACCAGGCCGGTCTTCTCCAGGATCGTGATGTGGTCCAGCACCGTGGAGTTGGCCTGGTCGGCGAGCTGACGCACCAGCGTGTTCCGCGTGTTGGCGCGGATCTTGGCGATCGTCGAGAAGATCTGACCGTGGGTGACCCGCATGATGCTCACCGCGGTCGAGTCGAACTCCTGGCCCTGCGCGCCCTCCACCGTCGCCACGAACTGCTGCTGCTGCGGCGACGCCTGGTTGGGGAGCGTGATGCCGAGCTCCGGGGCGACCTTGCGGCAGGCGGCGTCCAGCCGCCCGTGTCCGACGACGAGGTGCTCGCCGGCCTCCTTCATCGCGGCCGACCCTCCGCGCTGCATCACCAGCAGACCCAGGGGGTGCTCCCACAGCCCGGCCGCGCGCACCTTCACCACGAAGTCGCGGTCCGCCTCGGTCAGCGGACCGTACTGGGTGTTGGCGATGATGCGGTCCTGGCCGGCAGCCGTGTTCTGCACGCCCAGCATGCTCGGGTAGGCGAGCGCCGTGAGCGTAAGGATCATCGCACCGCCCACGAACGCGGTTCCTGCCGTGCTGCGCGAGATGCGCATCGTGCCTCCTGGGATATGAACGGCCCAACGCCAGGAGGTACGTATGCCAGGGGCGAAACAATCACCGCTGCCGCAAAAAATTTCGTGAACCGGCCGGGCCCGGTGCCGAGGGCGACACGGCACCGGACCTGCGCGGGAGGGCTCAGGGCCGGTACGAGGCCGCGCCCGCCGTGCTCACCACCTTGTCGCCGTCCGCCCTGCTCAGCAGCCCGGCCGACACCCACGCGTCCACGGTGGACCGCACCCGCGCCACCAGCGCCCCCTTGTTCCGGAACGGCGCCCCGGCCCAGACCTCGTCCAGCAGCGTGGTGCCGTCGGCCTTCGCCGGGTTGGCGACGCCCGAGTCCCGTCCGCCGAAGACGACCTTCGGCTCCGAGCACCGGAAGTAGGCGTGCGTCGGATCCTCCGTCCCCTCGAAGAACGGCGCCCACCCGGTCCCGTCCAGCGTGAAGTGCAACGGCTTGCCCGGAACCGGCGTGAGGGAGTGCGACAGATCGCCGGACAGCCCGGCATCGCGGTACAGCCCGACCTTCAGGTACTCCGTGGCGGCGTCGCGGGCGACGAGGTTGACCGGGCCGTGGAACAAAGTCTGCAGGGACGGGTCGTCGAGAGCCTTCTCCACCCGCGTCCGGAACGGCATGACGATACGGACGGTGTCGCCGGCCCGCCAGGTCCGGGACACGTCGAAGTAGCTCCCGGGCTTCGGAGTCCCGGACACCGCGCGCCCGTTGACGGTCACCCGGAACCCCGCGGTCGCCCACGCCGGCACCCGCAGCCGCAGCGTGAAGGAGGCCCGGCCGCCCCCGAAGGCCAGCGTGCTGCCCTGCTCCTTGGGGAAAGTAGTGGTCTGCGTGACTGTGACGCCCTTCTCGGCCCAGGTCAGTGTGGACGGGCTGTACAGGTTGACGTACAGGGCGCTGCCGTCGGCCTTCGCGAAGTACACCGAGTCCTGGTACTTCGTGGCGCTCTCCATGCCGGTGCCCTCGCAGCAGGTCGTGCCCTGCTTGGGCGTGTAGTCCCGGACATGACCGGGCGTCAGCCCGATGAAGTACGTGACGAGCGGCTTCTCCGCGTCCGGCCTGTCCTGCTTCGAACCGAGCACCTGGTTGTACAGCGCCCGCTCGTAGTAGTCCATGTACTTCGGGTCCTGCTCGTGGAAGAACAGGGTCCGGCTCAGCTTGAGCATGTTGTACGCGCAGCAGGTCTCGGCGGTGGCCCCGCCGATGGTGCCCGCGATCACGTCCCGGGCCTTCCAGAACTCCCCGGTGCTGGTGCCGCCGATGCCGTACATGCGGTGCGGTACCACCATGTCCCAGAAGTTCTTCGCCGACGTGAGGTAGCGCTCCTCGCCCGTCTCGTCGTACAGCCGCACATAGCCGGTGAAGATCGGGATGTGCTGGTTGGCGTGCAGCCCGTCGAGGATGTCCGTGTTCGCCGCGCACGCGTCGATCAGCCGGTCCAGGTCGAACAGCTTGGCCAGTGCGAGGTGTTCGGCCTTGCCGGTGATCGTGTGCAGGTCGCAGACCGCCTCGACGATGCCGCCGAACTCGCCGCTGGAGAAGATCCCCCACATGCGCTGCAGCGTGGACTCCGGCAGCTGGGACAGCCGCGAGTACATCCAGTCGCACATGCCGGACGCGAGGTCCAGGGCGCGGTCGTCGTCCGTGGCGGTGTACGCGTCGAGCAGTCCCCTGAGGATCTTGTGCGCGGTGTAGTACGGCGCCCACACCTTGGTGTAGTCGGGGGTGGTCCGCGACTCCAGCTCGATGAACTGCGTCTCCGGGTACGCCGCGAAGAACCCGGGGTGGCTGGGCCCGCCCCAGGTGCGGCGCAGGGTGGCGGTCAGGCCCCGGCCGGAGGCGTCCGCGAACGTCCCGCCCGCGCTCTCGTCGAAGGCGTACGACGCCAGGTCGCCGCGGCCCGTCGAGGCGTCGGCGGCCCGGCGGCTCTGCAACTCGGTGATCTCGGCTGCGGTCAGCGCCCGCGAGAAGACGTTGAACTCCTCGTAGGCGCCCGCGAAGACCGGGTCGGCGGGGTAGTTCGAGCGGCCCAGCCAGTTGTTCTTCAGCGTGCCGAGGGCCGCCGGGGTGAGGCTCATCGCGGTGTTCCGCGCCACGGCGGTGCCGTTGACGTAGAGCGTGCCGGTGCCGCCCGCGATCGTGACCGCCAGATGGCTCCACTGGTTCAGCGGCAGCGCGGCCGTGCCGTCGATGGCCTGCTCGCCGCCGGCGCCCGACGTGGTGATGGCGAAGCGCGGCACTCCGGCCTGGTTGCGGGCGGCCAGATACAGGTAACGGGTGGTGCCGTCGCCGAAGTCGAAGACCCGGGTCCAGTTGGCGTCGTGCGTGGGCCGCACCCAGACGGAGAGGGTGATCGCCGAGGCCCCGCCGAGCACGGCCGCCGGCAGATCCACGTACTGGTAGGAGCCACGCACCTGATCCGCGCCGGTCCCGAACTTCCCCGGGACGCTCAGCACAGCCGGATCCCGCCGCAGCGCCGCGCGCACCTCGGTCAGCGCCCCGACCATGGTGGCGATCCGGTCGGCGAACACCCGCTCCTTCGTGCCGCGGTACGCCTGCGCCAGCATGGTCAGGAAGTGGCCGGTGTAGTGACCCCGCAGGTTGCCGTTGGCCTCACCGTCCAGCCCCTCCCAGCCGCCGGGGGCGACCGCGCCTCCGGTGGAGAGGCCGGCGTTGGCGCGGAACACCTGGAGCAGCCGGTTCACGTCGTAGCCGCGGGCGTGGTCGAGCATCAACTGCCGTTTGTCGGCGAACAGTCCGGGTCTGAGGGCCACGTCTTCGAGGGCGAAGGGCTGGACGGTCCATGCGGACGGGGCCGCCGTCACGGCTGTTGCCTCCTGAACAGTGGCCGCGGCTCGGCCGGTCGTGGTGAGAGAGACCGCAGGGGTCGCCGCCGCCAGTGCCGCGGCCTGGAGAAGGGATCGTCTGGAGAGGGGCCGGGCCATGTGCTCCTCCACGAGGGGCCTTTGTTCGCGATTACGAACAGCGTGCGGGGGGTCGGCCAGACGTTATGCGCGGGGTGAGAGGGCGTCAACGCTGCGGACGGGATTGGTGCTCAGAACTGATCGGGACGGGGCACGCGGGCCAGGGCGGCTCTGATGGTCTCGGCGGGGTCGGGGACGGGGATGCCGAGGTCGTTGAGCAGGGAGACGATGTGCCTGATGCTGGTGCGTTTACGGAGGGCCGTCTTGACCAGGAACTCGAGCGGGAAGCCCTCGGCCTCGGGAACTTCCCCCACATCCAGCTGATCCGCGCGGACGAGCCGTAGAGCCTCGCTGAACGAGAGACCCTTCGGGAGGCTGTCGTGGGACATGCTGCCAGACGCAGGAGTCGCCGACCCGGCGCTCCCATGCGTCCACCGTGACGGAGTCGGGTGCGGATCCCGTGGGCGGGACGGCCGCGTGAAAGTGCAGTTCCCGGATCGACCCGGCCTGGACCACCGCGCCCGCCACCGTGTCGCCGCCCACGACGTTACGGGTGCCACCCTCCGTCAACCTGCCGCTCCCCTCTGGTGCTTCCGAAGAATCTATGAGGAGAGCCGCCCGGGTGTGGCCGGTTTCGGCCGAATGGGCAACCGCTGGTCAGTGACTCGACGAGGTCGGCGGTGAAGACGTCGAACGGCTGCCCGCACGGCTACACCGTCCGGCACAGCCAGTCATACGCCGCCTGCGCCGTGAACTCCTCCTGGCCGCCCCGCAGCAGCAGACCCGCGGTGGCGAATTCCGGTGCGTCGGCCTGGGCGGCGACGTAAGGCAGGGCGATGCAGCGCATCCCCGCCGCGTGCGCGGCGGCGGCGCCCGGGGCGGCGTCCTCCAGCACCACGCAGGCCGCCGGGTCCGCGCCGAGCCGGCGGGCCGCCTCCAGGAAGACGTCGGGGGCCGGCTTGCCGTGCGCGACCTCGTCCGCCGAGACGACGATCCGCAGGTGGGCGTCCAGGCCCGTGCCGGCCAGGACCGCCGCGATGGCCTCGGGCGAGGACCCCGAGGCCACGGCCATGGGAACGTCCTCGGCCGCCAACAGCTCGACGAACTTGCGCATCTCGGGGTACGCGCGCGTGGAGCTGCGCGCCAGTTCCATGTAGCGGCGGTTCTTGGCGGTGAACAGCTCCTCGACGGAGGCCCGCAGGCCGTACCGCTCGATCCAGTCCGCGACCGTCTCCTGCGTGCTGATGCCGACGTACCGCTCGTGGTCCGTCCAGCTGAAGTCGGTGACGCCGTGCTCGGCGAGCGTCTGCCGGCCCGCCTCGTAGTAGTTCGGCTCGCTGTCCACGAGCGTTCCGTCGAGATCGAAGATGACCGATATGCCGCCGAGATTGCTCATGGTTCCAGCATGTCAAAGACCATGATCCGCAGGCCGCCAGGGGGGTCAGGACCGGGCCGCGCGGCCGATCGACTCCACCAGCGGCAGCAGCCGGTGGGGGACGCGCTCGCGCAGGGCGATCTCGGTGCGGGTGCGGACGACCCCGGGCAGGCTGATCAGCTTCTGGACGACGTCCTCCAGATGCGCGTTGTCCCGCGCCACGACCCGGGTGAGCAGATCCCCGCCGCCCGTGATGGAGAACGCCTCGACGATCTCGGGCACCGCCGCCAGCGCGTCGCCCACCTCGTCGAGATGGCCCTGGGTGACCTCGATGTGCACGAACGCGAGCACCGGGTGCCCGAGCGCGGCGGGGGAGAGGGCCGGTGCCGTCCCGGTGATCACGCCGTCGCGCTCCAGACGGTCGAGCCGGGCCTGCAAGGTGCCCCGGGCGACGCCGAGGATCCGGGCGTACTCGCGCACGCTCGTGCGCGGCTGCTCCAGCAGCAGCCGCAGGATGCGGGTGTCGAGCTCGTCCACGGCCATGCCGCGCCCTCCTCGTCCGTTGGCCCTGCCACGGCCGCTCCCCGGCCGCCCAGGCTGTACCAATGGCCCAGTCTAGAAGGAGCCGGTTGAGCCACTGGCGTCCGGGATGCTGATATGGACGCGTCGATGGCGCTGCGGACCCCGCGGCGCCTTTTTCATGCTTGCTCATCCGGCGTCGTGATCCGGTGTTCCGAAGAGGGCGGTAAGTGGTGCTGAAGAGGGTGTTCGTGGCTCCGGATCCGGGGCGGACGCGGTTGCGGTTCGCCACGCGTGCCGTGCTCGGCATCGCGCTCGCGGTCGCCGTGTGCGGCCTCGCCGGGCACTCCCTCACGGGGGCCGTCACCGGCGGTCTCGCCGCCCTGCTCGCCCTGTTCACCGTCACCGACGCCACGGTCCGCGGGCAGGCGGTCACCACGGTGCTGCTGCCCGCCGTCGGACTGCCCGTGCTCACCGCCGCGGCGGGACTGCACGACCACCCGGTGGCCCGCGACCTCACCTTCCTCGCCGTGGTCGGCGCGGGTGTGTACGCGCGCCGCTGGGGGCCGCGCGGGCACAGCCTCGGCGTGTTCGCGTTCATGACCTTCTTCGTGGCGCAGTTCCTGCACGCCACCACGGACCAGCTGCCCGAGGTGTACGCCGCGGTCCTGCTCTCCGTCCTCGCCGCCGCCGTGGTGCGCTTCGGGCTGTGGTGCTACGAGCGCCGCCTGCCCCCGCCCGCCGTGCCCGCCCCGCCGGGCGGCACCGGCCTGGCCCGGGTGACCACCCGCCAGGCGGTCCAGGCGACCGCCGGCGCGGGTTTCGCCCTGCTCGTGGGCCAGCTGGTGTCCGGGCAGCGCTGGTACTGGGCCGTCGGCGCCACCTGGTGGATCTTCGTCAACACCACCTCGCGCGGCGAGACCCTGGTCCGGGGCTTCCGACGGCTCCTCGGCACGGTCATCGGCATCGCCCTCGGCCTGCTCGTCGCCCTGCCCGTGCACGGCGACCCGACCGTCACGGCCGTCCTCGCCGCCGTCTGCGTCTTCGGCATCTTCTACACGGCCGCCGTGTCCTACACCTGGATGATGCTCTGGGTGACCCTCCTCGCCGGACTGCTCTACGGCCTCCTCGGCGTGCTCGGCCCCGGCCTGCTCGCCCTGCGCCTCGCCGAGACCGGCGTCGGCGCGCTCGGCGCCGCGCTGGCCGTCATCCTCGTCCTGCCCGTCACCACCCACAGCGTTACCGACGCCTGGATCCAGCGGGCCCTGCGCTGTGTCCACGCCTGCACCGCCGAGACGGCCCGGCGCCTGGCGGGCGCCGCCGACGCCGACCCGGCCCCGCGGGTGGCCGAACTGGAGCAGCTGCTCGCCCGGGTACGGCTCTCGGTCGCCCCGCTGGTGCACCCGCTGAACCCGATGCTCGGCCGTAAGCGACGCGCCCGGCACGTGCTCGCCCTCCTCGACGACTGCGCCCGGGAGATCCGGGGCCTGGTCGCCGTCGCCGCCGACCCCGAGGCCTCCCACGACGCCCGTCTGGCCGCCGCCTGCCATCGCGTGCAGGCCGCGGTCGAGGCGCTCACCGACGGCGGAGACGTCTCGGTCCAGGCGGACCACCCCGCCACGACGGAACCCGCCCTGGCCCACCTCCACGGCCTGGAACGGGCACTTTCGGAACTCGCCCGACCGCTGCGCACCCCGTCGGGTTCGCCGTGGGTCGGGGCGTGAGCGCGGCATACCCCTGAGCGGGTCCGGCTCAGTCCTTGACCGTTTGGTCTAGACCGCGCATGATCGGCTGCGCGGTCAATCCGGACGGTTGCGGGACGAGTGCGGGGCGAGAGGGGACAGCGGTGGCTGACGACGGCAGGCGGCGGGCGTACATCGGGTCGTTCACGGCGGCCGGCGGCCCCGGGATCGTGACGGCGGCCGTCGATGCAGACAGCGGCGCGCTGACCGCTCTGAGCAGCGTCGACGCCGTCCCCGACCCCGCCTACCTGGCCCTGTCCCCCGACGCGGACTTCCTGTACGCGGTCAGTGAGACGGCCGAGGGCGTGGTGGCCGCGTACCGCGTCGACGGGGAGAAACCCGAGCCGGCCGGGCCGCCCGTGCCGGTCGACGGGAACGGACCGACCCACCTCAGCCTGTTCGCCGGACACGTCCTGACCGCCAACTACGGCTCCGGCAGCGTCACCGCGATCCCCGTCCGCCCCGACGGCACCCTCGCCCGGTCCGCCGTCCACGTACTCCAGCACACCGGCGCGGGCCCGCACACCCCGCGCCAGCACGGACCGCACGCCCACCAGGTGCAGCCCGACCCGAGCGGCCGCTGGGCCGTCAGCGTCGACCTCGGCACCGACTCGGTGCGGGTCTGCACGCTGACGGACGGCACTCTCGCCCTGCACCGGGAGACCGCCCTGCGGCCCGGCTCGGGACCGCGGCACCTCGCCTTCCACCCGGACGGATCGCACGCGTACGTCGTCAGCGAACTCTCCCCCTCCGTCACCGTCTGCCGCTGGGACGCGGCCGAGGGCGTGCTGACACCGCTGACCGAAAACCCGGTGCTGCCCGGTGCGCCGGCGCGCGACGCCTACCCCTCGGGCATCGTCACCTCGCCCGACGGCCGCTTCGTGTGGACCGCCACCCGTGGCGAGGACGTCCTGTCCGTGCTCGCCGTCGAGGGCGAGGAGCTGCGGCTGATCGCCACCGTGCCCTGCGGCGGTCGCTGGCCACGCGCCCTCACCGTCTGCGACGGCTTCCTCTACGTCGCCAACGAACGCTCCGGCGACGTGACCTGGTTCGCCACCGACCCGCGCACGGGCATCCCGCGACGCGCCGGCTCGATCAGAGTGACGGCGGCGTCGTGCGTGGTCCTCGGCTGACCGAGGCGTGGGGGCTCCCCGCCCCCACGACGAAGGCCCGCCCCGAACCGGGGCGGGCCTTCTCGGTCGTACCGGGGGACGTCAGCGAACCGGCGTGCCCTGAGCCTGCTGCGGCGTGATCCCCAACGCCGTCGTGTACTTGGCCAGCGCCAGCTTCCCGATCGCCGGGTACGGCCCGAGCGACTCCGCGGCGGAGCACTCCGCCTCCTTCGCGGCCTCCTCGACCAGCCCCGGCTCGATCTCCGGGCCGATCAGATACGGCGCGAGGGCCAGCTGCTGCGAACCCGAGGAGCGAAGCTGCTCGGCGACGGACGCGATGGAGCCCTCCTGGTCCAGGGCCGCGGCCATCACCGGCACCGCGAGGCGCGCGGCGAGCAGCATGCCGGTGATCCCGGCTGCCTGCACGGCCTCGTCACCGCCCACGGAGGCCAGGATGATGCCGTCGGCGGCGGTCGCCACGGTGAACAGCCGGGCACGGTCCGCGCGGGCCAGACCGGCCTCCGAGAGCCGCACGTGCAGCGCCTCGGCGAGCAGCGGGTGCGGGCCGAGGACATCGGTCAGCTCGGCGGCGATCCTGCTCTCCATGACGGCCTGGCGGACCCGGCGCAGCAGCGCGCTGTCCGGGCCGGCGAGCAGCGGCACGACGACCGCGACGGGCCCCTCGGGCTCCCTGACGTCCATGCCGGCGGCACGCGCCTGCTCGAAGCGGGCGGTGCGCTCCTCGGCGGTGTAGGTGAGCACGGCCTGAAGCGTGGGGTACTCCGCGTTGTCCCCGTCGAGGTACCCGATGCGGGCGTCGATGCCGGGCAGCTCGGAGCGGGCGATGCTCACGACCTCTTCGGCGAGGCTGCGGGTGGCGCTACTGGGCGTGCCCGGCACGGCGAGGACGAGCGCGGGCGCGCCCTCGGGAGCCACCAGCGGCTCCGGACGGCGGTGCCGTCCGGGCTGGCGGGGTCGCGGCATTCGTACTGGGAGGCCGGACTCGGGTCCAGTGGGGGAACTCATGGCGCCGCATGTTACTGGCTTCTTGGGCTCCCCTGTTCGGGGAGGGGGCAGGTGAGCGGTATCCGTCCGGTTTTGTCTGATGAGTTACGTACGGATGGAATGAGGTGCGGATGGAATGAGGTGCGGATGTCATGCCGTGCGGATGGGTGCGCGATCGGATCAATCACCCGAGAGGGTTGTCACACTCAGCAGGGCCTCGTCACCCGGAAGGGTGAGCGGACCGGCACTCAGCTCGGCCGCCATGCGCACCGAGCCGTGCAGCGGATCGCCCTCGGCCGGCAGCCGCCGCGCGTGCGGGAGCCGCTTCGCCAGCTCCTCGTCCAGGGGTACGAGGAGCGGGTCGCCCATCTTGAACAGGCCGCCGGTGACGGAGACACGCGACGCGTCGCCGGGCGGGCACACGGCAGCCGCCGAGTCGGCCATGTGCCGGGCGGCCGCGCGCAGGATGCCCGCCGCCACGGGGTCCCCGTCCGCGCAGGCGGCCACCTGAGGCGCGAAGGAGGCGAGGACGGCGGGCCGGTCCGGCCGCGGATACAGCGCGCCGGGCAGCCCTGCCACGGGCCCGAACACCTCCTCGGCGCAGGCCAGCAGCCGGGCCGAGCCGCCCTCCCGCCCGTCGTGGGCCCGCAGCGCGGCCTCCAGCCCGGCCCGCCCGATCCAGGCACCGCCGCCGCAGTCGCCGAGCAGGTGACCCCAGCCGTCCGCCCGACGCCAGCCCGCCAGGTCGGTGCCGATCGCGATCAGTCCCGTACCACCGGCGATCACGGCACCCGGCCGGGGCCCGAGGGCGCCCGCGTACGCGGTCACGGCGTCGGCGGCCAGCGCGACCCTCCGTACGCCGAACTCCCGGGCCAGGGCACTCGGCAGTTCGGCGCGCAGCCCGGCACCGAGGGAGGCGAGCCCGGCCGCGCCCACGACGGCGGCGGTCAGCCGCACAGGACCGGCCTCGGCGGTCAGGGCACGCACCAGGGGCACGAGCCGCGCCATGAAGTCGTCGGGGTCGATGCCCCGGTCACCCGTGCGCACGGGCTCGTCGGACGCCCGCCGGGCGAGCGGTCCGCGCTCGGCGGTTCCCACGACCACCCGGAGTCCGGACCCGCCGGAGTCCACGGCGAGAAAGCCGGAGCCCTCCGAAGCCGAGCCTTCCGGCGCCCCGGTCACGGCAGGCGCCAGTCCACCGGTTGGCCGCCCTGGCGGATCAGCAACTCGTTGGCCCGGCTGAACGGACGGGAGCCGAAGAAGCCCCGGTCCGCCGACATGGGGGAGGGATGGGCGGATTCCACGGAGGGCAGGTCGCCGAGCAACGGGCGCAGGTTGCGGGCGTCACGGCCCCACAGGATGGAGACCAGGGGCTTGCCGCGCGCCGCGAGGGCCCGGATCGCCTGCTCGGTGACCTCCTCCCAGCCCTTGCCCCGGTGGGCACCGGGCTTGCGCGGGGCGGTGGTGAGCGCCCTGTTGAGCAGCAGCACGCCCTGCTGCGTCCACGGCGTGAGGTCGCCGCTGGACGGCTGCGGCAGGCCCAGATCGGCGTTCAGCTCCCGGAAGATGTTGATGAGGCTGCCGGGCAGCGGCCGCACCTCGGGCGCGACCGAGAACGACAGTCCCACCGCGTGCCCCGGGGTCGGATACGGGTCCTGACCGACGATCAGGACCCGCACGTCGTCGAAGGGCTGCTGGAAGGCCCGCAACACGTTCGGCCCGGCCGGCAGGTAGGTGCGTCCCGCGGCGATCTCCGCGCGGAGGAAGTCCCCCATCGCGGCGACGCGTTCGGCCACCGGTTCCAGGGCCTTCGCCCAGCCAGCTTCGACGATTTCATGCAAGGGTCGTGGTGCCACGGGCGTCACCCTACTGCCGTACGGGCAGCGGCGATCAACCGGTGGCCAAGGCCCGCTCGTGAGCTCATCGGTCGCCTCGCCCCCCCCGCCTCGTCCCCCACCTCGTCCTCTTCTCAGCCGACGACCGCGGCCCGCACGCAGAGGACGTCCGGCAGATGCGAGGCGAGCTGCTGCCAGCTGTCGCCGTCGTCCGCCGAGGCGAACACCTCGCCGTTGCGGTTGCCGAAGTAGACGCCCGCCGGATCGGCGTCGTCCGTGCACATCGCGTCGCGCAGCACCGTGCCGTAGTGGTCCTCCTGGGGGAGCCCCGCCGAGAGCGGCTCCCAGCTCTTGCCGGCGTCCGCCGTCCGGTAGACCCGGCACCGGTGGTCGGCCGGGACCCGGTCGGCGTCGGCGTTGATCGGGAACACGTACGCGGTGTCGCCTCTGTGCGGATGCGCGGCCGCCGTGAAGCCGAACGTGGACGGCAGGCCCTCACCGATGTCCGTCCAGTGCGCGCCCGCGTCGTCGCTGCGGTAGACACCCCAGTGGTTCTGAAGGTAGAGCCGGTCCGGGTTCGCCGAGTCCCGGGCGACCTTGTGCACGCACTGGCCGAACTCCGGGTTCGGGTCGGGCAGGAACACCGCGGAGACGCCCGAGTTGGAGGGCGACCAGGTCGCGCCGCCGTCCAGCGTGCGGAACACACCGGCGGTCGAGACGGCGACCGTCACCGCCTTGGGATCGCGCGTGTCGGTGAGCACGGTGTGCAGGCCCTCACCGCCGCCGCCCGGCATCCACTTCGACCGCGTGGGGTGCTCCCACAGGGGCCGGACGAGCTCGAAGGTCTCCCCGCGGTCCTCCGAGCGGTAGAGCGCGGCCGGTTCCGTGCCCGCGTACACCACGTCCGGCTCGGCGGCGGCCGGGTGCAGCTGCCACACCCGCTCCAGGGACGCCCCCGTCTCCTTGGGGAACTTGACGGCCGGCCGGGCCGGTTCCGTCCAGCTCCGGCCCAGGTCGTCGGAGTGGAACACGGACGGGCCCCAGTGCGCGCTGTCGCCGCCGACCAGCAGCCGCGGGGTCGCGGTGCGGGTGTCGATGGCGACCGAGTACACGGCCTGCGCGTTGAAGTAGGGGCTCTCGTCGAACTGCCAGGCGCCGCCGTCCCGCCGGCGCCCGATGAACAGGCCCTTGCGCGTGCCCACGGCGAGCAGTACCTCGGTCATGCCGATCACCTCCGCGGCGTCGTCGTCGACGCCCTCGTCTCAGACACGGGCCAGTCTGCACCCCACCACTGACAGTCACCCCCGGAGCGGACTCCGGCGCAGGTCAGGGCCGTGTCGGCGCCGCGTACGGGCGTCCGTCGCCCTTGCCCGCGTGGGCGACGCCACGGGCCGGGGCGCCCTCCCGGGGTACGTGCAGTGAGCATCCAGCGGCCCGCTTCCGTATGGGGAGGGCGGCGGGATGGTCATGCGCTCGTGAGGAGGATGCCTTCGATGGCGTTACGTGGTCCGAAGGTGTGGCTGTGGCGCTGGCGGCGCAATCCGCTCAAGCGGCGCGCCGACAGGGTGGAGGCCTGGGTGGTGCTGGGCGTGTGGCTGCTCACCGTGTTCGTCGGGGTGCTCGCCGGCATGACGGTGAGCCGGTCCGTCGAGGACGGGCTGGCCCGTGAGCGCGTCGAGTGGCGCCCCCTCGTGGCCCGGCTCGCCGAGCGGGCTCCCGGGACGGCCTCCGAGAACGGCGACGTCTCGCGCGCCGAGCACGTGTGGGCGGAGGCACGGTGGACCGCCGCGGACGGTTCCTCGCACTCAGGGCAGGTGCGGGTCCTGGCGGGCAGTCAGGCCGGTTCGCCGATCACCGTGTGGACGGACCGCGAGGGCCGCCAGGTGACCCGCCCCGTCACCGAGTCCCAGGCCCGGGTACGGGCCTGGCTGATCGGCGGCGTGGCGGGCGTCTGCGCGGCGGTCGCGCCACTCGCCGGTGGCCGCGCGGTACGCCGCCGCCTGGAACGCCGACGCATGGACCAGTGGGACGCCGAGTGGTCCCGCTTCGGCCCGCTGTGGGGGCGCACGACGGGGTGACAGGGCGGGGGAGCATGGCGAGGTGACGGGGCGGGGTTCCACTCCGACGAGTGCGGTTCCACCCCGGCCCGGTCGCCCTACCCACCGCCCTCCAGGCCCAGCGCCCCCCGGCACACCCGCAGCAACGCCTCGTCCTCATGGATGCCGTGACTGTCGTAGCCGCCGGAGTCGGCCCGATGCCGGCGTGGGGACGTGAGCTCCGCTCGGAGCAGGTCGTGCAGGGGCGCTCCCCTGGGGCCCAGCGCTGCCACGCACCCGGCGATCGTCGTGCGGGTGCGCGGGTGCTCCACCCATGCGGCACGGAGGACGGGGAGGACCTGCTCCCGTTCCGGTTCCCCGGTGATCCGCCACACCGCGCACGCCGCCGCGGCCCGTTCCGACGCGTCGCCGGAGCCGGTCATCAGGCGTAGTCCGGGCAGGGCCGTACGGGCCGCCGGCCCCAGCCGTCCGAGCACGTCCGCGGCCGCCGCGGGGCGATACCGGCCGCTCCCGGGGTCCGTCAGCTTCCGGAGCAGTACGGGCACGGCGGCTTCCGCCTCACCCGTGACCGACCACAGCGCGTCCGCTGCCGCGACGGCGCAGTCGGTCTCCAGCAGCCCGCGCAGATCCGGTATCGCCTCGCGCGCGGCGCCGCCGAACGCCCCGAGGGCACGGACCGCCGCCCCCGTGACGGCGTCGCGCAGCCGCAGCCCGTCCGGGATGCCACGCAGCAGGCGCAGCACCGACGGCAGGGACTCGGCGTCGCCCAGTGCCGTGAGCGCCGTCAGCAGGGGAACGGCCCGCTCATACGTGTCGGGGGAGTCGAGCGGAACGCGGGCGAGGCGTCGCCGCAGGGCGGGCGTGAGCGGCGTGGCAGCGCGGCCCAGGTGGGGCGTCGCCAGCCCCAGGTCGTGCGGTACGACCGGCCCCGCCAGCACCTCGGCCAGCACCGGTGCGGCCCGCGGGTCCCCGGCTCTGGCCAGCGCCTTCAGCGGGCCTCCCAGCGTCGGCGCCCTCCGCTCCCCGTGTCGTATCCGAAGCTCGGGACGGCGGATCACCAGGGCGTGGAGGTGGTCCGCGGCGGGCAGGGCCAGTTCGAAGAGCTCCACCAGGACGGCGACGGCCGCGTCGTGCAACCGGCCCTCCGCGGCGCCCAGTTGGGCACCTATGAGGGCGACCGGTTCCGCCGCGCCGGTACGCCACTCGCGGAACAGCCCGGCCGACATCCACACGGCGTTGCACCGGTCCAGGGGATCCGGGCTGGTCAACTGCCCGCACAGCAGGGCGATCCGATCGGCCACGCGGCCGCCGAGCGCGGTGTGCAGGGTCCGCAGCAGCCGGGAGCCCTCCTCGTCCGAGGGGCGCAGCCGTCGCAGCCGCCCGGCGAGCGTGTCCGCACCGGAGCCCTCCTGTGCGAGTCTCCCGCGGACGCGCTGCCCGGACCGGTCCCGGAGCAACCGGACCACGGTCGGTACGAGATCCGCGGGAAGCAACTCCGGTGCGCACTGCGCCAGCTGCCCGAGCGCGGCCAGCCGCAGCCCGGGCTCGTAAGGCGGCCCACTCAGCGCCGCCAGCAGGTGTACGGCCTCGGCGGCGTGGACGTCGCCGGCCGGCAGGTGCCGCCGTGCGAACAGGCCGAGGCCCTCGGCCAGGGCGAGCAGGACCCGGTCGTCCCGCTCCACGGTGATCCGCTCCCGCAACAGGGCGAGCACACGCGCCGGCCGGTCGAGGAACCGCACGAGGGCAGCCGGAGCCGCCCGGCGCACTTCGGCGTCCGCGTCCCCCGCCAGCCGGACGAAGACATCGGCACCGGCGCGCAGGACGGCACGGGCCCTCGCCGCCAGATCGTCCGACCCACCCCCGCCCCCGTCGGGCCCGCCGATGCTGACGAGGAGCTCCACGATCCCCGCCCGGTCGCGCACCTCCTCCCGGACGGCGAGCGCGAGGAGCAACGGAACACAGGCGAGCGTCGCGTCGTACACGCCTCCCTGGTGGTGCACGGCGCCGTACATCCGGTCGAGCGCGGTCTCCCGCTCGGCCGGGTCGGCGGAGGCAAGTCCCCGGAGCAGCCGGGGCACGTCCTCCGCGCTGCCGTCGGCATGCCGCAGCGAGGCCCAGTCGACCTCGTCGATCCCCCTGAACACGTTGTCCTCCCCAGGCGAAGTGCCAACTGACGGGGAGTCTGCACCACGGCACTGACAACGAAGCGGAATCGGGCGATGACTGTGCGCGAACTGTGTGCTGGTTGGCCGACAGCGGCTCGGTCGCCCCGGACGAGGGTGCTTCAGTCCCCGCCGGGCAGCGCGCGCTCCACGATCGCGCCGAGCCCCGCACCCTCCGGCAGCGTCCCGAACGCGTGCCCCCAGTCGCCCCCGAGCCGGGTCGCGCAGAACGCGTCGGCGACCGCCGGCGGGGCGTACCGGACGAGGAGGGAGGCCTGGAGCGTCAGGGCCATCTCCTCCACGAGACGGCGGGCCGTCGTCTGCGACGCCTCGGACAGCCGGTTCTTCAGCCGTGTCACGGCCGCGTCCAGCCGGGCGTCCGCCCCTCGGGCGAGGGCGAACTCGCTGATCAGGGCCTCAGCCGTGCCGGGTTCGCGGCTCAGCGCCCGCAGCACGTCGAGGGCGTTGACGTTCCCCGAGCCCTCCCAGATCGACAGCAGCGGAGCCTCGCGGTAGTGCCGGGGCATGCCCGAGTCCTCGACGTAGCCGTTGCCGCCGAGGCACTCCAGCGCCTCCGCGGTGAAGGCCGGACCCCGCTTGGTCACCCAGTACTTGCCGACGGCCGTGGCGATCCGGCGGAACGCCGTCTCCTGGGCGTCCCCGCGGATCGCCCGGTCGGCCGCCCCGGCCAGCCGCAGGGTGAGCGTCGTGGCGGCCTCGGACTCCAGTGCGAGATCGGAGAGAACGTTGCGCATCAGCGGCTGGTCCACCAGCCGTGCGCCGAACGCGCTGCGGTGCCGCGCGTGGTGCCCGGCCTCGACGAGGGACTTGCGCATCAGCGCGGCCGACATCATGACGCAGTCCAGCCGCGTGCAGTTGACCATCTCGATGATGGTCTTGACGCCCTGCCCCTCGGGCCCCACCAGCCACGCGACGGTCCGGTCGAACTCGGGCTCGGAGGAGGCGTTGGACCGGTTGCCCAGCTTGTCCTTCAGCCGCTGGATGCGGAAGGTGTTGCGGGTGCCGTCGGGCAGCACCCGCGGCACCAGGAAGCAGGACAGGCCGCCCGGGGCCTGCGCCAGCACCAGGAACACGTCGCACATCGGCGCCGAGGTGAACCACTTGTGCCCCCGCAGGGTGTACACCCCGGGTTCGGACGTGGGCGTGGCCGTCGTGGTGTTCGTCCGGACGTCTGAGCCGCCCTGCTTCTCGGTCATCCCCATGCCCGCCAGCAGCCCGCGCTTCTCCGTGGGCACCCGGAGCCCGGGCTCGTACTCCCGGCTCGTCAGCAGCGGCTCGTAGACCTTCGCCAGCTCCGGCTGCCTGCGCAGCGCGGGGACGGCCGCGTAGGTCATCGACGTCGGGCAGCCGTGCCCCGCCTCCGTGTGCCCCCACACCAGTCCGCCCGCGGTCCGGGCGACATGGGCGCCGGCCCGGTCGTCCGCCCAGGGGGACGCGGCCAGGCCCCCGGCGATCGCGGTGCGCATCAGGTGGTGCCAGCTCGGGTGGAACTCGACCTCGTCGACGCGGTTGCCGTACCGGTCGTGCGTCCGCAGCTCCGGCTCGTGGCGGTTGGCCAGGTCGGCCCACTCCTGTGCCTGGACACTGCCGGCCTGCCTGCCGAGCCGCCGCAGGTCCTCCGCGGCCCACCCGGCGCCCTCCCGCCGCAGCCCCTCCAGCAGGGCCGTGTCCTCGGAGGCGTCGTACGGGGCGAGCGGCGGGGCCTGGTTCGTGACGTCGTGCGTGGCGGGTCCGCCGTACGCCCGCTGTTCGTCGAGTGTCGAGACCATACGTCGAGTGTTGCACTCCTTCTACGGTCGCAGCAATACCGCAATACCGAGGTCCGCCGCGTACAGTACGTGACCATGCCGATGAACGTCCCGGCGCGGCCCGGCGCGCTCGATCTGCGGCCGCTGTCCGCGCGGTCGGTCGTGCTGAGCCTGCTCCTCGGCACGCATCCCCCCGAACTGCCGGTCCGGGAGCTCGTGCGGCTCGTGGAGGGCTTCGACGTCGGCGGCTCCACCCTGCGGGCGGCACTCAGCCGGATGGTGTCCGCCGGCGATCTGCGGCGCACCGACACCGGCTACCGCCTCAGCGACCGGCTGCTGGAACGCCAGCGCCGCCAGGACGACGCCGTGCACCCGCGCACGCGCGCGTGGGACGGCGACTGGGAGATGGTCGTGATCACCGCGACGGGACGCGGCCCCGCCGAACGCGCCGACCTGCGTGCCCGGCTGACCGCCCTCCGGCTCGCCGAACTCCGCGAGGGCGTCTGGCTCCGCCCCGCCAACCTGGCCCGCGCCCTCCCCGGCGACCTGGACCGGGTGGCCCAGCGCTACACGGCCCGCCCCGACCGGCCGGCCCGCGACCTGGCCGGGAGCCTGTGGCCGCTGGACGCCTGGTCCGCCACGGCCCGGGCGCTGCTCGCGCACATCGCCGCGGCCCCTCGCCCGGCCGACCGCCTGACCGCCTTCGCCGCCGTCGTGCGGCACCTGCTGGCCGACCCCGTCCTGCCGCCCGGACTCCTGCCCGCCGACTGGCCGGGAGCCGGGCTGCGCGCTGCCTACACCGACTACCAGCGGGAGCTGATCGGGGAGGTACGCGCGCGTGTGCGTGGCGCATGACGCGGGCGGCCGTGCGCGGCGCCCGCCGGGACGCTGCGCACGGCCGCCTTCACCGTGGGGGGTTGTGGTTGCCTCAGGGGCTACTTGTAGGTGATGTCCGAGGTGGAGTAGAGGCAGTTCTTGCTGTCGGGTCCGGACCCGACAGCGGTGTTGTTGTTGTACTTCTGGCAGGGGACGACCTTGCGGCCGGAGTCGTTGCGGATCGTGATGCCCCGCAGCGTCGCCACGTCGTTGCGGTTGACGTTGATGCCGACGAGCCGGGCGGTGGAGCCCGTGCCGGTCACGTCGATGGTGTTGAGGTTGACCTTGCGGGTGTACTGCGTGGAGCAGTCGCCGCAGGAGCGGTAGAGCGTCTTGAACCCCTGCACCGCGAAGTTGGAGATGTTCAGGGTGCCGCCGCCGTTGTGCTGGAAGACCTTGTCCGCCGCCTTCTTCGCGCCGCCGCCGATCACGTGGTACGTGGCGCCGGTGCCGCCGCGGAAGGTGGCGGCGTCCTCGCCGACGTCCTCCCACCAGACGTTCTGGAGCGTGCAGCTGCCCTCGCAGTGGATGCCGTCGGCCGCGGGGGCGCCGAGGATGACGTTCTTCAGCACCGCGCCGTTCGCGAGCTTGAAGATCGGGTCCTGGCCCTCCTCCTGGCCGTCACCGGCCAGGCTTCCGGTGCCGTAGAACCGCTTCATCCCGTAGTCCTTGGTGCCGGACACGGAGATGGTGGAGGAGGTCCCCTGACTGCCGTTGGGGGTCGGCCAGGTGGCGGCGCTCGCCGTCGGCGCGTTGGTGGTCATGATCATGCCAACCGACAGGCCGAGGGTGGCCAGCGCGCCGGTCAGCGCGCGCCGGCGGGCGCGCGGACGTGTCGCAGAAGTCATGTCCCGATTCCTTCTGTCGTTTCGAGCGTATGGGGGGTGTCCGAGCGGACGGGTGTCAGAGCTTTCCGGCGCCCGCACCCGACGTCACCGAGGCGACGACGGACGAGGCCGGCTCCGCCGAGTAGGCGTACGGCGGGCTGGTGAAGCTGCCGACCCGCGAGATCTCGGTGGCGGCTCCACCGAGGTCGTTGCCGCGCAGGTTGGCGTATCCGTCGACGTCGCTGCTGCGGTTCGTGGTGACCGCGACCTTCGTCGAGCGGAAGACGTTGTTCTCGACCAGCATCTGGGCGCCCATGCGCGAGTGGCAGGCGGTGTCGGCGCCCTCGACGTAGTTGTTGTAGAAGTGCCCGGTGCCGAAGCGCAGGCTGGGGATGCGCGAGTACACGTTGGCGAAGTGGTTGTGGTGGTACGTCACCTTCAGCCGGCCGGTGTCCTCGCTCGCGTTGTTGTCGCTGTGGCCGACGAGCGAGCCCTTGAAGTGGTTCTTGAAGGTGTTCCAGGACACCGTGACGTTGTCCGCGCCGTGGTTGACGTCCAGCAGGCCGTCGTAGTGGTCCTTGTCGTGATCGCGGTCGGCCGAGAAGGAGTTGTGGTCGATCCAGACCTTGCTCGACGCCTCGACGGTGATGCCGTCGGCGGGCGCCAGCGGCTTGCTGATGTTGAGGTTGCGGATGACGACGTTCGAGACCTTCTTCAGCCGGAGCCCGCCGCCGGTGAACCCGGAGGCCGAACCCACACCCAGGACGGTCGTGTTGGACCCGACGTCGACCTGACCGCTCAGCGAGATCAGGCCGTTGACCCGGACGACCTTGGCCGAGTTGCCGGTCACGGCCGACTTGAAGGCGCTCAGGGTGGAGACGGTGACCGCCGAGGCGCTGCCGCCGCCGGTCGTCCCCGCGCCGAACCCGACCGGCGAGGTCTCGGCGGCCCCGGCCGGCTGGGGAACGGCCAGGACCGCCACGGTCGCCAGTGCGGATGCGGCGGCGAGTGCCAGGGTGGATCTGTGGACACGTGTACGTCGGGGATGAGTACGCATGTGGGGTGCGTCCCTTCGTGGTGCCTTCATGGTGCCAGGTCGGTCATGTACATGAATGACGTTCGCCATGTTGTTCACCGCGCGCGCTGTGTGCGGCCGGTCCGGAGGTCCTGCCATACGCCGGGGGTGCACTTACCCAGGCTTGGCGGGCCCGGCGGGGCACCCTGGCGGAGGCGCTTCCGGGTCACACTGCTGAACGGAACGTAGAGGGCAAGCGCTTTCTAGTCAACGCCTCGCGCAGAACGTGTTCGGCCCGGCCCGGTCGGAGCGGCGGCGCTGCGGGAAGCGGCGTGGGAGCGCTTCCATGCGAGCCATGTCCATGTCACCATGCCGATCGGACGCTTCCCTTCACGAGAGGGCGGGTCGATGAGGACTCCGCGCATGCGCACGTTCGTCAACGGGCTCGTGTTCATGCTGCCGGCCGTCGGTGTGCTCGCCCTGCCGCCGGGACCGGCGGTCGCGGGCACGCCGCAGCCCGCCCGCGAGAGCTCCCTGCCGGGGTCGTTCACGTGGTCCTCGAGCGGCCCGCTGATCAGCCCGAAACCGGACGCCGGCCACCCGATCCTCTCGGTCAAGGATCCGACGGTGTTCCGCTACCGGGACCGCTGGCACGTCTACTTCACGACCGCGGACAGCGCCGGGCGCTGGAGCCTCGGGCACACGAGCTTCGCCCAGTGGTCCGAGGCCGCCTCGGCTCCGCAGACGTTCCTCGACGCCAATCCGAACATCGGCAACCGGTACGCCGCCGCCCCCCAGGTGTTCTACTTCGCGCCCCAGCAGACCTGGTACATGGTCTACCAGACCGGACCGCCGTCCTACTCCACCAGCAAGGACCCTTCCGATCCGCTCAGTTGGAGCGCACCGCGGAACTTCTTCGGCAGCGAGCCGACCGTCGTGACCGAGAACAAGGGCGACGGCGCCTGGCTGGACTTCTGGGCGATCTGCGACCGGATGGACTGCTACCTGTTCTTCTCGGACGGCAACGGTCACCAGTACCGCTCGCGCACCACCCTCGCCGAGTTCCCGAGCGGCTTCCGCGACACCGCCATCGTGCTGTCCGAACCCAACCGCTTCGACCTCTTCGAGGCGGGCAACGTCTACCGGCTCGGCGACGGCGGCTACCTCATGCTCGCCGAGGCGCTCGCGACCGGATCCGACTGGCGGCGCTACTTCCGGGCCTGGACCGCGGACAGCCTGGGCGGCGCGTGGAAACCGCTGGCCGACACCGAGGCCAACCCCTTCGCCCGCTCGTCCAACGTCGTCTTCGAGGCCGGACAGCCCGCCTGGACCAGGGACTTCAGCCACGGCGAGATGATCCGCGCCGGCGTCGACCAGACCCTCACGATCGACCCGTGCCGCTTCCAGTTCCTCTACCAGGGGATGGACCCGGCAGCCGGCGGCGACTACTACCGGCTGCCCTGGCGGCTGGCCCTGCTGACCCAGACCGACTCCACCTGCTGAACCGCCGCACGACGTCCTGCGAGCCGAGCCTGACAACCGAAGGGACCCCGGACGTGCCTGCCACCCCCCAGCCCATGACGAGGAGACCGCTGCGGTCGATGCTCCTCGCGTTCCTCGCCGCGCTGCTGCCGTTGCTCGCGGCCACCGCCCTCACGGCGCCCGCGGCCGCCGCCCGCGAAACCGCCCGCGAGAAGGCCGTACCCACCGCGACCCTCACCGAGGTCACGAACTTCGGTACGAACCCCAGCAATCTGCGGATGTACCTGTACGTGCCGGAGAGCGTCACGCCGAACCCGGCGGTCGTGGTCGCCGTGCACTGGTGCACCGGCTCGGGCCCGGACATGTACAACGGCACCGAGTACGACACCCTGGCCGACCGGTACGGGTTCATCGTGCTCTACCCGTCGGTCACGCGCAGCAGCAAGTGCTTCGACGTCTCCTCGCCCCAGGCACTGCGCCGCGGCGGCGGCAGCGACCCGGTCGGCGTCAAGTCGATGATCGACTGGGTGACCCGCACCTACGATGCCGACACCGGCCGGGTGTTCGCCACGGGCATCTCCTCCGGCGCGATGATGACGAACGTCCTGCTCGGCGACTACCCCGACGTGTTCGCGGCCGGTGCCGCCTTCTCCGGCGTGCCGTTCGCCTGCTTCGCCACCGCCGACGGCTCCGAGTGGAACAGCAACTGCTCGGGCGGCACGGTCACCCACACCCCGAAGGAGTGGGGCGACCTGGTCCGGGGTGCGTACCCCGGCTACAGCGGCCCCCGCCCGCGGATGCAGATCTGGCACGGCACCGAGGACGACGTCCTGCGCTACCCCAATTTCGGGGAGCAGATCAAACAGTGGACGAACGTCCAGGGCGTGAGTCAGACGCCGGCCGCCACCGACACACCCCAGTCCGGCTGGACCCGCACGCGCTACGGCGGCACGGGCGACCAGGCCCCCGTGGAGGCCGTCAGCCTCCAGGGCATCGGTCACAATCTGTACGCCCAGGGCATGGCGTCCCGCGTGCTCACCTTCTTCGGCCTGGACAAGTCGGGCCCGGCTCCCCAGCCTCAGCCCGGCGCCTGCAAGGTGACGGCCGCGGTGAACGCCTGGAACACCGGCCTGACCGCCTCCGTGACCATCACCAACAGCGGTACGACGACGGTCAGCGGCTGGAAACTCGGCTTCTCGCTCCCGGCCGGGCAGACGGTCACGGGCGGCTGGGGCGCCACCTACACGCCCTCGTCCGGGTCGGTGACCGCGACCAACGTGTCCTACAACGGCACCATCGCGCCGGGCGCGAGCGTGAGCATCGGCTATCAGGCCAGTCACGGCGGCAACAGCGCCGCACCGGCCGCGTACACCCTCAACGGGACGGCGTGCGCGACCGGTTGACGCAAGCGGTGTGCCTCGGGGTTCGGGTGCCGGCTCAAACGGACCGGTGGTACTGGTCCGGCACCCGAACCTCGCCGCCGAGTTCCCGCGCCGCCTGCCGGGCCCACGAAGGGTTGCGCAGCAGCTCGCGGCCGAGCAGGACCGCGTCCGCCTCGCCGTTGGCCAGGATCTTCTCGGCCTGCTCGACCTCGGTGATCAGCCCCACCGCGGCGACCGGCAGCGTCGTCTCCTGCCTCACCCGGGCGGCGAAGGGCACCTGGTAGCCGGGACCGGTGGGGATGCGGACGCCGGAGGCGTTGCCACCGGTGGAGACGTCCAGCAGGTCGACGCCGTGGGCCCGCAGGTCGGCGGCGAAGCGGACGGTGTCGTCCGCGGTCCAGCCGCCCTCGTCGAGCCATTCGGTCGCCGAGATGCGGAAGAACAGCGGCTTGTCGTCCGGCCACACCTCCCGTACGGCGTCGACGACTTCGAGCGCGAAGCGGGTGCGGTTCTCGTACGAGCCGCCGTAGGCGTCGGTGCGGTGGTTGGAGTGCGGGGAGAGGAACTCGTTGATCAGGTAGCCGTGGGCGCCGTGGATCTCGGCGATCTCGAACCCGGCGGCGAGCGCACGGCGGGCCGCGGCCGCGAACTGCCCGACCACGTCCTTGATCTGGTCGACGGTCAGCTCGGCCGGGACGGGGTGCCGGTCGTCGAAGGCGACCGGGCTCGGCGCGACGGACGCCCAGCCGTGGGCGTCCGGGCCGACCGGGGCGCCGCCCTTCCAGGGGCGGTCGGTCGAAGCCTTGCGGCCCGCGTGAGCGATCTGGATTGCAGGCACCGTGCCCTGCGCGGTGAGGAAGCGGGTGATGCGGCGGAACGCCTCCACCTGCGTGTCGTTCCAGATGCCGAGGTCGTACGGCGAGATGCGGCCCTCCGGTGACACCGCGGTGGCCTCGACGATGATCAGGCCCGTGCCGCCGGTGGCGCGGGCGGCGTAGTGCGCGAAGTGCCAGTCGGTGGGGGCGCCGGTCTCCGGGCCCTCCGGTGCGGCCGAGTACTGGCACATCGGGGGCATCCACACGCGGTTCGGGATCGTCACATCGCGCAGGGTGCAGGGCTCGAAGAGCGCGGTCACGGCGGACTCCATTCGTCACGGGGCCGATGTCGACTCGTACGATAGGCATCGTAGTACGGCGGATGTCAAACTACGAGGGTTCTCGTACTATGGGATCCCCGAAGGAAAGTGGAGCCGCCGTGACCTCTCCCACCGTCAGCAGCCGCGACCTGCCGCATCCCGTGCGTGACGAGATCCGGCTGGAGGGGGTGCTGCACGCGCTCTCCGACCCGATGCGGTTGCGGATCGTGCGGGAGCTCGCCGGGGTCGGCGGGGAGTTGTCCTGTTCGCACTTCGACCTGCCGGTCACGAAGTCCACGACCACGCATCACTTCCGGGTGTTGCGGGAGAGCGGGGTGATTCGGCAGGTGTATCGCGGGACGGCCAAGATGAACGGGCTGCGGCGGGAGGATCTGGATGAGCTGTTCCCGGGTTTGCTGGATGCCCTGCTCGATGCCGCGGCTCGCCAGGTTGTCCGTGGTGGCTAGACCGCGTCGCCGTGCGCGGCGGTCATGAGGGACTGCCAGTCGGGGAGCTTCACCACGTTCCTGCCGAGTGACGCTCCCAGCATCGCCTCTGCCTGTTCGATCGACTGCCAGCCCGTCCACTCGACCGGGGTGGCGCCCTCCGCGCGCAGGGCCGTGAGCGGGTTGTCGGGGACGGTCCTGGCCAGGAGGGCGGGCGCGTCCTCCAGGAGGGACGTCGCCGTCTCCTTCGCGCAGGGGCGGTTCGAGCCGATGACGCCCGTCGGGCCCCGCTTGATCCAGCCGGCCACGTACTCGCCCGGTGTGACGACGCCCTCGCGCAGGACGCGCCCGGCCCGGTTCGGCACCGTGCCGCTGTCCGCGTCGAACGGCAGCCCCTCCAGCGGCACTCCGCGATAGCCCACCGAGCGCAGCACCAGCTGTGCCTCGATGTCCTCGAAGCGGCCCGTGCCCGCCACGCCGCCGTGTCCGTCCGGGGCCGTCCGCTCGAACCGCACCGCGCCCACGTGGCCCCGCTCGGCGAGCAGTTCGACCGGGCGGAGGAAGAAGCGCGGCCGGATCCGGCGCGGGGCGCCGCTCGGCGGTGTCCCGGACCAGCCGCGCAGTACCTCCACGTTGCGGCGCTGCGGGGCGGGCAGGGCCGACGGGTCGGTGTATCCGGGATCCAGGGCCAGCTCGGCCGGGTCCACGATGACGTCGGTCTCCGGCAGGGCGCCCAGCTCGCGCAGCTCCTTGGTGGTGAAGCGGGCCTGCGACGGGCCCCGCCGGCCCACCATGTGGATCTCGGTCACCCGGCTCGCCGCCAGTGTCGTCAGGGCCGCCTGCGGCATGTCGGTCGGGCTGAGCTCGGCCAGGCCGCGTGCCAGCATCCGGGTGACGTCCACGGCGACGTTCCCCACGCCGATCACCACGGCCGACCGGGCGTCCCGCAGGAACCCGGCGTCCACGGCGTCCGGGTGGGCGCTGTACCAGGACACGAACTGGGTCGCCGACCAGCTGCCCGGCAGGTCCTCCCCGGGGATGCCCAGATGCCGGTCGGTGGCGGCGCCCACGCAGTACACCACCGCGTGGTACAGCTCCCGCAGCCGGGCGACCGGCACCCCGCCGGGACCGGCCTGGACGCCTCCGAGGAACCGGACCCGGTCGTGCTCCAGGATCGTGCGCAGGTTGTTCTGGAGCGACTTGATCTTCTCGTGGTCCGGAGCCACTCCGTAGCGGACCAGGCCGTACGGGCACGGCAGCCGGTCCAGGACGTCGACGCGCACCCCGGGGTCCTGCTGGACGAGGCTCTGGGCGGTGTAGCACCCGCTCGGCCCGGAGCCTACGACGGCGACTCGCAGCACGGCGGATCTCCTTACCCGGTGATCCCGAGGGATCTCACAAGAGCGCTGATGCCTCCAGCATCGCACCGGCCGGGCTCCGCTGACAGGGTGCTGTGCTCCGCTCGGGCGCGTGTCCGATCTGTATGGAATGTGATCATTCGGTTACGTTCTGTGTGTGCTGGAAGCATCCTTTCTTAATCTCTCTGATCGCTCTCCGGCGGACAGCGCGGTGTCCGTGCGGCCCGCGTGGGAGGTCCGGGAGAACGAGAACGCCACGCGGTGGTTCGACGTCCGGCTGGCCTTCACGGACGGCGCCCACGTCGACGCACTGGCCGTCCTGGCCGGGGGATGCGTCGGCGTGGAGGACGTACGGGCGCAGCCCGCGCTGTCCCTCGACGACCTGGCGGTGCTCGCCGACTGGATCGAGGACTCACTGGCCGAGGCGTGCGGAGCCGGGACGGCTCCCGAAGGCTGCGGAGGCCAGGGGCGGCGGGCCCGGCCGGCCTGGCCGCGCGGTGCGGAGGGGCGGTGGCTGGTGGCGCAGGAGTACCGCGCTGCCCAGCAGGACGGTGCCGATCCGGTCCTCGCCGTGATGTGCGCGACCGGCCACAGCCGCCGCAAGGCCCTCAGACTGATCGGCCAGGCCCGGGACGCCGGCCTCCTGGCACCGCGCCGCGCCCGGCGCTGAACGGGCCCGGAGCCGGGCCCGGACGGCACACCTAGAGCATGTCCCGCATCCGCGTGATCTCGCTCGTCTGCTGGGCGATCACCTCGTCGGCCATCTCCTCGATCCGGATGTTGTTGCCCTGCCCCTTCACGTCCGTGGCCATCGTGATCGCGCCCTGGTGATGGGTCGTCATCAGCGTCAGGAAGAGCTGGTCGAACGCCTTTCCGTCGGCAGCGCGGAGCTTCTTCAGCTGTGCCTCGGTCGCCATGCCGGGCATCACGGCGTGCTCGTGCCGCTCTGCCTTCAGCGGCTTGCCGTACGACTTCAGCCAGCCCTTCATGGCCTCGATCTCCGGCTTCTGGGCGGCGGCGATCCGTGCGGCGATCCGTTTCACCTTCGTGGACTGCGCGCGCTGCGGGGCGAGTTCGGTCATCACCAGGGCCTGGGCGTGGTGTTCGATCATCATGCGCGCGTAGGAGACGTCGGCCGAGTTGGGGGAGTCGTTCTCCGAGCGCCGGCCGGCGGCCTCCTCGGCGGACAGGGTGCGGTTCGGCTCGCCGGGCTCACCCGGTGCGATCACGGCGGGCCCGTCCGCCGCGGCGGGCTTCCGGTCCGGACCGGAGTCGCAGCCCCCCGTCATGAGCGCGGCCAGGGCGACCAGCCCCGTCGTGACGACGGACGCGCGGGACGACGCGCGGCGGAAGAGCACAACGACCTCCTGTGGCAGGCGGGTTGGAAGACACCTCGTGAGTGTTAGACCGTCCTAGCACGCTTTCGCGGCTCAATGATCGAGAAACTTCATTGCGATTCTGTTGCCCCCTGTTGGTATGAGCATGGCGAAGACGATACTGCGTGGTGCGTGAACCGTTCCGCAGTGAACGGAACCAGGGAGGAAAACAGTGATCCTGTTGAACTACCGCAGAACGCGGCGCAGACGACTGGGAGTTGCCGCAGCAGCCGGCGGGCTGCTGGCCGCGCTTCTCACGGCCGCGCCGGCCGGTGCGGTCCCCGATCCCGGGGACACTCCGGTCGCGCCGAAGGGAGTCTCCAAGAGCGCGCAGGCAGAGGCGCGCGAGGCCATCGAGAACGGCGAGATACCCGGCCAGGACCAGATCGTCCACTCCGCCAACATCGAGCACGTCGCCAACATCCCCAAGGACGTGCTGCCCGGCACCAACTCGGACCTGGCCTTCCAGGGCAGGTACGCCTTCGCCGGCAACTACGACGGCTTCCGCATCTTCGACATCAGCAACCCGAAGGCACCGAAGACGGTCGCCCAGGTGCTGTGCCCGGGCTCGCAGAACGACATCTCCGTCTCCGGCAACCTGCTGTTCCTGTCCACCGACTCCTCGCGCAGCGACAGCAGTTGCAGCAGCACCACGCAGCCGGCGACCGAGAAGTCCTCGTGGGAGGGCATGAAGGTCTTCGACATCAGCGACAAGCGGAACCCGAGGTACGTCGCCGCCGTCGAGACCGCCTGCGGCTCGCACACCCACACGCTGGTGCCGGAGCGGCGGAACGTCTACGTGTACGTCTCCTCGTACTCGCCGAACGCCACGTACCCGGACTGCCAGCCGCCGCACGACGGCATCTCCGTCATCAAGGTGCCGCGCAATGCCCCCGAGAAGGCGGCGGTCGTGGGCTTCCCGGTGCTGTTCCCGGGTGAGGGGCCGGACGGCGGCGGCAACCCGGGCGGGCCCACCAACCCGGGCGTGTCCAAGACCACCGGCTGCCACGACATCACCGTGCTGCCGTCGAAGGACCTGGCCGCGGGCGCCTGCATGGGGGACGGCATCCTGTTCTCCGTCAAGGACCCGGAGCACCCGAAGGTCATCGACCGCGTGCAGGACAACGTCAACTTCGCGTTCTGGCACTCGGCGACCTTCAACCAGACCGCGAACAAGGTCGTGTTCACCGACGAGCTGGGCGGCGGCAGCGGAGCCACCTGCAACGAGGCGACCGGCCCGAACCGCGGCGCCGACGGCATCTACGACATCGTCGGCAAGGGCGACAAGCGCAAGCTCGTCTTCCGCAGCTACTTCAAGATCCCCCGCCACCAGGCGGACACCGAGAACTGCGTGGCCCACAACGGCTCGCTGATCCCGGTGAAGGGCAAGGACCTCATGGTCCAGGCCTGGTACCAGGGCGGTGTCTCCGTCTGGGAGTTCACCGACTCCTCGAAGCCCAGGGAGATCGCCTACTTCGAACGCGGCCCGATCGGCACCGACCAGCTGACCTTCGGCGGCTCGTGGTCGGCGTACTACTACAACGGCTACATCTACTCGAACGAGATCACCAAGGGCTTCGACGTCCTGAAGATCAAGGACCGGCGCACGGACCCGGCACGGTGGGTCCACCTGCGTGAGCTCAACGTGCAGACGCAGCCGGACTACTTCGACTGACCCTGCGGACCGCACTCCGGTGCGTCCCCGGTCGCGAAGAACCGCGACAGATCCCTGTCGCTCCTCCCGCCGGAGGCTCCGGTCTCCGGCGGGACACCCAGCTCCCAGTCGAGCCGGTAGCGCTTGAACAACTCGGCCCGCAGTACGGGGACCGGCATCGGCACCCCCGGCACCAGGGCGGCGTACACGGCACCCATCAGCAGGGCCCGCAGCATCGGGTAGTCGCTGTCGACGTCCCGTGACCCGTGGCGGGCGACGGTGTCCCGCAGCAGTTCGGCCAGGCGCCGCTGCTCCGGGCAGGGCACGAAGCCCTCGGCCTGCAACAGCCCGGCCATGTGCTGGCGCATCAGCACGGGCCGGTCCCCGGCCAGCCCCAGGATGGCGTCGATGGCCCGCGCCATCCGCTCCCGGCCGTCCTCGGTACGCGGCTCGCGCTCCAGCGCCTCCTCCAGCGTGCGGTGCATCAGCCGGTGCACGGCGGACTGCACGAGCTGGCGCTTGCCCGGGAAGTAGTACGAGACCAGACCGCGGGCCGAACCCGCCCGGTCGGCGATGTCGCCGAGCGTCGTGGCCTCGAAGCCGCGCTCGTCGACCAGCTCGACCGCCGCCTGGAGAAGCCGCTCCTTCGAACGCCTCCGCAACTCTTCATTGACCGAGGCGCTGCGCGGGGACATGCTGTAACTCCTGCGTTGACTGGCTGCCAGCCAACTATACTCAGAGGCGTCCGGCCAGGACCCGTGCGGTCCGGGCCGGCGATGCCGTCTGCCTCGGGCGACACGGGGGATCGTCCGAGGCGGGCGAGCAGACGAACAGGTGACCTGGTGGTGGCCTCAGCTCACCAGGTCCAGGACCGGCCGCAGCCCGTCCGGCCGGTCGGTCACCGGCAGGTGGTCCACGAAGTGCACCCCGCATCCCAGGGCGGTGGCCCCGCCGTCCGCCCTGCGGTCGTCGCCGACCATGAGCGTCCGGCGCGGATCGGCGCCGAGCGCCTCGCAGGCGGTGGCGAACAGCCGCGGATCGGGCTTCTGGATGCCGTGCTCGTACGACAGGACGTACACGTCGACGTAGCGGTCCAGGCCGTGCTCGCGGAACACCGGGCGCAGGTCCCAGCCGATGTTGCTGACGACCCCGACGGGGATCTCCCGCTCCCGCAGCGTGCGCAGCACTTCGACGGCGTCCGGGTACGGGGTCCATGCCGCCGGTGTCATATGGCGGTCGTACAGCGCGTCGTGCAACGCCGGGTCGGGCAGCGTGACCTGGCGGGACAGGCCGGTGTAGGCGGCCCGGTGCAGTGCGGCACTCTGATCGCGGATCAGCCAGGCGTCGGCCAGTTCCTCCGGCACCCGAGCGGGACCGCCACCGCCCGGCAGCGCCCCGACCGCCTGCAGCGCCTGCGCGGTGACGGTCAGTTCGGCCTCTGTGAAGGGGACTTCGGCGCCGGCCACGGCGCCGCGCAGCCAGGATTCGGTGGACTCGACACGGAAGAGCGTTCCGGAGAAGTCGAAGAGCACAGCCGTCATGGGGCGATCCTACGAGGCGGCGGTGTCCGGGTGGGTGCGCGGCTGCCGGTGCTCGTGCGTCCACACCGCCAGGGCCACCACCGTCGCGCCCAGCAGCCAGCCGCCCACCACGTCCGTCGGCCAGTGGACGCCCAGCCAGACACGGGTCAGCCCGACACCGATCACGGACACGACGGCCACGGTCACAGCCGTACGCCACACGGCACGGCCCACGCCGTGCCGGTGCAGCAGCCACAGGAGAAGGCCGCACACCACCGTGGCGGTCATGGCGTGTCCCGAAGGGAACGCCGAGTAGTGGGCCGAGTCGACGGGATCGGGCCAGACCGGGCGGGGGCGGTCCACCAGGGCCTTGAGGGCCTGCTGGAACAGCGTGCCCAGCGTGACGGCCAGCGCCAGCCACACCGCCGTCCAGCGCGCCGCCAGGCGCACCACCAGCCACACGACCACGACCGCGCACAGCACTCGCATGGTCCACGGATCCCACACCCAGTCGGTGAGGATGCGGCACGCCTGGGTGATGCCGGACTCCTCGACCGCCCAGCGGTGGGTGGTGGCGGAGATGTCTCCGTCCGCGCTCATCAGCGGGCTCCATCTGGCCGCGACGAGGGTCAGCAGCAGAGTGGAGAACAGGCCCAGAACGGCGGCCGACCGGGCGGCGGTGCCGTGCTGCGGGCGGGACGGGGAGTCGACGGACCGGGTGTGCATGATGCGATCCTCGCCGAACCGGGGGCTCCGGATCCAGTACGGAGCCGATCTTCGGTGCCTGAACGGCACCCTTCGGCCACCCGGACGCCACCCTCACGCCTTCGGCACCGGCACGGATGCCACAGATGCCGCGGAACACGCGTCCCGGCTATCCGAGCGCCCGCAGCCCCGGGACGAACGCCACCAGCACCGGCACCACGGGCACCAGTGCGGCCGCCGCCGTCAGCCGCAGCCGGCGTGCCGGGGGCAGCCGGTCCGGGGGAGTGAGCAACCGGTGCACCCGCGCCGGGACATGGGCCTGCGGAGTCGGGCAGGGGCCGAACACGCCGCGGTGTTCGTTGAGTTCGACCAGGGCCAGAGCCGTGGTCAGGCGGCCGAAGCGGCGGGACGCCGTGTCGTCGGCGGCGAGTTCGACCAGGCGGTGCATCTCGTCGCGGAACGCGGCGAACACCGGCACCTGCGGGAAGCCGCCCGCCAGCGCGGAGGAGCAGTTCAGCAGCCAGTCGTGCCGGGCCCGCGCGTGCCCCTGCTCATGGGCGAGTACGGCGTCCAGCTGCCGGCCCTTCAGCCGGCGCAACGCGGCCGTGGTGACGACCAGTTGCGGCGGAGCGCCGGGCTGCCACCAGGCGTCGGGCCGCTCGCTCTCCAGGACGACGAGCCGGCCGGACACGGCCACCTCGCCCGGCATCAGCGGCGCCCTGACCAGCAGATCGGCACGCCGACGGCGGCCTCGGGCACGTGCCCCGCCGATCTCGCGGACCAGCATCGCCGCGCTCCACAGGCCGCCGCCGGCCAGGACCACGGCGGTGGTCGCCGCCCAGGGGCCCGCCGTACCGAGGGCGTAGGCCTCGGCGACCGGGCTCGGCGCCGTCGCGAAGACCTGCCCGCCGACCGCGTGCCAGGCGGCTGCCGCACTGATCGTCATCGACAGCGCACAGCACACGAGCAGAGCCGCCACCACGCACTGCCACACCCACAGCGCCACGACCGGCTCACGATCGGGCCAGTCCGCCCGGGCGAGCAGCCGGGGAGCGACCACCGCGATCAGGGCGCCGAGCAGCAACAGTGCCGCGGGGAGCATCATGAGGCGCAGCCTATGAGCGATGCGCCGCTCAGGGGTACGGCTTGTGGCGCCAAAGTGACGCAGGCAACGGATCCGTACGGCCTGCCGAACGGTCCTGCTCACAGCGTCAGCAGCATAGCCACCATCGCGATCCCCATGGACAGCCGGCAGGCCCGCGCCAGCTCCGGCCGGTCGCCCCACCCGGCGGACCCGCCGCCCCCGGCCCCGCTGCCCGCCATGGCGGCCACCGGCACCAGCCGGACGCCGGTGAGCAGCACGTACCCGGCGAAGTAGAGCAGCAGCGCACCCGTCAGGAGCGGGACCCCGGATCCCCCCTGCCCGTGCGCGTGCGTGGGAGCGCCGGCCATGACGACGGACATGTAGACCATGGCCCCGGCCCCCACCAGGTGGTGGATGTGGTGCGCACCCGCCCGCGCCGCCCACAGCGCGGGTACCGCGGCCGCCCCGAACACCACCGCGTAGGCGGGCCAGGCCCATGGCGGCGGAGTGAACACCGCCGCCGGCACGGCCATCGCGGCCATCCCGAAACCCATCAGCGCCTCACCACCCGCGGTGCCGCGGTGCCCCCCGGCGCCGCTGCGCATCCGCACCAGGCAGTAGGCGCCGGTCATCGCGCAGAGCGCCACCAGCAGCCAGCCTGACGAAGCCGGTCCGTGCACGCGCACCCTCCCCGCTCGACGGTCGGTCAGCTCGGCAGTCGGTCCATCGATGCCCGGGCCACGCGGCGCGCACGCGAGCGCAAGGGTGTACACGGGGAGCATTCGACGGAGCGCACCAGGCGAGGGCATATCTTTTATAGGTAAAACACCTGCTAACGTTGTTGCCATGAGCAGTGCGACCCCCGCCCCCGTCTCCCCGCCCGCCCGGCGTCTGCCGCTGGCGGGCGTGCTGCGCGTCGGCAGTCCCTCGGACATCTGGTTCAAGCCCGCGCTGAGCGTGGTCGCGGCGATCGCCCCGCCCAACCTCACCCTGCTGGCGCTCGGCCGGCTCGACCTGGCGATGTATACGATGGCCGGATCCCTGTGCGCGCTGTACGCCCACAACCGGCCGTACGCCGCCCGCGCCCGGGCTCTGGTGTGGGTGGTGCTCGGCATGCTCGGCGGGCTCGGCGTCGCCCTGGTCGCGGCCTCGCTCACCGGCAGTGCCGTGGTGCTGGTCACCGTCGGCGCGCTGCTGGCCGCCGCGCAGAAGGTGCTGTGCGACGCGACCCGTGTCGGGCCGCCCGGCAATGTCGTCCTCACGTTCGTCAGCTCCGCCTCGCTGTTCGCGCCGCAGACCCTCGGCCAGATCCCCGGCCATCTGGCACTGGCCGCAGCGACGGGTGTCTGGGCCTGGCTGGTCTGCATGGCGCCCGCGCTGGTCCGCCCGCACGGCCCGGAGCGCCGTGCCACCGCCGCCGCGCTGAAGGCCGCCGCCGCGTACGCCGACACGGGCGGTACCGGCGAGGGCCGGGCCCGGGCCCGCGCCGCGGGCTACGCCGCCGTGCAGGCCGCCTGGCAGTCCCTGCTGTCCACGAGCGTCCGGTCCCGTACCCGGCGCGCGCTCGAACGGCTCGTCGTCCGTGCCGAGGTGGCCCTCGCCGCGCCGACGGAGGCGGACGCCGTACGGATGCGGGCATGGGCGGGCGCACTGCGCGGCACCGGGCCCGTCCCACAGGCCGGGCTGGAGCGGGCGGCCGCCGACGAACTGCTCGGTGTGGACGCGGCCGGCGGTCTCTGGGCGCGGCTCGGCCCGCTGACCCCGCTCGCGGTACGCACCGCGCTCGGCTGCGCGCTCGCCGGCTACGCCTCCCTGGCCCTCGGCATCGGCCGCCCCTACTGGGCCCTGGTCACCGCCGCCTCGCTCTACCAGGCGAACGTCGCCCTGACCTGGAGCCGGGCCGTCCAGCGCGTGGTGGGCAACGTCGTAGGCGTGCTCGTCTTCGCGGCCGTCGTACCGCTCGCGCACCTGGGCGAGGCGGCCCTCGTGGTGTGCTGCCTCGCGTTCAGCTTCGGCGCGGAGCTGCTGATCAGCCGCAACTACTGGCTCGGCAGCGTCTGCGTGACCCCCATGGCCCTGCTCATCACCGAGTTCGCCGGGTACCAGAAGCCGGGCGAGCTGATGGCGGAGCGGCTCGTGGACACCGTCGTCGGCGCCCTGGTCGGCTTCGTCGCCGCCGTGGCCGTCACCAACCGGCGTGCGGGCGACCGCGTCGAACGCGCCCTCACAGCCGCCGACCGGGCCCGCGAGCGCGCCGCCCGTCTCCTGGCGGAGCAGCACCCCGACGCCGCCGCCCTGGAGACCGCGCGCCGCGGACTCGCCGCCGCCCTGGCCGATCTGCGCGCCACCGCCGACGCGGCGGCCGGCGAATGGTGGCTGCCCGCCCTGCCCCAGGAGCGGGTCGTACTCGCCGAACAGGCAGGACACCGTACGCTCGCCGCGACGGCACGACGCCAGGGGCTGCTCCCGGAGCGGCGCACGGACACGGAGACGGAGGACGCACGGCCATGACGGCGACGGACGGACCATCGCCCAACGGGGGCGGGCCAGGGGACGGCCCCGAGGCGACGACCGGGGCGGACGGGCCCGCCGTGGCAGGAGCGGGCCCGGACGGCGGGTCCCCTGCTGCCGGACAGGACCCGGTCGGCGGGGACCCCGTCGGGCACCGGCAGGGCGACACCGTCGCCGGCGTCGTCCGGCAGTGGCAGGCCGTACATCCCGGGCTCGACACCGGGCCGATGGAGATCATCGGGCGGATCAACCGTTGCGCCGCCCTCCTCCAGCAGGCCGAGGACGCGCCGCTGCGCAGGGCCGGGCTCAGCCGGCCCGAGTTCGATCTGCTCGGCGCGCTGCGCCGCACCGGGCACGAGCTGACGCCCGGGGAGCTGGCCCGGGAGACCTTCTCCTCGGGCGCCGCCGTCACCAAGCGCCTCAAGCAGCTGACCGAACGGGGCCTGGTCGAACGCCGCGGCGACACCCGCGACCGCCGGGTCGCCCACCTCCGCCTCACCGACGCCGGACGCGAACTCGTCGACGGCATCCTGCCCGCCCAACTCGCCTACGAGACCGCCGCCCTGTCCGGCCTGGACGCCCCCGAGCAGGGCGAACTGGCCGCCTTGCTCGGAGAGTTGCTCGCCCAGCTGGAAGGCCGTCTGGGCGCGCTGCGGAGCTGAGGCTCCACCGACGGCCCCGCCGTACCGTCAGAGCACGTCGTGCGCCGTGCGGCGGTGGGTGGAGCGGCGGTCCTCGATCGCCGGCCAGCGGTCGCCGTAGATGTTCCGCGTGATGGCCGGATCGCGGACGAAGTCGTGCGGGAAGCCCAGCGGCACCGCACTCACCTCGTCGAGGCGGACGAGGGCGTCCGCGTCGAGGCGGATGTCGACGCTGCCCAGATTGTCGGCGAGCTGGCTCTCCTTGGTCGCCGCGATGATCGGGACCACGTTGCCCGGCCGGGCCAGCAGCCAGGCCAGCGCCACCTGCGCCGGACTCCAGCCGCCCTGCTCGGCGACCTCCAGCACGGCACTGATCACCGCCTCCTCACGCGGGTCGATGTCCCCGCCCGTGGTGTCCAGCCGCCCCGTCTCGCCCCTGCGGTACTTGCCGGTGAGCTTGCCGGCCGCGAGCGGCGCCCAGGCCAGCACCGCCAGGTCGAACGCCCGGGCCTGCGGCAGCAGTTCGCGCTCCGGGGTCCGCTCCAGCAGGCTGTAGCGCAGCTGCGAACCGGCGAACGCGGTCCAGCCCCGCAGCTCCGCCATCGTGTTGGCCTGCGCGATCTCCCAGGCCGGCCAGTCCGAGACACCGACGTACAGCACCTTGCCCGTGCGGACCAGGTCGTCCAGCGCCCGCATGACCTCCTCGACGGGCGTGAAGTTGTCCCGGGCGTGCACCCACAGCACGTCCAGCCGGTCGGTGCGCAGCCGCTGAAGGCTCGCCTCCACCGACTGGACCAGGTTCTTGCGGTGGTTGCCCGCGGCGTTGACGTCACCGTCGCGGATCCCGCACGTGTACTTGCTGGCCAGCACGAACGTGTCGCGCCGCCCCTGGAGCAGCTCACCCAGGATCCGCTCCGAGCTGCCGTCGGTGTAGTTGTTGGCGGTGTCGATGAAGTTGCCGCCGGCCTCCGCAAAGGCGTCGACGATCCGGGCGCTGGCCTCCTTGCCGGCGCCCCAGCCCCAGTCGTCGCCGATGGTCATCGCGCCGAGGCTCAACTCGCTCACGCGCAGACCGGTCTTGCCGAACAGTGTGTAACGCACGGTCTCTTCCCTCCGGGCAGGTCGTCCGCACGACGCTAGGAGCTGGAGCGCACTTCAACACAAGCGACGGCCCCGGCCTCACACACCGTCGCCTCAGCCCTGGAGCCCCTGGTCGCCCGCCCGGTACACACCGAACATCGCCCCCTGCGGGTCCCGCAGCACCGCGATGCGCCGGCCGCCGGGCAGGGAGGTGGGGACCATCAGGACGTCGCCGAGCTTCTGGACGACGGCCGTCGTGGCGTCCACGTCCGCCACGGCGAAGTACGGCAGCCAGTGCGCCGGAACCTCCGGCGGGAACTTGTCGTCCATCGTGACCATGCCGCCGAAGTCCGCCCCGTCGACGCCCCACTGGGTGTACCGCTCCGAGGCCTTGACGGTCCAGCCGAACACCCGGCTGTAGAAGGCCACGGCCTGTTCGGGATCCCGGGTGTACAGCTCGGCCCAGCCCAGCGAACCGGGCGCGTTGAACAGCCCGGCGCCCGGGAAGGTCCCCGCCTGCCACAGCTGGAACGCGGCACCGGCCGGGTCGGCGGCCACCGCGAACCGGCCCGCGTCGAACACGTCCGTCGGGCCGAACAGCACCGTCCCGCCCGCCTCCGTCACCTCACGGACGGCGGCGTCCGCGTCGGTCACCGCGAACGACACGTTCCACGCGACCGGCTGCGACGGCTGGTACAGCGGGGCGAGCGCGGCGACGGCCGCCTCCCCGAGGTGCGCGACGGTGTAACCGCCCGCCTCCTGACGCGGATCCGTCTCGGGCCGCCAGCCGAACAGTCTCGTGTAGAACCGCCGGGCCGCCTCCAGGTCGGTGGTCCCCAGCTCGGTCCAGCAGGGCCCGCCGGTCACCGGTGCGTCGAGCTTCATGGCGTTCCTTCCGCAGGGAGTCCCCGGGCATGAGCCTCTCCAGCACGCTAAGCCGCGGTCCGTTCCCCCTGCCATCCGGGGAAACCCACTGGTGTGCCGCACCGGCCGCGGCATACCCTCGTCCCGTACCGCACCGCGTGGCGGCCTCCAGCTCCTTCATCCTGCCCGGAGGTTTCCCATGCCCGCGCTCGAGGTGCGCCCCTTCCGCCGAGCCGACCGCGACCAGCTCACCGACCTGGTCAACATGCACGTGGCGGCCGTCGTCCCCGGCGTCTCCGTCTCCGTGAACACCGTCCTCAGCGACCTGGAGCGGCAGCCCGGCGAGTTCATCACCGACCCGTGGGTGGCCGAGCGGACGACGCTCGTCGCCGAGCAGCGCGAGTACGTCGTCGCCGCGGCCCATCTGCTGCGCTACCGCGCCGACGCCGAGGTCGGCGAGTCCTGTCGGGACGCCGCCGAGATCAACTGGTTCGTGTGCCGTCCGGCGGCGTCCTTCTGGCCGGACGCCGAACAGGCCGCGGACCTGCTGATGCGGGCGTGCCTGGCGCAGTTCGCCCGCTGGAACGCCCGCGTCCGCTACGCCGACGGCGCGCTGCCCGCCCCCCTCGTCTACGGCCTGCCCCGCAACTGGCCGCACGTCCGTGCCGTCTACGAACGCGCCGGCTTCCGGCACGTCGGGGACACCGAGGTCGTCCTGATCGCCCGGGTGGCCGACCTGCCGGAGCCCGAGCCCCGGCCGGGTGTCACGGTCGAGCGCACGCTGGGGGAGTGCGGCACCCGCTTCACGGCCCGCGCCGACGCCCGTGCCCTGGGCTTCGTCGAGATCGACACGGCCCTGGCCCGCCCGGAACGCCACGCCCGCGCCGCCGGTCTGGCCGACATCGGCAACCTGCACATCGACCCCGCGCAGTACGGCACCGGACTGGAGCACTGGCTGCTCGCCCAGGCGGCCGACTGGCTCCGGCTGTGCGGCGTGGACCGGCTCGTCGCCTACGAATCCGCCGCCGACAGCATCATGCTCGGGCACCTGACGGGCGCGGGCTTTCGCGAACTGACCCGTACGGACCGGGGCTGGGAGCACCGCCCCGGGTGACCTCAGATGCCCGGCCGGTAGCGCATCGGATGGTCCGCCGGGACCTCCACCAGCACGATCGGCGTCCCGTCCGGGTCCGCGATCCACATCTCGACCAGCCCCCAGGGCTCCTTCACCGGCGGCCGGACGATCTCCACGCCCTTCACCCGCAGCTCGTCGTGCGCCGCCGCCGCGTCGGCGACCTGGAGCCACAGCCGTGTGGCCGGCTCCGGCGGGGTCTCGGACCGGCCCGAGACCTCCAGGTAGCCACCGCCGAGGAAGTAGACCGTCCCGCGCTCCGGTTCCGTACCGAACTCCCGGTACACGGCGAGC
The DNA here is from genome assembly GCF_022807935.1 of Streptomyces sp. HP-A2021. NCBI lineage: Bacteria > Bacillati > Actinomycetota > Actinomycetes > Kitasatosporales > Streptomycetaceae > Streptomyces > Streptomyces sp. HP-A2021. The sequence goes on from NZ_CP094344.1 coordinate 8,588,939, forward strand.
CCGAGCCGTTCACCGTAGAAGGCACGGGAGCGCTCGGGGTCGGTGGGACGGAGCAGGATCCGGCTGCTGAGTACATGCACCATGCACCGGAGCCTAGGGGATCTCCGCAGAGTCGTGGGGTTACCCTCATCCGTGACCGAGCGCGCCACGAAACGGAGACGTACGCCCATGGACACCGCCGCCACCGGACTGACCTTCCGCGATGCCGCGGACGCCGACGTGGACGAGCTGGTCGCGTTGATCGAGTCGGCGTACCGGGGCGACACGAGCCGGGTCGGGTGGACCACCGAGGCGGACATTCTCCAGGGGCAGCGGACCGACCCGGAGGGGGTGCTGGCCGTCATCAAGTCCCCCGACGGCCGGCTGCTGACGGTGGAGCGGGAGGGGCGGATCGTCGCCTGCTGCCAGCTGGAGCACCGGGGCGACCACGCCTACTTCGGGATGTTCGCGGTCAGCCCCCGGCTCCAGGGCGCGGGCCTGGGCAAGGTGATCATCGCGGAGGCGGAGCGGCTGGCCCGTGAGACGTGGGGCGCGACGGAGATGCACATGACCGTGATCTCCGTACGCGAGGACCTCATCGCCTGGTACGAGCGGCGCGGCTACCGCCGTACGGGACGGACGACCCCGTTCCCGTACGGCGACGAGCGCTTCGGCATTCCGCAGCGCGACGATCTGAAGTTCGAGCTGCTGGTCAAGGAGCTCGCCTAGTCACCAGGGCCTTTTCACGACAGCCCTACGCCGTGAAGCGGCCCGTGCGCTTGATGTCCGGGTGGTCGGTGGTCGCGCCGTCCAGACCGAAGGCGCGGACGAGACGCAGATGGTCCTGCGTGTTCACCACCCAGCCGATGATCCTCAGGTCGGCCTTGCGGGCCCGCTCCACGATCTCCAGGGTGAGCCGGCGGATGTTGAGACAGACGGTCTCGGCACCCGCCGCGACGGCGCGGTCCACGATGTCGGTGCCGTAGCGGCTGGCGATCAGCGCGGTGCGCACGCCCGGTACCAGTGGCTTGATCTCGGCGATCGCCTCGTCGTGGAACGAGGACACCTCCACCCGGCCGGCCAGCCCGCGCCGGTTCATCACCTCGGCCAGCGCCCGAGCCGCCTGCGCGTCCTTGATCTCCGCCTGGAGCGGCGTCTGCACGGCCTCCAGGACCTCCTCGAAGACCGGCACCCGCTCGCCCCGGCCCGCGTCCAGGGCCCGCAGCTCGGCGAGGGTTTTCTCGGCGATCGGCCCCGTGCCGTCGGTCGTGCGGTCCACGTCCGTGTCGTGCATGACGACGAGCGCGCCGTCCTTGCTCAGATGCAGATCGAGTTCGATGGCGTCGAGGCCGGCCTCCTGCGCGGCGACGAAGGACCGGAGGGTGTTCTCGGGTTCCACACCCATGACTCCGCGGTGACCGATGGTGAGGAAGTTCAAGACGCGACTCTCTTCCGTCGACAGGCGGCACTGGGGGCCTGACGGCCCCCCTGACCGTATCGCCTGCACCCGCCCTGTGCAGAGGGCGAGGGCATGGTCGGCGTGCGTGCGGGCACAAGCATGGTCGACAGGAAAAAGTGCGGTGAAGCACAGGGTGAGGCAGGATATTTTCCTGAGGTGGCCCTTGCTGGGAGGAACCTCGTATGTATACGGTCGGTGTACGCGAGATTCTCCCGTGGAAGGTGTGACATGACGGAAATTCTTGTGCAGGTGGGTTCGGAGGAGAGGGTTCCTCCCGTGGTCCGGGTGGTGGAGCACCCGGCCTGGCCCGTGCTCAAGGATGCCGTGGAACGGATCCGGCCATGGCAGTCCAAGGACGGGTCCATCGACTTCGACGCCGAGGGCGCGCCCGACCCGGCCGACGCCGAGCTCGCCGTCCGCCAGGTCACGGACGCGGTCCTGGAACTCTCCCCGCTGCTCCCGCACGACCGCGCCTACCACGAGGCCCTGGCCAAGGACCTGACCCGGTGGGCCGACGGCGGCTTCCGGATGCCCGACTTCCTCGACTCGCTGCTGGCCTTCCAGCCCGCCGCCAACCGCGCGGACGGCCTCCAGCACCTGGTCGTCTTCCCGATGTACACGCAGAACGGCAACCCCGACCGCAACCTCGAAGCGGTCGTGCTGCGCATGGTCTGGCCGGACTGGCTGGCCGAGCTGGAGCGCACCCGCTACGACAACCCGCTGTTCTGCGGCATCAAGTTCGAGGACTTCACGGCGGGCTACGACACCAACTCCGCCGTGCTCTTCCCCGAGACCATCGCCGTGCGCGAGGCCCCCGAGCGGTTCAGCTGGGGCGGGATCTTCTGCGACCGCGAGGCCGCCCGCTTCCGCCGTGTCACCGACGCCGCCGTCGAGATCCTCGGCCTGGAGCTGCCCGAGGACGTCGCCGCGATGGTCCACGACCAGAAGCGCTGCGAGGAGGCCTTCGTCCTGTGGGACATGGTCCACGACCGCACCCACAGCCACGGCGACCTGCCGTTCGACCCGTTCATGATCAAGCAGCGCCAGCCGTTCTGGATGTACGGCCTGGAGGAGCTGCGCTGCGACCTCACCGCCTTCAAGGAGGCCGTGAAGCTGGCGAAGGACGGCGTTCCGCAGGCCCGTGACGTGCAGGTCGCGGTCCTCTTCGACCGTATGTTCCGCTTCCCGGTCACCGGCGAGCGCGTGCGCAACTACGACGGCCTCGGCGGCCAGCTCCTCTTCGCCTACCTCCACAAGCACGACGTCGTCCGCTGGACCGACAACAGGCTGTCCATCGACTGGGAGCGCGCCCCGCAGGTCACCAACGAGCTGTGCGCCGAGATCGAGCAGCTGTACCGCGACGGCATCGACCGCCCCAAGCTCGTCCACTGGTTCGCCGGGTACGAGCTCGTCTCCACGTACCTCCCGCCGCACCCGGGCTCGAAGTGGGCCAAGGGCCCCGAGGCGCTGGACGTGACGCAGCCGCCGCGCAAACTCGTCGATGACGTGCTTCCGGACGAGTTTCCGCTGAGCATGTTCTATGAGGCACTGTCCAAGAAGCTGAAGAACGTGATCGCCTCCACCAAGGGCATCACGGCGGACGGCGCCGAGCGGATCGCCGCGTGAGCGATCGGCGAAGCGAGAACACTGCTCAGGAGGCGAAGACCATGGCGGGGAACGGGGCGCTCAGCGGCGCGGTGATCGCGGTGGCCGGTGCGGGAGGACCCGCGGGCCGGGCCGCACTGCTCAGGCTGGCCGAGGCGGGGGCCACCGTCATCGGCTCCGACAACGACCCGGAGCGGCTGGCGGAGGCGGTGGACGCGGCGAGCTACGCGACCGGCGGCGCCACCGTCACCGGTGACACGGTCGACCTGCTCGACCTGAAGGCCACCCGCGACTGGGCCACCCGCATCGAGAAGGACTTCGGCCGCGTGGACGGCCTGGTCCATCTCGTCGGCGGCTGGCGCGGCAGCGAGACCTTCACCAGGACCAGCCTCGACGACTGGGACTTCCTGGAGATGCTGCTCGTGCGCACCGTGCAGCACACCTCCCTGGCCTTCCACGAGGCGCTCCAGCGCAGCGACCGCGGCCGCTACGTGCTGATCAGCGCGGCGGGCGCCAGCAAGCCCACCGCGGGCAACGCCGCGTACGCCGCCGGCAAGGCGGCGGCCGAGGCGTGGACGCTGGCCATGGCCGACTACTTCCGCAAGGCCGGGGGCCCGGAGGGCCCGACCTCGGCGGCTACGATCCTGGTGGTGAAGGCACTGGTGCACGACGCCATGCGCGCCGACCGCCCCAACGCGAAGTTCGCGGGCTTCACCGACGTCAGGGACCTGGCCGAGGCCATCACCGGCATCTGGGAGAAGCCCGCCGCCGAAGTGAACGGAAACCGTCTGTGGCTCACCGAGAAGCCGTGAACCCGCCGAAGACCGACGCCCGTCGCCATCACGACCCCGAGGTCCGCGGTTTCGCCAGCGACAACTACGCCGGCGCCCACCCGGAGGTGCTCGCCGCCCTGGCCCTGGCCAACGGCGGGCACCAGGTCTCCTACGGCGAGGACGCGTACACCGAGAACCTGCAGAGCGTCGTCCGCAGCCACTTCGGGGCCACGGCCGAGGCGTTCCCGGTCTTCAACGGCACCGGCGCCAACGTCGTCGCCCTCCAGGCGGTCACCGACCGCTGGGGCGCGGTGATCTGCGCCGAGAGCGCGCACATCAACGTCGACGAGTGCGGGGCGCCCGAGCGGGTCGGCGGTCTGAAGCTGCTCACCGTGCCCACGCCCGACGGCAAGCTCACCCCCGAGCTGATCGACCGGCAGGCCTACGGCTGGGACGACGAGCACCGCGCGATGCCCCAGGTCGTCTCCATCGCCCAGGCCACCGAGCTGGGCACGGTCTACACGCCGGACGAGATACGCGCCATCTGCGAGCACGCCCACGCGCACGGCATGAAGGTGCACCTGGACGGTTCCCGGCTGGCCAATGCCGCCGCCACCCTGGACGTCCCGATGCGGACGCTCACCAACGCCGCCGGCGTCGACCTCCTCTCCCTGGGCGGCACGAAGAACGGCGCCCTGTTCGGCGAGGCGGTCGTGGTCCTCAACCAGGACGCCGTCAGCCACATGAAGCACCTGCGCAAGCTGTCCATGCAGCTCGCCTCCAAGATGCGCTTCGTGTCGGTGCAGCTGGAGGCCCTGCTCGCCCGGGACCTGTGGCTGCGCAACGCCCGCCACTCCAACGAGATGGCCCAGCGCCTCGCCGAGGGCGTACGCGCCGTGCACGGCGTGGAGATCCTCTACCCGGTGCAGGCGAACGCGGTGTTCGCCCGCCTGCCGCACGACGTGACCGAGCGCCTCCAGAAGCGGTTCCGCTTCTACTTCTGGGACGAGGCCGCGGGCGACGTCCGCTGGATGTGCGCCTTCGACACGACGGAGGAGGACGTGGACGCGTTCGTCGCGGCACTGAAGGAGGAGATGGCCCGCTAGGGCGTGTCCGCAACGTCCCGCCCGCCCTCCGGGCGGACGACGGGACGTTGCGGACACGCCCTAGGGCCATCTCCCTCGGGGCGGCGCGTCAGTTGACGACGATCCGTGCGCTGTTGTTGCGCAGGTTCGGGTCGAACTCCCTGATGCTCAGCTCGGAATCGTCGTTGACGGTGGCGACGGTGGTGCGCGCGCCGCGCACCACCCGATCGATCCGCAACGGGATCTCGAAGGTGTACGACGCCTTGTCGTGCAGGTAGATCGGCGTCTTGCAGTAGTACGTCGTGGGGGACGCGGGGTCCTCCGAGGTCCAGCAGTCCTCCTCCGGCAGCCCCATGACGGTCGTCCCCTCCGGCGCCTGGAACCGCACCGTCGCCACGGCGGCGCCCGCGCCCAGCGACGCCACCCAGGCCGGACCGCGGTTGTGCACGGTGACCCGGGCGGTGACGGTGTCACCGGCTGCCCCGCCCACCCTGCTGCCGCCGAGCTTCAGGTCGGCGGTGTTCCGGGCGTTCAGCATGACGGTCCGGTAGTTGTCCTGCGGGTCGATGTCGGGGTCCGCCGCCGCGGCCCGGGCGGCGGCCACAGGACGCAGGTCCAGCTCGGCGCCCGTGCCCCGGGTCCACGTCCAGTCGCCCCGCATCTCCTCCAGCGCCTCGTCGGAGTACGGATGGACGGAGTGGTCGAACCGCTCGTACAGCGCGTTGCGGCCCACGCCGAGACCGGTGTTCAGCGCGTACCCCTGCCCGGGTGCCACCGCCTCGTCCAGCACGCACAGGGCGGACGTACCGGTGTCGTGATCCCGGTACTCGCAGTTGGTGTGCCGCTGTTCGAAACGCAGCCCGTACGAGGCGTTGAGCCACAGCAGTGTGCGCTCCGCGGTGCGGTTGCCGCTGTTGGACAGCGTCGCCCGCACGCTCGTCCTCGAGCCCGGCCTGAGGCCGTGCTGGTAGTCGGCCTGACTGAGGCCGAGGTCCGGGCCGTTGCCCACGCCGACCCGCGTCTCGGCCGGGTGGGACGTGGCCTCTCCGGCGACGGCCGAGTAGCGCACGTACCCCGAGGCGCCGACGTCCGCTCCCGGCAGCGCGCGCAGCCCGAACGCGGCGGCCGGCACGCGCTCCGTCCCGGCGGGCATCTCGGGGACCTCGCAGACCGCCCTGACCTCCGACTCGGGTTCACAGTTCGCCGGCCACGCCACCCGCGCGAAAGAGGCGATCTCACTGACGTCGACGGTCAGGCGCCCGGCCGGCACCCTGTCGTCGGCGACGTCCCGACTGACCTCCACGGCCAGGCTGCGCTCGCGCGCGCCGCCGTCCGCGTCCGCGCCCGGCAGCACCGTCTCGTACGGCGCGCTGATCCACAGCTGGTTCTCCTGGGCGTACGCGGGCCCGGCCCCGACTCCGGCCGCCGCCAGGGCGCAACTCACGAGCGCGGCGCCGAGCAGGCGCCGTGGATCCTTCATGTCTTCCCCCTTGTCACGGATCTGGTGCAGGCCGAGACCCGAGGCGCGGAGGAAGGGTTGTGGCGGGGCTGGTGGTTGCGGCGGTGTTCAGCCGTTCTCACCAGTGATGCATAACTATACGGTGTCACGAAAATACATTGACCGAGTGGTGGTCTCGTCCCTAAGCTCTGCGTGCATGCAGCTGATCCAGGAAACCCCCGACCTGTCCGCCTACTTGGCCGCTGACGAGGCGATAGACCACCACCATCCGCTCGTTCGCGAGACGGCGGCCGAGCTGGCCAGGGGTGTGGCGAACTCGTATGAGTATGCGCGCGATGCGTTCGAGTTCGTGCGCGACACCATCCCGCACTCGCAGGATGCGGGCGACCCGCGCGTCACCTGGCGCGCCTCCGATGTCCTGGAACAGCGCACCGGCATCTGTTACGCCAAGGCCCACGCGCTCGCGGCGCTGCTCCGGGCCGAGGACATCCCGACCGCGTTGTGCTACCAGAAGTTCGATGTCGTGCACGGTCTGGTCGCCGTGCGGTTCAACGGCGCATGGCACCGGCAGGACCCCCGGGGCAACAAGCCGGGGGTGGACGCGCAGTTCTCCCTCGACGGCGAGCGACTCGCCTTCACGCCCGATCCGGCGCTCGGCGAGACCGACTGTCCGGTCCTGTACGCCGCGCCTCACCCGGCTGTGCTCGACACCCTGAAGTCGGCCGGCGACCGGCCTCACTTGTGGCGAACGCTTCCCACCGCACTCTGAGGCAGGACCGGAGGCCGGGCCGGCCGCCCCCGGGTGTCAGTGCGCCTCGGCCTCCCGGACCTGCTCCGGCGTCGGAGCCGTGCCACCGAGGTGGGCCGGCATCCACCAGGTGTCGTCCGGGCCCTTCGGGCGTACGGGGTAGGCGCGCTGGGCGGCCTCCAGGAGCTCCTGGACGCGCTCGCGCAGCTGACGGGTGATCGCGCCCGCGTACTTGTCGCGGGAGGCCTCGATCGCCTCGCCGACCCGGATCGTGATGGGGATGTGGCTGCGCTTGAAGTTGCGGGGGTGGCCCTTGGTCCACAGCCGCTGCGTGCCCCACACCGCCATCGGGATCAGCGGGACGCCGGCCTCCTGAGCCATGCGCGCGGCGCCCGACTTGAAGCTCTTGAGCGTGAACGACTGCGAGATCGTCGCCTCCGGGAAGACCCCGACGATCTCGCCCGACCGCAGCGAGTCCAGGGCGTGCGCGTAGGCCGCCTCGCCCTGCTTGCGGTCCACGGGGATGTGCTTCATCCCGCGCATCAGGGGGCCGGAGATCTTGTGGCGGAAGACGGACTCCTTCGCCATGAAGCGCACGAGACGTTTCTGCGGCAGTGCCGCCAGGCCGTTGAAGACGAAGTCCAGGTAGCTGATGTGGTTGCTCACCAGCACGGCGCCGCCCGAGCGCGGGATGTTCTCCGAACCCTGGCAGTCGATCTTGAGGTCCCACGCCTTGAACAGCGTGCGGGCGAAACCGACGACGGGACGGTAGACGAGCTCTGCCATGGGCGGGTCGGACCCTTCCTGCTCTGCCTGGGAAGGGATTCCCAGCGGAAAGTTACGCAGCCGTAGGTTTACGGCTTGTCGCAGATCGTGCCCGAAGAACGGCCGGGTAGCCAGTCCCCGTGCCCGACCGTGAGGAGATTCTCGTCACGTCGCCGCCGGATCCCACCTCGTGCTTTTACGCCCCCATTACTCCGCGCGTACCGTCACTCGCCGCATGAGCAGGTACATCTCGCACCCCAGGCAGTACCCGAACACGGCGTTGAGGAAGGCGGCCGCGAGTGCGGCGCCGGTCGCCGCGAGACCCAGCCAGCCGGGTCCCAGGGTGTAGCCGACGAGGCCGAGTCCGGCGAAAACCAGCCCCACCGCCTGGGCGAAACGCGGCGGTTCGGGCGCCTCGAACGCGGTCGGCGGTCCGAGCCGCGGCCGTACGGCCCTGGCGAACAGCAGGCCGTAGGGCGACCGGGTCACCCCGCCGGCCGCGCCCAGCAGGAACGCCAGCGTCTGCCAGGCCAGCAGCCACGCGCTCCCCGTGACCAGAACGACCGCCAGGACGACGGTCGTCACGGCCGCGCCGAAACGCGGCCCTCGTGCATCGATGTCCATGGGAACCAAGCATTCCGCAGCACGGGCCGGTTGGGTGGGCGGGAATCTTTGCGGTCTCGTGAACGCTTGCAGCAGGGGATGACCGGACTGGTGGTGTGCGTACTGGTGCTCGCGGCGGCGAGCGCCTTCGGAGTGCTGCAACGGCGGCGGAGCGGGAGAGTGCGAGTGCGCGGGCGGGACGACGGCAAGCGGCTGGACGCGGGCGAGCTGGGCGCGGAACTGGGCGAGCGGGCCACGCTCGTGCAGTTCTCCAGCGCGTTCTGCGCGCCCTGCCGGGCGACCCGGCGAGTCCTCGGCGAGGTCGCCGGCATGGTCCCGGGCGTCACCCACGTCGAGATCGACGCCGAGGCCCATCTGGACCTCGTACGACGGCTGGACATCCTCAAGACCCCGACCGTGCTGGTCCTCGACGCCGACGGCCGGGTGGTGCGGCGGGCCACCGGCCAGCCGCGCAAGGCCGATGTGATCGCCGCGCTGGGGGAGGCCGTGTGAGGGACGCCACCCGGTCAGTGAGCCATCTCCCACATCCGGGAACGAACTTGACTGCGCCAACCATTTATCGTCAGCCTGACCCCATGCCTGCGGACCTCCTCGCCACGCCCGACCTCCTGCGCTCCGTCTTCCGGCGGCACGCGGCAGGGGTCGCCGTGATCACGGCCCGTGGCGACGCCGGCCCGGTGGGCTTCACCGCCACCTCCCTGGCCTCCGTCTCCGCCGAGCCGCCCCTGCTGTCCTTCGGGGTCGGCACCGGCTCCTCCAGCTGGCCCGCGATCGAGGCGGCCGGTCATGTCGGCGTCCACATCCTCGGCGAACACCAGCAGGAGCTGGCGGCCACGTTCGCCCGCAGCGGAGCCGACCGCTTCGCGCCGCCCACCGCCTGGCGGGACGGGCCCGAGGGGGTCCCCGTGCTCGACGGTGTGCCGGCCTGGCTGGTGGGCCGGGTCGTCGCGCGCGTGCCCGCCGGAGACCACCGGATCGTGATAGCGGAGGTCGTGCACGGCGACCACACGGGCACCGGCCGACCGCTCCTCTACCACCAGGGACGTTTCAACCGCCTGCGCGACTGATCCGGGTGTCCCCCGTGCTGCGGGACCGTCGAGTTCCGGTTACGCTGCGTTGCGAAGGTCACAGTTCAAAGCGCTTGCTTAGCGGGAATGAACTGGGTGTACTGACGAGTAATATTTCGCTCGGAGCGCGGGTCGCCCCGACCGGGATCGGCCGCTTGAGGCACCTATGCTGCCTGCAAGAGGCAGCCGAAAAATGACGATGCAGTAGGAGAGCCGGCGTGAGCTTGAGGATCGTTGTCACTGTGAAGTACGTGCCCGACGCCACTGGCGACCGGCACTTCGCCGATGACCTGACCGTCGACCGGGACGACGTGGACGGTCTGCTCTCCGAGCTCGACGAGTACGCGGTCGAGCAGGCGCTGCAGATCTCCGAGAACTCCGACGACGACGTGGAGATCACCGTCCTGACGGTGGGCCCCGAGGACGCCAAGGACGCCTTGCGCAAGGCGCTGTCCATGGGCGCCGACAAGGCGATCCACGTCGAGGACGACGACATCCACGGCACCGACGCCATCGGCACCTCCCTGGTCCTGGCCAAGGCGATCGAGAAGGCCGGCTACGACCTGGTGATCTCCGGTATGGCCTCCACCGACGGCACCATGGGCGTCGTTCCCGCGCTGCTCGCCGAGCGTCTGGGCGTGCCGCAGGTGACCCTGCTCTCCGAGGTGTCGGTCGAGGACGGCACGGTCAAGGGCCGCCGCGACGGCGACGCCGCTTCCGAGAACCTGGAGGCGTCCCTGCCGGCCGTCGTGTCGGTCACCGACCAGTCGGGCGAGGCGCGCTACCCGTCCTTCAAGGGCATCATGGCGGCCAAGAAGAAGCCGGTGGAGTCCTGGGACCTGTCCGACCTCGACATCGAGGCGGAGGAGGTCGGCCTGGCGGGCGCCTACACCACGGTCGACAACGCGGCCGAGCGCCCGGCCCGTACCGCGGGCACGATCGTCAAGGACGAGGGCGAGGGCGGCAAGCAGCTCGCTGAGTTCCTCGCGGGCCAGAAGTTCATCTGAGCCCCGCATTCGCTGACCGCCCCTCATCTTTCGCAAGCAGGAGAGAAGAAGTCCCATGGCTGAAGTTCTCGTCTACGTCGACCACGTGGACGGTGCCGTCCGCAAGCCCACCCTGGAGCTGCTGACCCTGGCCCGCCGCATCGGCGAGCCGGTCGCCGTCGCGCTGGGCAACGGCGCCGCCGACACCGCCGCCGCCCTCGCCGAGCACGGCGCGGTGAAGGTCCTCACGCACGAGGCGTCCGAGTACGCCGACTACCTGGTCGTACCGAAGGTGGACGCCCTCCAGGCCGCGGTCGAGGCCGTGTCCCCGGCCGCCGTGCTGGTCCCGTCCTCCGCGGAGGGCAAGGAGATCGCCGCCCGTCTGGCGCTGCGTCTGGGCTCCGGCATCATCACCGACGCCGTCGACCTGGAGGCCGGCGACGAGGGCCCCGTGGCCACGCAGTCGGTGTTCGCCGCGTCCTTCACCACCAAGTCCCGTGTCTCCAAGGGCACCCCGGTCATCACGGTCAAGCCGAACAGCGCGGCCGTGGAGGCCGCCCCGGCCGCCGGTGCGGTCGAGGCCCTGTCCGTGACGTTCTCCGAGAAGGCGACCGGTACGAAGGTCACCGGTCGTACGCCGCGTGAGTCGACCGGCCGTCCGGAGCTGACCGAGGCCGCGATCGTGGTCTCCGGTGGCCGTGGTGTCAACGGCGCGGAGAACTTCGCGATCATCGAGGCCCTCGCCGACTCCCTCGGCGCGGCCGTCGGTGCCTCGCGTGCCGCCGTCGACGCCGGCTGGTACCCGCACACCAACCAGGTCGGCCAGACCGGCAAGTCCGTCTCGCCGCAGCTGTACATCGCCTCCGGCATCTCCGGTGCGATCCAGCACCGCGCCGGTATGCAGACCTCGAAGACGATCGTGGCGATCAACAAGGACGCCGAGGCCCCGATCTTCGACCTCGTCGACTACGGCGTGGTCGGCGACCTCTTCGACGTCGTCCCGGCCCTGACCGAGGAGATCAAGACCCGCAAGGGCTGATCGACCCCGGCTGCAGGAGGCCCCCGTGACCGCACGAACGGTCACGGGGGCCTCTTCTCATCCCAGGGTCATCGAGGCCTGCACCGGCAGGTGGTCGCTCGGGTACGTCCCGTCCACGGAGAAGGTGTTCATCCCGGCCCAGTGCGTGGTCACCCCGGGCGTGGTGAGGATCCAGTCGATGCGCCGCCCGCCGGGCTTGGGCCCTCGGTAGCCGTGGTGCGTCCCGTACGCCGGACTCCGCGAGGCCGCCGCGTCCCAGGCGTCCACCAGTCCGATGTCCAGCATGAGGTCGTGCACCCGGTTGTCGTGGGCGTCCGCGTTGAAGTCGCCGGTGACGATGACCGGTAACGACCGGTCCCACCCGGCGATCGTCTCGCCGATGAGCCCCGCCGAGCGTTCCCGGGCGTACTGGCTGACGCTGTCCAGGTGGGTGTTGAGGACGTAGAACTCCCGTCTCCCGTCGGCGAGATCGGCGAAACGGACCCAGGTCACCATGCGCAGCCAGTCCGCGCCCCAGGTGTTCGAGGCGATCGTGTTCGGGGTGTCGGACAGCCAGAAGTGATCGAACTCGATCGGCTCGAGTCTGCGCGTGTCGTAGAAGATCGCCATGAACTCGTCCTTGCTGCCGCCCCCACGCCCGGTGCCGATCCAGTCGTAGTGCTCGCCGAGGTCCTTCTCGATCGCACGCACTTGCCGGTAGAGCCCTTCCTGAGTGCCGATGACGTGCGGTCGCTCGCGGCGCAGCAGTTCTCGCATCACCGGTCGGCGCACCTCCCAGCGCGGTGTCCTGTCGACGACGGTCCCGAAGCGGACGTTGAATGTCATGACGTCCAGGGCGCCCGGGTGCTCGCCGGCGGAAGCGGGCTGTGTGGGGCCCGCGCTGGTGAGCAGCGGTCCTGCGATGGCGGCGGCGGCCGCCGCCTTGAGCCCGTGGCGGCGTGTCACTCCGACCTCGTTCGGCACGTGGTCTCCCTCCCCTTGCACGTCAGGATGAAGCTTGCCTTCTGAATACGGAAGATGAGGGCGGGTCGGCAGTGACCGAGGGTGAAGGATGGGGTACCCCACTTCAAGAAGGTGTTGACCAGGCCGAAGGTCGGCCGATAACTTCGCTCTACGGATTGTTGATTCCGTAAAGCGGAAAACAGGAGGGTCTCGGGATGGGTCAGGGCCAGCAGGAGAAGGTGGCGACGAGCCTCGCGGGCGCCGTCAGCGAGGAGATCAGCGCCTCCCTCGCGCCCGTCGACGCCGAGCTGGAGCGCCGCTACCCCGGAGACCCCGGCACCCGCCAGCCCGTCCACACCGTCTACGTCCCCGGCGACGTCTTCGCCGCCGACACCGTCCGCTCCTGGGGCGACCGGGCCCTGGCCGCCCTCGACGAACACGCCCCGGACGCCGCGTCCTTCGCCGCCGTCCTCGGCCTGGCCGACGAACTCGCCGAGCCCGTCCACGCTCGCGTGCGCGCCAAGCTGGAGCGCGAGCCGATCGAGGACCTGCGCGTCGACTTCGAGGACGGCTACGGCAACCGCCCGGACGCCGAGGAGGACGAGGCCGCCGCCCGCGCCGCCCGGATCGTCGCCGAGGCGTACGAGGACGGCACCGCGGCCCCCTACATGGGCATCCGCATGAAGTGCATGGAAGCGCCCGTACGGGCCCGGGGCATCCGCACGCTCGACATCTTCCTCACCGGCCTGATGGAGGCCGGCGGCCTGCCCGGCGGGCTGGTGCTCACCCTGCCGAAGGTGACCTATGCCGAGCAGGTCACCGCCATGGCGCGGCTGCTGGACGCCTTCGAGAAGACACACGGCCTGGAGCCCGGCCGGATCGGCTTCGAGATACAGATCGAGACCAGCCAGTCCATCCTCGCCGCCGACGGCACCGCCACCGTCGCCCGCATGATCCAGGCCGCCGAGGGCCGCGCCACCGGCCTGCACTACGGCACCTTCGACTACAGCGCCTGCCTCGGCGTCTCCGCCGCCCACCAGGCCGGCGACCACCCGGCCGCCGACCACGCCAAGGCCGTCATGCAGGTCGCCGCGGCCGGCACCGGCGTCCGCGTCTCCGACGGCTCCACCAACGTCCTGCCCGTCGGCCCGACCGAGAAGGTGCACGCCGCCTGGCGCCTGCACTACGGCCTCACCCGCCGCGCCCTGGCCCGCGCCTACTACCAGGGCTGGGACATGCACCCCGGCCACATCCCCACCCGGTACGCGGCCGTCTTCGCCTTCTACCGCGAGGGTTTCGAACAGGCCGCAGCCCGCCTCGCCCGCTACGCCAACCGCACCGGCGGCGACGTCATGGACGAACCCGCCACCGCCAAGGCCCTCAGCGGCTACCTGCTGCGCGGCCTGGACTGCGGCGCCCTGGACATCGGGGAGGTCGCCCGGCTGACCGGCCTGACCCGCGCCGACCTGGAGGCCTTCGCGGTGCCCCGGCGGGGGGATCTGACGGCGTCGGCCTGACGGCCTCTCTCCGAGCGTCCCCCCACGTACCGGCCCTGTCACAGCCGTCACCACCGGCTGTTTGGGTCACCGCCGGCCCGTACTCTGTACGCCACACACTGACGTGTCAGTGATCCAGTGGTGTCACGAGAACGGGGCAGCGGTGTCAACGGGGGAGTACGGGCAGGCCGACGGGACCGGTCGGCTGCTGGCGGGCCGTTATCGCGTCACGGCCCAGCTGGGGCGCGGCGGCATGGGCATCGTCTGGAAGGCCGTCGACGAGGTCCTCGGCCGTGAGGTGGCCGTCAAGGAACTGCGCACCTACACCGACGCGGCCGGCCCCGAACTGGCCGGTCTGCGGCTGCGGATGCAGCGCGAGGCGCGTGCGGCGGCCCGCGTGCGCCACCCCGGCGTCATCGCCGTGCACGACATCGCCGAGGTCGACGGCCGCCCCCTCATCGTCATGGAGCTGGTCGACGGGCCGTCCCTGGACGACGTACTGCGCGAGCGCGGCACGCTGGACGCGCGCGAGGCGGCCGGGATCGGCACCGCGGTCATGGACGCCCTGGCCGCCGCCCACCGGGCGGGCGTCCTGCACCGCGACGTGAAGCCCGGCAACATCCTGCTCGACCGCTCGGGCCGGGTCGTCCTCACCGACTTCGGCATCGCCACCATGGACGACCCGGGCGACGGTTCGGCCACTCACCTCACCCGCAGCGGCGAACTCGTCGGCTCCCTCGACTACCTCGCCCCCGAGCGGGCCCAGGGCGCCGACCCGGGCCCCGCCTCCGACATCTGGGCCCTGGGCGCCACGCTGTACGCAGCCGTCGAGGGAGCCTCGCCCTTCCGCCGTACGTCCACGTTCTCGACGCTCACCGCGATCGTCACCGAGCCGCTGCCCGAGCCCCGCCGCGCCGGGCCCCTCGCCCCCGTCCTCCAGCGGTTGCTGGACAAGCGCCCCGAGGGCCGCCCGGAGGCCGACCAGGCCCGCCGGATGCTCCAGGCCGTCGCGGACTCGGGCGGCACGGACACGCCGACGTCATCGCTGCGAGCGCCGGTGCCCGCACCGCCCACGCGCCCGGAGACGGAGCGCGGTGTCCCGTCGGTACCGCCGGGGTTCGGGCCGCCGCAGCAGGTGCAGCCGCAGGAGAGCCAGGGCACGCCCGGGTTCGGCCCGGCAGCGGCCTCCGGAGCCGCTGGGGCACCGGGAGCGGCAGGACAGCGGCCTGGTGCTGATGCGCCGGGCACCGGGCAGCCGGCGCAAGCAGGCCCCGGTTCGCAGGGGCCGAACGCCGGCCTTCAGGCCCCGGGCAGCGGTCCGCAGGCGTCGGGACCGCAGGGTCCGAACCCCGGCACCGAGGCCTCAAGTCCCGGCGCACAGATGTCAGGACCGCAAGGCGCGGGTCCCGCCACCCAGGCCTCGGACCCCGGCACGCAGGGCTTCGGCCCGGCCGGCCCGGGCGGCACCTCGCCGACCGGCCCCATGAACCCGAGCCCCGCCCCCCGCCGCAAGAAGACCCGCGCCCTGCTCGCCGCCGTGGCCGTCACCGTCGTCCTCGCGGCGGCCGGCACCACGGTCGCCCTGCTCAGAGACTCGGACGGCACGGACCACGGCAACCGGACCGACGCAGCCGGCGTGGACGCGGCCGCCTCCTCCGAGCCAGGCCGCACCGACGACGGCTCGAACGAGCAGAGGCCCACCCCACGGGGCGACGAGGAGGGCAAGTCCCCCTCCGAGAAGGCTGAGGACAAGAAGAAGCCCGAGTCCTCCGGCCGGCCCTCCGCATCGGCCCCGGCGAAGTCCTCCGGCGGTACCACCGGCGACACGAGTGGTGGAACGTCGGGCGGCGGCACCTCCGGAGGCAGCGGAACCGGCGGCGGTTCCGGCGACGGCGGCACGACAGGCGGCGGCTCCACCACGCCCGCACCGGTCTGCCACGCCATCGGCGGCGGCAAGTACAACTGCACGGTCTGGAAGTCCGCGGACTCCTACACCGCCTCCGGCACCAAGGTCGGCGTCCTCAACGCCGGCACCAACTACTTCTACTGCCAGCAGAACCTGGGCCGGCGAGAGACCGACGGCCGGTGGACCAACGTCTGGTGGGCGAAGACGGACGACGACAGCGGCAACACGGACGTCTGGGTCAGCGACGTCTACATCAAGGGCGGCGACAACGACGCGCCCGTCCCCGGGCTCCCGGTCTGCTGAGCGCGCAGGGACACCGCCGCGTGCCGCTCCAGCCCGGAGGCCGTCACCAGCTTCTCCTCGACGAACAGCCGCGTGCCCCGCTCGCACAGCCGCCGGTCGGAGCGGGCCCGTACGCAGAACTCCTCGGGCACCACACCGAACAGCTCCCGGAAGCGCGGCAGGCCGACGAGCAGCTCGGTGAGCAGCACCCGCTGGCCCGGATGGGTGCGCGGCACGCCGGTGCCATCGTGCAGGACACCGTGCCGGTTGACGTACGCGTACGCGCCGGGCAGGCGGGTGCCGTCCTCGAGGTCGATGCGCACGTCGGGCGAAGGCAGCCAGGCACGGTCGTAGTTGCCGGCCGGCAGCGGCACGCCCTCGCTCGCGTCGATCACGGCGAGCTGCTGGGCATCCAGCCAGATGACGAACAACTCCCGCACGGTGTCCGGAGCGCTGATCGGCGAGGCCGACACGTACCCCATGCGGCTCACGTGCGCCGACACACCGGCGTCGACGCCGGTCACCCGGGCCTTCGCCATCGGGATCGGCGCCATGATCCCGAACTCCTCCATCTTGTGCCGCAGCTGCCCCGGGCAGGCGTTCGAGCCGATGGCGAGAACCGGGGTGCGGTCCTCGTGCACCAGCCGGTCCAGCGGCAGGAAGCGGTCCCCGTCGAGGAGTCCGGAGTCGGCGGGCCACGCGCCCGGGTAGAGCAGGGGGTGCTCGCGCGGGGCCTCGGCCAGGCCGAGTGCTCGCAGCGTGCGATCGGTGAGGTGCTCCATACGCTCCGTATGTTCCGCGGGATGTGCCATGGGCCGCTCAGTCCGCCGGCGGCAGCTCGCCCGAGCCGCGGGTGATCAGCCGGGTCGGCAGCTCGATGCGCTCGGGAGTGACGAGCGTACCGTCCAGCTGCCGGAAGAGGCGTTCCGCGGCGGTGCGGCCGATGGCCGCCGCGTCCTGGGCGACGACGGTGACACCCGGCTGGAGCAGGTCGGCGAGCTCGATGTCGTCGAAGCCGACCAGGGCGACACGGCGGGCCTGCTCGGCGAGCACGCGGATCACGGTGACCGTCACCCGGTTGTTCGCAGCGAAGATCGCGGTGACCGGGTCCCGGCCGGTCAGCATCTCCTCGGCCGCCCTGCGTACCCGCTCGGGGTCGGTGACACCGAGGGACATCCAGGAGTCCGCCACCGGTATGCCCGCGTCCTCCATCGCGGCCCGGTAGCCGCGCAGCCGCTCGGCGGCGGTGTGGATGCGGGGCATGTCGCCGATGAAGCCGATCCGGCGGTGGCCGTGCGCGACGAGGTGGGCGACGCCGTCCCGGGCACCGCCGAAGTTGTCCGAGAGGACCACGTCGGCGTCGATGTGCCCGGCCGGCCGGTCCACGAACACCGTGGCGACACCCGCCTTGAGCTCCGGCTCCAGATACCGGTGGTCGTCACCGGCCGGGATCACCACCAGCCCGTCCACCCGCCGCGCGCACAGGGCCAGCACCAGCTCCTGCTCGCGCTCCGGGTCCTCCGCGCTGGAGCCGTTGATCAGCAGGGCGCCGTGCGCGCGGGCCACCTCCTCGACCGACCGGCTCAGCGGCCCGTAGAACGGGTCGGCGAGGTCCTCCAGGACCAGACCGATGCTCGCCGTCCGGCCCTTGCGCAGCACCCGCGCGCTGTCGTTGCGGCGGAAACCGAGCGCCTCGATCGCCTCCTGGACACGCCGCTCCGTCTCCGGGGTCACGCCCGGCTCCCCGTTCACGACGCGGGAGACCGTCTTCAGTCCGACCCCGGCCCGGGCCGCGACGTCCTTCATGGTCGGCCGGGTGCCGTAGCGCGTGGCGGATCGGAGGTTGGTCTGGGGCACGGTGCGGTGTCCTGTCCTGTCGTCCACGGTGCGTCGGTCCTGGGTTTGTATGAGGATGTGGCGTCGAGCATAGAGCCTGGACAACGTTGTCAGGCTCGGGGGAGACTGTCCACCGCAATCTCCGGACCGTGCTCCGCTGCTGGCCGGCCAGTCCTTTCACCGTAGACGGGGAGTTCCGACACTCATGCACACCGACCTCGTGGCCGCGCTCGACATCGGCGGCACCAAGATCGCCGGCGCTCTCGTGGACGGCCAGGGACGGATCCTGGTCCGCGCCCAGCGGCCGACGCCCGCCCGGGAGGACGGTGACACCGTGATGCGGGCCGTGGAGCAGGTGCTCGGTGAACTCACCGCGACGCCGCTCTGGGCGCGGGCGACGGCCGTCGGGATCGGCAGCGCCGGTCCGGTGGACCGGTCGGCGGGCACGGTGAGCCCGGTGAACGTGCCCGGCTGGCGCGACTACCCGCTCGTCGGGCGCGTGCGGGCCGCGGCCGGGGACCTGCCCGTCGAGCTGATCGGCGACGGTGTGGCGATCACGGCGGCCGAACACTGGCAGGGTGCCGCCCGCGGCCACGACAACGCGCTGTGCATGGTCGTCTCCACGGGCGTCGGCGGCGGCCTGGTGCTCGGCGGCCGGCTGCACGCCGGGCCCACCGGTAATGCCGGCCACATCGGCCACATCAGCGTGGACCTCGACGGCGATCTGTGCCCGTGCGGCTCGCACGGCTGCGTGGAGCGCATCGCGAGCGGCCCCAACATCGCCCGGCGCGCCCTGGAGAACGGCTGGCGGCCCGGCCCCGACGGCGACACCTCCGCCGCCGCGGTGGCCGCCGCGGCCCGGGCCGGCGACCCGGTCGCCGTCGCCTCCTTCGAGCGGGCCGCACAGGCCCTGGCCGCCGGGATCGCCGCGACCGCGACCCTCGTGGAGATCGACATCGCCGTGATCGGCGGGGGCGTGGGCAAGGCCGGCGACGTCCTGTTCGCTCCACTGCGCAAGGCGCTGAGCACCTACGCGACGCTGTCCTTCGTCCGGCACCTGACCGTGGCCCCGGCCCAGATGGGCACCGACGCCGGGCTGGTGGGCGCGGCGGCGGCAGCGCTGGAGCGGCGGACCGACGCGGCCGCGGCGGGGGTGTGAGACCGGGCAGGAACGTTCAGGCGGGTATCTCCGGGTCCCCGGCGCGTTGCTGATGCGGAGGGAACCGCTCCGACGCGGGCGGCATCTGGCCCGGCATGGGCATCGGGATGTTGTTCTTCGGGCTGGCGTTCATGGGCGGATGGGCGGCGGCGGCCGGCGCGCTGGTGTACGCCGTCGTCACGCTCGTCCGTGGCCGGGCGGAGGACTGGATGCGGCGCGACGGACACCCCGCGGCGCGGCTGCTGCTGCCTGCGCCCGTGTACCTGCGCTTCGACGTGGCACTCGCCGTGACGGCCTTTCTGGCAGATCTGCGGCTCGTGTCGGCGGCCATCGTGTTCGGGGCGGACGGCGTCTTCGCCGAGGACTGGATGGGCTATCCCGGCATGATGGACCCCACCGGGCAGGGGTATCAGGCCGGAGTCGTGAGCGCGTTGCACACGACGGCGTGGTGGACCTTCGGGATCGCGGTCCTCGGCCGGTGCTGGATCACGGCCGGGGTACAGGTGTGCCTCCTGCCGCTCGCCGCCTGGTGGATCGGGACGTTCGACACGTACTACACCTGACGGGTTGCTGAACCTGACGGACGCCGGTCCGGAATACCGGGCCTTCCCGCGGAAAACGCCCGAATGTCAGTGCTATGTGGCACGATCGCGCTTGTGAGCAGCAGACCCGCCCCGGCGCAGCGCCTGCGCGACCTCGCCCTCCTGCGCCGGGTCAAGGACCGGATCGACCGGGAGTACGCACGGCCGCTGGACGTCGAGGCGCTGGCCCGGGGGGTGCACATGTCGGCCGGGCATCTCAGCCGCGAGTTCAAGCGCGCCTATGGCGAGTCGCCGTACAGCTACCTCATGACGCGCCGCATCGAGCGCGCCATGGCGTTGCTGCGCCGTGGGGACCTCAGCGTCACCGAGGTGTGTTTCGAGGTCGGCTGCTCGTCTCTGGGCACCTTCAGTACCCGTTTCACGGAACTGGTCGGCATGCCGCCAAGCGCCTTCCGGCGCCAGGCGGTCCTCGCCACCGCGGGCATTCCGTCGTGCGTGGCGAAGCAGGTGACCAGACCGATCAGGAATCGAGAAGCGCCCGCCCCGGGCCGAAACTAGCGTGATGGCCATGGACCTCACCATTCACGCCAGCTTCCTTCCGCACGACGACCCGGACGCCGCCCTGGCGTTCTATCGCGACACCCTCGGCTTCGAAGTCCGCAAGGACGTCGGATACCAGGGCATGCGCTGGATCACGGTCGGCCCCGTCGGCCAGCCCGGCACGAACATCGTGCTGCATCCGCCGGCCGCCGACCCCGGGATCACCGAGGACGAGCGCAAGACCATCGCCGAGATGATGGCCAAGGGGACCTACGCCAGCATCGTCCTGGCCACCCCCGACGTCGACGCCGTCTTCGAACGGGTGCAGGCGGGCGACGCCGAGGTGGTCCAGGAGCCCGTGGACCAGCCGTACGGCGTTCGCGACTGCGCCTTCCGCGACCCTGCGGGCAACATGGTCCGCATCCAGCAGCTCGAGCCGTGACGGCCCGGTAGCAGCCGGCCCACGGATCCACACGAAACACCCCCGCGCCGCGCCTCAGGGCCGGCGCGGGGACACAGATCGTCCGACCGCGGCAGCCCCGCCCGACAGATGGAGACCGATGAGCATGGCCACGAGGACGGACAGACAGTCGTCCGGACCGCACGTCGCCGACAGCCACGACGTGATCCGTGTGCACGGCGCGCGCGAGAACAACCTCAAGGACGTCAGCATCGAGATCCCCAAGCGCCGGCTGACGGTGTTCACCGGCGTCTCCGGCTCGGGCAAGAGCTCGCTCGTGTTCGACACGATCGCCGCGGAGTCGCAGCGGCTGATCAACGAGACCTACAGCGCCTTCCTCCAGGGCTTCATGCCCAACCGGGCCCGGCCCGAGGTCGACGTGCTCGACGGGCTGACCACCGCGATCGCCGTGGACCAGCAGCGGATGGGCGGCGACCCCCGCTCCACGGTCGGCACCGCCACCGACGCCAACGCGATGCTGCGCATCCTCTTCAGCCGGCTCGGCAAGCCGCACATCGGCCCGCCCAGCGCGTACTCCTTCAACACCGCATCGGTCCGCGCGAGCGGCGCGATCACCGTCGAGCGGGGCGCCAAGACCAAGGCGCAGAAGGCGACCTTCGAGCGCACCGGCGGCATGTGCAACCGCTGCGAGGGCCGCGGCAAGGTCTCCGACATCGACCTCACCCAGCTCTACGACGACTCCAAGTCGCTGTCCGAGGGCGCGTTCACCATCCCCGGCTGGAAGTCGGACAGCCAGTGGACCGTGCAGCTCTACGCCCAGTCGGGCTTCGTCGACCCGGACAAGCCGATCCGCGAGTACACCAAGAAGGAGCTGCACGCCTTCCTCTACGGGGAACCGGTCAAGATCAAGGTCAACGGCATCAACCTCACCTACGAGGGGCTGATCCCCAAGATCCAGAAGTCGTTCCTGTCCAAGGACAAGGAGGCGATGCAGCCGCACATCCGGGCGTTCGTGGAGCGGGCGGTCACCTTCACCGTCTGTCCCGAGTGCGACGGCACCCGGCTGAGCGAGGGCGCCAGATCCTCGAAGATCGACGGCATCAGCATCGCCGACGCCTGCGCGATGGAGATCAGGGACCTGGCCGAGTGGGTCCGGAAGCTCTCGGAGCCGTCCGTGGCGCCGCTGCTCACCGCGTTGCAGGGGACGCTCGACTCGTTCGTGGAGATCGGCCTGGGCTATCTCTCGCTCGACCGGCCGGCGGGCACCCTGTCGGGCGGCGAGGCGCAGCGCGTGAAGATGATCCGCCACCTCGGCTCCTCGCTCACGGACGTCACCTACGTCTTCGACGAGCCGACCATCGGCCTGCACCCGCATGACATCCAGCGGATGAACGACCTGCTGCTGCGGCTGCGGGACAAGGGCAACACGGTGCTCGTCGTGGAGCACAAGCCGGAGGCGATCGCGATCGCCGACCACGTCGTGGACCTCGGCCCCGGCGCCGGCACGGCGGGCGGCACCGTCTGCTTCGAGGGCACGGTCGAGGGGCTGCGGGCCGCGGACACCGTCACCGGCCGTCATCTCGACGACCGGGCCGCCGTCAAGGAGACGGTCCGCAAGGCCACCGGCGCGCTGGAGATCCGGGGCGCGACGGCGAACAACCTCCGGGACGTCGACGTCGACATCCCGCTCGGGGTGCTCACCGTCGTCACCGGTGTCGCCGGCTCCGGCAAGAGCTCCCTGCTGCACGGGTCGGTCCCCGCCGACGCGGGGGTCGTCTCGGTGGACCAGAGCCCGATCAAGGGCTCGCGGCGCAGCAACCCCGCGACCTACACCGGGCTGCTCGACCCGATCCGCAAGGCGTTCGCCAAGGTCAACGGGGTGAAGCCGGCCCTGTTCAGCGCCAACTCCGAGGGCGCCTGCCCCACCTGCAACGGCGCCGGCGTGATCTACCTCGACCTCGGCATGATGGCCGGCGTCGACACCCCCTGCGAGGACTGCGAGGGCAAGCGGTTCCAGGCTTCGGTGCTGGAGTACCACCTCGGCGGCAGGGACATCAGCGAGGTGCTCGCGATGTCGGTGGCCGAGGCCGAGGAGTTCTTCGGCACGGGCGAGGCACGCACCCCGGCCGCGCACAGGATCCTGGAACGGCTCGCCGACGTCGGCCTCGGCTACCTCACCCTCGGCCAGCCGCTCACCACGCTCTCCGGCGGCGAGCGGCAGCGCCTCAAGCTGGCCACGCACATGGCGGACAAGGGTGGCATCTACGTCCTCGACGAGCCGACCACGGGCCTGCACCTCGCGGACGTGGAGCAGCTGCTCGGCCTGCTGGACCGGCTCGTCGACTCCGGCAAGTCCGTCGTCGTCATCGAGCACCACCAGGCGGTCATGGCGCACGCCGACTGGATCATCGACCTCGGCCCCGGCGCGGGCCACGACGGCGGCCGGATCGTCTTCGAGGGCACACCGGCCGACCTCGTCGCGGCCCGCTCCACCCTGACCGGGGAGCACCTGGCGGCGTACGTGGGGGCATGACGGCGTTCTGCGGGGCCGTGAGGCGAGTACTCCGAGACTCCTCTCACGGCCCCGATTTTTTTTGGACATAAGGGGCGAAAGTGTGAATATCAGTGCGCCTTCGAGGGCACTCCATCCCCTGACCCTCCACAGAACGGAGCCGCTGATGATCATCAAGAAGATGCACGAGATGGGCGTCCGCAGCGAGCACGCCTACATCGCCGCCATGGCATCCATCGGCCTCAGTGTCGTCGCCTGGGCGGGCTCCCTGAAGGTGGAACCCGGCGTCAACGTCGCCCGCGCCGACCGCTGGGGCATCTTCGTCGGCGAATGGGCGCCCACCTTCTTCGGTCTCGGACTCGCCCTGTCCCACTACGAACAGCAGGACGGCACGCTCACCGCCGACGTCCACGAGTTCCGCCAGGCGCAGAAGGCGGGCTGAACGGCCCACTCCGGCGAGCGCCCGGCGCCGTTCCCGCGCACCCTGGTGCCATGGCGTCCGTGAAACCCGTCGTGGTCTACCCGCCCGCCACGGACGGTGGCCGGCGGGTCCGCGTGGACGACCAGTTCCTCGGGATCGCGTACGGGCTGCTGGACGTCGCCGAGTTCCTGCGGCGGGCGGGGATCGAGGATGCGGACGAGGCGTACGTGGCGGCGACGGGCCTGATCGAGTGGCGCGGCGGCGGCCCCGGCACCTGGGGTACGGGGCCCGGGTGAAGCCGGCGCTTCCCCCGAACGGCCCAGCGGCGTGACCCCGGAGCGGGTCCGGCAGTTGAGTCGGGCATGAAGAAGCGCAGCATGCTCGCCATCGCCTCCCTGGCCACCGGCTTCGTCGTCGCCGCGGTCACTCCGTCGCACGCTGTCGGAGAGAAGCTCCCCGCCATCAACGTGGACGAGACTCTCAAGACGCTCGACCAGGCCGTCGGCAAGGACGGCCTGTCCGTTGCCGGGAAGGATGGCGTTCAGAAGAACAAGGGTGCCCAGAAGAAGGGCGCTCCGAAGAAGAAGGGCTGACGAGCCGCTCAGGCCCGGGCCCACGGCGCCGGCGCTCCCCGCGTGCGGGGGCGCCGGCGCCGTCGTCATGCGCCCTCAACTGCGGCTGGTTTCCGTGGCAGGGTGGAGCGGGCAAGCCTCAGGGGGCCAACAGAAGAGGGGGACCTGTGACCGTCGTCTGGATCAACGGCGCGTTCGGTGCGGGGAAGACCACCACCGCACAGGAACTGATCGAACTGATCCCGAACAGCACGCTCTTCGACCCCGAGGTCATCGGCGGAGCGCTCCGGTACCTGCTACCGCCCAAACACCTCGCCGAGGTCGGCGACTTCCAGGACCTGCCGATCTGGCGACGGCTCGTGATCGACACGGCGGCCGCGATGCTCGCCGAGCTCGGCGGGACCCTGGTGGTCCCCATGACCCTGCTGCGCCAGGAGTACCGCGACGAGATCTTCGGCGGCCTGGCCGCCCGCAGGATTCCGGTCAGCCACATCCTGCTCGCTCCGGCCGAAACGATACTGCGGGAGCGGATAGCGGGCCGCGAGGTTCCGCCGGACCTGCCCGACGGCGAGATGCGAATACGCCAGTGGTCCTTCGACCACATCGAGCCGTACCGCGCCGCCCTCGCCTCCTGGCTCACCGCCGACGCCCACCCGGTCGACACCAGCGACCTCACGCCCCACGAGACCGCCGCCCGGATCGCCGAGGCCGTCAACAGCGGCTCCGTGCCCGCCTGCGACATCGTGCAGACACCCGAGCCCACCGCCGAGACACTCGCCGCCGGAGTGCTGCTCTTCGACGAACAGGACCGGGTGCTGCTCGTCGACCCCACCTACAAGGCCGGCTGGGAGTTCCCCGGCGGGGTCGTCGAACCCGGTGAGGCGCCCGCGCGCGCCGGTGTGCGGGAGGTCGCCGAGGAGACCGGCATCCACCTCGACGAGGTACCGAGCCTCCTCGTCGTCGACTGGGAGCGCCCCTCGCCCCCCGGGTTCGGCGGACTGCGGCTCCTCTTCGACGGCGGCCTCCTCGACTCCACGGAGGCCCGACGGCTGCTGCTGCCCGGGCCGGAGCTGCGCGACTGGCGGTTCGTCACCGAGGAGGAGGCCGCCGACCTGCTGCCGCCGGTGCGCTACGAGCGGCTGCGCTGGGCTCTGAGGGCGCGCGAACGCGGAGCGGCGTTCTATCTGGAAGCCGGAGTGCCGGTCGGCTGACGCCGAGCTCTCCGTCAGTGCCCTTTACCCGGCGCGGGGGATTCCGAGGGAAAAGCAAAAGGAAACGTCCACGCAGCCACTGCCAATCGCTGCCCAAGGAATCTCCCGCACTCCCTCACGCGGCGGGTAATCACATTCCCCGTGCTCGTCAACACTTTTCCATGACCGCAAACAATCCCTTTTCCGGCCCCTGCTCGGCTTGACCGGACTCGCACGTCGTTGCGAAAGTCCGCAGAGTCTCACGGCGGCACTTTCGACCGCCACTCAATTTCCTTGCCTCAGGGGCAGATCCGGGATGTCCGTACGATGACCACGCAACACCAGCCGGCCGACGCCGGCGGCGGCACCGCGCTGCTGACCGAGCCGTCGACGCAGGACCCCCGACCCGCCGACACCGTCGTCGCCGGCCGCTCACCGGCCCGCATGGCCTGGAAGCGGATCAGGGGGGACAAGGTCACCATGGCCGCCCTGGTGGCCACCCTCCTGTTCATCGCGATCGCACTGCTCGCGCCGGTCCTCACCGCGCTGACCAGCTGGGGACCGATCACCCCCGACAACAAGGCGATCAACCCCGACACGGGCAACTTCCCCTACGGATCCCTGGGCGGCATCAGCGCCCAGCACCTCCTCGGAGTCGAACCGGGCACCGGCTACGACCTGTTCGCCCGTATCGTCTACGGTCTGCGCACCTCCCTCTACGTGGGTTTCGCCTCGGCCGCGCTGTCCACCGCGGTCGGTGTCGTGGCAGGGCTCGCGGCCGGCTACTTCGGCGGCTGGGTCGACTCCCTGCTGTCCCGGGTCATGGACGTGATGCTGGCGTTCCCACAGCTGCTGTTCATCATCGCGCTCACCCCGGTGATCCAGAACGCCCTGCAGACCAACAGCCACGGCGGCACCGACGAGAACCTCCGGCTGCTCGTCCTCGTCCTCAACATCGCCGTCTTCGCCTGGGCCTACACCGCCCGTCTGGTGCGCGGCCAGGTGCTGTCCCTGCGCGAGCGCGAGTTCGTCGACGCCGCGCGGCTGATGAGCGCCGGCCGGCGGCACATCCTCTTCCGGCAGCTGCTGCCCAACCTGTGGGCGCCGATCCTGATCTCCTTCGCCCTCGCCGTCCCGCAGAACATCACCACCGAGGCGGCCCTGTCGTACCTGGGCGTCGGCGTCATCCCGCCCAACCCGGACTGGGGAGCGCTGCTGTCGGACGCCTCCCAGTTCTTCCTCCAGGACCCGATGTACCTCTTCGTGCCCGGCGTCCTGCTCTTCCTCCTGGTCCTGGCGCTCAATCTCCTCGGGGACGGCGTCCGGGACGCCCTGGATCCCCGCGCCCGGCGCGGCTGACAAGCCACCCCCCGAGTGTCGGCCCGGCGGCCCCACGAACGGCCGCCGAGCCCGTAGCAAGAAACGGAGTTTCCTCAATGACGCGCAGCACGCGCAGATCGCGCACGGTCGCTCTCACGGCCTCCGCCGTGATGATCGCCCTGGGGGCCACCGCATGCGGAGGGTCCTCCGGCAACAGCGCCAGCGGCTCCCCGTCGAAGGGCGGCACGCTGACGATCCTCGACGATGCCGACTTCAACCACATCGACCCCCAGCGGACGTACACCACCGAGGGTTCGAGCATGGACTACGAGCTCGTCCGCACCCTCACCGGCTGGGACGAGACGGCGTCCGAGCCCAAGCTGGTCGGCGACCTGGCCACCGACACCGGAACGCCCAGCAAGGGCGCCACGGTGTGGACGTTCCACCTGCGCCACGGTGTCAAGTGGCAGGACGGCAGCGAAGTCACCGCGCAGGACGTCAAGTACGGCGTCGAGCGGGCGTTCTCCCCGGACATCAACGGCGGCCCGCCGTACGCCAGTCAGTGGCTGGTCGGCGGTGATTCCTACAAGGGTCCGTACAAGGGCAAGCAGCTGGCCTCGATCCAGACGCCGGACAAGTACACCCTCGTCTTCCATCTCAACCAGCCCGTCGCCGACTTCAACGAGACGACGGCCATGACCGGGTGGTCGGCCGTGCCCAAGGCCCACGACACCGGCGCCACGTACGACACGCACGTCTGGTCCGACGGGCCCTACATGATCAAGTCGTACGCCAAGAACAAGGAAATGGTCCTCGTCCGGAACAAGAACTGGAGCCAGTCGACCGACCCGATCCGTCAGCAGAACCTCGACGAGATCGACGCGAAGTTCGGCCAGGACCAGGCCGCCATCGACCAGCAGATCAAGTCCGACGGCGGCTCCGCCCAGACCGCGATCACGCAGACGCCGATCGCCGGCTCCGACCTGACGACGATGGCGGGCGATCCCTCGCTCAAGTCGCGCTACTACAAGATCCCGGCCCCGGGCATCAACTACATGGCGATCAACCTGAACCGGGTCAAGGACATCAAGGTCCGTCAGGCGATCGAGTACGCCGTCGACAAGACCACCGTACGCGGCGCCTTCGGCGGTTCGGCCTACGGCAACTACGCCACCACGATGCTCGCCCCCGGTATCGACGGCCACAAGGACTTCAACCTCTACAGCAGCAACCCCGCCGGTGACCTCACCAAGGCCAAGGCCCTGATGAAGCAGGCCGGCAACCCCAAGCCGACGATGTCGCTCGCGGTGGAGAACATCCCCACGCACGAGCACTTCGCCGACGCCGTGAAGACCGCGCTGGCGAAGATCGGCATCACGGTGAACATCACCCCGATCGACAAGAACAACTACTTCAGCACCGTGGACAACGTGAAGAACCAGTACGACCTGACGTGGGGCGACTGGATCGCGGACTGGCCGAACGCCTCCACCGTGCTGCCCACCCTCTTCGACGGGCGCCAGATCAAGAAGCTCCCGCAGTCCAACAACGACCTCTCGTACCTGAACGACCCGAAGGTCAACGCGCAGATCGACAAGATCGGCAAGATGACCGACATCAAGCAGCGCAACGCCGCCTACGGAGAGCTGGACGAGCAGATCCTGAAGGACGCCGCCGTGGTCCCGCTGATGTACATGAACTTCAGCGAGGTGAGCGGCTCGAAGGTGGGCGGTGTCATCGACGACTCGATCATGGCCGAACCCAGCCTGGTGCACGCCTACATCAAGCAGTGACGCACCCCCTCTGAACCCCGCCGGCGGCCCAGGCCGCCGGCGGGCACCCCACTCACGTCAGGTCCCGGCACCCCATGTTTCGTTACCTCATCAGACGGCTGCTGGCAGCGGCCGTGATCATGCTGGTGATCACCACGATCACGTTCTTCATCTTCTTCGCGCTGCCGTCCAATCCCGCGCTCCTGGCCTGCGGAAAGACCTGCTCGCCCTCCCGTCTCGCGGAGATCAAGCACTCGCTGGGCCTGGACCAGAGCTACCTGACGCAGTACTGGGAGTTCATCAAGGGACTCGTCGCGGGCCGCGACTACGGCGACCAGAGCGTCCGCATCCACTGCGCGGCGCCCTGCCTCGGCATCTCCTTCCAGACCGACACCCCCGTGCTGACCACGCTCCTGCAGGACTTCCCGGCTGACCTCTCACTCGGTCTCGGTGCCGCGGTGGCCTTCCTGATCCTGGGCGTCGGCCTCGGCACCCTCGCCGCGGTCCGCAGGGGCAGGGCCGCCGACAAGGCGGCGGTCGGACTGGCCCTGTTCGGCGTGTCGGTGCAGATCTACTTCATCGGCCTGCTCCTGCTGTACCTCTTCGTCGACAAGTTCCAGATCCTGCCGACCTCCGGCTACACCTCGATCACCGAGGACCCGGCGGGCTGGTTCAAGGGCCTGATCCTGCCGTGGGCCACCCTGGTCATCGTCTACCTCGCGATGTACACCCGGCTCACCCGCTCCTCCATGCTGGAGGTCTTCGCCGAGGACTACATGCGCACCGCCCGCGCCAAGGGCCTGCCGGCCGTCACCGTCGTCCTCAAGCACGGACTGCGGGCCGCCATCACCCCGATCATCACCATCTTCGGCATGGACGTCGGCTCCCTGATCGGCGGCTCCGCGGTCATCACCGAGTCCGTGTTCGGCATCAACGGCATCGGCAAGCTCGCGGTCGACTCCGTCCAGAACTCCGACCTGCCCGTCATCCTCGGCACCACGCTCTTCGCCGCGACGTTCGTCGTCCTGGCCAACGTGGTCGTCGACCTGGTGTACGGCCTCGTCGACCCGCGCGTGCGCCTCGCCTGAGCCCCCCTTTCGTCCTTAGGAACACCCGTGTCCGTTCAGACCTCACCGCAGCCCGCGGACGTCACGCCCGCGCCCGCACCCTTCCTCGACGTACGCGACCTGAGGGTGCACTTCCCGACCGAGGACGGCCTCGTCAAGTCCGTCGACGGCGTCTCCTTCACCCTGGAGAAGGGCAGGACCCTCGGCATCGTCGGCGAGTCCGGCTCCGGCAAGTCGGTGACCTCGCTGGCCCTGCTCGGACTGCACAAGGGCACCCGCGCCCGGGTCTCCGGCGAGATCTGGCTGGAGGGCAGGGAACTCGTCGCCCTGCCCGAGGCCGAGATGCGCGCACTGCGCGGCCGCACGGTCTCCATGATCTTCCAGGACCCGCTCTCCGCGCTGCACCCCTTCTTCACCGTCGGCTCCCAGATCGCCGAGGCCTACCGCGTCCACCACAAGGTCTCCAAGAAGGAGGCCAAGGACCGCGCGGTGGAGATGCTCAAGCGGGTCGGCATCCCGCAGCCCGAACGCCGGGTCAGGGACTACCCGCACCAGTTCTCCGGCGGCATGCGCCAACGCGCCATGATCGCCATGTCCCTGGTCTGCGACCCCGCCCTGCTCATCGCCGACGAGCCCACCACCGCCCTGGACGTCACCGTCCAGGCACAGATCCTGGACCTGATCCGCGATCTCCAGGAGGAGTTCGGCTCCGCCGTCGTCATCATCACCCACGACCTCGGCGTGGTCTCCGACATCGCCGACGACATCCTGGTGATGTACGGCGGCCGCCGGATCGAGTACGGCACCACCCGCGAGGTCCTCAAACAGCCCCAGCACCCCTACACCTGGGGCCTGTTGCAGTCCATGCCGCACCTCACCGGCGACGTCGGCGAACGGCTGAACCCGATCCCCGGCACCCCGCCGAGCCTGATCAACCTGCCGGACGGCTGCTCCTTCCACCCGCGCTGCGCCTACAAGGGCTGGGCACCGGAGGGGCGTTGCACCGTGGAACGGCCCGAGCTGCGCCTCGTCTCCGGCACCGGAGGGCACCTCGCCG
The DNA here is from genome assembly GCF_022807935.1 of Streptomyces sp. HP-A2021. Lineage (NCBI taxonomy): Bacteria > Bacillati > Actinomycetota > Actinomycetes > Kitasatosporales > Streptomycetaceae > Streptomyces > Streptomyces sp. HP-A2021. The sequence continues at coordinate 8,619,563 of NZ_CP094344.1, forward strand.
CGTGCCATCTCACCGACGAGGCCAAGCAGGAGATCCGCGGCGGGACCGGCCCGGACGACCGCGGCACCGACGCCGTACGGGCCGCGCAGTGACGGCGGCGGACGAAAAGGAGCAAGCCGTGAGCACCACCCAGCCCCTCACCGGGCCGACCACCGACCGCCCCACCGGCGAGAACCTCCTCGAAGTGCGCGGTCTGCAGAAGCACTTCCCCCTCCGGCAGGGCATCATCTTCCAGCGGCAGATCGGGGCCGTGCGAGCCGTCGACGGCATCGACTTCTCGGTCGGGCCCGCCGAGTCGCTGGGCCTGGTCGGCGAGTCCGGCTGCGGCAAGTCGACCACCGGCCGCCTGATCACCCGGCTGCTCGAACCCACCGGCGGGTCCGTCGTGTTCGACGGCGAGGACATCACCCACCAACCTCCCGGACGGATGGAGGAGGCCCGCCGCAACCTCCAGATGATCTTCCAGGACCCGTACTCCTCGCTGAACCCCCGGCACACCGTCGGCACCATCGTCGAGACGCCGATGCGGCTCAACGGCATCAACCCGCCCCAGGGCCACAAGCGGCGCGCCCAGGAACTCCTGGAGACGGTGGGCCTCAACCCCGAGCACTACAACCGCTACCCGAACGAGTTCTCCGGCGGCCAGCGCCAGCGCATCGGCATCGCCCGCGCCCTCGCCCTGCGGCCCAAGCTGATCGTCGCCGACGAACCCGTCTCCGCACTGGACGTGTCCATCCAGGCGCAGGTCGTCAACCTGCTCCAGGACCTCCAGCGGGAGTTCGGCATCGCCTTCGTCTTCATCGCCCACGACCTCGCCGTCGTACGGCACTTCTCCGAACGCGTCGCCGTGATGTACCTCGGCAAGATCGTCGAGGTGGCCGACCGGGAGTCGCTCTACACCCGGCCACGGCACCCCTACACGCACGCGCTGCTGTCCGCCGTGCCCGAGGCCGACCCGGACGCCACGCAGCGCCGCGAGCGCATCCGGCTGGCCGGCGACGTGCCCTCACCGATCGACCCGCCCTCCGGCTGCCGCTTCCGCACCCGCTGCTGGAAGGCCCAGGACAAGTGCGCCACCGAGGAACCGCGGCTGGTACGGGCCGAGGGCAGCCCCGCGGGCCACCTCACCGCCTGCCACTTCCCCGAGGAGCCGACGGTCGCGGCGCGCGAGGAGGACATCGTCCTCGATCCGGCGCTCGGCTAAGCGCGCGCCGCGTTCCTCAGCGACCGGGCCGCCTGCCTCAGCGCCGGATCCCCGTGACCGAAGCAGGCCACGTCCGCGTCCAGCTCGGCCAGGCGGAGACAGGCCGCGAGCACCTGGGCGCGGTCGAGGTTGAACACCCCCGGCATCACCGTGCCGTCGACAGGCGACGCGGCGACCGTGTCACCGGTGAACAGCACGCCGTGCTCCGGGAGATGCAGCGCGATGCTGCCGTGCGTGTGTCCTGGCACGTGCACGATGTGCGCCCCGCCGCCGATGTCCAGCACCTCGCCGCCGGACAGTTCGGTGACCTCCCGGGGCCGGGCGTAGTCACCCCGGGGCAGCAGCTTCAGCGCCTGTTCGTGCAGCGGCCGCTCCCAGTCCTCGAACACCGGCTCCGGGCCCGGGATCTCGCCCCGTACGGCGGGCGCGTCCAGCCGGTGGGCCAGCACCTCGGCGCCGCTGAGCGCGGCGAACTCGGCCGCCCCGCCCGCGTGGTCCTCGTGGAAGTGGGTGAGCACGATCCGCCGCACGTCCCGGGGATGCCGGCCGAGGGCGGTCACCGCCTCGGCGATGGGGGCGCCGGAGCCGGCCGGGCCGGCGTCGACCAGCGTCAGTTCACCGCCGTCGTGCCAGAGGTAGGCCTGGCCCACCGGGAAGCGCAGCAGGTGCAGGCGGGGGAGGAGCCCGATGACGTCCATCGGACGACCGTAGGCAAGGCCCTCGTCCGCGGACGAGGGCCTTCTGCCGAGGGCAGAGCGGTCAGCTCGCCGCGTAGTTGCGCAGGAACAGCGCCTCCGCCACCGACAGCCGCTCCAGCTCCTCGGGGGAGACGCTCTCGTTCACCGCGTGGATCTGGGCCTCCGGCTCGCTCAGCCCGATGAGCAGGATCTCCGCGTGCGGATAGAGCGCGGCGAGCGTGTTGCACAGCGGGATGGAGCCGCCCTGGCCCGCGTACTGCATCTCCTGCCCCGGGTACGCCACCGCCATCGCGTCGGCCATGGCCTGGTACGCCGGGCTGGTGGTGTCGGCGCGGAAGGCCTGGCCCTGGCCGATCTGCTCGGTGCTCACCCGCGCACCCCACGGCGTGTGCGCCTCCAGGTGCGCCTGGAGCAGCTTGGTCGCCTCGGCCGCGTCCACGCCCGGCGGCACGCGCAGGCTGATCAACGCCCGGGCGCTCGCCTGCACGGACGGGGTGGCGCCGACGACGGGCGGGCAGTCGATGCCGAGGACCGTCACGGCCGGGCGCGCCCAGATGCGGTCGGCGACCGTCCCGGAGCCGATCAGATCGACGCCGTCCAGCACCTTGGCGTCCTGCCGGAACCGCTCCTCGTCGTACTGGAGCCCCTCCCAGGCCGAGTCGCCGGTGAGTCCGTCGACGGTCGTCGAACCGTCCTCGGCGCGCAGCGAGTCCAGGACCCGGATCAGGGCGGCCAGCGCGTCCGGCGCGGCACCGCCGAACTGGCCCGAGTGCAGATTTCCGGCGAGCGTGTCGATCCGCACGCGGACGAGAGTCATACCGCGCAGGGTGGACGTGACGGTCGGCAGCCCGACACGGAAGTTGCCCGCGTCGCCGATGACGATCGTGTCGGCCTCCAGCAGGTCCGGGTGCGCCTCCGCGTACCGCTCCAGGCCGCCCGTGCCCTGCTCCTCCGAGCCCTCGGCGATCACCTTCACATGGACCGGGACGCCGCCGTTCGCCTTCAGCGCGCGCAGCGCCAGCAGGTGCATGACGACACCGCCCTTGCAGTCGGCGGCCCCGCGCCCGTACCAGCGCCCGTCCCGCTCGGTCAGTTCGAACGGCGGGGTCGTCCAGCCGGCCTCGTCCAGCGGCGGCTGCACGTCGTAGTGGGCGTACAGCAGGACGGTCTTCGCGCCCTCGGGGCCCGGCAGGCAGCCGTAGACCGACTGCGTGCCGTCGGGGGTGTCGAGCAGGGCCACGTCCTGGAACCCCTCGGCGGCGAGCGCGTCCGCGACCCAGCGGGCGGCGGCCTCGCTCTCGCTCCTCGGGAACTGGTCGAAGTCCGCCACCGACCGGAAGGCCACCAGTTCGGCGAGCTCTTCCTTCGCCCTGGGCATCAGCGAGGCGACGGTCTCGGCGACCGGATTCGACGGCATGGGCACGCTCCTCGTGGGTGCGACGTTGTAGCAGTGAGTGCCGTAGATCCTCCCACAGCGGCCTGTGGCCAGGTCCGCCGTAGGATGCGGGAGACAGCAGGGGCAGGCGGCTTGATCGGGAGCAGTAGACCATCGTGAGCAGCGAGAACTCTTCGGCGGACGACGTGCGACAGGTGTGGGACGTCGTCGTGGTGGGCGCGGGACCCGCGGGCGCTTCGGCCGCGTACGCGGCGGCGGTCGCCGGCAGACGCGTGCTGTTGCTGGAGAAGGCGGAGCTGCCGCGGTACAAGACGTGCGGCGGCGGCATCATCGGCCCCTCGCGCGACGCCCTCCCGCCCGGCTTCGAGCTGCCGCTCAGGGACCGGGTGCACGCGGTGACGTTCTCGAACAACGGCCGCTTCACGCGCACCCGCCGGTCCAAGCAGATGCTGTTCGGGCTGATCAACCGGCCCGAGTTCGACCAGCAGCTGGTCGAGCACGCGCAGAAGGCCGGCGCCGAGCTGCGTACGGGTGTCACGGTCCAGCGGGTCGAGCAGCACGGCTCGGCGGTGCCCGACCGGCGCACGGTCGCCGTGCTCCTGCAGGGCGGCGAGGTCCTGCTCGCGCGGGCCGTGGTCGGTGCGGACGGCAGCGCCAGCCGTATAGGGGCGCACGTCGGGGTCAAGGTCGACCAGGTGGACCTCGGCCTGGAGGTGGAGATCCCGGTGCCGGAGACCGTCGCCGAGGACTGGCAGGGGCGGGTGCTCCTCGACTGGGGTCCCATGCCCGGCAGTTACGGCTGGGTCTTCCCCAAGGGCGACACCCTGACGGTCGGGGTGATCTCGGCGCGGGGCGAAGGAGCCGCGACGAAGCGGTACTTGGAGGAGTTCGTCGGGCGGCTGGGTCTCGCCGGCTTCGAACCGAGCATCTCTTCCGGGCACCTGACCCGCTGCCGGGCCGACGACTCGCCGCTTTCACGCGGGCGGGTGCTGGTGTGCGGCGACGCGGCGGGGCTGCTGGAGCCGTGGACCCGCGAGGGCATCTCCTTCGCGCTGCGGTCCGGGCGGCTCGCGGGGGAGTGGGCGGTGCGGATCGCCGAGGCCCACGACGCCGTGGACACGCGCCGGCAGGCCCTCAACTACGCCTTCGCGGTCAAGGCCGGGCTCGGTGTGGAGATGAGCGTCGGCAAGCGGCTGCTGACCGTGTTCGAGCGCCGCCCCGGGCTGTTTCACGCGGCGCTGACGAGCTTCCGCCCGGCCTGGAGGGCGTTCAAGGAGATCACGCAGGGCTCGACGTCGCTGGGCGAGATCGTCCGCACGTATCCGGTGGCCCAGCGGGCCCTGACCGCGCTGGACCGCCGTCCCGCCGCGACGGGCGAGGAGATCAGCCCTTCAGAGTGATCTCGAAGACCGGGTGGTCGGGGGCGATCCGACGCAGCTGGTCGTCCGGAGAGTCGGGGCCGACGCCGTTGAAGAAGACCCCGACCTCCGCCTTCCAGCGCTTGAGGTAGGCGCGCAGGATCGGGGTCTTGTCGTCGTCGGCCACCTCGGTCGCGGTGAAGGTGTCCACGTGCTTGCCGAGGTGCAGTTCGCCGCCGCCCGCCGCGCGCATGTTGTGCGTCCACTGGACGTGGCCGCGGGGTGCGACCAGGTACTGCCGGCCGTCCAGCGTCAGCAGGTTGACCGGGGTGGTGCGCCACTGGCCGCTCTTGCGGCCGCGGACGGCGAGGACGCGGGAGCCCCAGACGCTGATGCCGCGGCGGGTCAGCCAGGCGACGAGCCGGTTGAAGACGTTGATCGTGAACCAGCCGGGCTTGCGGACGTGCGTGGACATGGGGTCCCCCTGGTCGATGTGGAGCGGTGGTGTGGAGCGGTGCTCTCTTTTGTGAGCACTGCTCTCGCTCTCTGGTGCCAGTCTGCACGAGGTCGGTGCTCCAAAGCAAGAGCACTGCTCTCGTTTATGATTGCTGCTCTCGTTTGTGTGCACTGCTCTGCTTCCGTGGCACGATGACACGCATGAGCACCGCACACGGCGCCCGTGCCCGGGCCAGGATCGAAGTCACCGCGGCCATCAAGGACGAGGCCCGCAGACAGCTCGCGGCCGACGGCGCCGCCCGGCTCTCGCTGCGGGCCGTCGCCCGCGAGCTCGGCATGGTCTCCTCCGCGCTGTACCGCTACTTCCCCAGTCGTGACGACCTGCTGACCGCCCTCATCATCGACGCCTACGACTCCCTCGGCGAGGCCGCCGAGGCCGCACACGACGCGGCTGCCGGCTCCGGCCCCCTGCAACGCTGGATCGCGGTGTGCGAGGCGGTGCGGCGCTGGGCGCTCGGCCATCCGCACGAGTACGCCCTCATCTACGGATCGCCCGTCCCGGGCTACACCGCCCCCGACACCACCGTCCCGGCCGCCGCCCGCGTCGGTCTCCTGCTCATCGGCGTCGTGCGCGACGCGTACCGCGGCCTCGGCCTGGCCCGGCCCTCGCTCCCGGCGGACCTGCGCCCGGAGGCCGAGCGGATGGCCGCCGACCTCGCGCCGGACCTCCCGCCGGAGGTGGTGACGGTGCTCGTCGCCGCCTGGGCCCAGTTGTACGGGCTGGTCGGGTTCGAGCTGTTCGGGCAGTTCAACCGGGTGGTGGAGGACCGGGAGGTGTTCTTCCGGTATGCGGTGGGGCAACTCGCCCACGGGGTGGGGCTGGTGTATCCGCAGCGGGGGCCTGCCGCGAAGAGCCCCGGACCTCACAACGACTGAGCCGGCGGCGGCCCCGCACTCCTCGGGCGCGCAGCACTATGCACTGCCGGAAGGCCGGCGGGGCTCGGGGGCCCACCATCCGTGGGGGCCGGGGCCTCCGATCACCGGGCCGTCGGGCCACAGATCAGCGAGGTCGGCCGGATGGAGGGGCCGGTGGTAAGCAGCTCGCAGAACGTCGGCAGCCGTCGCGGGAGGAGCCTCGGCCAGGGCCATGAACCAGTCGAAGCCGGCCGGATATGCCCACAGGTACGTCCGCAGCAGCGGATCCGCGCCCCGGTCGGAGAGCATGTCCGCGATCTGGGTGTCGTCCCAGAAGGGCACCCGTGACACAGCGTGGGCCGCGCAGGCATCGGCACTCACGCCGGAATGGATGGCCACGTGCAACTCTGCGCACACCAGTTGCAGATAGTGCTCCAGGCGCACGCGTGTCATCAGCTGGTGGTCGTCGGGGGCGACGAACAGAGGCAGCGACTGTGCCAGCCCCTCGAGAACCACCTGACAGGGCGAGTGCACCGTGAGCAGCGGCAGCCACTCCTGCTTGCCCCTCGCGAAGGCCGCGTGGAACCCCGCGCTCTGCAACCCGTGGCCGAGAACCTCATGGAGCGCGAACAGCCTGGCCTGAACGACGGTGAGGGCTGCCCGTTCGAGATTGATGCGCAGTCGTACGGTCCGCCCGGCTCCATCCAGCCAGTATGACCAGTAGGCATCGACCCGAACCGCCTCGATCGTCAAGTCATAGGGCGCCGTCGCACCAACCGCAGTACGTACGCGCGGCTCGAACGAGGCCGCTGCACGGCTGACCGCTTCGGCCGCCGCTTCAGGGGCGATGATGCCCTCGGCGCGATTCAGGTCGTGGGCGGTATTCGGCCCCCAGGCGATCCCTGCGTCGGCCAGAAGGCGGCGAACCTCATCACCGCGCTCCGTGACGTAGCCGGCCGGCCAGCCTCGTGTGCCGCAGCCCTGGGTCCGGCGCACGTAGGTGTCAAAGGCAAGGTGCTCGCCGAGCAGTGTGGAGAGGTAGGCGAGCTGAGCCTGGATCTCCCGCACAAGACGGCCGTCGGCCACCTCCCGAGCGCGGTCGAGGAGCGAACGCAGACGCCGCAGTGCTTCGAGCCTGCCCAGCGCCGCCGGGGCCGGCGCGGGCGCGCAGTCGAAGTCGATGACCGGCGAGTTTCCCCGCTCCGTCTCGAATCGGTGCCAACCGCGAAGAACTTGCTCCAGCGCCTCGTACAGAGTCTCGCTCATGGGAGTGCGGCTCCGATGTGTGGCCGACGGCAGGGCTTCCGGGCTTTCGTGGGTGGAGTCATACTCGGATGATGAGCGACCTCGTACCGCTCGCCCAGAAGGACGGAGAATCCTTTGGAAACTCAACTGCCCGATCTGAGCGGTGTGATGATGACCGATCTTGCCCATGCGAGCGATGAACAAACGATGGCCGCCCTCAACTGGGTGATCGGGCAGTGCGATCGTACGCCGTCCGTCTGTGCCGGTGGCGGTGAACCGGGCGGGGGAGCAGAGCGCATCGGCTGACCGCCCATCACCGCATCACCGCCATTACGCGTAGGGGAGTTGTCGTGATCGAATCGCAGGTGCCGGATCTCACGGTTGTTCGACTCCGAGATGTCCTCGGCATTGACGATGTCGCGGTGCGTCGTGGGCTTGTGTGGGTCGGTATGCAGGTTGACGAGGTGCCGGCGGTCGCCGTGTCCAACGACGGCCCGGGCGGTGGCGGCGCGGAGCGCATCGGCTGACTGTCCATGACCGCCTCACCGCATTCCTGGTAGGGGAGCTGACGTGATCGAATCGCAGATGCCGGATCTCACGGCTGTTCGACTTCGCGATGTCCTCGGCACTGACGACACCGCTGTGCGTCGCGGGGCTGAATGGGTCGGTATGCAGGTCGAGGGGGTGCAGGCGATCGCCGCGTCCGGCGAGGGGGGACCCGGCGGTGGCGCGGAGCGTATCGGTTGACGGGCACAGGGATTTCCCGTCATCGCATCTCCCTGAGCACCCTCGACGCCATCGCCCGCGGAGCCGCGGGTCCCGAAGTCGTCCACGAGGTCAGGAAGGCCGAGCGCAGCCGTACGCTGCTGTTGTTACGTGCCATTCGGGACGAAGCCGCCTCATCTTCGAAGGCCCGAGGTCCTCTCCCGCCGACCGAGTCGGCCTGGCAGGTGCTGGATCGCGTCCAGCAGAGCGCACCAGCGGCGCTGGAGACCGTCTTGTCGTACCCGTATGTCGCCGGGTGGGCCGGCTTCACGTTGCGCCATCTGCGTCGCGGGCACCCGACGGATCCCACCCCGGCATGGGTCCACCTCGGTCAACTGCACAGCATCGCCGCCGCGGCCGCCCTGCACGCAGGGATCGATGTGGACGTACGAGTGCCGGCCAGGAGCGGGACTGTCTCGCTGCCCACCCTGGGCGCGGCCTTCTCGCCGGCCGACCGCGTCGATCAGTGGTCCGTGGCCCGAATCCGGTCCTGCGATCGGGATCGCCGTATCGACATCGGCGACAACACGGTACGGCTGCCGCCTGACCTCTCGCAGGACGCCACCGGGTGGTGGGCACTTCGACGCCTCACGTGCCGGGAGGGCTCACACGTTCTGTCCTTGCGGCTGGACGACCTGGATCCGTACCGCGGACTCTACGAGACGCTCGATCCACATCGCCTCGACGATGCCGAGGTCACCAGGTGGCAGGGCATGCTCGACGAGGCCTGGCACCTCGTGTGCCGTCACATTCCCGACAAGGCGGATGCGATGAGCGCCGGTCTGGACGTCGTAGTCCCACGTCCTTCCACCAGCCGCTTTCCGCTGATCTCCGCCTCCAGTGGCGAGGCCTTCGCGGGTATCAACGTTGCCCGGCCCCACGCGGCCGAGGATCTCGCGGAGATCCTCGTTCACGAGTATCAACACGTCTTGCTGGGTGGCCTCCTCCACTTGGTCCCCTTGACGCGGCAGGACGAGGGGCGACTCTTCTACGCCCCTTGGCGTGACGACCCGCGCCCTGCCGCAGGGTTGCTGCAGGGCGTCTACGCCTTTTTCGGAGTGACGGAGTTCTGGCGGGCCGCGGCCAGGTCCGGAGACGACGCGGTCGCCGACTTCGCCGCGTTCACCTGCGCGCGGTGGCTGGAGCCGACGCTGGAGGCCGCTCGTGCCCTGCTGGCCGAACGGACTGTGACCGAAGCCGGCCGTCGCTTTCTCGATGGGATCGCGGAACAGCTCGTCACCTGGGGAGACGTCTCTCCGCAGCATCGTGTGGCGGAGGTCGTGACCGCCGATCACCGGGCCGGATGGCGCCTGCGCCATCTGCGACCCGATCCTGGTGTCGTGGCCGGTCTGGCCCGCGCATGGCAGGAGCCGGATGAGGATGGCGCACCAGGCCGATGCACGGAATCACTCGTATCGCAGCCCGACGGCCCGTGGTCCCTCGCTCGTGTCGATCTCCTGCGGTGCGCGGTCCGGGAGGGCTCGTCCTCCGTGAACCCGATTCTGGCCGAGTCGACCGGAGCGACAGTCGCCGACCTCGCGCTCGCCGACGGCCGTTACGCCGACGCCCTGGACAGCTACCGCGCGGAGATCGCAGGTGACCCGGACCACCCCCCGTCCTGGATCGGCTTCGCGTTGGCCTGGTCCTGCCTCGCGTCCGGGCCCGGGCCCACGCTGTTGCTGCGACGACCCGAACTCGTACGAGCGGTCCACCGGTTGTTGCGGGCTGGGACGGAAGCGCCGCAACCAGACACGCTCGCCACCTGGCTCGCAGACCGTCTCTCCACGGGTGACGACGGCTATGAGCGTCCGCGTACGGGAATGGCGTAGCGGTATCCGAGTTTGGCCTGCGCCGTCTTCCACCGCACGCCGTCAGCGGTCCGGCAGAACCGGGACTGCAACTGCGACTCGGGGGCGTCGGGCATTTCCATGCCCAACTGCTGCGCTTCCACACGGTTCTGCGCATATGGCGAAGAGGAAATGGTGAGGCCGTCGCGGCCGGTGATCGTGACTTCGAGGCTCTCGGTGACGTATGAGACGTCGGTGTAGCACTTTTCCTCACGCTCGACAAAACCGAAAGCACCGCAGAGTTCCAGCTCGACCGTGAAGGAGCAACGAGTGCGGCCCGGATCCAGAGAAACAGGTACGCGAACGGCGCCCGACTCGACCAGCCGTCCGTCGAGGGCTGTCGGGTCGGCCGGTATCTTGCGCTCCCTTCGTACGAAGGCGATGGACGGATCGGACTCCACACCGTCCACGCTGACGCGAAGCACCGAAACGCTCGTCCATGCCGGATTTTCCGGAGGTACCTCCGCGATCATCGGGAAGGAGATCCACGGCACCACCGCGGCATTCGGCGACTCGACATCGCACGAAATCCTCAACGTCGCATTCCCGTCGCCCGAGATGACGAAGGTGTCGTGTCGATGGCGGAAGCGGATGAGCTGGGGCACGTACGCTTCCAGGTCTCGCAGATGTGCCAGGTCGCGCACTCCTTTGCGGATGCGGTCGGCCAACAGCCAAACGGCGACCAGGCCGGTTGCGATGGAGGCGGTGATCAGTAACCACGTGAGCACGAGGAAGAGCGCGGTTTGAGAGGCGCTGGACCTCAGACTCACCAGCGTTCCCGCGATCGTGAGCACAGTCGATACCACCGCAGAAACGAACGCCGCGAGGGTCGCGCTGACCCCGTCGTCCCGTGGCTGCCCCACACCGTTCTCCCCCCGGTACGTGCCGTGCCCGCCATTGTCGCTTCGGCAGCAGTCTCGTGACCAGCCGAGCACACAAAGTCATGCAACGCCTCCTCCTGCCGACGCGCGGTCGGCGAGGGCATCCGGGCGAGGCCGCCCCGGCGGACGACGTACTTCCCCGGGAGTACGTGTGATCACCACGCCGGGGTGACGCCGCCCCGGACCGACGGCGTCTAGCGTGGCGGTATGGACGAGCAGCGGGTGCGGGGCGGTCCGCCTCAGTGGTGGCGGCACGGTCCTCCCTGGTGGGACCGGTGGGGAGAGGGGGAGCGCGCGCCCCACTGGCCCTGGCGGTCCACCGTCGTCGTCACGGTCTTCGTGCTGGCCGGCTCGAACTTCGCCGCTCACGGCCAGGAGGGCGAGCGGGCGGCCCTGGACCCCTTCGCGCGGGTCCTGCTGCTGGTGGCCGGGGCGCTGCTGCTGTGGCGCAAGCGGTATCCGGTCGCCGTGGTCTTCGGCACCGCGGGTGCCGTCATGGTCTACCTGGGGGCCGGGTATCCGTACGGGCCGGTGCTCTTCACCGTCGCGCTGGCGTGCTTCAGCGCGATCGTCGCCGGGCACCGCCGGGCGGCGTGGGCGGCGATGGGAACGCTCTGGGTTGGGCACGTCCTGGTGGCGCACTGGCTCTACCAGTGGCTGCCGCCGTCGGGGGACTCCGCCGCCTCCTGGGGCGAGGAGCTGGTGGTCGCCACCTGGGTGGTGGCGATCGCGGCGGTCTCGGAGCTGTTCCGGGTCCGGCGCGAGCAGTGGGCACGGGAGCGGGCCGAGCGTGCCGAGGCCGCGCGGCGGCGGGCCGACGAGGAGCGGCTGCGGATCGCGCAGGAGCTGCACGACGTGCTCGCCCACAGCATCTCCGTGATCAACGTCCAGGCGGGGGTCGGCCTCGCGCTCCTCGACTCCGATCCCGAACAGGCCCGTACGGCGCTCACCACGATCAAGGCCCAGAGCAAGGAGGCGCTCGGCGAGGTCCGCCAGGTGCTCGACACACTGCGCGCGCCCGGTGACGCGCCGCGCGCCCCCGCGCCCGGGCTGGACCGGCTGCCCGAGCTGGTGGAGCATGCGGCGAGCGCGGGCCTCACGGTGGACGTCGAGGGGGAGCCGCCCCGGCTCGCTCCCGGCACGGACCTCGCCGCCTTCCGGATCGTCCAGGAGGCCCTGACCAACGTCGTACGGCACTCGGGCTCGCGGCACGCCCGCGTGCACTTCGCGTACGACGCGGGCGTGCTGCGGCTGCGCGTCGACGACGACGGGCCGGCGACCGGGGCCGATGCGGGCGGCAGCGGCAACGGGCTGGCCGGTATGCGGGAGCGGGCCGCCGCGCTGGGTGGCACCATCGAGGCGGGACCCCGCCCGGACGGCGGTTTCCGGGTGCTCGCCGTACTTCCGTTGAGTGCTTCCGCCGGCCGTTGAGCCGTACCCCAGAACCACGTCAGGAGGACGACGGTGATCCGCGTACTGCTCGCCGACGACCAGTCACTGGTCCGGGCCGGGTTCCGGGCGCTGCTCGACGCGCAGCCCGACATCGAGGTGGCGGGCGAGGCCCCGGACGGAGAGGAGGCGGTGCGCCGGATCCGCGAACTGCGGCCCGACGTCGTCCTGATGGACATCCGCATGCCCGCGCTCGACGGCCTGGCCGCGACCCGCCGGGTCACCGAGGACCCGGACCTGAAGGACGTCAAGGTGGTCATGCTCACCACCTTCGAACTCGACGAGTACGTCTTCGAGGCCATCCGCTCGGGGGCCTCCGGCTTCCTGGTCAAGGACACCGAGCCGGACGAACTCCTGCGCGCCGTACGGGCGGTGGTCGCGGGCGACGCGCTGCTCTCGCCGGGGGTGACGCGCCGCCTGATCGCCGAGTTCGCGGCCCGCTCCAAGGAGCCCGCGGCGGCCGACGTGCTGGCCGGGCTCACGGAGCGGGAGCGGGAGGTGATGGCCCTGGTCGGCATCGGCCTGTCCAACGAGGAGATCGCCCGCCGCCTGGTCGTCAGCCCGCTCACCGCGAAGACCCACGTCAGCCGCACGATGGTGAAGTTGCACGCCCGCGACCGGGCCCAACTGGTCGTGCTCGCCTACGAGTCCGGGCTGGTGCGGCCGGGCTGGCTGGGCTGATCCGCCGAGCGGAACCGGACCAGCACACTGACGACCCGGGCGGCGAAGAGGACGGGCGCGAGCACCAGCCCGGCGCGCAGCAGCAGACGCTCCGGCGTGTCCGGGAGGTCGAAGAGCAGCGCGGGACCGGCCACGGCCCCGAAGACGACCGCCGCCGCGAACGCCGCGCTGCACAGCGCGTACCCGATCTCGACGGTGACGGCATCCCGTTCGGCCTGCGTGCGGCGTCCCCCGTGACTGGTCATACGGCGAGTCAAACAGGAAGGCCTCCGGTGGGCAAGCGACTACGGGGCGACGTCGGCGACGCCGTCCGCGGGTTTGTCGAGGACGTACGCCGTGTAGCGAGTGACGCGTCCGATGGCCCGGTGAGCCCGGACGACGGAGATGACCTCGTCCCAGTCCTGTGCGTCGAGTGTCCTGAGGCCGGGCCACCGCACGCACAGGGCCTGTCGGCCGGCCCGGGTGGAGGCGGCACCGGCGAACAGGGCACAGAGCTGGGCTGCCCGGTGGAGTACGGGAGTGGTCCAGTCGAGGATCCGGCGCGTGGTGAAGCCGGCGGCGGACGCCAGCAGCGGGTACCGTTCGTACGGTTCGATGTCGTCGAAGCGCCAGGTCCCGCGTACGAGGCCGGTCGCGTCGAGAGTCCCGATCGGCTGGTCCGTACGGGACGTGACGTCCACGATGACGAGCCGGCCTCCTGGGCGGAGCAGCCGGAAGCTTTCGCTCAGGAATGACCTGCGGCCCTCATGGCCGAAGTGGAAGGCGGCCTCCAGGCAGTGCACCCGGTGGAAGGAACCGTCCGCCAGCGGGATCCGCGCTGCCTGCCGGGGCAGAGCCGTGGCGTCGGCGACGGCGAAACGCACGCCGGAAAGGCCACCGAAGCGGCGACGTGCCTGGTCGATCTGCTCGGGCTGGATGTCCACCCCCAGCGCCCGGCATCCCGCGGCGCCCAACCGCGCCGTGGTGTCACCGCGACCGCATGCGGCGTCCAGGACGAGCTGCCCGGGCCGGGCGTCCAGCAGCGCCAGCGACCGGCGAGCCAGCCGGCGCTGAAAGGGCGCCGGACCGGCCAGGACCACGAGCGGCAGGGTGGGCAGCGTGAAGTAGCCGATGTCGACCAGGCTGTCCCAGCCGAGGTGCCGCAGCACCCGGAAGAGCACGCTGTCGTCGTTGTACGCACTCGCGAGGTCCCCGCTGTCACCCATCCCGCATCCTCCCCTTTCCGAAGGCACGCACACCGGGCCCACTGTCCGTGTCACCGCCTCGACCTGCGCTTACACTGAGCTCATAAGGGACGTTCGTGACGTACCGGAATCGCCGTGCGCTCTCAGCGGATGCTCGTACCGGCCCTCGCCCTGGTCCTCTTGACGGTGCCCGCGATCTCAGCCCGGGCACAGGGTGAGGAAGTTCCGCGCGGCCCCACCTTCGCCGCACGCGCTCTGCAGGCGCTGATCGACGGTATCCAGTTCGGGGTGATCATCGCGATCACCTCGGTCGGACTCTCGCTGATCTTCGGCACCATCCACCTGATCAACTTCGCGCACGGTGAGTTCGTGACGATCGGCGCCACCTTCGCGTTCTTCCTCAACGTCTCCGCGGCCGGTCCGGGCTGGCACCTGATTCCCGCCGCCCTCGCCGCGGTGGTCTTCGGCGCCCTGCTGGGCGGGGCCGTCGATCGCGGCATCTGGCGCCCGCTGCGCGCTCGGGGCACCGGGCTGATCAACATGTTCATCGTCACCATCGGGCTCTCGCTGGTGCTGCGCCACGTCGTCCTCGTGCTGTACGGAACCCGGCCCGCCTCCTACGCGCAGTACGACATCCAGAGCACGATCGACCTGGGGCCGGCCGGCATCACCCCGCGGGACCTCACCGTCACCCTGCTCGCCGTACTGGTGCTGCTCGGCATCGCAGCGCTCCTGCAGAAGACGCGGATCGGCACGGCCGTACGGGCCGTCTCCGCCAACCGCGACCTCGCGGAGGCGTCGGGCATCGACGTGCAGCGGGTGGTGCTGTTCGTGTGGATGCTCGGCGGCGCTCTGGCCGCGCTCGGCGGGGTCTTCTTCGGCCTGGTGGAGATCGTCACCTGGGACATGGGCTTCAAGCTCCTGCTGCTCATGTTCGCGGGGATCATCCTGGGCGGCCTCGGCTCCGCCTACGGTGCGATGGTCGGCAGCCTCGTCATCGGCGTCGTCGCCCAGATGTCCACCCTGTGGTTCCCGGTGGACCTGCAGTACGCGTGGGCGCTGCTCGTCCTCATCGTCGTCCTGCTCGTCCGGCCGCAGGGCATCCTCGGCCGGGCCGAACGCGTCGGGTGAGGGGGCGCGCCATGGACTTCTCGGCCATCCTCTCCGACGCCCTGCGCTCGGGAATCGGCCCCATCGCCGCCGTCTACGCGCTCGCCGCGATGGGCCTGAACCTGCACTTCGGCTACACGGGGCTGCTGAACTTCGGCCAGGTCGGGTTCATGCTGGTCGGCGGCTACGGGCTCGCCATCACGGTGTCGACGTACGACGGCCCGATGTGGCTCGGCGTCCTCGGCGGCATCGCCTGCGCGATCGTGCTGGCGCTGCTGCTCGGCCTGCCCACCCTGCGGCTGCGGGCCGACTACCTCGCGATCACCACGATCGCGGCGGGGGAGACGCTACGGCTGTTCTACCGGTCCAGCTGGGCCGAGCCGGTCACCGGTGGCGTGTTCGGGCTGCAGAGGTTCGCGAACGACTTCTACGAGCTCAGCCCCATCGATCCCGGCACCTACGGCGTGTGGCTCGTGCGGTTCAGCTCCCGCGACCTCTGGGTGATGATCGTCGGATGGGCGCTGGTGCTCGTGGTCGGAGGACTGATGGCCCTGCTGATCCACAGCCCGTGGGGCCGTGTCATCCGGTCGGTCCGTGAGGACGAGGTCGCCGCGCGCAGCCTCGGCAAGAACGTCTACGCGTACAAGATGCAGAGCCTCGTGCTCGGCGGCGTCATCGGGGCGGTCGCGGGCATGATGCAGGCGATCCAGGTGCAGTCCGTGAACCCGGACAACTACGATCCGGGTGTCACGTTCTTCCTGTACACGCTGCTCGTCCTCGGAGGTGCCGGGCGGATCCTCGGGCCGGTCGTCGGCTCGATCCTGTTCTGGTTCGTCCTCAGCTTCCTTGACAGCGCGCTCCGCCAGGCCATCGACGCCGAGTACATCTCGCCGGACCTCATCAGCACGTCGGAGGTCGGCGCGGTGCGCTTCGCCCTGGTCGGGGTGGCCCTGATCCTGCTGGTCGCGTTCCGGCCGCAGGGCATCCTCGGCAGCCGGAAGGAGATGCTGCTCAGTGGCCGCTGATCCTGTCGTGTCCCGTACGGGCCGGCTCTCCGCGATCGATCCGGAGCCGGGGGTGCGCAAGCCCGACCCTCTGCTCGTCCTGGACGAGGTGACCCGTACCTTCGGCGGTCTCGTCGCCGTGCGGGTCGAGCACCTGGAGGTGCAGCGCGGGGCCATCACGGCGCTCATCGGGCCCAACGGCGCGGGCAAGACCACCCTGTTCAACGTGGTGAGCGGGTTCGACCGGGCCGACGGCGGCCGGTGGTCGTTCGACGGACAGTCGCTCACCGGCGCCCCGGCGCACCGGGTGGCGCGGCGGGGAATGGTCCGTACGTTCCAGCTCACGAGGACGCTCGCCCGGCTCACCGTGCTGGAGAACATGCTGCTCGCCGCGCCCGGGCAACGGGGCGAGCGGGTGCTGCCCGCGCTGCTGCGACCACTGTGGCGCGGGCAGGAGCGGGAGCTGGAGCGCCGGGCCGGCGAACTGCTGGACCGGTTCCGGCTCGGACCGCTGCGCGACGACCACGCCGGCACGCTCTCCGGGGGGCAGCGCAAGCTGCTGGAACTGGCCCGCGCGCTGATGGCCCGGCCGGTCATGCTCCTGCTCGACGAGCCGATGGCCGGGGTGAACCCCGCGCTGACTCAGTCGCTGCTCGGACACATCACGCAGTTGCGGGACGAGGGGCTGACGGTGTGCTTCGTCGAGCACGACATGGACGTGGTGATGGGCATCAGCGACTGGGTGGCCGTCATGGCCGACGGCCATCTGGTGGCCGAGGGCCCACCGCACACGATCGGCCGGAACGCCGCCGTCGTCGACGCCTACCTGGGCAAACGGCACGACGAGCCGGAGGCGAGCGAGGAGAAGGGCGAGGAGGACTAGCGATGTCCGCAGAGGAGCAGGCACCGGTGCTGGCGGCCGACGACATCGTCGCCGGTTACGTCCCGGGTGTGGATGTGCTGCGCGGATGCAGCGTCGAGGTGCGGCCGGGCGAGGTGGTCGGGGTGATCGGCCCCAACGGTGCCGGCAAGTCGACGCTGGTCAAGGCCGTCTTCGGGCTGCTGCGGGTGCGCGGCGGGACCGTGCGGCTGCGCGGTGAGGACGTGACCGGCCGGCCCGCGCACGAACTGGTCCGGCGGGGCGTGGGCTACGTACCGCAGCTGCAGAACGTGTTTCCCACGCTGACCGTCGAGGAGAACCTGCGCATGGGGGTCTACCTGCGGCCCAAGGACCACGCGCGGCGGGTCGCGGCGGTCGAGGAGCTCTTCCCCGTGCTGGCCGACCGCCGCAGGCAGAAGGCCGGCGCGATGTCCGGCGGCGAACGCCAGATGCTTGCGATGGCCCGCGCCCTGATGATGGAACCGCAACTGCTGCTGCTCGACGAACCGTCGGCCGGCCTGTCACCGCTCCACCAGGACCACGTCTTCGACCGGTGCAGAATGATCAACAACGCGGGCGTCGCCGTGCTCATGGTCGAGCAGAACGCCCGCAGATGCCTCCAGTTCTGCGACCGCGGCTACGTCCTCGACCAGGGCCGCAACGCGTACACCGGCACGGGTACGGCCCTGCTGCACGACGAGAAGGTGATCGAGCTCTACCTCGGCACACTCGCCCGCGTCCGTTGACTCCCGCTGTCGGTCCTCCCTGTCACTCCTCGGCCCTGCTGGTCTCGGTACGCAGGGTCTGCAACCGTCCCTCGTCGTCGTAGCCGTACACCTCGATCGTCGCCTGGCCGGGTTCGCCCTTGTCGGTGAAGTTCAGCGGACCGCTGACACCCTCGTAGTCGATGTCCCTGCCGTCGGCGAGCAGTTCCTTGCAGGCGGCGAACGAGTTGCACTTCTCGCCGTCCTTGGTGATCCCGTTCATCTCCTTCGCGTACTCGCCCGGGTCGTCGGACTCCGCCTTCTCGGCGGCGAGGGCGATCGTCGTCGCGCAGTCGAACGCCTGCGGTGCGAACTGCAGCTCCTTCAGATCCGGCGCGAATTTCTTGAGGTCCTTCACGTACTGCGCGTTCCCCGCCGACGCCGGGGCGGTCCCCTTCATCCCGGAGAGCCTCTCGGGCTGGCCGGGGGCGACCAGCGAGGCCAGTTCCTCACTGCGCAGTCCGTCGGCGCCGTAGACGCCGATCCGGTCGGGTCCGAGTCCGGACTCGATCATGCCCTGCAGGATCTGGGTGCCTTCCTCGAAGGCGATCACCACGGCGGCGTCCGGCCTGGCGTTCTCGATCTGCTGGGCGACCTGGTCGAAGTTGGTCGCCTTCGGGTCGTAGGTCTCGGCGAGTGTCACCGTCGCGCCACGTTCCTCCAGCGACTTGCGGGTGGCCTCCATCAGGCCGCGCCCGTAGTCGTCCGCCCGTGCGACCAGGGCCACCCGGTCGTGGCCGTCGTCGCGGACGACGTCCGCCAGGATGGGCCCCTGCAGCACGTCGCTCGGGACGGTGCGGAAGTAGTAGCCGTCGTCCTCGTAGTCGGTGAAGGTGGGAGCGGTGTTCGACGCCGAACACTGCACGACGCCCGCTCCGGTCACCCGGTCGATGAACGCCAGCGACATGCCGGAAGCCGCGGCGCCGACGATCGCGTCCACGCCTGCGGCGAGGACCCGGTCCGCCGACTGTGCGGCAACGGCCTCCTGGCCCGCCTCGTCGCTGGAGACCACGCTCGGCACCGGCTTGCCGAGGACTCCGCCGGCGTCGTTGATCTTCTGTATCGCGAACTTCAGCGACTCGATCTGGGGTGGGCCGAGGTAGGCCAGCTGTCCCGTTTCCGGCAGGACGTAGCCGAACTGGAGCTCACCATCGCCCGGCTCGGCCCGGGCTGTGCCCGTCGAACCGCAGACGGCAATCACAAGAGCAGCCGCGCTTGCGAAGATCGCGGACCGCCGTATCGACGCTTTCATCTCCGCCTCCGCTCGTTACAGGCGGCGGTGGACGACTGGCCGGCCCTCCGCCTGCCATTGACATGAGCGTAGAACGCTTTCGGAGTCCGGAAAAGTATGAAACGTTCACTTTTGCGATTGAGTCGGAAACGCTTCTGAGTCGGAAACGCTTCCTAGTCGCGCACGGCGACGTGCTCCGCTTCCTTCGGGGTGGACCTGGCGACCACGACGGACGGCTGGTCCCGGCGGGTCCGCAGGCCCGTGAGGGTGATCAGCAGGCCGGCGAGGGCGACGAGCGTCACGACCAGCAGGCCGGGCCGGTAGCTGTCGAGGACGGCCTGCGGGGAGGCGTCGCCCCGCTCGGGGGCGTTCGCGGTCACCACCGCCGTCACCACGGCGAGGAAGATCGCGCCGCCCACCTGGACCGAGGTGTTGAGCAGCCCGGAGACCATGCCCTGCTCATGCTCGTCGACGCCGTTGGTGGCCTGGACGTTGAGGGACGGGAAGGTCAGCGCGAAGCCCGAGCCGACCAGCAGCATCGTGGGGAGGATGACCGCCGCGTAGACCGGGTCGAGGTCGATGCGCAGGAACAGCACGTAGCCGGTCACCATCAGGGCGAAGCCCAGCACCATCAGCCGGGCCGTGCCGAACCGGTCGATGACGGCCCCCACCTTCGTCGCGGACAGCGCCACCAGCGCGCCCGCCGGCAGGAAGGCCAGGGCCGTGTGCAGCGCCGACCAGCCGAGCAGTTGCTGCATGTAGAGGGTCACCAGGAACTGGAAGCCGATGTAACTGCCGACGAACGTCAACGCGCCCAGCTGAGCCCGCACTTGCGGCCCCGAACGCAGCACACCGAGCCGGATCAGCGGACTCGGGCTGCGCCGCTCGACGGCGACGAAGGCCGCCAGCAGGACGGCGACGGCGGCGAAGGACAGGACGGTCCGGGCGGCCCCCCAGCCCGCCTCGGGCGCCTCGACGACGGTGAAGACGAGCAGCAGCATCGAGGCGGTGCCGAGGACGGCGCCGGGGACGTCGTAGCCGCCCCGGCCGCGCTCGCGCTCCGTGCGCGGCAGCAGCTTCAGGCCCACGAGCAGGGCGATCAGTGCGATGGGGGCGGGCAGGAGCATCGTGAGCCGCCAGCTGGCCTGAGTGAGCAGGCCGGAGAAGACCAGTCCCATCGAGTAGCCGGTGGCGCCGCAGGTGGTGTAGATGGCCAGGGCGCGGTTGCGCAACGGGCCTTCGGGGAACGTCGTGGTGATGATCGACAGGCCGGCTGGGGCGGTGAAGGCCGCGCTCAGGCCCTTGACGAAGCGGCTGGCGATGAGCAGCGGACCCGAGTCGACGAGGCCGCCGAGCAGCGAGGCCAGCGCGAAGACGCCCAGCGCCACCAGGAAGACCTGGCGCCGGCCCAGCAGGTCGGCGGCGCGTCCGCCGAGGAGCAGCAGGCCGCCGTAGCCCAGGATGTAGCCGCTGACGATCCATTGCAGCGCCGAGGTCGACAGGCCGAGGTCGGCACCGATGGAGGGCAGCGCGACGCCGACCATGGACACGTCCAGGGCGTCCAGGAACATCGCGGCGCAGAGCACCAGCAGGGTGCCCCAGAGCCGGGGAGTCCAACGCCCGTCGGGCGTGGGGGAGGTGAGCGGAGAGGTCATGCCCGAGAGATTACATGCGCATGCATGTGATGCAAGCGCATTTGATTCAGGTGCAACAATCCCGGTTCTCTGTTACGGTGCGGCGCATGGCGGCGAAGCAGGCCGAGCAGGCGCTCGTGGAACAGTGGCGCGACATTCTGGCGCTGCATGCGCGAACACAGTGTGAACTCGACCGGGTTCTGCACGAACACGGCCTGTGCGCCAGCGACTTCGAGGTGCTCGACGTCCTCGCCGGGTGCCGGGCGGCTAAGGGCACACCCTCCTACCGCGTCCAGGAGATCTCCGAGCGGGTCCATCTGAGCCAGAGCGCGCTGTCGCGGCTGATCGCGCGGCTGGAGAAGGAAGGGCTCGTCGAGCGCTGCATGTGTCCGGAGGACCGGCGGGGTGTGCGCGTCGCGCTCACGGCGAAGGGGCGCACGCTGCACGGTGAGGTGCTGCCCGTGCAGCGTGCGGTGCTGGCACGGATGCTGGCGGAGGACTGAGTCCGGTCGGATGCCCCGAGTCGGGTCAGATTCCCGAGGTTTCACGCCACAGCTCGGCGAGCGCCCGGTCGCCCGTGACCGACGGCAGGGGAGCCCGGTTCCACAGCGCCAGGTACAACTGCCCGGCCGGGCCGGACAGTTCGCACTCGGCGTTCCCCGACGCGCCCGGCGTGGACACGGGCGGCTCGGACGACAGCCGTACGGTCCACACCGCGCCGGTGTCGTCCGTGCGCACGCGCAGGACACGCGGCTCGGGGGTGCGGACCCGGCTCCTGGAGCGGGCGTGGAAGCCGCGCAGCAGCTCGTCGATGCCGTCGGTCGCGAAGTCCGGGGTGACGGCGGTGATACCGGCGCCGCGCGCGGACTCCGCGTCGACCCGGTGCACCGCTGTCTCGTGTGCCTGCCGCCGGGTCCAGAAGGCCAGCGGGGACGGCGCGGGCAGGAAGAACCAGCACTCCACGTCGGGTGACGCGCCGGCCAGCGTGTCGACGAGGTGGCGGTGACTGTCGCGGTACCAGGCCACGAGCCGGGCACCGTCGAGGTCCGGGGCGTCACCCAGCGGACGGCGCTCGGTGTACCCCCCGGTGATGTACGACGCGGCCCAGCGGTGCACCGCGCCCGTGTGCCGCAGCAGATCGCGCACGTGCCACTCCGGGCACGTCGGCACCTTGGCGTCGGTCCCGGCCTCCTCGGCGGCCGCGGCCAGCAACCGGCCCTCTGTCTCCAGCGCTTGAAGGAACTCGGCGGTCTCCATGCCGCGAGTCTGCCGTACGGGGCGCGCTCGAAGCGCCGGAATTTCCGCGAGGGACATCACGGCAGCGGTGTGCCGCCCGTGGCGTTGACGATCTCGGCGGTGATGTACGACGCCTCCTGGGAGGCGAGGAAGACGTAGGCCGGTGCCATCTCGGCCGGCTGCGCGGGCCGCCCGATGGGCGCCTGCTTGCCGAACTTCTGGGTGTCCGGCATCGTCGCCGGGATCAGCGGCGTCCACACCGGGCCGGGCGCCACGGCGTTGACGCGGACGCCCTTGTCGATCACCATCTGCGCCAGTCCCTGCGTGAAGGTGACGATCGCGCCCTTGGTCGTCGCGTAGTCCAGCAGATGCGGACTGGGCTTGTAGGCCTGCACCGACGTGGAGTTGATGATGCTGCCGCCCTCCGGGATGTGCGGCAGGGCCATCTTGCACAGCCAGAACATGCCGTACAGGTTGGTGCGCAGCACCCGGTCGAACTGCTCGGTGGAGATCGCCTCGATGCCGTCGGGCTGCGACATCTGGTACGCCGCGTTGTTCACCAGGACATCGATCCGGCGGAACTCCGCGACGGCACGGTCGATCAGCGCGCGGCAGTTCTCCTCCTCCCGTACGTCGCACGAGACGGGCACGGCACGCCGCCCGGCCTCCTCGACCAGGCGGGCGGTCCCGGCGGCGTCGTCCTTCTCGTCGTCCAGGTGGGTGAAGAGCACGTCGGCCCCCTCCCGGGCGAACGCCAGGGCGACCGCGCGGCCGATCCCGGAGTCCCCACCGGTGATCACGGCCTTGCGGCCGTCCAGCCGTCCGCTGCCCCGGTAGGACTCCTCACCGTGGTCCGGGGGCGGGTCCATGGGGCCGGTCCAGCCCGGGTGCGGCTGGTCCTGGGAGGGAAACTCCGGCGTGGGGTGCTGGTCGCCGGGGTGCTGTTGCTCGGTCACGGGTCTGCCTCCTTGTCCATGGCGTACGGCCCGGTGATCACAGCCGGTGATCACAACGGGCGGAGCCCCGGGTACCCCGATGCCGGGGTGCCGATCACCTCCTTGTTCGTCCGGATGTCCGGCAGGCCGGTCCGCCGGGTCAGCCCGCCGCGGCGCGTCGCGTCGCGAAACCGATGAGCGCGGCCACGGCGGCCAGGATCGCCACGCTGGTGAGCGCGGCCGGGAGGGAGAACCAGTCCGCCATGAACCCGATGGCGGGCGGCCCCAGCAGCATGCCGCCGTAGCCCAGCGTGGAGGCCGTGGCGACTCCGCTGGGACCGGCGAGCGCGCCCGCGCGTTCCACGGCCACGGGGAAGAGGTTCGCGAGGCCGATGCCCGTGACCGCGTACCCGAGCAGGGCCGCCCACAGGGCGGGGGCGAGCGAGCCGAGCAGCATCCCGGCCGCCGCCGTGGCGCCGCCCGCCACGACGGTCCGGGTCCGCCCCAGGCGCTCCAGGAGCGTCGTGCCGGTCAGGCGGCCCACCGTCATGGCGAGCGCGAAGCAGGAGTAGCCGATGGCCGCGGCACCCGGCGAGGCGGCCAGGTCCTCTTCCAGGTGCAGGGCGCCCCAGTCGGCCAGCGCCCCCTCGCCGTAGGCGGTGCACCCCGCGATCAGGCCGAAGACGAGCACGAGTCCCCGGGTACGGCCGTGCAGGCGGCGCGGGGCGTCCTCGGCGGGACGCTCCCGTTCCGGCGGTGCCGGCGGCTCGTGCCGGAGCAGAACGGGCCCCGCCACGGCGGTCACGAGCAGTCCGAGGCCGGTGAGCAGCAGCAGGTGCCGGGTGGGGGAGAGGGACCCCGCGACCAGGGCGCCCAGCCCGGCGCCGACCATGCCGCCCAGGCTGAACGCGGCGTGGAAGCTCGGCATGATCGGCCGCCGCATCGCGGCCACGAGGTCCACGGCGGCGCTGTTGAAGGCGACGTTGATCCCGCCGTACGCGGCACCGAAGACCAGCAGGACGAGGCCGAGCGCGAGGGCCGAGTGGGTCAGCGGGGGCAGGGCCACGCTGAGGGAGAGCAGGACGGCGCAGACGACGGTGACCCGGTGGTTGCCGAAGCGGCGGCACAGGCGGCCGGTGAGGATCATCGTGACGACGGCTCCGGCGGAGACGCCCAGGAGGGCGAGGCCCAGGGCGCTGGCGGAGGCGTCGGTCTGTTCCTTGATGGCGGGGATGCGGACGACCCAGCCGGCGAAGACGAAGCCGTCGAGGGCGAAGAAGACGGTGATCGCTGTACGGAGTGTGGTGAGGGAGTTGCCGTCGCCCGGCACGGCACTGTGCGTTCTGGGTTTGTTTATTTGCGGCACAAACTCAGGCTAGGTGGGTGCGGGTGCCGCGACAAGGTGCGACGCCGGGACGAGAAGGTGCGACTCTGGGACGAGAACCATCCGCCGAGGGAACCCGGGAGCGTACATGGGACGTGACGTGCCGGCCCTGGTGTTCACACGGGAGGACCGCCGTCGGTACCGGGCCAAGATGCAGACCGGCCTCGAAGTGCTGGCCCGGATGCTGCGCGAGTCCAGCTTCGAGAGCGAGCGCCCCCGGGTCGGGCTGGAGATCGAGCTCAACCTGGTGGACGACCACGGGCTGCCCGCGATGCGCAGCACCGACGTCCTCCAGGCGATCGCCGACCCCGCCTGGTCGAGCGAGCTGGGCCGCTTCAACCTGGAGATCGACATCCCGCCCAGGGAGCTGACGACCGGCGGCCCCGGCGCCTGGGAGCAGACGATCCGGGACGCCCTGAACCACGCCGAGGACCGGGCCTCGGCCGTCGGCGCGCACCTGATCATGGTCGGCATCCTGCCCACCCTGGACGAGGCGGACGTCAGCGAGTCCGCCCTCTCCGGCGACCCGCGCTACCGGCTGCTCAACGAGCAGATCTTCGCGGCACGCGGCGAGGACCTGCGGATCAGGGTCGACGGCGTGGAGCGCCTGTCGACGTACGCCGACACCATCACTCCCGAGGCCGCCTGCACCAGCACCCAGTTTCATCTCCAGGTCGCGCCCAAGCAGTTCGCGGACTACTGGAACGCGGCCCAGGCCATCGCGGGCGTGCAGATCGCCCTCGCGGCGAACTCGCCCTTCCTGTTCGGCAAGGAGCTGTGGCGCGAGACCCGCATCCCCCTGTTCGAGCAGGCCACCGACACTCGCCCGGAGGAGATCAAGGCCCAGGGCGTACGGCCCCGGGTGTGGTTCGGGGAGCGGTGGATCACCAGCGTCTTCGACCTCTTCGAGGAGAACGTGCGCTACTTCCCGGCCCTGCTGCCGCTGTGCGAGGACGAGGACCCGCAAGCGGAGCTCGACCGCGGCGGCGTTCCGCAACTGGGCGAACTGACCCTGCACAACGGCACGATCTACCGCTGGAACCGCCCCGTCTACGCCGTCACCGAGAGCGGCCCGCATCTGCGCATCGAGAACCGGGTGCTGCCCGCCGGCCCCACCGTGGCCGACATCATCGCCAACGGCGCCTTCTACTACGGCCTCACCCGCGCCCTCGTCGACGAGGACCGGCCGGTGTGGACGCGGATGTCCTTCGCGGTCGCCGAGGAGAACCTGCACACGGCGGCCCGCGACGGCATCGACGCCCGCCTGTACTGGCCCGGCGTGGGCGAAGTGCCGGTCACGGAACTGGTGTTGCGGCGTCTGCTGCCGCTGGCCCACCGGGGTCTGGAGCTGGCCGGCATGGACGCGGCCTGGCGCGAACCCCTGCTGGGCATCGTGGAGCAGCGCTGTGTCACCGCCCGCAACGGCGCCCTGTGGCAGGCGGAGACGGTCCACCATCTGGAGAAGGCCGGCGTCTCCGACCGGCGGGAGGCGCTGCGGCAGATGACCGCCACGTACATGGACTACATGCACATGAACGCGCCCGCGCACACCTGGCCCGTGGACTGACCGCCCCGACATCGCCGTCTCACGCCGGGCTGGGGGCGGCCTGGCCTCCCCATTCCTCGGCGGTCGTCAGCGGGACGGGGGCGGGCGGCTGCGCCGACGTCGTCAGCTCGATGCGCCGTCCCTCGGCCGACGAGCGCAGGAGCGCGGTCATCGTCTCCAGCACGTGCAGGGCGAGTTCGCCGTTCGCACGCGGTGCGCGCCGCGCGTCGGCGGCGACGAAGTCCAGCAGCCCGACGCCCCGCGCGCCCTCGACGTAGCCCGCCGACGGCGGGAGCGTGCGCCACTGCGTGTCGCCCAGTCCGAAGAGCCGTACGTCGCCGTCGAAGCGGTTCGGGTCCGGGACGGCGAGGGTGCCCGCCTCGCCGTGGACCTCGATCGGCGACGCCGTGGTGGCCACCCCGTCGAAGCTCGTCGTGATCGTCGTCAGCGTCCCGTCCACGTGCTCCAGCACACCGGAGACGTGGCTGTCCACCTCCACCGGTATCCGCTCGCCCGCACGCGGACCCGAACCGATGACCCGCTCGGCGCGCAGCCGGCTGGACGCCCCCGTCACGGCCCGCACCGGGCCCAGCAGGTGGATCAGGGACGCCAGGTAGTACGGCCCCATGTCCAGCAGGGGGCCGCCGCCCTCGGTGTAGTAGAAGTCGGGGTGCGGATGCCAGCGTTCGTGGCCCGCGGTGACCATCACGGCCGAGGCGAACAGGGGGCGCCCGATGCGCCCCGCCGCCACGGCCGCCCGGGCCGTCTGGACCCCGGTGCCCAGCACGGTGTCCGGCGCGCACCCCACACCGACGCCCGCCCGCGCGGCGGCCGCCATGACGGCGTGGGCGTCGGCGAGCGTGGCGGCGAGCGGCTTCTCCCCGTAGACGTTCTTGCCGTGGCCGATGGCCCCGAGGGCGATCGCGGCGTGCGCCCCGGGCGTGGTGAGGTTCAGCACCGTGTCCACGTCCGGGCTGCTCAGCAGCTCCTCGACGGTGAGCGCCCGGACTCCGGGCAGCTCGGCGGCGACCGCGGCCGACCGGGAGGCGTCCAGGTCGGCGACCGCCGTCACCCGCACGGCGGAACGGCCGGCGAGAGTTTCCAGGTACGCGCGGGAGATGACGCCGAGCCCTACGACGCCGACGCGGTGCGCGTCGCCCACAGCATGCCCCTCTCGATGATGGCGCGGACGTTCGGGTTTTCGAGCACGTCGACACTGTGTCCCGGTGTCGTCACCACGATCCGGCCGGCCCCCCACCGGCGGGTCCAGACCGCCGGAGAGGTGACCGGCCGGTGCCAGGGCTCCCACGGCCGGGTGGGGTGCGTGGTGGTGGCCAGTACGTCGATGAGGTCGTCGTGGAGGACCCAGTACTGCTCGGTGTGCAGTTCGAAGTCCTCGATGCCCGCGGTGACGGGGTGCTCGCGGCCGGCCTCGGTGAGGGTGATGGTGTGCGGCAGGAAGTTGTCCTCCGGCCCGCCCAGGCGCTCGCACGGCTCCTTGCCCGGGTGCGTGGCGAACTGCCCTCCCACCAGGTGGAGATAGTCGGAGGAGGCGCGGAACGAGTCGGCGATGCCGCCGTGCCAGCCGGTGAACCCGGTGCCGGCCACGACCGCCGAGCTCAGTCCCGCGAGCTGCTCGCGCGTGATCTCCGACATCGTGACGCACTGCACGATCAGGTCGGTGCCGGCCAACTCGGCGGCGTCGGCGTAGACGTCGGTCGACTCCTCGACCCGGACGGCGTATCCGTTGCTCCGCAGGAAGGGCAGGAACAGTTCCGTCGCCTCGACCGGCTGGTGCCCCTCCCAGCCGCCGCGGACCACCAGTGCTCTCTTCTGCGTCATCGTGATCTCACTATGCGGCGGGCGTCCGCGCTCACGAAAGAGGGCAGGGCCTCACGAAAATTTCGCTGTCGAGGCCCGGGCGCCGACCGTCCAACAGGCCGCGGTGAAACGGACTTCCGAGCCGTGCACGAAGGGGTCGAAGGCGGCCCGGACCGTCTCGACGACCCGGTCGCGGGTCTGCTCGTCCACCTCGGGCAGGTGCATGCCGACCGCACCGAGCCGGGTGAAGTAGTGGACCAGTTCCTTCTCGGGCAGGGTGCAGACGACGTCGACCGGCCGGATGTCGATCCCGGCCCAGCCGCTCTCGGCCAGGATCCGCCGGACCTTGTCCGGGTCCGCGAAGGCGAACTGTCCCGGCTCGTCCGGCCTGCGGACGGGCAGGTCCGGGAGCAGCGGGGCGGCGGCGCGCTGGGCCGTCGTCATGAACGGGTTCTCGGCCGGATCGCGCCAGACGACGAACCGCAGCGCGGCCTCGTCCCGGGCCGCGCGCCGGAGGTTGGCGAAGGCCCGGACGGAATCGCGGAAGAACATGACGCCGAACCGCGAGATGACGGCGTCGAAGGTGCCCGGCTCGAAGGGGTGGTCCTGGGCGTCGGCGCAGAGGAAGGACGCCGGTACGTCCTCCTGTCCGGCGTACTCCCGGGCGGTGGTGATCATCGCCTCGGAGATGTCGACGCCGACACAGCGACCGGCCGGGCCGAGCCGTCGCGCGACGGCCAGCGTGATGCCGCCCGTACCGCAGCCGACCTCGAGCACGTGCCGCGCCTGTTCGGCGGCGACGGCTTCGACGAGGAGCTCCTCGAAGGGCCTGAACATCTCGTCCAGCACGCCCTTCAGATCGCCCCAGGCGTGACCGGCGCGCCCCTTCCAGCGGGCTGCCTGCTCGTCGGCGGCCCTGTGTTCAGCGTCCATGGCTTTCTCTCCTTCTGGTTGCCCTCGGCGTACCGGGATGACAGCGTTCTACTTCAAGTCGACTTGAAGTCAAGACAATGACGGACATGACAGAAACGACAGAAACATCAGATGCGACAGAAACGACACAGCTGGACATCGCCGAAGTGTCGCACCGCGCCGGGGTTCCGGCATCGACCCTGCGCTACTACGAGGAGAAAGGGCTGATCTCCTCGACGGGCCGGCGCGGCCTGCGCCGGCAGTACGACCCGGGCGTACTGGAGCGGCTGGCGCTGATCGCGCTGGGGCGGACGGCCGGGTTCTCGCTCGACGAGATCGCGGACATGTTCGCGCCGGACGGGCGGCCGCGGATCGACCGGGGGATGCTGGCCGCCAAGGCGGACGAACTCGACCACAGGATCCGCGAACTGGGCGTACTGCGCGACTCCCTGCGGCATGCCGCCGCGTGCCCCGCGCCCAGCCACCTGGAGTGCCCCACCTTCCGCCGCCTCCTCGACGCGGCGGCCTCCGGCGGTGTGGCGGCGCCGGGAAGGCGGATTCCGGGTCGCTAGCGGGCGGTCGGTGCTCTTGGCCCAATCGTGGTTCGTGCTTTGCCCGATTCCCGGTGCTCCGTGCCTAGCCTCGGCTGCGAACTTCTGGAGGCCGCAGTGCTGAACACCGTGAAAGCGCAGGCAGCGGGGCTGACGAAAGACCAGCGCAACGCCTTCGTGGCCGCCTATCTCGGCTGGGCGATGGACGCGTTCGACTATTTCCTGGTCGTGCTCGTCTACAGCGAGATAGCCGACGATTTCCATGTCTCCCTGACCGACATGGCCTTCCTCACCACCGCGACGCTGGTGATGCGGCCCATCGGCGCGCTGCTGTTCGGCATGTGGGCCGACCGCCGCGGCCGTCGCGTCCCGCTCATGGTGGACGTCGTCTTCTACTCGATCGTCGGGTTCGCCTGCGCCTTCGCGCCCAACTACACCGTGCTGCTGGTACTGCGCCTGCTCTACGGCATCGGCATGGGCGGCGAGTGGGGTCTGGGAGCGGCCCTGGCCATGGAGAAGATCCCGGCCTCGAGGCGCGGCTTCTGGTCGGGGCTGCTGCAGAGCGGCTATTCGCTGGGGTACCTGCTGGCCGCCGTGGCGTTCTTCGTCATCGAGCCGGTCTTCGGCTGGCGGGGACTGTTCGCCTTCAGCCTGCTGCCCGCGCTGGTCGCGCTGTGGGTGCGCAGCCGGGTGGAGGAGAGCGAGGTGTGGGAGAAGACCGTCCGGCTCAACCGCACCCCCGCGCACCAGGTGTTCAAGAACCCGGCGGTGCTGCGGCGCTTCGTCTACCTGGTCGCGCTGATGACCGCCTTCAACTGGATGTCGCACGGCACGCAGGACATCTACCCGACCTTCGTGAAGAAGGGCCTGGAGCTGTCCGCGAACACCTCGATCGCGATCGCCGTCGTGTACAACATCGGGGCCATGATCGGCGGTGTGCTGCTCGGTGCGTACTCCGAGCGGCTGGGCCGCCGCCGGACGATCATGATCGCGGCGGCCGGGGGCCTGGTCGTGGTGCCGTTCTTCGTGCTGTCCACGACCGTCGGCTGGCTGATGCTGTCGTCCTTCCTGATGCAGGTGTGCGTACAGGGGGCCTGGGGTGTCATCCCGGCCCATCTGACCGAGATGAGCCCGGACGCCGTCCGGGGCTTCTACCCGGGCGTCACCTACCAGCTCGGCAATCTGATCGCCGCGTTGAACCTGCCGATCCAGGAGGCCATCGCCGAGCGCCACGGATATCCGTCGGCGATGGCGTGGACCGTCGTGCCCACCCTGGCCGTGGTGATCCTGCTGAGCGCGATCGGCAAGGAGGCCAAGGGCATCCACTTCGGAACCAGCGGCCCACAGGCCCCGAGCACGGCGGCAACGGGCACGGTCCAGCCCTGACGGGCAGCGTGCGGCTCACGCCGGGCGATCCCTGGGCGCCGGCGAGCTCCCGGCGAGCGAGACCCGCCGCCCGGCGTGAGCACCCGGCGCGGCGCAGGACCTCGGCGCTGGGCAGGCCTCCGGCGCCGCGCAAGTCCCCGCCGCCGGGTGAACCCCGGGTACTGCGTGAGCCTTCGGTGCAAGATCGACGACGGGGGAGTGGCAGGGACGCCCACGGCGAACGCCCCCACGGGCGACGCGTTCCGGGGCGCGCCGCGCCCCGCTCTCCCTGGCCCTCTCCGCGGACGGCGGACGCACCTGGCCGCTCCGCCACGACCTCGAAACCGGCGACGGCCACTGCCTGACCAACAACTCCCGCGACGGCCTCAACCGCGAGCTGTCCTACCCCTCCCTCGCCCAGAAACCGGACGGCACGCTCCACGTCGCCTACACCCACCACCGCCGCACCATCAAGCACCTCCGCCTGGACGGCGACTGGCTGAAGAGAGAGGTCCCCGCCTGACCCGGCCCGCGCTCCTGGAGTGACCCGTCGTCCGACCGTCGGTCCACCTCTGACGGAGGATCACACAGCGTCCGAAACCCTCACCCTGCGCGTTTTGGAACAGCACTTCTCCTGCGCTGCATCAGCGCTGTACGAGCGCTAACCGGCCTCCCACGACAGTTGGATCACCGCTCCCGCCCGGGAGAACGGAGACCGAAAGGGACGGCCACATGGGTACCGCCAGGACACCGCAGCGCAGGGCCATACTCACCGGCGGGCTGGCTGCCACCGCAGCGATGCTCACCGCCTGCTCGTCGAACCCGGACACCTCGAACGCGGGGAAGACATCGGCCGTGGGCGCGGCGAAATCCCCCTCGCCCTCGCCCGCGGCGGGCCCGCGACCGGACTCGCCCTGGGCGGCGTTCGCGCGGCTGATGGACGGCAACAAGCGCTGGGTGGACGGAAAGCTCCAGCACCCCGACCGCGACCCGAAGCGGCGCGAGTTCGTCGCCGAGGCGCAGGACCCCTACGGCGTCATCCTCTCCTGCATCGACTCCCGCGTCCCGCCGGAGCTCGTCTTCGACACGGGCCTCGGCGACCTGTTCGTGATGCGCACCGGCGGACAGGTCGTGGGGCCGGTGGTCGTCGGTTCAGTGGAGTACGGTCCGATGACCTCCGGCACTCCGCTCATCGTGGTCCTCGGACACCAGCGCTGCGGTGCGATCAAGGCGGCCTACGAGGCGATGCGCGACGGCAAGAAGCTCCCCGGCAACCTCCAGGCGATCTCCGACGCCCTGCGGCCGGCCTACCGGGAGACCGCCAGGCAGCAGCACACCGACCCGGTCGACGCCATGGTGCGGATCCACATCAAGCAGACCGCCGCCGAGCTGCGGACCAACCGGGACCTCGCCCCGCTCGTGAAGAAGGGCGACCTGGCAGTCGTCAGCGCCTACTACTCGCTCGACACCGGCCGCGTGGAGGTCCTCACCGGCGCGCCCTCCGCCTGACCCGGAAACCGCGACGACCGGGCGGGAAAAACGTTCCACGCCCGGTCACGTTATACTTGCGGCGCCCATGAAGGCCACCGTCGTGCCTGGTCGCACGGCTGCAACAGCGAGGGGGTGGACGCCGTTCCGGCACGCCCCGCCCGCATCCAGGACGTCGCGGCCGCCGCCGGCGTCTCGGTGTCCACCGTGTCGAACGTGCTCAACCGGCCCGAGCGCGTCACCGCACAGACCGCCGAGCGCGTCCGCATCGCCGTCGCCGCGCTCGACTACGTCCCCCATCCCGGAGCCGCCGGACTGCGCACCGGGCGCGCCTCGGCCATCGGCCTGGTGCTGCCCGACGTGACCAACTCCTTCTACGCGCGCATCGCCCGGGGCGCCGCGGACGCGGCCTACGACCACGGCTACTCCCTCGTCCTCTGCCACAGCGGAGACGACCCGGAACGGGAGCAGGGCTACTTCAGCATGCTCGTCGAGCAGCGGGCCGTCGGCGTCGTCGTCGTGCCGCTCGGCGCCGACCCGGGCCGGCTCGCCCGGCTGCGCGAGCGGGGCATCCCGCTCGTCCTGGCCGATCGCGCGATGCCCGACCGGGAGGGCTGCTCGGCCTCCGTCGACGACATCGCCGGCGGCCGGATCGCCGTGCAGCACCTCCTCGACCGCGGGGCGCGCGACATCCTCGTCGTCAACGGCGAGCGCGGCATACGCCAGTGCGCCGACCGCTACCAGGGCGCCCGGCAGGCCGTGCGCAGCCGGCGCGAGGCACGGCTGGACCAGGTCGTCGCCGAGCGGATGACCGTCGCGTACGGCACACGGATCGCGCACGACCTCGGGGACCTGCCCGACGGGGTCTTCTGCACCAACGACTTCCTCGCGGCGGGCCTGTGCCGCGGGCTGACCGACCGGGGCGTGCGCGTCCCCGAGGAGGTCCAGGTGGTCGGCTACGGCGATCTCGACATCGCGACCTTCGGCGCCACCACCCTCACGACGGTCCGGCAGCCGGTCGAGGACCTCGGCCGGGCAGCGGTGGAGATGCTCCTCGACGAGATCGAGGCCCGCGCGGACCACGTCCACGAGACCCGCGTCTTCGCCCCCGGCCTCGTCGTGCGCGACTCCACCCGACCGCCCGCCGACGACTAGGGCCCGTCCTCCGGGCCGGACGGGATCCGCAGCGTCACCGGCCCCAGCAGCCCCGACGACAGCTGGGAGTCGAACGCCCAGGCCGTCGGCGTGGCCTCCGCGAGATACGGCGCCAGGGTGCCCCGGACGGTCACCTCCAGCCGCACGGTACGCCCGGCGGCACCGCGCAACGGGAAACGGTACGGCGTGCAGAACGCCTCACCGGCCGGCTCCCCGTCGACCGACACCTCCACACTGCCCCGCACCCGTCCGAGATCCAGTACGGGATCGGGCCCCGACGGCACATCCAGGACCCGCGCGTACGTCACGCCTCCGCTCCAACTGCCCAGCCCCAGCTCCCGCCAGTCCCCCAGGGGCAGCGGCGCCGGCACGGCACGCACCCGCACCGGCCCCCGCCAGGCGGAGCCGCCCCGCAGGACCGCCGTGGGTTCCGTGACCACCTCGACAGGCGTCGGCTCCTGGAGCGGCTGACCGAGTTTCAGCCGATCGCCGTCCAGGGGCAGTTCCGGCCCGTCTCCGACGCGCGCACTCGCGCGAAGCAGCAACGGCAGGGCGAGCGACACCGTTCCCGCCGGCACGGTGAACCGGAAGCGCTGCGGCATCGCGTGGACATCGTCGGTGGACCGCGACGGCCATACGGTGCCGCCGAGCACCGGCCGGCCGGTGAGCCACCCGGTGTCCGGCAGCGGGTGCGGCCGTACCACGGCGTGGCAGTGCTGCACCTCGCCCCGCCTGCGCTCGTCCTCGACGGTCCGCCCCCGCCAGTCACCCGAACCGGCCTCCCAGCCGGCGCCGCTGACCAGGGCCGTCACCCCGGCCCCGGACCGCACCACCAGGTCGACGAACACCGCGTCCCGGGCGTCGGCACCGTCGGCCACGACCTCCAGGGTGTGCTCGCCCGCCCCGAGCTCCGGTTCGTGGCGGAAGAACATCGGCACGGCGCCCCAGTCCGCCTCGTAGTACTCCACCTTCTCCTGCCGCGCCACGACCTCCCCGTCGAGCAGCACGGTGACCGCCGAGGCGGCACCCACGACGAGTACCGCCCGGGCGTCGCCGCCCGGCACCCGGAGCCGCGCCCGGTAGGCGACGCGGCCGTCCGGCCGCACCCCGTCCGGGGGCCGCATGAACCGCGGACGCGGCCCGAGCCCGCCCGGCTCCGACAGACAGAAGAAGCTGCCCAAGGGAGTGCCCTCGGCGGCCGAGATCGTCGAGGGGCGGCTCTGGGCGCCGGACAGTTCGTACTCGAGCACGTTGCGGTCCCGGGCCACCGTGACCCGGGCGGAGGCCAGATAGCCGCCGCCGTCCGGCTCCAGCGGCTCGCCGTTCCACCACACCCGCTTGACGCACTCCGCGCCGACGTGCAGTTCGGCCGGCCCCCGGTGGCCGGTCTCCACGATCGCCCGGACCCGCGCGGCCGTTGCGCCGCCCGGCACCGGGACACGGACGAACTCCTCGTTCACCAGCCCCTTGAGACCCAGCAGCCCGCCCGGGTCCGGGATGCCCCGGCTCGACGAGTACACGGCGACGTCCCAGCCCGCGTCGGGTGGTACCAGGGGCAGTTCACCGGCCAGGATCCGCTCCACGGCCGTGGCGTCCAGCGGCTCGGGCACCTCATCGAACGGCACCGGCGGCAGGACACGGACCCGGTTGCCGTACGTGACCCGGGTCCGTTCCCAAGCCCCGCCCTCGGTCCACTCCATGGTCCAGATCTGCGGCTCGTCCACCGGCGAACCCGGGGGCAGTGCCAGATCACCCCAGGTGTTGTCCATGGTGGGGACCAGACGGCCGTGCCAGCCGGTCGAGACGTCGAGCACCTGGGCGGGCGCCTCCAGTTGAGGGCCCGTGGGCGTCGGCCGGCCCTCGCGCCACACGACCAGGACCGCGGGGGCGCCGTCCAGCGGCACGTCGATGGTCGAGACGTTGCCGTCGCCGGAGACGGTGACGTGCGCGGGGGTGCGGGAACCGGTCGCCGGGTTCCAGACCTCGGCCTCGGCGACGGCGGCCCGCACGGTGACGGACGAGGTGCCGGCGTCACCCGAGGGGGACGACCCCGGCCGCAGCGGATGCGCGCCGATCTCGGGGAAGGCCGCCGTGACCAGAGCCACCGCCTCGTTCCCCGTCCGCCGGACGAGCAGCGGCACGTCGCCCGTGGCGTGACCGGCGAGGTCGGTCACGGCCGCCGCGCCGGCCTCCGGGTCGCGCACCCGCTCCAGCCGGGGATGCGCCGGCAGGGCCGCCACCACCGAGTCGTCGCCGGACCGGCCGGCGGCCGTGGCAGGAGGACGGCCCACGACGACGACGCGGCCGCCCGCGTCGAGCAGTTCGGTCAGCCGCCGCGCCGTCTCCTCCTCCAGCACGCTCGCCGAGGGCAGCAGCACCGCGCGGTAGGCCAGGTCCCTGATCCGCAGGGCGCCGTCGACGGCCTTGGCGCGCTGCACCGAGTCGTCGTCGACGACGTCGAAGGAGATGCCGTGCCGGTCCAGGGCGCCGGCGTGCGGGGCGAGCCAGTTGTTCGTGCCGCACAGGTCCAGGTAGTGGCGCTGCGTCTCGTCGGCGTCGGCGTGGCCGTCGCCCAGCCGGCCGTCGCCGAAGTGCCGGACGGGCGCGTCCAGTGGGACGAGGGCCTGCATGGTGGCGGTCGGGTGCAGGACCGCCACGTCGGCGGCGTAGCCGCCCCAGGACATGATCGAGCAGATCCGGGCCACGGCCCGGGAGAACGCCGGGTACTGCTTCCAGTACGGCTGGCGCCAGTCGGTGGACGGCGGTGCCCACTCGAACCAGCCGCCCGCCGTGCCGAAGTAACTGGCGTGCGGGTTGTACAGGTTGGCGCCGCCGCGCAGGAACGGCAGCAGCCAGTGGTAGGTGTCCTCCAGCGTGCCGCCCCAGCCGGAGGAGTGGAACGCCTCGATCCACACCCGCTCGTGGCCGTAGAGGTGGGCCATGGAGGAGTGCACCTTGGCGTCCCCGTGGTGGTCGCTGCCGGCGGCGCCGTACCAGCGGTGGGTGCGGAAGTAGTCGGTGTAGATCTGCGTCGACTGGGCCGGGTAGCCGGCGCGGGCGGGGTGGCTCTGGTCGCTGCCCAGCAGCATCCCGCGCTCGCGGTGCCATGCGGCCAGCGGCCGGAAGAGGGCCTCTTCGGTGAGTTCCGCGCGGACCGCGTAGTAGTCGCCGCGGATCTTCGTCTCCGGGACGGCGGCGTCCGTGCCGAACAGGGCCGGCAGGTGGTCGAGCAGGTCGTAGCCGCGCCGGGCGCGGAACTCGTCGGCGAAGCGGTGGCTCCAGGCGTTCGTGCCCGGCAGTTCGTCCTGGAAGCTGCCCGCGATGACGGTGCCGAGGTATTCCGGTACGCGGCGGTCGTACTCGTGGTGGACCGTGTCCATCAGCAGGCCCACGGCGTGCGGGTCCAGGTAGTCGAACGCCGTGGGAACGGCGGTGACGAGCCGCACCTCGTCCCCGTCCGGGGCCGCGATGTGCCCGCCCCCGGCGAGGTCGAGCCGCCGGCCCTGCCGGGAGTACGCCGCCAGCGGTGTCTCGGCATCCGCCAGGGCGACCGTGCCCCCGCAGACGCTCACGTCACGGCAGCGCAGCGCAAGTCCGGCCGCCCCGGGGTGACGTCGTGTCACACCGCCCTGCACATTGGCGCCGGAGAACCCGATCTGGTCGTAGAACCACAGGCGGGTGCCCAACTCCGCGGCGATCTCGCACGCGTCGGTGAAGCGCGCCCACCACTCCTCGCCGAACCACGCCGGATCGTCGGCCCGGGCGCCGAACGTCGGGCCGGCCGGGGCCAGATTGATCACGACGAGGTTGTGGACACCGCCCTCGGCGAACGCCCGCAGCTGCCAGGCGAGTCGCTCACGGGTGACCTTCGCACCCGACCACCACCACAGGGGAGCGGGGCCGAAATCGCGGGGCGGGTCGTCGAACAGCTGCCGGAGCGCGGGGGAGATCACGGACGCGGTCCTTCCCCTAGGGAGATCCTTGCAACGTTTTCAGGCCACCTTCACCGTAGGCGACCTGGAACGGTCACGCCATATCCCCGGACGGCAAGGCGGACGGTGACACGCCGCCACCGATGTCTGCGCGACACCTTGTTGCAACGTTTTTCCCGCCCTATATTCGCTGCGACCAGGCCCCCGGAACCGCGATGTCACCAGACGACGGAGTCGCATCATGGCCGGTACCCGCCCCATCCCCAAACACCTCTGGAAGGCCGCCGCCCTGTCGGGCATGGCCTCCTACCTCGACGCCGGGCTGATCGTGAGCATCTCCGTCAACCTGGCCATCTACCGCGACAGT
Source organism: Streptomyces sp. HP-A2021 (assembly GCF_022807935.1). Taxonomy (NCBI): domain Bacteria; kingdom Bacillati; phylum Actinomycetota; class Actinomycetes; order Kitasatosporales; family Streptomycetaceae; genus Streptomyces; species Streptomyces sp. HP-A2021. The sequence continues at coordinate 8,656,957 of NZ_CP094344.1, forward strand.
TACGACATGGGCGTGTGGATGGCCGGGGCGATCAGCGCGATCGTCACGGGCTGCATCGCCGTCGGCTCCCTCGTCGGCGGCCGGCTCGCCGACCTCTTCGGCCGCCGCCGCGTCTACAACTGGGACATCTTCTGCTTCGCGCTCGGGGCGATCGTCATCACGCTGGCACCCGACGACATCACGCTGCTGATCGGCGTCCTCGTCGCGGGACTCGCGGCCGGCGCCGACCTGCCGACGTCCCTGGCCGTGGTCTCGGACGCCGCACCCTCCTGGGCCCGCGGCAGGCTCGTCGCCTTCACGCAGGTCATGTGGATGCTGGGCATCGCCGTCGCCGTCTTCCTCGGCTTCGTCCTGTCCACCACGGGCATGACCGGGGCCCGGCTCATCACCGGACAGCTCGCCGTCGCCGCACTCGTCACCTGGGCCCTCCGCTCCCGCCTGAAGCTGTCCGCCGAACAGGACACGGGTGAGGAGACGGTGGCCGCCCCGCCCGGCAGCGCCCTGAAGAACATCTGGACGCGCGCCGCCCTGCTGCCCATGACGGCGACGTTCGTCTTCTACGTCACCTGGGGCCTCGGGGCCAACACCTTCGGCCAGTTCGGCACCTATCTGCTCGTCACCGTCAGCGACGCCTCCCAGAGCCTGGCCACCGGGATCAACCTGGCCTTCATCCCGATCGGGGTGCTGCTGACCTTCGCCTTCGTCCGCGTCGCCGACAGCCCGTGGCGCGACCGGCTGTTCCACGTGGCCGCGGTGGTGCAGATCCTCGCCTTCGTCATCGCGTCCCTGACCGCGGGCGCGCTCGTCGGCATGCTCGTCTTCTTCGTGCTCTACCAGTTCTCCAACCCCTTCGCCGGAGAGGCGAACTACAAGGTGTGGTCGCAGCTCACGCTGCCCGCGGACACCCGTGGCACCACCCAGGGCTTCACCTACGCCCTGTCCCGGGGGGTCTTCGCGGTCGCCGCGTTCTTCACCCCCGCCCTGGCCGACTACAGCCCGGCCGTCCTGCTCTGGACGATCACCGCCTGCATGACGGCGGCCGCCTTCGCGGGCGTGTTCATCATCCGCGTCCTGGTCCCCCGTGCCACCGGTGCCGCGCGGGACAGAGCGGACCTGCGCGTCCCCAGCACCTGAGCCGAAGCACACCCGACAAGGAGCATCGACCATGGCAACGACCGCGGACCGCGCCGCCGTACGGGCCGCCGCCCTGCACGACCTGCTCCCGCCGGTGACCCGGCGACGGACCCGGATCGGGCTGGTCGCCGGCGGACTCGGCACGTACTGGCCGCAGTTCCCCGGGCTCCTCCCGCAGCTGAAGGAGTCGGCCGCCTACGTCGCCGAGCGCTTCCGTGGGATGGACGCGGAGGTGACCGACGCCGGGTTCGTCTCCGACGCCCAGGAAGGCGCGCGCGCCGCCGAGCAGTTGCGCAAGGCCGACTGCGACCTCATCGTGCTGTTCCTGACGACGTACCTCACCTCCTCGATGGTGCTGCCGATCGCGCAGCGCTCGCACACGCCGGTCCTGGTCATCGACCTCCAGCCGACCGAGAAGATGGACCACGCCTCCTTCGACACCGGCGCCTGGCTCGCCTACTGCGGCCAGTGCCCCGTCCCCGAGGTCGGCAACGTCTTCCGGCGCGCCGGCATCCCCTTCCGGTCGGTCTCGGGCTGGCTGCGGCAGGAGTCCGCCTGGCGGCGCATCGAACAGTGGATCCGGGCCGCGCACATCCGCGCCGCGCTCCGGCACGCCCGGCACGGCCTCATGGGACACGTGTACCCGGGCATGCTCGACGTGCAGACCGATCCGACGCTGCTGTCCACGACGTTCGGCTCGCACGTGGAGGTGCTGGAGTTCGACGACCTGCGGCACCGGGTGGAGCGCGTGACCGAGCAGGAGACCCGGGAGCGGATGGCACTCGCCCGGCAGGTCTTCACCCTCGACGACAGCGTGGTGGAGGAGGACTTCGCCTGGGGCGCGACCGTGTCGGTCGCCCTCGACCGGCTCGTGGCGGACTTCCGGCTCGACAGCCTCGCGTACTACCACCGGGGCCTCGACGGGGAGCTGCACGAGCGGCTCGGTGCCGGCATGATCCTGGGTGCCTCCCTGCTCACGGCCCGGGGCGTGCCGGCGGCCGGGGAGTACGAATTGCGCACCAGCGTCGCCCAGCTCGCCTCCCGGAGCGTCGGCGCCGGAGGCTCCTTCACCGAGATCCAGGCCCTGAACTTCGAGGACGGCGTCGTGGAGATGGGCCACGACGGACCCGCCCACCTCGCGGTCAGCGCCCGGGACCCGCTGCTGCGCGGGCTCGGCGTCTACCACGGCAAACGCGGCTGGGGCGTGAGCGTCGAGTTCGACGTCCAGCACGGGCCCGTCACCCTGCTCGGCCTCGGCCAGGACGCCGACGGCAGCCTGTCCTTCGTCACCTCCGAGGGCACCGTCGTACCGGGGCCCCTGCTGGAGATCGGCAACACCACCAGCCGCGTCGACTTCGGCCGCGACCCCGGCGAATGGGTGGACGCGTGGAGCGCCACGGGTGTCGGCCACCACTGGTCCCTCGCGGTCGGCCACCACGCGGCCGACTTCAGGGCGGCGGCGAGCCTGCTGGGCATCGACCACCGCCACGTGTGACCGGGAGACGGGTCTCGGACATGGGTGTCGCCCCCACCCGGAGATGGGTGCGGGCACCGATGGTGACGGGCCCGGGGCCCGTGTGAGGCTGGCGGCGTCGCCGAGGCTCGCGCCGGTTGTCAGGGCCGCGGTCCCGGCCCGCGCCGAGACGCGCACGACGCCGTCCGAACCGGCCCCACGAAGGAGGAGCCCCTATCCATCCCCGCACGGTGAAACGATCCGCCCGCTGCGCATCCGCGAAGGCGGTGACCCGTGGGACACGCTGACAGCCTCCTCGCCATGGGCGGAGCCTTCCTGGCCGCCGCCCTCCTGGCCCGCCTCGGCGGCAGGATCGGACTCCCGACCATCCCGCTCTTCATGCTCGCGGGCATCCTGCTCGGCCCGCACACCCCGGGTCTGGTCATCGTCGAGGACGCGCACGACTTCGAGATGCTCTCCGCGCTCGGACTGGTGCTGCTGCTGTTCTACCTGGGCCTGGAGTTCCACCTCGACGACCTCAGGAGCGGCGGCCGGCGCCTGCTCACGGCAGGTGGCATCTATCTCCTGCTCAACGTCGGCGCCGGCCTGGCCTTCGGGTTCGCCCTGGGCTGGGGCGCCCGGGAGGCGCTGGTCCTCGCCGGTGTCCTGGGGATCTCCTCGTCCGCCATCGTCACCAAGATCCTCATCGACCAGGGTCGCATCGGCCGCCCCGAGACACGTCTCATCCTGGGCGTCATCGTCGTCGAGGACATCTTCCTGGCCCTCTACCTCGCCGCGCTCCAGCCGGTCATCAGCGGCGCCCAGGGCGTCGGCGACATGGTCCTCCAGGGTGCCAAGGCCTTCGGTTTCCTGCTGGTACTGGCCGCGGCCGCCCGCTACGGCACGAAGCCGGCCGGCCGTCTGATCGCGACCCGCGACAACGAACTGCTCGTCATCAGCTTCCTCGGCGCGGCCGTCCTCGTGGCGGGAGTCGCCGAGGTCCTCGGAGTCGCCGACGCCATCGGCGCGTTCATGGTCGGCCTGATCCTGGCCGGCACGCCCTCCGGCCCGCGCATCCGGGAACTCGTGCATCCGCTGCGCGACGCCTTCGCGGCGATCTTCTTCTTCGCCTTCGGGCTCTCCATCGACCCCGGCGACATTGTCTCCGTCGTCGGCCCGGTCACCGCGGCGGCGGTGTTGACCGTCGTCATGAACGTCGCCGCGGGACTCCTCGTCGCCCGCGTGTACCGCTACGGCACCGAGCCCGCCGCCGAGATCGCCACCACCCTCCTGGCCCGCGGGGAGTTCGCGCTGATCCTGGCCGCCATGGCCGCAGGCGCCGGACTCGACACCCGGCTCGCCCCGTTCATCGCCGGGTACGTCCTCGTCCTCGCGATCCTCGGCCCCATCGCCGCCGGCCGGGCCCATCTGCTCGCCCGCGCGCTCCGGGCGGCCCAGGACCTGCTGCCCGGCCGCATGGCCCCGTCGTACGACACCGAGCCGCGCTCCCCGGACGACAGCACACCGTCGTCCGCCACCGCCCCGGGGCCCTCGCCCGGGCCGGTGTCGACGAGCAGGGCACGTTCAGGCACACCCCGCACGCCCGGCTCTCGTCGTGGCTGATCGCGCAGTTCCCCGCGCCCCTGAAGGGGCGCGGGCGGCCGCCGTGACACTCATCCGACCCGTCCGTTCCGCCACCCGTCCATCGAACCGAACATCCGCCTTACGGCACGGCGTTCGTACGGGGCGGCCACCGGGAAGGATGAGGTGTGGGCCCCGTGGCGGACGCCGCTGGAGGGGGGAGAAGCCGAAGCCCTGGTGAGACCGGCCGCGCCGCGCGGCGGCGGGCTGTCTCCCTCCGCACCGTCACGCGGCCCGACACCCCAGGACTTGCCATGGCCTCGGCCGTGCCCTGCCTCGAAGCTGTCGGGTTCCGGGAAGGAGAAGCCGTGCCCCAGTCCGAAGACGCACCTCTCGTCGACCTCGAAGCACGACTCGAGCGGGAGGACCCCAGGTTCACCCGGGCCATGAGAGCCGGCCGCCCGGCCCGGCCCCGGGAGTACCGGCGTACCGGAGCCTGGTGGGCCCTGGCCCTCGGCGTGGCCGTCCTGGGCTCCGGCATCGCCCTGGCACAAGGGCTGCTCATCGCGACCGGGCTGGTCCTCGTCGGCATGGCGGCCCAACTGGTCGACCCGGACCCGAGCCGCCTGGGCCGTCAGCGCCAGAGGCGATGGTGACGCGCGCGGCAGGCAGGCCCTACGCCCCGGCCCACTTCCGCAGCAGCGCCTCGCGTTCCTCGCGCGGCGGCGTGCCCTCGGCCGCGTGGTCACGGCCCCAGGCGAGGAGGTCGCCGATCTCGGCGCCGCCCTCGGCGAGCCGCTGGAGGAGGGTGACGGAGAGTTCGTACTCGGAGGGCAGGTAGATCCCTCCGGCGACGGCCGCGAGCACATCCGCCCGGACGGTCTCCTCGGCCGTCGTCACGTCCACGCAGAACGCGGGCGGCAGCTCGCCGTCCCCCGTGACCACGACGAGCGCGGCGTCGAAAGCCATGGACGCCAGCCTCCGCACCCCGGACCGTACGGGCACGTCGTGCGGCTCGATCCGGACCACCTCGTCCCACGTCCAGAACCTGCCCCGGCCGGCCCCCAGCGTCTCGACGCCGTCCTCGGACAGCCGCACCCCGCAGGCGGCTCCCGTGGGCTCGGCACCCACGTACACCGAGTCCTCGCCGATCCAGAACAGGCCGACCATGGCCATGAACGCCTCCCGCAGCTGGCCGGGGGAGAGCGGACCTCGCCCCCCGTGTCGCCGTAGGAGACGGGTGCGGCGGGCGGGAGGTTGCGATCTTCCGGCCGGACCGGCTGGGGCAAGTACCGCCGTCAGAGTGTGGTTGTAACCCGTGTGAACGCCCTGGATGGTGGGACGGCCCGGCATGACTGACGGTGGTTCACGTCAAGGCCGGTCTCGTGAGCTGGCGAGGCGTCAGCGCCCGGCCCGCGACGGAAGGACTCACCGATGCGCTCTGCCCGCATGCTGCTCGCGACGGCCACGGCCACGGCCGCCCTCGCGATCGCCGCACCCACGGCCTACGCCGAGGCGATGGGTGACTGGGACCACGACAACACTTCTAACAGCAGGGAGCACGACAAGGACGGCAAACACGACGCGCCGCGCGGCGGGGTACACACGGGTGGCGGAGCGCTGACCGGAGTGAGCGCGGACGACGACTGGGACAACCCCAAGCACGACCCGGACAACCGCAAGGACGAGGAGCACGGCAAGCACGACGAGCACGGCAAGCACGACGAGCACGGCAAGCACGACGAGCACGGCAAGCACGACGGGCACGGCAAGGGCGACGAGCACGGCAAGCCGCACGGCGCGGTGCACACGGGTGGCGGAGCACTGGCCGCGGTGAACAACGACGACGACTGGGACAGCTCCAAGCACGACCCGGACACCTACAAGGACGACGAGCACGGCGACGACCCCTGGGGCGACAAGCAGGACGAGGACCCCTGGGGCGACAAGGGCGACGACCACGGCAAGCACGACGAGGGCTCCTGGAGCGGCGACAAGCACGACAAGCCGCACGGCGGGATGCACACCGGTGGCGGCGCCCTGGCCGCCGCGCCGGGCGTCACGGCCGGCGGTCTCGCGGTGCTGGCGGTGGCCGGCACCGGCCTGTACGCCCTGCGGCGCCAGAAGGCCTCCCAGGGCGCGGCATGACCGAGGTCTGACCTCATGCCGCCGTGGCCGCCGCACGTGCTCCTCGCGTCGCGGCGGCCCGGCTCGTTCTCCCGCCCCCCTGTCCGCTGCCGTGTCCGTTCCGCTGCCGTGCCCGAATGAGGTGGTCTCCGATGGCAGCCAGCCCCCTTCCCCCTGCCGAGCCCTGCCCCGCGCCGTCGAGGCAGCGATTCCGTACCGTCGTGACGATCCTCTGGAGCGTCGCCGCCCTGGTCCTGACCGTGACCATGGTCGCCGGCCGTGGTGAGTCGTCCGACGCCGGCGGCCCGCCGCACGCCCCGCCGGCCGCGCACGCCACCCCAGCCGCGCCCGACGCGCCGCCCTCGTCCGCGGCGCCGCACCGGACCGCCGCCTCCGGGGCCGGCCCTCATCTGCCGCGGTCCCGGCCGGTCCGCCTGCACATCCCCAAGATCTCGGTGAACGCGCCCTTCACCGACCTCGTCATCGGCCGCAACGGCCAGCTCCAACCGCCTCCGGCCCATGACACCAACCTCGTCGGCTGGTACGCCAAGGGCGTCTCGCCCGGCGAGGCCGGAACCGCGATCATCGCCGGGCACGTGGACACCGCGACCTCCCCGGCCGTCTTCGCGGGGCTCAGCGCGCTGAAGAGGGGCGACCGGTTCCACGTGGCGCGAGCCGACGGCAGCAGGGCGACCTTCGTGGTCGACGACACGGACTCCTTCGACAAGGACGACTTCCCCAGCGAGCGCGTGTACGGCGACACCCCCGACGCCCAGGTCCGGCTCATCACGTGCGCGGGTGCCTACGACCGTCAGGCCCGGGACTACACCGAGAACCTCGTCGTGTTCGCCCACCTCGTGTGACTTCCGGGCCTCCTCCCTGACGTGGTGTTTTAAAGTGACTGCCACCAGTTCAGGCGACTGTGGGACCTGTGAGGTATTCGCGAACCATGACGACCGAAACGTTTGAGTTCCAGGTAGAGGCACGTCAGCTGCTCCAGCTGATGATCCACTCGGTCTACTCGAACAAGGATGTCTTCCTGCGGGAGCTCGTCTCCAACGCCTCCGACGCGCTGGACAAGCTGCGTCTGGAGAAGCTGCGGGACGACTCCCTCGACGCCGACGTGTCTGATCTGCACATCAAGATCGACGTCGACAAGGAGGCCCGGATTCTGACGGTGCGGGACAACGGCATCGGGATGTCGTACGACGAGGTCGGACAGCTCATCGGCACCATCGCCAACTCGGGCACGGCCGGCTTCCTGAAGGAGCTGCGGGAGGCCCAGGACGCGGCCGGCGCCGAGGGGCTCATCGGCCAGTTCGGCGTCGGCTTCTACTCCGGCTTCATGGTGGCGGACGAGGTGACGCTGGTGACCCGGCGCGCCGGCGAGAGCCAGGGGACCCGCTGGACGTCGCGCGGCGAGTCCACGTACACACTGGAGAAGGTCGACGACGCCCCGCAGGGCACCTCCGTGACGCTCCACCTCAAGCCCGCCGACCCGGAGAACCAGCTCCACGACTACACCTCGCCGTGGACGATCAAGGAGATCGTCAAGCGGTACTCGGACTTCATCACCTGGCCCATCCGGATGGTTCCGGAGCAGGGCGACGGCCAGGACGCGCCCGAACCCGAGACACTGAACTCGATGAAGGCCCTGTGGGCGCGGTCGCGCGACGAGGTGTCCGACGACGAGTACCACGAGCTGTACAAGCACATCAGCCACGACTGGCGCGAGCCGCTGGAGACGATCCGGCTCCAGGCCGAGGGCACCTTCGAGTACCAGGCCCTGCTCTTCGTGCCCTCGCACGCCCCGCACGACCTGTTCACGCGGGACTTCAAGCGCGGCGTCCAGCTGTACGTGAAGCGCGTCTTCATCATGGACGACTGCGAGGCGCTGCTGCCGCCCTACCTCCGCTTCGTGAAGGGCGTCGTCGACGCGCAGGACCTCTCGCTCAACGTCTCCCGCGAGATCCTCCAGCAGGACCGGCACATCCGGATGATGCAGCGCCGGCTGACGAAGAAGGTCCTCTCCACGGTCAAGGAGATCAAGACCAAGGACGCCGACCGCTACGCCACGTTCTGGCGGGAGTTCGGCACCGTCCTGAAGGAGGGCCTGGTCACCGACTCCGAGAACCGGGACGCCATCCTCGCCGTCGCGTCGTTCGCCACCACGCACGCCGAGGACGAGCCGACCACCCTCGCGCAGTACGTGGAGCGGATGAAGGACGGCCAGGAGGACATCTACTACATCACCGGTGAGTCCCGGCAGAGCATCGAGAACTCCCCGCACATGGAGGCGTTCCGGGACAAGGGCATCGAGGTCCTGCTGCTCACCGACGCGGTCGACGAGGTGTGGGTCGACGCCGTCGGCGAGTACGAGGGCAAGAAGCTGCGCTCCGTCGCCAAGGGCGAGATCGACCTGGACGGCGAGAAGGACGAGAAGGCCGACGGGGAGCGGGAGAAGCAGGCCGAGGAGTACGCCGGACTGCTCGGCTGGATGCGGGAGCAGCTCGACGAGGACATCAAGGAGGTGCGCCTGTCGGCGCGGCTCACCGTCTCCCCGGCCTGTGTCGTCTCGGACGCGCACGACCTGACCCCGGCCCTGGAGAACATGTACCGGGCGATGGGCCAGGAGGTGCCGCGCACCAAGCGGATCCTGGAACTCAACCCCGACCACCTGCTGGTGAAGAACCTGAACCAGGCGTACAAGGAGCGCGAGGACCGCTCGGGCCTCGTCGAGTCCGCCGAACTGCTCCACACGCTGGCGGTGCTCGCCGAGGGCGGCCAGCCCAAGGACCCCGCACGCTTCGTCAAGCTCGTGGCCGACCGCCTGGAGCGCACCCTGTAGGCAGGGGCAGGATCAGCGGGGGTCCGGGGCGTCCGCTGCCCGCGCGCCGGGCGGGACGACCTCGCCCTGGACCACCCGCGGCGCGGGGGCCGTCCCGGCCTCCTCCTCCTTCGCGGCACGGGCCTCGGCCTTGAGGATGCGGGCCGACTTGCCGGCCGACCGGGCCAGTTCGGGCAGCTTCCTGGCCCCGATCACGGCTATGACGACGATGAGGATGATCGCGAGCTCGCTCAGTCCGAACATGGTGTCCTGTCCTTTCTCGCCCGGGCCGGGCACGGCGCGAGCGTATCGGGCGGGGAGCCCGGTGTGATCCCCGCCTCGGTGGGCGCGACCGCCGGATGCCCGAGCAGATGGGGCAGCATGCCGCGGTCGAGCAGGGCCTGCCGCCAGGCGAGCCGGGCGTGCTCCACGCGCTCGGCCTGCCGGCCCAGTGCCGAGAACAGCAGCGCGCCCAGGGCGAGGAGGCCGGTCACGGCCGCGACGAGCGCCATCGTCCAGCCGGCCGCGACGAGCGAGCCGGGCAACGGGCCCGGCGCGTCCGCGACCTGCAACAAGCAGCCGAGCAGTAGCAGGCCCCCGGCGGACGCCCCCGCCACGAGCGGCGTGAGCACCGCGAGGGCGGGCAGCAGACTGCCGGTGGCGAGCGGGCGCCGCGCGTCCAGCCGGGCGGCCGTCCGTACGGCGAGGTAGGCGCGGTACGGCTCGCCGGCCGCCGCAGTGATGTCGTCGGCGTGCGCGAGCGCGTGGGCGCGCAGGTGCGCGGCGGTCCGGCCGGTCGGGTCGGCGCGCACGGCGCCGTGGATGTCCGCGGTGCGCAGAGCCTGATCCAGTACCGCTTCGAAGTCCGCGCGGTCCTCGGGGTGGAGGCGGGGCGGATCGGCCACAAGGTCTCCTTCTCGGTTGCTGTGTCGGACGTCGGTACCGAGCGCATTTAAATCTACAGCACTGTAGAAGTAGGCGGGGTCGGGTCCGCGGATCTATACGATGTCCGCACGGGCACGGCAGGGCGGCGAAGGGAGGCAGGGCGGTGACGGATCCCGGGCAGCGGCCCCGGCGGGGGCAGGGCGAGCTGGAGGCGCTGGTGCTGTCGGCACTGCGGGAGGCGGACGGTCCGGCGACGGCCGGCTGGGTGCAGGAGCGCCTCGGCGGCGACCTCGCGTACACGACGGTGATCACGATCCTGACCCGGCTGCTGGGCAAGGGCGCGGTCACCCGGGAGCGGGTGGGCCGGTCCTTCGCCTGGACGCCCGCCTCGGACCAGGCGGGCCTGGCCGCCCGGAAGATGCGCAAGGTGCTGGACGCCGAGAGTGACCGCGAGGCCGTGCTGGCGAGCTTCCTCACCGGCCTCGACCCGGACGACGAACGGCTGCTGCGCGACCTGCTGGATCAGGCTCACGGCGAGGGGGAAGGCTGAAGCCTCATGGGGGTCTTCGTCTTTCTGCCACTGGTTCTCCCGCTCACGGCCTGGCCGGTCGCACGCCTGGCCGAACAGCATCTGCACCCGCGTACCGCGACCCGGTTACTGACCGCGATGGCGGCGGTGCTGGCGCTGTGCAGCACGGTGTGCCTGGGGCTGGTCATGGTGGTCGGCACGGCCCAACTGCCCGGCAACCCGCTGCCCGACGGCTGGTCGGACCCCGAGGTGCGGGCAGCGGTGCCGTACGACGAGGTCGTCGGAAAGGCCGCGATTCCCGCGCTGTGCGTGGTGGTCGTCGCCTGCGCCCGCACGCTGTGGCGGCACGCCCGGGTGCGCCGCCAGGCCCACCGCGCACTGTCCGGGCTGCCGGACACGGAGGTGGCCGTCCTGCCGGACGGCATCCCGTACGCGTATGCGCTGCCCGGTGGCCGCCGGGGCGGTGGTGTGCTGCGAGGCCTTCGCGAGGGCGGTCGAGTGCTGCGTGGCGGGCGCCATGGCAGTGGTGTGCTGCCGGGCCGTCGCGAGGACGGTGGTGGGCTGGATGTCGGTCGCCAGGGCGGCGGGTGCCAGGACAGTAAAGGCCTGGGTGAGGGTCGCCGGGGCGGTGGTGCTCCGCGCGGCGGTGCCGGGCGCCGTGTCCGTCGTCGGCGTGGCGGGCGGGTCGTGGTGACCACCGCCCTGCTGGAGCGGCTCCGGCCGGCCGAGCGGCGGGCCCTGTTCGCCCACGAGCGGGTGCACCTCGCCGCCCGGCACGACCGCTTCCTGCTCGCCGTCCAGCTCGCGGCCCGGGCGAACCCGTTCCTGCGGCCGCTGCGCACCGCCGTGGCGTACACGGCCGAGCGGTGGGCGGACGAGGAGGCGGCCCGGGCGATCGGCAGCCGCCGCACGGTGGCGCGTGCCATCGGCACGGCCGCCCTCGTCTCCCGTGGCACCCCCGCGCCCACGCTCGCCGGACTCGCCGCTCCGGGCCCGGTGCCGCGCCGGGTGGCGGCCCTGCTCGGCCCGCCACCCGCCGTACGCGCCTGGCCCCCGGTGTCCACCTCGGTCGGACTGGCGGCCTGGGGCGCGGCCGCCGGGACGGCCGTGTCGGCGATGTCCTCCGCGAACTCCGCCGTCACGATGGTGCTCATCCTGCATGCGGCGACACCTCTTTGAGGGGGGCGGGGCCTCAGCCCTCCTCTTCCTCCTCGCCCTCGAAGAAGTCCCCGACCTCGTCGATCACTTCGTCCGCGACCATGCCGCCGACGACCCCGGCCGCGAGTCCGGCCGCGCCCGCCGCGACGGCGGTTCCCATGCCGGGACCCGAGCGGTGGCCGTCATGGTGGTGCCCGCCATGCCCACCGTGCCCGTGGCCGCCCGGGCCGAACGCGACGGGAGAGTCGTGGCCCATGGGTGAGCCGTATCCCGCGGGGGAGCCGTACGAGGCCCGGTGCTCGACCAGTTGCCGGATCCAGCCCTCGACGGTCGCGGCCCAGTCCTGGTGCTCGGTCCCCTCGTGGGAGACCGTGAAACGGGTCAGCGCGTCGTGGCCCGGCGACAGGAAGCCGCCGCGCTTGTCCGCCTCCAGCACGACCTCCATACCGCCCGGGCTCGCCAGGAACGTCAGCTCGATCTCGTTGACCTGGTGTGCGTACCGGGGGGACGGGACGAGTTCGATCTCCTGGTAGAAGGGCAGTTGCTGGCCGGTGCCGCCGATGCGGCCGTATTCGAGGTCGGCCGACCTGAAGCCGAACCCGAGCCCGCCGAGGGCTTCGAGTACTGCCTCCTGCACGGGCAGCGGTGTGACGTTCAGCTGGTCCAGGTCGCCCTTGTCCTTCGCGCCGGCCACCGACAACTCGGTGCGCACACCCAGGACGACGCCCAGGCTCTGGCCGTGCAGCTCGGTGACCGGCGTCTCCCAGGGCAGGGTCACGCTGAACGGCACGCCACGCCGCTCGCCCTCGGCGAGCCGGAAGCCGCCGCCGACGGTGAAGCGGCCGAAGGCGACGAAGCCCTCACTCTCGCCGCCCTGGTGCTCGGCCTCGACCCGGGCCACCAGCTCCAGGGTGATGTGCTCGATGTCGAAGTCGGCTTTGCCGCCCACCAGTCGGACCTCACCGGTGAGCGTGCCGCCGGGCCGGACGGGAGCCGGGTCGAGGACCGTGTCGACCGTGGGGCCGCCCACGCCGAGCGCGCCGAGCAGTCGTTTGAACACCATGGTGGCGTTCACTCCTCACATGCGTGTACGAACGTTCTACAAGCATGTAGAAGTATAGGGGACGCATGACGGACGTGATCTTGCGCGTCGGTTGCGGAGGAGAACCGCTCACTCCTCCGCAACCGCACCCGTCATCGTGCGCTTCAGCCCACGACCCGGCCCAGCTCGATCCGGTCGATGTTCGGCGCCCAGGCGCTCGCGTTGCCGAACGTCACCTTGTTCGCGCCCTTCGCCAGATCGACCGGGACACCGACGGTCCAGTAGTCGTCCCAGCTCCAGGTGTTCTTGAAGGTGACCTTCACCGGGTCCGCGGTCCCGACCGTGATGTCCGCCGTACGGGACATGATGTCCGTGTTGTAGGCGTGACCGTTGTCCCGGCGGTCGTTGTGCGCGTAGTGCACGACCAGCAGATAGCGGCCGGACCGGGGTGCGTCCACCGTGAACTCGGCGGTGCTGGAAGCGCTGTTGCCGAGCCAGCCGATGTACGAGCCGGCCGACGCGTGCGGGGAGTCGACGAGCTTGGCCCCGCCGGCGAGCGTGGCCTTGGCGCCCTCATAGGTGAGGGTGCCGGCGGCCGAGCCGTCGCCGGAGACGTCGAGCGAGCGGACGGCGGAGTGGCCCGACGTCATCGCGATCCGGTTGTTGCCCGCGACCAGGTAGAGCCGCAGCGGGCGGCCGGGCGCGGCCGTGACCGTCTCCCCGTGCAGCGAGAGCTTCACGGCCGCCGAGGTCCGCGGCACCACCGTGTAGTAGCCGTCGCGCGGGGCGTAGACGTCGAACACCGCCTTGTCACCGGAGCGCAGGACCAGGGAGCCCGTGCCCACGCCGGCCGACGAGGTGTAGTCGTACGACGGCTTGCCGCCGATGTCCGCCAGCGTGGCCTCGTAGGAGGCGGAGGGCGCGCCCGTCCGGCTGGTCAGGTCGATCCGGTCCAGGGTGACCTCGGCGTCGCCCTTGGACAGGGTCAGCTGGTGTGTGCCCGCCTTCAGCTGGACGCGGACGTCCTTCTTCGCGCGGTACGTCCAGTTCTCGGTGGAGGGGTAGGTGACCGTCACCGGGTCGCCGCCGTCGACCGACAGCTTCTGCGTGGCGGGGCCGCCGGACTGGTTGCCGTACAGGATCGCCAGGTCGTACGTGCCGTCCTTGGGCACCGTCACCGAGAAGGCGACCCTGCTGCCGGGCTGGTTGAGCGAGCCGACGTCCTTGGTGCCGGAGGCCGCGTAGCCGTTGGCGTTCTGGACCGTGCCCTGCGTGTAGACCTTGCCGTCGGTGATGGCCGCGTCCTCGGCCTCGTACGAGGCGGACCACGGGACGGAGGCGGCGGACGGGGTGCCCGAGCCGCCGGGAGTGAGGACGACCCGGTAGGCCGACATCTTGTGCAGGCCGCGCAGCGGCACGGTCACCGAACCGTCGTCCGCGACCTTCACCTTGGTGCGCGCGAGGACCTGCGGCGCCGCGTGCTGCCCCTCGTAACCGGACCAGGCGGCCTCGGCGACGGTCGCGGTGACCGTACGGCCGAACACCGACCGGGGGACATTGCGCACGACCACGTCCGAGTCGGCCGCGGAGCCGCCGAGCAGGACCTGCGCCTGGCGGCGGGAGGTGTCGAGGGAGGCCAGCCCCTGGAGTGTGTCGATGGTGTTGGGCTGCGGCGGCGTCACCTTCACGGTGTTCCCGGTCATGCCCGCGTACCAGCGGAACAGCCACCAGCCGCCGTTGGGGATGTTCGAGCGCACCACGTGGCCGCTGAGGTTGCCGGCCGCGTCCCAGTAGGCCATGTTGGCGTACACCTTGTTGCGCTCGAACATCGAGACCCACTGCACGAGCTGCCCGGGCACGGACAGGTCGCGGCGGTTGGCGTACTCGTCGATGTTGATCTTCAGCGGGGCTATGCCCGCCTCGCGCTCCAGCTTGCGGTAGTCGTCGTAGTGCGCCTGGAAGTCGCGCAGCGAGCCGGAGCCCAGCTCGTGCCAGGTCATCACCTGGGGGAGCACGTTCTCGCGCTTGGCGAAGGCGAGGAAGTCCTTCAACAGGCGGGTGTGGTACGCGGCTTCGTTGGGACCGGCGATCCGTGCGTCCGGGTCGATCGCGCGGATCCGCTGGTACACCGTCTTCCAGTCCTTGAAGAACCGGTCGCGGTTCTTCTCGTACTGGGCCTGGTCGGAGACGTCGAGCTTGTACCAGATCTGGTCGGGCTCGTTGAACGGGATGTAGACGAAACGCTCGCTGTTCGGGTCGGCCGAGACCTCCTTGGCGATCTTGTCGACCTTGGGGAGGTAGTCGTCGATGCCGAGGTCCTCGTACGGCCACTTGGCGTAGATGTCCTGCATCATCACGTTGATCTCGCCGCCGCCGGTGCGGAAGAACGACTTGGAGACGGTGAGCGCGTCGCCGTTGGGGTGCTGCGCGCCGCCCTCCGGCTTCTGCGAGATGCTGGTGATCTTCAGCGGCTCCATCGCGGCGTCGCTGGGCACACCGTCGTCACTGAGGCCGTACAGCGAGCCGTTGGCGCCGAGCATCACCGGGCCCTCGGAGGCTTTGAGGTCGACGGTGAGGCGCTGCGGGTCGGCTGCTGCCGCGTTGCCGGCTGCGGGGAGGGTGGCTGCCATGGCGGCTGCTCCAAGTAGTGCTGCTATCAAGGCGGTTCTGGGACGAGACCTCGTACCGGCTCTCGTGCGGGCGGGGGTGATCACGCTGCTGGACCTCCAGTCACTTCACGGCTCCACTGGTGATTCCGGACACGATCTTTCGCTGGCCGACGAGGAACACGGCGACCATGGGCAGGCTCATCACCACGACGTACGCGAAGACGAGATGCCAGTTGTTGAGGTAGAGCTGGGCGCTGGCGACCTGGTAGAGGTTGAGCGGCAGGGTCGCCCGGTCTCCGCCGCCGAGGACGAAGAACGCGTAGAAGATGTCGCTCCAGGCGTAGAGCATCACCATGATCGTCGCGGTGGCGATCACGGGCCGGAGCAGCGGCAGGACGATCCGCCAGAAGATGCGCGACGGGCTCGCCCCGTCCATCCGGGCGGCCTCCTCCAGTTCCATGGGGATGGCCCGGATGAAACCGGTCATGAAGAAGATCGACGTCGACAGGTACATCCCGGTGTAGACGGCGATCATGCCGGGGCGGGTGTTGGACAGCCCCAGTTGCCGCAGCTCCATCACGATGGTGATGACGGCGGGCGGCAGCAGCAGTCCGCTGATGCACAGCGCGTACGCCGCCGAGACCAGCTTCGACTTGCGCCGGGCGAAGACCCAGGCGGCGCCCGCGCCCAGGATCAGCACCAGGATCACCGAAGGCACCACGACCAGCAGCGAGTTGAGGAAGCCGCGCAGCATCTCGCCCTGGCTGACGGCGTCCGCGTAGTTGCTCGCGGGCTGCCAGTGCCGGGGCAGGTCCAGGTTCGGCTTGATCGCCTCGGCCTGCGGCTTGGCCGAGGTGACGGCGACCAGCCACAGCGGCACGCCCACGGCCAGCGCGGCGAGCAGGACGACGAGGGAGGGGCGGCCGTACCGCCACACCGCGGTCACAGCAGCTGCTCCCTTCGCCGGAGCCCCACGACCAGCGGGATCGCCACGGCGACCACCACCAGGAACAGGACGAGGCTCATCGCGGAGGCCTGCGCGTACAGGCCCTGCCCGAAGATCCGGAACATGTAGATGTTGAAGACCTCGGTGGAGGCCGCGGGGCCGCCGCCCGTCGTGGCCTGCACGATGTCGAAGGTGTTCATCGAACCGATGAGCGCGGTGGTGACGTTGAAGGTGACGGCCGGCGCGAGCATCGGCCAGCGCACCGACCAGAAGGTCCGCCAGGGCCCCGCGCCGTCGCACTTCGCGGCCTCCAGCATCTCGCCGGGGATGCCCTTGAGCCCGGCCAGATAGATCAGCATCGACAGGCCCATCCACTTCCACCCGTGAATGAGCGTGACGATCACCAGCGTCCAGGTCGTCGAACCCAGCCACGGAATGTCCGTGCCCAGGACGGAGTTGACGGCCCCGTCCTGGTCGAGCAGCGCCTGGAAGACGTAACCGGTCGCCAGCGCCGAGATCAGCACCGGCAGGAAGAAGACCGCACGGAAGAACCGGTTGAAGCGGCTGTCGTCCTCCAGCAGCAGCGCCAGCACGAGCCCGAAGCCGTTCTGGAACAGTGCCGCCAGCAGCGCGTACACCAGGGTCGTGCGGATCGCCCGCAGCAGCGAACCGTCCTCGGCGATGGTCCGGAAGTTGTCCAGGCCCGTGAAGGCGATGTCCGCGTGGTACGAGGACCAGTTGGTGAACGGGTAGTAGAAGTTGAGCAGGTTGGGCACCAGGAAGAAGCCCGCGAAGACGACGATCGCGGGGAGCGCGAACCACCAGGGGTGGTGCACTGCGGCGCGAGGCAGCCGTCCCACGCCCTTCGGTGCGCCTTGTGCAGCCGGCTGCTTGCGCGTACGTACGACCGTGTCCGCCATGGTCAGAACCCGGGGGCGCCCTGGGCCTTGGCCACCTGCGCGAACTGGTCCTGGATCGCCTGCGCGACCTGCTGCGGGCTCTTCTTGCCGAAGATCATGTCGGCCAGGTAGAGGTGGGTGTCGGGGGCGACGATCGCCTTGGCCTGGAAGACACCGATGGCCTTGGGCAGGGCGGCCACCTGCGCCTTGGACGTCTCGGGCAGGCCGTCGGGGGTGGGCACGGACGGCTGCACGGACGGGATCTTCATCGTCTTGATGTAGTCCGGGTAGTCCGGGCCGAGCCAGAAGGCGAGGAACTGCCGGGCCGCGTTCTGCCGCTTCTCGTCACCGGTCTTGAAGGCGACGACACCGTTGGTCTGGTCGGGGGAGTACAGGCCGGTGGCCGAGGAGTTGGCGACCGGGAACCAGCCGATCTTCTTGTCGAGCTCGGCGGTGGAGTACTTGGCCTGCAACTGGCTCTGGAAGGACGTGACGTTGAGGACCATGCCGGCGTCGCCCTTCCACAGGGCGTCGGCCTGCCCGGTGAAGGTGCCCGTCCGGTAGTTCTTCTGGGCCAGCCCGGCGTCGAGCAGCTTCTCCTTGTACTTCTTGATCGCGCCGACGACGACCGGGTCGGTCCACTTCTTCTTGCCGGCGTTCAGGTCCGCCCACCACTGCCGGTCGAGGTCGGTGAGCTGGACCTGCATCTGCCACTGGAGCGGCCACTTGTCGCCGCCGGCCTCGTAGAAGGCGGCCGCGTCCGTCTTGTCGACGACCTTGTGCCCGAGGGCGAGCAGTTCGTCGTAGGACTTCGGGAAGTCCTTCTCGCTCAGCCCGGCCTGCTTGAAGACGTCCTTGTTGTAGTAGACGCCGAGCATGGCGGGGCTGGTGACGATCGCCGCGTACCGCTTGCCGTCGATCATGCCGAGGGACTTCTCGGTGTCGCCGAGCTTGGACTCCCACGGCTCCCCGTCGAGGGTGAGCAGGTTCTGCTTCGGCTGGACGAACGGCAGCGTGGAGATGGACGGCTGCCAGAACATCAGGTCGGGGCGGTCGCCGGAGGCGAGCTTCGTCGGCACGTTCTGCTCGTAGAGGTCCGGGATCGCCTGGGTGTCGACCTCGGCGCCGGTGGCCTTCTCGAAGGCGTCGATGACCTGCTTGGGCGCGTTCACCGTGTTCTGCGCGGTCCACATGGTCAGCTTCACGCCGTCCAGCCGGGCGGTCGGATTCACCGCCGTCCGCTTGGCGTCCGAACCGTCCGAACCGGAGTCCCCGGCGGTGGGGTCGCTGCACGCGGTGGCGGCCAGGCCGGCGGCGCATATCAGCGCCAGGGCGGGGAGAGCTCTTCTCTTCATCTCGTGCCTTTCGGAGCAGGCGGTTCGGTTCACAAAGCGGGACTCACAACTGCTGGGCTCGTGCTGGCTGTTCAGGCATCGGTGGTTCAGGCCCCGGCGGGCGGTGGCCCCGAGCTCTCCCGCACCACCAGTTCCGGCACGGACACGGGGTGCGGGGCGACCGGCGCGGACTCCTCCAGCACGCCGTGCAGCAGGGCGAACGCGGACCGCCCGAGGCCGGTGAAGTCCAGGCGTACGGTCGTCAGGGACGGGGTGAGGAAGGCGGAGTGCGGGGCGTCGTCGAAACCGGCCACGCTGACCTCGCCCGGCACCGAGCGGCCGGACTCGTGCAGGGCGCGCAGCACGCCGAGCGCGAGGTCGTCGTTGCCGCACAGGATCGCGGTGACGGACTGGTCCTTCGCCAGCTTCAGCCCGGCCGCGTGCCCGCCCGCCGGACCCCAACTGCTCTGCACGGGGCGGGGTTCCGGGGCGCCGGCCTCCTTCAGCGCCTGCCGCCAGCCGCCGGTGCGGGCGCTGGTGCGGCGGGTGCTGGACGGGATGGCCACGTAGTGCACGGTCGCGTGGCCGAGCGAGAGCAGATGGCGGGTCGCCTGGTAGGCCGCCTCGCGGTCGTCGGCCCACACCCACGGGCGGTCGCCGCCGGGCGGGGTCGCCGGAGTCTCGACCACACCCACCACCGGCAGCCCGGCGGGCACGGCTCCCAGCGCCCGGACACCGGCCGGATCGTAGGCGATCACGATGATCCCGCCGCCGGCATCCGCCGCGCGCTGCACCTCGGCGGCGACGGCCGCGTCCTCGGCGGATTCCAGGACCCCGATCCCCACCGCGTACGACGCCGCGCGGGCGGCCTCCTCGATGCCCTGGAGGATCGAGGCGTAACCGTAGTGGGTGGTGTTCGCGGTGAGCACGGTCACGGCCCGGCTGCGGCCGCTGGCCAGGGCGAGGGCGGTCGCGTTGCGGCGGAAGCCCAGCTCGTCGATGGCGGCGAGCACCCGCTCCCGGGTGGACGGCCGGACGCTGGGATGGCCGTTGATCACCCGCGAGACCGTCTGGTACGAGACCCCCGCGGCGGTCGCGACGTCCCTGATGCTCGCCGGGCGCCTTGTGTGACCGGTCACATTCATGCGAGGATTGTGACCGGTCACACTTGGGTCGTCAAGAGACCGTAACGAGGGATTCACGCGGACCTCCGCTCCCCGAGGACGGGACGGGGTCAGGAGGGGGAGCACCTTGACCGGCACGGCGGATGCGGCGCACATGGCCTCCAACCAGCGGCAGGACGAGTTCACTTGGGGACATCAGGCCCTCCGGGCCGGGTTCGCGATCGCCGCCGACGGGACCCTGCGGCTGGTCCGCCTGGCCCACCCCGACGACGACCGCCCCGCCGCCCCGCACTCCGCGCTCCCGCTCGTGGAGCTCACCGCCCTCGGCCACGGCAGCGGCTGGTCCGGCCCCCGCTTCACCGGCACGGCCTTCGGCGCCCGGCTCGCCTACCGGACCCACCGCACGGAAAGACGCGACGGCTGGGAGTGGCTGACCATCGAACTCCACGACCCGGACACCGGGTTGACGGCCTCAGTCGAACTCACCTCACCCACCGGCGTGTCGGCCCTCCGCTCCCGGGTCCGCCTCCGCAACGAGGGCAGTGCACCCCTGGTCGTCCAGTCCGTCAGCAGCCTCCTGCTCGGCGGCCTGCCCGCGCCGGACACCCTCGACGTCCACCGGGCCCGCAACGACTGGCTCGCCGAGTGCCGTTGGTACACCGAGCCGCTGCGCGCCGCCGTCGCCGACATCCACGTCGACGTCCACCAGCACGACAGCCGGGCCGCCCTCGCCCTCACCGGGCGCGGCAGCTGGCCCACCGACGGCCATCTGGCCATGGGCGCGCTGACGGAGCGCGGCGGCGGCCGGGCCTGGGTCTGGCAGGTCGAGTCCCCCGCCGGCTGGCGCTGGGACCTGGGCGAACACGCACACGGCACCTACCTGGCGCTGAACGGCCCGACCGACGCGGAACACCAGTGGCGGGTCCGGCTCGCCCCGGGCGAGGAGTTCACCACCGTGTACGGGGCCCTGGCGCTGGGCTCCGACCTCGACTCCGCCATGGGCGCCCTGACCTCCTACCGCCGGGCGGTCCGCCGTCCGCACCCGGACCACACCGCCCTGCCCGTCGTCTTCAACGACTACATGAACACCCTGATGGGCGACCCGACCACGGCCAAGCTCCTGCCGCTGATCGACGCCGCCGCCGACGCCGGCGCCGAGTACTTCTGCATCGACTCGGGCTGGTACGACGACGACACCCGGGGCTGGTGGGACAGCGTCGGCGCCTGGCAGCCCTCGCCGCGCCGCTTCCCCGACGGCGGCATCCCGGCCGTCCTGGACCGGATCCGGGAGCGCGGGATGGTGCCCGGGCTGTGGCTGGAGCCGGAGGTCGTCGGCGTGCGCAGCCCCGTCGCGGCAGAACTGCCCGACGAGGCGTTCTTCCAGCGCGACGGCGTGCGCCTGGCCGAACAGGGCCGCCACCAGCTCGACCTGCGGCACCCGGCCGCCCGCGCCCACCTCGACAAGACCGTGGACCGCATCGTCGGCGACTGGGGCGTGGGCTACCTCAAGCTGGACTACAACATCGTGGTCGACCCCGGCACCCAGGCACCCGGCGACCTCGCACCGGGAGCCGGGCTGCTGGGCCACGCCCATGCCTACCTCGACTGGCTGTCCGGCGTACTGGACCGCCACCCCGAGCTCGTCGTGGAGAACTGCGCCTCGGGCGGCATGCGCATGGACGGCGCCACCCTGGCCGTCGCCCAGCTCCAGTCCACCAGCGACCAGCAGGACCCCCTGCGCTACCCGCCCATCGCTGCCGCCGCGCCCACCGCCGTCCCGCCCGAACAGGGCGCCGTCTGGGCCTATCCGCAGCCCGGCTTCGACGACGACCTGATCACCACGACCCTCGGCGGGGCGCTGCTCGGCCGTATCCACCTCTCTGGCCACCTCAACCGCATGTCGGAACACCAGCTGGCCCTCGTGCGGGATGCCGTCGCGGTCTACAAGTCGATCCGCGGGGACCTCGCGCGGGCCCTGCCCTTCTGGCCGCTCGGCCTGCCCGGCTGGACGGACGAGTGGCTCGCCCTGGGGCTGGGAGTCCCCGGGGGCCGCACGGCGTACCTGTCGGTGTGGCGGCGCGGAGGACCGGCCGAGCTCCGCGTCCCCGTCCGGCACCTGGCGGGCCGGACCGTCCGCGCGGACGTCCTGCACCCGTCCTCCGCGCAGGCGGGCCGGGCCGTCTGGGACGGGGACGGGCTGACGGTGTCCGTGCCGCGCACGCCCGGTGCGCTGCTGATCCGGCTCACGCAGGACGAGTAGGCGGGACGCCGGACGGTTGGCGCTGCGCGGACGGTCGGCGGGACGCCGGACGGACAGCGGGGCGTGGCGGTTGGCGGGGCGCCGGGCGTCAGCCGTGTGCGGTGCTTCCCTCGCGGACGGCGTTCCGGTCCCGCGCCTGCTGATGAGCGTCCCGGCGGAACGCCCACGTCATGTCGGGCTCCATCACCCAGCGGAACAGCCGTCGCACCGGCGGGGTGCACAGCGCGGTCACGAGCACCGCGGCGAAGACCGTCACCACGACCACGCCCCCGGGCTGGTGAACCCAAGCCGGTTCGTACCAGCCCCAGAACTTGGAGCCCTGGGCGACGAAGCCGTGCAGCAGGTAGCCGTACAGCGTCCCGGCGCCCAGCACCGTGAACCACGCCCGGCGCCCGGGCACCCACGCCAGGAAGCAGGCCACCAGGACCAGCGAACAGCCGAAGGTCGCCAGCGTCATCACGGGACCGTACCAGGCGGGCGCGCCGAGTTCCCCGGCACTGTCGCGGTGGTAGAACCAGGCGCCGGTCATCCGCGGGACCGCCCAGTAGGCCACGACGACCGCGGCGGCGAAGACCGGCACGGCCAGCACACGCGCCGAGCGGCGGCGCACCAGCCGGAAGTGCTCGGGCTTCAGCAGCAGACCGAGGACGAAGTACGGCAGGAACTGAAGGGTGCGTTGCAGGTCGAGATCGTTGCCGACGGACGACGAGAGCGTCGCCAGCATCGCGATGACGAGGGCGATCGGCAGCGGCCACCGCACGCGTCGCCACACCGGCGTCGTCAGCCGCCAGATGAACAGCGCCGCAAGGAACCACGTCAGATACAGCGGATCCAGCAGGCTGACCGGCCGGTCGGGCTCCTGGTCCGTCCAGCGGGTGAACAGGGTGTACGCCGTCTCGAAGACGACGTACGGCACCGCGAGCCCGGTGACCAGACGCCTGATGCGCCCCGGGCTCGCGTCGAAGGAGCGCGAGAAGTAGCCGGAGATGACGATGAACGCCGGCATGTGGAAGGCGTAGACGACCATGTAGAGCGCGCTGACCGCCCGGCTGCCGTCCCGCAGCGGCTCCCAGGCGTGCCCCATGGCCACCAGCACGATCGCCAGGTACTTGGCGTTGTCGAAGAACGCGTCGCGCTGTCCGGCCTCCTTCGGCGGGGCGGCGGCGCGTGAGGTACCTGCCCCGGTCTCGCCGCTTCTGCTCCTCACGGCCTGCATGCGCAGGGTGTCCTCGCTCATCGCACCTCCCGCGCACGGTGCTGGGGACACGGACGGGCGGGTACACGTCTTGCCGGAGTGACGGCGGTGGGGTGCCGGTGCGACATCCCCGCCGCCTCACCACTCCGGCCTGGCGTAAACCGCTTTCTGGTGCGGATGTTGCGCGGATCACACCCAGGTGGGTGACGCCGCCCGGTCAGCTCACCGAGCAGGCCGCGCCGTTCAGCGTGAACGCCGTCGGGCTGGGGTTCGCCGTCGCCCGGGAGGCCGTGAAGCCCAGGGTGACCGAGCCCGCCGCGGGGATCGTCGCGGTGTACGAGGCGGCCGCGACGCTGACCTCGGAGCCGCTCTGCGTCGCCGTGCCGCCCCACAGGTTGGTGATGCGCTGGCTGTCCGGGAAGGCCCAGCGCAGCGTCCAGCCGTTGATCGCCGACGTGCCGGTGTTGCGCAGGGTGATCTCGCCCTGGAAGCCGCCGGGCCAGCTGCCCGTCACCCGGTAGCCGACGCCGCAGGACGACGATGAGCCGCCGGAGGAGGTCGTGAACGTCACCGTGGCCGAGCGGGGCGAACGGTTGCCGGCGGCGTCACGGGCGTAGACGGCGAAGGTGTAGGAGGTGGCGGGGGACAGGCCGGTGAGGGTGGCG
This sequence comes from Streptomyces sp. HP-A2021, assembly GCF_022807935.1. Classification (NCBI taxonomy): domain Bacteria; kingdom Bacillati; phylum Actinomycetota; class Actinomycetes; order Kitasatosporales; family Streptomycetaceae; genus Streptomyces; species Streptomyces sp. HP-A2021. Next base: position 8,680,725 of record NZ_CP094344.1, read on the forward strand.
GTCGTGGTGGCCGTGCTGGTGGCGACCGTCTCGCTGCCGCCGCTGACCCGGACGACGTCGTAACCCGTGACGCCGGTCGCGTCGGTGGCGGCGCCCCACTTCAGGGTGGCGGACGAGGAGGTCACGCCGGAGGCGGCCGGGGCGCCGGGAGCCGTCGGGGGAGTGGTGTCACCGCCGCCCGAGGAGTAGATCGCGGCCTCCTTGGCGGTGGCGGCGATGCCGTTCGCGCCGTTGAAGAGCCGCTGCCCCCAGCTGGTGAGCTGGTCCGGGTCGAAGTTCGTGACCATGTCCAGGTACTCGACCCCGCCGCCGTTGCCGCTCCAGGACCAGCCGAGGTAGCCCAGGCGGAGCTGCTGGGCGACGGCCAGGATGGTGTCCTCGTCGGGATTGCCGTCCGAGTGGTCATGGCCGAACTCGCCTACGACGATGGGCAGTTTCGCCGTGACGAAGCGGTTCAGATAGTCGGTGATCTCGGCGGCGGTGTCGAAGACGCCGTACATGTGGATCGAGAAGATCGTGTTGGCGTCCGGGTCCGCGGCGAAGACCGAGGCGGCGTTGTCCCGCATGGTGAAGGCCCAGTCCTGACCCCAGTTGGGCGCGTCGACCATGATCGTGTGGTCGAACCCGGCGGTGCGGAGCTTCTGGATGGCCGCCTTGGTGTCGGCCGTCCAGCTCGCGTAATTGGTGTTGCCGTACGGCTCGTTGCCGATGTTGACGATGACGTAGTCCTCCTGACCGGTCAGCGCGCTCTGCACGCTGATCCAGTAGTCGGCGGCACGGGCGAGCGTGGCGGCTCCGCTCTGTTCGCCGTACCCGGTGGTGTCGTGTACCTCCAGCACACAGATCAGCCGGTTCTGCTTGCACTGGGAGACGACGTTCGCCACGTCGGCGGTGTCGTTGCGGGTCCAGCGGTCACCGCTGGAGAGGACCACGCGGACGGTGTTGGCGCCCTTGGCCTTGATGTGCGCGAGGGAACTGATCCGGTCCGGGAACCAGGTGTGGGCGTGGTTGACGCCACGCATCACGAAGTCGTTCCCGGACGCCTCCAGCAGCCGGCCGTTGTCGATGCGGAAGCCGGTGGGGGCGGCGTGCGCCGGTGTGCCGAGGGAGAGGAAGGAGAGCAGGAGGGCGAGGAGGGCGACGGCCACGGTGGCCACGCGTGGGGTGGGGGCGGTACGGGATCTCATGGCGGCTCCAGAGGTGGGGGGCGAATGGGATGGGGCCTGTTCCGGGTCTCGTCCGGTCCCGGGGAGGGAGCGGTGGGTGTGCTGCCGGGCCGGTCCTGACCCGTGCCGGGTGTCAGTTGGCGGAACTCTTCGCCGTGCACGTGACGGTCGCCGCCGGGGCGCCGGCCGTTGCCGGGGCGGTGGCGACGAAACCGAACGTGGCGCTCGCGCCGGGCGCCAGCGCCCCGTTCCACGCCGCGTTCGTGACCGTCGCCGTACCGTCCGCGGCCGTGGTGAGGGTGCCGTTCCAGACCTGGCCGATGCGCGCGCCGCCCGCCGGTACGACCGTCGCGGTCCAGCCCGAGGCGGCGGAGGCGGACGTGTTCGTCACGGTCACCTCACCCTGGTAGCCGCCCTGCCACGTGGAGACGGCTCGGAAGCGCGCGGTGCAGGCCGCGGGTTCACCCGGGCCACCGGGGTTTTCCGGGACACCCGCGTCGAGGACGGCCTTGAGGGCCGGGAACCAGCGGGCGGCGATCTTGTCGTCACCGGAGGCGTTGGGGTGCACACCGTCGTTGGTGTCCGTGGCCGTGCTGAAACCCGTCCACTGGTCGACCACGGTGATCGGGGAGCGCTCGGTGCCGGTCGCCCGGGCCCAGTCGGGGATCCGCGCGTTGAAGTCGACGACGCGTTGCGCGCAGGCCGCGCAACTGGCCGGGTTCATGGGGATGAGCTGCGCGACGAGGATCCGCATGTCCGGATTCGAGGCCCTCATCTGCGTCACGAGCTTGGTGTAGGCGGCGAGGATGCGGTCGGGGGTGATGCTGCTCCAGACGTCGTTCGTGCCGAAATGCATGACAACGATGTCCGGGCGCGTGGCCGCGAGCCTGCCCGGCATCAGGTTCTGGTCGGCCACGTTGGTCACCAGCTCGCCGCCGTGACCCTCGTTGTCGCCGTCGTGCGCCTGTCCGCAGCCCTGCGGCGGGAGGGTGCCGACGAAGTCGATGTCCGTGTATCCGCTGTTGTGCAGCCGGTTCCAGAGCACCGCCCGCCAGCAGCCCGGCGAGCCGGTGATCGAGTCGCCGAGCGGCATGACGCGGACGGGGTCGGCCGCCGCCGGTGCGGCAGTGGCGCGGGGCGCCAAGGTGATGCCGAGGGGGAGGAGCAGGGCGGCCAGGAGGCCGAGAACCGGGACGATCCGTAAGTGTGAGGACGAGCGGCGGGTTCCGCGCATGGTGATCCCTTCCCTGGATGAGGTGGGAGCGCTCCCATGCATCAAGCCATTGTTGTCATTGACGCGTCAAGGGGGGCGGGTACGCAACCAGGTCATTTCTTTCGGATCGCTCTCGCGCGCCTGCGATAGGTTGCCCGCCATGACTGGATTAGGACCTGTCGCCTGGCCACCTGCCCCGACAAAGACCGAACGGCTGGTGCTCCGCGAGTCAGAGGCCCGCGACCGGGCGGCGTTCATCGAACTGTTCGCCTCGCCGGAAGTGGGCACCTACCTCGGAGGCCCTCGGCCGCGTGCTGAGCTCGAACGCGCGGTGCCCGAGGTGCCTGGGAGGCGCCCCGGCCTGTTCGTGATCGATCTCGACGGAGCGATGATCGGCACGGTCACGCTCGACCGGCGTGACGCGGAACGCCCGGGTCGCGTCCGTCCGGAGGGCGGAGACGCCGAGCTCGGCTACATGTTCCTGCCTCAGGCGTGGGGACGCGGGTACGCCGCCGAGGCGTGCGCGGCGGCACTCGACTGGTTCGCCGACGCGCTTCCCGGTGAGCCGGTGGTGCTCTGCACCCAGACCGCCAACGACCGCTCGATGCGCCTCGCGGCGAGGCTGGGGTTCACCGAGGTGGAGCGGTTCGAGGAGTTCGGCGCCGAGCAGTGGTTCGGCGTGTGGTCCTCGGCCGCGTCGTCCGGTTGAGCCGGGCCCGGCACCCTCCGCCGGGCCCTGACGGGGAGTTCGGGCTTGGACTTTTGCCGTGCCATGAGGCATTCATGACCGGATGCCCAGAGAGCCGAGGTCATGATGGTCGGCGTCGGTAAGGCATGCCTTGGCTAACTCGCTTGCGCGGTGGCCGGGGCGGAGGGCCGGGAGGGCCGCAGCACATGTGGGACGACGCGTTTCCCAGCTTTCTGATCGGGCTGAGGGAGGGACTGGAAGCCGGTCTCATCGTCTCCGTGCTGGTCGCCACCCTCGTGCGGGCGGGCGCCAAGTCCCGTCTGCCGCAGGTGTGGACCGGCGTGCTGGCCGCGATCGCGCTCTCGATGAGTTTCGGCGCGGTCCTCACGTTCACCGCGGCGTCCCTGTCCACCGCCGCACAGGAGGCCTTCGGGGGAACGCTGAGCATCGTGGCAGTCGCCTTCGTGACCGCGATGGTGTTCTGGATGCGCCGCTCGGCCCGCAGCCTGGCGGGCGAGATCAAGGAGAAGGTCACCGGGGCACTGACCATGGGCGCGGGCGTGCTGGTCCTCACCTCCTTCCTGGCGGTGGGGCGCGAGGGCCTGGAGACCGCCCTGTTCCTGTGGACCACGGCCCGCGCGGCACACGAGTCCGCCGGGCCGCTGACCGGCGCGGGAATCGGGCTCGTGCTCGCGGCGGTGCTGTGCTGGGGGCTCTACCGCCGGGTGCTCTCCATCAACCTCACCCGCTTCTTCACCGCCACCGGCGCCGTCCTCATCGTGATCGCCGCGGGCGTGCTCGGCTACGGGCTGCGTGACCTCCAGGAGGGCGGGGTCCTGCCCGGCGGGGCGGCCTACGCCGTCGACCTCAGCGGCAGCGTCGACGCCGGGTCCTGGTACAGCACCCTGCTCCAGGGCGTGCTCAACCTGACGCCGACGATGACGTGGCTTCAGGTGGCCGGGTACGCCGGGTATCTCGGCGTGGTGATGACGCTGTTCGTGAGGGGGGTACGGGGGGCTGCCCCGGCCCTGAGCCCGAGCCCGACACGGCCCGCACCCGGGACACCGGCCCCGTCCGGGCCCGCGTCCGTGACACCGGCTCCAACTGGTGCCGCGCCCGCGACGGGTACGCCCGCGCTCGCAGCCCCGCGTACGGCCGAGCCCGCGACGCCGGCCCCGTCCGGGCCCGCGTCCGTGACACCGGCTCCAACCGGGGCCGCCCCCGTGACGCGTACGGCCGAGCCCGCGACATCGGCTCCGTCCAGGCCCGCGCCCGCGACACCGGCCCCGTCGGGGCCCCCGCCCCGCCCCGCGAAGGCCCCATCGCCCAAGCACACTCCCGCACCCACCCGCCACCGCCCCGCCTGGCTCATCCCCGTCGCCGTGGTCGCCGTGCCCGCGATTCTCGCCGGGCTCGTCGTCGCCCTGGCACGCCCCAAGCCCGCCGGGGGCGAGACGGTCGCCGTCTCCGCCAAGGACTGCGGTCAGGGCTTCACCGCGCCCGAGCCGGGGCGGCAGACCTTCCAGATGCGCAACACCGGCGACCAGACGTCCGAGGTGTACCTCATCGACCCGGGCACCAACGCGGTCTACGGCGAGATCGAGGGCCTGGCCCCCGGCACCACCCGGGACCTCGTCGCCACCGTGGCGGGCGGTACGTACGCCTGGCGCTGTGTCCCCACCGACGGCAAGGCCGTCACCTCCAGGGCGGTCCGGGTCGCCGGCGCCGCCGGTGCCAGGGCCGTCGCTCCCGTCTCCGCGAAGGATCTCGCGGGACCGCTGCGGGCGTACAAGGCGTACGTCGACCGGGGCCTGGCCACCCTCGTCACCGAGACCCGGACACTTGGCGACGACATCCGCAGCGGGCACCTGGACCGGGCACGCGCCGACTGGCTGACCGCGCACCGCACCTACGCCGCCCTCGGCGCCGCCTACGGCACCTTCGAGGACTTCGACCAGAAGATCAACGGCCGGCCCGACGGGCTGCCGGGCGGGGTCCACGACAAGGACTTCACCGGCTTCCACCGGATCGAGTACGGGCTGTGGCACGGTCGGCCGGCCGGTGAGCTCAAGGGCCCGGCGGGGCAACTCGCAGCCGACGTAGCCGGGTTGCGGAAGGCCTTCCCGCATCAGGACTTCGACCCCTCCGACCTGCCCCTGCGTGCCCACGAGATCCTGGAGAACACCCTCCAGTTCGAGCTGACCGGCGACACCGACCAGGGCAGCGGCACCGGACTGGCCACGGCCGAGGCCAACCTCGCCGGTACCCGCGAACTGCTCACCGTCCTGCGGCCGTTGCTCACCACCCGGGCCCCGCATCTGCTCCCGACCGTCGACGCGGACAGCGCACGGCTGCGGACCCTGCTCGACGCCCAGCACCGCGACGGCCGCTGGACCCCCGTCGACCGGCTCGGCCGGACCGCCAAGGACCGGATCGACGGCGCCATGGGGCAGCTCCTGGAAGACCTGTCGCCCGTGCCGGACCTGCTCGAGATCAGGAAGTCCGCGTGAGCACCGGACGCCGCGGGCACCACGAACACACCGAAGGGAACGTCCCCATGCCGTCCGCCGACACCCCTCCGCAGGGCTGCCCCGCCCACGCCGGCCGCCGTTCCTTCGTCAAGACGGCCCTGGGCGCCGGAGCCGCGGGCGCGGTCCTCGCCGGGGGAGGCGCGGCCCTCGCCGAGACGGGCGGCAGCACGGCACAGGCGGCCGGGGCGTCCGAGGAGGCGAATGCCGCCGCCGTGCCCTTCCACGGCACCCACCAGGCCGGAATCCTCACCCCTCAGCAGAAGGCCGCCGCCTTCGTCTCCTTCGACGTCATCGCCGGCGACCGCGCGGAACTGGCCGACCTGCTGCGGACCCTGACCCAGCGGGCCCGTTTCCTCACCGCCGGCGGTACCCCCGCCGACCTCGGGGTCGGTGCCCCGCCCTCGGACAACGGCATCCTCGGCCCGGTCGTCCCGGCCGACGCGCTCACCGTGACCGTCGGCGTCGGCGCCTCCCTCTTCGACGACCGCTACGGACTCGCCGAGGCGAAGCCGCGCCGGCTGACGCCCATGCGCACCTTCCCCAACGACAACCTCGACCCGGCCCAGTGCCACGGCGACCTGTCCCTCCAGATCTGCGCGGCCCGGCAGGACACCGTGCTGCACGCGCTGCGCGACATCGCCAAGCACACCCGGGGCGCGATGCAGATCCGCTGGCGTGTCGACGGCTTCCAGAACGAGCCGCGGCCCAGCGGCGCCCAGCGCAACCTGCTGGGCTTCAAGGACGGCATCGTCAACCCGGACGTCGCGTCGGCCCGCGAGATGGACCACCTCGTGTGGGTCGGCGACGGGCAGGGCGAACCCGGCTGGGCGACCGGAGGCAGTTACCAGGTCGTCCGGATCATCCGGATGCTCGTGGAGTTCTGGGACCGGGTCTCGCTGACCGAGCAGGAGCAGATGTTCGGCCGGCGCAAGGACACCGGTGCCCCGCTGGACGGCGCCAAGGAGACCGACAGCCCGAACTACGCCAAGGACCCGCACGGCACGGCCATCCCGCTCGACGCCCACATCCGCCTGGCCAACCCGCGCACCACGGCGACCGACGACTCCCGCATCCTGCGCCGGGGTTACAACTACGACCGGGGCGTCGACAGCGTCGGCGACCTCGACATGGGCCTGGTCTTCTGCTGCTACCAGCAGGACGTACGGCGCCAGTTCGAGGCCACGCAGACCCGGCTGATCGACGAACCCCTCGTCGACTACATCTCCCCGACCGGCGGCGGATACTTCTTCGCCCTGCCCGGCGTGCGCTCGTCCTCCGACTGGCTCGGCCGGGGACTGCTCTCGGCCTGAAGTCCCGTTGTCCCGGCCTGAAGTCCCGTCGTCCCGGCCTGAGATCCCAAAGTCCTGGCGTGAAGTCCCGCCTGTGTCAGAAGTGTTGACCGCACAGTGAAAGCGTTTTAACTTCCCTTCACCGGACACGCCGAGGTGAGGGGGAGCCGTGGCAACTGCTTTACGGGAACGAGCAGGTACAAAGGGGGTGAGCCCGGGTCGACGCGATCCTGATGGGGTGAAGCGTCAGCGTAAAGGTTTTCAGAGCCGGACGTTGTTCCTGCTCATGCTGCCCGGCGTCGCCTACTTCCTGCTGTTCCACTACGGCGCACTCGTCGGCAACGTCATCGCGTTCAAGGAGTACGTGCCGTTCGACGGCCTGTGGGGCAGCCCCTGGGTGGGCCTGGGCAACTTCCAGCGCATGTTCGAGGACGCGGCGTTCTGGGACTCGGTCCTCAACACCCTCTGGATCGCAGTCCTCCAGCTGGTCTTCTACTTCCCGGTGCCGCTCGGTCTCGCCCTGCTGCTGCACACCCTCACCTGGAGCTCGGTGCGCCGGTTCGTGCAGTCGGTGGCGTATCTGCCGCACTTCATCTCGTGGGTGATCGTCGTCGCGCTGTTCCAGCAGGTGCTGGGGGACACCGGCCTGCTCAACAGCGGCCTGAGCGGGGCCGGTCTGCACACCGTCGACATCATCGGCAACCCCGACGCTTTCCAGCCGCTCGTCGTCGCCCAGGTCATCTGGAAGGACGCCGGCTGGGGCACGATCATCTTCCTCGCCGCGCTCGCCCAGGTCGACGAGCAGCAGTACGAGGCCGCCGCCATCGACGGCGCCGGGCCCTGGCGGCGCTTCTGGCACGTCACCCTGCCCGCCATCCGCCCGGTGGTCGTGCTGCTGCTCATCATGCGGCTCGGTGACATCCTCTCCGTCGGCTTCGAGCAGATGCTGCTGCAACGTGACGCGGTCGGCCCGGAGACCGCCGAGGTCATCGACACCTTCGTGTACTACCAGGGCATCGTCGGCGGTGACTACGGATTCGCGGCCGCAGCGGGCCTGTTCAAGGGTGTCGTCGGCGCCCTCCTCGTCTACGCGGCCAACAAGGTCGCCCACCGCCTCGGCGAACAGGGGGTCTACAAGTGAGCGCGTCCGCCCGGCCCGGCTGGATGGAGAAACCCCGGCCGCTCACCCAGGCCGCGAAGGCCCTCGCCCTCGCCACGGTCGTGCTGCTGGTGTGCGTGCCGTTCCTGGTGATCGTGTCGACCTCGCTGGCGTCCACCCGGGAGGTCGTCGACAACGGCGGCTGGGTGCTGTGGCCCACCGAGCCCTCGTTCGACGCCTACCGCGACATCTTCGACGGCGGCATCGTCACCCACGCACTCGGTGTCAGTGCGGGCGTCACGATCGTCGGCACCCTGCTCAGCCTCGCCTGCACGGTGGCCCTGGCCTACGCGCTGTCCCGCCCGGGCGTCTTCGGCGGCAAACCGGTCCTGCTGCTGGTGCTGTTCACGTTCCTCTTCCCGCCCGGCATGATCCCGAGCTTCCTGCTCGTCAAGGAACTCGGCCTGCTCGACTCGTACGCCTCGCTCGTGCTGCCCGTCCTGGTCAACGTGTTCAACCTGGTCGTCCTGCGCGGCTTCTTCCAGTCGATCCCCGAGGAGCTGTACGAGGCGGCCCGGCTGGACGGGGCGGGGGACTGGCGGGTGCTGGTGTCGGTGGTGCTGCCGCTGTCCAAGGCCGCACTCGCCGTCGTCGGCCTGTTCTACGCCGTCGCCTACTGGAACTCCTGGTTCTACGCCTCGCTGTACTTGGAGAGCGACCACTGGCCGCTCCAGCAGGTGCTGCGCACCTATGTGGTGGCCGGTGCCGGACTCACCGACGCCACCACCGGCGAGGCCACCGTCACCGCTCCGCAGACCGTGCAGATGGCGGTGCTCGTGATCGCCACCGTTCCGATCCTGCTCGTCTACCCCTTCCTGCAGAAGTACTTCACCAAGGGCGTGCTCACCGGCGCCATCAAGAGCTGACCCAAGCCGACACGAGGTGATTCACCCATGCCCAGCATGTCCCGACGCACGCTGCTGCGTACCGTGGCCGCCGGTGGTGCCGCCGTCTCCGTCCCCGGTCTGCTGACCGCCTGCTCCTCCTCGGACTCCGGGGACAGCGACGTCTCCAACGCAGGCAAGAAGCTCGCCCCCTGGCCCGCCTACCGGCCCGCCGCCGGGCCCAAGCCCGACCTGGCCCCCACCGACGCCGGTGTCCAGGCCGGATACACCACCTACCCGTCCGACCTGGTCAAGTCCGTCTCCCGCACCCCGGGCGACGGCTCCACCGTCCGCGTCATGACCGTCTCCTTCGGCACCCCGCCCAAGCCCGCCTCGCAGAACCGCTTCTGGGCGGCCGTGGAGAAGGCCCTCGGCGTGAAGATCGAGTACACGATCATCTCCCAGGCCGACTACCAGAAGAAGATGGCGACGGTCATGGCGGGCGACGCCGACGCCCTGCCCGACATCATCAACATGTTCGCCGGCTTCACGCTGCCCCGTGAGGCGCAGTTCGTGCAGCGCCGCGCCCAGGACCTCACGCCGTACCTGTCGGGCGACGCGATCGTCGACTACCCCAACCTCGCGGGCATCCCCACCCACGCCTGGCGCGACATGGGCCGCATCGGCGGCCGCATCTACGGCATCCCGCTGGAACGCCCGCTGCCCGGCTCGACCCTCTGGATCAACCAGGACATGTTCGCCGACGCGGGCATGAAGGAGGGCTGGACCGCCGACGACTTCACCGCCGTGGCCCGGCAGGGCACCCGCGGCCGGACGTACATGCTCGGCGCCGCCAACGGCTCCCTGTTCGGCAACGGCTTCCACTCCGCCGCCCACAACGCGCCACAGCGCTGGGCCGTCACCAAGGACGGCACCTTCCTGCCGGCCGCCGCCGACGAGCGCTACAAGGCGTCCATCGCCTTCCAGGCACAGCTGCGCAAGAACGGCTCCTACCACCCCGACGCCACGTCCATCTCCCAGATCGACCTGACGACCCTCTACTACAACGGCACCGTCGGCTCCATGCAGGACGGGTTCGGCGCCTACCTGCCCAAGTACCGGGAGTCCCAGGGCAAGATGAGCCCCGCCGCGGCCCTGCCGTACAGCGTCGGCGGCGAGCCCGGCGGCATCGTCGCCGCCCGCCGCTCCTTCGGCTACACCGTCCTGAAGCAGGCCAAGAAGGAGCGCATCGAACTGCTGCTGCGCATCCTCGACTACCTCGCCGCGCCCTTCGGCAGTCAGGAGTGGGAACTCGTCCACTACGGCGTCGAGGGCGTCCACTTCACCCGCGCCAAGGACGGCTCGCCCGAGTTCACCAAGCTCGGCGAGGTCGAGAACAACACCAACCTGCCCCTCAAGTACCTCGCCGAAGGCCCCCAGGTGCTGTTCGTGCCCGGCATGCCCGACGCCGTGCGCGCCCTGCACGCCTGGCAGCAGAAGGTCGTACCGCACGCCATCCGCGACGCCTCCTTCGGGCTCCAGTCCGCGACGAACAACTCCCAGGGCGCCACCCTCAAGACCTTCCTGGACGACACGATCACCGGAATCATCGCCGGGCGCCTGCCCATGTCCGAGTGGGACGCGGCCGTGAAGAAGTGGCGGAGCCGGGGCGGCGACAGAATGGCCGAGGAATACGCCAAGGACTACGCGGCCAACACCTGAACAGCGGTGGTCGGAAGAGGAGACGCGGGGGATGGAGAACGACATGGGGTCCAAGGGACGGGTCACGATCCGCGAGGTCGCCGAGCGGGCGGGCGTGTCGACGGCCACCGCCTCCCGCGCGCTCAGCGGCAACCACCCGGTGCCCCCGGCGACCCGGGCCCGGGTCCTGCGCGCGGCCCGCGACCTCGACTACGTGGCCAACGCGCACGCCCGCGCCCTGGTCGGCGGCGGCCGCAAGATGGCCGCCGTCGTGGTCCGCCAGGTCACCAGCCCCTTCTACGCCCAGGTCGCCGAGGGCGTGGAGGCGGAGGCCGCCGACCGCGGCTGGCTCTGCGTGGTCGGCGCCACCGGCGGCGACGCCCAGCGCGAGATGGAGTTCGTGCAGCTCATGCGGGAGGAGGGCGCCCGGCTGGTGATCCTGGTCGGCGGGGTCGTCGAGGACGACGCCTACCGCGAGCGTGTCGCCCACTACGCCCACGCCCTCGACTCCTCCGGAGCCCGGCTCGTGCTCTGCGGCCGGCCCGCGCCCGACCCGGAGATCCCGGCGCTCGTCGTCGAGTTCGACAACGAGGCCGGGGCCCGCGCCATCACCGCCCATCTGCTGTCGGCCGGCCACCGCGGGATCGTCTTCCTCGGCGGACTGCCCGGCAACACCGCCCTCGACGCCCGCGTCGCCGGCTACCGGGCAGCCCTCGCCGAGCACGGGCTGCCACCCGAGGCCGCACACGTCGTCGACTGCGGACTCGGCCGGGCCGCCGGCCACCGTGCGATGACCGAACTCCTCAAGTCGGAACGGGAGTTCACCGCGGTCTTCGCAGGGGACGACATGGTCGCCGCCGGTGCCCTGCGCGCCATCGCCGACACCGGACTGCGCGTCCCCGGCGACATCTCCGTCGTCGGCTACAACGACATCCCGCTCGCGGAGGACTTCAACCCGCCGCTCACCACCGTCCGCACCCCCGCCGAGGAACTCGGCCGCGCCGCCGTGCGCATCGCGCTGCGCGACCCCGAGCACGCCGCCGGGGCCCACCATCTGCTCGGCACCCACATCGTCGTACGCGACAGCGTCGGCGCGCCCCCGCCCGGGCGCGCCCTGTGACCAACGGAGGAACCGCACCCGCATGAGCGCGCCGCACGTGTCGCTCCCCGACCCGACGCACCTCCCCAACCTGCCCCACCTGCCACCCCCCGACCCGCTGACCTCGCCCCTCACCGGCTGGACCCGCGCCCACTGGGAGGCCATCGCCGACCGCCTCCTCGACGCCCTGACGCCCTACGCCTCCCCGGGCCTGGCCCAGTACCGGCTGCCCGGCCCGCCCAGCCACTCCGGGCCCTGGTCGGACGGGCTGGAGGGCTTCGCCCGCTCCTTCCTGCTGGCCGCGTTCCGCATCGCCGGTGCAGGCGGGCAGGGCGTGCCCGGCCTGATCGAGCGGTACGCGGCCGGGCTCGCGGCCGGCACCGACCCGCACGGGCCCGACCGCTGGCCGCCCATCACCGACCGCTCCCAGCCCATGGTGGAGGCCGCGTCCCTCGCGATCGCCCTGCACGAGACCCGCCCGTGGATCTGGGACCGGCTCGACGACCGGGTACGGCAGCGGGTCGCCGACTGGCTCGGCGGCTTCGTCGGAGCCGTGGTCAACGACTCCAACTGGCGGCTGTTCCAGGTCATCACCGAGGAGTTCCTCGCCTCCGTCGGCGCCCCGCACAGCCGCACCGAGATCGACGCCGGCCTCGCACGCCTCGAGGACTGGTACCGGGGCGACGGCTGGTACACCGACGGCGACGGCCGCAAGTTCGACTACTACAACGCCTGGGCGCTGCACCTCTATCCGGTCCTGTGGGCCCGTATCGCGGGGCCGCGCGCCGACCCCCGGCTGGTGGCGGTACACCGCACGCGCCTGCGGTCGTTCCTCCACGACCACCAGCACTTCTTCGGCGCCGACGGCGCGCCGGTCCACCAGGGACGCTCGCTCACCTACCGGTTCGCGACGGCGGCCCCGCTGTGGGCGGGTGCCCTCGCCGACGCCACCCCGCTGCCGCCCGGCCGCACCCGCCGTCTCGCCTCCGGCGCGCTGAAGCACTTCGCCGAACGCGGCGTGCCCGACGCGCAGGGACTGCTCACGCTCGGCTGGTACGGGCCGTTCCTCCCCGTCACCCAGCGGTACTCGGGCCCGGCCTCCCCCTACTGGGCGAGCAAGGCCTTCCTCGGCCTGCTCCTGCCCGCCGACCACCCCGTGTGGACCGCGCCCGAGGAACCCGGACCGGTGGAGACGGCCGACGTGCGCCTTGAGTTACCGGCGCCGGGCTGGCTGCTGCACTCCACCGCCGCCGACGGGATCGTCCGGCTCGTCAACCACGGCAGCGACCGGCTGCCGCCCCCACCTGCAACGGCTGAGGACAGCCCGCACTACGCCCGGTTCGCCTACTCCAGTGCGACGGCGCCCGAGACACCGGGCCCCGACAACCACATCGCGCTCCTCGCCCCCGACGGCACATCCACCCCCCGCGGGCGTATCCACCCCCTCGGCGTCCAAGGCTCCCGCGCAGCCTCCTGGCACCGCGCCCTGCTCCCGGGCGAGGGCGAAGGCCACCGCATCGAGACGGTCAGCGTGGTGCACGGCCCCTGGGAGGTCCGCGTGCACCGCGTCGACGCGCCGCCCGGCACACCCGTGCGCGAAGGGGGCTGGGCCGTCGCCGACGACAGTGCGCCGCCGGTCGCGTCGACCGGCCCCGGCTGGGCGCTGGCCCGGCGCGCGGACGGGCTGACCAGCACGGTCGTCGGCCTTCACGGGTGGCAGGACGCCGGGACGGCGGTGGCACAGGCGGTCGGCACCAATGCCTGCGGCCACCACTCGGCGACTCCGTACCTCACCCTGCCCGCCCACCCGGGCGGCACCCACCTTCTGGTGACCCTGGTCGTGCTGAGCGCCGACCCGGAGACGAACGGCGACCCGCACGCGCGGCGTTCAGGACCACGCGTACGGGTCGCCGCGACCGGCGACGTGGAGATCCGCTTCCCGGACGGCACCCGGGAGCGGGTGCCGCGATGACCGGGTCAGGCCGCGGCGCGGCCCCGCGTCACCGCCTTCCTCACCAGCGGCCAGGCCAGCAGCAGCACGATCACCGCGTACACCGTCACCGCGAACGGCGTGTTGAACAGCCCCGTCACGCTGCCGTCGCTGATCTGGAGCGCGCGCCGCAACTGCTGCTCGGCGTTCGGGCCGAGGATCACGCCGATGACGGCGGGCAGCACCGGCAGGCCGTAGCGGCGCATGCCGAAGCCGATCAGGCCGATGATCAGCAGGATGACCAGGTCGATCACCTCACCGCCGACCGCGTACGCGCCGACCGCCGCGAAGAACATGATCCCGGCGTACAGGTACGGGCGCGGAATGCGCAGCAGCTTCGCCCACAGCGGCGCCAGCGGCAGGTTGAGCGCGAGCAGCAGCACCATGCCGACGAAGAGCGAGGCGATCAGGCCCCACACCAGGTCGGGTTCGCGCTCGAAGAGCAGCGGGCCGGGCTGGATGCCGTACTGCTGGAAGGCGGCCAGCATCACGGCCGCGACCGCGGTGGTCGGCAGGCCCAGGGTCAGCATCGACACCAGCGTGCCCGCCGCCGAGGCCGACGCCGCCGACTCCGGCCCGGCCACGCCCTCGATGGCGCCCTTGCCCCACTCGTCCTTGTGCTTGGACAGGCGCTTCTCCGTCACGTACGACAGGAAGGTCGGGATCTCCGCGCCGCCCGCCGGGATCGCGCCGAACGGGAACCCGATGAACGGGCCGCGCAGCCACGACTTCCAGGTCCGGTTCACATCCCCGCGCCCCAGCCACGGACGCCCCACCGGGATCGGCTCCGGCGGCCTGCGCCGCAGGTGCGCCGCCACCCACAGGGCCTCCCCGATCGCGAACAGACCGACCGCGACGATCACCACGTCGATGCCGTCGGCCAGTTGGAGCGAGCCGAAGGTCAGACGCTGCTGGCCGGTCATCTGGTCCAGGCCCACCAGGCCCAGCGTGAGACCGATCAGCAGGGAGGCGAGGCCCCGGATGCGGGACGAGCCCAGCACCGACGTCACCGCGATGAACGCCAGGACCATGATGGCGAAGTAGTCCGGCGCGCCGATGTCCACGGCCAGCTCGGCGACCGTCGGGGCGAGCGCGACCAGCAGGATCGTGCCGATCAGGCCGCCCGCGAAGTGCCCGACGGCGGCCGCCGCCAGGGCCTGCGCGCCGCGCCCGGACTTGGCCATGGGGTTGCCCTCCATGGCCGCCACCACCGCCGCGCTCTCGCCGGGCGTGTTGAGCAGGATGGAGGTGGTCGAGCCGCCGAACATCGCGCCGTAGTAGATACCGGCGAACATGATGAACGCGCCGATCGGGTCGAGCCCGTACGTCACCGGCAGCAGCAGCGCCACCGCCATCGCCGGGCCGATGCCGGGCAGCACGCCGATCGCCGTGCCGAGCAGCACTCCGATCGCGGCCCAGAGCAGGTTGACCGGGGTGAGGGCCGTACCGAAGCCGTCCAGAAGGGAGTTGAAGGCATCCATGTCACAGCACTCCCATCAGCGGACCGCCGGGCAGGGGCACTCCGAGCAGGTTGTTGAAGACGACGTAGGTGACGAGGGACAGCCCGGCCGCGATGAGCGGATCGCGGTCGATCCTGCGGCTGCCGAGCGCGAACGCCGCACCCCAGAACAGCAGCGCGCCGGCAATGGGAAAGCCGAGCGGCTCGATCAGCACGGCCGAGCCGAGGAACACCCCGGACAGCAGCAGCACCGTGCGCCAGTCGGCGGGCTCGGACAGGTCGATGTCCTCACCGCCCTCGGCCTGGCCCCGGCCGCCGCGCAGCACGTCCACGGCGAGCAGCGCGGCGATCACCAGCAGGCCGGCGCCGACCACGACCGGCACGGTCTTCGGGCCGACCGGGCCGCGCTGGGCGATGTCGACGTCCATGGTGAGCGCGTCGGTCAGGACGAGCACGCCCAGGACGAGCAGCAGTGCGCACACGCCGAGTTCGGAGTGCTCCCGCAGCCACGAGCGCTGCTCGCCCTGCTCCGCGGGGGGAATGTCGGTGGTCTGCGTCGTCACAGTCCCAGCTCCTTCAGCACCGAAACCACGCGCTTGTCCTCGGCGTCGAGGAACGCGCCGAACTTCTCACCGGTGAGGAAGGCGTCGTCCCAGCCGTTCTGCGCCAGGGACTTGCGCCATTCGTCCGAGCCGTGCAGTTCCTCGAGCAGCCGCACGAGTTTGTCGCGCTCTCCGTCGGTCAGTCCGGGCGGGGCGACGATGCCGCGCCAGTTGGTGAAGTTCACGTCGTACCCGGCCTCCTTCAGCGTGGGCGCGTCCAGCCCCTCGACGCGCTCGGGGCCGGTGACCGCGAGGAGACGCAGCTCGCCCGCCTTGATCTGGTCCAGGTACTCGCCGACGCCGGACACGCCGAAGGCGACCTTGTTGCCGAGGATCGACGCGAGCAGCTCGCCGCCGCCGTCGAACGGGATGTAGTTGACCTGCTTCGGGGGGATCCCGGCGGCCCGCGCCATCAGCATCGGCGCGAGGTGGTCGGGCCCGCCGGGCGACGAGCCGCCGCCCACCGGGAGCTTGCCCGGGTTCTCCTTCCAGGCGCCGATGAGATCGTCGATCGTCTTGTACGGGGAGTCCTTGGCGACCACGACGACGTCCTGCTCCTCGGTGAGCCGGGCGATCGGCGTGGTGTCGCCGAGTGTCTTCGGCGCGTCGTTGGAACGGACGGCGCCCACGACCCCGAGGCCCATGGACATGGCGAGCTTGCCGTTGCCGTGCTCGCTGACCAGCCGGCTCAGGCCGACGGTGCCGCCGGCGCCGGGCAGGTTGAACACCTCGATGTTGTGGGTCAGTTTGGCGTCCTCGGCGTTCTTCGCGGCCGTCCGGGCCGTGATGTCGTAGCCGCCGCCGGGCGTGTTGGGGACCATGAAACGCAGGCCCGGGATCTGTGTGCCGGTCTCGGAGCCGCTGCCGGTGGTCAGCAGCGGCGGTCCGACGAGCACGAGCACGGCGGCCCCGAGCAGGGCGAGGGGGGTGCGCAGGCGCACGAGTGCCACCACCTGTCGGTACGTCGTTGCGGGTAGGTAAAGGCCCTGTGGGGGAGGGTGACGTGGGCCACATGGTGCCCGGACGTCGACGAGGTGTCTCGCTTGCGGAACCAACGGAGGTTTTGGTCTTTGCGGTCGCAGGGTGCCGTGTCAGGTGTCCCCGCGTTTGTTCGCGGGCAGGGCCACTTTCTCGATCTCGGTCAGCAGCTCACCGAGGGCCTCGGTGGATTTCTGCACACCTTCCACGGACGTGGTGAACGCCTGCGAACGCTCGGCGTCGGTCCGGTACGTCTCATCGCCCGGGGCCGTCGCGTCCCGGCAGGTGCTCGCGTGGTGCGACAGCGCGGTGAGGGTCTCGGACCACTTCTTCTGTATGCCCTGGTCGGGCACGGGAAAGTAGGCCATGGCGTCCTCCGTGCGGCGGACCAGTGTGCCGCAGATGCGGTGGAACTCCTTCTTCTCCACCCGGGCCTGTCCGTTCGGGCCGGGTTTCTCCATGGCTGCGATGAGTGCTTCGCCGAACTCCCCTGCCGACGTGTTGATCGCAGCGAAGTGATCGAGGCCGCCGTGCGCGAGCCAGGCGAGTGCCTGCCACGCGCGGATCCTGGCCGATCTGGCGCGCGGCGGGGCTTCGACGACATCGGTCACCGTGTCGCCCGGCACGCCGGACGCGTCCACCTTCTTGGCCGACGACGACTTGGTGGGCGCGGAGTGGGCGGCGGCGGTGAGCAGCAGAGTGGGCACGACCAGGGCGACGACCGCACCGGCGGGAGCGAGCCGCCGCCACCGCGAGACGGGCCCGGCGACGGGACCGTGCGCCCCCTTGTCCGGCGTCACTTGGGCGTCGGGGGTGGCCGGGGCTGCCGCTGCCGGGACGTGCGGGGTGGTGCCGTCCGCCCTTGTGGGGGCGGACGGGGTGGCCCTGTCCGCCCCCACTGGGGTGTCCGGGGTGGCCTGGTTCGCTACGGGGGCGTGCGGGGTGGTGTCGTCCGTCGTTGTGGGGGCGGACGGGGCGGCCCGGCCCGCCGTCACTTGTGCGCCCGGGGCGACCCGGTCCGCCGCCTCAGGGTCATGTGGGGCGGCCCTGTCCGTTGTCACCGGTGAGCCCAGGGCGACCCCGTTCGCCTTCGCGGGGGCGTGCGGCGTGGACCCGCCCGCCGTCGCGGGGGTGCCCGGGGTGACCCCGTACGTTGTCATCGGAGCCCCCGGCGTGACCCCGTCCGCCCCTGGCCGAGCGGCGTGTTCCGGCTGCCTGCGGCGCAGCCGCACCAGCCGCCCGACCACCCCACGCACCCCCGCACCGCCCACCGCCGCGCACGCGGCGAGCAGTACCGCCGGGGTCAGGGCGTTCAGCGCGATCCGTCTGGCGAAGGGCCAGCCGGCCGGGGGCACCCAGGCACACCGGTCCACGAACGCGCTGAACGGTCCGAGGCAGCCGTCGGCCGAGAACATCACGAATATCGCGGCATACCCGAAGAGTTGGGTGACGGCCACGGCCGCCAGGGCCCGCGGCAGCCACAGGTGCCGGGACAGAGCGGCCACGGCCGCGGCGGTGAGCAGGCAGGCCGCGAGAACAGCGGCGATCAGCAGCCAGCGGTGAACGAAGAGGTACGGCCCGGTGCGTTCCGCCCAGGTGGCCGGACGGCGTTGGCGCTGGAACAGGTTCACCGCGAACAGCAGCACCCAGCACAGCAGCCCGCCCACCACGCCCGCACCCAGCGTCCGGCGCAGCCGCAGCCCGGACGCCGCGGACGTCGACACGCGCAGCACCAGGGGGAAGATCCACAGAACCGGGGCTGCGACCAGGAGCAGCACGCCGGCGTTGAGCGTCGTGAGCGTCGGCAGGGCCTGGGTGATGGCCGACAGCTCACGGGAAAACGCGTCCCACGAACCCGGGCTCACCTGCCGCACCATGTCGCGGTGCTCCTCGACCTGGCTGTAGACGCCCATCGTCTGGTACCAGCCCACCACGTACCACCAGTACAGCCCGCCCCACAGCAGCGCCGCGGTGACCAGCAGGTTCAGCAGCCCGGCCGCGCGGCGCAGCCATGTCCTCGCCAGACCCAGCGCCAGGTGTGTGCATTGCGCCGACCATGCCGCCGCGACGGCGGCCGTGAGGAGCAGACCGAGCAGGAAGCCCGGTTCGGGACCCAGCCAGTCGGTGCCGTGCTTGCCGTTCGCGAGCTCGCCCAGCACCAGGCCGCAGCCGAGCCAGAGCCCCGCACGGAACCCGGACTCCTTCCGGCCCGAGATCTGCGCCGCCGTCACCGAACGGGCCAGCGAGACGTACAGCACCGGGGCGAGGAACGCCGTCGTCAGCCATGCACCGCCCTCGCTCGTCGATGCCCGGGGCACCACGTCCCCGGCAGTGTTGACCAGAAGCGTTCCGCTCGCCCCGACCAGCAGCATCGCCAGCGCGCCCACCCCCGACAGCCGTCCCGGCTCCGCCAGGGCACGCCGTCTCTCGGCCCAGCTCGGATGAGTCCGCAGCAGCGCGGTCACCCGCCGGACCGAGGTGGCGACGGCGCTGTCACGGTCCCGGTGGGCCCACGCGGAGGCCGGTGCGCCGCAGCCCACAGCCCATGCGTCGGCGTACAGTTCGCGCCGGCGCAACAGGTCGGCACGGGCGAGGTGTACCAGCCCGACCAGCAGGAGCCCGGCCAGGACGGATCGGGTGAGCATGGACGCCACCCCAGGCCAGAACGGCGAGGTGGTCCGGCCGGTGAGGCCGTCGACGAGCAGTGTGCCCTCGTGCCAGAGGTACGGCAGCAGAGCCAGCACGACGAAAACCCGCCACAGGGAGGTACTGGCCGAGGCGTACTCCACGTCGCGGTTGCGGATGTGGGCGAGCTCGTGCAGCACGACCGCGCGGAAGCCCTCGGGATCCGTGGCCCGCCGCACCAGCAGCCCCGCGTGCAGACACACGGTGTACTCCCCGAACCGCCCGTACACCACGGCCCCGGAGGTCGTCCGCGTCGGATCCACCCGGAACCGCACGCCCGACGTGAGGCCGGCGAGCTCGCGCAGGGCGCGGAGTTCCGGGACCAGGGAACCGTCGGTGTCCAGAGACTCGGCCGGCACCGTGCGCCGCCACCGCTCACGCAGGAGCGGCTGCCACCAGTACACGAGGGCCGCGACCGCCAGCAGGGCGGCCGTCGCGGCCATGCCCTTCCAGTACTCCACCCTCGGCACGCCGGCCATGCACTCCGCGAGCGCTTCCGGACGGCGCATGGTGACCAGCACGTTGTCCAGGTTCCGCCCGTCGGGATCCATCCCGGCCGCCAGCAGACAGCCCAGCGGGTCCCCCGGGGTGTCGTTGGGATCCGGAGCCAGGACCCCGTTGAGCATGCGCACGCTGGACGCGACGACGACCGTCATCAGCAGCGCGAAGCGCGGGCCGGTGTCGGCCAGCCCGTACCGCCCGGTGCGCGCACGCGCGGCGGCCGTCACCGAGGGCGGCGTGCTCACGTGCCGTCCCCGGCGGCCGTGGAGGTGGTGCCGCCCGCGCGGTCGGAGGGCTCGGGGGACTCCGGCTCCGCCGTGGCGAGGTGTGCCACGACGGCATCCGCGAGGGCCTGTGCCTCCGCACCGTCGATGCCGCGCTCGGCCGCCCGCTCGACGATCTGTGCCCGTACGGTGGCCAGCTCGGTGCGGTCCCACTCCGGCACGAGCCGGGGCGGTTCGGCGGGAGCGCGGCGGAGCAGCCGGCGCAGTCCGCTCCGGCTCCGCTCGATCGCGCTGTCGGCCGCCGTGTCGATCGCCCGCCGGGCCGCCTGATCCAGCACCAGCCACACCACGGCGGTGACCAGCCCGGTGGCCTCCGCCAGACCGAACCCGAGGGGTTCCCTGCGCACGCCCTGCCCGGCCAGGATCCGGACGGCCCGCTCGTCGTCCAGCGGCCACAGCGCCTCGAGGAGCGGCAGCTCATGGGATGCGCGTTCGGTCACCACCGCCCGTACGACGCCCCGTACGGTTGTCGCCTCCGCCGGTTCGATCACTGTGAACTCCCTTGTCCCCAGAAGCCGTTGGGACCCTATGCGAGCACAGTGACACGTCCGCCGCCACCTGTCCCGGCCACGACGCGGGGGAGGGGGCGCACAACGTTCGCGTCGTGCGCCCCCCGGCCTCACCGGGCGGGCGCGGCGCAGCCCACGTCCCGGGCCGGCAGCCGGCCCGTGGCGAGGTACGCGTTGACCGTGTCGTCGACGCACGGCACGCCGTACACGCCGTACACCGCGTGCTGGTCGGCGCCGGTCACGGTGATCAGCCGCGAGGAGGGCCACATGCCGCGGACTGCCCGGGCGCCGTCGTAGTAGGTGCGCGGGTCCCCGGTCGCGTTGACCAGCAGGGCCGGCAGGTCGTCCCGGATCGTGGTCGGGCGCTCGCGCGGCCGGTCCCAGAAGGCGCACGGGTTGAGGTTGTTCGTCACGGGCGCGAAGAGCGGGTCCTGCGCGCGGGTGCGCTGGACGTCGCGCCAGTAGATCTCCGGGTCACGCGGAGCGGCTCCGTCACCGCACACGATCGCCGTCTGCGCGCTGCCGTAGGGGGAGTCGGTGCCCGTGAGCACGAATTCGAGCACCCCCGCGAGCCACGGGGACGGCGTCACCTTCCGCCCCTCCGAGGCCCGGAGCATGTCTCGCACGCCCTGGGCGAAGTCCCCGTAGGCGGCGTCATTGTCCTGCGAGAGGCCGTTGAGGGCGACGATCGGCATGACGTGCTCGTCCAGGCGGTGTTCGCCGAGCCGCAGCGGGGTGCGGGCGGCGGCGCGCCGGACGCGTTCCACGGTGGCCAGCACCTCGCTCCGCGTACGGCCCAGACCGTAGGTCGCGTCGCGGGCGGCCGCCCAGGAGGCCCAGCCCTTGAGGGCCTGGCGGTTGGCCCGCTCGACGCCCAGCCACAGCCGGGCACCGTAGCGGTCCGGGTCGATCACACCGTCGAGGACGACCCGGTCGGTCCGGCCGGGGAACATCGTGGTGTACACCTCGCCGAGGTAACTGCCGTACGAGTAACCCAGGTAGGAGATCCGCCGCTCGCCGAGCGCGGCCCGGACGACGTCCATGTCACGGGCGGTGTTGCGGGTGGTGGCGTGGGGGAGGACATCGCCCGCGTGGGTGCGGCAGCGCTCGGCGAGGTCCTTCGAGAACGCGGCCATGCGGTCGAAGCCGGCCCGGTCCTCACCCGCCCCGCGCCACGCCGAGCCGGTCGGCCAGTGGCAGTCGAGGGGTGTGCTGCGGCCGACGAAGCGGGGGTCCACGCCGACCACGTCGTACCGGGCGGCGACGTCCTTCATCGCCTTGCGCACCCACGGCGGGTCGCCGAGGGTCTGCCCGCCGGGTCCGCCGCCGTTGAGCAGCAGCGGGCCGACGCGGCGGTCGGTGTCGGTGGCGGGGATCCGGGAGATCGCGACGGTGATCGTGCGGCCGCCGGGGTCCGAGTAGTCCAGCGGGACGGTCACGTCGGCGCAGCGGGCGCCCGCCTGCTCCAGTTCCTTGCCGGTCGTGTCGTCCGGTCCGATCACGCAGCTTTTCCAGGCGAGGCGCTGGTGGTGGTAGCGGGCGAGGGGGTCGGAGCCGGGACTCGCCCCGGCCGTGGCGGGCAGTGCGGTGAGGGCGAGGGCGGCGGCCGTCAGGGCGAGGGTGGCTCGTCGCGCGGTTCCCGGGAAGCGGGATAACACGGGGTGGGTGTCCTTTCTGTCGCCGATGCCCCCTCGTGAATGGCAGGGACATGCCGGAGAGGAGGGCTCGGTGCGACAGAACGTTAGGGACGGGCCGCGGTTCGATCACTCCGGCTGGCAGCCCGGTTCCTGGTGGGGTCAGCACCAGCGTCCATGGTGGTGACAGCAACCCGAATCTCACCCCCGAGCTGGGAGAACGCTCGGGCAGACCTTGTGCAGGTCGCTGCAGGGGGGTTGTCCAGACATTCGCTCACGCCTAGGGTCGCCTTCCGGGTGCAAGCGCTTTCCAAGTGCTGTCCCAGCGTGTGTCCGCCGGCCGTCCGAGGAGCGCCGCATGTCCTTGTCCCCCGCCCGCCGCCGCGTGGCCGTCGTCGGCACCGGTGCGATCGTCAGCGGCAGTCATCTGCCCGCGCTGCGGGCCCACTCCGACCGGGTGGAACTGGTCGCCGCCGTCGACGTCGACCAGGAGCGGCTCGACGCCTTCCGCGAGCTGGCCGGCGGCCAGGTCGCCGGGTACACCTCGGTGGACGCGATGCTGGACGCCGTACGCCCCGACCTCGTCCTCATCGGGACGCCGCCCGCCCTGCACCGCGACCAGACGGTGGCCTCGCTCAAGGCGGGTGCCTGGGTGCTGTGCGAGAAGCCGCTCACCCTGTCGCTCGCCGAGTACGACGAGATCGCCGCCGCCGAGGAGGCCTCCGGAGCGTACGCGGCGGTCGTCTTCCAGCACCGCTACGGATCCGGCGCCGTACACGCCCGCGAGCTGATCGCCGGCGGCGAGCTGGGCGCCCCGCTGGTGGCGCACTGCCAGACCACCTGGCACCGGGACGCCGCCTACTACGCCGTGCCGTGGCGCGGCAAGTGGGCCAGCGAGGGCGGCGGGCCGACCATGGGTCACGGCATCCACCAGTACGACCTGATGCTGCACCTGCTCGGCGAGTGGGAGGAGATCCGCGCCATGGCCGCCCGGCTCGTCCACGACACCGAGAGCGAGGACGTCTCCACCGCCCTGGTGCGTTTCCGGAGCGGTGCCCTCGCCACCGTCGTCAACAGCGTGCTCTCCCCGGACGAGGTGAGCCGTATCCGCATCGACTGCGCGGACGCCACGGTCGAACTCACCCACCTGTACGGCCATTCCAACGACAGCTGGGTCTACACCCCGGCCCCGCACGTCGCCTCCGACCGCGCCATCGCCTGGCGGACCCCCTCCAACGACGTGCCCAGCTCGCACACCGCCCAGCTGGGCGCCCTCCTGGATGCCTACGACAACGGCACCCGGCCACCGGGCAGCGGCCAGGACGCCCGCGCCACCCTGGAGTTCGCCGCCGCCCTGTACAAGGCGGCGTTCACCGGCCGCTCCGTGCACGCGGGAGAGATCGGCCCGGGCGACCCCTTCTACGAGGCCATGCACGGCGAGTACCCCGACTGGGCCCCCAAGGAGCGCGCATGAGCATCCGAGTCACCCACACCCACGGCGAGGACATCGCCGTCACGGCGGCGAACGGCACGGAGATCCTCCGCTACGTCTACCGCCCGGACCCGAATCCCTTCGAGTCGCGCAAGCCGTACGCCCACCCGGTGCGCACCCTGTCCGGCCGCACGGTCACCGGCTACCGCCCGAACGACCACCGCTGGCACAAGGGCCTGCAGATGACCGCGAGCCATCTGTCCGGCCAGAACTTCTGGGGCGGCAACTGCTACGTCCACGGCCAGGGCTATCTGCCCCTGCCCGAGCGCGTCGGCTCCATGCGGCACGACGGCTTCCCGGAGTTCACGGTCGAGGACGACCGCCTCGCCTTCACCGAGGAACTCACCTGGGTCGAGAACGGCGGCGAGGAGTGGGCGCGCGAGGTGCGGGGGCTGACCGTCCACTCGGTGGACGAGGAGGCCGGCGCCTGGGCCCTGGACTGGTCGATCCGCCTCACCAACGCCCGTTACGAGCCCCTGGCCTTCGGTTCCCCGACCACCGCCGGCCGGGAGATGGCCGGCTACACCGGACTCCAGTGGCGCGGCCCGCGCGACTTCACCGGCGGCACGGTCTTCGCCCCGGACACCGACGCCGACGCGGGCAAGCTCATGGGCACCCAGGGCCCCTGGCTCGCCTTCACCACCGAGCACGATGACGTGGACGGCCACTCCACCCTCGTCTTCGCGCACGCGCCCGAGAACCTCGACCAGACGTCCGCGATCCACGAGTCGCACTGGTTCGTCCGCTCCGAGCCCTTCCCGACGGTCGCCTTCTCCTGGGCGTTCTTCGAGGAGTTCGAACTCCCGCCGGGCGGGTCCTTCGCCTTCCGCTACCGGCTCGTCGTCGCCGACGGCGCCTGGGACCGCGACCGGGTCGGCACGCACCTGGAGGGTCTGCCGTGGTGAACGACGCCAAGCCCGCCCTGCCGCACCCGTTGCCCGGCGCGATCGGCCTGTCCCATCTGAGCGCCTACGACTGGGAGGCCGCCGACGGCGTCTGCGGCGGCAGCCCGCATCTGCACCTGGTCTGCACCGAGGCGTACGTCGTCACCGGCGGCCGGGGCGCGGTCCAGACGCTCAGCCCCGACGGCTACCGGGACATCCCCCTCGAGGCCGGCTCCCTCGCCTGGTTCACGCCGGGCACCGTCCACCGCATGGTGCAGGGCGGCGATCTGCGCATCACCGTGCTGATGCAGAACAGCGGCCTGCCCGAGGCCGGGGACGCCGTGTTCACCTTCCCGCCCGAGGTGCTCGCCGACCCGGAGCGGTACGCCGCCGCGGCGGCCCTGCCGCCCGGCACGGGACCGGAGACTGCGGCGGCCGCCCAGCGCCGCCGGGACCTCGCCGTGGAGGGCTACCTCGCCCTGCGCGAGGCGCTCGTCGCCGGCGACAACGGCCCGTACCTGGAGTTCCAGCGGGCCGCCGCCCGGATCGTGCGCGACAAGGTGCCCACCTGGCGCTCCCTGTGGCGGGCGGGCGCCCTGGCCACCGCCGAACGCACCGGCGCCCAGCTCGACGCGCTGGCCGGCGGCGAACCCGCCTACCTCGGCGAGGCCACCGCCTACGAGGCGGCGCCCACCCGGCTCGGCGGCTTCGGCATGTGCGGCCGGCGGGACGAGTACAACCTGCCCGGGACGACGCTGCCGCACCAGAGCGAGTAACGCAGCAGGGGGGCGAGGGGGGCCCACAGAAAGTCCGAGGAAAGGAAGAGGTGACCTCGGCATGCCGCGACACAGGACAACGGGGTTCTGCGCGTCGGCCGCCGCACTGGCACTGTGTGCCGTGCTGGCGGGCTGCGGAGGATCCGGGGAATCGGCCGGCGGCGGCAAGGTCGTGCTGCGCTACACGTGGTGGGGCAACCCCGACCGCGCGGAACGCACCGAGCAGGCCGTCGCGCTGTTCGAGAAACAGCATCCGGACGTCGACGTGACGACGTCGTTCTCCGGCTACGACGCCTACAAGCAGAAGCTCGCCACCCAGGCCGCCGGCGGGGACGCGCCGGACGTGATGCAGCTGGACTACCGCCAGATCGACCAGTACGCCTCCGGTGGCGTCCTGCTCGACCTGGCGAAGCAGAAGTCCGTCCTGCGCACCTCCGAGATCGACCAGGGCCTGCTCGCCACCGGCCGCGTGGACGACGTCCAGTACGCGATCCCCCAGGGCCGCGGCACCGAGACCGTCGCCTACGACGTCGGGACCTGGAAGAAATCGGGCGTGCCCCTCCCCGGCAAGAGCTGGACCTGGAGCCAGTGGGCCGACACCATGCGCGCCCTGGCCAAGAAGACCGGCAAGCCCGGGGCGACCGACCCCGGCCAGAGCGAGGACGCCTTCGAGGTCTGGCTGCGCGGGCAGGGCAAGACCCTCTACACCGAGGACGGCGGGCTCGGCTTCACCGCCGACGACCTCACCCGCTGGTGGACCTTCACCGACAAGCTGCGCCGCGAGGGCGCCGTCTCGCCCGCCGAACAGACCACCCAGCTCGACGGCTCCGTCGAGAACACCCCGCTGGGACGCGGCACATCCGTCACCGACGCCAACTGGGACGCCCCGGCCAGCGGCTTCCTCGCCCTCGTCAAGGGCGGCGTCGCGCTCGCCCCCATGCCGTCCGGCGAGGACGGCACCCCCGGCCAGTACTTCAAGCCGTCCATGTTCGTCGGAGTCTCCGCGAACACAGCCCATCCGAAGGAGGCGGCACAGCTCGTCGACTTCCTGATCAACGACCGGCAGGCCGCGAAGATCCTCGGTGCGAGCCGCGGCATCCCCGTCAACGAGACGATCCGCGCCGAGATCGGCCCGCAGCTCAAGGACTTCGACAAGACCATCGCCGACTTCCAGGCGTCCCTGGAGGGCAAGCTCAAGGACCCGCCCCAGGCACCGCCGGCGGGCGACAACGCCCTCCAGAGCACCTTCCAGCGCGACTACGACCAGGTGTCCTATGAGCGCATGTCGCCCCGCGAGGCGGCGGAGAACTACATCACCGAGGCGAAGGCGGAGCTGAGGTCATGACCACCACCGCGATCCCCACGGAGACGAAACGCGTCCCCGCCGCCGCCCCGAAGCGCCGCCCCAAGCGCGAACGCGAGGGCGCCGCCTGGGTGTTCCTCTCGCCCTGGGTCCTCGGCGCGATCGTCCTGACCCTGCTGCCGATGGCCGTGTCGCTGTACCTGTCGTTCACCGACTACGACCTGTTCAACCCGCCGAAGTGGGTGGGCCTGCGCAACTACGTCCAGATGTTCACCGAGGACCCGCGCTACTGGCGCTCGGTCGTGACGACGGTGACGTACGTCGTCATCGCCGTGCCCCTGCAACTGGCCCTCGCCCTGGTCGTCGCGCTCGCCCTGAAAGGCATGAAGCGCGGCAAGGCCTTCTACCGTTCAGCCTTCTACGCGCCCTCGCTGCTCGGCGCGTCGATGTCCATCGCCCTCGTCTGGCGGGCGGTCTTCAACGACGGCGGCACGGTGGACAACCTGCTCGGCACCGGCGGCTGGGTCAACAAGCCCGGCTGGTCGCTGCTCGCCGTCGCGCTGCTGACGGTGTGGCAGTTCGGCGCGCCGATGGTCATCTTCCTCGCCGGTCTCCAGCAGATACCGGCCGAGCTGTACGAGGCGGCGGCGGTCGACGGGGCCGGGAAATGGCGGCAGTTCCTGTCCGTCACCGTGCCGATGCTGTCCCCGGTGCTGTTCTTCAACCTGGTCCTCCAGACCATCCAGGCGTTCCAGGTGTTCACGCCCGCCTTCGCGGTCAGCGCGGGCAAGGGCGGACCGGCCGACTCGACCCTCGTCTACACCATGTACCTCTACGACCGCGGCTTCGTCGCCTCCCACATGGGCTACGCCTCCGCCATGGCCTGGGTGCTGCTCCTCGTGATCGGAGTGGTCACGGCGGTGCTGTTCCGCACCTCCCGCTCCTGGGTCTTCTACGCCTCCGAGGGGGACCGATGACCTCGACCGCCGTTTCCCGCAAGCCCGTCCGCTGGGGGCGGGTCGCCGTCCACCTGGGCTGCCTGGCCGCCCTGCTGGTCATGCTGTACCCGCTGGCGTGGCTGCTGGCCACCTCGCTCAAGCCCGCGGACGAGGTCATCGCGAGCCTCAACCTGCTGCCCAGCCACCTGGAGTGGTCGAACTACTCCACCGCCATGGAGGGCGTCAACGACGTCTCCATCTGGCGGCTGCTCGGCAACTCCCTGCTGATCGCCGGCGGCGCGGTCCTCGGCAACGTCATCAGCTGCTCGCTCGCCGCCTACGCCTTCGCCCGCCTCAGGTTCCGGCTGCGCGGGCCGCTGTTCGCCTTCATGATCGCCACGATCATGCTGCCGCACCACGCGGTGCTGATCCCGCAGTACATCATCTTCAACCAGCTCGGCCTGGTGAACACCTACTGGCCGCTGATCCTGCCGAAGTTCCTCGCCACCGAGGCGTTCTTCGTCTTCCTCATCGTGCAGTTCATGCGCGGTCTGCCGCGCGAACTGGAGGAGGCTGCGCGGATCGACGGCTGCGGACCCTTCCGCAGCTTCTTCCAGGTCGTGCTGCCGCTCACCCGGCCGGCCCTGATCACCACCGCCATCTTCACCTTCATCTGGACCTGGAACGACTTCTTCACCCAGCTCATCTACCTGTTCGACCCGGACAAGTTCACGCTGACCCTCGCGCTGCGGTCCTTCGTGGACGCCTCCAGCACCTCCGCGTTCGGCCCGATGTTCGCGATGTCGGTGATCGCGCTGCTGCCGATCGTGCTGTTCTTCCTCGCCTTCCAGCGGTTCCTGGTGGAGGGCATGGCCAGCTCCGGACTGAAGGGGTGAGCGGGATGCGGACACGTGAGGCCGGCGAGGTGTTCGGGCCGCGCATGACGCTGTTCGCGGACGTGCTGAGCGTCGGCCTCGCCACGTCGGTGGCGTGCCTGCCGCTGGTGACGGCACCGGCCGCGCTCTCGACCGCGTGCGCCGTACTGCGCGGCGCCGGACAGGACCGCCCTGTCACGGCCGGGAGGTACGTCGCCCTGCTGCGGCAACGGCTGCGGGCCGGTGACCTGCTGGCGGGGGCGGTCGCCCTGGCGGGGCTGCTGCTGTTCGCGGCCGACCTGGCGCTGGCCGGGGCCGGGCTGCCCGGGGCGCCGCTGTTCGCGGTGGCCGCCGCCGCCATCGGCGCCTGTGCGGCGGTCGTCGGCCTGCGGGCCTGCGCCCGCCCCGAGTCGCTCACCGACTGGCGCGCGGCGGTGCGCGGGGCCGCCCGGGACGCCGTGGCGGACGCGGGCGGCAGCGGGCTGGTCCTGCTCGCCGTGGCGACGGCCGCGCTGTGCGCCTGGATGCTGCTGCCCCTGGCCTTCCTGGCCCCGGGGCCGCTGGCCCTGGCGCTCACGGCCGTCGACGTACGCAGGTCCGCTGCCGTTCTCCTGGAATAGCGAAGCGCCGAGGGGCCGATGAACGGGCCCGCGGCTTCAGTGCCGTAGGGCTGCGCCGATGCTGATCCGGGGCCATGCGCGGGCGGCTGTGAGGGGCGCCTGTGTCCGCTCCGACGGAGTGACGGCGACGGAGTGGCGGCCGCCGCTGCCGGGGCCGCCGTGGCGCTTGCGATTCCGTTGGAGCGGGCCCGCGGCTTCAGTGCCGTAGGGCTGCGCCGATGCTGATCCGGGGCCATGAACGGGCCGCGGTGAGGAGCGCCTGTGTCCGCTCCGAGGGAGTAGCGGCCGCCGCTGCCGCCGCCAGGGCCGCCGCGGCGCTCGCGATGCCGAGGACCGCGCCCGCGGCCACGTCGCCCGGATAGTGCACGCCCGTGTGGATACGGGAGTAGCCGACGGCGCTCGCCAGCGCCCCGAGCGGCACCGCGGCGGGCGGCAGGACCACGCCGACGGCGGTGGCGAACGCGACCGCCGACGCCGTGTGCCCGGACGGGAACGAGGCCGACGTCGGCATCGGAACGTGCCGGTCCACCGTCACCCGGGCCGCCTCCCGGTCCGGCCGGGCCCGGCGTACCAGGCGCTTGCCGAGCAGGTTGGCGGAGGCCGAGGCCACGGCGATCGCCCCGACGCCGGCGAACGCGGCCCTGCGCGGCCGCTTCCCGCCCAGCGCCAGGGCCGCGGCGATACCGAACGAGATCTTGGAGTGGTCGGCCGCGTGCGACAGATGGCGCAGCGTCCGGTCGAGCGTGGGCGTGGGAGTGGCGGCCACCGCCGCGTACAGGGCGCCGTCCACGGCCCTGAGATCGCCCATGACGGCGCTCAGGAGCCGGCGGGGCCCGCCCGAGGGCTTCCCGTCCGCCGGGAGCGGACGAAGGGCGTCCTCGTCTGTGGTCGTCGGATCGGTCATGTGCTTCTCCCCGCAGTGGCCTTCCCCAGCAAGGTACCGGCTCACGCCGGGCGCACGCTCGGCGCCCCTGCGAGCCGGTACCTCCCGAGTGCCCACGCAGGGCGACTGAACCCGTCTGCTGAACTGAGGACATGACGCCCTCGACACGCCGGGTCCTGCACGCACTCGAACGGTTCCACGCCGCCCGCCCCTGGGATCACAACGCCCACTTCCACTGCTGGATCCTGCGCCGGCTCCCCAGGCGTGTCGGGAGCGCCCTGGAGGTGGGATGTGGCAGCGGTGATCTCGCCCGGCTGCTGGCCGGCCGGGCCGAGCGGGTGCACGGGGTCGACGCCGACCCGGCGATCATCGCCCGGGCGCGGGAGCTGACCCCCACGGCGGCCCCGGTGACGTACACGGTGGCCGACGCGCCGGCCGGGCTGCCCGCCGGCCCGTACGACGTCATCACCTGCGTCGCCGTGGTCCACCACCTGCCGTTCACCGAGGCGCTGGAGGCCTTCCGGGACCGTCTGGCCCCCGGCGGCACGCTGGTGATCGTCGGTGTCGCCCGGGAGCGGACACCCGTCGACCACCTGCTCGGCGTCGCGTCGATCCCGCTCAACATCGTGATGGCCCTGCTCAAGAACCGGGGCCGCCCGGTGCCTCGCCCCGTCTCCATGACGGCCCGTACGCGTCCGCCGGACATGACCTTCCCGGAGATCGTCCGCGAGGCCCGGACCGTCCTGCCCGGCGCACGCCTGCGCCGCCGCCTGCTCTGGCGGTACACGCTGGTGTGGCACCGCCGCTGACCCGCCACCGCCTCAGCCGGCGGCCCGGAACGTGCGCAGCCGCAGCGAGTTGCCCACCACGAAGACCGAGGAGAAGGCCATGGCCGCCCCGGCGATCATCGGCGTGAGCAGACCGGCCGCCGCCAGCGGCAGAGCCGCCACGTTGTAGGCGAACGCCCAGAACAGGTTCGAGCGGATGGTGCCGAGGGTGCGGCGCGCGAGCCGGATGGCGTCCGCAGCGGCCCGCAGATCGCCCCGGACGAGGGTCAGGTCACCGGCCTCGATCGCGGCGTCCGTGCCGGTGCCCATGGCCAGACCGAGATCGGCCTGGGCGAGAGCCGCCGCGTCGTTGACGCCGTCTCCGACCATGGCGACCGAACGGCCCTCGGCCTGGAGCCGCTTGACGACCTCGACCTTGTCCTGCGGGAGCACCTCGGCGACGACGTGCTCCGGCGCGATGCCGACCTCGCGGGCGACGGACCGGGCCACCGCCTCGTTGTCCCCGGTCAGCAGGATCGGGATCAGTCCGAGATCGCGCAGCCGCCGGACGGCCTCGGGGCTGGTCTCCTTCACCGCGTCGGCGACCTCCAGCACCGCACGAGCCTCGCCGTCCCAGGCGACCGCGATGGCGGTGCGCCCGGCGTCCTCGGCCGCCGCCCGGGCCCGGGCCAGCCCCTCCGGCAGCTCCATCGCCCAGTCGGCCAGCAGCCTCTCCCGCCCGACGAGCACCGCGTGCCCCTCGACGACGCCCTGGACGCCGAGTCCGGGCACGTTGGCGAAGTCCTCCGGCGTGGGCAGCGCGCCCAGCTTCGCCAGTGCCCCGTCGGCGACGGCACGGGCGATCGGGTGCTCGGATGAGTGCTCCAGCGCCCCGGCCAGCCGCAGCACCTCTGCCTCGTCGGTGCCGTCGGCGATGTGCACGGCCAGCAGGGTCATACGGCCGGTGGTCACGGTGCCGGTCTTGTCGAGGACGACGGTGTCGACCCGGCGCGTGGACTCCAGCACCTCCGGGCCCTTGATGAGGATGCCGAGCTGCGCGCCCCGTCCGGTGCCGACCATCAGCGCGGTCGGCGTGGCCAGACCCAGGGCGCACGGGCAGGCGATGACGAGGACGGCGACCGCGGCGGTGAACGCGGCCGTCAGCCCGGCGCCGTTGCCGAGCCAGAAGCCCAGCGTGCCCAGCGCGAGGGCGATCACCACCGGCACGAACACGGCGGAGATCCGGTCCGCGAGCCGCTGCGCCGCGGCCTTGCCGTTCTGCGCGTCCTCCACGAGCCGGGCCATCCGGGCGAGCTGGGTGTCGGCGCCGACCCGCGTGGCGCGCACCACGAGCCGCCCGCCGACATTGATCGTGG
This sequence comes from Streptomyces sp. HP-A2021, assembly GCF_022807935.1. Lineage (NCBI taxonomy): Bacteria > Bacillati > Actinomycetota > Actinomycetes > Kitasatosporales > Streptomycetaceae > Streptomyces > Streptomyces sp. HP-A2021. The sequence goes on from NZ_CP094344.1 coordinate 8,712,951, forward strand.
CGCCGGTGACCGGATCGCCCGAGCCCACCTCCACCGGCACGGACTCGCCGGTGAGCATCGAGGCGTCCACGGCGGAGGAGCCCTCGACCACGGTCCCGTCGGTCGCGATCTTCTCGCCGGGCCGGACCAGGAAACGGTCACCGACCCGCAGCTCCGTGACCGGAACGGTCTGTTCACGGCCGCCGTCGCGCAGCACCGTGACGTCCTTCGCGCCCAGCTCCAGCAGCGCCCGCAGCGCCGCGCCCGCCTTGCGCTTCGCGCGGGCCTCGAAGTAGCGCCCGGCCAGGATGAAGGCGGTCACGCCCGCGGCGGCCTCCAGATAGATGTTCCCGGCGCCGTCCGTGCGCTCGATGGTCAGCTCGAAGGGGTGCGTCATGCCCGGCGTGCCCGCGGTGCCGAAGAACAGCGCCCACAGCGACCACAGGAACGCGGCCGAGGTGCCCACCGAGATCAGCGTGTCCATGGTGGCGGCGCCGTGCCGGGCGTTGGTGAACGCCGCCTTGTGGAAGGGCCACGCCGCGTACGTCACCACGGGCGCCGCCAGCGTGAGCGACAGCCACTGCCAGTACTCGAACTGCAGGGCCGGGACCATGGCCATGGCGACGACGGGAACCGCCAGCACCACGGCCGTGACCAACCGCTGCCGCAGCGGCCGCAGTTCGTCGGGCTCCTCGGCCGGCTCCTCCCGCCCGGCGGGCGGAGCCGGCTCCTGGGCGGTGTACCCGGTCGCCTCGACGGTGGCGATCAGGTCGCCGACGGAGACGTCACCGCTGTAACTGACCTTCGCCTTCTCGGTCGCGTAGTTGACGGTGGCGGTGACCCCGTCCATGCGGTTGAGCTTCTTCTCGATGCGCGCCGCGCAGGAGGCGCAGGTCATACCGCCGATGGCGAGTTCCACTTCGGCGCCGGTGTCGGTCGTGTCGGTGATCATGGCTCACGCCCGCCCGGTCAGCTCGTAGCCGGCCTCGTCGACGGTCTCGGCGATCAGGGCGTCGTCGGGTTCGGTGGCGGTGGTGACGGTGACGTGCCCGGTGTCGAGATCGACCTCGACACCGCTGACGCCGTCCAGCTCGCCGATGGCCTTGGTCAGCGTGGCCTTGCAGTGGCCGCAGGACATTCCGGAGACGGCGTAGGTGGTGGCGGGCATGGCGTGCCTCCTGGGTGGGGTCGCGATTCTCGAATACGGGGCGGGGGTATGTCCTCGCCGAGTTCCTGTATACCCCCGAGGGGTATAAGATGCAAACGCGAGCACCGCTTGACTATATACCCCCCAGGGGTATGGTGAGCTGTATGGGGGCCCCGCACAGGAGCGGGAGGCCCGGTTCTGAAGGAGATGCCGGCCATGAACACCGGACTGAAGATCACGACCTTCGCCGCCGCCCTGGCAGCGACCTTCGGCACGGCCTACGGCGTCGGCCAGGGCATCGACCCCGTCGTCGCCGACAGCCCGCCGAAACACAAGGACGAGCACACCCGGCCCGCAGCGCCACCCGAGGAGGCCGGCGGCCACACCGGCCACGACACGCCCCCGGCCGGCGGGCTCCAGATCTCCGAGGACGGCGACACCCTCGACCTGGAGACCCCGAGCGTCACCGCCGGGCAGCGGGCCGACCTGCGCTTCACGGTCAGGGACGGCAGCGGCCGCGCCGTCACCGCCTATCAGCGCGAACACGAAAAGGAACTGCACCTCATCGTGGCCTCACGCGACCTGGTCACCTACCGCCACCTGCACCCCACCCGCGCCGCCGACGGCACCTGGAGCACCCCCGTCGACCTGCCCCGCGCGGGCGGCTACCGCGTCTTCGCCGACTTCACCCCGGCCGAGAAGGACGCCCGGAACCTCACCCTCGGCGCGGACCTCGCCGCCTCCGGCCCGTACCAGCCGAAGGAACTGCCCGCACCGGCCTCCACGGCCAGCACCAACGGCTACGAAGTCAAGCTGTCCGGCGCCCTGCGCCCCGGCAAGGCGAGCGAACTGAAGCTGAAGGTCTCCCGCGCCGGCCGGCCCGTCACCGACCTCCAGCCCTACCTCGGCGCGTACGGCCACCTGGTCGCCCTGCGCTCCGGCGACCTCGCCTACCTCCACGTCCACCCGAACGGTGAACCCGGCGACGGAAAGACCAGGCCCGGCCCGGACATCTCCTTCACGGCCACGGCCCCCAGCGCCGGCTCCTACCGCCTGTTCCTCGACTTCCAGCACGACGGAAAGGTCCACACGGCGGCGTTCACCGTCAGGGCCGGGGGAGCGGCGGCCGGTTCCGGTACCCCCGAGGGGCATGCGGACGACGGCCACGGGCACTGAGTCCCAGGGCCGCGAGGGCCGGCAGCGAGCCGCCCCCGAATCGCGCCGCCCGGTAGCCGCTCAAGCCGCCGCCTCGGTCAAGGCCGGCCGTGGAGCTGTTCCCACCGGTCCCGGTGGGCGAGGGCGGCCGCCCGGGCTGCCGCGGCCACGTCGGCGGGTACGGCCGGCTCTGCCCGCCACGCGGCGGCGCTCTCCGCCATCGCGGCGACGAACTGCCGGCCCGTGTCCGTCAACCGAGGCGAGGACCTCACCACCGTGAACGCCTCCCAGACCTGAATGCGCCAGTAGGCCAGCTCGAACTGCGCGCGCCTCAGGTCATCGCCGGTCGACCGAAGGCAGCGCCCATGCCAGAATTCGGCCACCCCGAAGAAGGCGAACACCCCCTGGAACAGCCCGTCGAAAGGCCGCGGATCATCCCGCCAGGGCGCGTAGAACAGCTCTTCCTCACCGTCTTGCTCACTGTGAAGCGACACCATGTCGAGGAGGGCGTGGAGCTTCATGTGCCGGACCTCGTGCACGAGTGTCACGGCGAGTTGTAGCGCGTCCTCCGGTTCGGTGAGGACGATCCCGCCGTACGCGTCGCTCGACGTCAGCGAAGCCGGCGCGCCGCCGGACGCCGGGGCCTGCGGCGTGAGCGTGGTGAGAGCCGCAGCGAGTGCCCCGGCGTCCACGCCGTCCGTGTGGTTCAGCAGGTTCCATGCCGCACCGAGCAGTTCCTGCCAGCGGTCCGCCTGCTCGGGAGTGAGCGGGCGGGGCGCCATGCCGGGGTCGACGACGCGATAGGGGTCGATATCGTCGAGGCAGACCCGGAGGGTTTCACCGGCGGTACGGGCTTCGATGCGGCGCATCGGGTGCCACCCGGGGGACCCGGCCTCCAGCGAGGTGGGAAGTCGCACCTCCTTGCCTGCGGCCCGGACGCACCTCCGGCCGTTCTCCGCCACGACGTCCGCTTCCGTCGTGTGCCGGTCGGTTCCGAGGTCGGCGAAGCCGAGGGTCGGCAGGACGGCAAGGCCCTCGTGTACCGGAATCCGGAGGGTGAAGGACAACTCGGCGTTGATGCCGGCCGTGGCCGCGAGTGCCCGCAGATGACCGGGGTCGGCCTTTGCGGAGTCGTCCTCCAGCGCACGCAGCGTACGGCTCATCCACCGGCCTGTACCGGGGTGCAGAAGGAGTTTGTCCATGAGGACCGGGTCGGCCTGGTCGGCTTCCACGAGCAACGCCCGCACCTGCCGGATCCACGGGGCCCCATCCGACCGGGCGTACCAGGCAAGGATCTCCCTCAGCGCCAGGACACGGATCTTGCGCTGATGGGCGCACAGCTTTTCGACGCCGCTGCGGGTCTCCCGTCCGGCAGCCAGGGCACGCAGCGTATCCGGCCTGATTTTCGTGTCGATCGTCGGTACGGTGGACTTGTCCTTGAAGCGGGACTGTGAACGGTAAGAAAGTACGGGTCGCGAACGCGGATGTGGAGGGTAGGAGTAGCCGCCTGCCGAGTATCCGCCACCGCCTGGTCCCTCACCCGATTTGCTCTGCCGTGGTCGGGCAAACCTTTCAAGGATTCGACGGACATCGGGGGCCGGTTCGTCGCTGTCGGCTGCGAGTGCCTCGTCCAGGGCCATCCTTGCGTCGTCCTCCTCGTTCGCGCCGTTCAGGACAAGCGCGAGGTTCCGGCTGCTGGTCCGCGCATCGGGGTGTTCCTCGCCCAGGAGCCGAACGTTGGCGTCCAGCACCGCACGGAAGTGATCCGCCGCCTCGGTCGGGCGGCCCAACAGATGCAAAGTGGTGGCGAGCTCGTGCCGACTGGCGACCGCGTCGGGGTGGTCTTCGCCGAAACGCCGCTTGTTGATTTTCCAGATCTCGGCGAACTCGGCCTCGGCCTCGGCGAGCCGGCCCTTGTCCCGCATGATGCGCGCCTGTTCGTGACGGGCGATGAGTGTGTCGGGGTGGGCGGAACCCAGCAGGCTCACCGAGTCCGCGACCACCTCCGCTCCGACACATTCGGCCTCGTCGAGCTCCCCGGCATCGCGCAACACCCGTGTAAGGCTGGCACCGACTGCAAGTGTCAGCGGATCGCGGTGTCCGAACAGTTCTCGCCCTGCTCGTCGGATCTCTCGCATTTCGTCGGCGGATTCCCTGAGCAGCCCACGCATGTGCAGGACAGTGGCGATGTCGTACCTGGTACGAAGGGTTTTGCGGGAGTGCGGTCCCGGTTCGCGCAGCCGGATCGCGAGGACGGCGCGCAGATCCTTCTCCGCCACGTCCGGCTGTCCGAGTGCACACAGCACCCGTGCCCGGCCGCCTCGGGCGGACTGGAGATACGGGTGGTCGGACGGCAGCGTCCGTTCGCAAGCCTCGGCTATCGCCGTGTACACGGCCTCGGACTCACGGAACTGCGCGTCGTCGCGCAGAGCCAGGGCAAGGCTCAGACGGCTTTCGATCGTCGCGGGATGGTCGGGACCCAGGCGGCTCTCCCGGAGAGCGACGACGGTGCTGAGCTCGGTGACGGCCAGGGAGTACAGGCCGAGGAAGTTGCGGCTCTGTGCGGCGCGCAAGGCGGGTTCGGTGGCGGCGACGGTCACGTCGTCCGGCACGGAGCCGACCAGTTCCAGGAGGTGCAGGGGCGCGGTGCAGTGCGGGGCGAAATGGCGCCATCGGCGCCAGTGCGTGGGATTGTCCGGTTCGAGCGGGCTCACGGCCCGCTCCAGCAGGGCCGTGACGAGGCCGAGGAGTTTCCCGGTGTGCGTGGTGAAGTCGGCGTGTGCCCGGTTGCTGGCGCGGACCAGCGGGTGGATGTCGAGCTTCCGGCGGATGTCGGCGTCGGACGACTCACCTCTGCCCGGTTCCGGGCTCACGCTCTGAAGACTGACCAGTCGCAGACCGGAGAGCCCCTTCAGTGCGGCCTGGATCCGTTTGTCGGTCGGAGTGGGGAACAGGTCGCAGGTGGCGAGCAACTCCGGGTCGAGCAGTTGCTGGTGCGGAATCGGTGCCGGTCCCAAAGCCGACAGGAGGCGCAACAGCGGCCGGGCGAGGTCGTTGCCCTGGTCGTGGAGGAGATCGAGCGAGATCTCCCAGGTCGTCAGGATGGCCCGGCGGGCCTGTTCCGCCTCCCCGAGCGAGGAGTCCGGGTCGGCGGCCATCTCCGCGATCCGTCCGTCGAAGTCACGGCGGTACTCCGCGAAAGTCTCGGGCGTTCCGGGCACGGGCCATGGCTCGTCGGCTGCCAGCGCGAGGTAGGAGCCGGCGAGGTCCAGCGCCAGGGGCAGGCCGCCGAGGTGCCGGGCCAGCTTCTTCGCCTCCTGCTCATCGCCCGCGTCCGGTGCCAGGTCGAGCAGGATGCGAGCCCCGTCGTCGATGTCGAGCACGTCCACCGGCAGCAGCTGTATCCACGGCGCCCATCGCTCCCGACGCGATTCGCGGCTCGTGACGAGTACCGTCCCGTGCGGGGTGCCGGGCGGCCGCAGCCAGCCGACGCCACGTGCCAGGGGTTGTGACCGGGCGCTGAGGAAGGACGGATCGTCGACGTTGTCGAGAACGAGAAGCCATGGTTCGGTGAGCGCGTTGAGCCGCTTCCACAGCACATCGGCGGCGTGAGCGCGGACGAACTCTCCGCTGTCGGCGCCGGCGTCGAATGCGACGGCGTGCAAAGCGCCCCAGAGGCTCTCACGGTCGGCGGCGGACACCCACCACACGTGGCCCGCCATGGGCGAGAGCCGGTGTGCCACCTCCAGAGCCACCGTGGTCTTTCCGCAGCCGCCGAGCCCGGTCAGCACATGGACGCGGCGGTCGTCCGATCTGTCACCCACATGGCGTCCGATGTCGCCGGTCAGCGCCCTCACCAGGCCGTCCCGCCCGCGCAGCCGGTCCGCGGCGACCCGTCGCTGGGGAACAGCCAGCGGGATCGAGGTGAGGTCCACATGCGAAGGGAACGCCGCTGCGGCCGACCGCTCGTGATACGCGGCCTGCGCAAACGCCTCCTTCGGGAGCAGAACCGCCCGCTCGATGTTCTCGACGTGAACCGCAGCAGCGCCGTCGCCGGTGACAACCTGACCCGCGTCCCCGCCCACGGCGGCCGATCGGTCCCCGGACGAAGACGTGGCCGGCGGATCAGTCCTCGAGCGGTCGTGATCGCGTTGCCCCCGGGCACTCAACGCGGACCTTCCCCATGCCCCAGCGACGCGCCACGCACGGCCGCTCCCGTTTCCCCCGCCATTCTTCGAGTATTTCCCGTGCCTCCCCTTCGCACAGCCAGAACCCGAAAACCCCCCGAATGGTGGTCAGCCGAGCGCCCGGTCCAGATTGAAGGCCGCGCTGATCAGCGCGAGATGCGTGAACGCCTGCGGGAAGTTGCCCTGCTGCTCCCCGGTGTGGCTGATCTCCTCGGCGTACAGGCCGAGATGGTTGGCGTACGTCAGCATCTTCTCGAAGGCGAGACGCGCCTCGTCGATCCGGCCCGCGTGCACCATGGCCTCGACGTACCAGAACGAGCAGATGGAGAACGTGCCCTCGTCGCCGCGCAGTCCGTCCGGGCTGGACTGCGGGTCGTAGCGGTAGACCAGCGAGTCGGAGACCAGTTCCTCGGTGAGCGCGTCCAGTGTCGACAGCCACTTCGGATCGGTCGGGGCGATGAACTTCGTCAGCGGCATCATCAGCACGGCCGCGTCCAGCACGTCGCCGTCCTCGTGCTGGACGAAGGCCCCGCGCGCCTCGGACCAGCCCCGGCTCATGATCCGCCGGTAGATCGTGTCGCGGCACTGGCGCCAGTGGAGCAGGTCGGCCGGCAGGCCGCGCCGGGTGGCCATCCGGATGGCCCGCTCGATCGCCACCCAGCACATCAGCCGCGAGTACAGGAAGTTCTTGCGCCCGCCCCGCGTCTCCCAGATCCCCTCGTCGGGCTGGTCCCAGTTCTCGCACACCCAGTCCACCAGCGCGCACACGTCGTCCCACTGACCGCTGGAGATGGGCTTGGCCCACTTGTCGTAGAGATAGATGGAGTCGATCAGCGCGCCGTAGATGTCGAGCTGGAGCTGGTCGGCTGCCGCGTTGCCGACCCGCACCGGCGCGGAACCCTCGTGGCCCTCCAGATGGCCGAGGGTCGTCTCGGGCAGCTCGGTTCGCCCGTCGATGCCGTACATGATCTGCAACGGGCCGGAGGGCTTGCCGTCACCCGGGCTGACGTGCCGGGTCACGAAGTCCATGAACTTCTCGGCCTCGCCGGTGAAGCCCAGCCGCAGCAGGGCGTAGACGCAGAAGGCCGCGTCGCGCACCCACACGTACCGGTAGTCCCAGTTGCGTTCGCCGCCGAGCCGCTCGGGCAGACTCGTCGTCGGCGCGGCCACGATCGCCCCGGTCGGCGCGTAGGTGAGCAGTTTCAGCGTCAGCGCCGAGCGGTGCACCATCTCCCGCCAGCGGCCCCGGTACTTGGACGCCGCCAGCCAGCGCCGCCAGTACGCCACCGTCGCCGCGAACTGCTCCTCCGCCTCCGTGCGCGCACACCGGCGGGGCGCCACGTCGCCGCCCACCTTGTCCAGCGCGAACACCGCCGACTCGCCCTCGGAGAGCTTGAAGTCCCCGCGCACGTCCGGCCCGTCCGTCTCCAGCGGCACGGTCGCGGTCAGCGCGAGCGCAAGCCCCGCGGACTCGAAGACCGCCGTCTCCCCGGTCAGCCGGACGGTGTGCGGCCGGGTGCCGTAGTCGAACCGGGGAGCGACACGGGTACGGAACGGGATCGAGCCGCGTACGCACACCACCCGGCGGATCAGCCGGTGCCGCTCGGCCTCGGCCGGCTCGCCGTCGAGCGGCATGAAGTCCTGCACCTCGCCGACGCCGTCCTCGGTGAAGAACCGGGTGATCAGCACGTTGGTGTCGGGGAAGTAGAACTGCTTGGTCCGCGCCGGTACCGCAGCCGCCAGTTCGAAGCAGCCGCCGCGGTCCGCGTCCAGGATCGAGGCGAAGACGCTGGGCGCGTCGAAGGCCGGGCAGCAGTACCAGTCGATCGTGCCGTCGGTCCCCACCAGGGCCACGCTGCGCAGGTCGCCGATCAGCCCGTGCTCGGCGATCGGCAGATACCGCCGGCCGCCCGGCACGTCGTGGTCCTGCGCTGCTCCGCCCATGGCCGCCTCCTTGGCCGGTACACGCCTCAGCCCCAGCTTAGGCGGAGGACCGGTGAAGGGGCCGGGAGCGCGGATCACACCGTGACGACCCGCAGTCCGGCCTCCTCGAAGCGCCGCACCGTCTCCGCGTCGGCCGCCGTGTCCGTGACCAGCGTGTCCACCGCATCGGCAGCGCAGATCCGGGCGAAGGCCCGCTGCCCCAGCTTGCTGGAGTCGGCGGCCACGACCACGCGCTCCGCGCGTTCGCACAGCAGCCGGTTGATCGCGGCCTCCGCCTCGTCGTGCGCCGCGGCCCCGTGCGTCACGTCGAAGGCGACCACCCCGAGCACCGCCACGTCGACGGTGATCTGCCCGAGCACCCCGTCGGCGAGCGGCCCGACCAGCTCGTACGACTGGGCCCGCGCCACCCCGCCGGTCAGCACGATCTTGAACTGGGGCCGTACGGCCAGCTCGCTGGCGATGTTCAGCGCGTTCGTCACCACGGTCAGCGCGGGCGAGCCGGACGCCAGGTCCCCGCGCACGGCCAGGGCCCGCGCCACCTCGGTGGTGGTCGTGCCCCCGGTCAGCCCGACCGCCTCACCCGGCGCCACCAGATCGGCGACCGCCTTCGCGATGCGCTGCTTCTCGGAGGCGCGCCGGGCCGTCTTGTAGCGCAGCGGCAGCTCGTACGACACGCCGTGCACCACCGCGCCGCCCCGCGTGCGCACGAGCATCTGCTGCTCGGCGAGCCGGTCGAAGTCGCGGCGGATCGTCGCCGCCGACACCCCGAGCTCCCCGGCCGCCTCCTCGACGTCCAGCCGGCCGCGCTCGACGAGCAGTTCCAGCAGCGCCTTCCAGCGGGCGTCGCGCGACATCCGCACCTCCACGACTCGACCTCCGGGCGACCCTAACGCACCCGATCCGGCCCTCATGCTTGATGATGCTCGAAAGCTGGCGATATCTTGCAGGAACAATCAGAGCGGAGGGTGCGGCATGACACATGTCGAGGACGAGCTCACGAGCCAGCCCGAGTGCTGGACACGCGCCGCGTCACAGGCGGCCGACCATGCGGAGGTGCTGCCGGCGCCGGGGGAGCGGGTCGCGATCGTCGGATGCGGCACCTCGTACTTCATGGCGCAGGCGGCCGCGGCCCTGCGCGAGGGCGCGGGCCAGGGGGAGACCGACGCGTTCGCCGCCTCGGAGTTCCCCTACGGCCGCGCCTACGACCGGGTCGTCGCCCTCACCCGTTCCGGCACCACGACCGAGGTCCTCGAACTGCTCGGCAGGCTGAAGGGCCGCACCCGCACCACCGCGATCACCGCCGACCCGGACACACCCGTGCGGACGGCGGCCGACAAGCTCGCCGTCCTCGACTTCGCGGACGAACGCTCCGTCGTCCAGACCCGGTTCGCCACCACGGCCCTCACCCTCCTCCGCGCCCACCTCGGCCTGCACCCCGACACCGCCGTCACCGACGCGCGCACGGCCCTGACGGAGCCCCTGCCCGAAGACCTGGTGGACTGCGCCCAGTTCACCTTCCTGGGGCGTGGCTGGACCGTCGGCCTGGCCAACGAGGCCGGGCTGAAGATGCGCGAGGCGTCGCTGTCCTGGGCGGAGGCCTATCCGGCGATGGAGTACCGGCACGGACCCATCAGCGTCACCACGAGCGGCACCGCGACCTGGATGTTCGGCGAGGCACCCGCCGGGCTGGCCGACCAGGTGCGCTCCACCGGCGGTTTGTGGATCGAGGGCCGGCTCGACCCCCTGGCCGAACTCGTCCGGGCCCAGTGCCTCGCGGTCGCCGTCGCCGCGGCCCGCGGCCTCGACCCGGACCGGCCGCGCCATCTCACCCGCTCGGTGATCCTCGCCCACTGACCCTGGAGGCACCGTGCCCCTCACCACCACAGGCGCGCTCGTCACCCGTGCCGCCGCAGCCCGTTCGGCCGTCGCCTCCTTCAACGTCATCACACTGGAGCACGTCGAGGCCGTCATCGCGGGCGCCGAGTCCGTGCCCGCCCCCGTCGTGCTCCAGGTCAGTGAGAACGCGGTCAAGTTCCACGGCGGACAGCTGTTCCCGCTCGCCCGCGCGGCCGTCGCAGCGGCCGAACGGGCCGTCGTACCGGTCGCGTTGCACCTCGACCACGTGCAGAGCGAGACCCTGCTGTACCAAGCCGCTGAGGCCGGCTTCAGCTCCGTGATGTACGACGCTGCCCGGCTGCCCTACGCGGAGAACCTGGCCGCGACCCGGGCGGCGGTCGACTGGGCACACGCGCAAGGGCTGTGGATCGAGGCCGAGTTGGGGCAGATCGGCGGCAAGAACGGCAGACCCCCGCTGGACGCGCACGCCCCGGGCGCGCGCACCGACCCCGAGGAGGCCCGGGCCTTCGTCGCCGACTCGGGCGTGGACGCCCTGGCCGTCGCCATCGGCAGCGCCCACGCCATGACGACCCGCACCGCCACCCTCGACCACACCCTCCTCAAGCAACTGTCGGCCGCGCTGGACGTCCCGCTCGTCCTGCACGGCTCCTCCGGCGTCCCGGACGGCGAACTCACGGCGGCGGTCGCGGGCGGCATCACCAAGGTCAACATCGGCACGGCCCTGAACATCGCGCTGACCGGCGCGATCCGGGAGTTCCTCGCCGACCGCCCCGAGGCGGTCGACCCGCGCGGCTACCTGACGGTCGCCCGGGAGGCCATGACCCGGACAGTGGCGCGGACCCTCCAGACCCTATGCGCGGCTACCGCTTGACGGCCTTCAGCACCACGAACTTCGGGTCGCTCGCCACCAGCCGGCTGTTGCCGAACAGCTTGCGCAGCTTGACGTGGTAGCCCAGATGCCGGTTGCCGATCACCCACAGCTCACCGCCCGGCCGCAGCGCACGCCGTGCCCCGGAGAACATCCGCCAGGCCGTGGCGTCCGTCGTCGCCTGATGGGAGTGGAACGGCGGATTGTTCAGGACCAGATCGACACTGCCGGACGGCACACCCGCCAGCCCGTCTCCGACCCGGAACTCGGCGTGCCCCGGCACCCCGTTCGCCTTGTACGTCGCCTCCGCCGAGGCCACGGCCTGGAACGACTCGTCCACGAACAGCACCTCGGCCGCCGGATCGGCCAGCGCCACCGCCGTACCGACCACGCCGTTGCCGCACCCCAGGTCCACCACCCGCCGGCCGCCCCCGCCGCTCGGCAGATGCTCCAGGAAGAACCGGGTGCCGATGTCGAGCCGGTCGGCACAGAAGACACCCGCGTGGTTCACGACGGTGCGCCCCGACGCCGGCCCGATGCCCTCCGGGAGCGTGTAGACGTACGGCCACGGACTGGCGGGCCGCTCCAGCGCGGGATCCGGCGTGCAGAAGATCAGCCGGGCCTTCTTCTCGGCGAGCGAGGTGCGGGTCGGGCCGAGGATCCGCTCGAACAGCCGCAGCGTCGAGGTGTGGATCTCCTTCACCATGCCCGTGCCCACGACGACCGTCCCCGCGTGCACCGCCGGAGCCAGCCGCAGCAACTGGTCCTCCAGCAGCGCCAGGCTCTTCGGTACCCGCACGAGCAGAACGTCGACACGGCCGGGCGGCGGATCCTGCGTGGTGAGCAGCCGGACCGCGCCGGGCTCGACACCGTGCCGCGCGAGGTTGGCCCGGGTCGCCTCCTGGGTCAGGTGGGAGTCCGTGATCTGCGCCGGGCGGTGCTCCGCGAGCGCCGTGGCCAGGGCACCCCAGCGGTCCCCGACGACCACGACCGTGCCCGACAGCGGAATCCCTTCCTGCGCCAGATACCTCAGCAGGTACTCGTCGGAGGCGTCCCAGGCGCGCAGCCTGTCGCGCGGGTCCTCGGGGAAACGGGTCAGCGCGAGCTCGCCCCAGGGCGTCGTCATACGGTCGTTCATCGTGCGTCCAGGCTAGTGCCCCCGGCCGAGCCGCAGCTCAGCGGAGGTCGGCGAGGATGGGAGGCATGGACGGCGAACTGTTCCCCCGAGCCCGTACGCAGGTGGCGCCCGGCGCGGTGCACATGCCGGACTGGCTGGACGCCGAGCGCCAGAGCGAGCTGCTGGAGGCCTGCCGCGCGTGGGCGCGCCCACCGGCCGGCCTGCGCACGGTCCGCACCCCCGGCGGCGGCACCATGACCGCCCGGCAGGTCTGCCTCGGCCGGCACTGGTACCCGTACGGCTACGCCGGCACGGTCGTCGACGGCGACGGCGCCCCGGTGAAACCGTTCCCGGAGTGGCTGGGCGACCTGGGCCGCCGGGCGGTGCGCGACACACTCGGCGGACCGGCGCCGGCGTACGACATCGCCCTGATCAACTTCTACGACGCCGACGCCCGGATGGGCATGCACCGCGACAGCGACGAGAAGTCGGACGCGCCGGTGGTGTCGCTGAGCCTCGGCGACACCTGCGTGTTCCGCTTCGGCAACACCGAGACCCGCACCCGGCCCTGGACCGACGTCGAGCTGCGCAGCGGCGACCTGTTCGTCTTCGGAGGCCCGTCCCGGCTCGCCTACCACGGGGTCCCCCGGGTACACGGAGGCACGGCACCGGCCGGTCTTGGCCTGACCGGACGGCTCAACATCACGCTCCGGGTCAGCGGCCTGTAAGGGCCGCGGCCCTACGGATCATGGGAGACTCGCCCTCATGAGCGGGAAGGCGGACCCCCGGCCGGCGGGGGATGGGAGCACCTCGACGAGGACGCGGCTGGACCGGGGGCGCGGAGCCCTCGGGCCCGCGCTGGAGCTCGTGCACACCGAACGCGCGCCGACCCGGGCCGTGCTCACCGCCGAACTCGGGGTGACACGGGCGACGGCCGGAGCGGTCGCCGCCGAACTGGAGGCGCTCGGGCTGATCCGGGTCGACGCCCGGCCCGGCGCGGCAGCGGGCTCGCAGGGCCGGCCCTCGCACAAGCTGGCCATCGCCGAGGACGGGCCCGTCGCGCTCGCCGCGCAGGTGCACGCCGACGGGTTCCGGGCGGCGCTGGTCGGGCTGGGCGGCCGGATCGTGGCCACCGCGCCGGGCTGCGAGGTCGTCGACGCCGACCCGGCGAAAGTGCTCGCCTCCGTCGTCACGGCGGGCGCCGAGCTGCTGCGGGAGACCGGACGCCGGTGCGTGGGCGCGGGACTCGCCGTACCGTCCGCGGTCGCCGAACCCGAAGGCCTGGCGCTCAACCCGCTGCACCTGGCCTGGCCCGCGGGCGCGCCCGTCAGGGACATCTTCGCCGAGCAGGTGCGCGCGGCCGGCCTCGACGGACCGGCGTTCGCCGCGAACGACGTCAACCTCGCCGCGCTCGCCGAGCACCGGCACGGCGCCGGGCGCGGTGCCCGCGATCTGCTGTGCGTGGCCACCGGCCACCGGGGCGTCGGCGGCGCACTCGTCCTCGACGGCCGCCTGCACCGGGGCAGTTCGGGCCTCGCGCTGGAGGTCGGCCACCTCACCGTGCACCCCGAGGGCCGCCCCTGCCACTGCGGCAGCCGCGGCTGCCTGGACGTGGAGACCGATCCACTGGCCTTCCTCACGGCGGCGGGCCGCGAACCCGGCCCCGAGGTGTCCCTGCTCCAGCAGTCCATCGACCTCGTCCGCCACCACTACGACGACCCGGGTGTGCGTACCGCCACCGAGACCCTCATCGACCGGCTCGGCCTCGGACTCGCCGGTCTCGTCAACATCCTCAACCCCGACCGCATCATCCTCGGCGGCCTGCACCGCACCCTCCTCGACGCCGACCCCGACCGCCTCCGCGCCGTCGTCGCCGACCGCAGCCTGTGGGGCCAGAGCGGCGGCGTCCCCATCCTGCCGTGCACCCTCGACCACAACAGCCTGGTCGGCGCCGCGGAACTGGCGTGGCAGCCGGTGCTGGACGATCCGCTCGGGGCGCTCACGTAGGCAGTGTGACCGATGGCGTCTCTCAACTCCCTCCCGTAATCGTCGGGCAGCACACCACCGGCCGGCGCGCGCTCGCATTTATTTGACCGACCGTTCTGGATACGCCTATGGTCTTCGGTGTGGCCAGGACCAAGGAATTCGATCCGGACGCCGCACTGCAGTCGGCCCTCGAGCTGTTCTGGCGGTGCGGCTACGAAGCGACGTCGATGAGTGACCTCGTCGAGCACCTCGGCATCGGTCGGGCCAGCATCTACGCAACCTTCGGCAGTAAGCACGAGCTGTACCTGAAAGCCATGGACCGGTACGCCGAGATGCGCGACCCGCTTCTCCTGGCCGAGCTGTCCCAGCCGGGCCCCGCACTGCCCGCGGTGCGGGCGGTGGTGCGCCGCTTCGCCGCTGAGGCCGCATCCCCGGAAGGCCGGCTGAACGGCTGCTTCGTCACCAATACCGCAGCCGAGTTGGCCCCGCACGATCCCGCGGCGGCCCGCCGGGTCGAGATCAGCTGGGAGCACGTCGAGACCCCACTGCACTCCGCGCTCGTACGCGCCCAGGCTCAGGGTGAGCTGCCCGAGGACCGTGATCCGCGCGCGCTGGCTCGCATGCTGTTCGTCCTGCTGCAGGGTCTGCGCGTCGTCGGCAAGGCGTCGAACGACCCCGCCCGGGTGCGGGACGCGGCCGAGCAGGCGCTGGCCCTGCTGGACTGAACGACACCCGCCGCAGCACCGGGCGGCCTTCGGCGTGCCAAATACTGGACTGATCGGTCAAAAACCAGGGGGGAGCATGACCGCCACGGACGCCGCAGCCGCTGCCGCCACACAGCAGCGGTGCGTCTTCGTCCTCCTCGGCAGCGTCCAGACCACGCTGATCTTCACGCTTGCCTCGATCGCCGTACCGCTGCCCGCCATCGGGCACGAATTCGGCCTGCAGCGCGCCGACTTGATCCTGCTCAGCGCCGCCTACGGGTTGACCTTTGCCGGACTGCTGCTCTTCGGCGGACGCCTCGCCGACCGCTACGGCGGGCGGCGCGCCCTCACCGCGGGCCTCGTCCTCTTTGCCGCCGCTCTGACCGTCGCCCCGCTCGCCCCCGGCACCGGGACTCTGCTCGCCGCGCGCTTCGCGCAGGGCGCGGGGGCGGCTCTGATCGCGCCCGCCGCCATGGCCGTGCTGCGCGCCGCCTTGCCCTCCGCCGCCGCATACAGCGGGGCGATGGCCACCTGGGGCGGGCTCTCGGTACTCGGCGCGACCGCGGGCAACCTGCTCTCCGGCGTCATCTCGGCGCTGTGGTCCTGGCGTTGCATCTTCGCCGTACCGCTCGTGGTGGCCCTCGCGGCCCTCGCCCTCACGCCCCGGTTACTGCCGGACACCATGCCGAGCCGGGGCAGGACTCTCGACCTGCCGGGTGCTCTTCTCGCCACCACCGGGATCACCCTGGCCAGTTACGGGCTCGTCGTCACCGACACCCGCCCCTGGTGGTCGGCCGGCGTGCTCGTGCCACTGCTCGCCGGGGCCGCGCTGCTGGTCGGGTTCCGGTATGCCGAGCGCCGCGCCCGCGACCCACTGCTGCCGCCCCGCTTCCTGCTCGACCGGCGGCGCGTCCTCGCCCTCGCTGCCATCGCACTGAGCGCCTGCGCAACCTCGATGACCTTCGTGGTCCTCTCACTCCACCTCCAGCAGGTGCGCGACTGGTCACCGCTGCGGACCTCGGCGGCGTTCTTACCGTTCGCTGTTGCGCTGATCGTCTCGGGCCGCGTGGCAGGACATCTCATCGGCCGGCACGGGGTCCGAACCGTCACAGTCGCCGGGCTCGCCGTCGGCGCGGCCGGGCTCGCCCTCCTCGCGCTCACCGGTACCGACGCACACATCCCGTACGGGTCTGGACTGTTGCCGGGCCTCGTGCTGCTGCCGGCCGGCACGGCGGCCGTCTTCGCAGGAGCCGCCGTACTCACCACGGAAGGGGTGCCGCAGCACCAGACCGGGCTCGCGGGCGGCGTGCTGAACACGGCGATGGAATCCGGTCCGACGGTCCTGTTCGCGATCCTGCTCACGCTCGGCGGCGATGCCTCCTCCCTGGCCTCGACCGGGGTTGCTCTCGCCGCCGTCGCCCTCCTGACCCACCGCACCAAGTAACCCATCGTTCAAGGGAGTCATCGAAATGAACCGCTTCACCGGCAAGACCGTCCTCGTCACCGGCGCAGGCTCCGGCCTCGGCCGGGCGATGGCGCTCGCATTCGCCGCCGAGGGCGCATCCGTGGTCGTCGCCGGGCGCACCGCGGCCTCCCTGGACGAGACGGCCGGTCTCATCGAGGCCGTCGGCGGCGCAGCCACCGCCGTCACCGCCGATGTCACCGACTCCGACCAGCTCCAAAGCCTTGTGTGCGAGAGCGTTACCCGCTTCGGCGGGCTGGACATCGCGGTCAACAACGCCGGGATACTCCGCGGCACCGTGCCCGTCGGAGAGGTGAGCGAGAAGGACTGGGACGCGGTGCTGCGGACCAATGTCACCGGGGTCTGGCTGGCCATGAAGCACGAGATCGCGCACATGAAGGAGAACGGCGGTGGCACCATCGTCAATATCTCCTCCAACCTGGGAGCACACCGGCGCATCCCCAACGCCGCCGCGTACATCGCGTCGAAGGCGGCGGTCTCCGCGCTGACCCGGGCCGCCGCACTCGACCACATCCACCAGGGCATCCGCATCAACGCGGTCAGCCCCGGTGCCTCGGCCGCTCCCATGTCGCTGCGGCCCGGCGAGACCGAGGCCGACCGTGCCCGGCGCATGAAGACGGAGAACCCGCTCGGCCGGGTCGCGGAGGCCGAAGAAGTGGCGGCCGCGGTGCTCTATCTCGCCTCGCCCGCGGCCGGTGCGGTGGTCGGCGCCGACCTGGTCATCGACAGTGGATCCTCGGCCTGAGGGTCCGTGGCGTGGCGGGGCACGCTCGAAGGCGTGGCATCTCCGAGGACCGGATCGGCCGCCCCGCCGCCGAACTGGTCCGGCAGACCGAATCCGGTGCCCGACGGGCATCGGGCACGGCTGGAAGGGCTTGCCCGCGCCGCTTCCGGGAAGGCTCGCGCCTGAGCGGGCAGGCTGGACCGCAGGCGGCTCGCCCGCACCGTACGAACGAGGAAGTTGACGTCATGACCGACAAGCTCACCGTGAGCGTCCTGGGCACCGGCATCATGGGCGCCGCGATGGCCCGCAACCTGGCGCGCGCCGGGCACACCGTCCACGCCTGGAACCGCACCCGTGCCAAGGCCGAGCCGCTGGCCGCCGAGGGCGTGCACATCGCCGACACCCCCGCGCAGGCGGTCCGGGACACCGACGTCGTCCTCACCATGCTCTACGACGGCCCCGCCGCCCTGGACACGATGCGGGAGGCGGCCCCCGCCCTGCGCCCGGGCGCCGCCTGGGTGCAGTCCACGACCGCCGGCGTCGAGGCCATCGGCGACCTCGCCGCCTTCGCCCGCGAACACGGCCTGGTCTTCTACGACGCGCCCGTCCTGGGCACCCGCCAGCCCGCCGAGGCCGGGCAGCTGACCGTGCTCGCCGCCGGCCCCGTCGAGGGCCGGGAGACGGTGACGCCCGTCTTCGACGCCGTCGGCGCCCGCACTGTGTGGGCCGGCGAGGACGGGGCGGCCGGCGGCGCCACCCGGCTGAAGCTGGTCGCCAACAGCTGGGTCCTCGCCGTGACCGCAGCCGCAGGCGAGGCCCTGGCACTGGCGAAGGGCCTCGACATCGACCCGCGCGGTTTCCTCGACCTCATCGCCGGCGGCCCGCTCGACATGGGCTATCTGCACGCCAAGTCCGGGCTGGTCCTCGAAGGCCGGCTCACACCGCCCCAGTTCGCGGTGACCACCGCCGCCAAGGACGCCCGCCTCATCGTCGAGGCCGGTGCGGACCACGGCGTCCGCCTGGACGTGGCCGAAGCCGCCGCCGCCCGCATGGAGCGTGCCGCCGCCCAGGGCCACGGCGACGAGGACATGGCCGCCGCCTACTTCGCGAGTTTCGACGAAAACCCGTCCGCCTGATCACCCGGGAGGTTCCCCCATGTCCAAGCCGCCGCTGCCGCCCGAGGCCGAAGCCCTGCTGAGCCGGCCCAACCCGTGCGTCATGGCCACACTGCGCTCCGACGGCACACCGGTCTCCACCGCCACGTGGTACGCGTGGAAGGACGGCCGGGTGCTGATCAACCTCGACAAGGGCCGGGTCCGCCTGAAGCACCTGCGCCGCGACCCGCGCGTGACACTCACCGTCCTCGCCGACGACAACTGGTACACCCACATCACCCTCATCGGCCGCGTCACCGAGATGTACGACGACAAGGACCTGACCGACATCGACCTGCTCTCCCGGCACTACGGCGGCAAGCCCTACCCCAACCGCGTCCGGCCCCGGGTCAGCGCCTGGATCGAGGTCGAGCGCTGGCACGGCTGGGGCGAGATGAAGGACAACGACCAGGCCGCGGGCTGAGACCGGCGGACCACGCCCGTCAGCGCCACGGCACCGCGAACGCCCGGCCCGGGTTCTCCGTGAGGACGCGCCCCACCAGGTCTTCGCCCACCGCCCGGACGAGCCGCGGGCGCACCCGGCGCAGCAGATGTGGCATCCCGGGGCCGCCGCCCACCGAGCGGGCGGCGGCCGTCGTGGTGTCCGCGCCCAGCAGCAGCCGGTCGCCGAACCCGGCGTCGGCGAGGGCTCGTACGGCGTCGGGCATCCGCCAGTCCGTCGCGTGGTGGGCGTGCGACGGGCCGTCGAAGGCCAGATAGCAGCCGGACTCCGCGGCCTGCCGGTGCAGCACGAGGTCGGGGAAGCGGTTGAGGTGCCCGAGCACCACGCGATGCGGCGGCACTCCCAACTCCCCGCACAGCAGATCCAGTACGTCCAGGGCACCGGTGCCCAGCTCCAGATGCACGGCGATGGTCACGCCCGTGGCGTGATGCGCCTCGGCCGCCGCCGTCATGGTCCAGCGGGCGTGCGCGTCCAGGGCGTGGAAACCGCCCGCGACCTTGACGAGCCCCGCCCGCACGCCCGACGTGCCGATGCCCTCGGTGAGTTCGGAGACGAAGACGTCGGCGAGCCGGCCGCGCAGCCCCTTCAGCGTGCCCTCGTCGTAGTGGACGGCCTGGTGCAGCCCGGTCGCCGCCACCACGTGAACCCCGGTCTCCCGGGACAGCGGCGGCAGATCGGCGGCCCGCCGCCCGAGCCCGTACGGCGTCCACTGCACCACGGCACCACCGCCCTGCTCCCGGAACGCGACCAGCTCCGCCCGCGCCGCCACCACGCTGCGCAGCTCCTGGCCGGGCAGCCGGGGACTGCCGAAGAACAGGTGGTCGTGGGCGTCGCACACGCCCAGGTCCGCGGGCGGCACGTCCCCCAGGACCGTGCGGACCGCGCTCACCACCGGCGCCCCCGGGGCAGGTTGTCCCGGCCCGGTGCCGACAGGTGCAGCACCTCGAACACGTCGCCATCGGCGTTGGGCGTGTCGTGCTCCCAGAGGGAGAAGTGCACCAGTTCCCAGCGGCTCGTGTCGACGGCGGCCGCGGCGAGCAGGGCCCCGTCCTCCGCAGCCAGCCGCCGCGCCTCCCGCACCGCGTCCTCCACCGCCTCGGCCAACGGCCCCGAGGCGGGGACGGATTGGCGCCGCCGTACCGCGAACCGCGGGTGCGCACCGCCCCCTTCCTCGTACGCGAGCCCCGTCCACTGCCGTACGGACGGCCGCCCGAAGTCGTCACTGAGCCCCTGGAACCCGCCGCCCCAGAGGAAGGCGTTCATGCCGTCGACGGTGTTCCACAGATAGAAGGGCGCGTACTGGTTGACCGGCGAGCCGCACAGACCGCGCTCGCGCGCCAGATAGGCCTTGAAGCCGAGCCCGTCCCAGTCGTCGAGCAGCCGCCCCCGGCGGGCGACCCGGTCGCGGATGACTCCCATGTCGTAGTCGGCGGGCAGGGTGAGCTCGTACTGCATGGCGTGCATTCAGGCCCTCCTCAGGCGGAACGGGGTGCCAGCAGGGACAGCAGCCCCCGCACCCCCGCGTCGAACGCGGCGGGGGAGCCGGAGGCGCGGGCCAGAACGTATCCGCCCTGGACGGTCGCGACGACCGCCGCGGCGATCTCCCCGCCGTCCAGCGAGGGCGCGAACTGGCCCTGCTCCTTGCCCTCGTCGACGATCCCTGCGATCCGCTCCCGGATCCAGTCGAGCGTCTCGTCGACCGGGGCGCGCAGCTCGGCGCTGGCGATCACGTCCGGGTCCATGGTCAGCCGGCCGATGGGGCAGCCCCGCAGCACGTCCCGCTCGCGCCGCAGATACGCCTCGATGCGCTCGTACGGCGTTCCCGGGCGGTCGAGTACTCCCGCTGCGGTAGCCCGCATCTCCTCGGCGGTCCGCCGGATCGCGGCCAGCGCGAGGTCGGGCTTGCCCTTGAAGTGGTGGTACATGCTGCCCTGCCCGGCGCCCGCGCGCTCCAGGATCGCCTTGGGGCTCATGCCGACGTAGCCGCGCTCCCACAGCAGCTCGCGCGTGGACTCGATCAGCCGTTCCGAGGTGCTCATGACCTAACTGTACATACCAGTAGTTACAGAAGTCGAGACCGCGGGGAGCACCCGGGACCCGCCCGCCTACTCCCCGCGAGGTACGCGCAGTGCCGCTGGCCGTACGACGACCGGGGACCCCTCGCGGGACGACTCTCGGAAGCACAGACAGGACATGGCAGCACAGCATCCGAGGAGTTGGACGACATGCAGACCCTGGCGAACTTCGGTGACGGCGGTCCCGGCCCGTGGATCCTGCTCTTCCCGGTGATCTGGGCCCTGGTCATCGGCGGCGGCATCGCGCTGCTGCGCCGCACGGTGTGGCGCGGCCGCCGCGGCGGTCCCTGGCGGCAGCCCCCGGTCGGGAACGACTCGCCCATCGCCGTCCTCGGACACCGCTTCGCCTCCGGCGAGATCGACGAGGACGAGTACTGGCGCCGGCTGTCCGTGCTGAGCGAGGAGTTCGGCCGCAAGGGAGGTGCGGCATGACCACGACGACCGCCACGACGGCCACGCGGCCCGCCGCCCGGGTCGTCGATGCGGTGAAGGTGTACGGCGGTGGTGGCACCGCCGTACGCGCTCTCGACGGCGTGACCGTGAGCTTCCCGGCCGGCCGCTTCACCGCGATCATGGGGCCCTCGGGCTCCGGCAAGTCCACCCTGATGCACTGCGCGGCCGGTCTGGACACGCTCACCTCGGGCACCGCCCACATCGGCGACACCGACCTGGGCGGTCTCGACGACCGCCGCCTCACGCTCCTGCGCCGCGACCGCGTGGGCTTCGTCTTCCAGGCGTACAACCTGGTGCCGACCCTCACCGTCGCGGAGAACATCAGGCTGCCCCTGGACCTGGCGGGCGGCCGGGGCGATCCGGAGTGGATCGACGCGCTGATCGACGTCGTCGGACTGCGTGACCGGCTCCACCACCGGCCCGCCGAACTCTCCGGTGGACAGCAACAACGCGTGGCCGTGGCGACCTCGGCATGATCGACGGCTCCCTGCGCGACCTCGGCGCCGACGGCATCGCCATCACCGAAGAGGAGGCCGACAGGCAGCACCTCACCACCGGCGAGAAGGCACAGCTCACCTTCACCGACGGCAGGAAGGAGACGTTCACCGTCCGCGCGGTCTACGGGCAGTCCGAACTCGCCGGTGACTACGTCATCACCCGCGCCGCCTGGGCCCCGCACCGCACCCAGGACTCCGACACCCTCGTCGCCGTCACGTTCGAGGACGGCGTGAGCACGGACGCGGGCAAGGCGGCGGTGGAGAAGACCGCCGCCCGGTACGGCAACCCGGAGGTCCAGACCCGCGACGAGTACGCGCAGTCCTCGGCCGGCGGCGTCGACATGATGCTCACCCCGGTCTACGCCCTGCTCGCCCTCGCCGTGGTCATCGCGCTCCTCGGCATCGCCAACACCCTGACCCTGGCGATGCACGAACGCACCCGTGAACTCGGCCTGCTGCGGGCCGTCGGCCAGACCCGCTCCCAGCTGCGGGCCATGGTCCGCTGGGAGTCGGTGCTGGTCGCCGCCTTCGGTACGGCCGGCGGGCTCGCCCTCGGCGCCTTCCTCGGCTGGGTCCTCGTCAGGGCCTCGGACGGCGCCAGTGACAGCGCCTTCGCCTTCGCCGTGCCGCCCGCGCAGCCGGCGGTCGTGGCCCTCGTGGGTCTCGCGGCCGGAGCCCTCGCGGGGCTGCGGCCGGCCCGGCGCGCGGCACGCCTGGACGTGCTGCGCGCCATCGCCACCGAGTGACGCACGAGAGGTCCGCCCACGCGACCCCCGTGCGAACGGTGGTCACCGCCCGGTCAACCGGCAACGGCGGACCGGGCGGGAGCATGTTCGGGCAGCAGCCCGTCGGCGGCGTGCCCGACCTCCGCGAACCTGCGCGCGGGTTTCTCCAGGACCGTGCGCCGCGCCCGGCGCGACGGCGCCGCGACCGCGGCGGAGGACGTCGGGAGGGTGAACCAGACGACCTTGCCGGACTCGCCGTCCGGCCGGACGCCCCAGCTCTCGCTCATGGCGGCCACCATCGCGAGCCCGCGCCCACAGGTCGCCAGCGGCTCGGCGTCGTCGACCACGGGCATCCGAGGGTCGTGGTCGCGCACCGAGACCGTGAGCCGGTCGAGCAGCAGCTCTATCTCCACGGTGCACGTCTTGTCGGGCTGGGCATGCCGGTGGACGTTGGACAACAGCTCCGTCACCCCGAGCGAGGCCCGGTCGATCAGAGCGTCCAGATGCCAGTAGCGCAACTGCGCAGAGACGATTCTGCGGACCTGGCCGATCCGCGACGGCAGGGCTTGGAGCTCCACCGTGCAGTGCCTGCTTGGGTAGCTGATCACGGCTGCGACTCCCCGACGTGAGGTCCGGAAGAACACGGAGTTCGGATCCAGCAGGGCGCCTTCGTGACGCTGTCGCCCGCTGTCGTGGCCGGCGGGCTGGTTCGCAGCGTTATCGCCGGTAAACCCAGAGTGACGTGAGACCAGAGTGACGCAGGGGGTGGGGTACCGCAACTCGCGGACATCTCAGCCGCCGCGCCCCGCCGCCCTGCGCACGGCCTCGATGAAGCGCCGTGCCGCCGGCGGCCCCGGCTCGCCCGGAGCGGGATCGTGGTCGCCCAGGGTGAGCTGGTAGCGGTTGCCGTTGAGATCCGCCGTGGCCCGGTCATCGGGGCCGAACCAGGGCTTGGAAGCGCGCACCGCCTGCACCGGCGCGCTGTCGATCTCACTGCCGTAGCTGGTCAGCAGCTCGAGCCGGCCGTCGCTGATTCGGACCTGTCCGGCCCGGGTGAGCGAACGCAGCCGCTTCCCGATCCGCACGCCCGTGGCCCTGAACTCCGGCTCCGCCATGCCACCCGCCCCCTTGTGCGCGTCGGTGCACCGGCCCGCCCGCTGCGCGGTACCGGCACAGGCTCGTGTCCTGATCCAGTGTGCCCCTGTCCGGAGACTCGCTCCGGTGGTGCGCCCTACCCCTGCCGGTACCCCGTCCGGGGCCCCGGTCCCGCGGTTGAAGTCTGCCCCCACCCGGCGTCGAGCACCAGTACAGCAGACCCCCTCTCCAGGGGGCGCCCGGAGCACACACGCAAGTGCGCCCCCGGGACCGCGCGCCCCCTTGCCCCGGGCCCTGCCCCAGGGGGCGCTTTGGGGGGCTCAAAGGTGCGTTTATGCAGGTGAGAAGCGTGGGGAAGGTGCATATGATCGGGGTGTCGGCCGCGCGACGCGTCGTCGGCGCGCAGCGTTAGGAGCCCCCTCGTGAGCACTCCCCAGCAGACCCGGACCGGTGTGACCCTCGACGTCGACCACAGCGACGCCGCCTACCGCGCATGGCTGAAAGAGGCCGTCCGCAGAGTCCAGGCCGACGCCAACCGCTCGGCCGACACGCACCTCCTCCAGTTCCCCCTGCCCGAGCGGTGGGGCGTCGACCTGTACCTGAAGGACGAGTCCACCCACCCCACCGGCAGCCTCAAACACCGGCTCGCCCGTTCGCTCTTCCTCTACGGCCTGTGCAACGGCTGGATCCGCCCGGGCCGCCCGGTGATCGAGGCCTCCAGCGGCTCGACGGCCGTCTCCGAGGCGTACTTCGCCAAGCTCATCGGCGTGCCCTTCATCGCCGTCATGCCCCGCACGACCAGCGCCGAGAAGATCCGCCTCATCGAGTTCCACGCCGGCCGCTGCCACTTCGTGGACGACCCCCGCACGATGTACGAGGAGTCCGCCCGCCTCGCGGCCGAGACCGGGGGCCACTACATGGACCAGTTCACCTACGCCGAACGGGCCACGGACTGGCGCGGCAACAACAACATCGCCGAGTCCATCTTCCGGCAGCTGCGCAGGGAGCGGTTCCCCGAGCCGGCGTGGATCGTCGCCACGGCGGGCACCGGCGGCACCTCGGCGACCCTCGCGCGCTACGTGCACTACATGCAGTACGACACGCGCGTCTGCGTGGCCGACCCCGAGAACTCCTGTTTCTTCGAGGGCTGGACCACCGGCGATCCGGACGTCACCTGCGACTGCGGTTCCCGGATCGAGGGCATCGGCCGGCCCCGTATGGAACCGAGCTTCGTGCCCGGCGCGATCGACCGGATGATGAAGGTGCCCGACGCGGCCAGCGTCGCCGCGGTGAGGGCACTGGAGCGCGCCATCGGCCGCAAGGGGGGCGGCTCGACCGGCACGGGCCTGTGGAGCGCGCTGAAGATCGCCGCGGAGATGGTGTCCGAGGGACGGCAGGGGAGTGTCGTGACGCTGCTGTGCGACCCGGGGGACCGGTATCTCGACAAGTACTACTCGGACACCTGGCTGGCCGCCCAGGGTCTGGACATCGGGCCGTACACGGCCGCGATCGACTCGCTGCTGGAGACGGGCGTCTGGCCCGACTGAGAAGACCTCCCGAACCCTGCCGGGGCCCGCGGCGCTACGACGCCATCAGCCTCCGGTCCAGCGCCGTGACGGCGTCCCGGAAGGCCTTGGCCTGAGCCGCCCGGACCGGCTTCATGGCGAGCCGGTACGCCGCCGTCCCGTCGGTCGCGAACGTCCATTGCACCCGCGTGCCGGTACCGGCCGGGGCGAGCCGCCACTCCTCGGCGATCGCGCGCACCCCGGGCACGTTGGTGACGTCGACGCGATAGGCGTACACCTCGGGTTCCTGCGCCGCGATGACCGACTCCCGGAACCGGACGCCTCCCATGAGCCGGATGTCGCGGCCCTTCCCGTCGTCGATCGGGCGGGCGGCTGTCACCTGGGGAAACCAGTCGGCCCAGCCGGGCACGTCCTCCAGCGCCCGGTAGACGGCCTCCACCGGAGCGGAGATCTCCCGCACGGAGACGTGCCGTACGGGCGCGGTCCCGACGAAGTCGAGCCCCACCGGGCGCAGACGGTGAGCCATGGACGAAGCCCTCCTGGACGGGAGCGGGCGGTGACCGGCAGCGTCACCCTAGCTGGCGGCCCGTCAGATGTCTGCCCCTTCCTCGGGCTCCCCGGCCACCACCAGCCGTCGCAGGTGTTCCACGACCACACCGCGCGCCTCGTCCGGCAGACCGGCGTCCGTCACGAGCGTGTCGATCCGCTCCAGCGAGGCGAACGAACTCAGGCCCACCTTGCCCCACTTGGTGTGGTCGGCGACCACCACGACCCGCCGGGCCGACTGCACGAGCCGCCGGTTCGTCTCCGCCTCCGCGAGGTTCGGCGTGGACAGGCCGGCCTCGACCGATATGCCGTGCACCCCGAGGAAGAGCAGGTCGAAGTGGAGGGCCGCGATCGCCTGGTCGGCGACCGGCCCCACCAGTGAGTCGGACGGGGTGCGCACACCGCCGGTCAGCACGACCGTGGCCGCGCCCTGCCGGGGACCCGTGGTGCGCTGCGCCGCGTGGAAGACGTCGGCCACCCGCACCGAGTTGGTGACCACCGTCAGGTCCGGCACGTCCAGCAGCTGCTGCGCCAGCGCGTACGTCGTCGTGCCGCCGGACAGGGCGATCGCGGCGCCCGGCGCGACCAGTTTGGCCGCCGCCCGTGCGATGTCCTCCTTGGCGGTCAGCTCCAGCCCCGACTTGGCCTCGAAGCCCGGTTCGTGCGTACTCGCCTCGACCACCGGGACCGCGCCGCCGTGCACCTTCTCCAGCACGCCCTGACGGGCGAGCGCGTCGAGGTCGCGGCGGACCGTCATGTCCGACACGCCGAGCTTGCGGGTCAGCTCGTTGACCCGGACCCCGCCCCGGCGGCGGACCTCGTCGAGGATCAGGGATCGCCGCTGCTCCGCGAGGAGGTTCTGATTCTCGCTCACGTACGCTCCGGTCCTTTCGCCTCAATGCCGTCCGTCAGGCCCAGCACACCTGCCTCAACCAGGACATTCTCCCCGGCTCCGGTGCGCGGACGCCTCATCCTCGCATGTCGCGGAGCCGGTGGCGCCACCGACTGCTCGTCGCGCACATGTCACCTGCAGCTCTCCGCATGGTCACGGATCGGGGAGATTCCGTGACAGGAGGTGTGCGGCGCCGCAGAAGTGGAGATCCTTGTGCCCGCACGGACAGAGCCGACGGCGTGTCACGGGGGAAGTGCGAATCAGTGGAACGTGCGCAGGAACAGGCCTCGACCGGCGGGCCGGACCGGCCTGCCCGGCGGCCCGGTGAGACGGGGACCGCCCTGGAACTCCTGGTCCACGGCGTGGGCGGCACCACGCCGCAGGAGATGCTCGACGATCCGCGCACGGTGCGGATCACCGGCGACGGCATCGCGGCCGTCTTCCGGCGCGCCGACGACGTCGACGCGGAGACCAGCCCCGACGGCCGCCGCCGCGACGGACCGGTGCCCGAGGCCTACGTCTGGTGCAACCTCACCTCCGGCAACGGCACCCGCGCCCTGTGGCTGTTGCTGCTGCCGTTCATGGTCGTCAACCTCGCCCACTGGATGCGCCCCAACGCCCGGGGCCGCCGCCGCACCGTGCGCCTGTACGGCCTCCTGGTGCGGCTTGCGGGGCTCACCCTGACGGTGCTGCTCGTCGCGGCGGCCTGCGAGGTCGCCCTCGACCTGGCGGCCTGGCAGTGCGCGGGCACGCGCGCGTGCGCCGACCGGCACTCCTGGCTGGGCTTCCTCTCACCCACCGTCTCGGACGGCGGCTGGTGGAGCAGCCCCGGCCGCAGACTCGCCCTGGCGTCCTTCGTCCCGACCGCCCTGACCGGTCTGCTGTGGTACCTGTCCCGGCGCACCTGGAGCGACTACGAGTCCCAGCAGCCGCCGGCCCGCGACCCCGAGCCCGACGAGGACGGCGACGGTCCGTCCGCGCTGGGCCGGCCCGGCTTCTGGTACGGACGCCGGCTGGTGGCCCGGCTCCGTGCCGCGCACACCGCCGCCGGACTGGTCACGGTCGCCGCCGCGGTCGCCAGCGCCGCCGCTCGCCACGACCGAGAGCCCGGCGGCCCCGCCGTGCTGAACATCCTGGGCCTGCTCCTGGAGGCCGCTCTGGTGGCCTGCGCCGTCGCCGTGGTCTGGGTGGTGTGCCGCCGGGGGCGCAGCGAGAGACGCATCGACCGGGAACTCGACGAGCGCTTCGTACGACGTCTGCCGCTCGCTGCCCTCGCCCTGCTCGCCCTCGCCCTGCTGTACGCGGGGTGGGAGCGCCCCGGCTGGGAGTCGGCCGGCCGCCTGCCGGGCGACGCCACCTTCGGCGGTCTCGCCCTGGTCCAGGGCCTGCTCGTGATCGTCCTCGCCGGCGTCGCGTACGCACTGCACCGCACCGACCCCGACCGGCGGGCCGTGCTGCGGGGCCTCGGCGGACCGGCCGTCGCGATGCTGGCCTGCGCACTGGGCGGCGTGATGTCCGGCGGCGTGTCACAGCGCGTGTCCGACTGGCTGGACGGCACCGGGACGTCGATCGACGGCCCGCCGGTCCTGCTGACCTGGCAGGCGTCCGTGATCCCGCCCCTGATCGTGGTGCTGCTGGTGCTCTTCGGCTGGCTGGCCCACCGCGCCTGGCAGCTCGCCGGTGCCGAACGCGAGGCGGTGGCCCGCGACTACCCGGACGAGGCCCAGGACCGCGCCCGCACCCGCCGTATCGCCTACACCCGCGCGATGGCCTCCCTCACCGACCGGGGACCCCGCGTCGTCGCCGTCACCTCCGGCGTCACCCTGCTGCTCGGCGCCGGCGCCCTCGTGGGCGCCCTGACCACCGACGAGACGCCGGGCGAGGCGGCGGAGGGCACCTACCCCGTCGTCCACGGCGCCGCCGAGACCGCCCAGGCCCTCGGCTCCTGGCTGATCGGCCTCGGCTTCATACTGTTCGTCACCTGGGGCAGGCGCGCGTACAAGGACGCCGCGGCCCGCCGCACCATCGGCATCCTGTGGGACGTGGGCACCTTCTGGCCGCGCGCCGCCCACCCCTTCGCCCCGCCCTGCTACGCCGAGCGCTCGGTGCCCGACCTGACCTGGCGGATCGCGACCTGGACCCGCGCCACCGGCGGACGGCTGGTCATCTCCGGGCACTCGCAGGGCAGCGTGCTCGCCGCCGCCGCGGCCTGGCAGCTCTCCCCGTCCACCCGCCGACGCGTCGCGCTGCTGACGTACGGCTCCCCGCTGGAGCGGCTCTACGGCCGCTGGTTCCCGGCCCACTTCGGCCCCGCCGCGCTCGGCTCCCTGCACCGGGAGGTCGACTGCTGGCGCAACCTCTACCGGCTCACCGACCCCATCGGCGGCCCGGTGCGCCTGCCCGGCAACCACGACCTCGGGGTCGACCACGTGCCACTGCAGGATCCCCTCTCCTACGGCCGCAACGACCTGCACCCGCTGCCCGCACCGATCCTCGGCCACTCCGACTACCAGGCGGATCCGGTGTTCGCCGAGGAGCGCCGCAAGCTGCTGGCCCGGCTGCGACCGGGCCTGCCGGCGCCCCGTCACACGGCCGAGCAGCCCTGCCCGGGCCCGGAGGCCGAGCCGGGTGCGGAGGCCGGTCCTCAGAGCAGCTCGGGCAGGTCCTCGGCGTAGAGCAGTGTCAGGTCGTCCGTGCTCGGCTCGGGGAGCTGGGCGACCCGGCTCGCGTGCCGCTCCACCATCGCCTCGAAGGTCTGCCGGGCGGTACGGCCGTTGCCGAACGCCGGGCCCTTGGGCATTTCCGTGAAGTACTTCCGCAGGGCCTGCGCCGCGCCCTCCGCCAGCCGGTACTCGTGCTCCTCGGCCTGCTGCTCCACGATCCGCAGCAGGTCCTCGGGGCCGTAGTCGCTGAAGGTGATGGTCCGTGAGAAGCGGGACGCCACCCCGGGGTTGACCGACAGGAAGCGCTCCATCTCGGCCGTGTAGCCCGCGACGATCACCACGACCGCGTCCCGGTGGTCCTCCATCAGCTTCACCAGCGTGTCGATGGCCTCCTTGCCGAAGTCGCGGCCCGCGTCCTCGGGGGACAGCGCGTACGCCTCGTCGATGAACAGCACACCGCCGCGCGCCTTCTCGAAGGCCTCCTGCGTGCGGATCGCGGTCGAGCCGATGTGCTCGCCCACCAGGTCGACCCTGGACACCTCGACCAGGTGGCCCTTCTCCAGCACACCGAGCGACGCGAGGATCTCGCCGTACAGCCGGGCCACCGTCGTCTTGCCCGTGCCGGGGGAGCCGGTGAAGACCAGGTGACGCTTGACCGACGCCGCCTTCAGGCCCGCCTGCTGCCGGCGCCGGCCCACCTCGATCATGTCGGTGAGGGCGCGCACCTCGCGTTTGACGCTCTCCAGGCCGACCAGCGCGTCCAGTTCACCGAGCACGTCCTTGGAGGCGCGGGCCGTCTGCTCGGGCTCCGCGACCGGGGCCGGGACCGGGGGCTCCGGTTCGGTGCGCTGACCCGGGACCGCGCCCAGCAGGCCGGGGGAGTGGCTCACCGTCTGCACGGCCGTCTCCCGCGCCGCCGGTGCCCGCAGACCCGCGCTCTCGTCGCTGGTGCACTCCTCGAACAGGGGGCCCGCCCCGGACGACGCGTCCGCGCCGCTGTCCGCGAACTCGTAACCGCCGCGCGCGCAACGCTCCGTGCGGCACTTCCGCAAGCTCGTACGGCTGCCGTCGATCACATGGAAGCCGTAGCCCCCGCTGCCCGTCACCCGGCAGTTCTGGAAGCTGCCGCGGCCGCCGGCCGAGACGTACACCCCCGCTTCCGCGGGCGAGTCGATCGTGCAGCGCTCCACCGTGGGGTCGGCGCCCTTGGTGACGATGACGCCGGTCTGGGTGCCGTCCAGCGTGCAGTTGCTGAGGGTGCCGCCGCTGCCGTGGTCGCGGAACCAGGCGCCCGTCGCCGCGTCCCGGATCCGGCAGTCGTCGAGCTGCGCGGTCGCCCCGTCGCTCACCGACACGGCCGTGTTGCGCACCTGCGACAGATCGCTGTCGACGACGTCCGCGCGCGAGCCGCGATCGAGGACGAACAGGGCGTCCGGCACGTCGTGCACCCGGCACGAGTCGAGCACCGCCGTGGCGCCGTCGCTCACCCACACCGCCGGGTAGTCGCCCGTGCTGTCGAAGATCTCGCACTGGTTGGCGTCCACGCGTGTGCCCGGGTCCCACACCGACAGGCCGTTGCGCCCGAACTGCCGCACCGTGGTGCGGGTCAGCGTGAGGACGGAGCGGGACCGCAGGTCGACCGCGTTCTCCGGGATGTCGTGGATACGGCAGTCGGCGAGCGTCAGCACCGCGTCCGTGTCGAGCGTGACACCGTCGGCCGTCGTGCGGTGCACATCGCAGTCGGTGAGGTGCGCGGTGGCCCGGCCGGTGATCTGCACACCGCTGCCCCGGACCTCGTAGATCTCGCAGCCCACCGCCTCCAGCGCCGAGTTCTCCCCGGTCGCCGACAGACCCGAGCCCGAGGTGTGGTGCACCCGGCAGCGCTCCAGACGGGGGTGGGCGCCGCCGCGCACCGCCACGCCCGCCTGGCCGGCCGCGACGACCTCGCACTCCTCGAACACCCCGCCCGCACCGTCGAGCACGGCGATGCCGATGCCCGCCGGATTGTCGACCGCGCAGCGCCGGACCGTGGGCCGGGCGCTGCCGCGCACCTCGATCCCGGCCGCCGACCGCGTGACCACCCGTACGTTGCTCAGCTCCGGCGTGCCCTCCTCCACCAGCACCGCGGGGGCCGCCGCGTCCTGGCCCTCCACGTGCAGGTCCTGGACCACCGCCGAGGCGCGCACGGTCAGCGGCACGCCGTCCACGGGCGCGATCCGCACCGAGCCGGGGGAGCCCTCCGGGCCGCGCAGCGTCACCGCGCGTTGCACGACGAGGTTCTCCCGGTAGGTGCCGGGGGCGACCGTGAGGACGTCTCCGTCGGCCGCGGCCTCCAGGGCAGCGGCAAGCGATGCGTACTCACCCGTGCGGCGCCGCCACCGCGACGTGCCGGTGTGCGTCACCTGGACCGTGCCCTGTGCCATGGTGTAGCTGTGCCCCCACCTCGGTCGTACTGATGGCTCGTTCGCCTTCGGGACGGCTTCCACCGGTGTCGGGACCGCGACCGTGCCGGGCCCCTGGGGCCTGCGCGCGCACGCGGCATCGAGACCGGCGCGCCCCTCCTGCTCGCTCGCGCGCGGGTTGTGCCGAACGGTTCGGCCGGACCACCGTAGCGTGCGCGCGGCTGGTGGGTTGACCAGAGCCGGAAGGCTGTCAGCTGCCGGTGCCCGTCCTGCCCCAGTCCGGGCCCGCCTTGTCCCATGCCTGGTCCCAACGGGCGTACCGGCGGCGGACCATGCGCCAGACGATCAGCCGTCTGCCGCCCTCCAAGAGACCGCCGGCCGCCAGGGCCGCGCCGAAGCCGGCGAGGACCGCGTGCGTCGACGCCGTCGCGGAGTCGAGGGGGCGGGCCACCATCCGGCCGTGCCGGTCGGTCCATATCCGGAACTCGTCGCCCTGCTGCGGGTCCTTGAGGCTCGCCAGCACCGAGCCGTGCTGCGCGGTGCCGTCCGGCGCCGTCCAGTCGGCGAGGACGCGGGTGCGCAGATCCCGGCCCGTGGACGTCTCCGGGTCGGCGTCCAGTGGGGAGCGGTCGAGCTTGCGGACCACTGTGGCCGTCACCAGGTGCCGCGCTTGGTGCTGCTCGCGGACGGAGCGCTGAAGGGCGTCCTGGGCGGCGCCCCCCACGAGGAAACCGGCCACCGGGGCGGCCAGGAGGATCAGCACCAGGGCCGCCAGCGCCACCCAGGCCTCGGCCAGATCGGTGGCGCGGCACAGCGGGTTGCGCCGCCAGCGCCAGAGTCCACTGATCGCTCGCACTGCCTGCACCCCCTTCCGCTCCGTGATAACCCCCGGCGGAGCCGTCCACGTGCCGACCCGGCGAAGAGAGAGCGAAATCACCTCTCACCGGCGACTCTCATGAACTTCTCACACAAGGCCAACGCCCGGGCGCACGGGGCGGTTCCCGCCCGGGTGCGGACCTCCGGCGCGGCCTACTCAAGGATCCTGACCGGGTCACCGACGCGGATCGTGCCCCCGGACAGGGGCACCAGATTCTGCCCGAAGACCAGCTTGCCGCCGAGCCGCCGGTGCCGCCCCAGGGTGTACAGGGGCTCGCGGCCGCGCTCGCCGGTGCCCTGGTCGGTGGTGGTCACCACGCATCGGCCGCAGGTCTTGGCGACGCGGAAGGACACGTCCCCGATGGCGAGACGCGACCAGTCGTCCTCGGCCCAGGCGTCGGTGCCCGCCACGACAACGCTCGGCCGGAAACGGTTCATGGGCAGCGGGCCCTCGTCCGCGTGGTCACCCTGCGCGATCAGGGCGTTGAGGGCGTCGAGGGAGGCCGTGGTGGTGAGCAGCAGCGGAAAGCCGTCGGCGAAGGAGACGGTTTCGCCGGGACGTGCGTACTCCGGGTCGACGGGCCGGCGCGTGGCCGGGTCGTCCATGTACGCGAGGCGCACGCCGATGCCGAGATAGGCGCTGCACCAGGCGTGCGAGGCCTCGTCCTCGGCGGGGACCGCGTCGACCTTGTCGCGGAAGATCTCCACCGGCACCATGCCCAACGGCCGGGGAACCGGCACCGTCAGGGGCTCCATGCCGGGCGCGGACAGCCGGACGCCGCCGTCCGGCAGAAGCTCGGCGACGGCCAGTGCCAGGCGCGGCTGCTGGCGTTGCGTGACGACCTTGCCCCCGTCGTCGATCAGCACCCAGCGCCGGTCTCCGGCCAGTCCCCAGGGCTCCACGGCGGCCTCCCGGGGCGCGAGGCCCCGGACCGCCTTGACCGGATGGACGTGGATCGAGTGCAGGTGTGCGTTCCCCATGGGGCCATCGTGCCAGCCGGCACCGACAGCCCCCGGGCGGGCGGCTCAGTAGCCGCGGTACTGCTGGTTGTTGTACGGGTCCTGATAGGGAGCCTGGGCGGGCCGGGGAGCCGCGGGACGCATCGCCTCGTAGCCCGCGGGTGCCGCCGGGCGCGGCTGCTGCGGCTGGGGGCCGGGGTAGCCGCGCGGTGCGGTGGCCTGCTGCGGGATGTACGCCGCGGGCGCCTGCTGGAGCGGGGCGGGTTGCTGCGCCTGCGGATACCCGTAGGCGGGCTGGGACGGGGCTGCCGGGAGAGCGGGCAGCGCCGAGGGGAGGGCGGGCAGGTTGCCGCCCGGCGTGTCGTACTGCGCGGGGACCCGGATCGGGGCGATCTGCGGGGTGCCCCGCTCGGCGACGAGCTTGTCGTAGATCGGGGTGTCCGGGAAGGAGGCGGAGTAGTAGCCGCCGCCATAGGTGGAGCGGGGGGAGGTCATGGCACATAAGTTAAGCCCACGATGTGCTGGTTGGGGAGACCGATAAGAGGGTTGTTTTCCGTGTCCGCAGTGACCCGGTATCCCCAATGCGAGCGAACTCGGCAAAAAGGGGCACCGAACAAGGCTCCGATCGTGTAAAGGCCGAGTTCCGGGCGGGTTACCAGAGGTTGGCCACCGGTCTTCCGCCGACGGTGCATGGGAGTTCGCCGCGGGGAGGAATAGGTTGTGCGGACGGAACTCGACGGACGGCCGGGATGTGCCTGGCGCGGTGACACGCAATGGGGGCGGACGTGCAAATGCTGAAAGGTTCAAATACTCCGGTGCCCACCTCGCCGCTGCGCGTGGAATTGGGCTGGCGGGCCGGCCCGGGGGTGCCCGACGCCGACGCCTCCGCTTTGCTGCTGGTAAGCGGAAAGGTGCGCTCGGACGCGGACTTCGTCTTCTACAATCAGCCCGCGCACTCCTCCGGCGCGATCCGGCACGAGGGCAAGCGGACCGCCGGCGGCCGGGTGACCGACACGCTCCTCGTCGACCTCACGCGCGTGGAGTCCGCGATCGAGACGATCGTCCTCGCCGCCTCCTCCGACGGCGGCGCCTTCGGGCAGGTACCGGGGCTGTACATCGAGGTCCAGGACACCACTCAGGGATCGCCGGTCGCCCGTTTCGACAACCCGGGCGCCACCACCGAAACCGCTTTCGTACTCGGCGAGTTCTACCGCCGCCAGGGCGCCTGGAAGTTCCGCGCCGTCGGCCAGGGCTACAGCAGCGGACTCGAAGGACTGGCCACGGACTACGGCATCACGGTGGACGAACCGCAGCAGGCGGCCCCGGCACCGACTCCGGCCGCGGCTCCCGTGGCCGCGCCCTCGGCGTACACGCCCCCGCCGCCCCCGCCGGCCGCGCCCCCGGCGGCACCGCCCGAGCCCGTCCGCCTCACCAAGGTGACGCTCACCAAGGCGGCCCCCTCGGTGTCGCTCACCAAGCAGGGCGGCACCTCGGGCACCCTGCACGTGAACCTCAACTGGCAGGTGCGCAAGCAGTTCTCGGGGTGGAGCAGCAAGTTCGGCCGCCCGGCCGCGATGCACTCCGACCTCGACCTCGACCTGTGCGCGCTCTACGAACTCACCGACGGCAGCAAGGGCGTCGTACAGGCCCTCGGCAACGCCTTCGGGGCGCTGCACCAGCCCCCGTACATCCACCTCGACGGCGACGACCGCACCGGCGCCGTGTCGACCGGTGAGAACCTCACCGTCAATCTCGACCGCAAGAACGCCTTCCGGCGCATCCTCGTCTTCGTCACCATCTACGAAGGCGCCCGGTCGTTCGCCGACCTGAACGCCACCGTCACCCTCCAGCCGCAGCACGGCGCCCCCGTCGAGTTCTTCCTCGACGAGTGCACCGTCCCCTCGCCCGTGTGCGCGCTCGCCCTGATCACCAACACGGGCGGCGACCTCGTCGTACAGCGCGAGGCGCGCTATCTCGTGCCCGAGCGCGGGGTGAGCCCGCAGCGGACCGTCGACTACGCCTACGGGTGGGGCATGAACTGGACCCCCGGCAGGAAGTGACGCCTCCCGGCGGCCGTGAGCGCGGCCGTCAGCTCTCGTCGGGCACGGCGTCCGGGCGGGCGTAGGTGCGGCCCTTCCAGGCCGCGCCGCGTCCCCGGTAGTGCTGCACCGCCGAGTCGACCGTCATGAGGAGGTAGAGGAACGCGGTGAACGGCAGCAGGGGAGCGAGCCACAGCGGCTGCCGGTAGTAGCGGAGCATCGGGACGTACGTCCCCGTCATCACGAGCCAGGCCGAGGCTCCGGCGACCGCTGCCGCCGCGTTCCCCGTCGCCAGGCCGGTCACGACCGCCACGGGCGGCACCAGATACACCAGCGCCAGCCCGGCGACCGTCCCGGCCAGCAGCAGGAGGTTGTGCCGCAGCTGGGCGTACGCGCTGCGCGACACCATCCGCCACAGGTCGCCCAGCCGCGGATACGGCCGGACGCTGTCCACCCGGTCGGCCAGCCCCAGCCAGACACGGCCGCCGCTGCCCTTCACCGCCCGCGCGAGCGCCACGTCGTCGATCACGGCGTGCCGGATCGCGTCCGGGATCCGCGCCCGGTCGGCGGCCTCCGCCCGCAGCAGGACGCAGCCACCGGCCGCGGCCGCCGTCCGGGTGCGCTTCCTGCCGATCCGGCGGAAGGGGTAGAGCTGCGCGAAGAAGTAGACGAAGGCCGGCACGACGAGCCGCTCCCAGGTGCTCTCCACCCGCAGCCGGGCCATCTGCGAGACGACGTCGAACCCACCCGTACGGGCCGCCGCCACCAGCTCCCGCAGGCTGTCCGGCGCGTGCGCGATGTCGGCGTCCGTCAGCAGCAGGTACTCGGGGTCACGCGCGCGTGCCAGGCCGATGCCGTGGCGCACCGCCCACAGCTTGCCGGTCCAGCCGGTGGGCGGCTCGCCCGGCGAGTCCACCGTCAGCGGCAGCCCGCCGTGCCGCCGCGCCAGTTCTCGCGCCAGTTCACCGGTGCCGTCCGTACTGCCGTCGTCGACGAGGAGGACCTCCGCGCGCCCCGGATAGTCCTGCCCGAGCAGCGACGGCAGTGCGTCGGGGAGCACCGCGGCCTCGTCGCGGGCCGGGACGACGACGCACACGGACGGCCAGGCGTCCGGTTCCCGGCGCGGTGGCAGTCGCACATCCGTGCGCCAGAAGAAGCCCTGACAGAGCAGCAGCCACAGCCAGGCGAGGAGTGATCCAGCGGCAGTCCACACAACGGCGCTCACGCGCGCAGTCTGCCCCACCGGAACCGCCCGGCACCGCTCATCGTCTATCGTGATCGGGTGAAGATCGCGCTCATGGACTCAGGAATCGGTCTGCTGGCGGCCACCGCCGCGGTTCGGCGGCTGCGCCCCGACGCCGATCTCGTCCTCTCCCTGGACCCCGACGGCATGCCGTGGGGCCCGAGGACCCCGGAGGACCTGACCGAGCGCGCCCTGGCCGTCGCCGAGGCGGCCGCCGCGCGCCGCCCCGACGCTCTGATCGTCGGCTGCAACACCGCGACGGTGCACGCGCTCACCGCCCTGCGTGCCCGCCTCGAACCGGAGCTTCCGGTCATCGGCACCGTCCCGGCGATCAAGCCGGCCGCGGCCGGCGGCGGACACCTCGCCATCTGGGCCACCCCGGCCACCACCGGCAGCACGTACCAGCGGACCCTGATCCGGGACTTCGCGGGCGGGGTTCCCGTCACCGAGGTGCCTTGCTGGGGCCTCGCCGAGGCCGTCGAACGCGCGGACGAGGCGGCGATCGACGCCGCCGTGTCCGCGGCTGCCGCCCTGACCCCCGACGAGGTGACCACCGTCGTCCTGGGCTGCACCCACTACGAACTGGTCGCCGAGCGCATCAGGGCCGCGGTCCAGCGCCCCGGCCGGCCGCCCCTCGTGCTGCACGGCTCCGCGGGCGCCGTGGCCGCGCAGGCCCTGCGCCGGCTCGGCCGGCAGCCCGCGCCGGGGGCCACGCCGCACGGCAGCCTGACCGTCCTGCTGAGCGGGCGCGAGGGCCCGCTGCCCGCGACCGCCCTGGCATACGCCGAAGGACGGCTGTTGCAGGCGGTCACGCCGGCCGGCTGACCGGCAGCGGCCACCCGGCGTCGCCGACGTGCGGATACGCGCCGCGTCGTCGGCACCCCGGGTCGGCCCGGGGTGCCGACCCGGGTCGGCCCGGCAATGTCGGCGTACGGGATCCGCGCAGCCCCCGGCCAGCGCAGTAACGCTCCGCCACGAGGTACCAGCGGAGCGAAACCTGAGTAACCTCATAGGCATGAGGGACCACCGCCACGGCGAGAACGCTCCCCACGCGCACACCGACGTCTGGACCGGCCGCGCCACCAACCGCGTCCAGTGGCTGCTGGCGCTCATCGGCGCCGCATGCATGGCGCTGGGCATCGCACTGGCCGTCGACTCGGCCTGGACGTCCGGCATCGCCCCGTTGGCCATGGCCGTGGTCGGCTGCATCGCCGCCGGGCTGCTGGTCCTGTTCGGAACGCTCGCCTTCGTGCACGTCGCCCTGCGGGTCGACCAGGAGCACCTCGAAGTGCGCTGCGGCCACATCGGACTGCCCCGCCGCCGTATCCCGCTCTCCCAGGTGGCGGGCGCCACGTACATCTCGCACGTCACGCCCCGGCACTGGGGTGGCTGGGGTTATCGATGGCGGCCGGAGAAGGGCACCGCGGTGGTCGTGCGACGGGGTGAGGGCGTCGTGCTGGAGCTGTGGGACGGACACACCTTCACGGTCACCGTGGACGACGCGGAGGCGGCCGTACAGGTGATCAAGGCGCGGCTGGGGCGGACCAAGCCGGGCGCTCCCGCGCACTGAGCGGACGTCCGGTCACCACGCCGGGGTGCGTCCGGCGCCCCGGGGGCGCGTGTCCGGCGCGGGGCTCGACGGTTCCTCGGTGAGCGGCCGGGCCGTGGCCATGCCCGCCAGCAGGCCCGCACCCACCGACACCGCGGTGAAGCTGAGCGCGTTGCCGATCGCGGCGATGACCGCGACCGCCGTCAGGGCCGCGCCCGCGGTGAGCGCCACCGGGGCCGGGCGGGGGCTGCGCCACAGCGCGTACAGCACCCAGACGAACGCCGCAGCCAGCAGGGCCACGCCCACGATCCCCTGTTCGGCCGCCTGCTGGAGGGATGCCGAGTGGGGCTTGCCGTCGGACAGCAGCGACTGAGCGGACGTCGTGCTCAGCTCCCCGAAGCGCCCCGGGCCGACACCCAGGGCGGCGTCGTCGCGCAGCAGATGCCATGCGTCCTGCCAGAGCTGCACGCGGTGCGGTGTCAGCCGCTCCTCCAGGGCTGCCGCGAGCCCGCCCGGTACGGTCCTTGCCGCGACCGCCCACGTCAGGCCGGTCACCAGGACGGCGACCGCGCCCAGTGCGGCGAGGCCCGCGCCGCGGTGACGGGTGCGGCCGGCGGCCAGCGAACACAACAGCACCGCGAGACAGGCGACGCATCCGGTGGCCGAGCCGAGCACGGCCGCCACTCCCGCGGCCCCGGCAGCCGTCAGCCGCAGGGCGAACCGCACGGCCGGAACGCGAGCGGCCCAGGCCGCGCAGCACGCGGCACCGGCTGACAGCGTCAGCACGGCAGCCGTCGCCCCGGCGTGCCCCAAAGGGGTGGTGATCTGCGGGCCCGGCGCGAGGTGCGGCACGGCCACGGTCAGCCCGATACCCGCCAAGGCCCCGGCGCAGGGCGCGCCGACCGGCAGCAGCGCCCCGCCGATCCGCCCGGCTGCGTAACCGGCCGCCACGGCCAGCACCGCGAGCAGCACACCCTCGGGCCGGCCGTCGTGCATCGCCGCCGTGATCAGGGACCAGCCGGCGCAGGCCCCCAGCACCACGACGCCGGCCGCGTCCACAACGATTCGTCTGTCACCGTCCGCGTCCTGCCCGGACGCGGACGTCAGCCCACTGGAACCCACCCCGCCCCGCCCCCCGCGCCACGTCGCCCCCGACCTGTGAAGACCCCGGTCGCACGGGCCGCCACCGGGCCGCGCGACTGAGGCTTCGGCACACCGTAGCCGCTGGTGGACGGTTTGTGGATGTGTCGTGACGAAATGAGCAGGAACGTTGCAGCAGACACGCGGCGAGGCCGGGACGCCGCCACCTCGTGGACCGCGCTGTCGGCGTCAAGGTCGCTCGCCTTACACTCCGGGAGTGACCGTCACCGCAACC
Organism: Streptomyces sp. HP-A2021; assembly: GCF_022807935.1. Classification (NCBI taxonomy): domain Bacteria; kingdom Bacillati; phylum Actinomycetota; class Actinomycetes; order Kitasatosporales; family Streptomycetaceae; genus Streptomyces; species Streptomyces sp. HP-A2021. The sequence continues at coordinate 8,752,635 of NZ_CP094344.1, forward strand.
TCCGTCGGCGAGTCGGACCAGCTGGAACCGCGGACCGCGCCCGGGGCGCGGACGTGGACCCGGCGGCTCGTGCGCCTCCTCCCGGCCGCCGCAGCCGCGCTGTCCGGCCTGCTCCTCTACGTCAGCTTCCCGCCCCGCACCCTGTGGTGGCTGGCCCTGCCGGCCTTCGCGGTCTTCGGCTGGGTGCTGCGCGGCCGTGGCTGGAAGGCGGGGCTCGGACTCGGCTACCTCTTCGGGCTCGGCTTCCTGCTGCCGCTGCTGGTGTGGACCGGAGTGGAGGTCGGACCGCTCCCCTGGGTCGCCCTGGTGGCGATCGAGGCGATCTTCGTGGCGCTGGTCGGCGCGGGTGTCGCAGTCGTGTCGAAGCTGCCGGGATGGCCGGTGTGGGCGGCGGCCTTGTGGATCGCCGGCGAGGCGGCACGCGCGCGTGTGCCGTTCGACGGCTTCCCCTGGGGGAAGATCGCGTTCGGGCAGGCGGACGGTGTGTTCCTGCCGATCGCCGCGGTGGGCGGCACCCCGGTGCTCGGCTTCGCGGTGGTCCTGTGCGGCTTCGGACTGTACGAAGTCGTCCGCCTGGCCGTGATGTGGCGGCGCACCGGCACCGTGCGCCGGACCGCGGCGGCCTTGGGGCTGGTGAGCCTGGCCGTCCCGGCCGTGGCGGCCGTGGCGGCCCGCCCGCTGGTCAGTGACAAGGCCGAGGACGGCAGCGTGACCGTCGCGGCGATCCAGGGCAACGTGCCCCGGGCGGGTCTTGAGTTCAACGCCCAGCGACGGGCCGTGCTCGACAACCACGCGCGCGAGACGGAACGCCTGGCCGCGAAGGTCAAGGCCGGCGAGGTCGCACGGCCCGACTTCGTGCTGTGGCCGGAGAACTCCTCCGACGTCGATCCGTTCGCCAACCCCGACGCCCGTGCCGTGATCGACGCAGCGGCCAAGGCCATCGGCGTGCCCATCTCGGTCGGCGGCGTCGTGGAGCGGGACGGCAAGCTCTACAACGAACAGATCCTTTGGGACCCGGCGAAGGGGCCCGTCGACACCTACGACAAGCGTCAGATCCAGCCGTTCGGCGAGTATCTCCCGCTGCGCTGGCTCGTCGGGGCGATCAACAAGAACTGGACGGAGATGGCCCGCCAGGACTTCAGCAGGGGCACCAAGCCGGGCGTGTTCACCATGGACGGCGCCAAGGTCGGTCTCGTCACCTGCTACGAGGCCGCCTTCGACTGGACCGTGCGCTCCGAGGTCACCGACGGCGCCCAGATGATCTCCGTGCCGAGCAACAACGCCACCTTCGACCGCAGCGAGATGACCTACCAGCAGCTCGCCATGTCCCGTGTCCGCGCGGTCGAGCACAGCCGGACCGTGGTGGTGCCGGTGACCAGCGGTGTCAGCGCGATCATCATGCCGGACGGGAAGATCACGCAGAAGACCGGCATGTTCGTCGCCGACTCACTGGTGCAGAAGGTGCCGCTGCGTTCCTCGCAGACGCCCGCCACACAGCTCGGCGTCCTGCCGGAGATCGCCCTCGTGCTGGTGGCGGCCGGCGGACTGGGCTGGGCCGTCGGCGCCGGTCTGCGCGGGCGACGCGCCGGTGACGTGTAGGCGTACGCCGGTCGCACGCCGCCTGAAACCCGCCGGGGCGCCGCAACCCGCCTATTAGGGTCGGGCCATGGCTACTCCCGACTTCATCCGCACCCTCCGCGCCTCGGCCGGTCACCAGCTGCTCTGGCTCCCCGGCGTCACCGCCCTCGTCTTCGACGACGAGGGCAGAGTGCTGCTCAACCGCCGGGCCGACACCCGCAAGTGGTCGGTGATCGGCGGCATCCCGGAACCGGGGGAGCAGCCCGCGGCCTGCGCCGTGCGGGAGGTCCACGAGGAGACGGCCGTGCACTGTGTCGCCGAACGGGTCGTCCTCGTCCAGGCCCTGGAACCCGTCACCTACGGGAACGGCGACATCTGCCAGTACATGGACATCACCATCCGCTGCCGTGCCGTCGGCGGCGAGGCACGGGTCAACGACGACGAGTCGCTGGACGTGGCCTGGTTCGACATCGACGCCCTGCCCCAGCTGGACGAGTTCGGGCTGTTCCGGATCAAGCAGGCCCTGTCGGACGCCCCCACATGGTTCGACCCCACTGCATCGGGCTGAACTGTAGGGCGTGACCACATGGGGCGCGGCAGTCGTGCTGCCTAGGGTCGAGGCATGACCGCGCCCCATGTCCTTCCGGCTCCCCACGCCTTGCCGCTCGACCTCGGCGGCCGCACCGCGCTCGTCACCGGCGCCGCCGGCGGCATCGGCCGCGCCTGCGCGCTGCGGCTCGCGGCCGCCGGGGCGAAGGTGAGAGCGGTCGACCGGGACGCCGCGGGCCTGGAGGCGCTCGCCGGACAGTGCCGCGACCTCGCGGGCACCGTGGAACCGCACGTCCTCGACCTCACCGACCTGGACGCCGCCGAACTCGCCGCCGCGGGCACCGACGTCCTCGTCAACAACGCCGGGATCCAGCTCGTGCGCCCCATCGAGGAGTTCCCGCCCGACGTCTTCCACACGGTGCTCACCGTGATGCTGGAGGCACCCTTCCGGCTCATCCGCGGCGCCCTGCCCCACATGTACGGACAGGGCTGGGGGCGCATCGTGAACGTGTCGTCCGTCCATGGGCTGCGCGCCTCGGCTTACAAGTCGGCCTATGTGGCCGCCAAACACGGGCTGGAGGGACTCTCCAAGACCACCGCCCTGGAAGGCGCGTCCCACGGTGTCACCTCGAACTGTGTGAACCCCGCCTATGTGCGCACCCCACTGGTCGAGAAACAGCTCGCCGACCAGGCCCGGGCGCACGGCATCCCCGAGGAGCGCGTCCTGTCCGAGGTGCTGCTCCAGGACAGTGCCGTCAAGCGGCTCATCGAGCCGGATGAGGTCGCCGAGGCCGTGGCGTATCTGTGCGGTCCGCAGGCGTCCTTCGTGACCGGTACCTCACTCGTGCTCGACGGCGGCTGGACCGCCCACTGAGCCTCCGGCCCCGTCCGCCCAGGAGTTGTCCACAGGGCTGACGGGACGGCCCGGTCATGGTGAATCCTGTGAGCATGCCCAGCGATCACGTGCAGTCAGCCGACCGCTCCGCCGGCCGCGCCGAACCGCCACCGGCCGGCGCGGAGACGCCGTATCTCGAGCTCCTGGCCCGGGGCGCGTCCGCCGACGCCTACGAGCAGCCGGTGCTGCTCGCGCGCGCCGAAGGACGGCCGGCGGAGTGGATCGCCGCTCTCCAGCGGGCCAAGCCGCTCGCCCTGCGCGTCCGCTCGGAGCTGGAGGGACGGCGCCGCCGCGAGGCCGAGCTGTCGGCACTGTTCGAGACCGCCCACGACCTCGCCGGGCTGCGCGACCTCGACGCAGTGCTCCAGGCGATCGTGCAGCGCGCCCGGTCGCTGCTGGGCACGGACGTCGCCTACCTCAGCCTCAACGACCCGGCGCGGGGCGACACCTACATGCGGGTCACCGAGGGCTCGGTCGCGGCCCGGTTCCAGCAGTTGCGGCTCGGCATGGGAGAGGGGCTCGGCGGCCTCGTCGCACAGACCGCACGCCCCTATGTCACCGACGACTACTTCAAGGACGACCGCTTCCAGCACACCCTCACCATCGACGCCGGCGTGCGGGACGAGGGGCTCGTGGCCATCCTCGGCGTGCCGCTCACGCTCGGGCACCACGTCATCGGCGTGCTGTTCGCCGCGGACCGCCGCGCCCGGGTCTTCGAGCGGGAGCAGATCGCCCTGCTCGGCTCCTTCGCCGCCCTCGCCGCGGCCGCCATCGACACCGCCAACCTGCTCGCCGAGACCCGGTCGGCCCTCGCCGGTCTGGAGCGGGCCAACGAGATCATCCAGGACCGCAGCGGCGTCATCGAACGCGCCTCCGACGTGCACGACCGGCTCGCCGAGCTCGTCCTGCGCGGCGGCGGTGTCCACGACGTGGCCGCCGCCGTCGCCGAAGTCCTCGACGGCACGGTCGAGTTCACCGAGGCCGCCGCGGCACCGGCCGAGGCCCTGGAGGCGTCCCGCGCGGAGGGCCACGCCGTGCGGTACGAGGACGACTGGATCGCCGCCGTCGCAGCCGGCGGGGAACTGCTCGGCGCACTCGTGCTGCGGGGCCACCCGGGGCTCGACCCCGTCGACCAGCGCACCCTGGAGCGCGCCGCCATGGTCACGTCCCTGCTGCTCCTGGCCCGCCGGTCCGCGGCCGAGGCCGAACAACGCGTGCGCGGCGAACTCCTGGACGACCTGCTCGACGCCCGCGACCGCGACCCGCGCCTGCTGCGGGAGCGCGCTGCCCGCCTGCACGCCGACCTCGACGCGGTCCACGTGGTGCTGGCCGCACGCCTGGAGGGCGACGCGCCCGACGCCGACCAGGAGGCGGACGCCCGCAGACGCCTGGCCGCCGCCGCGTCCCACCTCGCCGCGACCCGGCACGGCCTGGCCGCCGCACGCGACGGCGGCACCGTCCTGCTGCTGCCCCTCGGCCCCGGCGACACCGCCACCGAACTGGCCCGCCGCGCCGCCCGGCACCTGGGCACAGCGGTCCACGCACCGGTCACCGTCGGCGCCTCCGCACCCGCCGAGAACCTCGCCACCCGCCCCGACACCGTGGCCACGGCCTACTCCGAGGCCCGGCGCTGCCTCGACGCCCTGCGGCTCCTCGGCCGCTCCGGGGACGGGGCCGCGGCCGAGGACTTCGGCTTCCTCGGGCTGCTCCTGGCCGGCGACCGGGACATCCCCGGCTTCGTCGACCGCACCATCGGCCAGGTCGTCGCGTACGACCGGCGCCGCGGCACGGAACTGCTGCGCACCCTCGACGCGTACTTCGCCTGCGGTATGAGCCCGGCCCGCACCAAGGACGAGCTGCACGTCCATGTGAACACGGTCGCCCAGCGCCTGGAGCGCGTCGGCCGTCTCCTCGGCGACGACTGGCAGAGCCCGGCCCGCGCCCTGGAGATCCAACTCGCCCTGCGGCTGCACCGGTTGTCGGCGCGGCACTGACACCTGTGGGCGGGCCCTGTCACCCGTAGGCGGCCCCCGTACGCGGTGAGGCAGGCACGGGGGCCGGTGCCGGGACGGCTCAGAGAGAACGGGCGTCCGCCGCCGGTGCCGTCGTCCGGTCGGCGTCGGCCGGAGGAGCGACATCGGCCAGATCCCGGTGGCGGGTCTCCTTGGCCGCCGCCACCGAGATCACCGTGAGCACGGCGGCGGCGATGACGTACAGGGCGATCGGCGTGGAACTGCCGTAGTCGGACAGCAGCGCGGTGGCGATCAGCGGCGCGGGCGCGCCCGCCGCGACCGAGGCGAACTGGGCGCCGATGGACGCGCCGGAGTAGCGCATCCGCGTCGCGAACATCTCGGAGAAGAACGCGGCCTGGGGCGCGTACATCGCCCCGTGCAGCACCAGCCCGACGGTGACGGCGAGGATCAGGTTGCCGAAGCCGCCGGTGTCGATCAGCGCGAAGAACGGGAACATCCACAGCCCGACCCCGACCGCGCCGATCAGATACACGGGACGGCGGCCGAGCCGGTCGGAGAGCGCGCCCCACGCCGGGATGGCGGCGAAGTGCACGGCCGAGGCGATCAGTACGGCGTTGAGCGCGGTCTGCTTGGAGAGCCCGGCCGAGGTGGTGGCGTAGACGAGGATGAACGCGGTGATGACGTAGTAGCTGATGTTCTCCGCCATGCGCGCGCCCATCGCGACCAGGACGTCACGCCAGTGATGCCGCAGCACGGCGACGAGCGGCAGCTTCTCGGCAACCGCGGCCCGGTCCGCCTTGCGGGCCTCGGCCTGCGCCAACGCCTGCTTGAAGACGGGCGATTCATCGACAGACAGACGAATCCACAAACCGACGATCACCAGCACGCCGGAGAGCAGGAACGGGATCCGCCAGCCCCAGCTGCCGAACGCGGCGTCCGACAGCACGGCGGTCAGCACGGACAGCACGCCGGTGGCGAGGAGTTGTCCCGCCGGTGCGCCGGTCTGCGGCCACGAGGCCCAGAACCCACGTCGGCGCGCGTCCCCGTGCTCCGACACCAGCAGCACGGCACCGCCCCACTCGCCGCCGAGCGCGAACCCCTGGACCAGCCGGAGCACGGTGAGCAGGACCGGCGCGGCCGTCCCGATGGTGGCGTGCGTGGGCAGCAGCCCGATCGCGAAGGTCGCCCCGCCCATCAGCAGCAGACTCAGCACCAGCAGCTTCTTGCGCCCCAGCCGGTCACCGTAGTGCCCGAACACCAGCGCACCGAGCGGCCGGGCGGCGAACCCGACCGCGTACGTCAGGAACGACAGCAGTGTGCCGACGAGCGGGTCGGAGTCGGGGAAGAACAGCTTGTTGAACACGAGGGCGGCGGCGGAGCCGTACAGGAAGAAGTCGTACCACTCGATGGTGGTGCCGATGAGGCTGGCGGCGACGATGCGTTTGAGGCTGGCGGGGGGTGGGGGAGCGGTCGCGGGGGTGGACATCGGCACCACTTCCTGACGGTTGGCGGGGACGGTTTCGTGTCGCCATACCGTAGGAATCCGCAGGTCAGGGGCACATGTGGCGGGGCAACATAGTTCGAGGGTTGGCTATGCGTGTGGCCACCATGCCGACGTATGGGACGGCGGTTCAGGGGCTCGATGGCGGTCGAGACGAGTGCCGTCCGGGACGCGTAGTTCGGGGTGATTTGACGGTGCGGTGCTGGCTCCCGTGCCGGAGGTCGGCCCCAGAGCACTCTTTGCGGCCTGCATCCGCTACGGGGCGGTGTCACACCCGCCGTTCGGTGAACCGGACCCGGCGCACGAGGACCTCCCTCGACTCGGCCCACACACCGACCAAGCGCCCGGTGAACCCGCCCGCCACTTCGGTGGAAAGGTAGCGTCCGTCCAGGCGGGCGAGGACATCCATGCCGGTTCCGTGACCGATGCCCAGTTCGATGTCGTCCGGTCCGTGCCAAGTGGGCTCCGTGGAGCGGACGCGCAGGGTGACAGGGGAATCGGGCAGCGGGCGGGAGCCGAGAACCGACCGGACCTGTCCGATCCGTGCGACGGCGGTGACTTCGCCCTCGGCAACGTGCAGGCCGTACCAGTGGGCACCGTCGAGCCGTAGGGCGACGGTGAACGCGCCCTCGCCCGGATCGACGACGAAGTCGGCCTCCCATCGGTCGCCGCCGACCCGCGTGAACAGTCCCGAGGGCTCGCCGGTCTCGCTCAGGGCGTGCCCCACGACCACCCCTTCCGGCGCGCTGTGCACGAACCGGTCGGGACGCTGCCCTGGTGAGACCCACCTGGGATCCAGTCCGGGCGCGCAGAAGTCGTCCTCGAAGTCCCGCTGTCCCGTGGGGACATGGCCTCTGGCCGGTTCGAACCGCGGCCAGTCGTCCACCCAGGTGACATCGGCGAGGAACGTCTCACGCCCGTTGACGTGGAAGCGGGGACTGCGGCCTCGTGGCCGGGTGCCGAGATACACCGCTGCCCACGTGCCGTCGGGACGCTCGACCAGATCGGCATGACCGACGTTCTGGACGGGATGAGCCGTGCTGCGGTGGGTGAAGACCGGATTGTGCGCTGCGTCCTCGAAGGGCCCTCGTGGGCTCCGCGAGCGTGCCACCGACACCACGTGGCCCCGGTCGGTGCCGCCCTCGGCGATGACCAGGTACCACCATGCGCCGCGCCGGTACAGGTGCGGCCCCTCGGAATGGGCCAGGCCGGTGCCGTGCCAGATCCACCGCGGCTGTTCGAGGAGCACGCCCTGCTCCAGATCGAACGCCACCTGCCTGATGCCGATCTCGGTCTCCGACCACGAGCAGTACGTGACCAGGCACGTACCCTCGTCGTCCCAAGCCAGGTCCGGGTCTATGCCGTCGAGTTCGGTGAGGCACATCGGCGCGGACCACGGCCCGGCCGGGTCGCTCGCCCGGTAGATCTGATGGCCGCCGCGAGGGTCGTCGATGTTCGTGGTGATCAGCCAGAACCGGCCCCCGTGATGGCGCAGCGTCGGGGCGTAGATGCCGCGACTCGATGGCGACCGGCCCGCGGGGAACTGCTCCTCCCGCGTCAGGGCGTTGCCGATCTGACGCCAGGACACCAGGTCCCGGGAATGCCAGATCGGAATGCCGGGGCTGTACTCGAACGACGAATTCGCCAGATAGAAGTCCTCTCCGACCCGGCATACCGATGGATCGGGGTACATCCCAGACAAGATCGGGGTGGTCGCGGCATCCGCGCTTCGACCGCCCTCCGGCAGTATCGAACTCATGCGAAACGCCTTCCTCAGCTCAACCCGGGCAGATCAGCACCCGGTCCGACACGTTCATCGACGTCGTCCGCGAACAGGCCTGACTTCGGCCCGGCCGATGAGCCGGCCCGGCGGGCCGGGTCGTAGGCACGCAGGAAACCGCACATGCCCAGCGTCTGCACGGAAGGGCGGGCGATACGCGAGACCTCCGCGCTGAACAGGTGGTCGAAGCGGCACTGCCGCAGTGCGTCGATCTGCTGGAGTGCGGTGTGCGCGGCGGCCAGCGCACCGTCGCTGACCGTCTTCTGCCAGGCCTCCAGGCGGGGCTGGACGAGGCGTACCGCTGCCGCGCAGAAGTCCTCGTACGCCGAGCGGTTTCCTCGCCGCCACTGCCGCTTCAGTTCGGTGAAGCCTGCGACGGCCAGATCCCTGCGAGCCTGAGCGCGCTCGTGGCTGGGGTTGCCGTCGGTGTCGACGAGTGAGGCCGCGTCCGGGTAGGTCTCGGGGGACAGGTACTCGGGCGGGAACGTCATGACCGCGTCGCCCGCCTCGGGCAGACCACTGTTCTGCATGACGACGATCACGCGCAGGTCCTCGTCGTTGATGGCTCGGTGGATCGTGCCGGGGGTGAACCAGACGACGTCTCCGGGACGCAACTCGGTCGTCGTGTGGCCCTTGTAGTTGAGGGTCTCCAGTCGGCCGCGGCCGCTGACGACGACGTAGCACTCCGCGCAGGTGAGGTGCATGTGCGGCGAGCCGCCGTGTTCGCCGTCCGCTGTGGGCCAGGGGTACACCTGGAGCCGGCTGAGCCCCACGGCTCCGGGGAAGTCGGGGAGGGGGGTCACAGCGCGAACCTCCGCGCGATCGGTTCGAGTTCGTGGCGGCCCACCATGCGGTCGAGGAACACGAAGCGGTGGGTCAGGTGCAGGGTCTTGCCGGGTTCCAGCTTGATCTCCGTGTCGAAGGCGGGCGAGGGGTTGAGGCAGGCGAAGGCGCTGCTGCGGGCGAACCACGTCAGCGGGGTGGACGCGCTGGTGGTGCCGGCGTAGGCGAGGACCGTGGCGCCGCCGTCGAGTTCGTCGTGCTCGCCGCTGATGGCCGCCCAGGCGCCCCGGGTGCCCATGACGGCGTCGCCTTCGTGGCCCCCGTCGGCGATGATGTCCGCGCCGGTCCAGGCCCGCGGCCCGCGCCAGAAGAGTCCCGTGTAGCCGGCGCCCGGGCGGCCGTGCGTGGTGGGGCTGCCCATCTCCAGCGGTTCGCGGTGGACGTTGGTCAGGGCGGTGGTGAAGTCCAGCGCCCAGACTCCGTCGGCGGTGTCGGCGCTGTGGAAGCGGAGGGTGCGCGTCTCGTCGATCCACACCTCGTCGCTGGAGGAGACCCAGTCCAGGCTCTGGACGACGGACACTCCACCGCCGACGGGGTCCTGCGGCTCGAAGGCGCGGTGCACCTGTCGACCGTGGTTCTCACGCCAGACGTAGCCATGGCCGGGCGCGCCCTGTTCGAAGGTCGGACCGCCCCAGAAGTTGTCGCCGGACAGATGCGACCAGGTCATCTGCAGACCCTTGTGCCAGCGGTGGTCCCAGGGCCGGTACACGCCCACGGGTGCGCCGGAGAGGGTTCTCAGCGGATAGAGGTAGGGCTTGGGGGACTCTTCGAGGGGGGTGTCCGGCCGATAGACGTACGTGGCGAGTTCCGTGCCCGCGGCCGAGACCACGAACTGGCTTCCGGCGGCGTCGTGGTCGATGTGGATGTGAGTGTCAGACACCGGTCTTCTCCTTGGCGGCGTTGTCCCGGGCGGTGTGGGGGCGACCGCTCATGGAGTGGTAGATGGGGCTGGCCGGGGTGATCATGTCCGGGGTGACGGGGCGTCCGGTCCGCGCCGACTCGTACAGGGCGGCGATGAAGGCCAGGGCGCGGCGGCCGTCGTCGCCGCTGGCCTCGGGGCGTTCCCCCGCGCGCAGCGACCGCAGCAGCACGCGCAGTTGCGCGGCGTGCGAACTGGCTTCGTCGTCGAGCGGCGCTCCGAGCTCCACGGCCGTGGCGCCGACCCGGTGGGGCGCGGGGGTCCACGTCCAGTGGGAGTTGTCGTAGCCGTACAGGTGGGACAACTCGACCGTGGCCTCGGGGAAGTCGAGGCGCAGGTAGCTGGTCTCGCGGGGGGAGAGGAGGCTGTTGACCACGGACACCATGGCACCACTGGCGAAGCGGACCATGGCCATGGAGACGTCCTCGGTCTCCACGTCGCGGGCCAACGTGCCCATGGCGGCGCGGACTTCGGTCCATTCGCCCATCAGGGACAGCATGAGGTCCATCTGGTGGATGCCGTGGCCCATGGTGGGGCCACCGCCCTCGGTCTCCCACTTGCCGCGCCAGGGGACCTCGAAGTAGGCGTCGTCCCGGTACCACAGGGTGTGGCAGACGCCGACCAGGGGAGTGCCGAGGCTGCCGGTGCGGATGTGTTCCCGCAGGGCCCGGGCGGCGGACCCGAACCGGTGCTGGAAGACGTAGGAGACATACGGGCCGCCCTCGCGCTCGTGGGCGGCGACGGCGTCGTACTCGGCCACCGAGAGGGTGGGAGGCTTCTCGCACCACACCGACGCGCCGGCGTCCAGACAGGCGGTGATGGCCTCGCCGTGGGCGATCGGGGGCGTGCAGACGATGACCAGGTCCGGGTGTTGCTCCCGCAGCATGTGGTCGAGGCTGTCGTAGGCGGCGGGAATGCCCCAGCGGGCGGCGAAGGCCTCGGCGCGCCGCAGGTCGACGTCGACGACGGCGGTGACGGCCGCCTCGCCGCTCTGGGCCTGGACGGCGGGCATGTGGCAACCGTCGGCGATGTTTCCGGCGCCGACGATCGCCACCTGCGCGGGCTGGCTGTACTCAGTCATGTGGCTCTCTCGTGGAAGCTCGGGCGGTGCCTGGGCGCGGCACAGGGGGCGTCACACCGCTTACGGAGAAGGTGAATTCGACCTGCTCAGCCCAGGACGTGCACGCATGGCCGTGCCGTCGAGGGGAACGGCTCTGTCGGACGAACTCGGCTCGCGCCGATGTGAACGGCGGCAGCATGAACGTAGTGAACGGTCACCTTTGTGGTCAAGAGTTTCTCAGTGATCGTTCACTTTTCGCGTTGACGTCCCTGCGGGAACGTTGTCGGGCTCAGCCGGGGGCCGGGCCGCTCGACCCACGCGGCACGAGGTGGAACAGATCCTCGACCTCGGACTCCGGCGCGGGCTCGCCGCGCAGAAGCGCGAGCAGCGACAGCATCGAACGGCGGCCTACTTCTTCCTTGTTGATGTGCACCGTCGAGATGCTCGGCGAGAAGTACCGAGTGAACTCCTCGTCGTCCCAGCCGAAGACACTCATCTCCTCGGGCACCCGCACACCGCGGTCCTGGAAGCCGCGGAGTACGCCCAGGGCGACGTAGTCGTTGGCGGCCAGTACGGCCGTGACGCCGGAGTCGGCCGGCAGGTCCCGCGCGGCCTCGTAGCCGGAGCGCACGGACCAGTCCCCGTCGACGACGCCGTAGGACGTGAGGCCCAGTCGCTCGACCGCCTCCACGTAGACCGCCCGCCGGTTGCGTGCCGAGGCCCAGTCCTGTGAGCCGGCGACGTGGAGGAACCGGCGGTGTCCCTGGTCCGCGAGGTGACGCAGGATCTCCTCGGCGGGCCGTCCGTCGGCCAGCCGTCCCCGGGACTGGAGGTTGTCGTCGTACTCGCCCAGCACCACCACGGGCCGCTGCCCGGTGCCCTGGCCGCCGGCGAGGTCCCCGAGCGGCACCAGGGACAGCACCCCGCCCGCCTGCCGGGTCTCCAGCAGGGACAGCACGCTGCGGGCGCGCCGCGACTCGCCGCCCTCCAGCCCGACGACGTCGGTCATGTACCCGGCCTCGTGCGCCGCGGTCGAGGCACCTCTCAGCAGAGGAATCGGAACAAAGCCGCTCAACTCGGGCAGTACGATGGTGATCCGGTGGGACCGCTGTGTGCGCATCGACCGCGCCATGAGGTTGGGCCGGTAGTCCAGCTCGGCGACGGCGCGCTCGATCCTCGCTCGCGTCGCCGGCTTCATGCCGCTGTCGTTCTTCAGGAACCGGGACACGGTCTGGTGCGACACGCCGGCCCGCTCGGCGACCTCCCATATGGTCGGCCGCTTCCTCTCCGGGGTGGAGGCCGCCCCCGGGCCGGCGACTTTCTCGGTGGACCGACCGGCCTTCCGCGCCCGCAGAGGGCGCCCCGCCTGCTCGCACAGGAACTCCAGCAGCTCCGCGCCGGATGCCTCCGCGGGCAGTCCGTAGGCACCGGCGAAGCCCGCGACCCGTGGCGCGAGGTCGTCGACGCGCACCAGGTCACGGTCGGCGGCTTCGGCGACGAACGCGCCCGCGCGGGCCGCGTCGGCACGGGCTTCCAGCAGGTCGACGACGGTACGCGGCACGGTGGTGACGGGCAGCCCGTCGACGACGGTGATGTCCTCGGCGTCCATGGCGGCGCGGTGCAGCACGACGGTCTCGTCACGCGTGGTACGGCGTGACGAGACCGTCAGTTCCACAGGGTCGTGAGGCCGGCCGCCCAGGCCGTGCACCGCACACGCGGAGGTGTGGGAGACGACGCCCGACCTGGGGCCGTCGGTACGGCGGTCCCGCACCGGGGTCCCGGGATCCAGCCGCAGCCACGCGACCTTGATCCTGAGGTGCTCCGGCGGGGGAGAGGCGGCCAGGCGGTACACCCCGTGGCCGACACTCTCCAGCGCCCCGGACCGCTCCAGCCGCAGGAGCTGGACGCCCTGCACACCGTCCAGCTTGGCCTGTGCGGTGGTCACCAGACCCCACTGGCCGGCGGCCCTGGCGTCCAGAGCCCGCAACACGTCGGCCTGAGTCATACAGCAATCATTACACGACCACCCTGCGCCGCCCCTTCCCTCCGCGTGGACCGCCTTTCCGGCCTTGCGGGAGAAGGGACGGCGGGGGCGGCTACTTCGGCTGGAATTCCCAGACCGTGCTCGCGTCCTGCGTCCCCGTGTTCCACTTCGCCTCACCCGCGGAGTTCCCGTACAGGTAGGCCCTTCCCGTGTGGGTGTTCCTGACGCGGAGCCCGCCTGCCGCGACCCCTTCCAGGTCCCAGAGCGAGGTGTCCGAAACCGTGCCGGTGTTCCATACGACGTCGTTGTCGGCGGCGCCGGTCTCCAGATAGAAGCGTCCCGTTCGCGCGTTCTTGATGGTCCAGGCTCCGGACGAGTCCTTGGCGACGATCCAGTCCTGGTCGTCGTAGGTGGTCGCGGCCGAGAGGATGACGACACCGTTCGCATCGGTGTCGAGGTACTTGCCCGAGGACGTGTTCCTCAGCTTGTACCGCGCTCCGCTGACGAGGTAGGAGACCCGCACGCACTCGCCGCCCGCCAGGGCGACGACGGTGTCCCCGGACGCGGAGCTGTACGCCTTGGTGCCGGACTTCACCCAGTTGTCGTTCGCGTCGTACTGGCCGGTTTCGACGGACCGTACGACGCCGATGGTGCCCGGCAGCGTGAACGTGGCCTGGGTCGTGGTGGTGAAAGCGAACTCGGCCGCACCGCGCCTGACGCCGAATGCCTGCGCACCGCTCGATGTCGTGAACGTGATGTCGACGCCGCCCACGGGCTTGGTGGTGGTGGTGCCGGCGGTCGCGCTCCGGTTGAAGGTCTGCAGGTTGGTTCCGCCGCGTTCCACCGGAAGCTTGCTGGCCAGGTCCCGATGGATCTTGTTCAGCACGTGGTTGAGCCGGGCGACCTTGTCCGAGACGGCCTTGCGGCTGACGACCTTGGTGGTGGGGTTGAAGTCGTACAGGCCGAAGTTGCTGCTGCCCGTGCTGGAGTCCGGGTCCAGGGAGGCGTACAGGTTGAAGGCGGTGTTGCCGGCGATGCCGTTGAACTTCTCGACGTCCGCTGCCGGGGTTCCTCCGAAGTTCTCCATGATCATGGGGAAGTTCTTGCCCTGGGCCCAGACCGCGTCCCTGCCGTAGTTGTAGAGCGTGTCGAGGCCCGTGGTGTACGGGTCCTTCCCGAAGAAGTCGATGGTCGACGTCCCTTGGGCCCTGAGGGCCTCGTTCTCGGCGACCGGCACCGTGTCCCCGCTGCCGGCGATGTTGGTCCGGGTGTACACCGAGTAATCCGACTGCTTGATCACCTGTCCCAGCTGGGTCAGGTAGTTCAGCAGCACGTCCTTGCGGAACTTCGTCGCATCGGTGTACCCGCCGCTGTTCCAGCGGTCGGTGCTGTAGGTGCTGTAGCTCCGGTCGATGGACGAGCCGCCCTGCTGCTTCGACACGTTCGGTTCGTTCAGCACCTGGATGCCGACGACGGTGTGAGCGGTGTCGGCGGACGCGAGGTGGGTCATGAGCCGGCCGAGTACGAACTTCTCCCTGGCGAGCAGGTTCGGATCGGTCTTGTCCAGGAGAGGGTTGCCGTTCAGGGTCAGCTTGGTGCCGTCGGACCTCACCACGCACTGGTAGTCGTTCATCACGTAGGCCGGCATCCGGGCTGCAAGGGAGGAACCGGTCGATTCGTGGCCGAACCACAGGAGTTCCAGCTTGAGGCCGTACTCCCCGCACCAGGCCAGGTACCGGTCGATGTCGGTGAAGTCGAAAACGTCCTTCGAGGTCTCCACCTTCGACCACCAGATCGGGATGTTCACCACGGTGAACCCGTCGTCGCGGATCATCCCGAGCACCGGCTTCAACTGGGCGTCCGTCCAGCCGAACGTGTACTTGTGCTTCTCGTACCGGAACTGGACGCCACTGTGGAAGAAGGGCTTCCCGTCGACCATCAGGGTGATCTTGTCGTACGTGGACCTCGATGTGTCGACGTGGGACACCACGCCGCCGGCCGCGGCGGCCCGCGGGAGGCCGCCGACGAGGTTCAGCGCCATGCCCCCGAGGGCTGCCGCCCCGCTCGTGGCGAGGAATCTGCGGCGCGACCAAGGGCCGGTGTTCGACTTCATTGCACTACCTCCGTGTCAGGTGAACTTCCGCCGGATAGTGAACGATCACGATCGAGGGTTCGACGGTGCCCCTCAGGAACCTTCGAGGCGGGGGTGTCGGGCGCAGCGCGATCGAGCCGACAGGCGATGGCGGAGCCCTGGCGATCAGATGGTGACCGAAACCAACGATGGCGCACATGAGACTGGCTGAAACACTTGCGTGTCAATGGTGTGAACGGGGAGAGTTTCGCCGCAGTCCGGAGTGGGGCGACTCCGGACGTGTCGGTGGGTCCCCGCGTAGTGAACGATCACCCGCAGACATCTTGACCGCTCAGGTGAACGATCACTAAGTTGCCCCTGCTGTTGTCGGACACCTCGTCCTTCCCGGTACTTCGTGGCTTTTCTGTGCGGCTCTCGGGCCGAGCCGCGGCCGGGCCCTCTTCCTCCCCGCCGGGCACCGGTCGGCATCACCAGAGATCAAGGGAGATCACGTGTATACGGTCATGCGCAGAACGGGCCGTCGGCCCCGAAGATGGGCCGGCTCCCTGGCCGCCGGCATCCTGCTCCTCGCACCCTTCCTCGCGACTCCGGCAGCCTCCGCCGCCGAAACCCCGGGCGCGACGTTGATCAACGAGACGTTCGACGCTCAGACGTCCCCCGCGAACTTCGGTTTCCCGGTCGGGGCCGCCATAGGCAACGGCGTACTGGAGGTCACGAAGGGCATGGGCAACTACACGACGTCCGTGCGGCCGTTCGCGTCGTCGATCACCCAGGAGAAGACGCTCGACCTGCGGTTCGACTGGAAGACGGCCATCACCAGCACCGGCATGAAGACCGGGCTGGAACTGCGCGACAGCGCCGGACGCCTCGTCTTCGGCCTGGCCGCGACCGGCGCGGAGTTCCGCCACGCCGCGACCGGACCCGACTCGGACTCCGCCTCCGCCCCGGACTCGCTCAATCCCACCTGGACCAAGATCGGCTTCGACCGGGCCAAGTGGTACACGGTCGATCTGCACATGGACTTCACCCTCGGCAAGGTCCAGTACACGGTCACCAGCAAGGAAGCCGCGCCGACGGTGCTGGTCTCCACCACGAAGAGCATCACGGGACAGAACCTGGCGAAGCTCGTCGCCTGCAACTACTACGGCACCGGCGTGCAGTCCATCGACAACGTCCGCCTGACCCGCCCCGCGAACCCCGCCTACGGCTCCCTCGCCGGCTCGTCCGTCTACGCCTTCGGTGACAGCATCGTCTACGGGCACCAGTACGCGCGCAGCTTCGTGAACTTCGTCGCCGAACGCGAGGGCATGACGCTGACGAAGTACGCCCGCAACGGCGCGACCGTGGGACCGGCGCCCACCGCCATCGGTGGACAGATCCTGAACCAGGTGAAGTCGGCGAGCTCGCAGGCGCCCGACTTCGTCGTCTTCGACGGCGGCACGAACGACGCGATGGAGATCCACGACTCGCACACCTACGAGGTCGGCACCGTCAGCGGCTCCCAGGACCCCGCCACCCTCGACCCCGGCACCTACGCCGGGGCACTCGAAACCACCATCCACACGATGCGGCAGAAGTGGCCGACCGCCCAGCTGGTCTACGTGGCCGCCCACAAGATGGGCTCGCGCGACTGGGACACCCAGCTCGCCCTGCGCCAGGTGCAGTTGCAGGCCGCCCAGAAGTGGGGCGTGGCGGTGGCCGACGTCTTCGGGGACGCGACGCTGGACACGCGCGTCGACGCCCAGCGGGTGGCGTACACCTTCGACGGACTCGTGGGCGGTTACCCGGGCAGCGGCGGCAGCGGCACGCATCCGAACATCGCCGGGATCACCGACTTCTACGTCCCCGTGCTCTCGTCGGAACTGTCCCGGCTGGCCGACACGACGACGATCGAGGCGCGGCACTCGGGCAAGTGCGCCGAGGCGGCCGGCTCCTCGACCGCTGCCGGGGCCGCGATCGAGCAGGCCGGCTGCTCGGGCGGCGACGACCAGCGGTGGCAGTTGCACGAAGTCGGCGGGGGCTACTACCAGATCCTCTCCCGCCACTCGGGACTGTGCCTCGACGTGGCCGGCTCCTCCACGGCGAACTCGGCCGCGATCGTCCAGCAGACCTGCGACGGCCGCACCAGCCAGCAGTGGCGGCTGAGCGACACCGGCACCGGCTACGTCGAGATCATCGCCCGCCACTCCGGCAAGTGCCTCGACGTGGACCGGGCCCTCACGACGGACGGGGCCCGGTTGCTGCAGTACACCTGCTGGAACGACGAGCAGCACACGAACCAGCACTGGAGTGTGCAGGTCTGACATGAGGAACACGTACCCGGTGACGGCGGACCCGGCGGCCCGCCGCACGGCCCGGACAGGGCCCATGCGGCCGGCCGGGCCGGACGATCCGCAGGGCAGCCGGGCTCGCCCGGCCGATGCGGTCGGCTCCGGAGAGAGAGCAAGAGCCAAGGGCCCGGCCTGCTTTGGCATACCGGGCAGTACAGTACCGATGGGCGCGCGGGGCATGGAGATGCGGCGGGGGGCGGCACGGTGGACGCGGACACGGGACCGGAGAGAGCGGAGCGGGACGTGAAACGCCCGAACCCGCCGTCCAGAAAGCGTCCCACCATCCTCGACGTCGCGGCGCACGCGGGGGTGTCGCATCAGACCGTCTCGCGCTTTCTGCGGGGCAACGGAGGCATGAAGCCGCAGACGGTGGCCCGCATCGAGCAGGCCGTGGCCGAGCTGGACTACCGGCCCAACCTGGTGGCGCGGTCGATGCGCACCCGCAAGTCGAACCGTGTCACCGTGGTCCTGCCGGCCATGACGACCTTCGTGCCCTCGCAGATCCTGCGGGGAGCGTCCGCCGAGGCACAGGCGGCCGGTTACCTGCTGGACATCGTCGGCCTGGAAGGCGACGAACGGGTCAGAGGCGACCGCGTCCGCGCCCTGCTCGACTCCGGTCAGGCAGACGGAGTGCTGACCTTCACCCCCATCGGCGACCTGGAGAAGCTGGGGCTGGACCATACGCCGACCGTCGTCATAGGCGAGTACGACGACCAGATGCGGTCCCACGGAATCACGGCTGACGGCGAGCCGGCCGCCATGATCATCGATCACCTCGTCTCCTTGGGCCACCGGCGTTTCGTCCATGTCGCCGGCAGCACGGACTGGATGTCGGCACGCAAGCGACGCGAGGTCTACCTGCGGACGGTCGCCGATCGGGGCCTGGAGAACTACGCCGTCATCGACGGTGACTGGTCCGTGCGGTCCGGGTACGACGCGGCCCGGGGCCTGTCGGCGGACTCCGGTGTCACCGCGGTCCTCGCCGCCAACGACGACGTCGCCATGGGCGTCATCCGAGGCTTCCAGGACCGCGGGTGGCGGGTCCCGGAGGACGTGAGTGTCTTCGGCTGGGACAACCAGGAGTTCACCGCGTACTTCAACCCGTCCATCTCCACCGTGGATCTCGACCGCGAGGCCATGGGCCGGCGGGCCATGCAGGCCCTGCTCGCCCGCATCCGCGAGGAGACCGAGCCGGAACTGCATCTGGACCTCGACTGCCGTCTCGTGCTGCGCGAGTCGTCCGGACCGGCGAGGACGAACCACACCCTTTAGCCCGTCGGCCCCACCAACAAGCCGTCGTGCCACGGGGATTCGGGCGGACGGGAGCCCTCGAACACCCCGTCCGCACCGGGCGGAACGCGCTGACCCGGCCTGTTCCCGCGCGGTCCGTTCCGCTTCCGTACCGACCCGGAACCGGTGAAGTCTCACTAAGTGCCCAAGTGTTACGTACAGAACCCTTGACCGAGATGTAGCCGATTACTACGCTCCCCGTGTGAACGTTCACTATTGCTGACGCACACAGCCCTCAGCTCGGTGCGATGCTCGCGGTCAATCCCGCGGATCAGCTCGGCACACCGACCCAAGGTTCCAGCGTACGTTCACGGCAACCCCTTCCAGAGCCGCTGCAGCCCACCCGGATCTCGACGAGCCGGGCCGGCTGTCGGCAAGCGGATCGCAGGTAACTTTCGCGGCCCGCAAAGCAGCCGAGTTGTGCAGTCCGCCGCCACGGCGAGAGGGCCGGCGTCGCACGCCGGCTTCTTGAGACGAAGTTCCCCCGGTCTGGGCGCACCGCCCAGCGATGTCAGCAGAGGAGCCCCAACATGAACCACTCGTCCCGTCTGAGCAGACGCTCTCCACTCCGTGCGGTCGGGCTGACCTGTTCGGTCTTCGCCCTCGTCCTGACCGCGGGCTGCGCCGGAGACTCCTCCGGGAGCAGCGGCGGCAAGACCGTCATCCGGTTCAACTGGTGGGGC
This sequence comes from Streptomyces sp. HP-A2021, assembly GCF_022807935.1. Classification (NCBI taxonomy): domain Bacteria; kingdom Bacillati; phylum Actinomycetota; class Actinomycetes; order Kitasatosporales; family Streptomycetaceae; genus Streptomyces; species Streptomyces sp. HP-A2021. The sequence continues at coordinate 8,772,112 of NZ_CP094344.1, forward strand.
TCGGACTCCCGGCACGAGATGACCAAGCAGATGATCGCGATGTTCGAGAAGGAGCACCCGAACATCGACGTCCAGCCCGAGTACTCCAACTGGGACGACTACTGGAAGAAGCTGTCGACCAGCGCGGCCGCCAATGACATGCCCGACGTCCTGCAGATCACCGACCCGTTCATGTACTCCTACATCGACAACGGGCAGCTGATGGACCTGAAGAAGGTCAAGGACGTGCTCCACATCGACAAGCTGCCCGCGAACTCGATGGCGATGACGACCGTGAAGGACGGCCTCTACGGCGTTCCGGCCGGAGACAGTGCGTTCGGCATCGCCGCGGACCCGGCGGCGTTCAAGAAGGCCGGTGTGCCCATGCCGGACGACACCACGTGGTCGTGGGACGACTACGTGAAGGTCTCCAAGGCCATCTCCAAGACCAAGGGCCTGGTCGGCACCGTGATGCCGCTCTACCCCAACGACCTGGGCCCGTGGCTGCGACAGCACGGCGAGGACTACTGGACCGAGGACGGCAGCCAGATCGGTTTCACCGAGGGCACCATGGCCGCCTACTGGGAATGGGTCGTCAAGCTGCGTGACAGCGGCGGCACCACCAGTGCCGACGCGGCGGTCGAGGCGCTGTCGTCAGGAGCCGGTGTCGAGCAGAGCCTGGTCGCCCAGCACAAGGCGGCCATGACCGACGTGTCCGTGACCCAGCTCGGTGCGCTCGAAAGCGCCAGCGGACGCGAGGCCAAGCTGCTCCTCTTCCCCGGCGAGAAGGGGGCTTCCCAGGTCGGCGCCTACACCAAGCCCGGCATCTTCTTCGGCGCCTCCGCGCGGACCGAGCACCCGAAGGAGGCCGCGGAGCTGCTCGACTTCCTGGTCAACTCGCCCGAGGCGGCCAAGATCCAGAAGTTCGACCGCGGCGTTCCCAACAACCCCGACGTGCTCAAGGCGATCACGCCGGAGCTGTCCCCCACGGAGAAGCGGATCGCGGACTACCTGGGCCGTGTCAACGCCCTGAAGCCGACCGCTCTGCACATCCCCAACGCGAAGGCCGGCCCCGCTGTCCCCGAGATCTTCCAGCGCCTCAACGAGGACGTTCTGTTCGACCGTCTGTCGCCGAAGGCGGCGGCCGAGAAGTTCATCTCCGAGATCAAGTCCCAGCTCTGAGCAGCCCTTCGTAGGAACACTCCTGAAAGGAGTCCCCGCTGTGTCCGATCCGCGCATGAGCGCCTTTCACCGTCGACTGCCGGGAGTCGTCTACGGCGGGGACTACAACCCGGAGCAGTGGCCGAGGGAGGTGTGGCAGGAGGACGTCCGGCTCATGCGAGCCGCAGGAGTGCGGCTCGTGAGCCTGGGCATCTTCTCCTGGTCCGTGCTGGAGCCGGCCGACGGCCGGTTCGACTTCTCGTGGCTCGACGAGATCATGGACCTGCTGTGGGCGAACGGCATCCACGTCAACCTCGCGACCCCGAACGCCGCACCGCCGCCGTGGCTCGCCACGGACTTCCCCGAGATCCTGTCGGTCGACCGGCAGGGAGTGCGGCACGGCATCGGGAGCCGGGGGCACTTCTGCCCGTCCTCCCCGGTCTACCGGGACCGCAGCCGGCGCATCGCCACCGAGCTGGCCGAGCGGTACGGGAAGCATCCTGGTCTGGCCATGTGGCACATCGGCAACGAGTACCACTCCGACTGCTTCTGCGACCGGTGCGACGACCGCTTCCGCGCGTGGCTGCGGCAGCGGCACGGCACGCTGGACGAACTCAATCGCCGGTGGGGCACGGCATTCTGGAGCCAGCGCTACAGCGACTGGTCCCAGGTGCACCTGCCCCAGCCCGTGCGCGGCTGGGTCAACCCCTCCCGTGAGCTGGACTTCTCGCGCTTCACCTCCGACAACCTGCTGGAACTCGTCACGCAGGAGCGTGACCTGCTCCAAGTGATCACCCCCGACGTGCCGGTGACCACCAACTTCTTCGGCTGCCGGCTGACCGACAGCCACCGGTGGGCGAAGGAACTCGACGTCGTCGCCTTCGACTGCTACCCCGACCCGGGAAAGCCCCACTCGCTGGCCGTCGCCGCCTTCCAGTACGACCTGATGCGCTCGCTCGGCAACGGCCGGCCCTGGATGCTGATGGAACAGGCGGCCGGCCCGGTGAGCCAGTGGAAGACCAACCAGGTCAAACAGCCCGGCCGGATGCGCCTGGGCTCCTACCAGGCCGTCGCGCACGGCTCCGACGCGGTGATGTTCTTCCAGTGGAGGGCCTCACCCCAGGGCCAGGAGAAGTTTCATTCGGCGATGCTCCCGCACGGAGGTGAGAAGACCCGGACCTGGCAGGAGGTCAAGGCGCTCGGCAACGAGCTGCGGGCCATCGACGAGGTCGCCACGGCACGGACCCGCGCGCAGGTCGCGATCGTGTGGGACTGGCAGAACTGGTGGGCCGTGGAAGGCTGCGCCCACCCGGACAACACCTTCGACTACCGCGACACCGTGGCCCGGCACCACCGAGCCCTGTGGAACAGCCACGTCGCCGTCGACGTCGTCACCCTCGACGACGACCTGTCGCCCTACCGTGTCCTGGTCGTCCCCAACCAGTATCTGATGACACGCCAACACAGCGCTGCGGTACGGCAGTTCGTGGAGGACGGCGGCCATCTCGTCGTCTCGTACTTCTCCGGGATCGTCGACGAGGACGACCGGATCGTCGAAGGCGGATACCCGGGCGCCCTGCGCGAGATCATCGGAGCGCACATCCAGGAGTTCTCTCCGTTGCCCGCCCAGGCCGCGGTGCCGGTCCAGGCGGCAGCCGAGAAGACCGCGCTGAACGGATTCTTCGCAACCGCCTCGGTGTGGCAGGACGACCTGGTAGCGGAAACCGCCCGACCGCTCGCCGTCTACCGCAAGGGCCATCTCTCCGGCAAGGCGGCGGTGACCGAGCACGAACTCGGCCGGGGCCGTGCCGTGTACATCGGCACACGTCTGGACGACGACGCCCTCGAGGCGCTGGTGCAGCACGTCCTGGACCTGGCCGGGGTGCGACCGGCGCACGCCGCACCGCGGGGCGTAGAGGTCACCGAGCGACGGAGTCGGACGAGCGCGTACCTGTTCCTGCTGAACCACCGGCAGGACAAGGCGACGGTCACCCTCGACCGCTCCGGCACCGACCTGATCACCGGACGCCGCGTCGAGGCCGGGGAGACCCTCGTCCTCGACGCGGCGGACGTCGCCGTCGTGCGCAGTCCCCTGGCCGGGGCACAGCACACCGAACCGTCACCCAGCGGCTCCTGAACCCCGCACCCGATCCAAGAACCCGAGGACGATGACTGTGCTTCGCAGACCCCTGAGCCGGGCGGCCAGGAAAGAAGAACGGACCGCATGGGTCTTCCTGCTGCCGTGGTTCGTCGGCATGGCCGGCGTCACGCTCGGTCCGATGATCGCCTCGCTGTACTTCTCGATGACGGACTACAACCTGCTGAGCTCTCCGCAGTGGGTGGGCTTCGAGAACTACAGCAAGATGCTCGACGACCCCCGATTGCGTCAGTCCCTGAGCGTGACCTTCGTCTACGTCGCCCTCAGCGTGCCGTTGCTGCTCGCGGTCGCCCTCGCCCTGGCGATGGTCCTCAACCGGGGCATCAAGGGGCTGGCGTTCTACCGGTCCGTCTACTACTTGCCGTCGCTCCTCGGCGCCTCGGTCGCGGTGGGCATCCTGTGGCGGCAGGTCTTCGGCACCGAGGGCCTGGTGAACAAGTTCCTGGGACTGTTCGGCGTGCAAGGCCCCGGCTGGATCTCCAACCCGGACACCGCGCTGTACAGCCTCGTCGTCCTGCACGTGTGGACCTTCGGCTCCTCCATGGTGATCTTCCTGGCAGGCCTGCGGCAGATCCCCGAGCAGTACTACGAAGCCGCCGCCCTCGACGGCGCCGGCCGCCTGCACCAGTTCCGGCACGTCACCCTGCCGCTGCTCACCCCGATCATCTTCTTCAACCTCGTCCTCCAGGTCATCAGCTCCTTCCAGTCCTTCACCCAGGCCTTCGTCGTCAGCGGGGGAACGGGAGGCCCCTCGGACTCGACCCTCTTCTACTCGCTGTACCTGTACGACGAGGGCTTCGGCCGACTCCACATGGGCTACGCCTCGGCCATGGCATGGCTGCTCGTGGTGATCGTCGGCGCCTTGACCGCAATCAACTTCTATTTCAGCAAGAGATGGGTGTTCTACGGTGACGGTAAGTGAGATGACACCCCTGAAGGCCGCAGCCCCGGCCCCTTCGCCCGCTCCCGCGCCTGCCGCGCACCGACACAGGCGGGCGGCCCGCATCCGCGCCAGGCTCAAGCACGTGGTGCTGATCGTCTTCGGGCTCGTGATGGTCTACCCGCTGTTGTGGATGATCGCCAGCTCGGTCAAACCCGACGCCCTGATCTTCCGTGACCCCTCACTGCTGCCCACGAAGACCGACTTCAGCCACTACGCCGACGGCTGGAACGCCCTCTCCCACCCGTTCGGGCTGTACTTGCTGAACTCGGCGATCGTCGTGCTGGGGGCGCTGCTCGGCAACCTGGTCAGCTGCTCCATGGCGGCCTACGCCTTCGCGCGGCTGAAGTTCCGCGGGAGGGCCTTCTTCTTCGGCATGATGATGCTGACCCTCATGGTGCCGGTCTACGTGCTCATCATCCCGCAGTACGTCATGTTCTCGAAGATCGAGTGGGTCAACACGTTCCTCCCGCTGATCGTTCCCAAGTTCCTGGCCACGGACGCCTTCTTCATCTTCCTGATGGTCCAGTTCTTCCGGGGTCTTCCCACCGAGCTGGACGAGGCGGCCAAGATCGACGGAGCAGGGTACTGGCGCATCTACTTCCGCATCCTGCTGCCCATCTCGTTGCCGGCCCTGGCCACCACCGCCATCTTCACCTTCATCTGGACGTGGAACGACTTCCTGAGCCAGTTGATCTACCTGACCAAACCCGAACTGCAGACTGCGCCCGTGGCCCTGCGCAACTACGTCGACGCCACCAGCGGAGCGTCATGGGGATCGCTGTTCGCGATGTCCGTCATCACGCTGATCCCGGTCTTCATCGTCTTCCTCGTCGGCCAGCGCTATCTCGTCAAGGGAATCGCCACCACGGGAATGAAGTAACCGCCGCCGCAAGGCCAGCAGGGATTCGACAGGCGACCCGACCGTCGACCAGATCGCCGGGGAGGTGGGGCCGAACGCGCTTTCCGGGGCCGCGCTCGCCTGTCTGGACGCGGCCTCGACGGGCTGGGTGGCCTGTGGGGGCACCGATCCCCGGCCGTACTGCTCGACCGGGCGATGGGCACGCTGACGGAACAGCCCCAGGGCAGGCAACGTTCTGTGCGGGGCGTGCGTCGGGCGGCCGTTGCCATGGAGCAACGCCCGCCCCGCCGGCGGTGGTCGCGGCCCCGGCCATGTGGTTCAGGACGCGGTGTCGTGGGCCTCGCCGAGGCCGAGGAGTGCGGTGAAGCGGGCTCCGGCCCGGTCGATCTCACCGAGCTCGCGTCCCGGACCGGTCGCAGAGCGCGCGGCGCGTGGTGGAAGAGCTGCCCGAGGATGTAGGCGTGCTGGGACTGCCGGGCGGTGTGCGGTTTGCGGGGGGCCTCGAAGGCGTCGAGTGCCCGGCGGACAGCGGCGTAGTCGCTCAGGTCCACCTCTGCCAGGCGCGGCCGATGAAGTCGCCGACGAGAGTGGCGCGGGCCCTTGGACCACTGCTTCAGCGGCTTGCGGTCGCGGATCGGTTGTGACCGCGCTTTCGTGATGACTACGGTCAATGCCCTCTCGGGCTGTCCTGCATCGAGCCGACCCCTCACGGAAGCAACGGCCGACTTGGCCCCTTGGCGTCTGGTCCAGGGAGTGTTCAGGATTCGGCCCGCAGCGCGAGCGCGGAGTCAATGGTGACGTCCAGGAAAGCGAGGGTATCGCGGCGGCGGGTCAGGGCGTTGCGGTAGTGCCGGCGGCCCTCCGCGCCGCTGGTGCGCAAGTACAGGCTCTCCTCGACGATGGGGTGCAAGCGCGGGTCGAACGCTTCATGTGCGTACCGGCCGGCGCCGCACTTGGAGGTCATGCCTCCCGTGGCGAGCGTGCAATGCAACCGGCTTACGCCGAGCACCGACCACACCGGGAACCACCCGCTGAGCCCGATGGCGAGCGATAAGGGGCGCGGCTGTCGTTTCTGTTGCCACCGGGGCCGCCAGTAGGAGCTGAGGTTGTCGGCGGTGAAGGCCCGCAGGGCATCCTGCTCTGCCCATACGCCCGCCTCGGCCGGCTGTGGCCCGCGCACCGCGATGCCGTGCCAGGCCGGCTCGCAGAAGGTCACCGGGTTGATGCCGAACCGTCCAGCCTGTCGGCGTGTCGACTGACTACCCGTTCGACCACGAGGACTTCAACGCGATGCTCGTACAGAGCCCGGAGTTGTTCCCCGACTGCTACACACGCTGGGGGCCGATCGACTTCATGCCTCCGGAGGGGCTGCTGACCGTCGAGAACGCGTTGCTCGCCCGCGGGTATCCCGAGGACGCCATCACCCCGATTGTGGGCGGCAATTTCCGTCGGGCCGCCGCGATGGTCTGGCAGTTGCTCAACTACACCCTTGCTCCATGCATTGATCCATTCGACCGCCTCACCATTTCCAGCTGGAGCTCATCGGATTGCTGCGATCTGCGCCAGTTCTGGTCGGGTAGCTTGATCGGCATGGATCAGGGGCGGGTAGTTGAAGCGTTTCGTTGCGAGGCTGGACGGCTCGCTCGAGCGATGAGCGGGCTCTCGCAGGCTGAGTGGCGTCTGCCCACACGGTGTGCGCCATGGACGGTAAGCGACTTGATGGCGCACGTCCGGGTGGTGATCGCCTGGCTGCCCGGCATGCTCGCTGCACCGGAGCCGATCCGCGCCGAGGTGTCGGCAGTGGAGTACTACCGGCCTGATGGGCGTTTCGCCCCGGACGCCAACGCGGCCCGGATAGCACTGGCCCAGGATCATGCGGCCGAGCAGCTCAGCGGGGCCTCGCTCGCCGAGGGATTCGACGCCACCTGGCAGGAGGTGGACCGTCTGTGCCGGGCCGAGCCGGAGGGGCGTGTGGTGCGCACCCGGCACGGTGACCCGATGCTCCTGTCGGAGTTCCTGCTGACGCGGGTGGTCGAGGTCGCCGTGCACGGCCTGGACCTGGCCGACGCCCTGGGGCGCGAGCCGTGGATGACCCCGCAGGCCGCTGACGTGGTGCAGGATCTTTTGCTCGGTCCGGACAACGCGGCAGCTCCGGAGCATCTGGGCTGGAGCCGGCTTCGCTTCCTGCGCAAGGCGACGGGGCGTGACCCGATCACCAGAGAGGAAGCGGCGGAGGTTGACCGCCTGGGCATCCGTTGGCTCACGTTGGGCTGAGCCTGGCCTTGCGTCATGATCAGCGCATGACCGAGATCGTACTGATGTCAGATCCCAGGATCGCGGCGATCCCTGTGGTCGACTGCGGCGAAAAGCTCATCGATGTCCGGCTGCAGGCGTCCATCGCCGTCGACCCACGCAAGGAAGACCGATCGGGCGCTTTCGCACACCTGCGGGAGGGCGTCCTGGCCCGCCTTCTGCAGGTTCAGCAACTCCTGCCGGATGGCGTCCGTCTGCTGTTCGTCGAGGGGTACCGGCCGCCCTCCCTCCAGCGTTTCTACTTCGAGCAGTACGCCGACGAACTGCGGGCGGACAACCCGGGCTTGTCGGCGGAACAGATGCGCCAGGCCGCGAGCCGCTACGTGTCACCGCCCGAGATCGCACCGCACAGTGCCGGCGCAGCCATCGACCTCACCCTCATATCGGCCGATGGGCAGGAACTCGACATGGGGACGCGGGTGAACGCCAGTCCGGAGGAGAGCGACGGCGCCTGTTATACGGACGCCCGCACCATCGGGCAGCAGGCACGCGACAACCGGCGGATGCTAGGAGCCGCTCTGGCTGCTGCGGGCCTGGTCAATTACCCGACGGAGTGGTGGCACTGGTCGTACGGTGACCGGTACTGGGCCCTTGCCACTTCTGCTGGGCACGCGATCTACGGACCGCGGGAGGCGGACTTGAGTCTCCCGCAGGGGGAGACGTGAAGGTGAGGTCATGGACGACGGCACCCCCTACTCGATCGGTGAACTGGTCCGGCGCACGGGGCTGACGGTCAAGACCATCCGCTTCTACTCCGATCGCGGCATCGTGGTGCCGGCCGACCGTACCCCCGCCGGCTATCGCCGCTATGGTCCCGAGGCCGTCACCCGACTGGCCTTGGTGCGTACGCTGCGCGAACTCGGACTCGGCCTCGACGCGATCCGGCAGGTCGTGAACCGAGAGCTGACGCTTGGCGACGTCGCCGAGCAGCACGCAGCCGCGCTGGAGGTACAGATCGCCACCCTGCGGCTGCAGAGGACGGTGCTGGCGGCCGTGGCCAGGCGCAGACCCACCCCTGAGGAGATGGAACGCATGCACCGGTTGGCCCAGCTCTCCCAAGCCGAACGCCGACGCCTGATCGACGGCTTCCTCGACACCGTCTTCGAGGGACTGGACGGCGGTCCCGGCCGTGCCGCGGCCCGACGCTCCATGACTCCCGGGCTGCCCGACAACCCCACGGACGAACAGATCGAGGCATGGGTGGAGCTGGCCGAACTGACGCTGGGCCCGGACTTCCGCGGCCGTATGCGGAGCGCGACCGAAACTCACGCCGCCGACCTCTCCGACAGCGCGTCCACACCGCCGCGCCCCGACGTCGTGGCCCTCGTCCGCGACCTTGCCACAGCAGCCGTCGAGTCGGGAATCACACCGGAATCGCCCCAGGCCGATCCCGTCGTCAGGGCGCTCACTGCAGTCTGTGCACGCACCCTCGGCCGTCCCGACGACACCGAGCCGCACCGATGGCTACTACCGCGTCTGGAAGCCGTGAACGATCCACGCCGAGACGACCCGGCGGCGCCCGCGGGTGTTGCGGAACTCGGACGCGGTGATGTCGTCGCCGCCGTCGGCAGTCCGACGAGGTGTTCGGCGGGGACGGGCGAGCAGTTCAGCCGTGCTGCCGTCCGGCGGTGTCAGACCGCCGAAGACGACCCGGCAGCCGTCCTCGGTTTGGCCGAGCCCGTTGAAGCCCGGCACCAAGTGAGGGACCTCGGTGCTGGTGTAGTGGGTGCCTGTCGCGCCGGAGCGCGCCCGCGAATGCAGGCCGGCGGACTGGCAGCAGGTACGGCTACCCGAAGGCGCTGACCGCGCCTCACCAGGCCGCCCTCCTGGGACCGGCGCGGCCAGCCGGCCGGCGGCGGCCCCGGGGCTGTGCGGCCGCCATCCCTGCCCGACCCTCGTGGTCTTCGGGCGCCCATGCCCTTCTTGTCCGGAGCCGTCGGCGTCTCGTCGTCCCGCGAGCCGGATGCGTTCGCCGACCCGCACATACACACGGCGTCGCGCGTTCGTCGCGACAGCTCGCCCAGAACGGGGTGGGTGCTCCTGCCACCGCGAGGGGCGGCAGGAGCGTTGTGCGGGCTTGTCGGGCGAGCCACCGAATGCCGGGGTCGGTGCGGCCGTTCCGGTCGCGCACGGCCTGCTGCTCCCCGGCGCTGCCGCAGTCGTTGATGTCGGCCGCCGAGTGACCGGAACACTGCTGTGAAGCGGTGATGATGTCGCCGGTGCCGTCGTGGCCGTCGTGGTGTACGGGCCGTCGGCTCGGCAACCGCGCCATCCCTTCACGGGCTCCGTCCGCTGATCTGCCCGTGCCGGCATCGTGACTGCCTCGCCGACGTCGCACCGCCGAGGCTATGAGGTGGTCAAGTCGTGTTCGCCGTCTCCGGTCACGACGTCGATGACCGCCGTGACCGGTCCTGTGCGGGTCGTCCCGGTGACTGTCACCTCACCCGGCCTGTCGGTCGCGCCAGGTGGCAACGGCTGCCAGCGGACGGGGACACGGGTGATCGTGTTGTTCGCGGTGGTGAGCATGCGGATGGAGGAGGGCAGCTTCGGGGCGGCTCCCACCACGGTGGCGGTGTGGACGGTGTCCTGGAGGATGTACTTGGCGCGGCTGGCGTTGAAGACGTTGATGGACGCATGCGGCTCCCATGTGTTCGCCAGTCCGGGCACGGCCCGGAACATGGGCTGGTAGCCGGCCGGCTCCCACACGAGGACACCTGAACCTCGGTTGTCGACCACGTCGTTGGCGGCCTGGAACACCCTCCGGATGGCGTCCGCCTGCCCCTGAATGGTTCGCGGGTACGGCGAGTTGGGCAACGGCGAGCCATCGCCGCCCGACGCGGGGTAGGCGGTTTCTGCGATGTCGATCTCGTAGCCGGGGTAGGTGGTGGCCATGGTGTTGAGGTTGAGATCCAGCGCCTCGGGCGTACCGTGCCATTCCGGGTAGTACGAGATGGCCAGCACATCGGGGTTCTGGCCCTTCGCCTTCACCCGGGTGAGGAACTGGTTCCAGAACTCCATGGTTTTGGCGAGCTTGTCCTTGTCGACGATCACGTGTATCTCGACCTTGGATGTCGGTGACGCGTCTCGGACGGCCTTGATCCCTGCCGCGGCCAGGGTGGTGAACCGGTCCCACGACTGGTCGTAGAGCTGCCGCTCCACCGGGTCGGTCGACCGCCAGTACTTCCACAGCAGGCCACCGCCCGCCTGGGACTGGTACACATTGGCCTGGTCGACGAAATACGGCGGATTCGTCGTGCCGATGTGGGCCGCCTCGCTGCCGTACATGAAGCCATTGATGATCTCGTTGCCGACGGCCACCTTCTCCGGCGTGGTGCCCTGCCGCTTCAACCGCTTCAGGTAGTCGGCGGTGAAGTCGTACACGGCCCGGGACAGGTCCGCGAACTCCAGCTCGGCCCAGGCGCGTGGTTTTGGCTGCTTGCTCGGGTCCGCCCATGAGTCCGCGTAGTGGAAGTCGATCCCCAGGCCCATGCCCCGCTGCTTGATCCGCTTGGCCGAGACCAGTGAGCGCTCCGGACCCTGGCGCGGTATCGGCGTCGGTTGACCGGTGCTCTCGCTGCGCGGCTCGTTGAAGATCCGCAGCCGGGTGTGCTGCATGCCGCGGTCCTTGGCCACGTCGAGCAGGTGTGGCCCGGCGCCGCGGTCTTGGGCCAGGGGGTCGACCCAGTACTGCTGGTCCTGGACGTCGTCCATCCAGGACAGATCGGCGCCGAGGGTGAGGTCGTCGCGGAGGTAGTTGAAGACCTGGAGCTCGCTGACACCAGCCCGGGCACGGTCCTGCCCGCCTGTGAACACCAGCCGGACGAAGCGCGTTCCCGGCCGGGTGAACAGGTGCACCTCCCCCCGCGACACGGCTCTGTTGCGGGACCTGTCGGCGATGGTCTTCCACCGGCGACCGTCGGATGAGGCCTCGACGACGTACCGGTGGGCCACGCCACGGTCCGGGAACATCACCTTGACCTTGCGCAGGTTGTCGTAGGTGCCACCGAGGTCGACGGTGAGCCACTGCCGGGTGCCGGCACGACCGGGTTGCCAGGACGTCGACGGGTCGCCGTCGATGGCCAGACGAGCGTTGGACGAGCCGGTGGCGGCCGTCGCCGCGGCCCATGGCTTGGCAGCGATATTGCTTTCGATCGGCTTGATGTCCGCGGTTCCGAAGGTCGCGTGGGCCGGCCTGGGCACCATGAGTAGATTCGCGGACACCATGGTGACCAACGTCGTCGTGACCGCGAGGGCGCGGGGCAGACGCTTGCTGCTCATGTCCTTCTCCTGACGATGTGACGTATGTGCGGCATGGGCTGTTCCGTACGCTCTGCCGGTCGAGGAGACCGGCAGAGCGCGGGATGTCAGCCGGCCGCGGCACCGACATCGAGGTAGTCGACGTTGGGCAGTCCGGCTGCCGTGGTCGGATCCAACCGGATCGTGTTGCTGCCGGCGTTCAGCGAGACGGTCACGGTCTTGGTCGTCCACGTCGTCCACGCACCGGTGGACTCGAACGAAACCGTCCCCACCGTGGATCCGTTGACGATCAGGTTCGCCGGCCTCGCACCGCTGGTGGAGCCATTGGCGAACCGGACCGCCACCGTCGCCGTACCAGCGGTCGCCGGAGTCACCGTGAACTGCGCGAAGGCCCCCGCAGCGGCACTGCCGTTGCAGAACCCGCTACCGGAAAAGCCCGCTTGGTTCGAGTCGATCGTGCCCTGGCACACCGCCGGCGCGGTCTCCGCCTCGTAACGCTGTCCCGATGGCGCGTCGGCAGAGGTCTTGACCAGTGAGAGCTGGTCGACGGTGACGCCGCCCGAACCCGACGCCCGCACGGTGACGGTGGCCGCCCCGCTGGGCAGCGCTATGCCGGTGAGCTCGCGCTTGGCCCAGCCGCTCGACGCCGGGATGCCGAGGGTGCGTTGGCTGCCGTTGGCGCCGGTGATCACGACCTGTCCGGCGCTACCCCGAGCGTGCAGGGACAGGGTGTAGGTGCCTGCGGGCACCGACTCGATCCGCTGCTCGACGCCGCCGCCGTTGCTCACCTGGAGGGCGAAGCGAGAGCCGTTCACACCACCGTTGACGTTGGTCACCGAACCGCCGAGGTTCCGCCATCCCCGCACACTGGAGACGATGATGCGGTCGGCCTGGATGTCGGGGTTGAGGATGTAGTTGTTCGCCGGCCCGACACGCCACTCTCCGGTCGTGGCGTTGAACTGCCACTGGCTCACCGAGTGGAACTGCGGCCTCGCGCCGGTCTTGGTGATCGGCACCCACTGGTTGTACCCGATGCCGTTCCAGGCGAAGTCGGCCCAGCGGTCGCCGGCGTAGATCACCGTGTTCTGCTTGGTGCCCTTGACCGTCACGAAGAACCCGGTCTGGGTCACGTGGCTGTAGTCCATCTCGGTGCCGGCAAGGACGTACTCGCTGCTGTACGAGCCCTGAACGTTGCTGCTCGTCGACTCATTGACGTAGTTGACCGAGGTGTTCCAGCCGTGCAGGTCCGACGCCGCGTGGTAGTACTTGCCGTCGAGTTTGAACATGGCGTTGCCCTCGCGACCGGCGCCGCGGCGGATCTCCACGCCTGGCTCGATCCGCAGCGAGTCGGACTCCCGGAACTTGGCCACGAAGCCGCGCGACCGTCCTTCGCGGTTGGAGAAGATCAGGTAGTCCTTGCCGTTGTCGTCGGTGAAGACGGTCTGATCCCCGGTGCCGGTCGTGGGCGAGTTGGTGATCTGGGTCTGGAAGTAGCCGTAGTCGAAGGTGTCGGTGGGTGAGTCGCCCTGCAGCAGCAGAACGCCGTGCCCGCCCCTGCCCGTGTGCCACATCTGCACGGCGAGCACGTACTTGCCGGTGTTCTCGTTGTACGAGACGCCGAGCCGCCCGACCCAGCCCGCACCACCCAGGTTGGCGCCGCTGCCCACGCCGGTGGAGCGCGTCGCGACCCGGTTCTCGAACTTCCAGTTCACCAGGTCCTTGGACGAGTACACGGGGATCGAGACGAAGCTGACGTTCCCGTCGTACTTCCTCGTCGGATTGGCGCGGTAGAGCTCGGCGCCGGTGTAGTGCACGCCGTACCAGTAGTAGGTGTCACCGAACTTGAAGACCCCACCGCCCTGCGAATAGATGGGATTGCCGCTGGTGTCGTTCCAGAAGGTGTTGTTCGTGATGGTCTGGAACGTGCCCTCGTCGGCGGCCTTCAGATCGGCGGCGGCGGTCATCAGGGCCGTCTTCGCGTCGGCGACCTCCGACGTGGTGGCCGACGTGTCGCCGGCGACATCGGCCGCGGCGGTCAACGCCTTGGCGAAGGGCTTCCAGGAGTCAGCCGTGTACTTCGTCGGAGTGCGCGTCTGGTAGTCGGACACCAGGTACTTGAGGCCGCGATCCACCACCGGTCCCGCAGCCGCCCCCTGGTCCTGGAGCTCCATTGCCTGGCTCTGCGTTGCAGGTGTCTCCGCCGCGGCGGTGCTCGCCGAGAGCGGCGCCGCCAACGCCACGGACAACAGGGTGGCGGCGGCCAGCTTCCAGTACTTCGAAACGACACGCGATCGTTGCCTCAAGAGGTCACCTTCCGTCACTCTCAAAGGCGCCGAGATCCGGCGCGCTTCCGTTGAAGGGCAGTCCCACGTCGGTGCCCTTGTCGATCAGGGCACTGTTCGCCGCGAGACGGAGGTGGGGCAGCACGGGCAGGTTCCCGTCGGTCTGGCGGAGCGCGTCCCAGCCGGACGTCGACACACTGCGGAACTGGGAGTCCGACAGGGGGACGCCGAGGTTCCAGGAGTTGTACGCGGCGTTCGTGCCGCTCATGTTCGACGTCGCCGTTCCGGTGTAGGCGATGTTGTTGCGCAGGTTGCCCCGGCCGACGGCGGCGCCGCGCGAGTCGACTCCCAGCATGTTGAAGTTGGGGTGGTTTCCATAGCCGGTGTTGTTGAAGAAGTCGTTGGCCACCGGGTGGTGGTTGGCGTAGAAGCCGGCCGCCTTGTTGAGGAACGCCACCGAAGAGCGGACGGTGTGCTTCGGCGCGTTGGCCTCGTAGTCGCCCCCGTAGCCGCCGGACTTGAAGCCGGCTCCGTTGCCGGAGGGCGTCGTCGTCCCCGGCACGTACCCGTTGCGCCAGGCCCACGAGTCCTCGATGATCACGGGCGAGTAGGTGGAGATGAGGTCGAACCCGTCATCGGCGTTCCACCACGCGCGGCAACCCCGGAACACGTTCGCGGGGCGGCCGGCCGGCGTGTAGTGCGAACCGAACCCGTCGGCGTTTTCGCCGGGCCCGTCGTTGCTGCGCGGGTCGTAGTTGTCATGCGCGTCCGAGTTGAGGACGAGGTTGCCGCCCCCGCCGCTGATGAACAGGCCGGTACCCATGTGGTGGTGGGTGTTGATCTGCTCGAAGACGTCATTGCTGCCGGAAACCCAGATCCCCCAGGACTCGGCGTTGCGGTTGTTGTTCTGCGGAACGCCCTTGACTTCCAGTCCTTTGAGGTGGATCCAGTTGCCGGTGACGTTGAAGCCCTTGATGCGGCAGTTGTCCGTCATCCGCGAGAAGTCGAAGACCGGTTTCTCGCCCGGCTGGGCCCAGTACCGGATCGGGTTGCCCGAGCTGCCGCTCTTGTTGAGGGTGATCGCGTCGACCTTGGCGGTTTGGCTCGGACAGGCGCTGTTCGCGCGGGTGTAGGCGTAGGTGCCGCCCCGGAAGTAGACCGTGTCGCCCGCCTTGGCGACGGCCTGTGCACGGGCGATCGATGCCCAGGGAGCGGCCTGCGTACCTGCTGCTCCGTCGTTCCCGTTCGGGGCGACGTAGTAGATGCTTCCGGCCGCCGCGGCGCTCGCGGACGCCGAGCCGGTGGGCATGGCGACGGAACTCGCCATGACCACCGAGAGCAGAAGGGCAGGGGTGCCATACTTCGCGGTTCTCACAGCGTCATCTCCCGAGTGGACCGTCTTCGTGACACTGCCATGGACGCGTGTACCACCTTCCGAGTGAGCGGCCCACTCCCTGATCGCTCGGGCGGGGGCCGAACAGACATCGCGAAACGGCTGCTCTGGTTGAACGGGGGCGGCGTGTTTGAGGAGGCTCAGCACTGCCGCCGACACGCCGCACACATCGCTGACCACGAGCGGCGGTGCGGACCTCATGGCCCACGGGACGAAGTGGCCGCGCAGTCCGTGTCCGCAGGCCCGGGCGGCCGACCTCCGGCCATGGAGAGGCCTCCTGCCACCACCGATGCGGAGATTGCTCAGCCGGTCGTACCCTCGCCCCGGCCTCCGTCTTCGTCGCACGCCCCGCGGCCCGGTCGGAGCCAAGCCGTTTCGGTACGCCACCGTCAGGTTGGCAGGGACGACTGCGTCCTAGGTCTGCTGCACCGCCGTCATCGAGGCCACCCGCGAACCGACCGGCCTCGGTTCGCGCCCACCGCCGCGTTCTACGTGAGATACGCGGCGAGCGGGAGGTTCTGGCGGCGCACGTCACCGGCGACGAGCCCTGCGACCCGCTGGGCGCCGTAGGTGTCGAAGTGGGTGTGGTCGTTGCAGAAGAAGGTGCCCAGGGGACCGCTGCCTCCGTAGTCGCCGTTGTTCGGGCAGAAGCGCAGACTGTTGTAAAGCGAGACACTGAGCGTCTGCAGGTCGATGACGGGGGCCCTGGTGGCGGATCCGGCGGCGAAGGTCTGGGAGACGAAGCCGCGGTTCTTGGTCGCCGTGCTGCCGGAGCAGGTGATGGCGGCCACCGGGGTGAGCAGCACCGGGTGCGCGCCCCGGGCCAGGGCGGCCTGGGCCATCATGGTCATCAGCTGCTGGTACCGGGCCGGGCCGACGTGCCGGGGGCAGGTCGAGGAGGAGTCGTTGATGCCGAACTGGATGAACAGGTAGTCACCGGCCTTCATTCCGGTGGTCGAGTTCAGCATCGCCTGCCAGCGGGACGAGTATGTGGTGGACGTGAGGCGGCACTCACCGTCCGCGCCCTTGGTGCTGCTCACGTTCCCCTCGTACAGCCAGGTCTGGATGCTGCGGCCTCCCACCGCCTGGTTCCTGACCGTCACGTCGCTGTTGAACAGGGCGTCGAACTGGCTGCCCCAGCCGACCGGACAACGGCCGGAACTCGGGTTGGCCATGGTGGAGTCGCCGGCCAGCCACACGGTGACCGGTGCGGCGATCGCCCGTGCGGCCGGGGCCTGGGCGCGGGAGGCACTGGTGCAGTTCGTGGCGACGCGGTCCGCCGCGGACGCGGCGCTGACACCGAGGCTCGACAGGGCGATCACGAGCGCGGTCGTGATGAGAATCCGTAAGTTCCTCAACGGGTCCCTCCTTGGGACTGGCGCCGGGCGTCGTCAGCGCAGGTACGCGGCCAGGGGCAGGCGCTGCTCGCGGATGCTCTGGAGCACCAGCCCGCCCATCTGGCTCGCGCCGTACTGCGAGAAGTGGGTGTTGTCCGTGACACCGTCGACGGATGAGCGCAGGAAGAGCTGTGCGGAGGCGGACGGGCCGAGGGACTCGACCAGCGTCTTGCTCTTGGTGGTCAGATCGATCACCGGCACGTTCTGCGCCGTGCCGACCGAGCGCATCTCGGCGGGCAGGTTCACTCCGACGCCGTTGACGTGCAGTGCCGTGGGCGTGAGCCGGCTGCCGTTGAACTGCCGACGGACCGGCGGGGTCACCAGAACGGGGACGCCGCCCTTCGCACGGACCTGCGTGATCATGGAGGTGAGGTTGCTCCGGAAGGCCGACGCGCTGGTCTGCTTGTCGTTGTGGCCGAACTGGATGAAGACCGCGTCGTTTGCCCTGACCTTCGGCAGCAGCGCCGGGAAGAGCGCCGAGTTCCTCAGGAAGCTGCCCGAACTCTCCCCAGAGTCGGCGTAGTTGGCGACGGACGCTCCGGGACCCACCGCCGGCGTGATCATCTGGCCCCATCCCGTGTACGGGGCCATGAACTGGTCGCACACGGTCGAGTCACCGGCCAGGTAGGCGACCATCGGCTGGTTCGCCGGTTTCACGGAGACGGCCGACACCTGCGGGTTGGTCCCCGCGAACCGGATGTCCAGACCGGGGTTTCCGGTGCCGCCCTGGCCGGTCGGCTGCCCCTCCGGCTGCCGCACATTGACCGTGAACGAGTACGTGGCGACGGCACCGGCCGCCGTCTTCGTCGCCGGCAGCATCAGGCGCCGGGCCTCCACCCACATGTCGGTCTCGGCGGCAGTGGCACCACCGAGGGAGACCGTCACGTCGTAGTTGCCGGGCGAGACCGCGTAGTGACACTTGATCGGCGCAGTGCCGGAACAACCGGCCGGCAGGGCCCGCGTGGCGGTATCGGCATGTGCCGCACCGGTGCCGACCAGCGTCGCCAGGGTCAGCAGACCCACTGCTCCCAGCCTGACTCCGTGCCCTTCGAGACGCAATGTCATGCTCATTACAATCACCAATCCCAGTTCTCGACCGGAGAGTTGCCCGGGTTGAGGTCCATGGCCCGTCGCTCAGGCCTGGGTGAAGCCGTTCATGATGATGGAGGGCCGCTGCGTGGCGGAGTCCCAGGCGCCCATGGTGTAGCCGGTGAACGGGGACATGCACTCCGGCTCCCAGTAGAAGATGCCCTGCCCGCCGTTGGCCTTGAGGGCCTTGATGTAGGCGACCAGCGCGGCCTGGGTGGAGGAGGCGCGGTCCACCCGACCACCGAACTCGCTCTGCAGGAACGGTTTGCCGTAGGCGTCGGAGATCCTCTTCATGTTCCCCACAATCCCGGCCGCGACGTCAGCGCTGCCGTAGGAGGAGAACACCGACATGTCCCACTTGCCGCCGTTCGCCGCGAAGCGACTGAAGAACGTCGTCATCACGTCGTACTTCTGCGGCTGGGCCAGGTGGATACACACGGTCGAGTTCGGTGACACCGCCTTGACCTGGTCGTATGCGGCGTTGAGCAGTCCGGTCAGCTGCGCCGGGCTGGAGATGCTGCCGACGGGGCGGCAGATCCCGCTGTTGATCTCGTTGCCGATCTGCACCCAGGTGGGGAGCACGTCGTTGTTCCTCATGACCGTCATGGTCTGGTTCACGTACGTGCCCATCGCGGTGCGCATCTGGCTGTAGGTCATGTTCCGCCAGGCGGCGGGCGGGTTCTGCACGCCGACGGAGTTCCAGGTGTCGCCGAACATGTAGTCGAGCATGATCGACATGCCGGCGGCCTTGACCCGCTTGGCGAAGGCGGCCACCTCGTTGATGCCGCAGTGCCCGTTGGCCGGGTCGTTGGAAGGGTTGACGAACGTACGCAGGCGTACGGCGGTGACGCCGTATCCCTTGAGGATGGTCAGCAGGTCTTGGGTCTGCCCGCCGGCATTCTTCCAGGAGTAGCCGCGCGCCTCCATCTGAGGTGCCCAGCTGATGTCGACGCCCTTGACGAAGCTCGCCGCGGCCTCGGCGGGCGTCTCGAGTTCGGCGAACGCGACGGCGGTGGCGAGCGCCCCGGCGGTGGCGGTGGTGGCCTTGAGCAGGGTTCGCCGGGTGATGCGCCCGGCAACTGGTGTGGGGGGTTGCGGGAACATGATCGGTCCTTTCCTTCCGTCGGTCGCGGGTGAGACGTCGCGGGCGGCGGAGAGCGGGTCAGTGAGAGACCTCCAGGAGCGAGGCGGGTTCTTGGGCAACTGACGCTCAGGTCCAAGGAGTTCGTGTAGCCGCGTGCGATCCCAGCCGATGCGCCTCCCTCGGAGTGGCCACACTGAGGCTGGAGTGCTCACGAGTGGCACGTGTCGAAGGGGGCGGCCTTGGCGTGCCAGGGCGCTCCTCCAGGTCGGGACTGTGAGCGATCACAGAGGTGGTGCGCAGTCACATCACAACGAACTTGAGGTGCTTCACGCAGCTTCTCGATCGGGCACGAAGCTGTCAACCATTACTCACCAATCCATGGAAGAAGCAGTGCGATCCTGTGGGCCGGGGGCTCGCCGTGCCTCGGCCGTGAGCTGCCTGAAACGGCGGGAGTCAGCCCAGTTCAAGTGCCCTTTCAGAGGAGTGCGACGACGAGGACGGGACTGTGCACGGGACCTCTCGTTGGCTCGCACCCGCACACGCTCGAACAGAGAAAGCCAACAGAATGCTTGACGGGCTATCAATGAATTTCTACGCTCCTCGCCTCTGACCACCTCGACGAACTACAGCCGGATCAGATGGTCCCTTGACACTCCGGCCGGCCTGCGCCGGCTCCTCGTGCCGCAGGCCGGTACCCGCCGCCGCTCGTATGAGGGCAGGCCGATGTCCTCGGGGTCGAGCCGGGCTCTGAGAGACCGCAGAAGCTCCTTGAGCTCGGCACGCCGGTCAGTCCGGCAGACACCTCGTCGTCGGTCGCCACATGTGAAGACTGCGCTGTCGTCCGTTTGCCGAACGTGCTCCCAGATGCAGAGCAGCGTGGCGTCTCCGGCTGGTCGGCGCGCAGTTGACGAGATGGCACACCGGGTGGCATCGCCACCCTGCCCAACTGCGCGCCCACGAGGTATGCAGAGGTACGTAGCCGTCGCCGAGATTCGGGTCCTGCTACGTGCCGGACGGATGGCCGGAGCCGGCAGCACTGCCGCTGACGCCGGTCATGATGGCGTTGATGATGCCCTGCTGGGTGACCGTGAGGGAGCGCCGGTTGAACAGCCCGAACCCGTACCGATCGGTTGCCCCGTTGTCCCAGTAGACGGTGGCCGCGCCGTATTTCTTGGCCGTGGCCACGACGGCCCGTGCGAAGTCCGCGCGGTACCTGTTGTTCGACGAATCGAACGATGACTTGTCGATGGCACCGTATTCGCCCACCACCACTGGATACCCCTTCGAGACGAACACATCGCGCATCATCTTGAGCTGCGCGTCCAGATAGTCCTCCTGTCCCCAGGTCGACGTCCTTGATGGGTTGGTCGCTGCTCGGCCCCATTGCGTGATGGTGCCGCTTTCCTCTCCGGCGAAGTCCCAGGGGCTGTAGTGATGAACGGAGATCATGATCCGCCGCTCATTTGCGGGAATGGAGGGGGAGCGGTACTGATCGGACGGAAGCGCGAAGCCGTAATTCCCCGCGGTGTAATCGATGTTCGTGTTCCAGCCGGCCACGAGCAGCCACCTCGAACTGTTGTTTCCGCCCGTTTTCCGCACGGTGTCCACGAAGATCTGGTTGTAGCTGTTGATGTTCGAGTAGCACGGTTGGGTCGGGCGGCCGTACTGCCCGTCGAACTCCTCGTTCATGGACTCCAGGATCAGGCGCTGGTCGTAGTTCTTGAACCTGTTCGCGATCTGCTGCCAGGCTTTCTCGTACTTGGCCTTGATCGTCGCCTGGAAAGGCGAATCGCAGATCAGCCAGGAGCCGTTGACGGTCTTGTACCCGTCGCCGTGCATGTTGATCAGCACATGCAGGCCCCTGTTGTAGGCATAGTTGACGACTTCTTGGACTCTGTTCAGCCAGGAGGCGTTGATCGTGTAATTTGGGCCGGGCCCTATGTATCCCAGGTAGGAGACCGGGATCCTGATCGTCTTGAACCCTGCCGCTCTCACTTTGTCGATGAGGGCCTGCGTCACCGTCGGCTGGCCCCACGCTGTTTCGCTCGGGTATCCGTTGGTGGTGGCTTCGAGTTGGTTCCCCAGATTCCATCCCGCGCCCATGTCGGCCACGATCTGTGAAGCGCTCGACTGTGCCGCGGTATCGGCCGATGCCTGAGGCGCCGCGCCGTACACCGATGCGGCAACTGCCAACAGGGCGGCAAGGAAAATGACTCTGATCTTCCCTGCGAGTGAAACCATGAGCTTTCCTCTCTTGCGTCCTTGAGGGCGTCGGGCCCCCAAGTGGATCCATCTGTGCGAGTGGGAGCGGCCGGAGCCGTCGGCTGTTCGGGCGGTGGCGTCCACGCCGGCCTGGAAACGAGCACAGTCGATTGCGCAGCGGCTGACCTCACGGGCGTCCGTGGGTGGCCACGCACTCTGCACGGCCCGGATGCGAGGCGAGCACGGCAGACGCGCGCACCCGGGCCGTGCGTGGTTGCTCCTCAGCTCAGGGCGGATTCCCAGGTGGTCGTGCTGGAGGTGGCGTCGGCGCGAAGGCGGTCGCGGGCCGCGGTGTCGCCGTACAGGCTCCACCGCATCCAGTCCACGGACGTGTTGACGGTCCGGGAGTCGCCGAAGTAGTTGCTGTGGCCGGCGCCGCGGAAGGTGAGGAACGCCTTGGCGGCGGGCAGTTCCCGGTACGCCTGGCGGGCGGAGGAGATCGGGCACGTTCCGTCCCGGTCGCCGTGCGTGAACAGGACCTTGGCGCGGACCGCCGGGCTCGGGTTGCCCATGTCCACGCAGGACATGGGGATCGCGGCGGTGATCCGTGCGTCGGGCCAGGACGTGAGCAGGCCGTGGGTGGTCATGCCGCCCATCGAGTGGCCGGAGACACCGACTCCGACCGCTGTGTTGATGTGGCCGGCCAGCGGGTCGCCGGCCGTGTTGAGGGCGAGGGTCCGGGTGATGACTTCGGAGACGTCCTTGGACTGGTTGCCGTTGTAGACGTCTTGGTCGTTGAGGTTGGCGAAGTGGGGGGCGGGGACGATGAAGCCGGCCTCGGCCAAGGGGCGGATGATCGCCAGGGACTTCTGCGGGCTGCTGCTCAAGCCGTGCATGAACTCGCAGACCGGGAAGACGCCCTGGGCGACGGGGGCGCTGGTGACCGGGGAGCCACCGGGAGTACCGGTGGCGGGGTAGTAGACGTAGGTGGTCCACCGGCGGCTGCCGCGGCTCCAGGCGTACTGACGTACGCCGACCGCGAACCGCTGGGTCGGAGCGCCGGCGCTCGCGGTGGCACCTGCGTGTCCCGTGCCGAGCAGGGACATGCCTACGCCCGCGGCTCCGGCTGCGCTCAGCGTCACGAAACTACGCCGTTGCATGGTCATGAAGACTCCTGGTGGGGGGTGCGGAGCGCTGTTCGGTCAGGTGCCGGGAAGAGGCGTCGGTGATGCCGCGGCGGTGAGACTGACCTAGGTGGTGGGGGGAGTAGTGGTGGGGGTGGTCAGGTCGGCGAATCGCGCACGGTGGAGGACGTTCCGGTCCTGCCTGTGGTGGTCATCGGCGTGGTGTGGCTTGCCGGCGGAGATGCGGCAAGCCGCTGAACACCGGCCGAACCGTGACTCATTGAGGGAGCAGCCCTTCGGGCCCACCCGCCGGCTTCTCTGATGGGGAGGTGTTGATTCTGCGGGAACGGCGCAGGGGTGCCTCTCCTTCCATGCGTCGTGTGCTGCACCTCTGGGAGCGTTCCCACATGTCTTGCAACAGGTACATTCCCGATCGGGTGCCGATCTGTCAATCGTCGGCGCTCAACTCTGTTGTCTTCGACGCGCATTCGACAGATCGCAGGCGCGGGAGGTCCGGTGTGGCGTCTTCGAGGCCCGCCCGATCACCCTCGCGACGGTCCGTCGTCAGCCGTGGCCGATACCCGCACTCATGCCGGCGATCGTATGGGCCCTGATGTCGGGGTGCGGTCCCTCCGCGAATCGGGTTACCACGGAGCGGACGTGGTCCTGGGCCGGCTGGAGGAGACCGTCGTACACCGCGACGCAGACTTCCCGCGCCCGTGACCGGGGCCAGCCGGGCGGCAGCAGCCCGATGGGGAGCAACGGGTCCAGGATGGGGAAGTGCCGGTAGGCGTGCATGACCTCGGTCCGGGCGCGCACCGCGTCGGCGCCGGAGACGTCGTCGGCGCTGATGTGCGGAAGCAAGCCGCTCCAACGGCTGATGAAAGCCTGGTAGTGCTCGGCGATGCCGGGCAGGTCCCACGCCTGGACCGGGTTGCGGTCAGCCTCGGTGTCCAGATCCTCCTGCCGCGCGCGGAACACGGTCACCGCTCCCCGCGCCAGGTCTGCCACCTCGATCCGCCCTTTGGGGGTCAGGGGGTGCGGTGACACCCAGAGCGCGTCGTACAGCGGCGCGAATCCGCGCCAACGCAACGCGGTGCGCAACGCGCGCCGCCGCGTGCTCTCCTGTTCCGGGACGGAGAAGGCGATCAGTGTCCACTGTCCGTCCCATGAGTCGGGTTGGGTGGTGAAGGTGGCGATCGAGCTGGCACCGCTCCACAGGTCGACGGCGGCCTGCGACGTCAACCGGTAAGAGCTGTACCGCCCTTGCCGACTGCTCTCCAGTACCCCTCGGCGCATCAGCCTGCTGATCGTCGTACGGGCTGCGCCCGCGGTCACCTGGAACTCGCCGAGCAATGCCACGATCGCCGCCGACGGCAACCAGGCCCGAACGGGGAACGTGTAGTCGGCGATCAAAGTCACCGCGAGTCCCTGCGGCGAGACGCTGCTCTGCCAGCCGGGCGACCGCACGGGTCCGGCGGCGCCGTCACCCTCGTCGGAGAAGATCTCCTCGAGGTTGGCCAGGTTCGGCAAGGTCGGCTCCGACGCGGTGGACACGGTCGGCACCACACTAATGGTTGTGAAATCGCCGGGTGGGGCCCTGCCTCGATTGCTCCACCACGACTGCGGCAGCCCGGTCCGCACGGTGGTGACCTGCGCCTCCGGGCACGAGATCACCACACCCGGACAGGTCAGCGCGAGGCCGGGCCCCGGGGCCCGGCCTGCGTCCGCGTCCGACTGACCGGTGCAGGACGGCAAGGGCTCGGCACCGCCGTGTCGGCGGGCGAAGCCGTCAGCGCCGGGTGAGGGTGGACGGCGCCCCGGCGGACTGGTCACCTTCTTTGTGCAGGCCCAGGGTGTCTCGGCCGGTCATCGTGACGACGTAGGTACTGCCGTTGGGGCAGGCGACCTCGGCCCCTTGTTCGGTGGACTGGCTGCTGACCACCTTGAGGACCATCGACGCCTTGCGTATCTCCTGCAGTCGCAGGGTGTCGGTGCATCCCAGCTCACGTTTGGTGTTCACTTCGGTCACCCTGCTGACCTGCTTGCCCGCCAGCTCACCTCTTTGTGCCGGGTGGAGAGTCAAAGTGACGGTGAACCGGTTGGTGCGGGGCTCGGTGAAGCCGTCAGAAGTGGGATTGCCCGGCCCGGTGCCGACCCATGTACCTGCCCAGGCCTCGGGAAGCGAAGTGGCAGTGGATGACGGCGAAGGCGTCCCGTCGGAGGCGCCATCGCCGGAGAAATGCCGCACGAGGAACGTGCCCGCAGCGGCCATCAAGGCCACGGCCAGGGTCCCGGCGACCGCCCGGCCGGTACGGCCGGACACCCGCCGTCGCACGGGGCCGACAGGCGGCAGGACGGCGGTCTTTGCGTCGGCGGAAGCCGGGCCGTGTTCGGGCTCACGTGACACAGCCGCCACAGACGACGGTTGCACTGTTGCGGAGATCAGCGCTTGCGCCTCCTCCTCCCGCACGGCGATCTCTCTCTCCAGCCCTTCGGGCAGCACCTGCGGCCAGGTACCGCACCGGCCGCCCAAGCGTTCCAACAGCACGCTGACGGTGCCGGGCGTGGGCCGCTGCTCGGGGTCCTTGGCCAGACAGGACCGCAAGAGTGGGATCAGGGCCGCCGGAACGCCGTCGAGGTTCGGCTCCTGGTGCACGATGCGGTAGAGCAGCACCGCAGGCGAGAACTCGTCGTCCGGGCTGGAGAACGGGCCCCGTCCCGTCGCCGCATACACCAGTACCGCAGCCAGCGCGAAGACATCACCCGCTGCACCCGATTCCCCGGCACTCACCTGCTCCGGCGCCAGATAGCCGGGAGAACCGATCACGCCGCCGGTCCTCGTGTGACGCGTGTCCTCCCTCGCGCGCGCGATCCCGAAATCGATGAGCAGAGGACTACGGCGGCCCAACAGCACATTGGACGGCTTGACATCCCGGTGGGTCAGCCCCGCCGCGTGTACCGCTGCCAGCGCCCCGAAAAGCTCGGCCGCCAGTGCCAGGACGCACTGCTCGGACAGCCGCCCGTACTGCTGCACCCACTCCGACAGGGACGGCGCTGCCACCTACTCGGTGGCGAGCCACTGCGGCCGCTGCCCCATCGGGCTGTAGTCCACCACCGCAGGCGTCCAGGGCGAGCGCACCCGGTCGCTGTTACGGATCTCCCGCGCGAACCGCTCCTCGAACCCCGGCTCCCGTCCGAACTCGGCACGCACGGTCTTGAGCGCCAGCGGACGCCCCGACACCGTCCGGGACAGATACACCCGCCCCATCCCACCCTCACCGAGACGCGCCAGCAGTGGATAGCCACCAACAGCTTCCGGATCCGCCCCGTCCAGCAACTCCACGTCCTGCCGCCCTCTCAGATTTCCACTGCCGATCAGGTTCAGCTCCGGGACCAGCGCAGCCGAGCGCCGCATCCGTAGCATCGGCACCAAGCATCACGTGCCACACCCGCAAGAGACCATTCTCAGCCACGGCGTCCGGCAGCCCGAGAACCCGTCACCGGGCGAGAGGCCACGTGGGCGGTCGGGAGGGCACGCTTTGGCATAGCTCCCGATTTGTTCGGATGTGTGCACGTCGTGGCGTCGGGTTGGGGCGGTGTTCCTGCGGCCTCGCGGTCGTCCAGGGGCCGGGGGTGTGAGGGTTTCGGTGCTCCGGCCGGGTGGGCGGTCTTCCAGCAGATGTGCCGGAAGTCACGGCGGACGCGGGCAGGGGCGAGTCGCGATCCGCCAGGTCACTGCGCACGGACGCCGATCCGGCGCTTGTCTCCTGCTACGGCACCATCGGCGAACTGTTCTGGGTCATTTGCATGGCTGAAACGGGGCGTCGCCGATGGGTTCATGGTCCATGTCTGTGTCCAGGCGCGTTCTGCATGCCGGGACGGTGTCTTGCATTGACGAAGATGCTGCCTGACCTCCATAGTGCTGTGTCAGACCCTTCGGGATCTGGTTCGGCTACCCAGCCCGGAAGCACCCGGAAGCCCAAGCCGACGCGCCGCGAATGAGAGAACGGGAATGAAAGCCGGTTCTACGACGAGCCTTGCGGGCGACTTCATGTTGGCCGTGTACTTGGACGGGCACGGGCGTGTTCCCAGCTATCGCACCGGTCTCGACTTCGGTCTGAGCGGTGCGACGCTGATGGAACTGGCTATGGACGGCCTCATCCACACAGTTGACGGACACATTGTCGCCGTCCAGGGCGCGCAGTCGCGCGACCGCGTGCTGGGCGAGGTTCTCGTTCAGATCCAGTCGTCGCGCAGGCTTCGCACAGCATCGCACTGGGTCAGGGCCCTGAGCGGCAGCGCGCACAAGCGTCTCGCGGCCGGTTTGATCACTGAGGGCGTCCTTGTTCGCACGCCGCGGCGGTTGCCTTTGCCGGCCGATTCGGCCCGTCGCTACGACGTCATGTGCGAGGAGCAACGGGGTGCTGCCGTCCGGTCTTTGCGCAGTGGGGCCGATGAGCGCTCCGCCGCGCTGGCCGCACTTGCGACGGCCTGCGGAGTGACCTCTGAGGACCAGGATGGGAGCGAATACGGGGCGATCGTGCGGTCCCTGCCGCCGGCCTGCGCCCAGATCCTGGCCGCGGTCGCCGCGTGCGTGTTGTCCGTAGCGCTCTGCTCCTGGGTCTGAACCCGCCGCCCCGGCGTGTCCCCATGCCTGGCGACCCATCGGTCAATCCGGTCGGCCGACTTCGCGGAAGTCCGACTTTCGGATCTTCCCGTGAACGCCCTTTACGCCGTCGACGACCTGAGAGACCGCGAAGTCGCCTGCCGCGCTGAGGTACGCCATCGCCACATGGCGGTCGATACCGTAGTCGGTTGCGAGCAGGTTCAGCGCGCAGCGCACGCAGTCGCGCATCGCCTCGTTCAGGTCCTCGTCCAGGCCGATCGGCACGAGGTACTCGTCCGTCTCGGCGAACGGGGCGACGCGGCCGTGACCAGGGCGCACAGCCGCACCACCCGGCACCACCTCGAGCTTCACGGTGGCGCGCAGCGACGCCTCGAACGCTGTCAGGGCGACTTCGCCATCGCCCTGCGCGAAGTGGGGATCCCCGAAGTAGACCAGCGCGTCGTCGACCTGCACCGGAAGGAACAGCGTGGCGCCCTCGCCGAGCAGAGAGACGTCGATGTTGCCCCCGTGACGCCCCGGCGGGACCGAGTGCGGTCGCCTGTCCCCGGGCACCGCCACGCCCATGACACCGAGGAACGGCCGCAGCGGGAAGCGCAGTGAGCCGCGGGCGGAGTCCGTCGGGTCGACCGCGATCCGGCCCCACGCGCCGTGGTGAGCCGTGTGTGCCGTGGCGAAGGTGAACACGGGGCCAGGCAGCGACGGCATCTCGCCAGGGAGCGCGCCGAAGCCGTGGCGTGCGGAGACCATGCCGTACGGAACTCGCGGGGTGAGGTCGAGGACGGTCACGGCGAGCAGATCGCCCGGCCTGGCGCCGGCCACGGCGATCGGCCCGGTGACGAGGTGCGGCCCGTCATCGTCGAAGTCGTGCGGCATGCCGGATTCCGCCACCTGCTGGGCGTCGTCGAGCACGTGGCCGCCGCTGACGCCGTAGCGGCCGAAGAACTCGCGCGGGTTGCGGCCCTGGTCCTCCAGAACTCCCTCGTGACTGATCGTGTCGACCGTGATGACGGAGCCCGGTTGCACGACCGCACACGGTGCGTCCGCCTCGCACGGAAGGCGACCCCACAGGGTGTTCCCGGGCGTGGCCGGGAGGTATGTCGTCGACGCGATCTCCCCACGACCGGGCTGGAGGATCGGGAAGCCGGTCGCGGCAACGTCGAGCAGGGGCGAGTCGGTCACGGTCATGGCCCACCTTTTCTGTAAGCGATGACTCGACGCTAGGAACGCCCTGTTGCCGTGGTGTTTCACCTTGAGGGCGACACGGTTAAAGTGTCTCGTATTGCAATATGCCATCTCGGGAATAGGGATGGGCGTAGGCGTAGGGACGGGAGTCTGTTCGCTCGTCCGGCAGTGGGGCGGGCACATCGACGATGGGCCCCGACCGTTGTTCGGACGGAGCCCATGTCGTGCCCGGAGGTGTTGCGCGCGGCGGTGGACGCGTCCGCCTGGCCGGCCCTCAGAGATCGAGGACGAGCCGGTCGCCCTGACAGCGGCCGACGCAGATCATCATCGTGCGTCCGGCAAGGCGTTCCTCGTCGCTGAGGACGGAGTCCCGGTGTTCGGGTGTCCCGGCGAGGACACGGGTCTCGCAGGCGCCGCAGTATCCCTTCTCGCAGTCGTAGGACAGGCCGCTGACGGCATCGCGCAGAACCTCGATGAGGCGGCGGTCGGCCGGCACGGGGAGCGTGACTCCCGTGCGAGCGAGCTGGACCTCGAAGGTCCGGTTCTCAGCGGCGTCGAACGCCGTCTCGAGGTCGTCCCCGGCGGCGAAGCGTTCCAGGTGCAGCCGGTCGGTGAGGTTCAGGCGGGCGCACTCGCGCTCGACGGCCGCCAGCATCGGCCCCGGCCCGCACGCGTAGACGGCGGTGTCCGCGTTCAGGCCGCCCAGCAGCCGGGGGAGGTCCGGCAGCCCGGCCTCGTCCTGGGGGAGCAGGGTGAGCGCGTCGCCGGCGACGGCGGCCAGTTCGTCGGCGAACGCCATCGTCGAGCGGGTGCGTCCGCCGTAGACGACGGTGAAGGGCGTGCCGCGTCCGGCGGCCTCGCGGACCATGGCGAGGATCGGGGTGACGCCGATGCCGCCGGCGAGGAACAGGTAGGACGACGCCGGCGTGAGCGGGAAGTGGTTGCGCGGCCCGCGCACCGCGAAGGTGACTCCGGGGCGGGCGAGTTCGTGGAGTTCGACCGATCCGCCCCGGCCCTCCGGTTCGTGCAGGACGCCGATGCGCCACGTCGCGGCGTCGGCGGGGTCGCCGCACAGCGAGTACTGGCGCAGCCTGCCCGAGGGCAGGCGCAACTCGACGTGCGCGCCGGGCTGCCAGGCGGGCAGTTCCCCTCCGTCCGGCAGGCCGAGGCCGACGGCGACGACGCCGTCGGCCGCCGCGTGCACCTCGGTCACCCGCAGCGGGGTGGGCGTGGTCAGCGCGCGGATCGATCCTGCCGCCGCGGTCGCCCGGGGACCGGACGTGAAGACCGCCGGGATCGCGTCCCAGCCGGACTGGTTGCCGCGCGTCGGGTAGGGGACGAGCCC
The DNA here is from genome assembly GCF_022807935.1 of Streptomyces sp. HP-A2021. Taxonomy (NCBI): domain Bacteria; kingdom Bacillati; phylum Actinomycetota; class Actinomycetes; order Kitasatosporales; family Streptomycetaceae; genus Streptomyces; species Streptomyces sp. HP-A2021. Next base: position 8,801,510 of record NZ_CP094344.1, read on the forward strand.
TTCCTCGATCACCCGGTAGTCGGGCAGCCGGGTCAGGACCTGCGTCATCATCGCGCGGAACATGGCTCGGGCGAGGTGTGCGCCGGCGCACCGGTGCGATCCGATCCCGAAGCTGAGGTGCCGGCTGGCGTCGCGGTCCAGTCGTACCTGCTCGGGGTCGGGGAACACGGCGGGGTCGTGGTTCGCGGCGACCCACGGGATCAGCACCCGGTCGCCCGCGTGCATCGGGCAGCCGCCGACCTCGACGTCCCGGGTGACCGTGCGCGCCATCGACTGCGACGGGGCGAACGCGCGGAGGAACTCCTCGGTCGCGGTGTCCAGCAGATCGGGGGAGTCGATCAGCTTCTGGCGCTGGTCGGGGTGGCGAGCGAGGTGAACGAGGGTCGATCCGGTCAGCGAGGTGGTGGTGTCGACGCCGCCGGCGATGAGCAGGCCGATCACCGACACCAGCTCGTCGTCGCCGAACTCGCTGCCGTCGGCTCGCCGGCCGGCCACCAGCGTGCTGACCCCGTCGGGCTGCGGCTCGGACCGGCGCTCGGCGATCAGCTCGCGGATGCGCCGGTCCATGTAGGCCAGTCCGGCGGCTCCGCGCACGGCGCGTTCGCTGCCTGCCGGTGCGGCGAAGATGTCGTGGATCGGCCCTGCCAGCTTCGCCCAGTCCTCCTCGGGGAAGCCGAGCCAGTCCAAGGTGACCGCAGCCGGCAGCGGGTTGGTGAGGTCGCGGACGAAGTCACAGGAGCCGAGCTCGATGAAGTCGTCCACGACGCGGGCGGCGTGGCGCTCGATCATGGGCACCAGGTGCTCGACCGCCTCCGGGGTCAGCAGCGGGTTGATCAGTTTCCGGTACTCGGTCGCACGCGGCGGGTCGAGCTCGATCGGATACTGCTCCAGCCCCGGTCCTTTGGGGATGACGATGCCGACCCCCTGGCCGCCGTTGTCGCTGCGGGCGGAGGAGAACGTCTCGTCGTCGCGGGCGATGCGGGCCACGTCGGCGTACCGCGTCGTGTAACGGAAGCCGCCATGGGCGGCGGAGCGGCCTACCGGACAGCTCTCGCGGAATCGCGCGTAGTAGGCGACCGGATCGGCGTTGGCCTCGTCGGAGTGGTGGTCGAAGTCGGTGTCACCGGGCATGAAGTCGATGTCGGCGGACATGGTGGGCACGCTCCACGTGCTCGAACCTTGTGCGCGGTGTTGTCCGGCCGCGCCACCGGATGTCTGCGTGCCTCATCGGCGTCGGCCCACCCTAAGGTGTCGCGCCGCGTGCGACAACGTCTCGCGGAAGACGCTCAGAAGGTCAGTACGGCCTTGCCGACCGCGCCGGACCGGACCGCCGCGACGGCCTCGTTGATCTGCTCGAACGGGAAGTAGGTGATCATCTTCTCGACCGGGAACCGGCCCTTGGCGTTGAGTTCGAGCAGTCGTGGCACGAACAGCTGCGGCAGGCTCGACCCGGCGATGATGCCCGTGACGGTGCGCCCGTTGAGGATGCTGCGCCACTCGAAGCTCATCGACTCGCTGGGGCCGATGCCGATGACACCCGCGCGACCGAGCGGTCCGAGCGCCTCCACCGCGGTGCGCAGGACGTCCTCGCGCCCGGTCGTGTCGATCACGAAGTCGAATCCCTCCGGGACCAGGGCGGCCAGCTGCTCGGCGGCCTCCCCGGCCGAGGAGTCGACGGTGTGCGTGGCTCCGTAGCCGCGGGCCGCCTGGAGTTTGGCCGGGTTCACGTCGACGGCGGCGACGACCTCGCAGCCGCTCAGGCCGGCGGCGATGACAGCGGCCACGCCGACAGCTCCCGCCCCGAAGACAGCGATGGACGAGCCGGGGCGCGGCTGAAGGACGTTGAGCACGCCGCCGGCTCCGGTCTGGAAGCCGCATCCGAAGGGGCCGGCCCGTAGCAGGTCCAGCGACGGGTCGATCTTCACGACCGCCCGCTCCGGTGCGACGACGTGGCTGGCGAACGACGACTGCCCGAGGAAGTGGGCGTTGACCTCCCGCCCCTCGTGGGTCACCGCGGTGGAGCCGTCAGGCCGGCGGCCGGAGAAGTTCATCGCGTCGAAGCCGCGGCAGTAGGCGGGCGAGCCGGTGCGGCACAGTGCGCACGTGCCGCAGGACGCGAAGGACATGGCGACGTGGTCGCCCGGGCGTACGGAGGTGACGTGGGCGCCGACCTTCTCGACGATGCCCGCCCCTTCGTGCCCGAGCAGCGCGGGCGTGGGGAAGAAGCCGGCGAACTCGAGATCGGTACCGCAGATACCGACGCCCGCGACGCGGACGAGGACCTCGTCCGGGCGGGGGTCGTCCAGGTCCACCTCTGTCAGGACGAATGGCTGTCCGGCTTGCTCCAGCAGAGCGGCGGTGGCACGCACAGGGCCTCCTCATTGCCTCACATTGCGAGACCGCATATTGACATGCGCGACAATGTCGGTCAAGGTTCGCCCTATGGCGGCTGTTGACTTTCCTTCTTCCCAGCACTTCATCGACGGCGAGTGGGTTGCGGCCCGCGACGGCGGCACGCTGGACGTCCTCGATCCGGCCACCCAGCAGGTGATCACCGAGGTGGCCCGGGCGGGAGGCGCCGATGTCGATGACGCGGTCGCCGCCGCGCGCCGCGCGTTCCCTGCCTGGGCGGCGACCAACCCGAGCGAACGCGGAGCACTGATCCGGCGCTGGGCCGACCTCGTCATCGCCGAGGTCGAGGCCCTCGCGGCGGTCGAGGCCCAGGACGTGGGCAAGCCCCTGTCGGGGGGCCGGACGAACATCTACATCGCGCACGGCATCATCGACTACTTCGCCGGCGCGGCCGACAAGCTCACCGGCGTCACGCTGCCCACCCGCAGCCCCGACTACCTGGGCTACACGGTGCACGAGCCGTACGGCGTGTGCGCCGTCGTCATCCCGTGGAACGTTCCCGCCGTGCTCACGGCCGCCAATGTCGCGCCGGCGCTCGCCGCGGGCAACACGGTCGTGCTCAAGCCGTCCGAGATCGCGCCGCTGGCACCGTTCGCCCTCGTCGAACTCGCCCGCCGCGCGGGCTTCCCGCCGGGGGTGGTCAACGTCGTCGCGGGCCTCGGCCCCGAGGCGGGCGTCGCACTCACCACACACCCGGGCGTCGACCACATCAGCTTCGTCGGCTCCACCGCCACGGGGCGGGCGATCATGGCGGCCGCCGCACAGAACCTCGTCCCGGTGAAGCTGGAACTCGGCGGCAAGTCGCCGAACGTACTCTTCGCCGACGCCGATCTCGACACGGCGATCCCGGCGATCGTCGCCTCGATCACCGAGAACGCGGGGCAGAACTGCTACGCCGGTTCGCGGCTGCTCGTGGAGGCTTCGGTGCACGACGAGGTCGTGGAGCGGGTCGCCGCCGGCATGGCCGACGTCAAGACCGGGCCCTGGGAAGCCGACCTGGACATGGGGCCGCTGGTCAGTGCCGCGCAGTTCGCCCGCGTCAGCGGCTTCCTCGAGGAGGCGCCTCGCGAGGGGGCGCGGCTGGTCACGGGTGGCGGGCCCACCGGCGAGGGGTGGTTCGTCCGGCCGACCGTGTACGACCGTGTGGACGCGGGCATGCGCGTCGCCCGGGAGGAGGTGTTCGGCCCGGTGCTCGCCGTGCAGTCGTTCCGCGACACCGCCGAGGCGACCGAGCTGATGAACGCGACGGACTTCGGCCTGCTGGCCTGCATCTGGACCGACGACATCTCCCGGGCGCTCCGGCTGGCGAAGGACGTCCGCTCCGGGCAGGTGGCGGTCAACCAGTTCCACGACGCCGGAGTGATCGGCTTCCCGTTCAACATGCAGAAGGACAGCGGCTTCAGCCGGGGCGGCGGATACGCGGCGCTGCGCGAGTACACCCAGGAGAAGGGCGTGGCCATCCGGCTGCTGGCCCGCTGAGAGCGACACCATGGGAACCATTGCCGGGGCACGGTCGGAACCGGCCCGGGAAGGACCGGGGCCGGAGGTCTCGACAGCTGCCCTGCTGGAGCGGGAACTGACCGAGGCGGTGCTCGCCGGCGCCGCGCGCTCGGACATACTCCACGCGCTTCGCCGGGCGACCGGTCGGCACGTGCGCCTGCTGTCCGCCGAGGGCGCGCCACTGGCCGCCACCGACGGCGGCGCGGGAGTGCCGCCGGCGGTGGCGGACGGCGTGCTCGCCGAAGCGACCGGACCGGTGGTCCACACGCTGGACGGGCTGCGGGCCACGGCCCTGCCCGTGCGTGCGGGGACGACAGTGGCCGGTGTGCTGCTGACCGTCGGCCCCGGTGATCCGCGCGTGCGGGCGCTGGCCGGTGCCGCCGTCACCGCGCTGCTCATCGACGCCGTACGCGCGGGGGACGGCTCTGCCGAGGTCTCGCAGCACACGCCGGCCGACGTCATCGCCGCGCTGCGGTCAGGGACGGTGAGTCCCTCGGTGTGTACGGCGGCCGCGGGACTGGGCATCGATCTGCGGCGGCCGCCGGCCGGGGCCGTACTGCACTACGGCGGCTCCCGCCTGCGTGCCTGGTCCACCGCCCTCACCTGGCTGGAGCACCCGGTGCGGCAGGAGGGTCGCACCGCGTGGACGGTGGTGCCCGACGAGGCCGTGCTCGACCGCCTGCGGAACCGGCTGCGTCTCATGACCGACGACGACTCCGCCGACCACGTCATGGCAGCGAGCGGTTCCCGTCCCGACTCGCCGACAGGCCTGGCCCGGTCCTTCACCGAGGCCGAGAGGCTGCTCGGACTGGCCCGGATCCGGATGGTCCCGCTGCTCACGTTCGACCGCTGCGGGGTCGTCCAGGTACTCCTGCCCCTTCCGCGCCCGCAACTCGAGGCCTACGCCGAGGCGCATCTCGGGCCGATCCGGCAGCGTCCGGAGCTGATGGCGACTCTGCGTGCCTGGCTGGCCGAGAGAGGCAGCCGGCAGAGCGTCTCCGCGCAACTGCATCTGCACCGCAACTCGGTGGGCTACCGGGTGCGCCAGATCAAGAGCCTCCTGGGCACCGACCCCCTGCTTCCCGCCGCCTCGGCGCAGCTGCACCTGGCGCTCGCGGCCCTGGACCTGCTCGGCGCTGACGACCAGCGGCTGCACGGCGACGATGAGCCGGTGGCGACCGGGCGCTGAGCCGCCGCATGCCGCGCCGTCGCGCGGCGCGGTGACGCCTGCCGGTGCGGTCGCCCTCACCTGCCTCCGTACCCTCACCCACCTGCCGCGGCCTGGGCTGTCAGCCCTCTGAATGGGCGATACACCGATGAAACCAAGATGTTCCCAAGGAGCGTTGACAGCACCGGCCGACGGGGGCAGAGTACCTCGCATTACGTTCCACCGCCTCGCAATGCGAGACGGCCCAGGGTGAGGAGGCAGTGCGGTGCGAGCCATGGTTCAGACGGATTTCGGCGGACCCGAGGCCGTGTCCCTACGGGATGTCCCCGAGCCGGTCTGCGGACCGCGCGACGTTCTCGTCAAGGTCGTGTACTGCGGGCTGAACCGCCTGGACCTGCTGCAGCGCAAGGGGCCGGCCCTGGTCCCCGGCTTCCGGCTTCCGCACGTGCCGGGCATGGACTTCGCCGGGACGGTGGTGGCGACCGGATCCGCGGTCAGCTCGGTCGTCCCCGGTGACCGGGTCGTCGCGGATCCCACCCAGGGGTGCGGCAGTTGCTCCCGGTGCGCGGTGGGCGATCGTGCGTACTGCTCGAGTCCTCGGATCCTCGGCGGCAACGTCCCCGGCGCCCTGGCCGAGTACGTACTGGCCTCTGCAGAATCGATTGTTCAGGTCCCCGAGTCCTTGCCGCTCGCGGCTGCCGTCACCCTGCCGACCGCCGCGGCGACGGCGTGGCACGCGGTGCACTCGGTCGGGTCACTCGCCGCGGGTGAGACCCTCGTCGTGCACGCCGGCGCCAGCGCCGTGAGCCTGGCGGCCATCGCGCTGGCCAAGCGGGCCGGTGCCTCGGTCGTAGCGTTCGCCGGCAGCGAGGCGAAGCGGGACGCGGCCCGCGCCGCCGGTGCCGACCTGGTACTGCCCAACGGGGACCCCGACGCGGCGAAAACGGTGTCGGCCTTCACCGGCGGCGCCGGAGCGGACCTGGTCCTGGACCACGTCGGCACCCACACCTGGCGCACCTCACTGGACTGCCTGGGCATCCGCGGGCGTCTGCTCCTGATGGGCAACACCAGTGGCGACCAGGTCTCGTTCTCGCTCCAGGAGGTCTTCCACCGCGGCCTGAAACTGCTGGGCACCGGCGGCTACACCTCGGCCGACTTCGTAGCGGCCACCTCAGCCTGCTTCGCCGAGGGCCTGCACCTGCCCACCGCCGCGCGGCTCCCGCTCGAGGACCTGGCCGACGCCTGGGACGTGCTCGCCGCCCGCGAGACGATCGGCAAGGTCGTGATCGAGCCATGACCGACCTTCTGATCGTGGGTGGCGACGTCGTCACGATGGACCCCGCCCGCCGCGTCCTCACCGGTGCGACGGTCGCCGTGTCCGGGGACAGCATCGCCGCACTCGGCACGGCTGAGGAACTGCGCGCCCTCTTCCCGGGCGCGCGGGAGATCGACGCGTCGGGCTGTGTCGTGATCCCGGGCCTCGTCAACGCCCACCAGCACACCACGGTCGACCCCCTCGTGCGCAGCACGATCCCGGACCACATCGGCTCGCAGGAGTCGATATTCGACTGGATCGTCCCGCTGCACGCGCACGCCGACGGTGACGACGACGAACTGGCCGCGACCATCACCGCGATCGACTGCCTGTCCCGGGGCGTCACCACGGTGCTGGAACCGGGCACGGTGGCCTTCCCGGAACGAGTCGCCGCCGGGCTCGGCACCGCGGGTGTCCGCGCCCGGGTCGGCGGCTGGGGCTGGGAGGCCAAGGACGTGCCGTTCGGCGCGCCCGCCGGCGAGGTGCTCGCCCGGCAGGAGGACATCGTCCGGTCCCTGCCGACCACCGGGCCCGTCACCGGGTGGGTGACGCTCGTGGGCCACGACCTCGCGAGCGACCAGCTCTTCACCGGAGCGGTGAGCCTGGCCGAGCGGCTCGATGTCGGACTGACCTGGCATATCTCCCCGGGACCCGCCGACATCGAGGCATACGCCCTGCGCTGCGGGCGCCGGCCGGTGATCCACTTCCGCGAGCTGGGGGTACTCGGCCCACGCGTGCTGCTGGGGCACGCCGTGTGGCTCGACGACGCCGAGGTCGACGCCATCGTCGAGACCGGAACCGCGGTCGCCGCTTGCCCGGGGGCCTACCTTCGTCTTGCCCAGGGGTACACACGCGCCTCCCGCCACGCCGAACTGGTGCGGCGGGGCGGCCGGGTCGCCCTGGGCTGCGACGCGCACAACGCCGGAGACGGTCCGGACGTCCTCCTTGCCGCCTATCTGTTCGCCGCTCTCGAACGCGACCGTGATCTGCCCGACCCGGTCCGCGCCGAGCAGGCGTTCGCCCTCGCGACGATCGACGGCGCCCGGGCGATCGGTCTGGGCGAACGGATCGGTTCCCTCGAAGTGGGCAAGGCGGCCGACATCGTCGTGCTCGACGCCCGCGACCCCGCCTGGGTGCCCCGGGGCGACCTCGCCCGCCAGCTCGTATGGGGCCATGTGTCGCGCACCGTCCGAGACGTGCTGGTCGACGGCCGCGTGGTCGTCCGCGACCGGCGACCGACCGGCGTCGACCTCGCGGCCGTTGCCGCGGCCGCCGCCGAACGATCCGCCGCCCTCCTCAGGCGCGCCGGCATCACGCCCCGCCCCACCTGGCCCACGGAGCGGGCTGCCGACCGGTAAGGAGACCCGCCGTTGAACGTCATCGACAAGTCCGGGCTGCCGCCGGCGAGGAAGCAGGGCCCGCTGTCGCGACCGATGGTCGCCGGCCCGGACGACACGATTCATCCGACGCGACTCCGGCACAGGGGTCGATGGCGCGCCGTACGGCTGCTGCACACAGGTCAGCGAGGGCCGCCGTCGAGCACGGTCACTTCATCGGCACCCGGCGGCCGGACACCCTGAAGCCGAAGGACGCCTGGCTCGACACCGAGCACACCGCCGCGTTCGAACGAACGTCACGACCGGCGAGATTCCCGAGCGCATCGAGGCGCTGGCCCTCGCACACTCACCTGTGCCAGCGCCGGGCCGTCGCCGACCGGCGAACCCGCCCCCGCAGATCGCCGACACGCCGTCGCCGGCCTACGTCCCCGCCCTGGGGAGTGCCGCGTGCACGAGGCGAGGACTGCGGCGACGACAATCCCTGCTTCCCGGACGCGCACATCGCGCTCGCGGAGGCCGTCAGCATCACCACCGACCTTCGGTCACGTCCGCTCCTTGCCGCATCGACCCCACCCGGGTCCGAGCGGTCGGGCGGATGGTCTCCCGTGGTTCGCCGCCGGGGGTGAGGAGCTCCACTCCCACCAGGACCGCATCTCCTGCGCCGAACTCGACCGGGCCGTCAGCCCCGCCGACTGATCCCACCGACGTCACGCCACCGCCCCGACGGGGCAGTGCCACTCAGCGAATGGAACCACGCACATGACTGCGAAAAGCACGCTCCGTCGTCCTCGGGCCGCGGTCGGCCTCGCCCTCGCAGGGGCCCTCGCGCTCTCCGGCTGTGCCAGCAACGCGGCGACGGCGCCCAAGGCGACCGCCCAGCCGAGCGGCGGCAGCGGCTCGGGCCTCAAGGAGCCCGATGTCAACGGTGACGGCAAGGTCGTCATCGGAGTCCTCAGCCCCGGCGACATCAACGACCACGGCTACTACCAGAGCTTCGTCGACTCGGCGGACGCCTTCGCCAAGGAGAAGGGCTGGACAGTCATCAAGCGTGGCAGCGTGCCCCCGAACGACGCGCTCAACGCGGCACGCGCGCTGTGTCAGCAGCACGTCGACATGGTCGCGCTCGCCGCGAGTGAGCTCAAGACCGCCGTACCCGCCTCCCAGGACCCGGTCTGCGCCAAGACCGCCTGGTACATGCCGGGGCAGGCGGGTTCCGCCCCGATCCCGCGGGTTCTGATGTCCACCGACGACCCCAACCAAAGTATGTTCGCCGCCGGCTACGCCGCGGGCCTGAAGATGAAGGCAGCCGGCTACACCAAGGCTGGGTTCATCACCGGCACCAAGGCCGACTTCAGTGTCGCCGCCGCCAATGCCTTCCTGGCCGGGATCCGGGAGGTCGTCCCGAAGGCCAAGCTGACGAGCACCTACACCGGCGACTTCAACGACTCGGCGAAGGCCAAGGAAGCCACTCAGGCACAGATCAGCCAGGGCGCCAAGGTCATCTACCCCTATCTCGGCGGCGCGACCGACGCGTCGGCGAAGCTCGCGAACGCCAACGGCGTGCTCACCCTCACCCCCGGCACCGACCGGTGTGACTCGGCCAGCCCGAAGTTCGACTTCTCGGTGATCTTCGACCCGGGTGACTACTTCCGCGCCGCGCTGGAGGAGTTCGCCAAGGACAACCTGAAGATGGGCACGACGCGCGTGTGGCAGCTGGGCGTCGACCCCTACCCGACCGTCAAGATCTGCGACCCCAAGGGGGACGAGAGCAAGCAGCTGGCGCAGTTCCTGAACAAGATCGGCAGCAAGAAGATCGACACCGCGGCCGAGGTCAAGCGCCTCGGCTGACTGCCGACACCGACGAGGAAGATCAGCAATGACACCGACAGCCTCAGCGGTTCCGTTTCTCGAGCTGCGCGGCATCACAAAGTCCTACGGATCGGTCACGGCCTGCGACGCCGTGGACCTCAGGGTCGACGCCGGCGAGATCCACGGACTCCTTGGGGAGAACGGGGCGGGCAAGTCCAGCCTCATGAAGGTCCTGCTCGGGCTGGTCCGGCGTGACGCCGGCAGCGTCCTGGTGCGCGGCGAGGAGGTCGCGCTGGACAGCCCGCAGGAAGCGGCCGAACTGGGCATCGGCATGGTGCACCAGCACTTCAGCCTCATCAACGGGCTGACCGTGTGGGAGAACGTGGCGCTCGGCGATACCGGCAAGGTGAACAAGCACGCCATCTGCGCCGGCATCGCCGAGGTCTCCGCGCGGTACGGGCTGCCGATCGACCCTGAGGCACGCGTCGACGCGCTCTCGGCCGGCGAGCGGCAGCGGGTCGAGGTGGTCAAGTGCCTGCGGCGCGACCCTCAGATCCTGATCCTGGACGAGCCCACCTCGGTGCTGACCCAGGCCGAGTCGGAGGAGTTGTTCGCCGTGCTCGGCCGCGTGGTGCAGGAGGAGGGGCGCGCTGTCATCCTCATCAGCCACAAGCTCGCCGAGATCGCCCAGGCCACGGACCGGGTGACGGTCCTGCGCAAGGGCCGTGTCGCCTTCCGGGCGGTCACCTCCGAGACCACTCCACAGCTCCTCGCCCAGCAGATGGTGGGCCGTGAGGTGTCGCTGGGCGAGGAGGGCGCGGCCCTCGGCCTGCTGCCGGTGCAGAAGGCACGCACCGGCGGGAGCGGGGCCCAGGATGGGCAGCAGCCCGTCCTGCGCCTCGCCGGCCTCAGCGTCGAGCAACGTGGCGTCAGGGTTCTCGAAGGAGTCGATCTGACCGTGGGCGCGGGTGAGATCGTCGCCCTCTACGGCGTCGAGGGCAACGGCCAGGCGACGCTCGGCGATGTCCTCGCCGGCCTGGTCGCGCCGAACGCCGGCACCGTCGAGGTCGCCGGGAGCAGGGTCGACGTGACCCGGCCCGGCGCGCTCGCCCGGGCCGGTCTCGGCATCGTGCCCGAGGACCGGCACCAAAGCGGCGTCGTCCTCGACATGAGCGTCGCCGAGAACCTGACGATGAAGTCGCTCGACAAGGTCAGCGGCCGGTTCCTGCTGCGGCGGGGCGTGATGCTCGCCGAGGCCCGTCGCCTCGCGGACGAGTTCAACATCATCACACCGTCGCTGGACGCGCCGGTGCGCAGCCTGTCCGGCGGCAACCAACAGCGGGTCGTGCTCGCCCGGGAACTGTCCGGTGACACCCGCATCCTGGTGGCCGCGCAGCCCACTCACGGGCTGGACGTCGGTGCCATCGAGGACATGTATGCCCGGCTGCGCAAGGCGGCCGCCGAAGGCGTCGGGGTGCTGCTCATCTCCACCGAATTCGAGGAAGTCATGGCCCTTGCGACCCGGATCGCGGTGATCTCCTCCGGGCGGATCACCGGAGTACTCTCCGCCTCGGAGGCGACATCCGAGCGGCTCGGCATGCTGGTCGGCGGTGAGGCCGCATGAGTGCCGCCTCACTGATGAAGCCGGAAGACCTCGCCCGGCGCTTCCTCGCCCGGCTCCGACCAGGCCGCGATGGTGGGGTGACAGTCGGCCTCACCGTCGCATTCGTCGCCGTCGCCCTGGGCGCGTCCGCGCTGCTGCTCATGCTGACCGGTGCCTCGCCGAGCGCCTCCCTGTCCGCGATATGGACCGGGTCGGTGGCCAACGCCACCGGATGGACGATGACGCTGCTCAACATGGCGCCGCTGCTGCTGGTCGCGGTCGGCGCGTGCATCTGCTCGTCCGCCGGCACGTTCAACATCGGCCAGGAGGGGCAGGTGCTCATCGGCGGCCTGGCCGGAGCCTGGGTCGGGCTGCGGCTGGCCATGCCCGGCCCCATGCTGATCGTCGTGGTGCTGATCGCCGCTGCGGTCGGCGGTGGCGCCTGGGCCGCGCTCAGCGCTCTGATGCTCCGCTTCCGCGGCGTCAACGTTCCGGTGAGCACCCTGCTGATGACGTTCCTCGCCATCCAGCTCGTCACGTTCGCGGTCAGCACACCCTGGGGCCTGCAGGAGAGTGTGCAGGGCTCCTCGGGCATCGCCGACGCCCAGTCCAACCCCCTGCCGGCGAACGCCCAGCTCGCGAGCTTCGGGCAGTACCCTTCGCTCCAGCTGAACACGGGCCTGTTCATCGCGCTCGTCGCCGCGGTCGGCGTCGCCCTCGTCCTGACCCGCAGTCGGTGGGGTTTCAGGGTCCGCATGGTCGGACTGAACCCGCTGACGGCCAAGCATGCCGGTGTCCGGGTGGGTGCGCTCGGCGGATTCACCCTGGCGCTGTCGGGCGCCTTCGCAGGGCTGGCGGGAGGGCTGCTGCTGGCCAGCCCGGTCAGTACCAACCGGCTGCAGGCCGGGCTCTCGGACAACGTCGGCTGGGACGGCCTGCTCGTCGCGCTCGTCGCGCGCAACCGGCCCATGGCCGCGATCCCGGTGTCGTTCGTGTTCGCCGTGCTGCGTGCGGGCGGCGATTTCCTCTCGGCCACCGGCGTGCCGTCGTATCTCGTCGACATCGTCAAGGCGTTGCTCGTCCTCGCCTTCGTCGCACCGCCCGTTCTCGTCGACCTCTTCCACGGGCGTCGCGGTGCCACCCCGCGGGCGGCGCCCGTCGTTTCCGTTGTCCCGGCCAAGACGGAGGCAGCCGCGTGAGCGTTCTGGACAGCACCACGACCATTCTCGCGAGCGGCGTCCGGCTGACCGTGCCGTTGGCCTTCGCCGCCTGCGGTGAGTACCTGGCCGAGCGCGCCGGCGCGATGAACATCTCCGTCGAGGCGATGATGCTCAGCGCCGCCTTCACCTCGGTCGCCACCGCCAGCGCGACCGGCAGTGCCACCGTAGGCCTCATGGCCGGCGTCATGACCGGCCTCGTCGTCGGTTTCGTGCACGGCAACCTCTCCCACCGGGCCCAGATCAACACCTTCGTCGTCGGCCTCGTGCTGAACGCGCTGGTGCTCGGGCTGACGAGCTACCTGATCACGACCGAGCAGTTCGCCTCGCACCAAGTCGGGGTGCTGTCGATCCCGCTGCTCGAGGACATCCCGCTCATCGGCAAGCCGCTGTTCTTCGAACGCTGGCCCGCCTACCTTCTGATTCTGCTGGTGCCGCTGACCTGGTGGTTGGTGGAGCGCAGCCGCTGGGGCCTGGAACTCCGGGCGGTGGGGGAGAACCCGCAGGCCGCCGACGTCACGGGCATCAAGGTGAACGTGCGCCGCCGGCAAGCCCTGCTGTGGTGCGGCGCGCTGGCCGGCCTCGGCGGCGCGTACCTCGCGGTCGGCGAGGTCGGATCGTTCAACCAGAACATGACCGCCGGACGCGGCTACATCGTCATCGCCGCGGTGATCTTCGGGGCCTGGCGCCTCGGCCGGACCATGCTCGGCTGCCTGGTGTTCGGCCTCTCCGACGCGATGCGCCTGGCGCTCCCCGCGCTCGGTGTCACCCTCAACGCCCAGCTGCTCGTAGCGGCTCCGTATCTGCTCGCGCTCCTCGCCATGCTGCTGTTCACCACCCAGCACCGAGAACCCGCGGCGCTCGGCCGCCCCTTCGAGCGCGGGTCCACCTGACGGCAGCGTCCGAAGAAGGCCCCCTCGGCCGAAACAAGCACGGCCATCCAGACCGACAGCGTCCGGATGGGAACACCACTCGGCGCATGCCGGTCCCGCGAAGGGCCGGCATGCGCTGTGGCACAGCGGTGTCAGCGGCGGCGGAGCGCCGCGGTCTCCAGCGCCGGAGGAGTATGGCCGATGTCCCGTGGGTTGAGCACGCTGCCCGGCGCGACGAGTTCGTCGATCCGGTCCAGCGCCTCGGCCGACAGCGGCCGGTCCACCGCGGTGAGCTGCGTCAGGAGCTGGTCATGGGTGCGCGGGCCCATGAGGGCTGAGGTGACGCCGGGATGGGCGAGCACGAATCGCAGCGCCAGCTCGACGAGTGTGCAGCCCTCGTCGGCGGCCAGGCGCACGAGTTCCTCGACGACCGCCAGCTTGCGCTCGCGTATCCGCTCGTCGGCGTAGTCGAAGTGGTCACCGTGGGTCCGCGCGCGCGAGTCTCCCGCCGGTTCGGAGCCGGCCCGGTACTTGCCCGTCAGCCAGCCGCCGCTCAGCGGGCTCCACACCATGACCCCCAAACCGTGCCGCTGCGCGGTGGGCAGGGCGGCGGCCTCCGCGTGCCGGGCCAGGATCGAATACGACAGCTGCTCCACGGTGAACCGCTCGCGGCCGGCACGCCGTGCCGCCCACTGCGCCTCCACGATCTCCTCTGCCGGGAAGCTCGAGGTCCCGATCGCCCGCACCTTGCCCGCCCGCACCAGGTCGCTCAGCGCACCGAGCGTCTCCTCGATGCCGGTCCGGGGATCGGGACGGTGGACGAGATACACATCGAGGTGGTCCGTCCGCAGCCGTCGCAGGCTGTCCTCCACGGCACGCATGATCCAGAGCCGGGAGTTGCCGCGCCGGTTTCGGTCGAGCGGCCTTCCGGGCATCAGGTTGTGGACTTTCGATACGAGTACGACGTCGTCGCGGCGTCCTTTCAGCGCGCGGCCGAGGATCTCCTCGGACTCGCCGAAGGCGTACACGTCAGCCGTGTCGACGAAGTTGACCCCCGCGTCCAGCGCCGTCGACACGATGCGGTGGCACTCCGTCTCGTCGGTGTTGCCCCAGGCCCCGAACATCATCGATCCGAGGCAGAGCTCACTCACCTCGATGCCCGTCCCACCCAGAATCCGGTAGCGCACGTCTTCTCCTCGTCCTCCCCGGCGACATCTGTCGCCGTCATGCCGCAGGCTTCCACCGCGGCGGGCGCGGAACCGATGTCGCGCGGGGTCAGTGTTCTCGGCGTACGTGTTGTGTCCGCAGCACATCGACCTCCGGGCGCGCGCGGACCTAGGCTCGAGGAAAACCGCACCACTCACTGGAGGTACCGTGGCCACCGGTCTCACCTCGGCCCGCTGGACTCACGTCGCGCTGCCGACCGGCGATCTCGACAAGGCGATCGAGTTCTATACCTCGCTGACTCCCCTGGTCGTCGTCGAGCGTTTCAAGGACGCCGACGGCGAAAGCGTCTGGCTCTCCAACGACAAGCAGGCCGAGACGCCCTTCGTGCTCGTCCTGGTGTCGTTCAACAAGGACAAGGGCACCCAGCAGGGCCTGCTGCACCCGTTCGCGCACATCGGCATCGAGGTGCCGGAGCGCGGGGACGTCGACGCGCTCGCGGACAGGGCCCGCGAACTGGGCTGCCTGCACTGGGAGCCCCGGCAGATGCCCGACCCCATCGGCTACATCTGTGCTCTGAAGGACCCCGATGGCAACGTCATCGAGATCTCCCACGACCAGCGTGTCTTCGACACGGTCCGGGAGAAGTGGGGTTCGTCCTGAACGAAACCCGCGCCGCGGTCGAGGCGTACCTGGCGGCGCTGAACGCACATGACGCCGACGCCGTGGCCGCCCGCGTGGCAGAGGACTTCGTCAACGAACACACCTCGTCGACGGGGCAGAGCCGCAGGGGCCGCGCCGCGTACCGCGCCGCGCTGACCGGGTTCCTCGAGAACTTCGTGGACCTGCACTACGCGCCCGAGCGCTTTCTCGTCGACGGCGAGTCGGCCGCGGTGCCGTACGTCATGACGTTCCGCATGCGCTCTGCGGGCGACCGCCCCGTGCGCATCCGAGGGGTCTTCGTGTTCACCGTCGCCGGCGGTCTCATCACGCGCCGAACGGACTACTGGGACAGCGGCGAGGTGCAGCGGCAGCTCGCGTGACGTCCCGGCCGACAGGCCCGGAATCGGCGCCCTGACCCGGCAGTCTGCCTCTGTGACACCCCGCCCGCTCTTCTGCGGACGGGGTGTCAGGCCTTCCCCGACGGGCGGGGCCCAGGGAGTGCCCTCGACCGTAGGCAGCCGTGTCAGAGGTACGGCTTGGGAGTGGACGCCGCCGAAGTGAGGCTGACCGGCGTCAGCAGCTCGTCCGGATCTCCCGTGACAGAGACTTGGTCCATGCCGCGCCGCCGGTCGCGGAGCCGCCCCACCGACTGGTTGATGCCGGTCGGCAGGGCGGCGGGTCCTTGCGTGAGGTCTTCGACGGGGCCGGGGCGGCCGAGGGGGCGAGGTCGTCCAGGTGGTCATGACGTCCGGCCTGCTCCGGTGCGGCCGGCTACAGCGGGTTCAGCGTGTGGAACCGGCGTCCTTGATAGGTGAGCGGCTCCCCTCCGCCGACCACCACACCGGCCACCTCGATCAGGATGATCGTGTGGTCGCCGGCGGTGAGGCGCTGGTGCACGACGCCCTCGAGCGACACGGTGGCGCCGTCGAGCAGAGGTGGACCGAGCTCACCCGGACTGAAGTGCGCCGCAGCGAACCTGTCGGCGCCGACCGTCGCGAACGCCTGCGCCACCGCGTGCTGGTCGGCCGCGAGGACGTTGACGGCGACCGACTCGGCCTGGCTGAAGGCCGGGTGGACGTCTGCGGTGTCGGCCAGGCAGACCGAAATCAGCGGCGGGTCCATCGACACGCTGGTCACTGAGTTGGCGGTGAAGCCGTACCGCTGCCCGGCCACTTCGGTGGTGACTACACAGACAGATGTGACCATCGAGGACAGTCCGTCGCGGTACGCCTGCGGGTCGTGGTGAGGGGCCGGCCGGCGCGTGACGGCCCGATCCCTGGAGGGGGTGGGCATGTCAGACCACCGCCATCTCGTCGGCGATCCGGGACGGTCGTCGTGTCGCGGGATCGGGCAGGGAGGTCGGCCCGGAGGCCAACGGGGAGAAAGCAGATCTCATCATGTCTTGCCTTTGTTGAGGGATGCCCCGACGCTAGGATGGGCCGTCTCGTATGTCAACACGCCATCTCGCATTATTCGCAGCGGATGAGGCCCGGGGGTGTCGAAGACCTCGCTCCACCGCCCGCTACTGCGGCACTCCCTCGGACGCGTGCGCACCGGGCAGTGGGGCGGGCTGCGGTCCGCTGCGGGAGCGCAGCCACCAGTCGCGCATGCCCCACAGGACGAGCGCGCCATAGATGACGTAGACGAAGCCGGAGAAGGCGTAACCATTGGCGAAGGCCAGCGGGACGCCGACCAGGTCGACCAGCAGCCAGGCGATCCAGAACTCGACCATGCCGCGCGCCTGGGCGTACATCGCGACGACCGTGCCGACAAAGACGTAGGCGTCCGGCCAGGGGTCCCAGGACAGAGTCGGGTAGGCCTTGAACAGGAGGGCCACAGCGACCGTGCAGACGGTGACCGCGCCGACCATCGCCGCACGCTCGCGCCAGGTGGCGAACCGCGGGGCGATCTGGCCGCTTCCGGATCGGCCCTTGTCGCGGTTCCAGCGCCACCAGCCGTACAGGGCCACGGTCATGACGACGGCCTGCTTGCCGGCGCTGCCGGTCAGGTTGCCGAAGAAGGCAGCGAAGAGGATGAGGCCGGACAGGAACTGCACCGGCCAGGTCCACAGGGAGCGGCGCCAGCCGAGGGCGAGGGCGGCCAGGCCGAGGATGTTGCCGATCATGTCCGACCACAGAATGTGCTGGCCGAACAGGACGAACGCCTCGGAGTTCAGCCCGTTCACCGGGCGACCGGACCGGTTTCAGGCGAGTGAAGCGCGAACCTGCCGTCCGGCAGGTCGTCGGGTATCGAGTTTCGGGAGCGATTCATGCGCCACAGCTTCAGGCCCCTATTCCCATATTGTCTAGACTTGACCTCGTAGGACCTGAATGGGCGACCCGGGGGGTGTGACTAGGCCTGGGGCGCGTCCGGCAGGCCGGTGGTGCCGTGGGGGCCTACTTCCTCAGGCCTGTCGCCGCGCAGTCGGCCGCGAGTGCGGGCGTGCATATGTCCGACGCTTTGTACATGCCGTCCCTGATGACCGTGTCCTTGATGTTGCCCTTCGTCAGGGCGACAACGGGCACGAGATGTGCGGGGATGCCCTTGCGGTGGGGGCTGTCGACCTTGTCACGTGTGAGGGCGGCGAACTGTATGTCTCTGCCCTGGGCCCTCGCCACGGCCATCTCCGCGGCGAGTTCGGCCTCCTGTGGGTACGGCTTGTACACGCTCATGTACTGCTCACCTGTGACGATCCGCCGCACCGCCGAGAGCTCGGCGTCCTGTCCGGTGATGGGTGGCAGGTCGGTTACGCCTGCGGCCTTCAGCGCCTCGATGATGCCGCCCGCCAGACCGTCGTTGGCGGCGTAGACGGCCTTGATGTCGTTCTTGCCGATTTCGTTGATCGCCTCGGTCATGTTCTTCTCGGCGGTCTGCGGCTTCCAGTCCTTGGTGTCGAACGACTTGGCGATCGTCACCTTGCCGTCGAGCGCGAGGAGCGCGCCCGCCTTGAACTGCTGGGCGTTCGGATCGATGGGCGAACCGTTCATCATGACGATCTTGTCGGAGATGCCGGCGTCCGCACCGAGGGCCTGCAGCAGGGAACGGCCCTGCACCTCGCCGACGAGCTCGTTGTCGAAGGTGATGTACGCGTCGATCGGGCCCTCGGCCAGCCGGTCGTAGGCGATGACAGGAATACCGGCCTCCTTGGCCTTCCTCACCCCGCCGGCGATGGCGTGCGCGTCGACGGGATCCAGCAGGATCACGTCGACCTGTGCGTTGATCATCTGCTGCAGTTGTCGTGCCTGCTCGTCCGCGTCCGCATCGGCGTTGGCGTACTCGACCCGGCCCTGGCCGCGGGTGAGGGACGCGACCTTGGCCTTGATGACGGGGTGGTGGAACTGCTCGTACTGGGGGTTCGACTTTTCGGGCAGGAGCAGCCCTACGGTGATGTCGTCGCCCTTGGTCGGGCTCGCGTCGCCACTGCGCCCCGTCGCGTTGAGCCCACCGCAGCCGACGAGTGAGACGGAGAGCGCTGTGTTGGCTGCGGACATGGCGATACGGCGCATCGGGAGCTCACTTCAGGCGCGATCCGGACGTGGGTGCCGCATTGCGGCCCACTGACTGAAAAGCCGACACGGAGACGCCCCGGTGTCGAGCGGGGCTACTCTACGAGATGAGAGACGGCATCTCACAATATGTCCACCCGAGGTCGCGGTCGGGCTGCGCCGATCTCGCACCTGACCACCCGCCAATTCTTGCCTGGAGGGGGCGTCGGCCTACTCGCATCTCGCCTACCCGTATCGCTTGACACGATGCCATCTCGCATTGAAAGATGCCCGCCATGCGAGTAGTGACGACGGACGCCGGCCTGGGCCGGATCGAGGACGGGGCTGTCGCCCTGCTGAACACTGCTTTTCCGCACGTCGGCGCGGTCATCGAACAGGAGGGTTCGCTGCGGTGCCTGGCGTCGTGCGCGGTGCGCCGACGCATCCCGCTCGAAGAGGCCACGCTCGTGGCGCCCCTGGGCCGCCCCCGCGCGGTCTGGGGCGTCGGGCTCAACTACATGTCGAAGGCAGCCCGCACCGGCCGCGGACTGCCCGAGCAGCCGATCCTCTACCTGGCCGCGTCGTCCGGCGTGTCGGCACCCGGCGCGCGGGTGGTGATCCCGCAGTCCGCGACCGAACCCGACTACGAGGGCGAGATCGCGGTGGTCGTCGGGCGCCGGCTGTACCGGGCGACCGAGTCCGAGGTATGGCCCGCGATCGCCGGTGTCACCGCGGCCAACGACATGACGGCACGCGACATCATGCGCGCCACAGGCACTCCCGCCCTCGCCAAGAGCCACCCGGGCTTCACGCCGCTCGGCCCGTCGGTCCGCACTCCCGAGGATTTCACCGACCGTGACGCGATCCGCGTACGGACCCGGGTCAACGGTGAGCTCGTGCAGGACGACACGAGCGACGGGATGATCTTCCCGGTTCCCGATCTGCTCAGCAGGCTGTCGTGGTTCACCGTGCTTGAACCCGGCGACATCGTCCTCACCGGAACCCCGGCCGGCACCGGCCAGGACCGCGCGTGCTTCCTCGCCGACGGCGACGAGGTACGCGTCGAGGTGGACGGCGTGCTGCCCCTCGTCACCCGCATCGTGCGTCCCACGGACGCCTCACAGCACGACCACCGGCTGACCGAACCGGCCAGCTGACCGTTCCCCACCCTCCCCCCTGGAGCACACCTCGATGTCCATCTCCTCCCTGTCGTCGTACGACCTCGTCCTGGCCGGCGGCACCGTCATCGACCCGGCGTCGGACACCCATGCCCGGCTCGACGTGGCGGTCACCGGTGACCGCATCGCCGCCATCGGGGAGGGCCTGTCAGCGAACGCGGCCCGCACGATCGACGTCACCGGCTCCACCGTGCTGCCGGGCCTCGTCGAGGGCCACACCCACATCTTCCAGTACGTCTCCGCCGTCGGAGCCCCCGCCGAGGAGGCCCACCTGCGTCGAGGCGTGGTCGCCGCGGCGGATGCCGGGACGGCCGGCGCCTCGACGTTCGCGGCCTTCCGCAAGCTGGTGGTCGAGGCCAACCCACTGCGCATCGTCAACTTCCTCAACGTCTCGGTGCTCGGCCTGATCGACTTCAGGTTCGGCGAGCTGCTGAACCCCGACACCCTGGTCCCCGAGGACGCGCTCGCGACTGCCGAGGCCCACCCCGACATCGTCCGTGGCTTCAAGATCCGCCTCTCCGAGGACGTCGTCGGCGAGAACTGGGAGTCGCTGCTGAAGAAGTCCGTGGCACTGGCCGAACAGGCCGGCCTGCCGCTGATGCTGCACATCGGCGAGACCTCGGAGCCGCTCCCCGTCGTCCTGGACCACCTGCGCCCGGGCGACATCGTGGCGCACTGCTACACCGGCAAGCCGTACGGCATCCTCGACGGCGACCACGTCCAGCCCGCCGTCACCGCGGCCCGTGAGCGCGGCGTCCTGTTCGACTCCGCCCACGGCAAGAGCAATCTCAGCTTCGAGGTGGCACGCCGGGCGATCGCCGACGGATTCCTGCCCGACGTCCTCAGCTCCGACACCAGCGCCCGTAACTGGCGCGGCCCGGTCTTCGACCTGCTCACCAGCATCTCCAAGCTGGTCGCGCTGGGCGCGCCGCTTGAGGAGTGCGTCCGGCGGGCCACCGTGGCGCCGGCCCAGTTGCTCGGGCTCGACGACGAGGGCTACGGGCGCCTGGAGGTCGGTGGGCGGGCCGACGTCACGGTCGTCGACTGGACCGACGAGGTCACCCTGCCCGACGCCGCCGGCAACACGATCGTCGCGCCGCGTCTGGAGCCGACCGTGGTGCTGCACGGCGGCAAGGAGGTCGACATCGTGCCGTGGCGGGGCCTGAAGTCGGCGTGACACGCCCGCACGTCCCAGGAGGACTCCATGAGTGTCGGTGACGTCCATCTGCTGCGGCGCCGGCTGCGCAGGGCCCTGACGGCGGGGCGACCCGCCGTCGGCACGTTCGTCAAACTGGCCTCGCCCGACGTGGTGGAACTCGCCGCGGCGGCCGGGTTCGCGTTCGTGGTCGTCGACCTCGAACACTCCACCCTCACCGAGCGAGACGCCGTCGACCTGGTGCGCCACGCCGACGTGTGCGGGCTCCCGGCTCTGGTCCGCGTGCCCGAGGTGGACGCCGCCGCGGTCAACCGGCTCCTGGAGGCCGGGGCGGCGGGAATCCAGCTCTCCATGCTCACCCGCCTCGCCCAGTCCGAGGCACTCCTGGCGGCGACCCGGTTCGCTCCGACCGGCAGCCGGTCCGTGAGCCTGGCCAACAGAGCCGCCCGGTTCGGTGCGACCCCACTGGCCGGTTTCCTGCGTGCCGAGCAGGACGACCCGCCGGTGCTGGTCGGCCAGATCGAGACGGCGCGGACGGATCCGCTGCCGGAACTGGTCGCGGCCCTCGACGTGTGCTTCGTCGGCAGCACCGACCTCGCGGTCGACCTCGGCCTGCCGGCGGACCCGGCGGTGCTGGGCGCCGCGGTGGACCGGGTGAGGGGCGCCGCCCGCTCCGCCGGGGTGGCGTTCGGCGGCTGGGCGCCGAACCGGAACGCCGCGTCGGACCTGGGACTCGGTGACGCCGACTACCTGGTCGTCGGATCGGATCTGCAGATGTTGGCGGCCGGCCTGCGGGCGGCCGTCGGAGAGGAGAACCAGTGAGCACACGCAACGCGGCCCTGTTCCACACCGTCGTCAACTGGCACGAGATGCCGGTGACCCAGGTACGTCCGGGGGTCCGCCGTCGGGTCTACGCGACGGACGAGGTGATGATCTGCCATCACGAGCTCGACATCGGCATGGCCCTGAACCCGCACCGGCACGAGGACTTCGACCAGCTGGTCCATATCGCCGAGGGGCGTGCGAACTACTACGTGGACGGGGTCGCACACGATATGCGTGCCGGTTCCTTCCTGCTGGTTCCCCGCGGCAGCGAGCACTACGTGGAGCCGACAGAGGCCCCGTGCGTGAACATCGACTTCTTCGTCCCGCCGCGGGCCGACCTGCTTCCCTGAGCGGCGGATCTCGTGCGAGAACGAAAGAGGGCCCACCGCATCGGCGGTGGGCCCTCCCGTCTCGCCGCAGCCGGGTCAGCCGCCGTTGGGCGCGTCTTCGGAGGTGCCCAGCCGCTGCGACAACGCCCGGGCGGTCTCCAGCAGCGCCTGGGCCATCGGCGACGTGACGTCGTCGGAAACGGTCGCCGTCGTGCCGACGATCGCCAGCGTTCCGCTGATCGTGTCGCCCTCGAAAATGGGCGCCGCGACCGTGCGGACACCGTTGACGGTGGGGGAGTTGACCGACAGGCCGTGCTTCCGGATGGCTTCGAGCTCCTCGTTCAGCTCGGATTTGCGGACCGAGCGCGGCAGCGTCGGCACCTGCTCCGGGGGCAGGAACGCGAGGAAGACGCGTCCCTGGGCCGAGGACGTGAGGTTCAGGCGCGAGCCGACGCGGACGCTGATGCGCACCATGTGGTCGGTGTTGTCCACCGAGCGCACCACAGTCGCCGACTCGCCGTCCCAGACCGACAACACGATGGTCTCGTCGATGCGCCTGACGAGTTCCTCCATGTACGGCTCGGCGGCGGCGACGATCGGCAGGCCGGCCCGCGCCGCCGTGGCGAGCGTGAGCACCTGGGGCCCGAGGGAGTACAGCGAGGTGCGCTCGTCGTACCGCAGCAGGTTCGCCGCCCGCAGTGCCTTCGTGTAGCGGTGCGCGGTCGCCTTGCTCGCCCCGAGGCGCGCGGTGATCTCGTTGAGGCTCATGTGCGGTTTTCCGACCGTGAACGAGCCGAGGATCAGCGCCGCACGCTGCACCGTCTGGATCGTCGGCGCTGTCCTGTCCGGACCGTCCTGCTCGCCGGTGCCGCCCTGCGCCTTCGTGGCCATGGAATTCTCGCTCCTGTCCGTGCCCGGTCAATGGTGGGACGTCAAATGAAACGCCGTCTTGTATGAAGCAATGGTAAGGGTCGGGTCATGGTGGGTGAAAGAGCGCTGGGACGCGCATCCCCGTGAGCCGTGGTGGTGAACGGGAGCCTGACGCTTCGCCGTCGTCGGGCTCCCGTTCACCACGCCGCTCAGCGCGGCACCTCACGCGTCCGAGGAGTGCCCCGGTGTGATCGAGCGTGCTGGATCGAGCAGGGCGGCGATGTGGTTGACGGCCAGGGCCGCCTCACCGAAGCCGATGGAGATGAGGCTGACCTTGCCGTCGTGGTCGGCGATGTCGCCGGCCGCGAAGACGCGCTCCCGGTTCGTGCGCATCGTGCGGTCGACGAGGATGCGCCGACGTCGCAGCTCGAGTCCCCACCGTTCGATCGGGCCGAGATCGGCGATGAAACCGAGCGCGGCGACGACGGACTGGGCGGGCAGGATGATCCGGTCGCCGTCGGAGGACGCGACCACGACCTCCGACACGGCCCCCTCGCCGGAGACCTTCTCGACCTCGTACGGCGTCAGCACCCGCACCGAGGAAGCGTGTACCTGCTCGACACTGCGCTCGTGGGCCCGGAACCGCGTGCGCCGGTGCACCAGCGTCACCGACGAGGCGATCGGCTCCAGCGACAGCGCCCAGTCCAGCGCGGAGTCCCCACCGCCGACCACCACGACGTCCTGTCCGGCGAGCTCGTGCAACCGCGGTACGAAATACCGCAGCCCCCGGCCGAGGTACTCGGAGCCCACCGGGAGTTCGCGGGGGATGAAGTTGCCGATGCCGCCGCAGACGAGCACCGCGCCCGCGGTGACGCGCGCGCCGGCGTCGGTGGTGGCGACGATGCCCTCGCCCGTGTCGTCCAGCCGGGTGACCCCGTGCCCGAGCAGGTAGGTGGGGTTCCACCGCCAGGCCTGCTCGGCCAACCGGTCCACCAGGTCCTGACCTCGGACAGCGGGAAAGCCGGCCACGTCGTAGATGAGTTTCTCGGGGTACAGCGCGGCGATCTGGCCGCCCACCGCGGGCAGAGCGTCGGCGACCGCCACGCTCAAGCCGCGGAAGCCGGCGTAGTACGCGCCGTACAGCCCGGTCGGGCCGGCGCCGATGATGAGCAGGTCGACGGAGACTTCGGGGCCGGCTCCCGTGGGCGCGTGGCCGGTCACGCGCCCACCTCCGGGTGGTCGTATCCGACCTGGCCGACCTTGCGGGCTCCGCCGGGCGAGCCGAGCGGTTCGGTCCCGAGGGTGAAGAACTCGGCGTTGATGCGCTCGAAGTGCTTGCTCTCCTCCGGCAGGTCCTCGTGATGGAAGATCGAGATCTGCGGGCAGACGGGTTCGCAGCGCCCGCACTCGACACATTCGTCGGGCTGGATGTAGAGCATCCGGTCGCCCTCATAGATGCAGTCGGCCGGGCACTCCTCCATGCACGACTTGTCCATGATGTCGACGCAGGCCTGCGTGATGACGTACGGCACGAGCTTGTTGCCCTTCACACGGTCGCACAGCATGCGAGACGGTGTATTTCAATGTGGAACAGGATGATGACCGTGCCGGGGCGGGGTGTCAACCGGAAAACGAATGCTTGACACCTTGAGAATGCTGGGGGACTCTGATGCGACATACGAGATGGCGTCTCATAGCACGCCACTCGGGTCGGGACTTGTGAGAGGCAAACTCCCCATGGGAAGCAACCCCCGGACCGTCCCAGCGCCGATGATCGTCGAGGACTGGGACCAGCTCACCTTCCGGGTCAACCGCGAGGCCTACCGAAGCGCGGAAATCTTCGCCCGGGAACGCGGCTGGGTGTGGATGCACACCTGGCTCTACCTCGGGCACGAGACCGAGATCCCCAACCCCAACGACTTCAAGGTCCGCACCCTCGGCGGCCGGCCGCTGATCTTCTGCCGGGACAGCGCCGGCGAAGTGCACGCGTTCCTGAACTCCTGTCCGCACCGCGGCACCGTGCTGTGCCGCGAAAGCGAGGGTTCGACCAGGCTCTTCCAGTGCTTTTACCACGCCTGGACGTTCCGCAACAACGGCGAGGTCGCCGCGATCCCGGACGCCGGGGCGTACGAGTCGAGCGATGAATTCCGGGCCTCGATGGGGCTGCGCGGCGTGCCGCGCCTGGAGACCCACGAGGGGTTCGTCTTCGTCTCCTTCGACCCCGACGTCCCGCCGCTGCTCGACTACCTCGGCGACGCGGCCGACTACATGACGATGATCCAGCAGCAGCACGCCGGCGGCATGACCACCCTGCCCGGCACACAGCTCTACAGCGTGCGCGGCAACTGGAAACTCGCCGTCGAGAACGCCATGGACGGCTACCACTTCGCCCCGACGCACAACACGTTCGTGGGCTACCTGCGCGAGAGCGGCTACGCCGTCACCGACGACAACCAGTACGCGTACAACCTCGGCAACGGCCACGGACTGCTGGTCCTGACCGGGCACGGCGGACGCATCAGCATGATCTGGGAACCGCGCTTCGGTGAGGACGAGCGGGTCCGCACCGAGGCCCACCGAGCGGAGATGACACAGCGGCTGGGGGAGGAGCGGGCGCACTACGTGGCCGACGAGAGTCACATCCTGTTCGTCTTCCCGAACCTGCTGCTGTTCGACATCGAGGGCCTGTCGATCCGGCAGCTGGAGCCCGTGGCACCCGACCAGACCGACGTGCGTGCCTGGCAACTGGTCCCGCGCGAGGAGGACCCGGACACGCGCGCCCTGCGCATGAAGACGGTCGTCAGCTTCGTCGGCCCGGGCGGACTCGCGACGCCGGACGACATCGAGGCGTACGAGGCGGTCCAGCGCGGCATCCAGGCCACGGCGGGCACCACCGCACCCGAGCTGGACTACAGCGACATGTCACGCGGCATGGCCGACGAGGTCAAGGGTGTCCAGGGCAGATCGATCGACGAGGGCGCGATGCGGGGCTTCTGGCGGCAATGGGTCGAAGCCACCGGGCTCGACGACGGCCTCGAGATCCACGGCGAGCGACCGGCGTCCTTCCTGGCAGGGAGGGACGTGCGATGACAACGATCAGCAACCGCGGCCTGGTCCGGTGCGCGGGACGCACCGTCACCAGGCCGGAGGTGGAGGACTTCCTCTACGCCGAGGCGGACATCCTCGACCACTGGGACTACGACAGCTGGCTGGCCCTCTTCGAGCCCGGAGCCCGCTACGAGATCCCGACCACCGACTACCGTCCCGGCTGGTCCCCGCACGAGACCGGATCGTTCGTCGACGACGACTGGGACCTGCTGAACGCGCGGGTCAAGCGACTGAAGTCCCGCAAGGCACATGCCGAGAACCCGCACTCGCGCACGCACCGGCTGGTGTCCAATGTGCGGCTGTCCGAGGAGTCGGAGGACTCCTTCCGGGTGGCGGCGTCCTTCGTGGTGCACCGTGCCCGCGACGGGCACTTCGACGCCTACGTCGGGTGGTACGACCATCTGCTGGTGCCGACCGAGGACGGACTGCGTTTCCGGTCGCGGCGCTCGATCCTCGGCCACGAGTCGCTGGCGGCAGGCGCCCGGCTCAGCTTCATCCTCTAGCCGGCGACGGAAGGCGATCCGATGATCCGACACACCCTGTCCTTCCGTTTCGCCGACGGAGTCGACGAGGCCACGCGGGAGTCCGTGCTGGCCGAGCTGCGCACCTTCCCGGACCGGTACCCGGCCATGTGCGGCTTCGTCCTCGGCGAGAACATCAGCACCCGCGACCAGACCTTCACCCACACCATGGCCGTCGACTTCGACAGTCAGGACGACCTGCTCGCCTATCTCGGCAGCGAGTCACACGAGAGCTTCGTGCGCACACGCTGGCGGCCGGTCATCGCCCAACAGGCCATCACCTCGTTCGAGTTCGCCGAGCGCCCCTCGCTCGCTGCAGGAAGGACACCGCCGGTGAGCACCCGCCCGCACGGCCCGTACGGCATGGAGTACGCCCGGATCGAAGTTCCGGACATGCAGGCCACGATCGACTTCCTCGAGTACCACGTCGGACTGCAGCTGGAGCAGCGTACGGACGAGTACGCCTACCTGCGCGCCGACATCGAGCATCACGCGATCGAACTGATCCACGCCCCCGAGCGCACCGACGGCTGGACGACCGCGATCGGCTACAGCGTCGAGAGCGAGGAGGTCCTCGAACAGCTGCACAAGAGCGTGCTCGACGCCGGACTCGAAGTGCTCGAACTGCAGGAGCGACAGAAGGCGCTGTGCGACAACGGCTTCGCGGTGAAGGACCCCGACGGCCTCATCGTCGAGCTGTTCACCGAGTTCCAGGAGTACGCCGAGCCGCCGCACATCGAGATCCGGCCGCTCGACCTGGTGCACCCCTTCATCGCCACCGCGAAGTTCGAGGAAACGGTGGACTTCTACCAGAACGTCCTGCGGTTCCGGCCCTCGGACCACGTCGTCGGCTCGACCACGTTCTTCCGCGGCGAGGACCGCTACCACCACAGCCTCGCGATCCAGAACAACAAGGAGCACTTCACCGCGCACCTGTGCTTCGCGATGAAGAGCCTCGACCACGTCATGCGGATGCGCGCCCGCGCGCTGTACAAGGGCGCGCCGATCGCCTCGGACATCGTCAACCACTCGGCGTCGACGTCGATCGCGTTCTACCTGCACGACCCCCGCTTCGGCCCGCGTTACGAACTGTGCGACAGGCACCGGGTGTTCACGCCGGAGGAGCACGAGACGCACCGGCCCCGCCGGATGCCGGCCGACCCGCGCAACATCGACGTGTGGCGTCCGGCTTCCGACGACTGGGGACGTTTTTGAGACAGCAGTTGCTCGACGTCCTGCACCTGCTCGATGCGCTCCCCGCCCCACGTGGCGGGGAGCGCACGGCGGCCCACCGGTTGCGCGCCTGGTGCGCCGAGCGGTGGCCGCACGTCGAGTGGCAGGTGCTGGAGCACGGCTCCGCGGGCGGCAGCCTGGTCGCTGACCACGGAGCCGGGCCGCTGCTCTACTCCCACCTCGACACCTCGCTGGACGAGCAAGGTGCGGCTACCCGGCTCGTCACCGGCGACGACGCGCCCGTCGGTCCGCTGACTGTCGACGGCGACAGGGTGACCGGCTTCGGCCTCGGGGTCGCCCGCGGGCCCGCGGCCGCCGCACTGGTCGCCTTCGCCGAGGCGGGTGCCGGGCGGCTCCTGCTCGCGGGCTCCGGGACGCACCGCCGCACGAGCGGGATCACCGGTCTTGAGGCATACATCGACGCCTACCCGCTGCCGCCCTCGGCGATCGTGGCCAAGTGCGGCCCGCCGACGCTGCTGTGGCACGAGCCGGGCGCGTTCTACCTGACCGTCCGGGTGACCGGACGCTCCGGGGCCGCGATGGTGGCGGAATCCGCCACGCCACCCGGGGGAGTCGTCGCTCAGGCCGGCGTCGTCCTGGACGAACTGGCACGCTGGCGCACGGCCTATCTGGCCGCCGATCCCAGGGCGGGGCAGACCGGCCGGGCGTGCGGTATCGGAGCGATCAGTGGGGGATGGCCGGACAAGCCGGACCTGTTGCCGGCCCAATTGCGGGTCGATCTGTACGTCGTCGTCGGTGACCAGGCGGAGCCGAAGACGCTGGCGGCCGAACTGACCGACCGGCTGCGGGCGCGGTGCGCGGCGTCGGACTTGCGTGATTGCGACATCGACGTGGAGGCCGAGCCGGTCGCGTCCGCCGCGGCCACGCCGGCCGACGCCCCGGTGGTGACGGCCGCCCGAGCGGCCTGGCTCGACGAGTTCGGTACGCAGCCGCCGCCGATCACCGGATGGACGGGCTCGACCGACGGCGTCGTCCTGCGCGCTCGCGGCGTCGACACCGTGCGCCTCGGCCCGAGGGCGAGGCCGGACACCGACGAACCGCGTCGCGATGCCCTGTCGTTGACGGAGCTGACCGCCTTCGCGCGCATGTACCGAAAGCTTTTGACCGAACCGGGCTAGCCCGGGCGGTTGCCGACGGTGGACCCAGGGAGTCGCGCGATGCCGAGACCATACGTAGGGCACGGATGCCCTGAAAGGAAGTGGACGGGCCGATGGACAAAGTCATCGCCTCAGCCTCCGAAGCCGTGGCGGACGTCCCTGACGGGGCCTCCCTGACAGTCGGCGGTTTCGGTTTGAGCGGGGTCCCGGACATCTTGATCCAGGCCCTGTACGACGCCGGTGTGACAGGACTGAACGTGTTCTCGAACAACTGCGGCGCTCTGGACTCCGGTCTCGCCGTGCTCCTCGCCGCAGGCCGGATCGCCCGGGTGACCGGCAGCTACATCGGCGGCAACCAGGAGTTCGCCCGTCAGTACCTGGGCGGCGAGATCGAGCTGGAGCTGATCCCCCAGGGCACGCTCGCCGAGCGACTACGGGCCGGGGGCTGCGGCATACCGGCCTTCTACACCCCGGCCGGCGTCGGCACCCTGGTGGCCGACGGCGGCCTGCCGTGGCGGTACGACGGTGACGGCGGCATCGCCGTCGCCTCACCGCCCAAGGAGGTCCGCGAGTTCGCAGGCGGGGACTACGTCCTGGAGCACGGGATCACCACCGACTTCGCCCTGGTGCGGGCGGCGAAGGGGGACCGCCACGGCAACCTGGTGTTCGGCAAGTCCGCCCGCAACTTCAACCCGCTGGCGGCCATGGCCGGCCGCATCACGATCGCCGAGGTCGAGGAGTTGGTCGAGCCGGGCGGCATCGACCCGGACCAGGTGCATCTGCCCGGCATCTTCGTGCAGCGGGTGGTGGCCCTCAGCCCCGAGCAGGCCGCCGACAAGAAGATCGAGAAGCTGACAGCCGTCCCCAGGGACCGGGAGGTGCGGGCCTGATGGCTTGGACACGCGACGAAATGGCCGCCCGGGCGGCCCAGGAGCTGCGCGACGGCGAGTACGTCAACCTGGGCATCGGCCTGCCGACCCTGATCCCGAACCACTTGCCCGAGGATGTCCATGTAGTGCTGGAGTCGGAGAACGGCGTTCTCGGCACCGGCCCCTTCCCGTACGAGGACGAGGTCGATCCCGACCTGATCAACGCGGGCAAGGAGACCGTCACGGTGCTGCCCGGCGCGGCGTTCTTCGATTCGGCGCTCTCCTTCGGCATGATCCGCGGCGGCCACATCGACACCGCCGTACTCGGCGCCATGCAGGTCTCCGAGCGGGGTGACCTCGCCAACTGGGCGATCCCGGGCCGGATGGTGACCGGCATCGGCGGAGCCATGGACCTGGTCCACGGTGCCCGTCGGGTGATCGTCACCATGACGCACACCGCGAAGGACGGCAGCCCGAAGATCGTCCAGGAGTGCGACCTGCCGCTCACCGGGAAGGGCTGCGTGGACCGGATCATCACCGACCTGGCCGTCCTCGACGTGACCGACGGCGGTCTGGTCCTCGTCGAGACCGCCCCCGGCGTCACGCATGAGGAGGTCGCCGCTAAGACGGCGGCGAAGGTGATCACCCCCCACACGACCGCCTGCTGACCCTGCTGAACATGTACGTCGCCGATGCTGTCGGCACCCCGGTCCCTGGTACGGCGGCGCGCTGCCCGTAGGCGCGCCGCCGTACGTTTGGGCAGACAACCGCCGCAGCCCTGCGTCGGCATGGCTGCGGCGTTGGGGAAACTGTCTGGTGGTGCGCGACGGCGTCAGTACGGCCGCTCAGGCGCGCCTTGCTGTGCACCACCCGCACCGGCCGTCAGCGTGAGGGCCGGTGCGGGTGGCGGTGTCACACTCCCCAGTCGTCGTTGACGGTGACCGCGTCGCCGATACGGAACCGGCCGCCAGGCACCAGCGGCGTCGTGGGCTCACCCAACTCGACGACGTGCTTGCCGAACTTGGGAGCCAGCGGGCGGCCGACGTCCCGCTTGAGCCACAGGCGCAGCAGGTGCCGACGGCGCTCCGGCTCCGGGTGGTCGACATAGCTGGTGCGTGAGTGCAGCGCGGCGTAGTTGAGCAGCCACTGCACGTCCCCCGGCTGGAAATCCATGTCGATCGGCAGGCCCGGCTCCTGTGAGATCTCGTCGAAGAGGTTGATGGCCGCGACCTGGTCGGGCGTCAGTTGCGGGACACCGGGGTACTCCTGGGCGCTGAAGATCATCGAGTTGCCCGCGTAGGTGCTGAAGACCCCGTCGACGTAGCCGATGATCGGCGAGGTGTAGGTCAGTTCCGGAGAGTCGGGGTCCTGACGCCGCCAGTCCCAGTGGTACGTGTCGAAGAGCCGAGGAGCGAGGTCCGGCCGGCGGCGCAGCATCTCGTTGTAGATCGTGGTTCCGCTGACCAGGCTGGAGGCTCCACCCTCCTTGGCGCCGCGCAGGCACATGAGGGCGACGACGTCCGAGCTGTCCGAGTGGAACGGCAGCCGGTCCCGCACTCGGGAGGGCAGAGCCCCCTCGTCGGACAACGTCTTGTTCGACGTGGCGATCACGTGGTCGAGCAGGTCTCCACGCTGGTTCTGCCCGATCGGCTGGCCCAGGTGCAGTCCCATGACGAAGAAGATGGCGGCTGCCATGGCGTCGCCGTACTCCTCGGTGCGCAGGCCGCGCACCAGGACGAAGCCGCGTCCGGCGTCCATCTGGGCCGCGCACTCCTCGTTGAGTGCGCGGCAGGCGTCGAACGGGTAGTCGGCGGCGGTGACGGTGCGCAGGTCGGGGTTCTCGGCGACGAAGCGCCGTCCCAGTGCCTCAAGCTCAGCCCGCTCGGCGTCGCTGAGCACGTAGATCCATTCGGTGGACCTCGACAGCTCGTCGCCGCGCCAGGCGGACGGTCCGGAGATCGGCTGAAGGCCGACAGTGGTGGTCATGGTGATGCGCTCCTCGAAAATGCGGTGAAAGCCCGTGGGCGAAGACCCGACGGAAGACGAAGATCTCGGTGCGGCGGGTGTTCGTCGCTCGGCGACGAACGGCACCCGGAACACTCAGAACGGGGTCTGAGGCTCGCCGGCGGCCGTACCGGGGCGCAGTCCTTCCCGGGGCGGGAAGTAACTGAGCGGCTCGTCATAGGTCCGGCGGCCAGCGCACGACACGAGCAGAACGCCGATCAGGGCGACTGTCTCCATGCTGGTTCCGTCCTTTCGAGAAGTGCCTCAACCATAAGTGAGGGCAGAATGCGAGTCAATGGACGTGACGCCGTCTCGTATTGCAGTACAGTGCGTCGGCCGTCCCGGCACATGTGACGGCACCGGGTTCGGCCACAAGCTCCCCTCACGGCTGCACCCAGTACACCAACCTGACGATGCGCGCCCCGGATACAGGAGTGTCCGCGATGCTCTTGGAAGTCGGCCGTGTCAACGAGCCCGTCGACGACCTGGCCAAGTTGCGCCGCTACACCGAGTGGTTCGAGTTCCTGTACCGAAAGCCGACAAGGGCAAGGCGGGCCTGGACGGCGTGGTGGAGGCCGCCGCCCCTTTGGTACTGGGAGACATCGGGCAAGCGCGGGAGCTTCGCACTCAGGCTCCGGGGCCGAGCTGGTCGATGACTTTTGATACGGACGGCCCGGTGACCTATCCCTGTTGGCGCAGGCTGTTGGTGACATTGAGTAATCACGTGCGGATGCCGCCGGGGGCGATGGAGCGAGCTGCGACCCATGTCGGCCAGCACCGAATCAGCACGCCACAAACCGTGCTGGTTCCGTGCTGACTTCGAGGGCCGGAATCATAGAAAACCGCAGGTCGCAGCCCCGATCGAATGATCGAATGAGTTGTCGTACCACTCGATGGTGGTGCCGATGAGGCTGGCTGTGACGATGCGTTTGAGGCTGGCGGGGGGTGGGGGAGCGGTCGCGGGGGAGGGCATCGGCACCACTTCCTGGCGGTTGGCGGGGACGGTTTCGTGTCGCCATACCGTAGGAATCTGCAGGTCAGGGGGCACATGTGGCGGGGCATAGTTCGAGGGTTGGCTATGCGTGCGGCCACCATGCCCGCTCATGGAAGGGCGGTTCAGAGGCTCGATGGCGGTCGAAACGAGCGCCGTCCGGGACGCGTGGTGCAGGATGATCTGACGGTGCGGTGCAGGAATCCTGCCCGAGCAGCCGACCTGCCGCACGAAGGCACGCCCCGGTGCGAAATACTCTCCCGATGAGTTCACGCACTTCCCCGATCAGCCAGCCGATCACGATACGGAGGGCCGTTGCGCGGGATGCCAAACGGCTCACGCGGCTCGTGCGTGGCTCAGGCGCCTACGCGGGTAAGTACGCAGCCGCAGTCGCGGGCTACCGGGTCGGGCCTGATTACATCGAGGCCCACCGCACCTTCGTGGCCGTCGGCGCCGACGAGCATGGCGGCCGGGTCCTCGGGTTCTACTCGCTCGTCCTCGCTCCACCGGAGCTCGACCTGCTGTTCGTCGCCGACGAAGCGCAAGGACGGGGTATTGGACGGCTGCTCGTCGCGCACATGCAGTCCGAAGCCCGTGCCGCCGGGCTCGATCGTGTCAAGGTCGTGTCGCACCTTCCGGCCGAGGGCTTCTACCACCGTGCCGGTGCGGTGCGGATCGGGACCGCGCTTGCGAACCCGCCCGCCATGCCGTGGGACCGTCCTGAATTCGAGTTTCGCGTTTCTTCGGAATGACGCGGCCCTCGGGGGCGGTGAAGACGAACTGGGCGCCCGCGCCCACGCCCGATGCTTCCGGGGCGGGGGTCCGGCGGCCCGAGCGCCGGCGGCGTCTCGATCGATGTGACCGGCTTTATCAGTCGCTCAAGTCGATCGAGCTAGGCGTTCGACTGTTGCTTGGGTCACTCCCGGTGCGCATGGAGGCCGGGTTGGGTTTCCGGGAAAATGAAGACATCCGACGTTGTGCCCTGGCCGCCGGTCGGCGCCTTCTGACTGTCAGCTCGAAGGTACGGACACCAGATCCAGGCGGCCGCCGGCCATGGCCACCACGGCGGACACGAACGCCTGGAGGCAGGCGTGCTCGGCCTCCTCGTCAGGGTATGAGAGACGCTGCATCGTCAGCCCGTCGAAGCCGGCGAGGAAGAACCGCGCGATCGTCTCCGCGGACTGGGCGAGAGGCTGCCCGGTGCGCTCGGCCGCCTCGGCCACCAGTCGCGCCGTCACCTCGGTCACGCCCCGGTTGTGACTTTCCAGAGCTTGGCTCAGGGCGGGGGAGCGGAGCGCGAACATGGTCAGTTCCATGAGGAGCTGATGACTGGCGGGCTGCTCGCGGACCGTCCGCCACAGGGCGGCGGTCAGCGTGGCGACCGTCTCCTCGAACCCGGCCCCGGCCGGCGCCGCCCCTTCGACCTGTGCGATCAGATCCTGGGTGAGCTGTTCCATGACGGCGCGGTACAGCCCTTCCTTCGTGCCGAAGGTGTAGTGCACCGTGGCCTGGGCCACTCCCAGCTCGCCGGCGATGGCACGGGTGCTTCCCGCCGCGACTCCTTCCCTCGCCATGTAGTCGATGGCCGCTTTGATCAGCTGAGGGCGGCGCTCGGCCGCGGGAACGTGAGCCATGGCTGCATGGTACGTGACTGAGTCTCCTGAACAAGTCGATAGACCGGCGTCTCATGAAGAGCGCGGCTACAGCTTGAAGGAGCTCGCCGAACGCAGCGGATTGAGCTTTCGCGGACTGATTTGCATCGAACACGGGCGGCGGAATGCAGGTGTGTTGACCATCCTGATCATTGCCTCCGGGCTGAACGTAGCGTCGCCCAAGCTGTTCGCAGATGTCTCGCAGGCTGCCGACAAGCCGCGTCCGCGCGCACCGACCACCAGCAGTTGGGCCGTGCGGCAGGCCTCTATACAGCGCTCCCGCGCTGAACCGCTCATCGGTGCTGAGGGTCGGGCAGGAGAGACCCGAGGGGTACCTGTGGGTCGGTGAGCATGGGGATGTCTACCGTCTGGGCGGTGCGGACGAGGGTCTGGAGCTGGTCGTTGACGTCCCAGATGTTGACGTTCATGCCCGCGAGCACCCGGTTGCCGGCGAGCCAGAAGGCGATGAACTCACGTCCCGCCACGTCACCGCGGAAGACGACCTGGTCGTAGCCACCGGGCTCGACGTATCCGGCGTATTCCATGCCCAGGTCGTACTGATCGGTGAAGAAGTACGGAATCCTGTCGTATACCGCATCCTCTCGGCCGAGCATCGCCTTGGCCGCGATCTGCGGCTGGTTCAGCGCGTTGGCCCAGTGCTCGACGCGGATGTGCTTGCCCAGCAGAGGGTGGAAGGCATGGGCCACGTCACCGGCGGCATAGATGTCCGGATAGGAGGTGCGCAGCCGTTCGTCGACGCGGATGCCGTTGTCGACCTCCAGGCCCGCCTCCTGCGCCAGCCCGATGTTCGGCTTGATGCCTACCCCGACGATGACCACGTCGGCGTCGATGCGGGTACCGTCGGACAGCCGTACTCCGTCCACCGCGCCGCCGCTGCCGGTGATCTCGGCGACCTGTGCGCCGAACCGCAGATCCACACCGTGGTCGCGGTGCAGGTTCGCGAAAAGCTGAGCGACCTCGCGGCCGAGGACCCGCAGCAGCGGCAGCTCGGCCATCTCCAGCACGGCGACCTCCACACCGGCCGTACGCGCCGCAGCAGTGGTCTCCAGGCCGATCCAGCCCGCGCCGATGACCACTGCCCGTGAGGCGGACTGGAACGCTTCCTTGATCTGGTCGCTGTCCTCGACCCGTCGCAGGTAGAGCACCCGCTCCAGGCCCGCGCCCGGGACCGGCAGGCGGCGCGGTGCGGATCCGGTGGTCAGCAGCAGCTTGCCGTAGCCGACCCGGCTGCCGTCATCGAGGGTCATCTCGCGCGCGGCCGGGTCGACGGCGGTGACTGCCATACCGAGCCGCATGTCCACGTTGTGCTCGGCGTACCACTGCGGCGGATGGACGTAGATCTGTTCCCGTGCGTCCTTCCCCGTCAGGTAGCCCTTGGACAGCGGTGGCCGCTCGTAGGGCCGCTCGCGCTCGTCGCCGATCAGAACCAGCGGTCCGTCGAAGCCCTCCTCGCGCAGGGCCTGCGCGGCCTTGGCGCCGGCCAGGCCGGCCCCGACGATCACACACGCGTCGTTCGCGGGCATCGTCAGTTCCCTTCCCTGGCCGCGGGCCGGCTCCGCAGCGTTTCGGCGAGCTGCTCGGCCAGCTGCTGCCAACTGGTGTCGAACTTCGACACGCCTTCGTCCTCAAGGGTCTGCACGAGGTCGTCGTAGTCCACGCCGACGGCTCGCAACCCGTCGAGAACCCGCTGAGCGTCGTCGTAGTGGGCGCGGACCGAGTCGGCCGGTATGCGGCCGTGGTCGGCGACCGCGCGCAGGGTGGCTTCGGGCATGGTGTTGACGACGCCGGGTGCGACGAGTTCCGTCACGTAGCGGGTGTCGGGGTAGGCGGGATCCTTGACGGAGGTCGAAGCCCACAGCGGACGCTGCGGTCGGGCCCCCGCCTGGCGGAGGGCATGCCAGCGGGGTGAGTTGAAGACCTGCTCGTAGTGTTGATAGGCCAGCCGCGCGTTGGCGATCGCCGCCTGGCCGCGCAGCTCGGCGGCCTGCGCGGTGCCGGCCTTGTCCAGGCGTGCGTCCGCCTCGGCGTCGACGCGGGAGACGAAGAACGAGGCCACCGAGCCGATCCTCGATAGGTCCCGGCCGGAGTCGCGGGCGCGTTCCATGCCGTCGAGGAAGGCGGCCATGACCTCGTCGTGGCGGGCGAGGGAGAAGATCAGCGTGACGTTGATGCTGATGCCCTCGGCCAGGCACGCGGCGATCGCCGGCAGGCCCTGCCGGGCGGCCGGGATCTTCACGAACAGGTTGGGCCGGTCGACCAGCCACCACAGCGCCCGCGCCTCCGCGACCGTCGCCGCGGTGTCGTGCGCGAGCCGGGGGTCGACCTCGATGGAGACCCGCCCGTCGACGCCGCCCGTCGCGTCGTAGGCCGGGCGCAGCACGTCGCACGCCCACCGGACGTCGGTTGTGGTCAGCGCCCGCAGCGCCTCACCCACCCCGACTCCGCGGGCCGTCAGGTCACGGATCTGCTCGTCGTACGCGTCGCCACTCGTAATGGCCTTGGCGAAGATCGTCGGATTGGTGGTCACCCCCACCACCCGGTCACGCGCGACCAGGTCCGCCAGGCTCCCGGAGACCAGCCGCTCCCGGCTGAGATCGTCCAGCCAGATCGACACTCCGGCATCGCTCAGTGAGTTCAAGGGATGCATGACGCGCCGCTCCTCCCGCGAGCAAGGCGGAAGGAGCAGCTCGAGGCTTCTTGCTGCTCGTCCGCGGCCCGCACCAGAGCTTGCCTGTCGCTCCATCCTCTCCGGAAGGTCAGCGGCCCGCAATCCGCCCCCGGGGGGCCCGACGAGTGTTGGCTGACCTGCACAGCCCGCCGACCGCCTGATGCGTTCCGCATTCCTGATGTTCAAGCCGGCGCTCACTGTGGGGCCGGACGGCTCCCCCGAGAGTCTGGCTGCTGCGCGCCGGGGCGCTGCGGCAGCCGACCGCCAAAGCCTCAAACCCTGGTCGCGCCCCTCTGGGGGCCGGCTCCACGTTCCCGGGCAGGACACGGTCCGGGGAGCGTGGAAAACGGACGTTCCCGGCCGCCGAGCGGCCACCGTCGACGCCATCGGCCAGGGTGAATTGCTGGGCTGGCCGTGGCTGGTCCCACCGCACACCTGGCAGCTCGGCGCAGAGACACAGCGGGTGATCGTCTGGCCCAGTACCGGATCTTCCTCGCACAGTGTGAGCACCGCTGACGCGTCGAATTCCAGTGCATGTACGGACCGGCAACTCAATTCATTGTGCTGCTCAGGCAGCGTTGTGAACTCGCGCAGCGCTCGCGCACGGATCGGTCGATAATGGAAGCGACCGACTTCGGCGAGACGTGAGGGCACGTCGCGGGGCTGCGCATGAACGATCAATCCATGCAGATGAACGGTCCCCCGCCGGTCGTAGGGCTGGTCGGCGAGAGCCACGGCGGTTCGGACTGCCGGATCAGCCAGATCGTCGAAGGGCCGATCCCTGTCCAAGCTGACCAGGCTGGTGCGGCTGTTCGCCCGCCGCTTCTCGGTGCAGGAGCGCATCGGTCGCCAACTCGCCGAATCTCTGCAACAGATACTGCTGCCGCACGGCGTCGCGGTTCACTTGGGGGCAGTTCATCTGTGCACGCAGATGCGCGGCGTGCGGGAGATCGAGTCCAGTACGCAACTGCGCGGCGAGTTCTTCACGCTGTGCGGCCAGCGGGGGTTGGCCGGACATGGCTGACCACAACGCCGCGCGCACCGCCGGACCGAGACAGACAACCTCCTTGGAGCACCTGGAGTTGCTGTACGAGAAGGCCGGGCAGCCCCACTTCGGTCTGCCCGCGGCGCTCGCTACGGCCTACGGCGGCGACCCTGGGCTTCACCCCACCGTGCGTGTACGCGAACTTCGTCCGAGCCACGCCCGGCCACCAATGGACACCCGACCATGTCTGCCCGCAGGCCGCGCCCGCCTTCGCCGAGCTGCGGCGGAATCTGCGACGCCCCGCCCAACCGGAACTGGTCGTGATCACCGCGAGCGGTGACCTCCCCACCGAAGACCCAACCCTGGAGTCGGGCGCGCTCGTGGCCACCACCGTGGAAGGCGCCCGTCGACTGGAGGGACGCCTGCCGCCGGCGTGCACGACACTCACCCCGGGCGAAGGGGCCGTCCTCCGTTTGGCCGACGTACTCGCGGCTCTCCACGCTCGCGGACACACCGTGGTGCTCACCGAGGGCGGACCGCACCTCATCGGCAACCTGCTCGGTGAGGGCTTGCTGGATGAGCTGTTCCTCACGACATCCCCGGTACTCGCCGGCCGAGCCGACACCGTCCTCGGTCACCGGGCCAGGACCGCGCAGCCCGGGGCGATTAGGGACAGAACCTTCACAAGCTCGAGCGCTGCGTAGTAGAGGTGGGCGCGGGAGTCTCCTGACCTTCACCGGGCAGCAGCCGAGCGACAACCTCACTCCCTCGCTGCCGTCGTCGTGTATCACCCATGTATGGCCGCTCCCTAGCATGACGCCGATGGAGGCGCCATGTGGGGAATGATCACCGGTCAGCTGCGCAGACAGTCCGTGCGGACGTTGACGTTGCTGGTCGGTGTGCTGGTGGCCACCGCCGGGTTCACTCTGCTGACCGGGTCCGTGGAGACCTCACGCCTGACGGTGAAGGCGTCCGCCGACGCCAACTTCCGTGCCGCGTACGACATCCTCGTGCGGCCCGCCGGTGCGCGGACCGGGCGCGAGGAGTCCGTCGGGCAGGTGCGGCCCAATTTTCTGTCCGGGCAGTTCGGTGGGATAACTCCCGGCCAGTGGCGGGAGATCGCCGGCCTGCGAGGGGTGGAGATCGCCGCTCCCGTGGCGATGCTCGGCTATGTGCAGGCCGGGACGCACGCCCAGGTCGATGTGACCGGGCAGCTCGACCCCGCGGCCGACCGGCAGCTGCTGCGGCTGCGCAACACCTGGACCACGGACCGGTCGCTGAGCAGGGCCCAGGACCCGGGTTCGGTGTACGTCTACGTCACGAGCAATCCGGTCGTGCTGCCGGATGCCAGATCGACGGCCAAAGACCCGAGTTGGAGGAGTCTGTACACGTACCGCGGACGGCACCTGACCGCCGTCGGTGACGCACTGAGCCAGGGGGACAGCCCCTGCGACGATGGTGAGATGCCTCCGCTCGAAGTGCTGCCCGGGGGCAAGTTCGAGCCGCTGTGCGCCCTTCGTACGGTCTCCTCGTCCGGCGGTGGCGCGGTCAACGACCAGCTCGACCCCGCCCAGCGCAGCGAACTCGTCGTCGTGCAGCGGCACGCGGACGGCAGCTTCACCAGCGGGACGGACGTGCACAACCGCACGACCTCCCGC
The DNA here is from genome assembly GCF_022807935.1 of Streptomyces sp. HP-A2021. NCBI lineage: Bacteria > Bacillati > Actinomycetota > Actinomycetes > Kitasatosporales > Streptomycetaceae > Streptomyces > Streptomyces sp. HP-A2021. The sequence continues at coordinate 8,841,241 of NZ_CP094344.1, forward strand.
CGCGCGGTGGCCGACATCGACTGGTCGATGACGCTGCTGCTCGCCGCCGTCGATCCCGAGCAGGAGGCCCGGCTGGTCGGGGTGGACGGGGCGATGGCCTCCGGCCGGTATCTGAAGGACGGTGAGAAGCCCGCCGTGGACACGCAGGGCGGGTCGCGGTTCGAGGACATCCCGCTGATCAGTACGGACCGGCCCTATCTGGACGAGCAGTTGAGCACGACGGTCTCGAGCGTCACGGGAACGATTCCGAAGCTCTCCGGGCGCGGTGGGAAGGAGCTGCGCGGTCTGCTGGCCGGGCTGCCCGTCAGCCCGGGGCCGACCACGCGCGCCGACGCCGACACCGTGTTCCGGCGGTCGGTCGCGGACGGCACGATCGACGTCAACCCCTTCGTCGTCCTCCAGGCCGGAGCCCCCCGCTATGCGGCCGGCGGGGGAGTGCTGCGGCCCGCGCCCGTCGCGTCGGACAGCGGTGAGCTGTGGCGGCAGTCGACGTACGGCGGTGATCTGCCGGCGTGGTTCGTTCAGGACACGGCGTTCCGGCCGGTGACCCGACTGCCCGGGACCGACGCGAGCCAGGACCACTTCCCGCAGTTCAGCGTGGTCGGCACCTACGCCGTCGAGCGCCTGAAGGGCTTCTCGAAACTGTCCGAAGTGCCTCTGGAGACCTACCGGCCGCCCGCCGCCCGCGCCGCCGACGAGGCCGGCCGCGCCGCACTCGGCGGCCAGGCGCTGGCCCCCAACAGCAACCCGGGCGGCTACCTCGCCACCCCGCCGCAACTGCTCACCACCCTCCAGTCGGTTCAGGCCGTCACCGGCTCCGAGTCCCCGCATGCGAAGGACCCGATCTCCGCAGTACGGGTCAGGGTCGCGGGTGTGCGCGGAACGGACGAGGCGTCCCGGGAACGTATCCGCGCCGTCGCCGAGGCGATCACCACCCGCACCGGGCTCGACGTGGACATCACGGCAGGTTCCTCCCCGGCGCCGCAGCAAGTGGCACTGGGGGAGGGCAAGTTCGGGCGGCCCGCGCTCGCGCTGACGGAGAACTGGACCGCCAAGGGCACCGCCGTCGCACTCGTCGAGGCCGCCGACCGCAAGAGCGTGCTGCTCTTCGGCCTGGTGCTCGGCGTGTGTGCGCTGTTCCTCGGCAACGCCGTGGCCGCCTCCGTACGCACCCGGCAGCGCGAACTGGCCGTCCTCGCGTGCACCGGCTGGACGGGCGCCCGCCTCGCGGGACTTGTCCTCGGTGAGGTCGCCCTGGTCGCGGCCGTGGCCGGTGCCGCCGGTGCCGCGGCCTCGTTCCCGCTGGGCTGGGCCTTCGGCCTCGACGTCACCGCGGGGCGTGCGCTGCTGGCCATACCGCTGGTGGTGGCCACGGCCCTGCTGGCAGGGGCGCTTCCGGCGATACGGGCAGGGCGGCCGTATCCCGCACAGGCGCTGCGGGGCTCGGTCTCCGGGCCGCGGCGGGCCCGGCGCGCCGGGCGCGGGCGCACGCTGACCGGGCTCGCGGTGAGCGGAGCGCTGCGTACGCCGTCGCGTTCGGCGCTGGGCGCGCTGGCGCTCGCGGTGGGGGTGGCCGCGGTCTGCCTGGTCACGGCGGTCATGTGGACGTTCCAGGGCGCGGTCCAGGGGACGCTCCTCGGCGAGGCGGTGTCCCTCGAGGTGCGCGGGGTCGATGTGGCCGCGGCCGTACTCACCGCGGCCCTGGGGGTGTTCGCCCTCGCCGACGTCCTCTATCTCGACAGCTGTGAACGGGACGGGGAGTTCGCCATGCTGCGGGCCTGCGGCTGGGCCGACACCGAGGTCATGCGACTGGTCGTCGCGCAGGGTGCCGTGATCGCCGTGGCGGGCGCGGTGACAGGCGCGGCGACGGGGCTCGCACTGACCGTGGCCTTCACCGGCTCGATTCCGGCGGGGCTGCCGGTGGCGGTGGGCGTGGTCGCGGTGGCGGGAGTGCTGGCGGCCGTGGCGGGCAGCGTCGTCGCGGCCGGCCTCGCGGTACGGCGGTCGCCGGCGGGGCCGTTGGCCGAAGAGGGATGATCCGAGAAGGATGGACAGAGATACGGAGAGGGAGAGAGAACCCTATGGGGGACGGTGCCTCGGTCCTGGTGGAGGACCTGCACAAGAGCTTCGGCACCGGTGACGGGCTGATCAAGGCCGTCGACGGCATCAGCCTGGACATCCCGGCCGGACACAGCGTCGCCCTCGTCGGCGCCTCCGGCTCCGGCAAATCAACACTGCTGCACCTCATCGGGGCCATCGAACGGGCCGATGCGGGCCGGGTGGTGGTGGACGGCCAGGACGTCACCGCGCTGGGGCGGCGGGCCGCCGCTTCGTACCGGCGCACGGTGGGGTTCGTGTTCCAGCGGTTCCATCTGCTGCCGGGCCTGAGCGCGCTGGACAACGTGCTGGCTCCCGTGCTGCCCCGTAAGGCCGGCTTCGACCGGGACGCACGCGCCCGCGAACTCCTCGCGGCGGTGGGTCTTCAGGGACGGGAGTCGGCGTTGCCCTCGCAGCTGTCCGGCGGACAGCAGCAGCGGGTCGCGGTGGCACGGGCGCTGATCGCCCGGCCCCGGTTGCTGCTCGCCGACGAACCCACCGGGAGCCTGGACTCGGCGACCGGTGAGCAACTCATGGACCTGGTGGGAGAGCTGGCCGCCGAGTACGGCTGCACGCTCGTGGTGGCCACGCATGACATGGGGGTGGCGGAACGCTGCACGGACGTGCTGCGGGTACGGGACGGGCGCCTCGGTGAGGTGGCGGGCAGCGGCGGCTCGAGATCGCGGCGTGCCCGGTGAGAGGGGCGCACGTGGTCCGCGTATCGGCGATGTATGGCAGGCGTATGCCGTCCCCGTAGCGTCTTGGACGAACGCCGTCGTGACGGGCGACGGCCCCAATTGGGGGTTTCGACATGCGCACTCTGAACCGACTCGCAGACTCGGTCCTCGGCCGGGTGGTACCGCGCGCCGAGGCCGAGGCGAGCACCACGGAGTACTGGTGCCGCCGCGACACGAGCTGCGGCCCTCAGTACCCCTCCGCCAAGGGGAACTGGCGCCGCACCTGCCAGTCGCCGGGCACGAACTGCACCGCCTGGACGCTCTACTCCTGCTGCTACTGACGCGGTTCCTGTTCTCCCCGGTGCCGCCTCCCCGTGGCATCTGTCGCGCCCGGCCCCCGTCGCGTCCTGCGGCGGGGGCCGGGCGTTCGTGCCGAGCACCACCGCGACCACCACGTCCACGGGTACGAGGCCGACGGTCCGCGAGTCCGTGCTCACCGCCGCGTTGTCGCCGAGCACCGCCATCCGCCCGGGCGGCACCCGGCCAGGACACCCGGGAACCCCGGCCGGCACCGGGTCGCCCGGCAACGCCGCGACCCGTTTCACCCACAGCCCGTCCCCGTCCGCGACCGGCCCCACCACACGGGCGCCGTTCGGCAGTTGCACCGGCAGGACGACCACCTGGCCCACGCGCAGCCGTCGGCCCGCCGAGCCACGGCGCCGCCCCGGAAGCCGCCCGCCTCGCCCCGTAGGCCGCCCGCCTCCGCCCGGAAGCCGCTCGCCTCCGCCCGCACGACCTCCGAGCCGACGGGCCAGGACCACCGCCCCGTCCCGAAGCCCGGGCTCCATGCTGTGCCCCCGTACGGTCACGAGCATCAGCCACCTGCCGAGCACCCGCTTCACCCCGCGACCTCCTGCTCCCGGCCGGGCTCGACCCCCTGAACCCCCGCCACCTCCCGCTCCGGCCCCGACGAGTCCTCCCAGAACCCCGCCGCCTGCCCTCGGAACAGCTCGGCATACCGTCCCGACGGCAACCTCATCAGCTCCTCATGCGGCCCTTCCTCCCGCACCGCACCCCCGTCGAGGAGCACGATCCGGTCCGCTGTACGAACCTCGCTCAGCCGGTGCGAGATCAGCAGCCGGGCCCGGCCCTGCCCCAACCCCCGGATCACGTCGGACACTTCGGCCTGAGCATCCGGATCGAGGCCCGACGTCGGTTCATCGAGCACGAACAGGTCCCGGTCCGCCCGGAGCAACGCCCGGGCCAGTGCGACCCGTTGCCACTGTCCGCCGGAGAGCACGACACCGCTGTCCCGGTCGTTCGCCCCGAAGAACCCCCGGGTCAGCATCGTGTCGTAGCCGGCCGGGAGACCCACGAGGACCTGGTGCACCCCCGCCTCGCGCGCGGCCTCGACGACCTTGGGGCCGGGTGCGCCGTCGGGAGTGCGGACGGCCAGCGCCGGATCGCCGAGCGCGATGTTCTCCGCCGCCGTCATCTCGTACGAGACGAAGTCCTGGAAGACGACACTGAGCCTGTCCCGCAGCGACTCGGGTGTGAACTCCCGCAGATCCGTCCCGTCCCACAGGATCCGCCCGTGTTCGGGGTCGTAGAACCGGCAGAGCAGTTTGACCAGCGTGCTCTTGCCGGCCCCGTTCACGCCGACGAGACCCACGCTCTCCCCGGCGCGCACCGTCAGCGTCACGCCCCGCAGCACCCACGGCAGATCCGGGGCATAGCGGAACCACACGTCGTCGAGGACGATCCGGTCGCGCAGGGGCCCCGCGGCCCGCCGCGCCGTGCCGGGCCGTGCGCCGCCCTCGGCCAGGGCCACGTACTCGGCGAACACCAGCAGATGCTGATGGCCGTTGGCCACCGCGGTGACCGCCGAGCCGAGTCCGCCCTGTACCGAGGCCACCGCCGCGAGGAACACGGAGAGGTCCCCGACCGTCAGCGTCCCGGCCGACACCCGGCCCACGGCCCACAGCAGTCCGCCGCCCGCGATACCCGAAGCGAGCAGAGTGGGCAGGGAGTTGACGCTCAGACGGCGTACGTCGAGCCGGTGCCGGATCCGGTTGACGGCCCGCCGCTCGACGAGCATGCGCTCCCGCAGTACATCCCCGATGCCGAACAGCCGTATCTCCTTGGCCGCCGTCGTACCGCCGAGCAGCGTCGAGAAGAACGCCTCGCGGCGCTCGCCGGCCGTGACGCCCGCGAACGCCGCGGCTGTCGCCCGGGCCAGCCGTAGCTCCGCGACCAGCTTCGGTACGGCACCGAGCAGCACCAGTCCCGCGAGGACCGGGCTGACGGCGGCCAGAATCCCGGCGAACCCCACCAGCGTCCACCCCGACCGCAGCACGATCAGCGCGCACTGCACCAGCTGTACGGGGGTGTCCTGGCCGGACTGCTGGGCGAGCCGGAGCCGGTCGAGCCGTACCGGATCCTCGTAGAGGTCCAGGCCCGGGTGGGCGTTGACCGCACGGAACAGCCGGTCCTGCGCGGTCAGCGCCACGGCCCGGGTGAGCACGCCCTGGCAGAGATCGTCGACGTACGGCAGGAGCGCGAGCAGCACGCCGATCGCGGCCAGGGCCGCGGCGGTCGCGGTGACCTCCCGCGTCCCGTACCCGGTGAGCGAGTCGATCAGCTGCTTGGTCAGCCAGGCCGCCGCGATCGGCCCGGTGGCCTCGACGACGGCGAGCAGCAGGGTCGCCGAGAGGGCGCGGCGGTGCGCGCCGACCGCGAGCCGCAGCGCCGTGGCCGCGACCCGGGGCCGGGACACGGGGTGCAGTGCCGGGTGCGTCATGCGACCGGCCGGCCCACGATCCCCGCTTTGGCGATGAGCTCCGGCGCGCTCACCGCCGACCAGCGGATCGCCACGCCGTCGCCGGAGTCCTCCAGGCCGCAGACCAGGGGCAGCCCGTCCACCCGGAACGTGGTGATCCATGACTCGACCCAGGGGTCCTTCGGGTCGCCGACGATGACCCGGGCCACCGGTTCCAGGGCCTTGATGAAACGCGCGTTGTCGTCGTCGGTGCCCTCGGAGAGGACGGCGACGACACGTTCGCTGCCGCCGGGCTCGTCCATGGCGCTCGTGACGACCAGCGGCAGCAACTGCTCGCAGGGCTCGCAGCCCGGTGCGAAGAAGGCGACGAGCGTAGGCCGGGTGCCGTCCGGTATGTCCACCATGGCGCCGGCGGTCATCCGGTGGGCCTCGGTGATGCCGGTGACCGGGGCGGGCGCCGCGCTGGCCGGGCGGGCCTCGATCTCTTTGAGCCGGCGGATGACGCCGTACAGGAGAAGGAGATTGAACAGGCCGAGGAGCAGGCCGAGTAGGGAGAGACCGAGGGACACAGGAACTCCTACGGGAGGTCGGCGGAACGGGTGCCGGCGGCGGTGGGCGCGGTGAACAGATCGGCGATGTCGTCCAGGCCGATCACGACGACGGCCAGCACCGCACCCGCGGCCACGGACACGACCAGCTCGCCGCCCGTTGCCCGCACCGGACCGGAGCCGGTGACGACCAGGGCGCCGACGGTGGCCAGCAGCAGTGCGGTGTTCCTGACCAGGTGCAGTACGCCGAGGGGGCGCCCGGTGCGGCCGAAGCAGGCGCAGGTCACGGGCGGACCGCCGCCCCGTACGGCCCGCACCACGCCAAGGGTGAGCGCGGCAAGGACCAGCGAGGCAAGGAGCAGCCCGATCACGCCGGCCCGGGTGCCGGGCAGCAACAGCAGGCCCGCGGCCACGCCTTCGGCCGTGATGGTCGCGTACGCGAGCGGGCGGCGCATTCGCGGAGTGCCCAGGCCCATGTCGGCGAGCGTGGTGAGGAACGCACGGAATCCGGCGGGCCGTGCCTTGCCCACGGCGGATGCGGCGAGGACGACGGCGACCAGGACGTGGCAGCCCGTCAAGAGCGCGGCGGCCATGGCGCTCACCCCGCGAGCAGTTGCTGATGCAGCCGGCCCAGACAGGCATCGGGTTCGGTGCCGAGCTCGCGGCGGAAGACGGTCCGCGCCGACTCGAACGCGTCGGTCACGCGCCCTGGTTCGCCGAGGTGGTGATGGGCGTTCAGGACGAGCAGCCAGCTGCGGATGCGCAGCGGCTCCGCGGCGAGCACCTGCCCCGCCGTACGCAGTGCGGAGTGCGGCTGGCCGACACCGAGCCAGGCATCGGCCAGATCCTCGGTGGCGCGGATGCGCTCGGCGTCCAGGGTGCGCAGCGGGCCGTCGAGCATGCCGTACCGCTCGACTCCGGGGGCCGCGTGGTCCGAACTCCACAGCGCCAGCGCGGCGTTGAGCAGCTCAATCGCCCGGGGCGGGTCGTCGGTGACCGCGCTGCGGCCCCGGTCGGCGAGCCGCTCGAACACCAGGTGGTCGACGGCGTCCGGCGCGACCCGGAGTTCATAACCGCCCTGGTGACTGATCAGCGGGGTGGCCACCGGGAGCCGGCGGCGTAAGAGATGGGCGTACGAACGCAGGTTCGCGACGGCGGAGCGCGGCGGCTCGCCCGCCCACAGGGCGTCCATCAGGTTCTCCAGGGAGACCACGCTCCCCGGCCTGAGCAGCAGCGCGGTGAGCAGTGCGCACGGCTTGATGCCGCGAAGTGGCCCCGGGTGTGCGCCGTCGCTGACCTCGATCGGCCCCAGGATGCGTAACAGCGGTGCCTGCACCTGCGCTCCCCCTCTGTGACGCGTGGTCGGCTTGGGGCACACCGTATTATCGAAGCGCTTCGAACGTAACCCTGCTGCAACGACCAGTGGGTTGAACGCGCTCTGCTTGAGGATGGGTTGAATTGGCGCCTGATCATCGAAGCGCTTGACTCACCACGTCCCGCGGGGAACGCCCCCGTCGGCGAGGACACGCCGGACGGACGCACCGTGGACGAGGCCACCGGTCGCCCCGCGTGAGCCCTGTCTCACCTGGGCGGCGCCCCTTGGCTATGCAACGAGTTGCATATGAGGATCGAGGCATGGCGCTCGAGCACGCGATCCTCGTCTCCCTGCTGGAGAAGCCGGGCTCCGGTTATGAGCTGGCCCGGCGGTTCGAGCGGTCCATCGGATACTTCTGGACCGCCACGCACCAGCAGATCTACCGCGTTCTCAAGCGCATGGAGAGCGAGGGCCTGCTCGCCGTCCGTGAGCTGTCGCAGCAGAGCCGACCGGACAAGAAGGAGTACTCCGTCGTAGGCCCCGGCCGCGCCGCCCTCTCTCAGTGGCTGCACGAATCGATCCAGCCCGAGAGCATGCGGCACGAACTCGCCGTGAAGATCCGCGGCGCGGCCTTCGACGACCCGTCTGTGCTGATCCGCGAGGTCGAACGGCACCGCCAGGTGCACATCGACCGGCTCGCGCACTATCTGGCCGGGGAGCTGCGCGACTTCACCGGCCCGGCGGCTCCCACCCCGCTCGACACCGGTCAGGAACTGCAGCATGTCGTGCTGCGCGGCGGCATCGCGTACGAGCGGATGACGATCGCCTGGCTCGACGACGTACTCGCCACCCTCCGCCGGCTCGGCACGTCACCCCCGCACGCCTGACCTGGCGGCCACCGCCGCCCGCACCCCGCGTCCTTCAGACCTGCACCCTCAACCCTCAACCCTCGGAAGGCGGACCCTCCATGGCCGACTCCCTCCTCTTCAACCCCCGTACCTACGACCCGGCGCAGTTCGACCCCGAGACCCGCAGGTTGCTGCGTGCCACCGTCGACTGGTTCGAGGACCGCGGCAAGCGCAGGCTCATCGAGGACTACCGCTCCCGCGCCTGGCTGGCGGACTTCCTCGCGTTCGCAGCCAAGGAGGGGCTGTTCGCCACCTTCCTCACCCCGGCGTCCGCCGCCGGACACGAGGACCAGCGCTGGGACACGGCCCGGATCGCCGCCCTCAACGAGATCTTCGGGTTCTACGGTCTCGACTACTGGTACGCGTGGCAGGTGACCATCCTCGGCCTCGGACCGGTCTGGCAGAGCGACAACGCCGCAGCGCGTACCCGCGCGGCGGAACTCCTCGCCCAGGGCGAGGTGTTCGCCTTCGGTCTCTCCGAGAAGACCCATGGTGCCGACATCTACTCCACCGACATGTTGCTGACGCCGGACGGCAACGGCGGCTTCAGGGCGACGGGTTCCAAGTACTACATCGGCAACGGCAATGCCGCCGGGCTCGTCTCGGTCTTCGGCCGACGCGCCGACATCGAGGGCCCGGACGGCTACGTCTTCTTCGCCGCCGACAGTCGCCACCCGGCCTATCACCTCGTCAAGAACGTCGTGGACTCCTCGAAGTACGTCAGCGAGTTCCGCCTCGAGGACTACCCGGTGGGCCCGGACGACGTCCTGCACACGGGCCGCGCCGCCTTCGACGCCGCCCTCAACACCGTCAACGTCGGCAAGTTCAACCTCTGCACCGCCTCGATAGGCATCTGCGAGCACGCGATGTACGAGGCGGTGACCCACGCGCAGCATCGCATCCTGTACGGCCGCCCCGTCACCGCCTTCCCGCACGTGCGCCGCGAGCTGGCCGACGCGTACGTCCGCCTGGTCGGCATGAAGCTGTTCAGCGACCGCGCCGTCGACTATTTCCGCTCCGCCTCGCCGGACGACCGCCGTTACCTGCTCTTCAACCCGATGACGAAGATGAAGGTGACCACGGAGGGCGAGAAGGTCATCGACCTGATGTGGGACGTGATCGCCGCCAAGGGCTTCGAGAAGGACACCTATTTCGCCCAGGCCGCCGTCGAGATCCGGGGGCTGCCCAAGCTCGAAGGCACGGTCCACGTCAACCTCGCGCTGATCCTCAAGTTCATGCGCAACCACCTCCTGTACCCGGCCGAGTTCGCGCCCGTACCGACCCGCCTCGACGCGGCCGACGACACGTTCCTCTTCCAGCAGGGACCGGCCCGTGGCCTCGGCTCCGTACGCTTCCACGACTGGCGACCGGCCTACGACGCATACGCCGGCGTGCCGAACGTCGCCCGTTTCCGGGAGCAGGCCGACGCCCTGTGCGAGTTCGTCGCCACGGCAGCCCCCGACGAGGAGCAGAGCCGCGACCTCGATCTTCTTCTCGCCGTCGGCCAGCTGTTCGCGCTGGTGGTGCACGGGCAGCTGATCCTGGAGCAGGCCCGCCTGACGGACCTGGACGAGGATGTGCTCGACGAGCTGTTCGCCGTCCTGGTCCGCGACTTCTCGGCCTTCGCCGTCGAACTGCACGGCAAGGACTCCGCCACGGTGGATCAGCAGCGCTGGGCGCTCGGTGCCGTCCGGCGCCCCGTCGTCGACGAAGCGCGTTCGGGACGGGTCTGGGAGCGTGTGGAGGCACTGTCCGGGGCGTACGAGATGGCGCCGTGACAGTCCGCCCAGAGGGCTCGTCGACATGTGACGGTCAGGGCCCCCGGCAGCAGTGACGCTCGCATCGTGGCCCTCCGCGCGACCTGCCGCGCGGAGGGCCACACGTCACCTGATGGCCTGTTCGGCCCAGATCACCTTGCCCTGCGGGGTGTACCGAGTGCCCCAGCGCTCAGCCATCTGCGACACCAGGAACAGGCCCCGGCCTCCCTCGTCCGTCGTCGCGGCGTACCGCAGATGCGGTGAGGTGCTGCTGCCGTCGGCCACCTCGCAGATCAGCGTGCGGTCGCGGATCAGCCGCACGTGGATCGGCCCGGCGCTGTAGCGGATGGCATTGGTGATGAGCTCGCTAAGGATCAGCTCCATGGTGAAGCCGAACTCCGACAGGCCCCAAGTTTCGAGCTTTCGGGACACAGTGTCGCGCATACCCGAGACGGCGGCCGGGTCCGCTGGTACGTCCCAGTCGGCGACGCGGTCGCGCGGCAGTACCCGGGTGCGGGCGACGAGCAGGGCGACGTCGTCCTTGGGGCGATCGGGGAGCAGGCTGTCCAGCACGTCCTGGCAGGTCTCCTCGGGCGGCCGGCCGGAGTGGCCCGTCAGCGTGGCGCGCAGAATTTCCATTCCCACGTCCAGGTCGCGTCTGCGGTCCTCGATGAGGCCGTCGGTGTACAGGACGAGCTGCGTTCCCTCCGCGAGGCACAGCTCCGCGGTCTGGAACGGCATGCCGCCGAGGCCCAGGGGCGGACCGGCCGGCACGTCCGGGAAGGTGACGGTTCCGTCAGGCCGGACCAGCGCCGGCGCCAGATGCCCCGCACGCGCCATGACGTAGTGGCGCGTCACCGGGTCGTAGATCCCGTACAGGCAGGTGGCGCCCACGACACCCGCTGCGCTCTCTGCCGTCTCGTTCTGGTCGATGCGCCCGACCAGGTCGTCCAGATGGCTCAGCAACTCGTCGGGTGGCAGGTCGAGGGCGGAGAAGTTGTGCACCGCGGTCCGCAGCCGTCCCATCGTGGCGGCGGCGTGCAGGCCGTGCCCGACCACATCGCCGACGGCCAGTGCGACCCGGGTTCCCGGCAGGGGAATCACGTCGAACCAGTCTCCGCCCACGCCCGACTGGGCGGGAAGGTAGCGGAAGGCGATGTCGAGGGCGTTCTGCTCCGGCATGGCCTGCGGCAGCAGGCTGCGCTGGAGGGTGACTGCCAGAGCGTGCTCGCGGGTGTAACGGCGGGCATTGTCGATGCTTATCGCGGCACGGGCCACCAGTTCCTCCGCCAGCGACAGATCCTCTTCGTCGAAGGGCTCATGCGGGTGCGCGCGCCAGAAATTGGCCATGCCCAGCACGACGCCACGGGCCTGGATGGGGGCGCTGATGAGGGAGTGGATGCCGTGGTCGATGATCGCCTTGGCGCGCTCGGGGTCCTGCACGCGCCAGCCCGTGGCGGTCGGCAGATCGCTCACCAACTGGGACCGGCCGCTGCCGTAGCCGCGTGCCTGGGGAGTGGAGGGAAGGTAGTCGAAAAGCCGGCCCTGTTCGGAGAGCGGATGGTCGTCCTGAATGCCGCACACGGCCGCGCGTCGCATGTCCGTCGCCGTGAGGGCCGGCTCCTCGCCGTGCAGGACGGCGTCGGCCAGGTCCACGGTGACGAAGTCCGCGAAGCGAGGAATCGGGACCTGTGCCAACTCGTCGGCGGTGCGCAGCACGTCCAGGGTGGTACCGATGCGGAGTCCGGCGTCGTACAGCAGCCTGAGCCGCTCCCGTGCCACCTCCGCCCTGCCGGTGACCGCCTGCAGCTCGGTGGAGTCGCGCAGTGTCACCACCGTGCCCTCGGGGCCTGACCCGAAGTCCGTGGGCCGTTGGTTGACCGCGAGCAGCCGCTCGCCCGCGAGGTGCACCTCGTCGGTGGCCTCGCGCCCGGAGACGAGCAGCGCCTTCGTCTCGGGATCGAGGCCCGGCAGCTCCGAGACGAGCTGCCCCTCGACGTCGGGGGGCAGTTCCAGCAGGCGTCTGGCTTCGTCGTTCGCCAGCATCAGCTGCCCGTCGGCGGCCACGATCAGTACCCCTTCCCGAACGGAGTGGAGCACCGTGTCGTGGTGCTCGTACATCAGGGTCATCTCGTCCGGGGCCAGGCTGTGTGTCTGGCGTCGCAGCCGCTTGCCCACCAGCGCCGTCACACCGGTGGACAGCGCGAGCGCTGCGGCCCCGGCGCCCAGGATGATCGGTAGTTGCCGGTGCAACTGACTTTCGACGTTCTCGACCTTCATCCCGGCCGAGACCAGGGCCACCACCTGGCTGTCGGCGTTCTCGATCGGGACCGTGGCCTGCACCTCGCGACCGAGCGGGCCGTCGACGCTCTCCACATAGACCTTCCCCGCCAGCGGCTGCCCGATCTCGCCCACGAAGCGCTTTCCGATGCGGTCCGGCAGGGGGTGCGTGTACCGGATGCCCTCGGTGTCCATGACCACGATGAAGTCGACGCCGGCGGCCCGGCGCGCCGCCTCGGTGAGCGGCTGGAGAATCTTGCTCGGATCCGGGGTCTGCAAGGCCGCCAGGACGCCCGGTGAGTGCGCGTAGGTCTGTGCCACGGCCGTGGAGCGTCGCCTGGCCTCGGCGCTGGAGTCCCGCTCCGACTGCAGGATGAGAGCGAAGACGCCGCACGTCACGAGCAGCACTACCAGAGCCACCTGGAAAACCAGCACCTGCCCGGCCACGCTCCGCGTGCCCTTGCTGAGGAGGCGCTTGACTGATAGGTGTCGAAAACGGGCGAAAGGATTCGCCATGCGACCTTTTTAACATCGGTGATCCCAAGTGACCAGAGCTCGGCCGACCCGTGCCCGGCTGACCTCGGGCGCCCGGGAGGCATGTGCTGCCTGGTTTCGGTTCCTCCGGACGTGGCCGTCCGGCGCGCATTCCTCGCGTGCGGCGCATGATCATTCCGCGCCTAATGTCTAATTAGGCCGATATGATGCATTTTGTGATCATGTCTGCACGGCTGTGGCGCCGTCGCCCCGCCTACAGCGGCCGATGGGAAGCTGCCCGGCTGTCACCCCTCATTTTGACCGCCCTCATCGCCGGCCTGGCGTTCTCCACGCCCAGGGAGATCGCCTTCAGCCGCCTTCTGCCCGCCGCGCCCGCCCTGGCCGCCGCGATGTGGCCCGTGTTCCCCACGATCCTGTTGGGCGCGTTCTGCCTGCTGCTCATGATCGTCCTCAGCTTCTTCTACACGGACCTGGGGACGCAGTACACGGCGGCCGCGATCGTCGCGGTCACCCTGGCGGCCGCATACGGGAGTCATGTCCGGCTCCAGCGTGAGGAGATGCTCTTCCAGATCCGGCTCGTCGCCGACGCAGCCCAGAAGGTGCTGCTGCGCCCGCTGCCACGCCGCATCGAGGGCGTCGAGATCGAGTCGCTGTACCTGGCGGCCCAAGAGCAGGCCCGGATCGGCGGCGACTTCTATGAGGCGATCGGTACACCGCACGGGGTCCGGCTGCTCATCGGCGACGTGCGGGGCAAGGGCCTGTCCGCGGTGGGGGCGGCCTCGGCGGTGATCAGTTGCTTCAGAGAGGCCGCTTACGACGAGCCCGACCTGCAGGGCGTCATCCACCGTCTCGAGATCGCCGTCACGCGTCACAGCGCTGCGTTTCCGGCCCAGGACCAGCCCGAGCACTTCGCCACTGCTCTCCTCGCCGAGATTCCGCACGACGGCGGCTGCGTACGACTTCTCAACTGCGGGCATCCCCCGCCGCTGATCGCGCATCACGGAAAGGTCCGGGTCCTGGTCCCGACCATCGCCTCCCCGCCTCTCAACCTCGCAGCGCTCATCGGTGACCGTTACTGGGTCGACGTCGTCGCCTTCGCCCCGGGGGACCAGCTGCTGCTCTACACGGACGGCGTATCGGAGGCCCGGGACCACGCGGGCGAGTTCTTCCCGCTGCCGGACTGGCTGCGGCGGCAGGGCCTGGAGCAGCCCCGCGAGCTGCTCGACCGGCTGCACCGGGCTCTGCTGCAGCACAGCGGTGGCAGGCTCGACGACGACATCGCGGCCCTCGCGCTGAGGTCCTCCGACGCGCAGGATCGGGGAAGCGTCGGCATCGAGGGCTGAGTCTTGGTATCCGCATGCCGGAAAACCGCAGGTCCTGGTTTTGGCCGAACGAGTTGTCGTAGCCATGTCTGCTCGCTCGGATTCCCGACCTCGTCAAGCCAGCCCGTGCTGCCTCGCGTACGCGTTCGCCACGTCCTCCGGGTCCTTCTTGTCCTTGTCCACCTGGCGGTTGAGCTCGGTGAGCTGGGCCGTGGTGAGGACGTTGCCGAGGCGGGCCAGGGCCTTGCGGACCGTGGAGTCGGCCTTGCGGTCGGCGATGAGCGGGACGACGTGCTGGCCGGGGATGAGGTTCTCGGGGTCCGTCAGTACCACCCAGTCGTTGGCCTGGATGTCGGTGTCCGTGGTGAAGAGGTTCGCCACGTCGACGTCGCCCTTCTTCAGGGCGCCCTTGACCAGGGGGCCGGAGGAGTCGAGGGACTTGAACTCCTTGAACTCCACCCCGTAGACGTCCTTGAGGCCGACCACACCCACCTGGCGCTTCTTCACCTCCGGCGCCGCGCCGATGACCAGCCTGCCGTTCTGTTTCTTCAGGTCGGCCAGGGAGGTCAGGCCGTACTTCTTCGCCGTCTCCCGCGTGACCACGAAGGCGTCCGAGTCCTCCGCCATGCCGTACGGCAGCACCTGGAGGCCGGCGGGGAGCGCGACGGCGAGGGCGTTCTGCATCTCGCCCTCCTCGGTCGCCGTCGCCTTCGGGTCGAGGTAGTGCAGGAGGGCGCCCTGGTACTCGGGCAGGAGGTCGATGTCGCCGCCCTTGATCGCGGGGATGAGGATCTCGCGGGTGCCGAGGTTGGGGCGGACGTTCGTCTTCACGCCGGCTGCCGTGAGCACAGCCGCGTACAGATAACCCAGCACCTGGTTCTCGGTGAAGTTGGCGGTGCCGATGGTGACTCCGCCCTTGCTGGAGCCGCCGCCGGAGGCCGTGCCCCCCTGGTTTTCGAGGGAGGTGATGCCGCTCGCGCAGGCGGAGAGGGCGGGGACGGAGGCCGCTGCGAAGAGGCCGCCGAGGAGAGTGCGTCGGTTCATCGAGGGTCCCTAGGCAGTGCGGTGTCGGAAGAGGAAACGCTGGAGGGTGCTCAGCAGCAGATCGAGTACGACGGCCACGACGGCGACCAGCACCGCGCCGCCGAGCACCTGGACGAGGTCGCGCTGGGCCAGGCCGTCGAACACGTAACGGCCGAGGCCGCCGAAGGAGACGTACGCGGCGATCGTGGCGGTGGCGACGACCTGGATGAGAGCCAGGCGCAGGCCCGTCATGATCAGAGGCAGGGCGAGCGGCAACTCGACCTGGAACAGGACCTGGTGGCCGCGCATGCCCTGTCCGCGCGCCGCGTCCTTCACGTCCGGGTCGACGGCGGTCATCCCGGCGTAGGTGTTGGTGACGATCGCCGGGACCGCCAGGGCGACCAGGGCCACGTAGACCGGGAGCATGGACAGTCCGCCGGCCAGGAAGACCAGGACGACCAGGCCGACGGTCGGGAGCGCGCGGCCGAACGACGCCAGGTTGATCGCGAGGAACGCGCCCTTGCCGGTGTGGCCGATCAGCAGGCCCAGCGGGAGGCCGATGGCGGCCGCGATGAGCGTGGCGACGAGGGAGTACTGGAGGTGCTCGGCGAGGCGGTGGGTGATGCCGTCCGAGCCGGACCACTGGGCGCCGCTGGTCAGCCAGCCGCCGAGATGCTTGAAGAGTTCGTACATGTCAGGCTCGCCGCCTCCGCCACGGGGTCAGGACGTACTGGACGGCGACCAGGGCCGCGTCCGCGACCACGGCCAGGAGGATCGTGAGGACCACTCCCGCGATCACCGGCGTCGGGAAGTTGCGCTGGAAGCCGTCGGTGAAGAGCTGGCCGAGGCCGCCGTCGCCGATGTAGGTCGCCACCGAGACGAGGGAGATCGACATGACCGTCGCGATGCGGACGCCCGCCATGATCACGGGGAGCGCCAGCGGGAACTCCACCGTGAGGAGCGTGCGCAGGGGGCGCGTGCCCATTGCCTTCGCCGCCTCCTTCGTCTTCGCGGGGACCGAGTCGAGGCCCTCCACGGTGTTCCGGAGCAGCACGACCAGCGTGTAGACCGTCAGGCCGATCACGGTGGTGGTGCGGGTGAGGCCGCTGACCGGCAGCAGGAGCACGAAGATCGCGATCGACGGGATGGTGAACAGGACGTTCGAGATGCCGAGCAGGAAGCCGCGCAGGGGGCGGATCCGGTGGGCGACCACTGCCAGGGGGAGCGAGATCAGGACGCCGAAGAGGACGGCGGACAGGGCGGCCTGGAGGTGGGAGACCGTGAGGGTGGTGAGGTCGTCGGTGTGGTCGCCGATCCACGACCAGTCGATCGTCATGCGGCCACCCGGGCTTCCGTGTGGGCCTGCCCCGCGTGCTGGTGGATGTCGTCACGGGACGAGACGCCGGTGAGGACGCCGTCGGCGTCGACGCGGGCTATCAGGCCGGTGGGGGAGGCGATGGACTCGTTGAGGGCCGACAGCAGCGAGTCGTCGTCCCTGAGCGGTCGTACGGGGAGTTCGGCATCGCCCGAGGCCCAGTGCAGGGGCTTGTTCGCCGCGTCGAGTACGAGGGCCCAGGGACCGCCCTCCGGGGCCGGGCCCTGCGGGACGGCAGCGAGGGTCTTCAGCGAGAGCAGCTTCAGACCGCGCTCGGCGCCGAGGAAGTCGGCCACGAAGTCGTCGGCGGGGCGGGCCAGGAGCTCGGTGGGTGCGGCGCACTGGACCAGGTGGCCACCGGTACGGAAGATCGCGATCCGGTCGCCCAGTCGTACGGCCTCGTCGATGTCGTGGGTGACGAAGACGATGGTCTTGCTCAACTCCTGCTGGAGCCGGATCAGTTCGTCCTGGAGCTGGGCGCGCACGACCGGGTCGACCGCGCCGAACGGCTCGTCCATGAGGAGCACCGGCGGGTCGGCGGCGAGCGCGCGGGCCACGCCGACGCGCTGCTGCTGGCCGCCGGAGAGCTGGTGCGGGTAGCGCTTGCCGGCCTCGGCCGACAGGCCCACGGTCTCCAGCAATTCGGCCGCGCGGGCCCGGGACTTCCTGCGGCCGTGGCCCAGGAGCAGCGGCACGGTGGCGATGTTGTCGAGCACCGTGCGGTGCGGGAAGAGGCCGGCCTGCTGGATGACGTATCCGATGGAGCGGCGCAGTTCGGCGGCGTCCTGCCGGGTGACGTCCTTGCCACCGACGCGGATGGTGCCGGAGGTCGGCTCGACCATCCGGTTGATCATGCGCAGGGTGGTCGTCTTGCCGCAACCGGAGGATCCGACGAGGACGGTCACGCCGCCTTCCGCCATGTCGAGGGTGAGGTCGTGGACTGCAGTCGTGCCGTTGGGGAAGCGCTTGTGGACCGCGTCGAACTGGATCATGAGATGTCCCTTGCCCGGCTGTATAACGTCATGCAGAGTTCTCGGTACGTGAATAGGTTGTCAACGGTTTGGCGTTAATCCGACGTAACGGCTGACCGCCAGGCAAGATCGAAAGTCCACCTTGAGGGGAGTTTGGGCGTGATGTCGTCTCAGATCGTGGACGCGGCTGGTGCTGTGTCTTCCGGGTATACCGGCCCAGTGGTCCTCGACGGGATCGGACTCCGGGTCGAGGACGTCGTGCGCCTCGCCGACGGGACGGCGCGTCCGGAACCCGGGAGCGACGCGATGAAGCGGGTGGCGGAGTCCTGGGACGCCGCACGGCAGATCGCCGCGACCGGACGCGTCTACGGCCGCTCCACCGGTGTCGGCGCCAACCGGAACGAGGACGTGCCCACCGAGGCGGCCGCCGAGCACGGCCTCCGGCTGCTGCGCAGCCACGCCGGCGCCATCGGGGAGGAGCTGCCCGCCCGCCAGGTCCGCGCGATGCTCGCCGTCCGCGCCAACCAGCTGCTGGCCGGGGGTGCGGGGCTGCGACCGACCGTGGTCACCGCGCTGTGCGAGGCGCTGGAGAGCGGGGCGTATCCGGTCGTCAACGAGTTCGGATCGGTGGGCACCGGGGACATCGCGGCGCTGGCCCAGGCGGGACTGGCGTTGGCGGGGGAGCATCCGTGGCGGGAAGCGGGTTTCTCAGGCGCAGGCGGCGCTTCCGGCGAGCCGCGAGGTGTGGTCGGTGCTCCCGAGCCCCAGCACCTCGACAACAACGACGCCCTCGCCTTCATCAGCAGCAACGCCCTCACACTCGGTCAGGCCGCGCTCGCCCTGCACGAACTGCGAGGGCTGCTGGAGGCCACTCAGGTCGTCGGCGCCCTGTCGGTGCTGGCGGTCGATGGTGCACACGAGGCGTACGCCGCGCCCGTGCACGCCGCCCGGCCGCACCGCGGCTCCGTCGAAGTCGCCCGGCGGATGCGGGAGTTGCTCGGCGCCCCCGACCGGCCCACCCCGCCGCTCGGGCGGCTCCAGGACCCGTACGGCTTCCGCTGCCTCCCCCAGGTCCACGGTCCCGCCCATGACGCGGCCGACGCCCTGGAAGAGGTCGTCGCGATCGAGATCAACGCGGCCGCCGAGAACCCGCTGATCACCCCCGAGGACATGGCGGCCTACCACCACGGCGGCTTCTACCAGTCCCAACTCGCCCTCGCCCTGGACCACTTCAGGCTGGCCCTCACCCAGGTGGCCCGGCTGTCGACATCACGGCTCTCCACCCTCAACGAGCCCGCCTACACCCGCCTGCGCCCCTTCCTCGCCGACCATCAACCCGCCTCCTCCGGCGTCATGATCCTGGAGTACGCCGCCGGCGCCGCCCTCGGCGATCTGCGGGCGTTCTCGGCACCCGCGTCGCTCGGCCACGCCGTACTCTCCCGAGGCGTCGAGGAACAGGCCAGCTTCGCCTCGCTCGCCGCACGTCAGACGCTGCGCGCATGCGGTGCGTACCGTCTGGTCGTCGGCTGCGAACTCGTCGCCGCCGTACGGGCGCTGCGCCAGCGCGAGCTCCGGCCCGATCCGGATCTACCCGTGGGCCGCGCGCAGGAGCTCGCCCTGTCGGTGCTCAACGAGGACCAGGCCGACCGGCCGCTCACGGATGACGTGACGGCGGCGGCCGCACTGCTCGACCGGTTCACGGACATCTGGAGGAGGGGCGAGTGAAGGTGTGAGCTTGGCCCTGGTCGCCTCCAGGAAACGGCGGCCTGACCCGCTCGACAACGAGCGTGCGGACCTTGCGCCATCGAGCATGCTGCCCCTATTCGCCCCGCCAGACGTTGTCGAAGGCCGCCTCGTCGATGGCTCGCCGTTGCCGTTCGGCCTCCAGACCCCTGACCGCGTCCTGGACGGCGGCGAGCACGGTCGCCACGGCCTCGTCGGCCACGCCCGGTGACCCTTCAGTCAGCTCGTCGCCGACGCCGGCGGCCGCCGCGAGGGCGGCGAGGACGGGCTCATCCGACGCATAGCGGTTCGCCGCGTGGCGGCGTGCGGGCGAATCCACCAGCACCGTGTGAGTGGGCTGGAAGATCATCCAGCGATGGTGGCGTTGCCGGCTGAGCTGCCCTTCCGCTTCGAGGACGGCCAGATAGGCCTCGGCCAGGTCGCGGCCCCTGCGCCACAGCCAGGCGTCGACCGAGTCGTACGGCGCCTGCCGCGCGAGCGACGACGCAGCCTCGTCCAGCATCCGATCGGTCATGGAGCGCCGGTCACTCGGCACGATGTGGTCACCGGCCAGTGTGACGGCTCGGGCATCCAGGAGGTCGATCAGCTCGGCTCCCGCGAGCGCGAGTGACAGATCGCCTCGCTCCAGCGCGCGACTGGCCGCCAAATCCATGGCGGTGATCAAAAGGTCCCTTGGTGTGGTCATGAGTGGCTCCACGTCACATCGAGGAGCTGGAGGCGGGCGACGCGGTGCGCCGGATGTGCCTCGGCCCGCCGGCAGCACTCCCGTACGAGCCTACGGAGCCAGGGCGGCAGCCGCACCCCAGGCGGGCCCTGTCCCGGACCGCCTGACGAACCTGCTCCAGTGGCCGGGCCGGCGTGCGTCCTTCCGGGCTGAATCAGGATGAACCCATGGTTTCCCGCGGTTGAACCTTCTCGCGTGAGCGAAGTCGGGGTGCCAACGGTGGAATCGTATGGCGGCCGGACAGGTCTTCTTGGCTGAAACATGCCAGTCAGTCGGCCCGAGGAGTCACCCCCGATGCCCAGCATCATGTCCCTCGAGATACGTACCGTCCCGACGAGCGGCAGATCCGCGCCTACCCGAGGCCACGCCCTGCGGCTCGACATCCAGGGGCTGCGCGCGGTGGCCGTCGGGCTGGTGGTGCTCTCCCACGCCGGCGTGTCCCAGGTCAGCGGCGGTTACATCGGTGTCGACGTCTTCTTCGTGATCTCCGGCTTCCTCATCACGTCGCTGCTGCTGCGCGAACTCGCCACCACCGGCCGGGTGTCGGTCCGTTCCTTCTACGCCCGCCGGGCACTGCGGCTGCTTCCCGCCTCGTCCCTCGTCATCGCCGTCACGCTGGGCGCGGCCTGGCTGTTCCTGTCGGAAGCGCGGCTCGCCGAGTACGCGGGTGACGCCCTCGCCAGTGCACTGTACGCGGTCAACTTCCGGCTTGCGGCGGCCGGTACGGACTATCTCGCCCAGAACAGCCCGCCGTCACCGTTCCAGCACTTCTGGTCGCTTGCCGTGGAGGAGCAGTTCTACCTGGTGTGGCCTCTGCTCCTGCTGCTCGCCTGGCGGGTCACCCGCGGTCGGCGCCGACTGGTCGCGGTGCCGCTCGGGGTACTGTGCCTGGGGTCGTTCGCGGCGGGCGTTCTCGTGACGAACTCCTCGGCGCCCTGGGCGTACTTCGGCTCCCTCACCCGGGCATGGGAACTGGGTGCTGGTGCGCTCCTGGCGCTGGCCACCGGCCGGCTGGAACGGCTGCCCGCCGCCCTCGCGGCCCCGCTGACCTGGCTCGGCTTGGCCTGCGTCACGCTGGCAGCGCTCTGGTACGACGACGAGACGCCCTTCCCCGGCCACCACGCCCTGCTGCCGGTCGCCGGCACCGCGCTCGTGCTGGCCGGCGGCTGCGCTCCCACCTCGCAGGGCGCCGCGTGGTTGCTGGGGCGGCGACCGCTGGTGTGGCTCGGCGGACTCTCGTACGGCTGGTACCTGTGGCACTGGCCGCTGCTGGTCATCGCCCCGGCGGCGCTGGGCCGCGCCGACGGCACGGCCGACGTGCTGCTCGCGATCGGCCTGTCCGCGGCGGCGCTGGGCCTGGCGTGGCTGACTCTCCGCCTCGTGGAGAACCCGGTCCGCTTCCACCGGGTCTTCCGCAGGCGCCCCCGCCGAGCCCTGGTGCTCGGGGCCGCGCTGTCTGCGGGCGCCTCGGCGCTGTCCCTGACGGCGACGGCGGTCCCGCCGACGATCGAGGTGGGCGACCCCGCGCCCGCGCTGGCGCGGGCACTCTCCGACGCACCGGCCCCGCAGGCCCGTCTCACCGAACTCCTGACGACGTCCCCCACCGCCCTGCCGAGTAACCTCGCCCCGCCCCTGCCGAAGGTGAAGTCCTCCCGCTCCGCGGTCTACCGGGACGGCTGCCACGTCGACCACTCCGCCACCCGCGCCCGGCCCTGCGTCTACGGCGACCGGTCATCCTCCCGCACGATCGTCCTCTTCGGCGACTCGCACGCGGCCCAGTGGTTCCCGGCCCTGCAACGGCTCGCGACCGCACGCGGCTGGAAGCTGGTCTCTTTGACGAAGGCCTCCTGCAAGGTCGCCGACGTGACCATCGTCAGCGGCCACAAGCCGTACACCGCCTGCGACACCTGGCGCTCCAACGCCATTGCGAGGATCAAGACACTGCGCCCCGACCTGGTCGTCGTCTCCTCCTCGGACGCCGGCGACCCGGCCCGCCCCGCCGCCAACCCCCTCCACCAGTGGGCCACCGGCTTCGAGAACACCTTCCGTGACCTGGGCATCTCCGGCGCCCGGGTCGCCGCCCTGCTCGACACCCCATGGCCCAAGGGCGACCCGATCGACTGCGCCGCCAGGAACTCCCTGCAACTGCGCTCCTGCGCCCATCACTTGCCGGAGGCGACCCGCGACGCGACCCGTGGCGCAGCCATCCGGACCGCCGCATCGGCAACGGCCACCACAGTCATCGACCCCACCCCCTGGCTCTGCGCCTCCCGCACCGGCATCTGCCCTGTGGTCGTCGCCGACACCGCCGTCTACCGCGACGACAGCCACCTCTCAGAGGCCTACGCCGAGGCGCTCACCCCGGTTCTGGCGCCGTCGCTGGATCATCTCGTTGGCGCGCGCTGAGCACCAAAAGCAAGGGAGAGCCGCGGACGCCCGTCATCCGTCCAAGGTCCTGAGACTCGCAACCGTTTCGCGGATCGTCGGGTGACGGTACAGCTCTCGCAGGCGCAGGGGCGGGAGGCCACGGGTGCGTAGGGCGGCGGTGATGCGGACGGCGAAGAGGGAGTTGCCGCCGAGTTCGAAGAAGTCATCGTCCGGGCCGACAGGGACGCCCAGGATGTCGCTCCAGATCTCTGTCAGGGGCGCGGTGAGGTCGTCAGTGGCCGTAGCCGCCCTGGCGGGGACCGCATTCCCGGGTGCCGGTGGGCGGCCGACCGGGGGGAGCTTCGTTGTGTCGAGTTTGCCGTTGGGCGTCAGCGGGAGCGTGTCCACCGGCGAGACCGTGGCGGGGAGCATGTAGTCGGGCAGGATACCCGCTGCCCGTTCGCGGATCGTGGTGGGGTCGGCCCCGGGCGACAGGACCACGTAGGCGTCGATCCTGGCCGTGGCGGCGTCGGCCGGGTCGTCGCGGCGTACGACGACGGCCGCGGTGCGCACTTGGGGGTCCTCCAGCAGGACGGAGCGGATCTCGTGGAGTTCGATGCGGAAGCCGCGGATCTTGACCTGGCTGTCGATACGGCCGAGGTGTTCGAGGCGTCCGTCGGGGCGCAGGCGGCCGAGGTCGCCGCTGCGGTACATCGGGCCGCCGGTGAAGGGGTCCGGTAGGAACCGTTGGGCCGTCAGTTCCTCCTGGCCCAGGTAGCCGAGTGCCACGCCGGAACCGCCCACGTAGATCTCGCCCGCGACTCCAGGGGGCAGGAGCCGTCCGTACTGGTCCAGCACGTACAGGTGCCAGCCGGGCAGGGCGCGGCCGACCGAGCGGGTGGTGGCGAGCGCCAGCTTCCGGGTGAGGGTCTGCTCGGTGACATGGACGGTGGTCTCCGTGATGCCGAACATGTTCACCACGCGGCAGGCGGACTCCGGGTGCCGGTCGAACCACCGCAGCAGCACCCGGGCGTCGAGGGGTTCGCCGCCGAGGACGACCACCCGTACGCCTACCTCCGTGTGGTCCACCTCCAGTAGCTGCGCGAAGGCCGACGGGGTTTGGCTGAGCACGGTGACCTTCTCGGCCACGAGTAGATCGCGGAAGCGGTCCGGCTCACGGGAGACGAAGTACGGCACCACGACCAGCCGTGCGCCGGTCAGCAGGCAGCCCCAGATCTCCCACACCGAGAAGTCGAACGCGCTGGAGTGGAACCACGTCCATACGTCCGCCCCGGTGAGCGCGTATTCCTCGCGCGTCGCGTCGATCAGGGCGATCACGTTCCGATGCGGTACGACGACGCCCTTGGGGCGGCCGGTGGAGCCGGAGGTGTAGATGACGTAGGCAGGCTCGTCGGGTGACGGGTGCGGCAGGCTCGTGCCGCTCGCGGCGGCCGCCTCGTCGAACAGTTCGTCCGGCGTCACCTGAACGCACCCCGCCACGGACGGGAACCCGGGAAGCCGAGTGACCACCACACCAAGCTCCGCGTCCCGTGCCGTGTGGGCGAGCCGGTCGGCCGGGTAGGCAGGGTCGACGGGCACGTAGGTCGCACCGGCCTTCAGTACGGCGAGCAGGGTGACGACGAGTTCGGCGGAGCGCTCCAGGCATACGCCGACGCGGTCGCCGCCGGTGATGCCGAGCGCCCGCAGGCGCGATGCCGACTGTGTTGCGCGCTCGTCGAGTTCCCGGTACGTCAGACCGGCCTCGCCGTCGGTCACAGCGATACGGTCCGGAGTCGCGGCGACGACCCGGGCGAACGCCTCCGTCACGCTCATCGGCGTGGTGGCCAGGGCACGGGGCGGGCGGCCGAGTGCCACCGTGCGGGTCCGCTCGGCCTCGTCGAGAAGCTCGACATCGTCCATCCGCGTCTGTGGGGCGTGCAGGACCTGTTGGTGCACATGTACGAGGTGCCGTACGAACTGTGCGGCAATGTCCGCCGAGACATGGCTGCTCCGGTGGTCGCAGCGCAGCCGCAGGCCGCCGGAGTCCCGGAAGACGGAGACGGTGAGCGGAAACGGGGGCGCCAGACAGGGCACGTACTCGCCCTCGACCCCACCCTCGCCCAGCCCACTGCCGTCGACAGGGTTGCCGAACAGCAGGCCTGCGAGCGCCGGGCCCGACGCGAGCGACGGTTTCGACTCGCCGAGCGTGGCGGCCGGTTCGACGGTGAATTCGCCCTGATCCGTGCCGATGACCGGCTGGGTATCGGGGTCGTAGCGGCGCAGGGTGACGGCGAGTGCCGTGAGCCAGCTCGCCTCGTCGCCTTCGTGCTCCAGGAGGACGGAGAAGGCGGTCTCGGGGCCGTCGTCGGCCAGGCCCCAGGCCGGAGCGGGCGCGGGAGCCGGCGGTGCTGCCGCACGGTGGGGGCCGCGTCGCGGGGCCACAACGATCAGGTCGGACAGGCCGTCGGCATAACGGAGTTGGACTCGGCGGGGGGTGCGGGCCGGGCGGGCGAGTTCGGTGGCGCGGCGGCGTTCGGCGAGCGGGCCCGTGGACGGAAGGGGGAGGTCATCGATCCACACCCCCTGTCGGCCGGTGGGCTCCTGGGAGGGGGCCGGGCGGACGCGCATCGCGTGGCAGTGGGCGGGGGCGGGGAGGGGATCGGGCGGCGAGGCGGACACGGCCGTACTCCTTGGTGCGGGGAGAGCGGGGGAGCGGGAGATCGATGAGCGGGAAGGGGCGCTCAGCGGATGCTGAACCCGCCGTCCACGGTCAGGACCGACCCGGTGATCTGCCGGGACTCGTCCGAGGCGAGGAAGACGACGGCGGCGGCGACGTCCTCGGGCTCGATCAGCGCGTTCATGGGCTGTGCCGCGGCGAAGGTCTTCTCGTGTTCGTGGACGGGCACCTCCAGCGCCATGGCGATCTCGGCGAGCATCCGGCCCTCGGCCCGCTCGTCGTCGCGCACCGAACCCGGGCAGACCGCGTTCACGCGGACCTTCGTGGGCGCGTAGTCGAGCGCGGCGGCCTTGGTGAGACCGATGACGGCGTGCTTGGCGGCGACGTACCCGGCGAAGTGCCGGTAGCCCACCAGCCCAGCCGTCGACGCCACGTTGACGATGCTGCCGGCGCGCCGGGCGCTCATCGCCTTGCCGACCTCGCGGACCACCCGCCAGGCCCCGGAGAGGTCCACGTCGATCATCAGGGACCACTCGTCCTCATCGATCTCGTGCACCGGTTTGCCCGAGGGAGCGGCGATGCCCGCGTTGTTGACGGCGACGTCGATCCGGCCGAACCGGTCCTCGGCGCGAGTCACGGCCTCCCGCACGGCGCGCAGGTCGCGGATGTCGGCCTCGGAGGTGAGGACCGCCGCTCCCGCCTCCCGGCACAGCGCGGCGGTGTGCTCCAACTGGCCCGGCGTGCCCAGCGGATAGGGCACGCCCGGCAGGTCGGCGCAGATGTCCAGGAGGATGAGGTCGGCGCCCTCGGCCGCGCAGGCGACCGCTGCGGTCCGGCCGAGTCCGCGGGCGGCGCCGGTGATCAGGACCGACTTGCCTTGCAGCCGCATCGGATACTCCTTGGGAGTCGTGAGGGGGGCGAACGCTCAGCGCAGCGTCGAGACGATGAGGCCGACCAGGGCGGGCGCGGACTCGGTCAGGTACATGTGGCCGCCGGGGAGTTCGACGTGCTCGAAGTCGCGGCCGGTCGCCTTGCTCCAGGACGCGGCGTCGTCGTGGGTGACGAGGTCGTCGTCCTCGCCCCGGACGACCGTGAGGGGCGCGTCCAGCGGGAGGCGGGTGCTCGGTACGTAGGTCTCGTGCATCTCGACGTCGGCGCGCAGGGTCGGCAGGACCAGCTCACGCATCTCGGGGTCGTCGAGCGCGGGGTGGCTGTAGCCCGCCAGCTCGCGGACGCGGGCGAGGAAGTCCTCGTCGGACAGGCCGCTGGCCCGCTGTTCACGACCGCGGTCGGGCACCGGCGACCCGCTGACGAAAAGGTGGACGAGCTCGACACCGGGCTCGGCGACCAGACGGTGGGCCAGTTCGTAGGCGAGTACGGCACCGAGGCTGTGCCCGAAGAGGGCAACCCTGTGGTCACCGGCGCCGAGCCGTTCCCGCAGCTGGACCACGAGTCCGTCCACTGCCCTGTGCACATCCCGGTGTGGTTCGTCGTCGATGAGCCTTTCACGGCCGGGCAGTTGCAGAGGCAGGATCTGTGCCGCGTCCCCGGCCATGGCGGCCCAGGGGCGGTAGAACGAAGCGCCCGCTCCGGCATACGGAAGGCACACCAGCTTGAGGGCGCCGGCTGCGTTGGTCTGGTCATCCGTGGGCATGGCCGTCGGTGTCTCCTTGGTGGGGTGGTACGGGTTTCACTGGTCCGGCGTCACTCGCCCATGGCCTCGATCAGGCTGGCCGGGCGCATGTCGGTCCAGTGCGCGTTGACGTAATCCACGCAGGACTGACGGCCGGCGGCGCCGTGGACGATCGTCCAGCCGGCCGGCACCTCGGCGAACGAGGGCCACAGGGAGTGCTGGCCTTCGTCGTTCACCAGGACGAAGTGCTCGATGCTGTCGTCGTCGAAAGGGTTGGTGGTCATCTCTCCTCCTGGGGGCTCGTGGTTACTTCCGGAGGTGGCTGTCCAGCACCGGGCCGACGCGGCTCAGTGACGTGGGACGGGTCATCTCTCCGTGGGTGCAGGGGATGTCGTGGTTGTGGATGCGGCCTTCGACGTACGGCTGCCAGGAGCCGTAGCGTCCGGGCACCGCGTCCGGATCCGCCTCGGCGGTGAAGAACAGCAGGTCGCCGCGGTACGAGGTGGGAGCGAACTCGCCCAGCAGGCGGCGGTTGTTCGCCGTCACGTCGACCAGCGCCGCCAGTTCGGCGTCAGCGAGGCTGCCGGGCATGTCGGGCACACGGCGGACCAGTTCGGCGAAGCTGCTGTCCGTCAGCGGGTCCGTCTCGTCCTCGGGCACCTCGCGGCCCAGGATGGACAGGAGGCTGCGCAGCAGTGCCGGGCGGTCGGACGGGGCGGGGCCCTGCCGAAGCCAGGCCCCCGGGAAGGAGTCCAGCAGCGCGAGGAGTGGGACCTGCTCTCCGGCCGCCTGGAGGCCGACGGCCACGTCGTACGCGACGAGGCCGCCCATGGAGTAGCCGAGCAGGTGGTACGGACCGCGCGGCTGGATCTCGCGGATACGGGCGGTGTGCTCGGCCACCACCTCGGCCAGGCTGCCGGTCGGCTTCTGCCCCGGGATCAGCCCACAGGACTGCAGTCCGTACAGCGGGCGGCCCGGGTCGATGTGGCGGGCGAGCCCCGCGAAGCCCCAGGCCAGGCCGGAGGCCGGGGGGAAGCAGAAGAGGGGGGCGCGGTCGCCTCGGGTACGCAGGGGTAGCAGGGGGCCGAGAGGCGCCGTACCGGACTGGCCGGGCCGGTCGGCGCGCGGTGCTTCGGGGGCCTCGCGTTCGGTGGTCCGTCGGGCCAGCGCGGCCACGGTCGGTGTGTCGAAGAGGGCTTGCATGGGCAGTTGGGTGCCGAGCTCGGCACGGATGCGCGAGGTAAGGCGGGGGGCCAGCAGGGAGTGGCCGCCGAGGTCGAAGAAGCTGTCGTGGACGCCGACGCAAGCGGTGGTGAGTCCGAGGACCTCGGCGAAGATTGCCCGCAGGGTCTCCTCCCGCCCGGTACGCGGCGCCGTCTTCGCCGTGAACCGCTCATCCGGCGCGGGCAGCGCCTTGCGGTCCAGCTTGCCGCTGGCGGTGCGGGGGAGCGAGCCCAGACCGGCGAACGCCGAGGGGACCATATGGGCGGGGAGGGCCCGGGCGAGGTGCTCGCGGAGGTCGTCGGCGGTCTTCGTCGCACCCGGGAGCCGCGATCCTCCTCGGACTCCCGGCTGTGCCCCTTCGGACGGGACAACGTACGCGACGAGTTGTTTCTCGCCGCGGCCGTCCTCGCGTACCGTGACTGCCGCCTGGGCGACGGCGGGATGGGTGGCGAGGACGGCCTCGATCTCGCCCAGTTCGACACGGAAGCCGCGGATCTTCACCTGCTGGTCGGCGCGACCCAGGAAGCGCAGCTGACCGTCCGAGCCGCGCACCGCCAGGTCACCCGTGCGGTACATGCGCTCCCCCGGCCCGCCGAACGGGTCGGCGACGAACCGCTCGGCCGTCAGCCCCGGGTGGTCGAGGTAGCCGCGCGCGGGGCCGCCACCCGCGACGTACACCTCGCCGACAGCTCCGTCGGGCACGGGATGCAGGGCGTGGTCGAGGAGGTGGACGTGGTTGCGGGCGAGGGCGCGGCCGATGGGCGGGCCCGCCTTGTCATCCGAGTCGGCGTCCGACTGCCAGGCAGTGGCGTAGATCGTCGCCTCGGTGGGCCCGTAGAAGTTGACGAGCCGCGCCCCGGGGAAGACGGCCTCGACGTCGGCGCGGAGCTGTTCGGAGATCGGTTCCCCGCCGAGGGCCACTGTGTGCGGGGACACGGCCGGTCGTTCGGTGAGCACAGTCGCCATGACCGTGGGCACGCCGCTGATCAGGCCGACGTCCCGGGCGGTGCCGTCCGTGAGCGCGAGGAGGTTCTCGACGATCTCGATGCGGCCCCCGCACAGCAGCGGCGAGAAGATCTCGAACACCGACACGTCGAAGTTGAGCGAGGTCGAGAACAGCACCCTGGCCAGCCGGTCCGGACCGAACTCGGCATGCGTCCACTCGACGAACTCGACGGCGTTCCGGTGCGTGGCCAGGACGCCCTTGGGGCGGCCGGTGGAACCGGACGTGTAGGTGATGTAGGCGAGGTTGGACGGGCTCAAGTGCTTGGGCTCAATCGCCTGCTGACTGCCTTCCCTGCCTGGATCGAGCAGCGGCGTACCCTCCGGCAACGCTCCCGCCGTCTCCGTCGTGGCGAGGACGACGACCGGCCGGGCGTCGGCGACGATGTACGCCAGGCGGTCGGCCGGGTACGCGGGGTCGAGCGGCAGGTAGGCCGCACCGGACTTCAGCACGGCGAGGACTCCGACGATCAGCTCCGCCGTACGGGGCAGGGCGATGCCGACGACCCGCTCGGGGCCCGCGCCGAGGGCGGCGAGCCGGGCGGCCAACTGTCCGGCCCGGGCGTCCAGTTCCCCGTACGTGAGGTGGGTGCCGCGGTCGCGTACGGCGTCGGCGTCCGGGGTGGCCGCGACCTGGGCCGACCAGAGGTCGCCGAGGGTACGGCCCGGGGGCGGCGGGAGCTCGGCGTGCCGGGGGAGTTGCCCGGGTGCGAGGAGACCCAGGCGGCCCTGCGGGAGCTCGGGGCCGGCCGCCATGGCCTCCAGGATCCGCACCAGACGGGCGAGCGTGGCGTCGGCCCAGTCGGCGTCGAACAGGCCGGGTCGGTAGGCCAGCCGGAAGCGGGGCCGGGGGCCGGGAAGGGCCACGAGGGTCACCGGGTAGTGGGTGGCGTCGCGACCGCTGGAGCCGGTGACGTGGAAACCCTCACGCTCTTCGCTGTCCCCGCCTGCACTGCCCGTGCGCTGGACGACCCCGCCCTCACCCATCGCCTCCGGGTCCACCGGATAGTTCTCGAAGACCAGGAGTGTGTCGAAGAGTTCCGGGACCCCGACGGCCCGATGGATGTCGGCCAGGCCGAGGTAGTGGTGGTCGAGGAGGCGGACGTAGCCCTCCTGGACCTGGTGCAGCAGGTCGCCCAGGGTGTCGGCGGGGCGCAGCCGGACGCGGGTCGGGATGGTGTTGATGAACAGGCCGACCATCGACTCGACGCCGGGCAGTTCGGCCGGGCGGCCGGAGACGGTGGTGCCGAACACGACGTCGTCGCGGCCGGTCAGCCGCCCCAGCAGGATCGCCCAGGCGGACTGAACCAGGGTGTTCATGGTGACGCCGAGGCTCCGGGCGCGGGCCGTGAGCGCGGCCCCGGTGTCGGCCGGCAGCTCGATGCGCGCCTGCGCGAGGTCCGTGGCGCCCGGCGTGGCGGACGGGGCCAGCCGGGTCGGTTCCGTCACGCCGTCCAGCGCGTCCCGCCAGGCGGCCTCGTCGGCCGCGCGGTCCCGGCCCTCCAGCCACTGGAGGAAGTGGCGGTACGGCGGGACGGGCGTGAGCACGCAGGAGTCGCCGTCGGCGGCGTACACGGCGAGCAGTTCCCGAAGGAGTACGGAGACCGACCAGCCGTCGAGCAGGACGTGGTGGTGGGTGACGAGCAGCCGGTGGCGGCGCTCGCCCGTGCGGACCAGGGTGCAGCGCAGGAGGGGAGGGGAGGCCGGGTCGAACCCGTGCCCCCGGTCCTCGTCCAGCAGCCGGGCCCACGCCTTCTCCGTGTCGACGCCCTGAGCCGTCAGGTCGGCCTCCGCCCAGGGAAGCGTCGCCCGGTGCGGAACGACCTGCACCGGCTGGCCGCCGCGACGCCGCCGGAAGGCCGCCCGCAGATTGGGGTGTCGGTCCAGCAGCGCCTGGGCCGAGGCGCGGAGGCGGCCGGCGTCCACAGAGCCTTCGAGTTCGAAGACCAGCTGTACGAGGTACACGTCGGGGGCGTCCCGTTCGTGCTCGTACAGGGCGTGGAAGAGCAGACCCTCCTGGAGCGGGGTCACGGGGAGTACGTCGGCCGGCGCGGGCTTCCGCGTCGCGGGCTGCGTCATGTCGTCTCGTCTCGCTGTCTGGTCCGTTTGGTCCGGGTGGTCCACTGGTTCACGTGA
The DNA here is from genome assembly GCF_022807935.1 of Streptomyces sp. HP-A2021. Taxonomy (NCBI): domain Bacteria; kingdom Bacillati; phylum Actinomycetota; class Actinomycetes; order Kitasatosporales; family Streptomycetaceae; genus Streptomyces; species Streptomyces sp. HP-A2021. Next base: position 8,872,294 of record NZ_CP094344.1, read on the forward strand.
TCAGCCGTCGAGGCCCGCGGCCAGTTCGTCGAGCTCGTCCTGCTCCAGTCCCCTCAGCGACATGCCCGAGGCTCTCCGGTCGACCTGGGTGGCGAGAGCGGTGAGCGCGGCGAACCAGGACTCGGCCAGCGCCCGCACCTCCGGCTCGGTGAGCACGCCGTCGGGCCATGACCAGTCGGCCACCAGGTGCGGACCCGAACCGGTGTCACGGACGAGCGAGTTGACCTCCAGGACGTGGGCGGCGGCCAGGTCGGGGTCGGAACCGGTGCCGAGCGCCGACGACTCGGGGGCGAAGGTCCATGCGGTGGCGTCGGCGGTGTCACGGGCGGTGACCCGGCCGAGGTAGTTGAAGCCGATCGCCGGAGTGGGTGCCTTGGCCAACTCGGCTGCCGTGTCGGGGTTGAGGTGGCGCAGCAGGCCGTACCCGGCGCCATGGTCGGGGAGTTCGCGCAGCCGCTCGGCCACCCGGGCGGCGGCGATGCCGGCGGCGGGCCCGGCGGCCAGCGCATCGCTCAGGTCGATGCCCGACAGGTCCAGGTGGACCGGGTAGAGCGAGGTGAACCAGCCCACGGTGCGTGACAGTTCGAGCCCGGGTGCCAGCTCCTCACGGCCGTGCCCCTCGACGTCGAGCACGACGTGCGGGGAGCCCTGCTGTTCGGCCACGGCCAGCGCGAGAGCGGTGATGAGGACGTCCTGGGTGCCGGCGCGGAAGGCGGACGGGACGGTGGTGAGCAGCGGGCCCGTCGTCTCCGGCAGCAGGGTCAGCCGCAGCGAGCGTGTCGTGGCGGCGGTGTCCTGGTCGGGGTCGAGCGGCCGGGAGCCCAGCGGGGCGCGGGGCGCGTCCGCGATGTGGAGCCACAGCTCGGCCTCGGCCACCCGCGACGGCGTGCGCGCCTGCTCGACCAGCGCCAGGGACCAGCGGCGGAACGAGGTGCCGACGGGCGGCAGCTCGGGCCGCCGCCCGGCGGCGACGGCCGCCCAGGCGGCCTCCAGGTCGGGTACGAGGATGCGCCAGGACACCCCGTCCACGGCGAGGTGGTGGACGATCAGCAACAGCCGCCCGGCTCGCTCCGCTCCGGCGTCGAACCACACCGCCCGGATCATCGCCCCCGCCACCGGATCGAGCAGTCCCACGGCCCGTTCGAACTCCTCGGTCACGATCGTGTGGAGTGCGTCCGCGTCCGATGCGAGGTACGTGCCGGAGGTGTCCCGGCGGTCGAGCAGATCGGCGGCACGTACCTGGCCGACCGGGCTGACGTGGAGTTCCCGAGCCGGAGTGAGCCGCGAACGCAGCATGTCGTGGTGATCGAGCACGGATTGCAGGGCGTCGGTCAGCGGCTGCAGACCGGCACCCGCGGGAACCGTCAGCAGGACGGACTGGCTGAACCGGCCGATCGGGCCACCGCGTTCGAACAGCCACCGCATGATCGGAGTGAGCGGGACGGCACCCGTGCCGTCACCGGGCGCGTGGACGGGCCTCATGCCTGCGCCGGCCGCCCCCCGGGCCACCGCCGCCAGTTCCCTCACCGTCTGGTACTTGAAGACGTCCCGGGCGCTGATCACGACCCCGGCCTCGGCCGCCCGGCTCACCAGCCGGATCGTGGAGATGCTGTCGCCGCCGAGGGCGAAGAAGTCCTCGTCGAGCGGGACTTCGGGCAACGTGAGCAGCTCGCGGAAGAGCCCGGCGAGGATGCGTTCGGCCGGTGTCGCCGGTTCCTGTCCGGCGGGCGCGGCCGGGAGGCCCGGCAGGGAGACAGCCGTCTGCCGCACCACTTCCCGGTGCACGTCGTCCCCGTGCAGGTCGACGTCCTCGACGCGCGACCCGGGGTCGGCAGCTACGGCGGTCAGGAAGCGGACCAGTGCTCGGGCGATCCGCTCGGCGGTGGCCGGGTCGAACAGGTCGGTGTTGTACTCGACGGCACCGTCGATGCCCGCCGGGCCGCCGTCGGCGTTGCGGCGCTCACGCAGATAGAGGCAGAGGTCGAAGCGGGCGGCCCCCGTCTCGATGGGCTCGCCGGCGACGATCAGCCCGGGCAGGGACGGCTCCGGCTCGGTGCCGTGGCCGGTGAAGGCGATCACGACCTGGAAGAGCGGGTGGCGGGCGAGGTCGCGCTGCGGGCTGAGGGCGTCCACGAGGACGTCGAAGGGCACGTCCTGGTGGGCGTAGGCCGCCAGGTCGAAGTCCCGGACCCGGTCGAGGAGTTCGCGGAACGTGGGGTTGCCCGAGGTGTCGGTGCGCAGGGTCAGGCTGTTGACGAAGAAGCCGACCAGGTCGTCCAGCCTGCTGTCGTCGCGTCCGGCGACCGGGGTGCCGAGGGTGATGTCGGTGCCTGAGCCGAACCGGGTGAGCAGCGCGGCGAGCGCCGCCTGGAGCACCATGAAGAGAGTGGCCTTGGAGGTGGCGGCGAGGCCGGCGAGGTCCGCGTGCAGTCCGGCGTCGATGGTGAAGCCGGCCCGGCCGCCGTCGCCGCTGGGTTCGGCGGGCCTCGGACGGTCGGCCGGGAGGGGAAGCACGTCGGGGGCGTCCGCCAGCGCCTCGCGCCAGAACGCGAGGTGACGGTTCATCGGGCTGCCGGGCTCGGTCGCGGAGCCGAGTGCTTCGCGCTGCCACTGGGCGAAGTCGGCGTACTGGACGGGCAGGTGCCGCCACTGCGGGACTTCCCCGGCGGTCCGTGCGGCGTACGCCGTCTCCAGGTCGCGCAGCAGCGGTGCCCTGGACCAGCCGTCGACGGCGATGTGGTGGGCGAGCAGCAGCAGCACGTGCGTCTCGTCGTCGAGCGCGTACAGGGTGGTGCGCAGCGGGGTCTCGGCCGCGAGGTCGAAGCGGTGCCGAGCGGCGGCGGTGAGGAGCGCGGGGAGTTCCGCCTCGGTCGCCGCAGCGACGGCGAGCTCCGGGCGGCCCGCCTCCGCGTCGAGGATCCGCTGGTACGGAGTCCCCTGGAAGTCGGGATGGAGCGTGCGCAGCGGCTCGTGCCGGGCCACGACGTCGGCGAGCGCGGCCCGGAGCGCCTCCCGGTCGAGGGGGCCGTCGAGCCGCAGGGCCCAGGGGACGGTGTAGGTGGTGTCGCCCCCGTCGAGGCGGCTCATGAACCACAGCCGCTGTTGCGCGTACGACAGCGGGATCGGGGCGTGTCCGCGTTCCCCCGGGGCGAGTTCGGGGCGCCGTACGTCGTCTCCGGAGCTGAGCTGCCCGGCCAGCCCGGCGGGGGTCGGGTCCTCGAAGACCGCGCGCACGGGCAGTGCCCTGCCGAGGGCGGCCCTGATCCGGTCGGCCAGCCGCATGGCGAGCAGGGAGTCGCCGCCCAGGTCGAAGAAGCCGTCGCCGACACCCACCCGGTGCGCCTGCAGACCGAGCACGTCGGCGAACAGCCCGCACAGGATCTCCTCCTGCGGGGTACGGGGGGCGCGGCCCTCACCGGACGGTGCCACCGGCTCGGGCAGGGCGGCCCGGTCCAGCTTGCCGTTCGCGGTCAACGGCAGCCGGTCCAGGACGACCACGGCGGCCGGGACCATGTGCTCGGGCAGCGTGCGGCCCGCGTGGCGCCGCAGTTCGCCGGCGTCGACGGCGCCTCCTACGACGTAGCCGACCAGCCGCTCGTCCCGTACGAGGACGACTGCCTGTGTGACGTCCGGGTGGTCGGCGAGGGCCGCCTCCACCTCGCCGGGTTCGATACGGAAGCCGCGGATCTTGACCTGGTCGTCGGCCCGGCCCGCGTACTCCAGCTCACCGCCCGCCGACCGGCGCACCAGGTCACCCGTACGGTACATGCGCTCGCCGGGCCTGCCGAAGGGGTCGGCCACGAACCGCCCGGCCGTCAGCCCAGGCCGGCCCAGGTACCCGCGTGCCAGGCCCGCCCCGGCGACGTACAACTCGCCGACCACGCCCGGCGGTACGAGCCGCAGCCCCGCGTCCAGGACATAGGCGCGCAGGTCGGGGATGGCGTGCCCGATGGAGCCGGTGGCGGCGCGTGCCCTGTCCTCGGTCAGGGGCAGGCCCGTGACATGGACCGTCGTCTCGGTGACGCCGTACATGTTGACCAGCACGGGCGCTTCCCGCGGGTGCCGGGTGAACCACTCGGCGACCCGCGCGAAGTCGAGTGCCTCGCCGCCGAACACCACGTACCGCAGGGACAATCGCCGACCGAGCGACGGCGCCGCGGCGTCCGCGCGCAGCAGTTCTCCGAAGGCCGACGGCGTCTGGTTGAGCACCGTGACGTTCTCGCGTACGAGCAGCCGCAGGAACTCCTCCGGCTCACGGCTCACCGTGAACGGCACGACCACGAGCGTGCCGCCCTGCAGCAGCGCGCCCCACAGCTCCCACACCGAGAAGTCGAAGGCGTAGGAGTGGAAGAGGGTCCATACGTCGTCAGGGCCGAATGCGAACCAGTGGCGGGTGGAGTCGAAGAGCCGTACGACGTTCCGGTGGGATATCTCGACGCCCTTGGGACGGCCGGTGGAGCCCGAGGTGTAGATGACGTAGGCCCTGTTGCCGGGGGCGGCGGCCGGGGCGGTCAGCGGTGTGGCGGGGTAGGTGAGCGACTCGGCCACCGTGACGGCGGGGACCGTGCCTGCCACCGGCGCGCCGTCCGTGGTCACCAGCAGCACCGGATCAGCGTCGTCGAGCATGAAGGCCAGGCGGTCCGCCGGGTACTCCGGGTCCATCGGCAGGTACGCGGCACCGGTCTTCAGCACCGCGAGAATGGCCACGACCAGATCGGGCGTGCGCGGCAGAGACAGGGCGACCAGGCGCTCCGGACCCGCGCCTCGCCCGGCGAGCAGGCGGGCCAGGCGGTTGGAGCGCTCGTCCAGTTCGGCGTACGTCAGTCGGATGCCCTCGTACACGACAGCCGTGCTGAGGGGGCTGCGCTCGACTTGGCGGGCGAACAGTTCGGGGAGCGTGGCATCCGGAATTTCCGCTGTACGCATCTCACCGAGCAGCTCTTCCCGCTCGCCCGGCAGCAGCGCCGACACCTCTCGGACGGGACGCGACGGCGCGGTCGCCAGGGCCGCGAGCACAGCGGCGAAACGGTCCAGGAGCGCACGGGCCCCGCTCTCGTCATGGACGTCGGGCCGGTAGGACAGCCGAACCGCCAGGCTGCGGCCGGGCAGTACGGAGAGGGTCAGCGGGTAGTGGGTGGCGTCACGGCCGGTGAGCTGGGTGACTCGCGAGGCGCCCTTGTCGGCGGGCGCGGGGTAGCTCTCGAACGCCAGCAGGGTGTCGAAGAGATCGCCCGTGCCGGTGGCGCGCCGGATGTCGGCGAGGCCGAGGTATTGATGGGGCAGCAGGCCCGACTGCCGGCTCTGGATGCCGGTGAGCAGATCGGCGACCGAGTCGCCGTCGTCCCAGCGGACGCGCGTGGGGACGGTGTTGATGCAGAAGCCGACCATCGAGGCCACGTTCCGCAGCTCCGGCGGGCGGACCGTCACGGTCTGGCCGAACACGGTGTCGGTGCGGCCGGTCAGCCGGCCCAACAGCACACCCCATGCGCCCTGGACGAGGGTGTTGAGGGTCACGCCGAGCGAGCGAGCCGTCCTCTCGGCGGTGGCGGTCAGCTTCTCGGAGAGCTCGACGACGACTTCGTGCGGCAGGACGGTCGTGGCCGGGGCTCCGGGGACGAGCAAGGTGGGCTCGACCACCCCTGACAGGGTGTCCTGCCAGGCTTCCTCGGCGGCCGTACGGTCCTGCCCGGCGAGCCACGCCAGGTAGTCGCGGTACGGCGGCACGTGCGGCAGGACGGTCGGATGCTCACCCCCGTACAGGGCGGTGAACTCCCGGACGAGCAGCTGCTTGGACCAGCCGTCCAGGAGGATGTGGTGGTTGGTGATCAGCAGCCGGTAGCGGTCCGGGGCCCAGCGGACGAGCAGCTGACGCAGCAGCGGGGGCTTGGCGAGGTCGAAGCGCCGAGCACGCTCCTCGTCGAGCAGCCGCTGCCAGGCCGCCTCCCGCTCCCTCTCCCCGAGTGCCGACACATCGGCCTCGGCCCACGGGAGTACGACGTCCGTCGGCACGATCTGGAGCGGCCGGCCGGCGTCCCGGCGGCGGAAGCACGCCCGCAGGTTCGGGTGCCGGTCGAGGAGGGCCTGCCCGGCGGCTCGTACGGCGGCGGGGTCGACGTCGCCCGTGAGCTCCAGGATCTGCTGGGCGGCGTACACGTCGGGGCTCTGGTCGTCGTCGTAGAGGGCGTGGAAGAGGAGCCCCTCCTGCAACGGCGACAGGGGCAGGATGTCGGCGATTCCGGACCGAGTCACCGTGGGTTACCTCCACTCGCTCGCGAACTCGGCTTCGAGTTCGTCGATCTCTGCTTGGGACAGCGACACCAGTGGCAGATCGGACGGGGTGTGCCCGCCCGCCGACGTGGCGCCGGTCATGGCGGTCAGCGCGTCGCACCACAGGTCGGCGAGGGCGCGCACGTCGTCCTCGGACCAGATACCGGGCGCCCACGACCAGGTGGCCCGGAGCCCTTCGTCGCCGGCCACGGCGGTGATCTCCAGGCCGTGGGCGACGGGGAGGGCGGGGTCGTGGGCGGTGCCGCCCAGGTACGGCAGCGGTTCCGGAGCCGGTGACCAGTCGCCGTCCGCCGTACGCCCCGTACTCGCCGTACGGCCGAGGTAGTTGAAGCCGACCTGCGGAGCCGGGTGGGCGGCGAGTGCCGGACCGGTGGCGGGGTCGAGGTGCCGGAGCAGACCGTGTCCGATGCCGTTGTCCGGAACCACGCGCAACTGCTCCTTCACACTTCGCAGCACCTGCGCGCAGTCGTCCGGGTCGAGCCCGGTGAGGTCCAGCCGCGCCGGGACGACGCTGGTGAACCAGCCCACCGTCCGGGAGAGGTCCACACCCTCGGCCACCTCCTCGCGTCCGTGCCGCTCGATGTCCAGCAGCAGCGCCGGGTGGCCCCGCCACCGGGTGAACGCGAGGGCCAGCCCGGCCAGCAGGACGTCCTCGGGGCCGGCGTGGAAGGCGGCGGGGACGGTGGTGAGGACGGTGTCGGCGACTGCGGCGGGCAGCGTGCGCGTGAGGTGGCGCATCGTGCCGATGACGTCCCGCCCCGGGTCGGGCCGGCGCGCGCCCAGCACCGGGTCGGGGGCCTGGAACATCCGCTGCCAGACGTCCAGCTCGGAGGTCCGCGCCCGGGCCTGCCGTTCCAGCAGCAGCGACCAGTGGCGGAACGACGTGCCGACCGGGGGCAGTTCCTCCCCGCGCCAGGCGGCGGCCAGGTCGGTGCCGAGGATGTGCCAGGAAACGGCGTCGACAGCCAGGTGGTGCACCGTCAGCAGGAGCCGTCCGGGACGGTCGGGTCCGGCGTCGTACCAGACCGCACGTACCAGTGCGCCCGCCTCCGGCCGCAGTTCGGGCAGCTGTCCGAAGTCCGGGACGGTCGTGACGCGTTCCAGAAGGGTGTGCGCGTCGACGGAGCCGGGCGGCGGAATGTGGGCTTCCCAGTCGCCGCTCAGGCGCATCCGCAGTGCGTCATGGTGGTCCAGGATCGTCTGGAGCGCCGTCGCGAGGCGGCTCTCGTCGGCCCCGGCGGGCGTGACCAGCAGCACCGACTGGCTGAACGAGCTGATGGGACCGCCGCGTTCGCGCAGCCGGTGCATCGCCGGAGTGAGCGGCAGCTCACCGACGGCGGGCTCCCGCACCGCGGCCACCGGTGCCGGGGCCGGGCGGGTCACCACCACCGCCGCGAGGCCTGAGACCGTGCGCTGCTCGAACACATCGCGGGGGGTGAGGCGCAGCCCGGCCGCGAGGGCGCGGCTCACGAGGTGGATGGAGGCGATGCTGTCTCCGCCGAGGTCGAAGAAGCCGTCGTCGACGCCCACACCGTGCCGGTCGAGACCGAGCACCTCGGCGAACAGCTCGCGCAGGGTCTCCTCCTGCGGTGTGCGCGGGGACCGGCTCTCCGTCTCCACGGCGACGGAGGGGGCCGGCAGCGCGGCCCGGTCCAGTTTGCCGTTGGGCGTCATCGGCAGTGCGTCCAGCACCACCAGCGCCTCCGGAACCATGTGGTCGGGAAGATGGCGCGCCGCATGCGCCCGTACGTCCGCGCCGTCCACCTCGGCCGGCCCCACGAGGTACCCGACCAGCCGTCGTACGCCCGGCCGGTCCTCGCGCACGGCCACCGCGGCCTGCTCGACGTGGTCGTGCGCGGTGAGCACGCCCTCGATCTCGCCGGGCTCGATCCTCAGGCCCCGGATCTTGAGCTGGCCGTCGGCCCGCCCGCGCAACTCCAGCATGCCGTCGGCGCGACGTACGGCCAGGTCGCCGGTGCGGTACATGCGTTCCCCGGGCGGCCCGAAGGGGTCGGCGACGAACCGCTCCGCGGTCAGGCCTGGCCGGTTCCGGTAACCCCGTGCCACTTGGTCGCCGGCCACGTACAACTCGCCTTCGACACCGGCCGGTACGGGGTTCAGCCACGCGTCGAGGACGTACGCCCGGGTGTTCCACATCGGGCGCCCGATGGGCACCGGGCCGGACGGGAGGTCGTCGCCGGGTTCGATGCGGTGGTCGGTGCAACCGACGGTGAGCTCGGTCGGGCCGTAGTGGTTGATCAGCCGTACGCCGGGGTGGTCCCGGCGCCAGGAACGCAGCACCTCCCCGACCAGGGCCTCGCCGCCCAGCATGAACTCCTCGGCGGGCGAGATGTCGTGCGGCAGCGCGGGCAGCAGCGCGAGGTGGCTGGGTGTGGCCTTGAGGAACGTGTAGCCGCCGGACAGCGGCTGCGCGCCCGCCTCGTGGACGGCGGCGATGTGCACTCGTCCGCCCACGGCGAGCGCGCCGTGCAGGGTCGTCACGGTGGCGTCGAACGACATGGTGGCGTGCAGCAGCGAGGCACCGCGCAGGCTCGGATACGCCTCCGCGCAGCGCGCCACGTACGTGGTGAGGTTGCGGTGCTCGACGACGACACCCTTGGGGCGGCCCGTCGTGCCCGAGGTGTAGATCAGGTAGGCCGCATCGGCGGGGCGGGCCTCGGTGAGCTCGATGCCGGGGGCGTCCGCGTCCGGGCTCACGATCGGGCACGCCACGGCGACGGGCGGCTCCTCCCCGGCGATAACGCACACGGGCTCGGCGTCGGACAGCAGATACGCGGTCCGCTCGGCCGGATGCTCCGGGTCGAGCGGCAGATAGGCCGCACCCGCCTTGAGGACCGCCAGCACGGCCACCGCGAGGTCGACGGACCGTGACAGCGCGAAGGCGACGATCCGGCCCGGCCCGGCGCCGTGCGAGGTCAGTGCCCGGGCCAACCGGTCCGTACGCGCGTCGAGTTGCCCGTAGGTCAGGTTCGTACGGGCATCCGTCACGGCCACCGCGTCCGGCGTCTCGGCCGCCCGCGCCTGGAACATCCGGTGGAATGCCGTCACCGGCACCTCACGAGCGGTGTCGTTGAACTCGACGAGCAGGCGCCGCCGTTCGGTCTCGCCGAGGATGTCGAGCGCGCCGATCGGCCGGTCGGGCTCGTCCACGGCGGCCCGCAGCAGTCGCTCCAGCCGGGCGGCCAGCTCCTCGGCCGTCTGCCGGTCGAAGAGGTCCGCGCTGTACTGGAGGATGCCCTCGATGCCGTCCGGGAAGCCGTCGCGGGTGCGGTGCTCGCCGAGGTTGAACGTCAGGTCGATCTTGGTGGCACCGGTCTCCACGGTCAGCGCGCCGGTCGTGAGGCCCGGCAGGTCGAGCCGGGGTTCCGCGCCGCCGGGGCGGAAGGCGAGCATCACCTGGAACAGCGGGTGCCGGGCGAGCGAGCGCGGCGGGTTGAGGGCCTCGACCAGCTGCTCGAACGGCAGGTCCTGGTGGGCGTAGGCCTCGAGATCGGTCTCCCGGACCCGGCCGAGGAGGTCCCGGAAGGTGGGGGCGCCGGAGGTGTCGGTGCGCAGGACGAGCGTGTTGAGGAAGCAGCCGATCAGGTCATCGAGCACCTCGTCGGCGCGGCCCGCGACCGGTGTGCCGAGCGGGATGTCGGTGCCCGCGCCCAGCCGGGTGAGCAGCGCGGCGAGGCCAGCCTGTACGGCCATGAACACCGTCGTGCCGGTCTCGCCCGCCAGCTCGCGCAGCCGCCCGTGCAGCGCCGCGTCCAGCCGTACGGGGATGTCGCCGCCCTGGTGCGTGGCGCGGGTGGGGCGGGGGCGATCGGCGGGCAGGGCGAGTTCGACGGGCAGTCCGGCCAGGGCCTGCTTCCAGTACGCGAGCTGACGACCCATCAGCTCGTCGTCGGCCAGCAGCTCCCACTGCCGGACGCCGAAGGCGGCGTACTGCACCGGAAGCGGCGCCCACTGTGGGTCCCGTCCCTCCAGCCGCGCCCGGTACGCCGTGGCCAGATCACGGACGAGGGGCTCCAGGGACCAGCCGTCCGCCGCTATGTGGTGCAGCACCAGCAGCAGGACGTGGTCCTCGGGACCCAGGGCCAGGAGGTGAGCGCGGAACGGGGCGTCCTCGGTGAGCAGGAACTCGTGGCGCGCCAGCTCAGCGAGGCGGTCCGGAAGTTCGGTCTCCGTGACGCTCTCGGCGTGCAGCCGTGGCCGGGCCCGCGCCGGGTCGAGGAGCAGCTGGCGCGGTGTGCCGTCGGCGTCCGGGTAGACCGTGCGCAGGATCTCGTGCCGGGTGACGACGTCGGCCAGGGCGGCGCGCAGAGCGTCCGGATCGAGCGCGGCGCCTGTCAGCCGTACGGCGAGCGGGATGTGGTACGCCGCACCGGACCCCTCCAGCCGGTCGAGGAACCACAGCCGCCGTTGCGCGGACGACAGCGGAGCCTCGTCGACGACGGTACCCGGCGTGAACGACCGGGAGGCGGGCCGTACGACGGTGTCCGTGCCGATCAGGCCGGCCAGGGCCGCCGGAGTGGACGCCCCGAACAGGTCCCGCAGTGTCAGGTCCGCACCCAGCGTGTCGCGGATCCGGCCGATCAGGCGCAGGGCGAGCAGGGAATGGCCGCCGAGGGCGAAGAAGCTGTCGTCCGGACCGGTGGCGGGCAGGCCCAGGACCTCTGCGAAGAGGCCGCACAGTGCCTCCTCCCGCGGGGTGCGCGGGGCGCGGCTGCCGCTGCGCACCGACGGAACCGGCAGGGCGGCGCGGTCCAGCTTGCCGTTGGGGGTCAGGGGCAGTCCGTCCAGCCGTACGACCGCGGAGGGCACCATGTAGTCGGGCAGGCGGCCGGTGAGGTGGGCGCGCAGGGCGTCCGGGTGCGGTGCCGTGCCCTCGACGGGAACCGCGTACGCGACCAGACGGCGGTCGCCGGGACGGTCCTCACGGACGAGCGCGACCGCCTGGGCGACCTCCGGGTGCGCCGTAAGGGCCGCCTCGATCTCGCCGGGCTCTATACGGAACCCGCGCAGCTTGACCTGGCCGTCGGTCCGCCCGTGGAACTCCAACTCGCCGTCCTCGGCCAACCGCACACGGTCCCCGGTGCGGTACATCCGGCTGCCCGGCGGGCCGTACGGGTCCGCGGTGAAGCGTTCGGCGGTGGCGTCGGGGCGGCCGAGGTAGCCGCGGGCGACACCGGGCCCGGCCACGTGCAACTCGCCGACCGTGCCCGGTGGGACCGGTCGCAGGGCGCTGTCGAGCACGTAGGCGCGCATGCCGTCGAGCGGGCGGCCGATGGGCAGTGCGTCGGGCACCGAGGCCGTGTCGGGGCAGGGGCGGCAGGTGGCGAAGGTGGTGGTCTCGGTCGGGCCGTAGCCGTTGGTGACCGTCAGACCCGGGCAGGCCGCGAGGACCTGGCGAACCGCGGACGCGGGGACGGCCTCGCCACCTGCCCACACCTGGCGCAGCCCGGCGAAACAGCCGGGGTCCTCCTCGGCGGCCAGCCGGAACAGCCCTGCCGTCAGCCACAGCGCCGTCAGCCCGTGCCGTGAGGTGAGGCGGGCGACCGCGGCGGCGTTCACCTCCTCGTCCGCCGGTGCGAGCACGGCCGTGCCGCCGCCCAGGAGCGGCACCCACATCTCGTACGTGGACGCGTCGAACGCGGTCGGCGAGTGGACCAGGACCCGTGCGTGCGCGCCACCGCCGAACGCCGAGTCGGCGGCGAGGGCGGTGATGTCCCGGTGGGTGACGGCGACACCCTTGGGCGTGCCGGTGGAACCGGATGTGTAGCTGACGTATGCCAGCCGGTCCGGGTGCAGCGGCACGTCGGGGTCGGTGTCGGGCTCGGCGGCGAGGGACGGGTCGGTCGCCCCCACCACGCGGAGACCGTCGTACGTGCCGTCCGTGTCGCTCGCGTCGCCGGTGGTCAGCAGGACCTCCGCGCCCGTCTCGTCGAGGATCCGCGCGGTGCGCGCGGCCGGGGCGCGCGGGTCGAGACCGACGTAGGCGCCACCCGCCTTGAGGACGGCCAGCAGAGCCACGATCAGGTCGTCGGAGCGGCGCATCAGGACGGCGACCCGGTCCTCGGGGCGGACTCCGAGCCGGAGCAGGCGGTGGGCGAGCCGGTTGGCGCGGGCGCTCACGTCACGGCAGGTGGTCTCACGGTCGCCGTGGACGACGGCCGTGGCGCCGGGTTCGGCGGCCGTGCGCGCCGCGAAGACGCCGGGGACGGTACGGCTGCTCCCTGTGGCGGGAACCGGCCCGTCGAGCCGGGCCCCCTCTCCGGGCGCCACCAGCTCCACCCGGCCCACCACCGTGCCGGGGCCTACCGCCGCCGCCGCGAACCGCTCCACGAAGCGGAGCAGACGCTGGTGGTGGGCGGTCAGCCCGGCGTCCGTGAAGTGCTCGGGGCTCGCGTCCAGGTCGACCCGGATGCCCTTGCCGTCCGAGCGGTCGTAGACATTGACGGCGAGGTCCTCGACCGGCCCCGTGGACAGGTTGTGGCGGGTGGTCGGATGCCCTGCGAAACGCAACTCGGGCCCGAAGGCCATGATGTTGACGACCGGGCCGAAGAAGCGGCGCCCGTCCTGCGGCCAGTCCAGCGCGCGGCGCAGGTCCTCGCCCCGGAAGCGCTGGTGGGCCAGCAGTTCGCGGGTGGCGCGGGCGGCCTGCCGCACGAGGTCGACGGCGGGGGTGTCGGGGCGTACGGACAGCCGCAGCGGGAGCACGTTGGACGCCATGCCGGGGGTGGTGAGCTCGGTGTGGCTCTCGCGGCCGGTGACGGCGAGGCCGAGGACGACGTCCCGGGCGCCGGTGAGCCGGTGCAGACAGGCGGCGGTCGCCGCGAGGACGACCCGCGACCAGCGGGTGCCGGCGCGTTCGGCGGCCAAGTGCACGAGGTCGCCCGCCGGTCCGGGCAGGTGGCCGGTGCGGCGCAGGAAGCGGTCGGCGACGTGCGGTGGGCGGCCGGCCAGGCTCACCGGGTCGGGCCGGTCGGCAAGGGCACGCGTCCAGTACGCGCGGTCCTGTTCGTGCCGTTCGCCCGCGCGGTAGGCGCCGTCGGCGGCGACCAGCGGGGCCAGGGGAGCGGGCGGCGGGGTGTGCGGGGTGCTCTCGGCGAGCGCGGTGTAGGCGTCGGCCACCCGCTGGGCGATCAGTGAGCAGCTGAAGCCGTCGACGGCGATGTGGTGGTAGGCCTGGTACCAGATCCAGTGGTCGTCCGCGAGCCGCAGCAGCGTGTACCGGAACAGCGGTCCACGGCCGAGGTCGAAGGGCGTGGCGAAGTCGGCCGCCATCCACTCCCGCGCGGCCTCGGCTCCGGCGGCGTCGACGACGGGCATGGTCCAGCCGGGACCGCTCCCACCGGGCTCGGCGTCGACGAGCAGGCGTACGCCGTCGTCGTCGGACGCGAACCGGGACCGCAGCGTCTCGGTCGCGTCCACCACCTGCCGTACGGCCGCGCGGAGCAGCATCGGATCGACGGGGCCGTGGATCTCGGTGTACTCGCCGACGTTGTAGGCGCCGCCGGCTCCGTCGAGCCGCTGGCCGAACCACATCGAGCGCTGGGCGGCGGACGGCGTGAGTGTGCGTGGCACGGTCATCGGCCGGCTCCCGACGTGGTGGTGGACAGCTGCCGCCCCACCTGCTCGGCGACCGTCTGCGGGCCCTCGCCCCCGGGGGACCAGACGGCGCGCAGCCAGGGCTCGGCGGGAACGAGCGCGAGGTCGTCCGCCCGGCGGGCCCGGCCGCCGCCGGTGACGTTGAGGAGGATCAGCTCGTCGCGGCCGACGCGCCCGGCCCCTACGGCGTCGGCGAGCGCGGCCAGCGCGACACCGGCACCGGGCTCGATGTCTATGCCCTCGATCTCCTCGAACAGGGCCATGGCGGCGAGAGCGGCTTCGTTGTCCACGCACAGGATCTCCCCGCCGCTCTCGACCAGCACCTCGCGCACACCGCCCCGGAGGCTGAACGGAGGGCGGCGATTGGTCAGTTCGCGGGCCAGCGGCTCGTGCTCACGGTCGGCGGGGGCCCGCCCGCCCGAGCGCCAGGCCTCGTACAGCGGGGCGAAGGGCGTGTTCTGACACATCAGCAGACGCGGCAGAGGCTCGTCGCCCGAGCGGATGCGGCGTGCCGCCTCATGGGCGCCGATGGCTCCCGTACCGCTGCCGACGGCCTGGACGTACGTCTGGGGAAGGCCTCCGATCGCCTCGGCAGCGGCGAGCATCACGGTGCCCAGACCGTCGCGGCGGGCGACGTTGCGGGAGCCGCCCTCGGCCTGGTGGCCGGGCAGCCGGGCCAGCAGATCGGCGCAGGAGATGGCGTCGCTGTAGGTGGCGTCGCCGTCGAGGACGACGATACGGACGCAGGGGTCGAGCGGGCCGGCGAAGCGCATGCCGTCCAGGGCGGGAGCGGGCACGACGATGAGGCAGGGCATCTGGTGACGGGTGGCGGCCCAGGCGAACGCGGCGGCGGTGTTGCCGGCCGAAGGGATCACGAGGACGGGCGGGGCAGCCGGCAGACGGCCGAGGACCGTGTACGCCTCCAGGTCCTTGAACGTGCACGTCGGCAACTGCGCCCCGCGCTCCGGCCAGTACCCGTTGAACGCGACCCACAGTCGGGTCAGGCCGAGACGTCGGCCGAGCTCCCTCGCGCGGTACACGACAGGGCCGGGTACGCCGGGGAACGTCCGCGCCACGGGCAGCAGTCGGGCGTGACGGAAGAGCCCGGTGCCGCTGTGCTCCGCGGGGCCGTCGTACTCGGTGCGCAGAAACGCCGGTTCATGCCGGCGGGAGCAGTCGAGGATGAGGCCGTCGTCCTCGTACCGGGCTCCGCAGGAGGAGCACACGATCGTGTAGTGCCGATTTCCCGGGCGTACTTGGGGGTGTACTCGGGACATTTTCCATTGCCTTCCGCAGAGCCAGGCTTCGGGGTCAATTCCAGCCGGGGCACTGCGAATTCGAGGCGACTCGGGTATTGCCGTTGCCCTAACGCCCAGTTGACATTCTGCTCATTCACATGACTAGGTCTATACCAATGGAGTGTTCAGTTCCGCTTCATCTGTCCTTCTCGGGAAGGTAGTTGAGCTTGCATGAGCCCTGGGCAACGATCCGTGGCGCACATGTCGCGACGAAGGAACGGCGGGGAAATGGGCGAGAAGTCGACACATGAAGTCGTGACGGAGCGGGCAGATCCTTCACCTTCGCCATGGCTACCTTCCCATGTTCCGGTCAGCTTTTTCCCAATGAATGGAAAAGTCGGGGGCGGTAATCCTTCCGGGGAATACAAGGAGCCCGTGCCCGATGAACTTCTCGCCGCATACCGGAAGATGGTCGTCGGGCGCCGCTTCGACGTGCAGGCGACCGCGCTGGCCCGTCAGGGCAGGCTCGCTGTCCACCCGTCCAGCCTCGGCCAGGAGGCCTGCCAGGTCGGCGCCGCGCTCGCCCTGCGCGACACCGACTGGCTGTTCCCCACGTACCGCGACTGCACCGCCCTGATCAGCCGTGGCATCGACCCCGTCGAGGCGCTGACCCTGATGCGCGGCGACGCCCACTGCGGCTACGACCCGGTACGGCACCGCACCGCGCCCCAGTGCACCCCGCTGGCCACCCACGCCGTCCACGCCACCGGCCTCGCCCACGGCGAGCGCCTCAAGGGCACGGACACGGTTGCCCTCGCCCTCCTCGGCGACGGCGCCACGAGCGAGGGAGACTTCCACGAGGCCCTCAACCTCGCGGGCGTCCTGCGGGCACCGGTGGTCTTCCTCGTGCAGAACAACCGGTACGCCCTCTCCGTGCCGCTCGCCGACCAGACGGCGGCACCGAGCCTGGCGTACAAGGGCGTCGGCCACGGCGTCCGCTCCGAGCAGGTGGACGGCAATGACGCGGCGGCCGTACTCGCCGTCCTGACCACCGCCGTCGAGGACGCGCGGGCGGGCGGCGGCCCCTGGCTGGTCGAGGCGCACACCTACCGCATGGGTCCGCACACCAGCGCCGACGATCCGTCCCGCTACCGTCCGGCCGAGGAGGCCGGGCACTGGCGAGGGCGCGACCCGATCGACCGACTGGAGGCCCGGCTGCGCGACCGCGGCCTGCTCACCGAGGACGACATCACCACCACGGCGGCCGAGGCCGAGGAGTACGCGGGCGGCCTGCGCACCCGCCTCGCCGAGGACCCCGCCCTGGACCCGCTCGCTCTCCTCGACCATGTGTTCAGCGCCCCGACCCCACAACTGACCGAGCAACGGGCCGCCCTGCGCGCCGAGTTGGAAGGACGCTGACATGACGGTGACGACTCGGGCGGCGGCCGCGGCCACCACGATGGCGACGGCCACCACGATGGCGAAGGCCCTGAACTCCGCCCTGCGGGACGCGCTCGACGCGGACGAACGGGTCGTCGTCTTCGGTGAGGACGTCGGCCGGCTCGGCGGAGTCTTCCGGATCACAGACGGGCTCGCGGACACCTTCGGCGAACGGCGCTGCTTCGACACCCCGGCCTGCGAGGCGGGCATCGCGGGTCTCGCGGTCGGTATGGCGATGGCCGGGTTCCGGCCCGTCGTGGAGATGCAGTTCGACGCGTTCGCCTACCCGGCGTTCGAGCAGATCACCTCCCACATCGCCAAGCTCCGCAACCGCACTCGCGGCGCCCTCGCCCTCCCTCTCGTCATACGCGTCCCCTACGGTGGCGGAATCGGCGGAGTCGAGCACCACAGCGATTCCAGCGAGGCGTACTACGCGCACACGGCGGGCCTGAAGGTCGTCACGCCAGCGACGGTGGCCGACGCGTACTCACTCCTGCGGGAGGCCATCGACGACCCGGACCCTGTGGTCTTCCTGGAACCCAAGCGCCATTACTGGACGAAGGACGACGTCCGGCTACCGTCACGCACCGAGCCGTTCGGCACCGCGGCGGTCCGCCGCCCCGGCACCGCCGCCACGCTCGTCGCGTACGGCCCGTCGGTCGCCGTCGCCCTGGAGGCCGCCCGGGAGGCGGCGACCGAGGGCATGGACATCGAGGTACTGGACCTGCGCACCCTCGTCCCGCTCGACGACCACGCCCTCACCGAGTCGGTACGGCGCACCGGCCGCTGCCTGGTCGTGCACGAGGCACAGAGCTTCGCCGGGGTCGGCGCAGAGATCGCCGCACGGGTCCAGGAGCGCTGCTTCGACGCTCTGGAGGCCCCCGTGCTGCGCGTCACGGGCCTCGACATCCCGTACCCGCCACCGCTGCTGGAGAGCGCGCATCTGCCGGGCGTTGGGCGGGTGCTGGACGGGTTGCGGCGACTGCTGCCCGACGGCGGACAGCCGGGCGTGGGTGTACGGCGGGTGTTTCCGGTACCCGTCGGCGGGGCGGGCACCGACGGCCGGACCGTGCGAACCTTCCGACTCCCGGACCTGGGTGAAGGGCTGGCGGAGGCCGAGGTACTGGAATGGACGGTCGCCGTGGGCGATCACGTCACCCACGACCAGACCGTGGCCGAGGTCGAGACGGCCAAGTCCGTCGTCACGCTGCCCAGCCCGTTCGCCGGGACGGTGACCGCCCTGCACTGCGCCGCCGGAGAGATCGTCAAGGTCGGGGCGCGACTGATGTCGGTGGCGCAGGCTTCCGGGGAGGGCGGGGCGAGTGCCGACTCGTCTCCGGAGGCAGGCTCGGGTGCGGGCACATCTCCCGGGACCGGGTCGGGGGCGGTGCTCACGGGGTACGGAACCGGAGCGCGCAGCGGCCACGTGGCGAACGAGGCCGGCCCCTCGGAGAACGGTGAGCTCGGCACCTCTCATCAGCCAGGCATACGCATCCCCCTCGACGCAGCCGCCGAGAAGTTCCACCGCGCCCACCGCGACACACCCGCCGTCACCATCTGGGCGGACGCGGATGCCACGGGCCTGCTCGCCGCCCGTGACACCCGTGGCACGGGTCTGCTTCCCCTGCTGGCCCGCGCATGCCTCTCCGGGCTCGCCGCCTTCCCCGAACTGAACGCCCGGGTGGACACCGGCCGGGCGGAGATCGTCCGGCTGCCCCACGTGCACCTCGGCTTCGCCGCTCAGACCGGTCAAGGCCTGGTCGTTCCCGTCGTACGGGACGCCGACCGGCTGCCGCTCCACGCTCTCGCCGCCGAACTGCGCCGCCTCACCGACTGCGCCCGGCGGGACGCGGTCCCCGCCGGCCACCTCACCGGCGGCACCTTCACCCTCAACAACTACGGCCCCCTCGGGGTCGACGGTGCCACCCCGATCCTCAACCACCCCCAGACGGCGATGCTCGGCTTCGGCCGCCTCGTCGACCGTCCCTGGGCCGTGGACGGCCGCGTGGAGGTACGCAAGGTCGCTCACCTGTCTCTGACCTTCGACCACCGCGTCTGCGACGGCGGCACCGCGGCCGGATTCCTGCGCCATGTGATCGCGCGCATCACCGCCGCCGAACAAGCCAATGGAGGCGAAGACGTCCCAGCTCCATGAACTCACTGTTGCCGCAGCACGACTCGATCCCTGACGAGGGCTCGGTACCAGTCGCGTGCCGGCGCCGATGCGGTTCCCAGCTTTGACGGTGCGGCCGTCATGGCGTCGGTCGGTGCGGCCGCGGCCCGAACCTGACCTCGGTTTCGGGGGCGAGGCCGAGCTGCGGGCCGGTGAGCCGTTCGGGCGCCGTGATGAGGATGTTGTAGTGGTTCGGGAAATGGCAGGCGTCGAATCCCAGGACCGTTCCCACCAATCTCCCGCCGGCCCAGACCTCGTCGCCCCGGTCGATGACGCCGGCGCAGCCGATCTCGACGAAGCCCAGGAATCCGACCCGGTCGATGCGGGCGCCGGCGGCGGTCTTTGTGTGGTCCGTGGTCACCAGCTCGTGCACCTCCCCATGTCGGACACACCGGCTCGCGAACTCCTCCAGGGTCATCCCCCGGTCGTCACGCCGGTGGATGAGGACCTTCACCAGCCGTCCGTACACGGCGCGCTTGGCACCGTCCTCTCCGGGTGTCACGGGTGGCGTACCTCCTGTCGGAGGTGGGGGCGAGCGGGGCCTTCGCAGGCGTACGTGGCGGCCACCAGCTCCAGGGCGGCCAGACCGTCGGGGCAGTTCGGGCGGCGGCCGGACAGGACGTCGGTGAAGTCACGTAGTACGCCCACGTATTCGTGCCAGAGGGACCCTTTGAACTCCGGATGGCCCGCGAGCATGTCGGCCTGGTCGACGGTCCCGTCGGCGAGCCGCACCTCGACCGTCTTGCGTTCGCCGGGCCGGGACCAGTCGAGCACCACCCGGGCCGCCGCGCCGGACGGGGCGGTCAGCAACACCCGCGCCTGCCGGTCGACGCCGCGCGCGTCGCGGTGCACGGTGGCCTCGGTCACCCGTACGTCTCCGAGGAACAGGCGAACCAGATCGAACGCGTTGGGCCCGTTGTCGGCGACGCAGCCGCCCCCGCAGCGCTCCGGGTCGAGATACCAGCGGTCCAGGCCGGCGTGTTCCTCGATCGTCTCCTCGTAGCGCACCGTCAGCGACACGATCGGGGCGCCGGAGGCGATACGCCGGCGGAGCGCGTCGACCTCCCTGTTGTAACGGCGGTGGAAGGAGGTGAACAGCACGGTGCCGTTCTGCCGGGAGAGTCGCGCGAGTTGGCGGCCGTCGTACGCATGCGTGGCGAGTGGCTTCTCCACGCACACCGCGCGTCCGGCTGCCAGCGCGTCCCTGCACACCGGATAGTGCAGGTCGTTGGGCACGTTGACCACCACGGCGTCCAGGTCCGCGGCCCGCAGCAGCTCGCGGTGGTCGCGGAAGCGCGGCACGTGCGCCGGTGCGACGCCGAGCCGGCTCTCGTCGGGGTCGCAGACCGCCACCAGCCGCGCGCACGCGGCGCTTTCGAACGCGGCCAGGTAGAAGCGGGAGATGACACCGAGCCCGATGAGACCGATGCGGGGAAGCGTCATGCCGGGCTCCCCGCCTCTGTGGGCGGGACGGGTTCCGGGAAGCCGAGACCGCTGCTCCGGGCCAGATCGAGCAGCTCCCGGTGCAGGGCCGGCTCCAGCGGGACGCCGTGAGCGCGCCGTTCGCGCGAGCGGGCGTCCTCCGGCCAGCCCGGATAGCTCACCGGTTCGTCCGCCCGGACCGGCGGGCAGCCGAGGAGGGCACCGAACAGGCCGGCCGCGTCGCTGCGGAACGCCGCCTCGGGCCTGAGGCGCCCGGGGGCGACGGCCAGCAGGAAACAGCCGATGTCGTCGTCCGGGCCGGCCGGCTCCGCCGTCTCCTCCCGCGGCCCGATCCCGGCACCGGGGACGAGTGCGGACAGTACTTCGACCAGCAGACCGAGCCCGAAGCCCTTGTAGCCGCCGGTGTCCGGGTCACCGCCGAGCCAGCGCAGGTGCGCCTGGCCGCGGTCGAAGGCGGCCGGATCGGTCACCGGCCCGCCGTCGTCGTCCTGGAGCCAGCCCGCGGGCACGCTCTGCCCGGCGCGTGCGGCGGCCCGGACCCTCCCGGTGGGGGCGACCGTGGTGGCCATGTCCAGGACGAACGGCGGCCGGTCGCCGGCCGGGGCGGCCAGCGCGAGCGGGTTCGTGCCCAGCATGGGGGAGCGTCCGCCGACCGGACGGACGATCCGCTGCCGGCCGCAGTTGGCGGTGACCAGGCCCACCATGTGGTGCCGGACCGCGCGCAGGGCGTGGTGGCCCGCGCAGCCGAAGTGGGTGGCTCCCCGCACCGAGACCATGCCGACCCCGTACCGGCGGGCGCGCTCGACCGCCAGGTCCATCGCCTCGGTGGCGGCCCACAGACCGAGCGCCCGGCGGGCGTCGAGGAGCACCGAGGCACCGCGGTCGGTGACGATGCGCGGCTCCGCGCGCGGGTCGCAGCGGCCCGAGTCGAGCAGGGGCAGATACAGCCGGGTGAGGTTGGTGATGCCGTGGCTGGTGAAGCCCGTCAGGTCGCCGTGGCACAGCGCCTCGGCGGCGGTCCCCGCGCGGTCCTCGGGCAGTCCCCTGGCTCGGAAGACCTGTGTCACGAACGCGAGGAGGCCCGGGTAAGGCACCCGGACGGCGGCGTCGCCGGTGGTGCCGGGGGCCTGGGGCGGGACGGCGCACGGTCCGGAACGGGGCTGCGCGGCAGCCTGGGCGGTCGCGTCCGCGGAGGCTGTGGAGATGGGGGAAACGGTAGAGGTCATCGAGGAGAGATCCTGTCCGCGGCCGCGCCGGGCACGGCAGCTGAGTGAGCGTCGGATGGTTCGTCGGCGCCTTCGCCGGGCGGCCCGTGGCGGACCCGGGCGATGAGAACGCGGGCGATCTCGTCGGCGTAGCGGTCCAGGGCGTCCAGGTCGACGTACTCACCGGGGGCGTGCGCGTGGTTGGTGTCCAGGCCGCCGGGGCCGAAGACCGCCGTGTAGCTGTCGGGTACGTCCGCCATCCAGATCGCGTCGCAGGTGAAGGCCGGTTCCTCGTCGGGCCAGCGCGTCAGGCCCGCGTGTCGTTCCAGCAGTTCCTCGGCCCACGGCGCGCGGCCTCGGCCGTCCAGCGCGGGCAGGCCGCGTTTGTACCAGTGCAGGGAGGTGATCCGTGTCGCGTCGGAGGCCGTCCTGGCCAGGTCAGGGGTGCCGGTGGCCCCGGAGGTGAAGTCGGCGAGTGCTTCGCGCAGGGCCTGCTCCAGCGCGGCCTCGGCGGCCCGGCCGGCCGGCCGGGATCCGTAGGAGAGGTTGAGCAGCAGGCGGCCGGTGCCGTAGACCCGGTTGTGCCGTTCGCCGGTGTGCAGGCCGGCCACGCACACCCTGCCGTCGCCGATCCGCGGCGGCAGGGCCCGGGCGAGGTGGTGGCCGATGTGCCCGAGCAGCACGGTCGCGTTGTGACCGGCTTCGGGGCGGTCGTCCACGGCGTCCTCGCCCGCGACGCGGACCAGGGCCGTCATGGAGGCCGTCGAACGGGGCAGGAAGCGGTGCCCGGTGGGTTCGCAGAACAGGTTCAGCCCGCCGGTGAACCCGTCCTCCACCAGCGGCCTGGTGCCGAACGTGCCCATGGCACCGCCTTCTTCCCCGGCCACTGCCTGGACGAGCACACCGACCCGGCTGCCCAGGGCCGGCTCGGCGGCGCGAGCGGCCCGGATCCCGGCGAGCAGGGCGACGGCGGGGCCCTTGGCGTCGACCGCTCCACGGCCGGTGAAACGCCGGCCGTCGAAGCCGGCCGGCCACCAGCCGGCCACCGTGTCCAGGTGGACGTTGAACATCACCGTGTCCTGCCGCGGGAGTTCGGGGCCGAGGCGCAGCACCAGACTGGGCTGCGAGGCCAGGAACGTCTCGTCGCGCGCCGCCTCCCGGACCGTGAGCGGCACGTCGTCCCTGCGCAGCACCGCAGGATCCGGCGGGGCGTGGCGCAGCACCTTCAGACCGAGGGTCGCGGCGGCGGCCGCAAAGGCCCGGCCGGCCTCCCACAGGCGCACGGGGGGACCATCGGTGCCGGTCTCCAGGGGTCCGGCCGTGGGAGTGCCGAGCAGATCGAGCAGCAGGTCGTGATCGGCTGGTGTCAGCCGGGCGGGCGGCGACAGCGCCGCGGGGGGCGAGTGGGCGGCGGATCCGGCCGGGGGAGCAGGCCGGGCCGGAACGTCAACCATGCCGACCCCCACCGGCGGGAACCCGGTCGGAGAGGAATTCCTGCCGCACGAGCCGCGCCAGGCACCGCCCGTAGCGGACGAACTCCGCCACGCCGTCGGCGGCGGTGGTGTCCTGGCCCTGGTGCGGTTGCAGACGGGTGTGCGGTTCGATGGACCAGGCCCCGGTGTAACCGTGGTCGGCCAGGGCCCTGAGGCAGGAGCGCACAGCGGACTCCCCGGCGCCCGGCAGTGTGTACGTGACCTGACCGTCCGGCCCGGTCCGCGCGTCCTTGACGTGCACGTGGGCGACGTGGTCGATGATCTCGTCCAGCAGCGCGCGGGCGTCGTAGCCGTACGGCACTCCGTTGCCGGTGTCGAACAGCAGCCGCAGCGCGGGACCGCCGGCGCGGTCGAGGAGCTCCCGCATCCGGTCGGCCCGGGTGCCGGCCCAACCACTGCAGTTCTCGTGCAGCAGCACCAGGCCCTCCTGCTCGGCCAGCCGGACCAACCGGGCCATCCGGTCCAGCGCCCGCCTGCCCCACTCCTCTTCGTCCAGGCCGTTGTTGGGGTAGGACATCACCCGGACGAACCGGGTGCCCAGGGTGGCGCAGCGCCGGGCCAGTCGCCGCAGCTCCCGGACATCGTCCTCGAAGCGCCCGGTGATCGGGCGGCTCCAGTCGGCGATCCGGGAATCGACGCAGACGACGTCGAGACCGGCTGCCGCGATCCGGTCGGCCAGGCCGGCGAAGGCACGGTCGTCGAGGTCGGCGACCGCGACGCCGTCGACGGTGCGCAACTCGATCGCCGTCCAGCCGAGCCGGCGCAGTGCGTCCAGTTGCCCGGTGAGATCCGCCGCGGCCTCGTCCCCGATGCCCGCGAACCGGATACCGGGAGCCGTCCGCCCGCTCGGGGCGTTCTCGGTCGCGCCGCACCGGGAGTCCTCAGCGCCCGCTCCGGAAAGGTCAACGTCCATACGACAGTGCCTCCTTGTGGGGGTGCGTGCCGCCGGCGGGAGACAGGTCCGCCAGCCGTTTGGCCTCGTCGAGCAGCTCGACCGTCCGCACGTGCAGGCCAAGGTCACCGGCACCGGCTCCGTCGCCGCCCTCGGCGTAGCCGCGATAGGCGTGGGTCAGACATGCCGTGAGGGAGTCGTCGCGGAAGACCTCGCGGGTGGTGTGGCCGTCACGTGTGATCTCCAACTGTGCGAAGTCGTCGTCCTGGCCGACCGCGTAGTGCCCGACGACGCTTCCGTCCGCCATGCCGAGGACGATCCGCCGCTGACGCACCGGGGCGGACAGGTCGGACAGCACCGCGCTGCGGATCCCGCCCGTGTGCAGCAGTTCGAGGTGTGCACCGCCCATGTTGGGCACCGTCGTCGTTCCCACCCGCAGGTCGGCGCAGCGCGCGCCGCTCAACTGCGCGTCGCCCAGCAGGCGCAGGAGGAGACCCACCGCGTGCGGCGCCTCCACGTCGAAGGCGGAGGTGTGACTGCCGGTGCTCAGGGTGCGCCGGAACCGGGGCTTGTGCTGGGTGACGGACACGGAACGAACGGCGCCGAGCCTCCGGCTGCCCACCAGCTGGACGAGACGCCGGGTCAGCGTGCTGTGCAGCCAGGGCGCCACCACGGCCAGGCGCAGCTCCTGTTCCCGCGCGAGCCGCAGGACGCGCCGCAGCGTCTCCAGGTCACCGGCCAGCGGCTTCTCCATGAGGATCCGCGAGAACCCGAGCGCGGCCACCTCGCGGAGCACCTCGGCGCGCACGGCGGGGGGAGTGCACAGATGAACGACGGTCCGCGCCGGGTCGAGAAGATCGCGCGCCCGGCGCAGGGAATCGGCGATCAGCAGATCCTGCCGCTCGGCACGGGCGGTGTCACCCGGATCCACTCCCACGATGGGGTGGTCGGCGAAGGTGCCGGGGACTTGGGAGCGGGCGCGCGACAGCACCGGCACATGCAGCCCCAGTCCCGAGCGGCCCAGGCCGACGATCAACGTGTACAGCAAGGCTCGACCCCTTTTTCCGCGCGGCCTTTCCGGAATTCGCACACCGGTATGATTTCGCGTGCGAATGCGACGTGAAGTGCACCGGGTGCAGGCCGGCGAATGGAATCGAAATTCTTCTGCATACCCACCCCTTCCGTCCCTGAAACGCATGGCAGTCCTCATGGAATGCGCGAAGAAGGATTGGTCACGGCCTCAGCGGATCGTATCCGATAGTGGCGTGCCGTGTGAGGGGACGCCATTTTCGAGTCCCCGGGGAGTATGGCTGAAATTCACGGCGGAGGTGGCTGTGGCGTCCGGCCGGACCGACCGATGCGGCTCAGGCTGGCGACTCCGGCTTCCAGGCCGAACCCGTGGACGAAAACAATCGGCCGTGACCCGGTGGCCGACGAGCAGAAAAAATGTTCCTGCGCTCTTTGCGCGGCACTTCACTCCGTTGACAGGCCCGGAAGGCTGCGAGTACCCATGTATCTAGCAGCGAGGCTGAATCACCCTTGCGGAATCCGAAAAGTCACTTTTTCGGATTCCCGCTTTTTCGGGGTGCGAGACAGGCGGATCTCTCCGCAGCTTTTCGACGACGAGGAGTCAGATGTCCGACAAGACTGCCCAGGCCGAGCGGCTCCGACAGCGCTTCGCGCTGTACGACACCAACGGGGACGGGCGTATCGAGCGCGGCGACCTGGAGGCGGAGGCCCGGCGCATCGTCGAGGCCTTCGGCGAGCAGGAGAACTCCCCCAAGGCGCAGGCGCTGCTGGATGCGTACCCGAAGATGTGGGACTACATGATGGAGCAGGCCGGCGTCGACGCCGGTGAGGCCCTGACGGTCGAGCAGTTCGTCGAGATCGCCGACGCCCAGATGCTGAGCAAGGGAGCCGTCGGCTTCAGCACCGTGCTCCGGCCCAGCATCCGCGCGATGGTCGACCTGTGCGACATCGACGGCGACGGGCAGGTCGATCCACAGGAGTTCCGGAAGTGGCTCGGGGCCATCGGCGGTGACCAGATCGACGCGGACGCGGCGTTCCGCCAGGTGGACACCGACGGAAACGGGCGGCTGTCCGTCGACGAACTCGTAGCCGCTGTGGGCAAGTACCACGCGGGTGAGCTCGACGCTCCGCTTCTGGGTGTCTGACGCGCGGACCCACGGCAGGGCCCGCTGCGAAGGAGGGTCGCCCGCAGCGGGCCCCCGTTCGCCGACACTGATGAGCCCCGCGGGCGCCAAGGACGGGCTCAGGTCCGCCGAGGCCCGTGGAACCGGCCGACGGGGCGTGTCCGCGGGGCCGGCGCCGGAAACCGGGGGCCTCCTGATGCGCGCCGCACTGGTGCTGCTGTCCCTGGGGCAGGGGGTGCCCGGCGCATGGGCTCTGTTCGCGCCCCGATCGTTCCACGACGCGTTTCCTCTCCCGGCTTTCGCGTGGCTGACCAAATTCCCCCCGTACAACGAACACCTCGTGCGTGACCTCGGTGCTCTGTCACTCGGTCTGACGACGGTCCTGCTGTGGGCCGCTGTTCGTCCCGAGCGGTCTCTGGTGCGGGCGGCGGCCTTCGGGTGCCTCGCCTTCACGGTTCCGCACCTGGTGTTCCACGTGACGCATCTCGGGCGCTTCGAGACCGTGGACGTCGTCGGGCAACTCATCTCCCAGGTCGCCCCGATCGTCGTGGCGGGAATGGTCATTTTTCTGTGTCGGCGAAGTAGTGGTGCCGGCATATGAATACCGCTTTTCTTCTCACTCTTAAGAGTGGGTTGGAGAGGCTGCTTCAGGTAAGTATCTGAAGCGCACGTCCCGAAAAGGAAAACGAAAGGAAGAAGCGTGAGCACTTCCGTACCGGAGCAGCGACTGCGTCGCCGTTTCGACATGTGGGACAAGAACGGCGACGGCACCATCGATCGCAGTGACTGGGAAGGCGAGGCAAAGCGCATTCTGCTCTCGTTCGGGGAAAGCGAGAATTCTCCGAAGGGCCGGGCTCTCACCGACGCCTACCTCGGCATGTGGGATCACCTCGCGGGGCAGGCGGGGGTCGGTGGCGACGGCGCCCTGGACTTCGACAAGTTCAAGGCCGTGGCGGCGGAGGAGGTGCTCGACCGCGGGCAGGACGGCTTCGACCAGGTGCTGCGTCCGACGATCAGTGCGATCGCCGACCTGTGCGACACCGATGGTGACGGCCAGGTCAGCCCTCAGGAATTCCAGCGCTGGATCGTGGCCATCGGCAGTAACGAGACCACGGCGGGCACGGCGTTCAAGCTGATCGACACCGACGGCGACGGTCAGCTGTCCGTCGACGAGCTGATCGCGGCCGTACACCGCTACCACTCCGGCGAGCTGGAGTTCTCCCTGCTCTGACCCGTCCGGACCACCGGTCCCCGCGTCCGGCGCTCCCCGGCCCACGAGGAGCGCCGGCGTGACCCCCTGGCCGGCCGTCCGATCCGCCGCGGCGCCACGAAAGGAACCATGTCCAGCGCATCCCCCGGACCGAGGAACGGCAGGCGCGGCCGGGCGACCGGTACCGCGGACGACCCCTCGGTACAGGTGCCCTTCTTCACCCAGGCCCGGACCTTCGAAGCGCTCTGGCCGGAGATCCGGGCCCGGCTCACCGAAGTCTTCGACGACGGCAAGTTCTCGCACGGCCGTCAGGTCGCCCGGTTCGAGGAGGCACTGGCCCGGTGGACCGGCGCACGCCACGCGGTCGGCGTGAACAGCGGCACCGACGCCCTGGTGCTGTTGCTGCGCGCCTGCGGCCTGCGGCCCGGCGACGAAGTCGTCGTCCCCGCCTTCACGTTCGTGGCCTCGGCCTCCTCCGTCGTACTGGCCGGCGGCCGCCCGGTCTTCGCCGACATCGACCCCGTCACCTACACGATCGACCCCAAGTCCGTGGCCGCCGCCGTCACTCCACGCACCCGCGTGATCATGCCCGTCCACCTGTTCTGCCAGATGGCCGACATGGACGCGCTGCTCGACGTCGCGCACCACCACCGGCTGACCGTGGTGGAGGACAGCGCCGAGGCCGTCGGCATGCGGTGGAACGGCGTCCATGCCGGGCTGCTCGGAGCCGGTGGCGTGCTCTCGTTCTTCCCCACCAAGACTCTGGGGGCCATCGGCGATGCCGGGGCGATCCTCACCGACGACCCCGAACTCGCCGAGACCGCGGCGGCGTTGCGCCACCACGGGCGCTTCGGCCGGACCCTGGCCCACTTCCCGGGCATCAGCAACGAGACCGCCGTCAACGGCGTCAACAGCAAGATGGACGACATCCAGGCGGCCGTCCTCCTCGCCAAACTGACCCGGCTGCACGAGGACATCGCGCGCAGGGCCCGCCTCGCCGCCGCCTACACCGAACGGCTGGCAGGCACGCCCGGCGTCCTCCGGCTGCCCACCGTGGTGCCCCGCACCGCGCGGACCGACCCCGTCTTCTACGTCTACCTCGTCGAGGTCGAGCGGCGCGACGAACTGGCCCGGTACCTGGCCGGGCACGGCGTGGGCACCGAGACGTACTATCCGGCTCCGCTGCACCTCCAGGAGTGCTTCGCCCATCTGGGGTACCGGCGCGGCGACTTCCCCCATGCCGAGAGGGCCTGTGAGCGCACCATCGCCCTCCCGCTCTACCCCGACATGGGCCTCGACGACGTCGACACGGTGTGCGACCTCGTCCGCCGCTTCACGACGAGGAGGCAGGCGTGACGGTTCCCTTCTTTCCTCCGGACCTCTTCGAGGACGACCGAGAGCTGTTCATGGACCTCGTCCACGACATCGGCACCGCACCGGAGCAGAGGTTCCTGCTCGGCGAGCGCACCGCCCGCTTCGAGGAGGCCCTGCGCGACTCGCTCGGCGCCGCCGACGCCGTCGCCTGCTCCAGCGGCACCTCCGCGCTGACCCTCGTCCTGCACGCCATGGGCGTCGGACCCGGCGACGAGGTCGTCGTGCCGGCCTACGGCTGTGCTCCGCTGGCCAATACCGTGGCAGGGCTGGGGGCGACACCGGTGTTCGCGGACATCGACCCGTGGACGATGGTGGCCGATCCGGACGAGGTGGAACGGGCGATCACCGACCGGACCAGGGCGATCATGCCCGCGCACATGTTCTCGGTGATGGCTGACATGCCCCGCATGCGCGAGATCGCCCGGCGTCACGAAGTGCGCCTCGTCGAGGACTCGGCGGTCGCCCAGGGCGGTGTCCTCGACGGCCGCCCCGCCGGGACCTGGGGCGAGGCCGGAGTGTTCTCCTTCGTCCAGGTCAAGACCTTCGGGACAGCCGGCGAGGGCGGCGCCGTCGTCACCATGGATCCCGAACTCGCCCGTACGGTCAGGTCGTTGCGCAACCACGGGCAGAGTGAGCGGTTCGTCTACCCGCGCACCGGCTACAACAGCCGGTTCGACGAAGTGCTCGCCGCCTTCCAGCTTCACCGGCTCCCCCGCCTCCCTGAGCTGCTGGAGCGCCGGGCCCGCATCGCCGACCACTACACCGAACGCTTCACGCCGCTCGGCGAGCGTGGTGTGCTGCCCCCTCCGCCAGGCCGCAACGGCCGCTGCTTCTACGTGTACTCGCTGCTCGTCGAGGAGCGGGACGAACTGCAGCGGTATCTGGCCGACCGGGGCATCGAGAGCCACGTCTACTACCCGCTCCCGCTGCCGCACCAGGCTGCTTTCACCCGGTTCGCACCCGCGGACCGGAGCTGGCCGCACGCGGAGAGCGCCGCCCGACGCCAACTGGCCATCCCGGTCCACCCCCGCCTCACCGACGCCCAGGTGGAGCACATCGCGGACACGGTCTGCGCCTACGCCGGGCTGAGCGGCAGCCGCTGACCGAACACACTCGAAGGAGCGGAGCAGATGACGACCCGCACCGAAGCCGGACCGTTCCCGTCGGGAACGGCACGTCCCGAGAGCAAGCTGCGCAGCTATGCCCGGCTGGGCAAACTCGACGTCTACGACTACTACCCGAGCGTCGCCGTGGCACTGTCCGCGGTGCTGCTGCCCGTCTCCGGTCTGCGACCCACGACCATCGTGACGCTCACCCTGTTCCTCTTCGGCGCGGTCTGCGTCGTCGTGGCGATGGTCGCCCTCGACGACGTGACCGGATATCGCGACGGCAGCGACGCCGCGAACTACGGTCCGGACGACCCGCTGCGCAACAAGCTGCGCAAGCCGCTGGTGGCGGGGACGCTGACCCTGCGCGAAGCGCTCGGTTTCGCGTGGGCCACCGCCGCTGCCGGCGCCGTCCTGTGGGCCGCCGCCGTCGCGATCGCACCGCACCCGCCCACCTGGACCGTGGTGCTGGTCGTGGTCCTGTTCGTGGTCTCCGTCCAGTACTCCTACGGGCTGAAGATCAGCTACCACGGCTTCCAGGAGATCTTCCTCGCCGGGCTGGGCGCGGCCCTGGTGATGGGCGCGTACGGGCTCGCGGCCGGTCACTTCTCCGGGTTCGTGCTGGTGCAAGGGGTGCTCTTCGGTTTCGGACCGCTGCTGTTCGGCGTGTACTCCAACACCAACGACATCCCCGGGGACCGGGCCGTCGGGCGTCGCACCGTGGCGTGCCTGGTGTCACCCAAGGGCAACGCCCTCTTCATCGGGTCGCTCTGCGCGGCGGAGTTCCTGACCGGCGCCGTCGCCTCCGCCACCGGGATCGCCCCGTGGTGGTTCGTGTTCCTGATGCTGCCCGTCACCGCGCTGCGCGTGCGGCAGTTCCTCACCGGCTTCCGCCAGGGGGACATCATGCGGGCCCGCAAGCTCGGGTTCCCCGCACACCGCGCCGGCACCGTGCTGCTGATCACGGCGAACCTGATCGTCGGCGCGGGGGCCACCGGATGAGCCCTGATCTCGACGTGGCCGTGGTCGGCGCGGGCATGGCGGGACTGACCACCGCGCACGAACTGCGGCGCGCGGGCCTCGAGGTACGGGTCTACGAGCAGCACGAGCACGTCGGCGGCAGGATGCGCGGCTTCCGGCACGACGGATACACCATCGACGAGGGTGCCGAACAGATCTCGGAGCAGGGCTACCGCGCGACCTGGGAACTGCTGTCGCGGCTGGGCGTGCCCCGCGGAGACGTGCCACGTATCGGCAAGTCGGTCGGTGTGTGGCGCGGCGGACGGGCCCACCCCGGAGTCGCGGACCCCTCCGCGGTGCTCACCGGTGCCGGGCTCTCGCCCCGGGCCCGGCTCGATCTCGCCCGGATCCTGGCCTGGACGGGTTCGCACCGCCGGGAGTTCGACGCCGACCACCCCGAACGGACCCCGGCCGGACACCTGACGGTCAGGGAGTTCGCGCGCCGGTACCACAGGGACGTGCACGACTACCTGTTGCAGCCGGTCGCCGGAAGCTTCTTCGGCTGGGACACGGCGCGCTCCGCCGTCGCACCGATGCTCAGCCTCCTCCAGGAGGTGGGTCCGGCCACCGGCTGGCGGACGTACCGCGACGGCATGGACCTGCTCGCGCGGCGACTGGCCGAGGGACTCGACGTGGTCACCGGCCGTCAGGTGCACGAGGTCGTCACCGAGGAAGGCCGCGTGCGGCTGCGCGTCGGGAACGACAGCGTCACGGCGCGCTCGGCGGTCCTCTGCGTGCCCGCCCCGGTCGCGGCGCGCCTGCATGTCAACGCCCCCGCCGACGAGTTGTCGTTCCTGTCGGCCTGCACCTTCACCCCCACGCTCAAGGTCAGCTGCCTGCTGGACCGGCCGCTCGCACCCCCGTCCCGCAAGCCCCTGTACGTCCTGCTGACACCGGACGCGGAGGACGACGTGCTCTCCGCGATCATCGTGGACCACGCCAAACACCCGGACCGGGCGCCCGCCGGCAAGGGACTGCTGACCCTGATGGCCGACGCCCGCAGCATCCCCGAACTGCTGACCGCGCCCGAGCGGCAGACGGCCGAGCGGCTCGTGCGGGCGGCCACCCGGTATGTCCCCGGCCTGGAGAAGAGCGCCGGGCGCCACTTCGTGCACGCCTTCACCCATGGCCTGCCGGAGGCCACTCCCGACGCCCTGCGCCGACGCGGGCCGTTCATGGGGCGTGCCGTACGGCCGGTCGAGTACGCCGGGGACTGGGTGATGCTGCGGCCGGCCAGCGAAGGCGCCGTGCGCTCGGGCGCGCTTGCCGCCTCTCGCGTCCTCAGCCGGCTGCGGCCCCCGCGGTCGGCCGGACGGACCCGCCCCGCCTCCCGCCCGACCGAGGAGAACGTCTCGTGAAACCGCACGACATGGGCGTCCTGCTCGACGAGTGCGCCGAGCAACAGCTCGGCACGCGCGTCCACCTGGACCGGCCGTTCGACATCGACGCGGGCGCCCGGACCCACCACACGCTCCCGCAACTCGCCACGCTCGTACGGGAAGCGGCCGGCTGGCTGGCCGCCGCCGGGGCCGGTCCCGGCGACCGGGTGGCGATCGTCAAGGACAACCACTGGGACTACGACCTGCTGGCCTGCGCCGCCGTACGCGTCGGCGCCGTCCCCGCGCAGCTGTCCGCGCACCTGTCCGGGGAGGTGCTGGGCACGCTGCTGGCCAGGCTCGGCCCCGCCCTGCTCGTCACGACGGCACACGTGCTGGAACGCGGCCGGAAGGAGGGCACCGACCTGGCCTCGACCGCTCGGGCCACCCTGGTGCTGGACGGCGCCGTGCCGGGGACGCTGGGCATGGACGACGTACGCGGACACACCGCTCCCGGGCCGCACCGCCGCCACGACGACGAGCCGCTGGTGATCCACCACACGTCGGGCACCACCGGTGTGCCCAAGCTGGTGGTGCACTCCACCCGCACGATCATCGGGAAGCTGGCGCGGTTCGAGAGCGTGCGGTTGCCGCGGATCGGCCTGCGACGCACGGACGTCCTCGCCAACGCGAGCGCCTTCGCCCACGGCAGGACGTTCTGCTGGACGGCGAGCGCGCTGTGCATGGGCCCTGCCGCGATCTCGATCATCACCACGCAGGACCCGAACCTCGCCGACCCCGTGCTGCGCGCCCGTCCGCCGACCGTCCTGGAGGCGCTGCCCGCCTCGTTCGTGCGCTTCCAGCCGCTGACCGAAGGACTGGACAATCCGTTCCGGCGCGTCCGCATGGTCATCAGCACGTACGACGCCGTGCATCCCCCCACCGTCCGTGCCTACCTCGGCGCGAGCCGGCACAAGAGGCCCGTGTGGCTGGAGGGATGGGGGCAGACCGAGACGGGACCGCTGACCTTCCGCTTCCACACCCGGCAATCCGTCCGCCGGGCGTCGGGCGGGGCCGGAACCAGGAACCTCGGACGTCCGGTGCCCGTCAAGACACGGCTGCGGGTGGTCGACCCCGACACCTTCCGGCCCCTGCCGTCGGGGCAGGCGGGTCTGGTGCTGGCCAGGACCGCCGCCTGTGCCCTGGGCTACGTCGGAGAGGAGGAGCGCTGGTCGGCCAAGCGCCACGGTGGCTGGTGGAACACCGGCGACATCGGCGCGCGCAACCGCGACGGCAGCTTCGAGCTCCTCGACCGGGAGGTGGACCGCACCCCGCAGCTCAGCTGCCTGCGCACCGAGGACCTCCTTCAGGCCCGGCTGCCGAACGCCCTGGAGTGCGTCGTCCTCGCAGAGCCCGGCCGGGATCCGCTGCCCGTCGTGGTCACCGCCGACGGCCGTGTGGACCCGGCCCGCTGGAAGGAAGCGGTGCGTGACCTGCCGCCGCTGCGCGAACCGGTCGCCCTCACCTGGGACCAGGTGCCGCGCACCGGCACCGGCAAGGTGCGGCGCCGGGAACTGCTGCACCGCCTGACCGGACGTACCGGCACCTACGGCTCCGGCCGGTGGACCTGACACCGGGACAAGGGGGAGACGACATGCGCGACAGCCAGGGCCGGGCCCCGGGCTACGCCTTCGACAACGACAGCCTGCACAGCGACGAACTGCACCGCTGCCTCACCGAGGCCTACGACGCCATGACCTTCGCACGGCTCGCCGAGACCGGCGTCACCACCGGCTGGCGGTGCCTGGATGTCGGCTCCGGGAGCGGCAGCGTGGCCCGGTGGCTCGCCGAACGCGTCGCCCCCACCGGCGAGGTCACGGCCACCGACGTCAAGCCGCACCACCTCCAGGAAGGGCCGTGCCTGACCGCGGTCGAGCACGACGTGGTGAGCGATCCGCTCCCCGAGGCGGCTTTCGACCTCGTCGTCGCCCGTCTCGTCCTCCAGCACCTGCCCGAGCGGCTCGCCGTCCTCGGCAAACTGGTGCGCGCCCTCAAGCCCGGAGGGTGGCTGCACATCGAGGAGTTCGACGCCTCCTACGAACCGCCTCTGCTCACCCCGGACGAGGCCTCCGCGCGGCTCTACACGGCCTTCCTCGACGCCAAGTGCGCCGTCCTGCGGGCCCGTGGCGGAGACCCCCACTGGGCCCGGAACGCGCCGGCCGCCATGCGCGCCGCGGGGCTCGTCGACATCGACCCGCGACCCCGCATCGAACTGCGCACCCCGGGGTCGCCGGGCCTGCGCATGCAGCTCAACCACACGTACCACCTGCGGGACGAACTCCTGGCCGCGGGCCTGACCGAGGCGCAGCTGACGGACGTACGGGCGCTGATGCGGGACCCGTCGTTCTGCGCCGCGTCCAGCGTCGTCTACTCGGTACACGGCCGGCGCCCGCAGGCGGACGAGACGGACGACGGCCCGCGGCCGCTACCGGAGGACGCCCGATGACGCTCTGCGTGCCGCGCGCCGGAGACCCGGCCACGGCCACGGCGCCGGTGGCCGTCGGGGTCGCGGCACACCTCCTCGACCTGGTGGGCGACCCGGCCACCGCCACCGTCGGCTGGGAGATCGACTGGCAGGGCCCGCTCTCCGTCCCCTTGGCCGATGAGCGGGCCGTCCAGGCGGCCTGCGGGATCATGCACGTCCACGGCCGGGCGGCCGGACGCCCGGCCCCGCTCGCCGTCGACTACGCCTCCACGGTGGCGGGCCTCCTGGCGGCCCAGGGAGTCTGCGCGGCACTCCTCGCGCGGGCCGGCGGCGCCGACGTGACGCAGGTGCGGACGTCGGTCGGTCAGGCCGCGCTGCTGGCCCTCGCCCAGTACCTCGCGGCGGCGACCGCGGACGGCGACGACCCGGCGGAGGGCCTGCCGTCACGCGCCGGCTCGGGGGAGGAGCCCGCGCCTGCCGGCTGCTCCTTCGTCTCCGCCGACGGCGTGCGCTTCGAACTCGAAGCCCTCGACGCCGGGCGATGGCTGGACTTCTGGCGTTTGCTCGGGGCGGACCGGGCCGACACCGGACGCGGATGGCGGTCGTTCCAGCAGCGGTTCGCCACCGCCACCTGCATGCTGCCTCCCGCGCTGTCCGCGACCGTGCGGCAAGCCTCGTTCACGACCGTCCGATCGGCGGCGGACCGGTCGGGCGCCACCGTGCTGCCCGTACGGCAAGATCCCCTCCCACCCACGGTGGCGCCGCCGTGGACCCTTACACCGTTTCCGGAGCCGGGCGGCACCACGACCGCCAGGGCGTGCAGGGCTGCGGCGCCCCTGGCGGGACTGCGGGTCGTCGAGTCGGCACGACGGGTCCAGGGGCCCATGGCCGGCCACGTCCTGCGGCTCCTGGGCGCCGACGTCGTACGGATCGAACCGCCCGGCGGTGACCCGATGCGCGGCATCCCCCCGACGGCGGGCACGACGTCGGCCCGCTTCAGCGCCCTCAACGCCGGCAAAGCCGTCGCGGAGATCGACTTCACCACGGACGCGGGACGGCGGGCCGTCCGCGCACTCGTGTCCGAGGCCGACGTCTTCCTGCACAACTGGGCGCCGGGCAAGGCGGCCCGGCTCGGGCTGGACGCCGAGGACCTGCGTACGGCGCGCCCCGGGCTGGTGTACGCGTGGGCATCCGGCTGGGGCGACGCCCTGGGGCCGCAACCACCCGTGGGGACCGACTACCTGGTCCAGGCGCACAGCGGCCTCGCCGCCGCCGTGCGGCCCGCGGACGAGCCGCCTGCGCCCTCCCTGATGACGCTCACCGACGTCCTCGGCGGACTGACCTGCGCGCAAGGCGTACTGGCGGCACTGCTGGCACGGCGTCGTACCGGAAGGGGCGTTCGCGTGGACTCCTCCCTGTACTCCGCCGCCGCCCTCGTTCCCCGCGGGCGGAGACGGCCCGAAGCGCTGGACCGCCCGCTGCGCACACGGGACGGGTACATCTGGCTCGGACCGCAGGCCCGGGAGCGGCCGGAGCTCCTCGCGCGAGCGCTCGGCCTCGGCGCCTCGGCGGGCGCGGACGCGATCGCCTCCCGCGCCCGGGTGCGGCCCACCGCCGACTGGCTGCCCGGGCTGGCGGCAGCGGGCGTGGCCGCCACGCCGGTGTGCACCAGCCTCGCGGACCTGGCCCGCGACCCACGGTTCGCTCCGGCGCTGACCGTCGGGGAGTACGCGGCACCCCTCGCACCCTGGGAGTTCTCATGAGGGCCGGATGGACATCCAACGCCGGCGTCGAGATCCGTGACCTGGTGCCGGCCTCGGTGCGGCGCGCCTGGTCCGAAGCGGGCCGGTGCCCCGACCGTGACCTGTACACGCTGTTCTCCGGGCACGTACGGCGTCACCCCGGCCGGACCGCCGTCATCGACTCGGCGGGCACAGTGGACTACGCCGAACTCGACGCCCGGGTACGGCACATCGCGGCCCGGCTCGCCGAACGCGGCCTGGGCGAACGGGACATCATCGCCGTACGGATGCCGAACGGGCGCGACGCGGTGGCCGCGGAACTCGCGGTCGCCGCGATCGGAGCGGTGGCACTGCCCTATCCGCCGGGGCCCGGCAGCCGGGGGCCGGCGAGCCTGCTCGCCCGCGCCCGTGCCCGCGCGGTCATCGTCGCCGATTTCTCCGACGCGGTCACACACGCTCACCTCCGCCACCTCGAGACGGTGTTCACCTTCGGGGAAGGCCATCGGACGGCGCAGTCACTCGTGGCGCCGGCGCTGCGGCCCTTCGTTCCGCGCCCCGTCGACCCCGAGGCGCCCGCCCGGATTCTGGTCTCCTCCGGCTCGGAGGCCGAACCCAAGATGGTCGCCTACTCCCACAACGCGATGGCCGGCGGCCGCGCCGCCTACGTACGCGCCCTGCACGCCGGGGACGGCCCGATGCGCAACCTCGTGCTCGTCCCGCTGGCCTCCTCCTTCGGCTCCTGCGGCACATCCGTCACCCTCGCCGCCCTCGGCGGAACGCTGCTGGTGCAGGCGTCCTTCGACCCGGCCGCGGCCCTCCGCATGATCGTCGAGCACCGTCCCACGCACGTCTTCGGCGTGCCCACGATGCTGCACCGCATCGCCGAACAACCCCCCACACCCGGCGAGGACTTCACCGGCCTCCAGGCCGTCGTGTCCAGCGGAGCGGCTCTCCCGGAAGCCACCGCCGAGGCGTGCCGCGCCCGGTTCGGCCGCCGTGTCATCACCGTCTACGGATCGTCCGACGGCGTGAACTGCCACACCGCCGCCACCGGGCTCCGGCCCGAGGCGGGCACCGGACGTCCCGACCCGGCCGTGGCGCGGATCCGCATCACCGACGACACCGGTGCACCCCTGCCGGCCGGACAGCCCGGTGAGATCTGCGCCAGAGGCCCCATGACACCCCTGTGCTACGTCGCCGACCCCGGCCTGGACGCCCGGTACCGCACTGCGACCGGCTGGGTGCGCACCGGTGACCGCGGGTTCCTGGACGAACACGGCAGGCTCCACGTACTGGGCCGCATCAAGCAGATCGTCGTGCGAGGCGGCTACAACATCAGCCCGGCGGAGGTGGAACGCGAACTCGCCGCGCATACCGCCGTGGCCGAGGTGGCCTGCGTCGGTGTGCCCGACCCGGAACTGGGGGAGCGCCTGTGCGCCTGCATCCGAGAGAGGCCGGGCGCGCCCGTGCCCGACCTGAGCGAACTCGCTGTCTTCCTGGAGTCCCAGCGCGGCCTCGAACGCCGCAAGCTCCCCGAACTCCTGCTGCGCGTCGTGGAGATGCCCCTCGGGCCCACCGGAAAGATCTGCCGCAGCACCCTCGCGCTCCTGGCCGCCCGCGCGACCTCCGCCGGCCGCTGACCGCCCACAATCAGGGAGCGACATGAACAGCGTTGCCGTCATCGGACTCGGATACACCGGCCTCCCCCTGGCCCGCGAGGCGTGCCGCGCCGGTATGCGTGTCACAGGGATCGATGAGAACCCGTCCGTCACCGCATCCCTGAACTCGGGCCGCTCACACGTCCCCGACGTCACCGATGCCGACCTCGCCGCCATGCTGGACGACGGTTTCCGGGCCTCCGTCGACGAGAGTCCGCTGGCGGAGGCCTCGGTCGCCGTGATCTGCGTGCCCACACCACTGGACGACACGGGCGGACCCGATCTCTCCCATGTGCGGCGCGCCGCCTCCGCTCTCGGGGACCGTCTGAAACCCGGCACCCTCGTCGTCCTGGAGTCCACGTCCTTCCCGGGCACCACGGACGACGTCGTCCGTGACATCGTGGAGCAGGCCTCCGGACTCAGTGCCGGAACGGACTTCTCCCTCGCCTTCTCACCCGAGCGCATCGACCCGGGCAACCAGACCTTCGGTGTGCGCAACACCCCGCGCGTCGTGGGTGGCTGCACCCGAAGGTGCACGACGGTCGCGGCCGACTTCTTCCGGCGCTTGTGCGACCGAGTCGTGGAGGCAGGCTCCGCACGCGAGGCCGAACTGGCGAAACTCCTGGAGAACACCTACCGCAACGTGAACATCGCCCTGGTCAACGAACTCGCCGTCGCCGCCCGGGCGCTGGGAGTCGATGTGTGGGAGGCTCTGGACTGCGCGCGTACGAAACCATTCGGTTTCCAGGAGTTCCGGCCGGGACCGGGGGTGGGTGGGCACTGCATCCCGGTCGATCCCGTCTATCTCACGCACTGGGCGCGCACCGGCGGGACCCCGCTGCGGCTGGTCGAGCTCTCGCAGGAGGTCAATGCCGGGATGCCGGCGCATGTCGTGCGGCGTGCCGAGCACTTGCTGAAGGAGCGGGGAACCGCCCTGGGGGAGGCGCGGGTGCTGCTCGTCGGAGTGACCTACAAGCGCAACAGCACGGATCTGCGGGCCACCCCGGCCGCCGCGATCGTCCGGCTGATGCGGCAGAGCGGCACCGACGTCACGTATCACGACCCGTTCGTGGACGCCTGGTCGCCGGACGGCGAACCGGTGCAGCGGTCCGTCGACGCACTGGCCGCCGCCAAGGACGCCGACCTCACGATTCTGGTGCAGGACCACGACGCCGTTCCGCTCGACCGGTTGCCCGAGTACGCCCGACTGCTGCTGGACACCCGGGGCCGGCTGCGCGGCACCCGCGCCCATCAGCTCTGACACGGCCCTACAACTCGGGTACCACACACCACTGTTGTGTCATTCCAAGGGTGGAGAGGAGGTACAGCCCGGCGAGGGATCCGCATGCGCGCCCGGTTCCTGAAAGATCCTTCCTGTCCGAACACGCGACCGGAAGGATCGAATCGTGCGCAGACGACGTCTCGCGCCCCTGTTGGCCGTGAGTGTCACGGCGACGCTGGCTCCCGTATTGGCCACCTCGACGGCCACCGCCGCTCCCGCCACCCCGTCGACCGCCTCCTTATCCGCTGCCGAAGGCGGCGCGCTGGACCGGTACGTGAAGCAGAAGCCGCGGTGGAAGCGGTGCGAAGCCGACTCCCCGGCGGAGTTCCAGTGCGCCACGATCAAGGCCCCGCTGGACTACCGGGTTCCCGGGGGCAAGCGGATCGAGTTGGCCATATCCCGGATCAGGAGCACCGCGCCCGGCAAGCGGCACGGTGTCCTGTTCTCCAACCCCGGCGGCCCCGGGGGACAGGGGCTCTACATGCCGCTCGACCTGCAGGAGCTGCTCCCCGAGTCCGCACGGCGGAAGTACGACCTGATCGGCTTCGACCCACGCGGTGTGGGACGGAGCAACCCGGTCTCCTGCGACCTGGAGCCGGAGGAGGAGAACTGGCTGCGGCCGTACAAGGAGGAGACGTTCGCCAAGGACGTCTCCTGGGCACGCGTCGTCGCGGACAAGTGCCGGGACAAGGCGGGCGACACGCTCGCGCACATCACCACGCGCAACACCGCGCGCGACATGGACCTGCTCCGGGCGATCCTCGGTGAGAAGAAGATCTCGTACCTGGGCT
This sequence comes from Streptomyces sp. HP-A2021, assembly GCF_022807935.1. NCBI lineage: Bacteria > Bacillati > Actinomycetota > Actinomycetes > Kitasatosporales > Streptomycetaceae > Streptomyces > Streptomyces sp. HP-A2021. The sequence goes on from NZ_CP094344.1 coordinate 8,912,220, forward strand.
ACTCGTACGGCACCTACCTGGGCGCCGTTTACACCCAGCTCTTCCCGGGGCGGGCAGACCGGTTCGTGCTGGACAGCGCGGTCGATCCGGCGCGCGCCTGGCGAGGGATGATCCAGTGGTGGGCGGAGGGCGCCGAGCCCGCGTTCGACCGGTGGACCGAGTGGGCCGCCGACCGTTCGGAGAAGTACGGCCTCGGCGGCACCCCGAAGGAGGTCGACCGGACGTTCTGGGACCTGGTCGCGCAGGCCGACGAGAAGCCCATCGAGGTAGACGGGCAGCCGACCACCGGTGATGACATCCGCAGCGGTATGCGCAGGGCGGTCTTCAGCCCGGAGTACGCCACCGAGGTGGTCGTGGAACTGATGAAGGCCGCGACCGGCCGGCCCGCCTCCGCGGAGAAGCTCGCGGCGTTCACTGGGCCCGGGCGGACCGGGACATCACGCGCCGCCGATGCCGCCGAGGTGCCGGCCGACAACATGACGGCGAGCTTCTGGGCCGTGGTCTGCGGCGACAACTCGGCCGCCTGGTCCCGCGATCCCGAGAGCTACCGGCGGGACGCCATCGAGGACAAGGGCCGTTACCCGCTCTACGGTGACTTCGCCTCCAGCATCAAGCCCTGTGCGTTCTGGGACAGGTCCGTGGAACGGGCCACCAAGGTGAACAACAAGGTCGGCTCCCTGGTCGTCCAGAACGAGTGGGACTCGCAGACCCCGCTGCCCAGCGGTCAGGCCCTGCACGCCGACCTGAAGGGCTCGAAGATGGTCACCGTCCTCGGCGGCGAGGGCCATGGCGTCTATCCGAGCGGCAACGCATGCACGGACGGCACGGTCACGACCTACCTGCTCACCGGCAGGCTGCCGGGGAAGGACGTGACCTGTGAGGCGACGGCCGACTCGAACGCGGAGGCACGGAAGAACCAGAAGCAGGACGTGCTGCCAGGATCTCCGCTCCCGGAGCGTGCACCGGACCGTTTCTGAGCCCGGTCGCACGGCCCATCGCCGCATGACCCACGGCCGCATGACCCACGGCCGCACGACCCATTGAAGGCGGGGCGGGGCCTCCTGGCGGGGTCCCCCTCGTGCGACGGTCCGGCCTGTCGCAGGCCGCCGAAGCGCGGCATCGGCGGGCGGGGACGCGGCGCAGGACGTAGCCGGGTGGATACCTCTACCGCGCGATGAGCCGCTGTTCGAGGTCGCGCAGGTCCTTGCGGAGGGAGGAGCGCACCTGGCGGGCCAGGAGCGGCGAGGCCAGCCGGTAGAAGCCGCCTCCGCCGCCCCGGACGCGAATGCGGGCGCACGTGCCCCGGGCGTCCGGCTCGAAGGCGTACGTGACGTGCATGGGCATCGGGCCGGCCACGGAGATCATGTCCAGCAGGTGGGGCGGTTCGTACGCGGCCACCCGCAGGACGTAGTCGATGCGCCGGCCGAGGAAGAAGGCCGTCCGGGTGATCTCGGCGTCCACTCCGAACCCGCCCGCGTCCGCCTCCCGGGTCAGCTCCGCGGTGCGGATGCCCTGCGTCCACTCGGCGTCAGGGCGCCAGTCCATGGCGTACTCGGCCACCTGTTCGGGCGGGAGCGGGATCACGCGCTCCACGGACACGTCGATCGTCATGGCGCTGCCGCCCTTGTCCTCGACTGGCTGGATCCGGGGGTTGCAGCGACAGTGTTAACACATCTTGCGAGATGTTTTCCGTCCGGCGCCTGGCACGGCTGCGCTCCCGGCAGTGAGTACGCGTACTCAGTCACCCCCGCGCACCTACCGATTCGCACGGCCGGCCGCCATGAGAAGGTCCCTCCATGTCCACCTCAACGCCCGTCGGCCGTGGCCCACTTGCCGCTGTCGCCCTGGTTCTCGTCGCCGCGCTCTCCGCATGCGGTGACCTGCACGCCTCGGGCTCGACGGCCCGGGCCGCCACTCCCGGCGCGTCCGAGGGCGCCGCCTCGCCGTACGTGGAGCCGGGGGCCGGTGACGGGGCCCCGCACGACAACGAGAACAACGCGTACCGCCGCTCGCGCGAGATGTCCCCCGCCCACGCGAAGGACGCCGAGCGGGAGGCCGGCCGCATCAGGCCGGTGCTCGAGCGGCTGTGGGAGCAGCGGAAGTGGGACCCCGCGACGGTGCGGGCGGCCCTGCTGCGGCTCGGATACGAGGAGGAGCGCGTCACGAAGGACGGAAAGCTGCTCGGCGGGACGCTCACCGTCAGCGAGATGCCCTCGCGCTGGAAGGACGACGGTTACGTGACGCCCGAGGGGACACGGGTGGCGCTGCGCGTGCACCGCGACGCCTGCGTCACGGCGTTCCTGCAGAAGTCGAACTTCGACGTACGGACCAACGGGCCGTACCTGGAGACCGGTTGCTTCGAGCCGCCCTACGGCCACTGACCAGGGCGTCGCATCGCACCGGGTCCCGGGGCCGTCTCCTCAGGGGCGAGGAGACGGCCTCCGGCCCGCGCCGTCGTTCAGAGCACCTCGGCCCGCCCCGTCGTGTCGTCGAGGAACCCGCCCGACTGGTGCTGCCACAGCTTCGCGTAGGCGCCGTCGATCGCGAGCAACTCCTGGTGCGTGCCCTGCTCGACGATCCGTCCGCGGTCGAGGACGACGAGCTGGTCCATGGAGGCGACCGTGCTCAGCCGGTGCGCCACGACCAGCGCGGTCCGCCCGTCCATGAGCCGCCACAGCGCCTCCTGCACGAGGAGTTCGCTCTCCGAGTCCAGCGCGCTGGTCGCCTCGTCGAGCAGCAGGATCGGCGCGTCGCGCAGGATCGCCCGGGCGAGAGCGACGCGCTGGCGCTGACCGCCGGACAGCTTGATGCCGCGCTCGCCCACCATGGTGTCGAAGCCGTCCGGCAGCGCGTCGGCGAACTCCGTGACGTGGGCCGCCTCGGCCGCGCGGCGGATCTCGGCCTCGGTGGCGTCCGGCCGGGCGAACGCGATGTTGTCCCGCAGGGTGCGGTGGAACATCGCCGGGTCCTGCGGCACGTACGCGATCTGGCCGCGCAGGTCGGCCTGGCGCAGCCGGCTGATGTCCTGACCGCCGACGAGGATGCGGCCGCCGTCGATGTCCGTCATCCGCAGCAGCAGCCGGGTCAGGGAGGTCTTGCCGCCGCCCGACCGGCCGACCAGGCCGATCCTCGCCCCGCTCGGCACGTCCAGGTCGAGGCCCTCGAACAGCCGCCTGCCGCCCCGGTGCGCGAAGGTCACCTTCTCGAAGCGGATACCGGCGGACCGGGGCCGCAGCGGCTCCGGCGACGGCGGGTCGAGCACGGTGGGAGGCGTCAGGAGCAGCTCGGTGAACTGCGCGGCCTCCGTCATCGAGCTCTCCAGCCGGCGGTAGATCTGGTTGAACTCGAACATGATCCGGGTCGCGTTGCTGTAGTAGGTGAAGGCGACCACGATCGCCTCCACGCCGTTCCCGCCCCCGGCGAGCGTGACCGCGAGCAACAGCCCCATCGCGTTGGTCAGCACCGACATCGGCGCCACCAGCGTGTCGATGCGGAGGTTGCCGTAGTCCCACGACCGCAGCGTGAGCCGGCGCGAGGTGGCGACCCGGGAACGGTGCTCGGCGGCCTCGCGTTCCTCCGCGGCGAACGCCCGCACCGTGTCCATGTTCATCAGGCTGTCGGCGACGTGGCCCGACACCCGGGCGATCGCCTCCTCACGCAGGTCGACCAGCGCCTGACGGCGCCGGATGAGAGGCACGACCAGTACCCCGGTCAGCGCGATCATCACCAGCAGTCCGACCACGAGCAGGGGTTCGTAGCGCCACAGCACCACCGCCCCGAACGCCAGCGGCACGAAGCTGCCCACGATCTGGAACGTCAGCGTGTCCACGAACTGCTCGAAACGCGAGGCGAAGCTCAGGACGCGCTTGGTCAGCGAACCGGCGAAGTTGTCGTGGAAGAACGCGGCGTCCTTGGCGAACAGCTCGTCCATCCCGATCACGTACAAGTGCTCGATGCCCAGGGCGTCGAGGCGGTTGAGGCAGTGCAGGGCGACGCGCCACAGTGCCTCCGCGAACAGCAGGACCCCGGCGAAGCCGAGGACGTACGGCAGTGTCGAGTCGACCGTGACGTCCCTGTCGTCGGCGATGTCGCCGACGAGCTTGGCGACGATCAGCGGCGCGACGTAGTTGATTCCGATGTTGCCCAGCGCCATGAGCAGCATCGCGGGTGCCGTCAGCCGGCGCAGCCGGGCCAACTCCCGTCCGTAGTAACGAAGTGCGAGAAGCACCGAGCGTTTGCCCGGCTGAACCCTGCGCGTTCCAGGCGTTTCCATCCCACCCCTGTGTCGTTCTGTGGCCGCCCGCCACGCGCTGGTGCGGGCAGGGGCCATCGCCGCAACGGATGTGTGGAGATTCGGGTCGAGTCCGGAAGTGTCCCGCGATAGTGCCCGCGGCGTCCAAGTGTTTTCCGGCCCGGCGGTGGTGCGCAGGGAGCGCCAAGAGGCACGGTCGGCGGACTCGGGGCGGTACGGGGCGGTGGTGCGGGGCCGGCCGGGCGGTTCAGGACGTGAGTGCGCGGGGGTGTCGGTAAGGCCACCCCCGCATCGGGTGTCCAGGCCCAGGGACGGGCCGTGCCGGGGGCGGCAGCATGTGTGTCGTCGGCGACCGGCCGACGAGCGATCCGCCACCGGACTTCGGGGGGACCCCCCATGAACGAGACCTTCGCCAGGCGCCTGACGGGCCTCGCCGGCATCGCCGCCGCGGCCGCCCTCATCATCGAGGTACCGCTGTACTTCGTCTACTCCGGTCCGCCGCCGGACGCGAACGTCCTCAGCAGGCTGCTGCTCGCGATCTTCTCGCTGGCGTTCCTGATCGTGTTCGTGACGGCCTTCCGCGAGCTGGTCAAGCGGGTGAACCCGGCCTACGACTGGGTGGGTTCGCTGGCGTTCGCCGTCGGGCTGGTCTACGTGGCGGTCACCCTGGTCTCCAGCGGGCTGGAGGCCGGCGCGGTCATCGCCGCCGACCGTGCGATCGATCCGACCATCGCGGTCAGCGGCACCTACGTCCTGTACGGGACGATCGGCAAGGTGCTGATGGCTCTGTTCCTGACCGTGGTGGGCTTCGGCATCTCCCGCACGAACCTGCTGCCGCGCTGGACCGGCCGCTCCGCCTACGTCCTGGCCGGGGTCAATCTGGCCTTCGTGCCGTCCTTGTTCTTCGGCAACGACCCGGCGGACTTCTACGCGGCGAACGGCTGGGGCACCACCGCGTCGCTGGGCGCGATCCTCAGCTACTGGCTGCTCGCGCTGGGCATCACGACGTACCGCAGTGCCACTGCGCGGGCCGGTCTCCCCGCTCAGCCCAGGTAGACCGGCACCGTCGAGGCCAGATCGCCCAGTTCAGCCCGCTCCGCCTCGGTCGGCGCCCGCCGTCCTGTGCCCACCAGCAGCGCGTCCGCGTCGGAGAACGACGGGGGGAACGCGCTCCCGGCGATCCGCTCCAGCATCTCGCGGGACCGGGCGAGCCCCTCCGCGGGCGGCGGCGCGGCGTCCGGGAGGTGGGCGATCAGGTCGAGATGGTGCAGCGTCCACTCCATGACGTACGTGGAGAGGTAGTCGCCCACGGTGAGAACCTCGTCGCGGGTGCCGACCCGGAGACCGGGGTCGGCGAGCTCCGCCGCGCGGCCCGCGGCGGAGCCGACGTCGTCCAGGTGGAACTTGAGCAGGTGCGGTTCCCCGTACGCGGCGGCCAGCCGGACGGTCAGCGCGTCGAGCGGGTCGTCTCCGGTCGGCGGCGTGTCGGAGACCTCCCAGTAGGTCAGCGCGTCACGGGTCGGTTCCCCGTCGGCGGGGGTGGCGAGGGTGATCAGGACGTCCTGCGCGTCGATGACCAGATGGCACACCAGGTCCCGCACCAGCCAGCCGGTACAGCCGGACGGCCGGGCGAAGTCCTCGTCGGCCAGCTCGGCGACCGCCGCGCGCAACGCCGTCCAGGAGCTTGAGAAGAGATCCACACCGGCAACGTAGGCCGTGCCCCGCGGGCGGACAAGCGGATTGCGGACGGCAGGACCGCACGAGCGGCAGCGCCGTCGAGCACGACTGTTGACGCCGACCCGGCCGCCGCGCCACGGTGAGTGACGTGGCAAGCGCGGTGCATCACCGAAGCCTGACATCCGAAGGTGGTGAGCATGGCCATCATGGAGAGGCCCGAAACGCCGGCCGCGACGGCCGCGGACGTGGAGCGCCTCGTCTCGCCGGTCAACTCGCACACCGAGTGGGATCCGCTGGAGGAGATCATCGTCGGGCGTCTCGAGGGCGCGACGATCCCTTCGGACCACCCGGTGGTGAGCTGCAACGTGCCGCCCTGGGCCGGGCGGCTGCAGGGACTCGCCGCCGGCTTCCGGTACCCGCGCGTGCTCGTCGAGCAGGCGCAGCAGGAGATCGACGGGTTCGTCGCCCTGCTGGAGTCCCTCGGCGTCACGGTCAGGCGGCCGGACGTGGTCGACCACCGGCGCCGCTTCGCCACCCCCGACTGGTCCTCCCGGGGCTTCTGCAACACCTGTCCGCGGGACAGCATGCTCGTGATCGGCGACGAGATCATCGAAACTCCGATGGCCTGGCCGTGCCGGTACTTCGAGACCCACTCCTACCGCCCGCTCCTCAAGGACTACTTCCGCCGCGGCGCGCGCTGGACGGCGGCACCCAGGCCGCAGCTCACGGACGAACTGTTCGATCCGGACTTCCAGGTGCCGAAGGACGGCGAGCCCATGCGGTACATCCTCACCGAGTTCGAGCCGGTCTTCGACGCGGCGGACTTCGTCCGGGCCGGGCGGGACCTTTTCGTCACGCGCAGCAACGTCACCAACCGGATGGGCATCGACTGGCTGCGCCGCCATCTCGGGCAGGGGTACCGCATCCACGAGATCGAGAGCCGCTGCCGTACGCCCATGCACATCGACACGACCTTCGTCCTGCTCGCGCCCGGAAAGGTGCTGGTCAACCCGGAGTACGTCGACGTCGACCGGCTGCCCGGCATCCTGAGCTCCTGGGACGTCCTGGTCGCCCCCGAGCCCGACCCGATCGACGAGACGCTGCTCAAGGTCACGTCGATGTGCGGCCAGTGGCTCAGCATGAACGTGCTCATGATCGACGAACGGCGGGTGATCGCGGAGCGGCACCACACCGGCATGCTGCGCGCCCTGGAGAAGTGGGGTTTCGAGCCGATCCCGTGCGACCTGCTGCACTACGCGCCGTTCGGCGGCTCGTTCCACTGCGCGACGCTCGACGTCCGGCGCCGCGGCTCACTCGAGTCCTACTTCGACTGACCGAGGCCTCCGGGCGCCCCTCAGACTCCAGGCGCGCCCAGCCGTCCGGCCGCGAGGGCGGCGAGTTCCGTGGGCGTTCGCGGCCCCGGCTCCGTGCCCGTCAGCCACCCCTGCGCGCGGAGGAGTTCCGCCGCGGCGGCTCCCCACGGCAGCCGCAGGCCCGCCTCTTGGAGGAGGTCGGGGCGGGCCAGTGCCACGGGAGCGGGCCCGGTGCGGACTCCGGACGGGGTGAGGAGCGCCGCGTCGTCGGCCCAGCGCAGGGCGAGGTCGACGTCGTGGGTGGCCATCACCACCGTGGTGCCGGCCGCACGGAGTCCGTCGAGCGTGCTGAGGAGCCGTTCCTGGCCGTCGGGGTCGAGCCCGGCCGTCGGCTCGTCGAGGATGAGGACACGGGGGCGCATGGCGACCGCGCCCGCGATGGCGGTGCGTTTGCGCTGCCCGTAGGAGAGCAGATGGGTGGGCCGGTCGGCCAGGGCGGTGATGTCCAGGGCGGCGAGCGCCTCCGCCACCCGCGCCCGCACCTCCGTGTCGTCCAGGCCGAGGTTCAGCGGCCCGAACGACACGTCCTGCTCGACGGACGCCGCGAAGAGCTGGTCGTCCGGGTCCTGCACCACCAGCTGGACGGTCGTCCGCAGCCGGGTCAGGCCCTTGCGGTCGTACGTCACCGGCTGCCCGTCGACCGTCAGCCGGCCCTCGTGGGGCCGCAGTCCGCCGCTGAGGAGCCGCATCAGCGTGGTCTTGCCGCTGCCGTTGCGGCCGAGCAGCGCGAGCGCGCGACCCTCGCGGATCCCGAAGTCGAGGCCGCTGAGCACGGCCGGGCCGTCCTCGTAGGCGAAGGACGCGCCCCGCAGGGCGACGAGGGCGGGCTCGCTCATGTCAGCGGCCTTTCCAGTACGAAGGTGAGGACGGCCAGCGCCGCGAGGAGTACGCAACTGGCCGTCGTGAAGCGGACGGAGACACGGGCCTCGGGCACCAGGACGCGCAGGGTGCCGTCGTAGCCGCGCCCGGCGAGACCGGCCTGGAGGCGGACCGCCCGGTCGAAGGCCCGGACGAACGCGGTGGCGCCGAGACCGCCCAGGGAACGCCAGGCGGCGGCCCGCGTGGTGTGCCCGAGCCGGGCCGCCTGCGCGTCACGGACCCGGCGCACGGAGTCCAGCAGCAGGAAGCTCATCCGGTACGTCACGAGCGCCACGTCGACGACCGGCGCGGGCACCCCGGCCCGGACCAGCCGCGGCAACAGGTCGGACATGGGCGTGGTGAACGCGAACAGCAGCACCCCCAGGGATGCCGCCGAGGTGCGCAGCAGCAACTCCCCGGCCCGGACCGGCCCGTCACCGGCGAGGGAGACGAAGCCGCCCGGCCCGCCGACCTGCACGAGCAGCGTCAGCGCGCCGGTCACGCAGAAACCCAGCGGCACCCGGTAGGCCCGCCACAGCCGGCGCCAGGGCACGCCCGCCGGACCCAGCAGCACCACCAGGGCGGTCAGCAGCACCAGAGCCGCGCCCGGCCAGGGCGGCAGCGAGATCGCCAGCAGGGTCAGACCCAGCCCGAGCACGGCCTTGTCCACGGGATGGCGGCGGCGCCAGCGACTGCTGTGCGCCGCCGCGTCGATCGGCAGCACGCGGCTCAGGCCCCTTCGGCCGTGGACTCCTCGGCGGCGCCCCCGGCCGCACGGCTCTCGGAGTCCCGCTCCCGCGCCCGCTGCTCACCCTGCCGCCTGCCCCGGCGCAGGCCGAAGTAGTAGGCGAGGACACCGGAGCCGAGGGCCGCCTGGAGGGAGAACAGCGCCGACTCGATCTCACCGGACGGCGGTTCGTACAGGGGTGAGAACCAGGGCTTGTAGTCCGGCTCGATCTCGGTGATCGCCGTCTCCGCCTCGCCGTCGGCGCCCGTGAACGGCTCCTTCTTGTGGTCGCCGAGGCCGAGCGCGAGCGGCAGCACGGCGAGCGCGGCCACGGCGAGCAGCAGCAGAAGGTTGATCTTCGTGTTCCTGCTCATCGGGCCACCGCCTCGGTCTCGCTCCGGGACTCCTTCTCGGCCAGGAACACACCCAGCCGGGTCAGTTCGCCCTTGCTGGACTGCACCAGCAGCCGCATCACGAGCACCGTCAGCAGTCCCTCGCTCACCGCGAGCGGGATCTGGGTGACGGCGAAGATGGAGCCGAACTTGCCGAGCGCGCCCAGGAACCCGCTGCCCGGGTCGGGGAACGCGAGCGCCAGCTGCACGCTGGTGACGCAGTAGGTGGACAGGTCGGCGACGAACGCGGCGCAGAACACGGCGACCATCAGCGGCACGCCGTAGCGGCGCAGCAGTCGGTACACCGCGTAACCGGCCCAGGGCCCGACGATCGCCATGGAGAAGATGTTGGCGCCGAGCGTCGTCAGACCGCCGTGCGCGAGCAGCAGCGCCTGGAAGAGCAGGGTGATGGTGCCCAGCACCGCCATGACGGGCGGCCGGAACAGGATGGCGCCCAGGCCCGTGCCGGTGGGGTGGGAGCAGCTGCCGGTGACGGACGGCAGTTTCAGGGCGGACAGGACGAACGTGAAGGCGCCTGAGGCGCCGAGGAGCAGGGTGCTCTCGGGGTGCTCGCGCACCTCACGGGTGAGCGACCGGACCCCGTGGAGGACGAACGGCGCAGACGCGACGCCCCAGGCGACCGCGTGCGCCGGAGGCAGGAAACCCTCGGCAATGTGCATGGCTCAGCAGACCCTCTCCAGCACCTCGTGGATGGTTGACGCGCCTTGGCCGGTCTCCTGGCTCACGGGTCCCACCGCCCGTACTCCGCCTTCCCGGGTCCGTGAGGACCCAGTGGCTGCCCGCTAGGGCTGGAGCCGGACTTCCCGATCACAGTGGCGAGGGCCGCACCGGCATCACACCGGATTTCCCGTTCACCAAGGCGTGGTGACAGTAATGCCGAGATAAGGGCCATGACAAGCCAGCCGAGGGGGCGCGCGGAGGGGCGCGTGAGGGGGCGACCGCTCACACACCGGCGCAGGACGGCTCAGTCGTCACCCTCGTCGTCCTCGTCCTCCCCGTTCCCCCAGGACCGCGGAGCCTGCTCCTGCTTGGGCTTGTCCGTCTTCTCCGGCGGGCTGCTGTTCGTCTCCTGCGCCGGGCTCTCGGAGGCGGTCGTCGCTTCGGCCGGGGTCGGGGAATCGGGTGCCGTGGCGGAGGGGGTGACATCGGCCACTGCGCCGGCGGTCGGAGTCGTGGCGGCCGCCGGGGCGGAGGCCAGGGGGTCGGCGGAGGCGGCGGAGCCGCCGGGCGAGGGGGCGGCCGGGCTGCTCGCGGACGGGGACGCGTCGGGTTCTGTGCCCTCCGTCGCGGTGTTGTCGGGCGAGAACCACAGCATGCCGGCGAGCATCGCGGCGAGGAAGACGGCCGCCGCGGCCACCACCGCTGCCGTTCTCCGGTGGTCGCCGAGACCGCCTCGGGGCGCGGCGCGACGGGAACGCCCGCCGCGGGCGGTACGAGACCCCGTGGGCAGCGCGTACGTGGCCGGGGCGCCGGTGTCGGCTGCCGCGTACGGTCTCGGCCCGGCGGACGGCACCGGGGACGCAGCCTCCGGCAGCGGCTCGGGCAGCCCTCGCCAGGCGCCGCCGGCGAACCACTCGGCCGCCTGCTGCGCCGTGGGCCGGTCCTCGGGCTGCTTGGCGAGCAGGGCGAGGAGGTAGCTCTCGAAGGCGGGCGGCAGACCGGCGACACCGAGTTCCCGGGGAGGTACGGGGGCGTTGTCGAGATGCTGGTGGAGGAGCGCGACGGCGGTGTCGGCCTGGAACGGGGGGCGGCCGCTCAGGAGCTGGTAGAGCACGCACCCCAGGGAGTACATGTCGGAGGCGGGACCGGCGGGCCGGCCCAGGGCCCGTTCGGGCGCGAGGTAGAGGCCGGTGCCGACGATCTGGCCGGTGGCGGTGAGCGCGGCGCCCGGGTCGTCGAGGAAGCGCGCGATGCCGAAGTCGCCGATCTTCAGTGTGCCGCCCGCGTCCAGCAGGAGGTTGGCGGGTTTGACGTCCCGGTGCACGATGCCCTGCTGGTGCGCGGCGGCGAGTCCCGCGGCGGCCTGCGCGGCGAGTTGCGCCACGCGCTCAGCGGGGAGCGCGCCGGAGACGGACAGCACCCGGGCGAGGCTGTCGCCCTCGACCAGCTCCATCACCAGGTACAGCCGGTTGTCGTACTCGCCGAAGTCCAGCACCCCTACCAGGTTGGGGTGGTTGAGACGCCCGGCCGTCTGGGCCTCCAGGCGGAACCGGGAGGCCGCCGTGGCGTCGGTGTCCTGGGGCAGCAGCAGCTTGACGGCCACCGCTCTGGCGAGTGTCTCGTCGTACGCACGCCAGACCTCTCCCATTCCGCCGCGCCCGATCTCAACGTCCAGCCGGTAGCGGCCCGCTAGCAGCACTCGTCCTCGTCCTATGCTCGTGGGAAGGTCCTCGCCGCAGGCCGCAACTCCCCGCGTCGGAGCGGGGGTTGGTGGGGGGTGCCGCAGCCGACCCAGGATACTGGCGCCGCGTGACCACAGTTCCCCGGTGCGGTGTCGTGGGACGGTACGGTCCCGGAAATCGGGGAGCGGAGGACCGTCCCGCCGGGGTGAAGCTGCGGCGCGCGGGGTTGCCACGGCTGTGGCTGCCACGCCTTTCCCCGCTGCCGGCGGGCGCCGGATCGGGCCGCCGCGCGCCTGCCTCCCGCGTCTGCGCGGTCGTCGGGCGCGTGCCGTCGGGCCGTCGCGTGCTCCGCCCCTCTGGGCCTGGGTCAGGTTGCCGCGCCCCCGCCTGCTGCGCCTGGCCTGTGGTCGGGCTGCCGCGTGCCCGGCCCCCGCGTCTCCGCCTGCTGTCGGGTCTCCGCGTGCCCGCCTCCCGCGTCTGCGCGTGCCGTCAGGCCGTCGCGCCCGCCCCCTGCGCCCGTTCCTCCCGGCGCGGCAGCAGTGCCACCGCCAGGGCGGGTACGGCCGCGAGCACCAGCCAGGGCACGGCGGCCGGGAGGCCCGTGTCGAGCAGGGAGCCGGTGGCCGCGCTGCCGGCGAGGACGATCAGGCCCGAGACCGACGACAGCGCACCCATGTAGAGGCCGATCCGGCCCTCCTCGGCGAGGTCGGGCACCCAGGCTCGGGCGGCGGGCACGACCAGCATCTGCCCCACGGTGAGCAGTACGACGAAGCCCGCGGCCGGCAGCAGCCCGGCGGTACCGGTCCAGCCGGCGGGGCGCGCCGCGGCGACCACCGCGAAGCCGGACGCGATCAGCAGCAGCCCGGCGGTCATGGAGCGGCGCAGGCCGAGCCGGTCGCCCGCCCAGCGGGTCACCGGCAGCTGTGCGCACACCACCAGCACCGAGGACAGGGCGAACAGCCAGGACAGCGGCGCCTGGGAGCCCGCCGCGCGCTGCACCTCGTCCGGCAGGGCCAGATACAGCTGGTTGTAGGCGAGAAGGTACGTGCCGTACGCGCAGCACAGGGCCAGGAAGCGGCGGTTGCGCAGCAGCAGGCGCGCCCCGCCCCCCTCCCGGACGCGTACCCTGCCGGGGATGTGCTGCGGCATCAGCCACACGTGCCCGGCGAGGACGAGCACGAACACCGCGGCACCCGCGAGGCACGCGGTGCGGAAGTCGACGGCGAGCAGCAGCGCGCCGAGCAGCGGTCCGACGAAGGCCCCGGCCTGGCCTGCCACGCTGAACAGGCCCAGGAGACGGGTGCGTGAGCCGTGGCCTTCCTCCTCCCAGACCACCGCCTGGCGGGCCACCTCGGACTCCACGGCGGGGGAGAACAGCGCCGCGGCGAAGCCGATCACCAGCACGGCGCCGATCACCGTCCAGCTCGCCTCCGCGTACCCGAGCCACGCGAACCCGGCGATCCGCAGTACGCAGCCGGCCAGCACGACCGGGCGTACGCCGTAGCGGTCGACGAGCGAGCCGCCGACCACGAACAGGCCCTGCTGGCTGAAAGTGCGCAGGCCGAGGACGAAGCCGACCAGCCAGCCCGCCATGCCGATCGCGGTGCCGAGGTGCTCGGCGAGGAACGGCAGCACGGCGTAGAAGCCGATGTTGAAGGCGAGCTGGGTCACGATCAGCAGCCGCAGCAGCGGGGACAGGTCCTGCCAGAGTCTCCAGGTGCTCTCGCGCGCGGCCTTGGGCGTCGCGCCGCCGGGTGTCTCGTCGCCGGACGTCGGGGCGGCCCGGCGGGCCAGGACGCGGGATATGAGGCCTGTCATCGTTCTTCTCTCGGTGAGAGGGGAGCGGGGGTCAGGAGGGTGTCGCCGTGGTTCGGCCGCTGCCGCGGTGCGGGCACGACCCGGTCGCCGGACGGCCTCGCAGGGCGGTCGGCCCGCCCACGCCGCCGGGGCAGTCGTACGCCGCCGGCGGCCGTCACGGCGAGCGCACCCAGCAGGGCGAGTACGGCGGCCGGGAAGAGGACGGCCCACGGGGCGCGTTCGGCGTACGGCTGGTTCTCGGCGAGCAGCAGGCCCCATTCGGGGGACGGCGGCTGCGCGCCCAGGCCGAGGAAGCCGAGCGCGGCGAGGCTCAGTGCGACGCCGGGCAGCCGGAGCAGGGCATGCCGGGCCACCGGCGGCAGTACGGCGGGCAGCAGTTCGTGCCGGAGCAGGTACCAACGCCCGGCGCCCAGCGCACGGGTGGCAGCCAGGTGGGTGGTCGCCCGCTCCTGACGCAGCAGGGAGGACGTGTGGGCGGCCAGTGGGGACCAGGCCACGACGCCGACGGCCAGGGCGGGCGCCCAGGGGCCGCTGCCCGTGACGCCGGCGACGAGGAGCCCGGCCAGGACGGGCGGTACGGCACTGACGGTGTCGGCCAGCGGCCCGGACAGCCGCGGCAGCAGCCCCAGCAGCAACCCGGCCACGAGGGCGGCGGCACTCACCGCGAGCGCCGTGCCGAGGGTGTTCAGCGCTCCGTCGGCGACGCGGGCGAGGACGTCCCGGCCCAGCGCGTCCGTCCCGAACGGGTGTGCGGGAGAGGGGGGTTGCAGCCGGGCGAGGGTGTCCAGGGCGAGCGCGTCGCGCGGCAGGCCGAGGCCGATGACCGCGGCGAGCAGTGCCCCGTACAACAGGGGCAGGGCGCGGGGCGCGGGCGGGGCCGGCCGGTGCAGGGAGGACAGGGCGCTGTCGCGCAGCGCGGGCCCGATCAGCAGCCGGGCCGTGACCCGGGCGATGACGCCGGCGGTGGCCGCGAGTAGGACGAGGGCGAGCGTGCCGGTCTGCAGGACGGGCAGGTCCTGGGCGAGCGCGGCCTGCAGGGTGAGCCGGCCCAGGCCGGGGATGTCGAAGATCTGCTCGACGGCGACCGAGCCGCCGGTCAGACCGACCACGAACAGGCCCAGGTTGGGCAGCAGCCCGGGCACACAGCGGCGCACCGCCCGCCGCGCCAGGGACTTCGGCGGGACACCGCGGGCCGCGGCGGCCAGCGCCCAGGGTTCGGCGAACGCGCCGGGCAGCAGGTCGTCCAGCATCCGCCCGAGGACCGCGCCGGCCGGCAGGCCGAGGGCCAGCGAGGGCAGCACCATCCACTGCGGCCCGTACCAGCCCAGGGCCGGCAGCCAGCCCAGCTGCACGCCGAGCACCGAGGCGAGCACCGAGGCGACGAGGAACTCGGGCAGCGCGGCCAGCACCGCGGTCGCCGTGCCGCCGGCCCCGCGCGTGCCGAGCCGGCCCCGCGAGCCGAGCCGGAGTGTACGGGCGCACACGGCCGTCACCGTGACCGCGGCGACGACGAGGGCGCCGGACATCAGGAGCAACGACACGCCGAGCGCCTGCGCGACGGAGGGCAGCACCTGGGCGCCGGAGACCCACGACGTGCCCGCGTCCCCGTGCAGCAGCCCGCCCAGCCAGCGGCCGAGCAGCACCAACGGGCCGTCGTCGAGCCCGAGTTCGTCGCGGATGGCGCGCAGCGTCCCGGGGGCCGGGTCGCGGTCGGCCGAGCGGGCCTTCAGCACGGTCAGCGCCGGGTCGGTGCGCGACAGCCACGGCAGCAGGCCGATCGCGCCCACCAGGCCGGCCGTGAGCACGACCCGCCACAGCAGCGTCGGGCCGCCGCCGCGCACGACAACGCGCAGGGCGGCCAGGCTCTTGGTCAGGGGTGACATCGAGGGGTTCACCGTCGTCCCCGCGCCGCTCAGGCGAAGGGGATCTCGAAGTGCACCACGCCGCTGCCCCCGCCGGGCACGTCCTCCCGCTCGTCGCACACCACCTTGCCCAGCGTCCGCCACAGGCCCATCGCACCGGGCGAGTGCGGATACGTGTGCAGATACACCGACCGGTAACCACCGTCGGCCCGCGCGAAGTCCAGCAGGCCCTCCACCAGCCGCCGGGCCAGACCCCGCCGCCGGTACTCGGGGCGCACGTACACCCGCCGGAGCTGTGCGGTCTCGCCCGAGGGGAACCGCTCGGCCAGCCAGCGCGGGTTCGGCGGATGCGCCGGGCCGCGCGCGTCCAGGGCCGCCGTGGCCGCCACCGTCCCGTCCCGCTCGTCCACGGCGACCAGGAGCGTGTGCCGCGGCGGTACGACGTAGAAGGACGAGGGGTCGATGATGTCGGTGTGCCACCCTGGCACGTATCCCGTCCCGAAGTCGCGGTACACCGCGTCGAGCATCACCACCCGGGCCCCGTCGAGGTCCTCCGCCGCGGCTTGCCTGATGGTGATGTCGTGCATTTGCACATCATATGCAAGAAGCTGCTCCGGCTCGCCAGGGGGTGTCCACCGGGCTCAGCTCCCGGACGGGGTGAGCACCACGAAGTCCGCGTTCGCCGGGTCGACGCAGACGGCCAGCCGGCCGACGCCCTCCGCGTCCTCGGGCCCCATCTGCACGCTGCCGCCGTTCTCGGTGGCCTTGGCCACCGCGGCGTCGCAGTCCTCCACGGCGAAGACCGGGTGCCAGTACGGCCGGCCGTTCGTCAGCGACAGGTTCTCCTTGCCCATCTCCATGAGGCCGCCGTGCATGCGCTCCTCGGGCAGTCCCGCGGGGGTGATGAGCGTGTACGTACCCCCGCCTCCCGGCAGCTCCATGTCGCTGAACTGCCAGCCGAACAGGCCGCCGTAGAACTCCTTCGCGGCCGCCGCGTCGCTCGTCATCAGCTCGGTCCACGACAGCGAGCCCGGCTGGTCGACCAGGTCGACGCCCTTGGTCGTCCCCGGCTGCCAGACGGCGAACTGGCCGCCCAGCGGGTCGCTGTACTGCGCCATCCGGCCCCAGTCGTCGAGGTCCATCGGCGCCACCCGGACGGTGCCGCCCGCCTGCTGGACGGCCTCGGTGGTGGCGTCCGCGTCGGGGACGCTGAAGTAGAGCATCCAGGCCGAGCGCGCTCCCTCCTCCGTGAGCTTGCCGAGGCCGGCGACGATCTTGCCGTCCTTCCGGAACATGCCGCCTTCGAAGTCCTCGCTCCCGCCCATGGACTCGTAGTCCCACCCGAGCACGGCGCCGTAGAAGGCCGCGGCGGCCCGCACGTCCGGAGTGCCGAGGTCGAGCCAGCAGGGGGAACCGGGGGCGAACTCCGTGGTGATCATGGCGATGCATCCCTTCCGCAGATTCGGTGTCCCCAGCGTGGCACCGGGCACTGACAACCGCCCGTCGGCCGGACCCCGGTCGGCGGATCCCCGGCCGTCCGCCCCTGGTGGGTGGTACGGCCGTGGAATCATCGGGGGCATCGCCCGGTCGGGTGATCGCGGAATCCTGTGCGGTGAGGTGGTGGGCGGCGTGGTGACCGGCTGGGAGTGGGACGACACGTTGTTCTCGGGGACCGCCGCCTACTACGAGCGGGGGCGGCTGCCGTACGCCGCGGGGCTGGCGGACGCGCTCGCCGAGGCGCTGCGGCCCGACGGGGAGGGGCGCCTCGTCGACGTCGGCTGCGGGCCCGGGACCATCGCCCTGAGCCTCGCGCATCTGTTCGGCGAGGTCGTCGGCGTGGACCCCGACCGCGGGATGATCGCCGAAGCCGGACGCCGGGCCGCGGACCGGGGAGTGGGGGAGAAGACCCGTTGGGTGCGGGCCCGCGCCGAGGACCTCCCGGCGGGGCTCGGCACGTTCGCCGTCGCCGCCTTCGCGCAGTCCTTCCACTGGATGGACCGCGACCTCGTCGCGGCGACCGTGAGGGACATGCTCCAGCCGGGCGGGGCCCTGGTGCACATCTCGGACCTGAAGACGGAACACCTCCCCCTGGACGGCCTGCCGCACCCGGCGGTCCCCTACGCGGCCGTGGACGACCTGGTCAAGCGGTACCTGGGTCCCGTGCGGCGAGCGGGCCGCGGAGTCCTGGCGCAGGGCACACCGGGCGGCGAGGCCGAGGTGTTCGCCCGGGCGGGATTCTCCGGTCCCCGGCGTCTGGTCGTACCCGGCGGGCAGGTGCTGGAGCGGACCTTCGACGATGTCGTCGCCTGGGTGTTCTCGATGTCGTTCTCGGCGCCGCATCTGTTCGAAGGGCGCCGGGACGACTTCGAAGGGGACCTGCGCCGGCTGCTGCGGCAGGCCTCTCCGGCGGGGCGGTTCTCCGAACGCGGCCCGAGCACGGAGGTCTTCGTATGGAGGAAGGACTCCTGCGGGCACTGACCGCCACCGCGCCGGGACGGCGTCAGTGCACCGACATGCCGCCGTCGACGAAGACCGCCTGCCCGGTGATGTAGGCGGACGCGGGGCTCGCCAGGAAGACCGCCGCTCCCGCGAAGTCCTCGGCCAGTCCGTTCCGCCCGATCAGCGTGCGTTCGGCGAGGGCGGCCACCTTCTCCGGATCCGACGACAGCCGCGCGTTGAGCGGTGTCATGACGAATCCCGGCACCAGCACGTTGCACGTGACGCCGCGCGGCGACCACGCCTCGGCCTGGGACCGCGCCAGCGATTCCAGGCCGCCCTTGGAGGCACCGTAGGCACCGCTCTGGACGAACGCCCGGTGCGCCTGCTGCGAGCTGATGTGCAGGATCCGCCCGTAACCGCGCTCCGCCATGCCGGGCCCGAAACGCTGGCCCAGCAGGAAGGGCGCGTCCAGGTTGACGGCCATCGTGACGTCCCAGACGTCCTCGGTGAGTTCGTCCATGGGCGGACGCACGTTGATTCCGGCGCTGTTGACGAGGATGTCGGGTTCCCCGAACGCCTCGACGGCTCGCTCGGCGGCCGTCCGCACACCTTCGCGCGTGCTCAGGTCCGCGCTGACCCACGCGGCGCGGCAGCCCTCGGCCGTCAGCTCCTCGACCGCCGCGGTCAGTCCGGCCTCGCCGCGGGCCACGACGACCACGCTCGCCCCGGCGCGCGCGAGGGCACCGGTGATGGCACGCCCGATGCCCGAACTGCCGCCCGTGACCACCGCGGTCCGGCCGTGCAGGGAGAACAACTCGGAGAGATAAGCCTGTGTGGCCGGCGTGGCTGCTGTCGTCATGCCGAGCACTCTAGATCGCCCTCACTCCCGGCCCGATGGACGACCGTCTGATGCACGGACAGTGGTCCGGATCACATGGCGTGGATTGAGTACCCGGCACGGACGACGTCCGTACCCCTGGGTGACGGAGCGGGGCCGGGTGCGAGGATGAGGCGCCATGACAGCTGGGCGGTGTGCTCGCACGATACGGGCCGCGGTGTTCGCGGCCGTCTGTGTCGTGCTCGCCGCCCTGGGGCACGTCATGATGTCCGGCGACCACGTGCCGCTCCGGACGCTGTTGGCCGGCTGGGCCGTGACGGGCGTGGCGGGCTGGTGCCTGGCGGGCCGCGAGCGCGGACTCCGGCTGGTCGTCGCCGTCGCGGTAGCCGTCCAGACGGCCCTGCACTCGGCGTTCTCGCTCGCCCCGGCGGCGCCGGACTCCATGGACATGGGATCCGCGGAGTCCATGCCCATGCCCATGCACATGTCCGCGTCCATGTCCGCGCACATGGGGCACGCGGGACACACCCCCGACGGTGACTCGTCCCTCGGCATGCTCGCCGCCCACCTGCTCGCCGCCCTGCTGTGCGGCCTGTGGCTGGGGCACGGGGAGCGGGCCGTCTTCCGTCTCCTGCGTGCCGTGGGCGGCCGGTTGGCCGCGCCGCTGCGGCTCCTGTTCGCGCTGCCCGCACCGCCGCCCCCGCCCGTGCGCGCACGGCGGTGGTCCTCGGACCGGGCGCCGCGCCTCCTCCTGCTCGTCCACGCGATCACCTCTCGAGGGCCACCCGTGGGGGCCGCTGCCGTCTGACGGCAGCCGGTAGGTCCCGGGGCGCCCCTGCGCGCCCCGGTGCCGTACGGGTACGGCCCATCGGGTACGGCCCGTCCCTCACTCACCGGACCGCGCAGCCCCGCGCGCACGCCCGGCATCACGTACGCCCGCGTGCTCGCCCGCCCGTGGTCCCGGATTCCCGAGAAGGACATCAGGTGATCACTCCTGCCCTGCCCCTTTCGCACGAGAGAAGAGAACCGCCGGCGTCGGCCGATGAGTCGATAACCGCCTGGGCGCTGGCCGCCCGGGGCGGTGACCCTGCCGCCGTCGACCGTTTCGTGCGTGCCCTTCACCGAGACGTCATCCGCTACGTCGCCCATCTGTGCGCCGATCCGCAGGCCGTGGACGATCTGGCGCAGGACA
Organism: Streptomyces sp. HP-A2021; assembly: GCF_022807935.1. Classification (NCBI taxonomy): domain Bacteria; kingdom Bacillati; phylum Actinomycetota; class Actinomycetes; order Kitasatosporales; family Streptomycetaceae; genus Streptomyces; species Streptomyces sp. HP-A2021. The sequence goes on from NZ_CP094344.1 coordinate 8,932,011, forward strand.
CGTTCCTGCGGGCGCTCGGCAGCCTGCACCGGTTCGAGGGCCGTTCCTCGGCACGTACCTGGCTGCTGGCGATCGCCCGGCGTGCGGTGGCCGACAGCCTCCGGAACACCGCCGTACGCCCCCGCCCGGCCGACCTGTCCGACTGGGAGCCGGCGGTCGAGCTCGCCCAGCCGCGCGGCCTGCCCGGCTTCGACGACGGCGTGGCGCTGCTGGAGCTGCTGGCCTCACTGCCGGACGAGCGGCGCGAGGCGTTCGTGCTCACGCAGCTGCTAGGCCTGCCGTACGCGGAGGCCGCCGAGCTGAGCGACTGTCCGGTCGGCACCGTCCGCTCCCGCGTGGCCCGCGCCCGGGCGACGCTGATGGCCCTGCTCGCCGAGGCGGAGCAACCGCCACCGGTCGCGTCACCGGCCCTGGCCGTGGCCTGACGCGTCCCGGCCCGCGGCGTCCGCCGGCTCCAACCCGCGCCCGCCCGATCCAACCCGCGCCCGCCGGACCCGTCCGGCGGGCGCGGGCCCGCGTGCGAGCGGTTCAGGGGGCCGGGGTGCCGGCGGACAGGAAGTGGAACCCGGGCCGGGGATGCATCAGGAAATCGTGGTGCGAGATGTTCCACGCGTATGCACCCGCCAGCGAGAACACCACCCGGTCCCCGGCCCTGAGGTCCGGCACGGGCACCCGGCGGGCCAGCAGGTCCTTCGGCGTGCACAGCTGACCGGCGAGGGTCACGCGACCGCTCTCGGCCGACGGCCGGGGCCAGGGGTGCGGCCAGGCTTCCACCGGGAGGACGGAGCAGGGCTGGTCGTGTCCCTTCGTCGCCGGGGTGCGCAGATGGTGGGTGCCGCCCCGCAGGACGGCGAACTCCTCGCCGTGGCTGTGCTTCACGTCCAGCACCTCCGTGGCGTACCAGCCGCAGTACGCGGTGAGCGCCCGCCCGGGCTCGATCCGCAGCGTCAACCCCGGGTGGGCCTCGGCGAGCCGGGCCAGGCCCTCGCCGTACGCGGCCCAGTCGAAGCGGCGCTCGGGGTCCGCGTAGTCGACGCTCATGCCGCCTCCTACGTTCACCTCCGCGATCGGCACACCGAGTCCTGTGGCCCAGCCGACCACGCCCTCCGCGACCGTCAGCAACTCGGCCGCTTCCAGCCCGCTCACCAGGTGGGCGTGTACGCCGCGCAGCCGGAGCTGTGGGTACGTCCCGTCGGCGAGGGCCCGGAGCACCGGCTCGGCCCGGGCCGGGTCCATGCCGAAGGGCGTCGGCCGCCCGCCCATCGCCAGTGAGCTCCCCGCCAGTGAGCGGTCGGGCACCGGCAGGTTGACGCGTGGCAGCACCGCGACCCGGCGCCGGGGCACGACGCGCCGCGCCAGCTCGGCCAGCACACGCAGTTCGTGTTCGCTCTCGACGTGGAACCGTCCGACGCCCAGCTCCAGCGCGGCCGTCACCTCGTCCGGGGTCTTGCCCGGTCCGCCGAAGGCCAGCGGCCGGCCCGGCACCACCTTGGCGACATGGGCGAGTTCACCGCCCGACGCGACCTCGTAACCGTCGACGCAGGGGTCCAGCGCGGCCAGGATCTCCGGCTCGGGGTTGGCCTTCGCCGCGTAGTACAGCTCGACCCGCCCGGGCAGCGCGGACCGGACCCGGGCGGCGTGCGCGCGCAGCGCCGCCAGGTCGTAGACGTAGGCGGGCAGCCGCGGCGACGGCAGCGAGAGGACTCGATCACGCACCGCCGGCGTCGGGTGGGCCGTGGTCATCGGGAGCTTCTCTTCGCCTCGTGCAGCACGTCCTCGCCCAGCGGCGACGGCAGCCGGACGTAGCCCGCCGCGCGGTCCGCCTTGCGCTCCCAGCGGGTGAGCAGATTGGCCTTGGCGGGCAGCGGCACCCCGGCGAGCAGGGCGGCCAGGCGGGGCGGGCAGCCGTGCCGCCCGGCGTACGCCCGCAGCGTGTCGCGCACCCGCGCCCACATCGCCGGCTCCGCCTGCGGATACAGGTCGGCGAGGGCCGCGAGCAACTCGGCGACATGGTTGACCAGCAGGCAGTACACGACCCGGTCCCAGCCGCGCCGCGCGTCGTACGTCAGCGGCCCGGCCACCTCGGGCGGCAGCGCGGCCAGCGTGTCCGCGTGCTGCTCGGGCAGCAGCTTGGTGCCCTCCAGGTCCCGGAAGAGGACCTGGGCGGGCCGTCCGGCGTCGTCGACGCAGAGCAGCACGTTCTGGAGGTGCGGCTCCAGCACCACGCCGTGGTCGAAGTAGGCGGCCAGGACAGGCGGCAGGAGGAGGTCCAGGTACGCCGACCACCAGTCGAGCGCCGCCGCCGCGTCCGCTCCGGCGAGCAGGCGGGAGACATGGGCGGCACTGGTCGGGTACTCGTCGGCGACGGCTGCCGCGAGCAGGGGAGTGGTGCCCGGCGCGAGCCGCCGGGACAGGCCCTCGCGGACGATCACGCCGAAGCCCTCCAGAAGGTCGCGGTCCGGTGCGCCGCCGGGCCCCGGCAGGGCGAGCGTGCGATAGGCGGGCTCGCGGAGCACGGCACTCCCGGGGAAGCGCCCGCCGAGGCCGGACAGCACCGGGGCCAGCGCCCGGGTGAGCGCGACAGCCCCCGACAGTTCGTAACTGCTGTTCTTGCGCAGACAGTTGGTGATCCGCACGTTCAGGCTGAACTTCAGGAACGTGTCCCCGTCGTACAGCGTGCGCACGGACGCGGTGGCTGCGAAGGGCCGCCCACCCGGCCCCAGGTCGAGCACGTCACCACGGTCCAGGGCGGCGCGCAGCAGCGGGTGCTCCCGGAGCGTGCCGTACTGCCAGGGGTGGGCGGGCAGCAGCCGATATCCGTCCGGGACGTCCGCGCGCTGCCGGTCCAGGACGGCCGTCGCCGACGGTTCGGCGCTCTCCTGCGCGATCAGGTGCTCCCGCACGGCGAGGTGCCGCAGCGGGAAGGAGGCGCCCGCTTCGGGCGCGTACGCGGCCCAGGAACGCGGGTCGCCGCTGCGGGCCTTGGGTGTGGGATGAAAACGGTGCCCGAAGAGCAGGGACTGCTCGGAGGCGACGTAGGCGGACCGCGGGTCGTCCGGATCGCACCGGTTCACCGGCCCGGTGGCGAGGGCGGCGGCGACGGCCGCGTGGCTGGAGTCGACCTGCTCCAGGAACTCCTCGTTGCGCACCCCGGTGCGCAGTGACAGCTCGTCGCACGTGTACTCGGCGAGTCGCCGCCAGTCCACGTCCCGCCGTCCGCCGTCCCGCTGCTCGCACACCGGGCCGGTGAACCGGTGCGCGCCGAGCAGCGACGTCCGGCGCAGGGCGACCCGCAGCAGCACCCCGCGGCGGGGCAACCGCAGCAGCAGATGCCCGTCGGCGACGACGGTCTGGCGCTCGGGCCCGGACACCTCGCGCAGCAGGCAGTTGAGCAGGGTGTGCGCCACCACGTCGTCGGCGGTGGGCAGGGAGACCGGGGCGGCGGTGGTGCCGGGCGATTCGGTCTGCGAGTGCATGGCAGGCTCCAGCGGGGGGCGCGAGTTCGATGCGGGCAGGTGGTGAGTGAGGGGGATGAGCGCGGCAGCACCGGTCCGGCTCCCGGTTCTCATGACGTGCTCCGGGAGGACAGCAGGTAGTTGGGGCCTGTGGTGTAGTGCTTGTTGATGTCGGCGGCGCCCGACCGCTGCTTGGTCAGCAGCGTCCCGGCCGTGACCATCGCCTTCACGGGCAGCTCCGGTGCGTCGAGCACCCGGGTGCGCAGGACGTCCCCCGCCTCGCCGCCGAGCCGTGCCACGGCCTCGGCCAGCCGTTCGCGCACCAGCCGAAGCAGCACCGGGAGCGGGGCGCGCCCGTGCCGGGCGAGTCCGAACGCGTAGGCGCCCGCGCACAGATGGACGGTGATGGTGGTGAACAGGTCGGCCACCGGCCGGTCGTCCGTGCCGAGGACCCGCGCGTCGTCGAACTCCCACGCGCCGGGCAGCCGGGCGCGCAGCCGCCGCGCATTGATGCGTGGCCCGTCGTTGTCCTTGAACAGCAGCCGGAGGCTGCCCGGCCGCAGGACAAGAGAGATGTTCTGCTGGTGCGACTCCAGCGCGACGCCGTACCCGAACAGTGTGGTCTGCCAGTCGAACAGCAGCGTCAGGCAGGTGTCGAGCAGCGCCATGGGATCGCCGTCGTGGAAGCGGTCGGCGAGATGGTCGAGGACCAGCCGCCCGTCCGGTGCCTCGGCGAGCAGCGCCGCCATCGGCACGACGACCGAGTCCGCGAGACCGGCCGGGTAGCGGCGGCACAGCACGGCCAGCAGCTCGTGACCCGCGTGGGCGTACGTCGTCTCGTCGGCGTGCAGGATCGTGTCCCGGAAACGCGGCTCGCGGGCGACGATCCGCTGGACCAGCCGCTGCCCGACGGCCCCGTCGACGAGGGTGCCGGGCTTGACGGACCGCTTGTTGCGCAGTCCCAACGAGGAGGTGGCCAGGGGAAGTTTGAGGTGCAGTGCCGGATCCGCCGCCGTCGCCACCGTCCGCATCGACAGGGTCGGAACGACCTCGAGGGCGCCGTGCTCGGCCAGTACCGCTTGACCACGCAGGCCGGTCGCCCGTAACGCCTCGTCGAGCGGAGGGCCGACCGTCAGCGGGTGCACCGGCAGGGCGAGGTGTGTGCGGTCCAGCCTGGGCAGACCGAGGCGCGCCGGCGTGGGCCACGGCTCGGGGAGGGCGCCCGTCACATGGACCGCGTCCCGCGGCACGGCCAGCCAGCGCAGCGGGAACCGCGGATGGAACTCGGGTGCGTAGGACCGTAGTTGCTCCTCGTGCAGTCCCGCGCGGCCGCGCCCGGTCGGATACACCGGATGGTCCAGACGGGCGGCGAGCGCGTCGAAGGCCAGGCCACCGTCGAGGCCCGTCCAGGACGCGGGGTCGGCCCCGTGGCGGGTGGTCGTCTCCGCCGCGATGTCATCGCGCGTCCCGGCGTGCAGCCGCACGGTGGCCAGCGTCTGCCGGCACTCCTCGGCGAAGGCGTCGAAGCCGGCCCGGTCCTCGGGCTCGGCGAGCGCGCGCAGCGCGTCCAGCACGTCGGCGAACGACGTCAGCTCGGTGCCGTCCGACGCGCGGCGCAGGAGCGGCAGCCTGGCGGCGTACGCGCACTGGAAGCCGTCCTCGGTGACGGGCAGCAGCAGTGCGTCGTGCCCGGCGGCGCGCCGCAGCCAGGGCCCGTCCGGGCGGTGGACGAGGGTGCTCCGGGAGCGCAGTCCGACGACGTCCTCGCGCAGCAGAGCGCTCAGCACCCGGGTGAGCAGCCCGGCCGCGCAGGTGTCCGGCGGGGGCGGCAGTACGGTCACGGCCGGATCTCCCAGCGGCAGGTGGCCAGGAAGCCGGCCGCCGCCCGGTCCACGGTCTCCTGGCCGGTGCCGGTGGCCCGCAGGACGCCGAGGTAGTCCCGGTTGGTGCGGTACAGCGCGTGCCGCTCGCCCACGGCCCGCAGGGGACGGTACGTCAGACGCACGCCGTCGACGGTGAGGTCGGTGGCGTCCGGGGCGTCGGTCAGGGTCCCGGGCCGGTCGGCACACGGGTACTGCACGAGGGCGGCGCCGTCGCGGCGGGCGCCCAGCTCGGCCGGGAGCGGTTCGCCCAGGTGGGTGCGGAGCACGAGCTCGAACAGCGGGATGCCGAGGAGCCGGGCGAGCAGCAGGTCGCACTGGTCGCCGATGTTCCGGTAGTTGACCTCGATGATCCGCGCCCTGCCCTCGTGCACCACGAACTCGGTGTGACAGGCGCCGAACCCGGCACCGAGCGCGTCGAGTTGCCCGAGGACCTGGTCCACGACCGGCTCGGGGTGGGCGGGGACGAAGGTGAGGCGTTCCTCGACGAAGTACGGCGGCGGCGACAGCTCGGTACGGAAGCCGCCCAGGACATGGCGGACCCGGCCGTCGCCCAGGGTCTCCAGCGTGTACAACTCGCCGGGGAGATACTCCTCGACCACCAGAGTGCTGCCGGGACGGCGGTCCAGGATCTCCTCGGCGCGGATCACCAAGTCCTCGGGGCCGTCGACGAGGACCACGTCCTCGCCGGCCACGCCCTCGCGGGGCTTGACGACACACGGGTAGGGCGCGTCGAGCGGGGCCGGTTCGGTGAGTTCGGCCGACCAGACGCTGTCCAGCCCGGCGGCGGCCAGCCGGCGGCGCATCTCCGCCTTGTCCTTGCAGCGCAGGGCGGCGCGCCAGTCCTTGCCCGGCAGGCCGAAGTAGGCGGCGGCCAGGGCGGCCTGGGTCTGGAGGTGGTCGCTGTTGGTGAAGACCGCGCCGGGACGGTGACGGGCCGACAGGAGCGCCACGACCGCCCGGAAGTCCCGCACGTCACACTCCAGAACCTCGATGTCCGGGCAGGTTCTGCGGTGTGGGCCGGGCTGGTCGGTGAGAACGGTGACGTCCAGGCCCAGCCGGGCGGCGGCGGGCAGGAAACCCTCGGTGACGGAGTCGGTCGGGTTGAGGGCGAGAAGGTACAGGCGCATGGCGGTCTTCCGGGAGGGGCGGGGTCGGCGGCGGGCCGCTCGGCCAAGGCGCGGACGGCGTGCCGCGGCACCCTGTGACATGGACAGCCCTTGATCGGCGGACGTTCATGAGCACGCCGACGATCTTGTACCTTAGGTTAGCCTTGCCTATCCAACCACGGGTTGCAACTGCCCGGAGGAGTGATCGATGCGCACTGTCCTGGAGTCACCGCCGGCCCTCACCTCCGTCCTCGCCGCCGCTTACCGGCGGTTGACCGGCGTCTGTGAGGCACTGGACGTCGAGGTCGCGGACCCCGGGACGGCTGCCCGCCGACACACGCTCTCCGCTGCTGAACTGACGTCTGATCAGCACACTCTCGACGCCTTCGTGGACGCCGAGGCGACACGCATCCGCACGCGCCACGGCCACACCCCGCGCCCCCACGTCGCAGCCTCACGGGCCCTGCACGACTACGCCTGGTCGATCGCCCTGCTGATGAGCGGCGTCTGGTACCTGGAGCGCCGCGTGCCCCGCGTACGCCCCCAGTCGGTGCGCCTGGACCTCGCGGCCGGGACGTACGCGATCACGCCCGAGCCCCGCGTCGCCTGTCTGCCCGGTGACCCCGTCGCCGCGCTGCCCGGGGCGGTGGCCGTCGCGGACGAGGAGGCCCTGCGGGCCGAACTGCGCGCCGCGGTCGCCGACCACATGCGCCCGCTGCTCACCGCCCTCGGCCCCGCCGTACGCCGCGGCCCGCGCGCCCTGTGGGGCCTGGTCGGCGATGATCTCGTCTCCGGGATCTGGTACCTCGGCCGCACCCTCGGCCGCGAGGACGACGCCGTACGCGCCGCCACCGCCCTGCTCCCCGAACCCGTCAGCCCCTACCCGGCCGGAGCGGACTTCCGCCTCCTGGCCGGCACCGACGGCCGCCACCACCCGACCCGCACCCGCACGGGCTGCTGCCTCTACTACGCCATCCGTCCCGACGAGGCCTGCGCCACCTGCCCCCGCACCTGCGACGCGGAACGGCTGCGCAGGCTCGAGTCCTGACGGGCCATCAGCCCCCTGCCTCCACTCCACGCCAGAACGCGTCGACCCGGCTGTTGAACACGTCCGGCACCTCCTGGAACGGCTGATGGGCCTCCCCGGGCAGCACCTCGAACGCGGCGCCCGGGATGCTGTCCGCGACCACGCGGCCCAGGCGCGGCGGCGTCGCGAGGTCGAGTTCGCCGGCGAGGACGAGGGTCGGCGCGGTGATCCGGCCGAGCCGGTCGAGCGTGTCGTGCTCGGCGAACGCCGCGAGCTGGCGCTGGAAGTCCTCGACGGACTGCGCGTGTTCGAAGGCGAGCGTCTCCTCGACGAACCGGTCGGCCATGCCGTCGGCGTGGGCGCGAGGTGTGTAGATCCACAGGAAGAACGCCTCGAGCATGGCCCGCTCGTCCGGGGCGCGTTCGACCATCCAGTGCCAGAAGCGCGTCATGGCACGGAAGTAGGGGTCCGGGCGAGCCATCGTGCTCATGAGGACGAGGCTGCGGACCACGCCGGGATGGCGGAGCGCCAGCTCCTGCGCGATGAAGCTGCCCCCGGAGAAACCGGCGACGTGGGCGGCCGGCACCTGGAGCGCCCGGAGCAGTGCCGCGGCGTCGTCGGCCATCCGCGCCACGGAGAGCGGCCCCTCGGGCAGCGGCGTACGCCCGGCGCCACGGTTGTCGAAGGCCGTGAGCCGGTAGCGGTCCGCGAGCCCGTCGAGCTGCGGCTGCCAGGCCTCGGCGGGATCCCCGAGCCCCGAGACGAGCAGCACGTCGGGTCCCTCGCCCCGTTGTTCGACCCAGAGTTCCACACCGTCGGCGTCGATCATTTGTCCCATGGCCGGCCTCCTGGAGCGGGATCCGTCGTCGTCACACCTGCGCCGGCGCGATGTTCTGGTTGGCGTGGAACAGGTTGTCCGGGTCGTACGTCCGCTTGACCCGGGCGAGCCGGTCGTAGTGGTCACGGTATGTCGCCCGGACCCGTTCCTGGCCCTCCCCGGTGCCCATGAAGTTCACGTACGAGCCGCCCATGGAGTACGGGTGCAGCTCCTCCTGGTAGCCGACGCACCACTGCCTGATGATCCCGGCGTTGGCCGGATCGGGATCGACACCTGCGAAGACGCCGGACCAGACGGCGTCCCGGTAGCTCCACGCGGTGTCGTCCGGGCCCACCCGGTGGGCGGCTCCGTCGACCGGGTAGAGGTGCATCAGCGAGAGCTGTGTCGGATTGTTCTCGCCGTACTTGAGGTGGATGTCCAGGGCGGCGTCGGGGATGTCGTCGAAGAAGTCGCCGCGCCAGTACCACTGGTAGCCGGTCGGGATCAGTTCGTCGAACATGCTCTGCAGCGCGACATAGGGCATCTGTGCCGCGAAGTGGAAGGCCGGCGGGCCGGGCTCCCGGACCACGGAGAGAGCCTCGTCGAGCCGGTCGGGATCGCCGGTGTGGCACCACACGATGCCGCACACCTTCTGCCGGTGGATCTCCTCGGGGAAGGGCGGCCCGGGCGGGACGACGAAGACGGTGAAGAACCCGTACACGTCCTCCGGCGCCTGGGGGAGGAACTCGCGGTACCACCCCAGCACTTCGCGGGTGTGCCCGACCGGCCAGACGGTCACCCCGGCCCCGACCGTGTCCACCGGGTGCAGCCGGTAGGTGAGGGACGTCGCGATGCCGAAGTTGCCGCCGCCGCCACGCAACGCCCAGAACAGATCCGGGTGTTCGGTCGCGTTCGCGGTGACGAAGCTGCCGTCGGCCAGCACGACGTCCGCGCTGATCAGGTTGTCCGCCGTCAGGCCGTACTTGCGGGTGAGATAGCCGTGTCCGCCGCCGAGGGTCAGGCCTCCGACGCCCGTCATGGAGATGATGCCCGTGGGAGTGGCGAGACCGAAGGCGTGTGTGGCGTGGTCCAGGTCGCCGAGCCGGCTGCCCCCGTCGGCCTGCGCGGTCTTCGCGACCGGGTCGACGCGCACCCCGCGCATCGGCGAGAGGTCGATGGTCACGCCGTCGTCCACCAGGCAAAGGCCCGGGCCGCTGTGCCCGCCGCCCCGTACGGCCAGTTCCAGACCGTGATCGCGGACGAAGGTCACCGCGGCCATGACGTCCGCGGCGTCCGCGCACCGCACGATGGCGGCGGGGCGTTTGTCGATCATCGCGTTGTAGATCTTGCGGGCCTGGTCGTACCCGGCGTCCCGCGGGCCCGTGACCGGCCCCCGCAATGCCGTCCGCATGTCTTCCAGAGTGGCGCTGTCCATGACGATCTCCTCCGGACGCCCGACCGTGCTGACATGACCAGCCTCCCGCCGACGGCCGAGCGGCGCATGTCCGGCGGCGTACCGCTCTCAGGCGCGATCATGCTGGTGGACCGCCCTGTTGCCGGGCGGCGCGCCCTTCCACCTCGCGAGTACGACGACTGCCTCGTCGCCGAAAGGAGAAGCCCGTGCCCGACCCCGGCCGCGTCCGCCTCTTCAGTACGACGCTCGGCGCCGCCGGCGCCCCTGCCGTGCTGCTGGTGCACGGCTGGGGCGGGGACGGCCGTGAGTGGTCCCCGCACGCCGAGGCCCTGGCCGGAGACTTCCGGGTGATCGTGCCCGATCTGCGCGGACACGGCCGCTCGGAGGTGCCGGACGAGGGCAACACACCCGCCGAGATGGCGGACGACCTGGCCGCGCTGCTGGACACCCTCGACCCAGGGCCGGTGACGGCCGTCGGCCATTCGATGGGCGGCCAGGTCGTCAACCTGCTCGCCGTACGGCACCCGCATCCGGTCCGCTCGGTCGTCGCCCTGTACCCGGCCCATGGCGCCCACGGCACCGAGGTGGCGGAGATCCCCGCCCGGCTCGCGGACTACCGGGCGAACGGCGCCCGCGCCGCGGCGGCCTTCGTCGCCGCCGCCTTCGGCCCCACCGCACCGCCCGGACTGCGCACGGCGCACCTGCGCACCCTGCTCGGCACCCCCGGCCACGTCATCGCGCAGTCCTATGCCGGCATGTACACCGTCCCCGGCGCGGTCGGCATCCGTCCGCACAGCGAGGCGTACCTGCGCCGCCGCACCCGGCCCGCGCTCACGGTGTGGACCTCGGCGGAGGCGGCCGCCTGGGAGCGCGGCACCCTGACCGTGCCCGGCTCCCGGCGTCGACCACTGGCCGGACAGCGGGCACTACCTGCACGAGGAGCACGTCGAGCGGACGATCCGGCTGCTGCGCGAGTGGATGAACCGCGTCAGACCATCGTGACCTCGACCGGCAGTTTCTTGATGCCGTTGACGAAGTTGGAGCGCACCCGCGGCACCTCGCCCGCCAGGCGGATGTCCGCAAGGCGCGGGATCAGTTCCTCGAACATGATCCGGATCTCGGTGCGCGCGAGCAGGTTGCCCAGGCACAGATGGGGGCTGCCCTTGCCGAAGGTGACGTGGTCGTTGTCCGTCCGTGTGACGTCGAAGTCGTACGGGTCGCCGAAGACCTCCTCGTCGCGGTTGCCGGAGGCGAACCACATGACCACCTTGTCGCCCTCCCTGATCCGCCTGCCCCCCAGCTCGACGTCGCGGGTGGCGGTGCGGCGGAAGTGGTAGACGGGGGAGGCCCAGCGCAGGAACTCCTCGACCGCGCCCGGGATCAGTGAGGGGTCCTCGTGGAGGCGGGCCAACTGCTCGGGGTGCTGGATGAGGGCCAGCATGGAGTGGGAGATGGTGTGGCGGGTCGTCTCGTTGCCGGCGACGACCAGGAGCAGGAAGTAGTTGTCGAAGTCCTGCGGGGAGAGCGGGACTCCGTCCCGGGGTGTGGTGTTGACCAGCCGGGAGATCAGGTCCGTGCCGTCGCCGCCACGGCGCTGCCGCGCCAGCTCCCGCCCGTACTCGAAGACCTCCAGCGACGCGGGGGAGCGGAAGGGCAGGTCGCGGTACTGCTCGCTCTCCTCGCTGTGCAGCAGGACGTCCGCGTAGTCGGGGTCGGTGTGGCCGATGATGCGGTTGCCCCAGTCGATGAGCTTCTGGTTGTCCTGCGGGGGCACGTCCAGCAGCCGGGCGAGGACGTTGATCGGGAAGTCCGCCGAGACGTCCGCCACGAAGTCGAAACGGCCCTTGGCGAGGGCGGCGTCGAGGGTCCGCGCGGTCAGTCCGCGCAGGAAGTCGCTGTAGCCGCTGATCACGCTCGCGCCGAACTGCCGCTGGATCAGGCTGCGCAGCGCCCGGTGCCGGACCCCGTCCAGTTCGAGGATGGAGGCGCGTTTCTTGATCTGGTCGTCGTCGACCTCTTCCAGGTTGACGAACTTCGTGGACGTGAAGGTCTCGGAGTCACGGTCGACCCGGACGATGTCCCGGTGCCGGGTCACCGCCCAGAACCCGGAGTTGGGCGCCTCCTCGGGCTGCCAGTGCACCGGGTCCTCGTGGCGCAGGGTGTGGAACATGCGCCAGGGGGTGACGCCGTCCGTGAAGCGGTCCAGGTCGGCGAGGTTCACGTCGGCCAGGGGCAGCGGCTCGCGCACGGCGTCGGGCGGGGTCTCGGTCGTCATCGGCAGGCTCCTCGGCGTCACGGGTGGCGTCACAGGTGGTAGGCGTACTCGGTGAACTCCCAGTCGGTGACGTGCCGGTGGAAGCGTTCGACCTCGTCGCGCTTGTAGGAGAGGAAGGACGTGGTGAAGCCCTTGCCGAGCAGGCCGGTCAGGGCGGTGTCCGCCTCCAGCGCGTCCAGCGCGCCGGACAGGGTCTGCGGCAGGACGGCGGAGCGGGCGGTGTCGTAGCCGTAGCCCTCCAGCGGCGCGGGCGGTTCCTCGCCGGCCAGGACGCCCAGCAGGGCGGCGGCCGTCGTCCCGGCGATCGCCAGGTAGGGGTTGGCGCTCGCGTCGCCCAGCCGCAGTTCGAGCCGGGCGCCGGAGCCTCGCTCGGGCGGGATGCGCACCATGGCGCTGCGGTTGTCCAGCCCCCAGTCGATCAGCCAGGGCGCGAGCGTGTCCGGGCCGAAGCGTTTGTACGAGTTCACGGTGGGGTTGAGCAGCGCGGCCAGGGCGGGCGCGTGGGCGAGGATGCCGGCGACGGCGTGCCGGGCGGTGGCGGACAGGCCGTAGGGGCCCGACGGGTCGTCGAAGGTGTTGCGGCCCTCGGTGTCGTCGCAGGAGAGGTGGAGATGGAAGCCGGAGCCGCCCGCGTCGTTGAAGGGCTTGGCCATGAAGGTGGCCAGTCTGCCTTCCTTGCGGGCCAGTTCCTTGATCGCGGCCTTGAAGCGGAAGGACCGGTCGGCGGCCGACACGGCGTCGGAGTGCGCCAGGTTGATCTCGATCTGGCCGCCGTCGAACTCGTGGTTGCCGCTGATCGCCCCGACCCTCAGATCGCGCACGTGGCGCAGGGTGCGCAGCAGGTGGTTGTCCGGGTCGGCGCGCAGCCCGGCCGTGTAGACGACCCCGGGATCGGGTGCGTAGCGGCGCCAGCCGCCGGCCGGGTCCCGTTCGCACAGGAAGTACTCCAGCTCGGGTCCGACCACCGGCCGCAGCCCGTGCTCGGCGCACCGGGCGAGGACGGCGCGCAGCAGGTCACGAGGTGACTCCGGCGCGGGTGCGCCGGTCGCCGGGTCGAGGACCTCCCCCAGACAGACGGCCACCCCCGGCTCCCAGGGCAGCGGCACCAGCGTGTCGAGGTCCGGGCGTACGCAGATGTCGGGCAGCCCCGCGTCGAGCCCGCCGCTGACCGGGACCACGTCGCCCTGCGGGCTGGTGTGGTAGACGGCCCGGCAGAACGCGAGACCGTGCTCACAGGCCCGGGGCAGCTCCTCCAGCAGCACGTCACGCGCCCGGTCGGTGCCGATGAGGTCGGGATAGGTCACCCGGACCACGTCGATGCCGTCGGCGGCGAGCCGCTCCATGTGGCGGCGGACTTCTGCAAGGTCGTGAGCGCTCACCGTTGTCTCCTCGGGCGGATGTCGGGACACCTCCGGGACCAGGAGGCCGGGGAGGCGGGTGGCGTGGGGAACGAGCGCCCGGGCGCGGCGGAGCCAGGGACCGCCCGGAGCTTTGTTTGATGCCAAACGGTAGGGGTGGGCCGAGGGTGCCGCAAGAGGGCGGGGCAAGAATTTATCCATCCGGATAGCTATTGACCAGAGCCCTGCCCCTACCTACCTTGTTTGAAGCCAAACGAGTTCGGGTTGCGGTGATCGCACCCCGTTGGCCGGGGCCCGGCCCCTTCCGGCCGGGCCCCTTTCACCCCGCTTCGACGCCCTCACATTCAGGAGGACCGGCCATGAAGGTCGTCGTCGACATGAACAAGTGCCAGGACCACGGCCAGTGCGTCTTCGCGGCCCCCGACGTCTTCCGGATGGACGACGACGGCAGGCTTGCCCACGTCCCCGACCCCGACGACGCCCTGCGCGACGAGGTCGAGGAGGCCGCGGACGTCTGCCCGCTCCAGGCCATCCGGATCGAGGACTGACATGAGCGGTCGCATCGTCGTCGCCGGCGCCTCCCTCGGCGGACTCCGGGCGGCCGAGCAGCTGCGCGCCGCGGGCTGGACCGGCGGCATCACGGTGATCGGCGACGAGCCGCACCGGCCGTACAACCGGCCCCCGCTGTCCAAGGAGGTCCTCGCGGGCAAGGCGTCCTTCGCGTCGCTCGCCTTCACCCCGAAGCCGTCCGCGGCCGACGTGGAGTGGCGGCTGGGCACGAGGGTCACCACGGTCCGGCTCGCCGAGCGGACCGTCGAGCTCCACGACGGCGCGGTGCTCTCCTACGACGGGCTGGTCGTCGCCACCGGGATGCGGCCCCGGCGGCTGCGCTGCCCCGGGCCGGTCGAGGGCCGTCACACGGTCCGGACGATCGACGACGCCCAGGTCCTGCGGGACGAGCTGACCCGGCCCGGCGTGCGCGTGGTCGTGATCGGCGCCGGGTTCATCGGCTGCGAGGTCGCCGCGACGGCCGTCGGGCTCGGTGCGGCCGAGGTGACCGTCGTCGATCCGCTGCCGCTGCCCATGGTGGGGCCGCTCGGCGAGATGCTCGCGCGTGTGCTGCTCACGCGGCACGAGGAGCGCGGGGTCGCTTTCGTGCTGGGTCAGGGTGTGACCGCGTTCGAAGGGGACGACCGTGTCACCGGTGTCGTGCTGAGTGACGGATCCGTGCTTCCCGCCGATGTGGTGGTGGAGTCCGTGGGCTCGGTCGCCAACACCGAGTGGCTGGACGGCAACGGGCTGGATCTGAGCGACGGGGTTCTCACCGATCAGCACCTGCGGGTCGGAGGCCGGCCGGACGTCGTCGCGGTCGGGGATGTCGCCCGCTTCCCGAACGCCCGCTACGACGGTGTGCCGCGGCGGGTCGAGCACTGGTCCGTGCCGACCGACTCGGCCAAGCACGCCGCGAAGGTACTGGTCGGCGGCGAGGCCGGCCTGGCGCCCTTCGCGCCGCTGCCCACCTTCTGGAGCGACCAGCACGACTTCCGGTTGCAGTCTTTCGGCGCGCCCGCCCTGGGGCTCGGTGACGTCCGGGTCCTGGACGGTGACATCGCGGGGGACGTGCTGGTCGGTTACCACCGCGACGGACGGCTGGTCGGCGTCGTCGCCCTCGGGGGGCCTTCCGTCACCCGTGCCGCGGCCCGGTTCCGCGCCGAACTGCTGAAGCAGCCCGCCCTCATCTCCCAAGGAGCCCTCTCGTGACCGGTCTTCGTGGTTACTTCCATCCCAAGACGGCGACGGGTGCGTCGTCGCTGATTCCCTCTCCACCCTGGCGGTACTCCGGTGACCTGTTGACGGTCGAGTACCGGACCGACCCGGCGCGGGTGCGTGAACTGCTCCCCGAGCCACTGGAGTTGGCCGAGGAGGATCCCGGGGCGGTCGCTCTGATCTGGGCCGACTGGCAGTCCTGCTCGGCGTCGGGGGAGGAGCTGCTGGATCCGGTGCGGGCGCAGTACAAGGAGGTGTTCGCGGTGGTGCGCTGCACGTACCGGGGGCGGACGTACTCGCGGTGCGTCTACATCTGGGTGGACAAGGACTTCGCGATCGCGCGCGGGCTGCATCAGGGATATCCGAAGAAGCTCGGCTCCATCCATCAGACGCGGCCGCATCCGTACGGGCCCGCTCCGCGGATCGAGGCGGGGGCGCGCTTCGGGGCGACGCTGGCGGCTGCGGATCGGCGTATCGCGCAGGCCGTGGTGACGCTGCGGGAGCCTTCCGAGAGCGGCGGGTTCGTCAATGCCCATCCTATGGCGCATCACCGGTGGCTGCCGTCGATCGAGAAGGGGAAGGGGCTGGCGCTCGATGAGTTGATCGAGTCGGGGGCGGCTTCCTTCGAGGGCGGCCGGCCGTGGGTCGGGGAAGCGGAGTTGGAGTTGTTCGAGGCGCCGACCGAGGAGCTGGCCCGGCTGGAGATCCGGGAGCCCATCGCCGCGTATTACAGCCAGGTTGGCGTGGTCTGGGACGGCGGGCGGCTGCTGGAGGCCGGTATGTCGGGGGCGTCTGCCGAGTGATGCCGGTGGGCGGGTGCAGGTTCGCCGTGGTCGTTCGCGCGGTTCCCCACGCCCCTGAGGGCACGAACCCGCCCCCTGTCAAAAAGAGGAGCTCATTTCATGCTTGACAAGATCACCGTCGCCGGTGTCTCCGTCGACACCCGGCACTGGATCGGCGGTCGGCGCGTTGCCTCCGCCAGTACCTTCACCGACCACTCTCCGATCGACGGCAGTGAGCTCGGCGAGATCGCCCGAGGCGGCCCCGCCGAGGCCCGGGCCGCTGTCGCCGCCGCCCGGGACGCGTTCCCCGCCTGGGCCGGCACCTCGCACGCCGAACGCGCCCGCATCCTGCACGCCATCGCCGATGGCGTCGAGAAGCGGATCGAGGAGCTGGCGATCGTCGAGACCACCGACAACGGTGCGCTGCTGCGGTCGCATCGGCGGGGCGTGATGCCCCGTGTCGCCCACAACTTCCGCTTCTTCGCCGACTGGTTGCTCACGCTCGACCACGAGGACTTCGAGACGCGGGGGCACACCAACCACGTCAGCTGGGACCCGGCCGGACCCTGCGTGCTGATCACCCCGTGGAACGCGCCCCTGATGCTGGCCACCTGGAAGGTGGCCCCTGCCCTCGCCGCCGGCGACACCGTCGTCCTCAAGCCCGCCGAGTGGTCGCCGCTGACCGCCTCGCTGCTGGCCGACATCGCCGCCGAGGCGGGACTGCCCGCCGGTGTCCTCAATGTCGTCCAGGGCCATGGCTCCGAGGTCGGTGACGCCCTCACCTCGCATCCGGACGTACGCCGCATCAGCTTCACCGGCTCGGTGCCGACGGCCCGGCGCATCGCCGCGTCGGCAGCCGCGAACCTCACCCCGCTGAGCCTCGAACTCGGCGGAAAGTCGCCCCTGTTGGTCTTCGCCGACGCCGATCTCGACCTGGCCGTCGACCTCGCCGTCGAGCAGTACGACAACGCCGGGCAGGTGTGTCTCGCGGGCACCCGGCTGCTCGTCGAGGAGTCGGTCGCCGAGGAGTTCACCCGCCGGTTCGTTCAGAGGGCGTCCGCCCTCACCCAAGGCGACCCCCGCGACGAGGCCACCGACGTCGGGCCCACCATCCATCCGCGCCAGCTGGAGAAGATCGACGGATTCGTGCGGCGGGCCGTTGCCGCCGGGGCACGGGCGGTCATCGGGGGGCATCGCAAGGACGGGCAGTACTACGCGCCGACCCTGCTCACCGACGTCGCGCAGAACTCGGAGATCGTGCAGGAAGAGGTCTTCGGGCCGGTCCTGACCCTCCAGACCTTCGCCGGCGAGGACGAAGCCGTCCGGCTCGCCGACGACACCCGCTTCGGGCTGGCCGCCACCGTCGTCACCGGCGACCGGGAACGCGCCGAGCGGGTCGGCGGGCAGCTGGTCGCCGGGACCGTCTGGGTCAACTGCTTCTTCGTACGCGACCTCCGGGCGCCCTTCGGCGGCTCCCGGCAGTCCGGTGTCGGACGTGAGGGCGGCACCTGGAGCTTCGACTTCTACTGCGACCTGAAGAACACCGTCACCGCCCCGAAGGGATGGAACCAGGACCATGGGTGAGATCGCCGGGGCCGGGCTGCTCGCCCACGTGCCCACCATCGTGCTGCCCGAGGAGGAGCGGCTGGAGCTGAACGAGGGCAAGGAGATCACCCTCGTCACCGGGCTCCGGGAGCTCCGCAGGGACGTCTTCGAGCGTGCCGACTACGACACCGTGGTGGTGCTCGACTCCCACTGGGCGACCACCGTCGAGTTCGTCGTGACCGCGCAGCAGCGGCGCGCGGGGCTGTTCACCTCGGAGGAGCTGCCGCGTGGCATGTGCCGGATGCCGTACGACTTCCCGGGCGATCCGGAACTCGCGCACAACGTGGCGAAGTTCGCGGACAGGCACGGCACCTGGATCACCCCGATCGACGACGAGTACCTGCCGATCTACTACGCCACCCTCAACCTCTGGAAGTACCTGGGCGAGGGCCTTCCCGACAAGCGGTGGATCACCATCGGGGTCTGCCAGACCGGTGACATGGAGGACCATCTGCGGCTCGGGCGGGCGCTCGCCGACGGCATCGCCGCCACCCCGGGACGCCGGGTGCTGCTCATCGCCTCCGGCGCCCTCTCGCACACCTTCTGGCCGCTGCGCGAACTGCGCGACCACGAGGCCAGCGACCCGGTGCACATCCGTACGCCCGAGGCCCGCGAGGCAGACCTGGAACGCATCGCCTGGTTCAGGGAGGGCCGTCACGACAAGGTCCTCGACACCATGGACGAGTTCTGGACGTACAAGCCCGAGGCGAAGTTCTTCCACTACCTGATGCTGGCCGGTGCCCTCGGCGAGCGGGGCTGCGTCGCCCGGGCCCGGCAGTACGGCGCATACGAGAACTCCGTCGGCACCGGCCAGGTCCACCTCTGGTTCGACCGGCCGGCCGACGGCTGGACCGCAGACCACACCCCCGCGCAGGAGTCCGCCCATGCCTGAGTACCGCCGCATCCTCCTCGACGGCGCCGCCGTCCAGGTCACCGTCGACGGTGACGAACTCGTCGCGGGGGACGGCCGCCGCGTCAAGACCGACGACGCGCGGCATCTGCCGCCGGTCGTGCCCTCCAAGGTCATCGCCGTTCATCTCAACCACCGCAGCCGGGTGGACGAGTTCCGGATCGGGTTGCCCGACACCCCCACCTACTTCCACAAGCCGGTCTCCGCCCTCAACGCCCACGGGGGCGCCATCGTCCGCCCCGAGGGCTGCAAGTGGCTCAACTACGAGGGCGAGGTCGCCATCGTCATCGGCAGGACGGCACGGAACGTCTCCCCGGCCGAGGCAGGCGAGTACATCGCCGGCTACACCGTCGCCAACGACTACGGCCTGCACGACTTCCGCGACACCGACGCCGGCTCCATGCTCCGCGTCAAGGGCTCCGACACGCTCTGCCCGCTCGGCCCCGGACTGGTCACCGACTGGGACTTCCACGGCAAGCGGCTGCGGACCTACGTCAACGGACAGGTGGTGCAGGACGGTTCGACCGACGAGATGACGTGGGACATGCACTACCTCGTCGCCGACATCGCCCGCACCATCACGCTGCAGCCCGGAGACGTACTGCTGTCCGGCACACCCGCCAACTCGCGTCCCGTACAGCCCGGGGACGTCGTGGAGGTGGAGGTCGAGGGGCTCGGGCGGCTCACCAACCACATCGTGACCGGGCCGACCGCCATCCGCACGGACGTGGGCGCCCAGCCCACCGAGTCGGAGGAGGTGCTGTCGACCGCGCTCGGCGGAGACTGGGAGTTCCGTGGCATCCGGCCACCGCGTCGCTGACGCGGGCTGCGGCCACCGCGTCGGGGAGCGGAGCGCCCCGGGTAGGGTCGCGGGCATGACCGAGCCCGCCGGCCGCCGCCCCCGCAAGCGCGTGCACTACGGCACGGGCCGCGAGGCCCTGCTGGAGGCCGCCGTGCGTGTCGTGGCCCGGGGTGGGCTGCGCAGGCTCACCTACCGGGCGGTGGCGGAGGAGGCCGGTGTCACCCACGGACTGGTCGTGCACCACTTCGGTTCCCGTGACGCCCTGATCGAGGAAGCCCTCACCCACGCCATCCGGTCCTCCCTGAGCAGCAGCGCCCTCGAACCGGGCACGGGCGAGGCCGCCGACTTCTCGGTGGGCCTGACGGACATGGTGGAGTCCGGGCCCGACCTCCAGGCGTTCCAGTACGAACTGCTGCTGGAGTCCCGGCGCCGCCCCGAGCTCCTGGCCCACCTGCGGTCGCTGTACGACGAGTACTTCGACGCGACCCGGCGCGAGCTCACCCAGATGCTGCCCGGCCCGGTGGACGAGGGCCTGTCCCGGATGGTCTTCGCCACGCTGGAGGGACTCGTCCTGCATCAGCTGGTCTTCGGCGAGCGCGAGGTCATCGACGAGGCCCTGGAGGAGCTGCGCTCGGTGCTGCGCCTGCTCGCCGAGCGCCGCGGCGACGAGGCCTGACCCGCACCGGTCCCCGCACGCCCCGCCGCGCTGGAATTCCTCGTCCCTCACCCCTTGCCAAACGGATAGTTCCGCCCCACGATGAGGCAACTCGTTTGGCCTGAAACGATCCGTCCTCCCTCTGGCAGGTGATCCGAGTGGACAGTCAGACGGTCTCCCGGCACACGGCGACCCCGGACGCGCCCACCGCAGGCACGCTCAAGCCCAACGCCCTCGGCGTCCTGGGCATCCTCTTCTTCGTCCTGTCCGCCCAGGCCCCGCTGACCGGCATCGCCGGCGCGGCCCCCATCGCCGTGGCCCTCGGCAACGGCCCCGGCGTGCCCGCCGCCTACCTGGTGGCGGGCCTGGTGATCCTGCTGTTCTCGGTGGGCTTCGTCGCCATGGGCCGCCACGTGGTGGACGCGGGCGCCTTCTACACGTACATCGGCAAGGGCCTCGGCCGCACCACCGGCACCGGCAGTGCCGGTCTCGCGCTCTTCGCCTACTGCACCATCCAGGCCGCCATGTACGGCCTCTACGGCGCCATCGCCAGCGGCCTGGTCGCGAGCCACACCGGCCTCGACCTGCCGTGGTGGGTCTGGACGCTGGCCACCATGGCCGTCGTCCAGGCGCTCGGGGCGGCCGGTGTCGAGATGGGCGCCAAGGTCCTCGCCGTGTTCGTCCTCGCGGAGTTCAGCATCCTGTCGGTCTTCGCCCTGGTCACCCTCGTCAAGGGCGGCGGACCCGAGGGGCTCGGCCTCGCCGACAGCTTCTCCCCGTCCGCGGCCCTGGACGGCGCCCCGGGCGTGGCCGTGATGTTCGCCGTGGCCTCCATGTTCGGCTTCGAGGCCACCGCCATCTACGGCGAGGAGGCCCGCGAGCCGAAGAAGACCGTGCCGCGGGCCACGTACCTCGCGGTCGCCGTCGTCACCGGCTTCTTCGCCCTGGTCTCCTGGATGCTCATCTCCTCCTACGGCGCCTCCCGGGCCACCGCGGCCGCGGGCAAGGCCCTGGAGGGCGGTGACGGTGCCGGGTTCGTCTTCGCGCCCATCGCGGCCGACTTCGGCGGCTGGGTGGGAGACGTGCTGCCCGTCCTGCTCGCCACGTCCCTCTTCGCCGGCATCCTCACCTTCCACAACTCGGCCAACCGCTACCTGTTCTCCCTCGGCCGCGACCGGCTGCTGCCGCTGCGGCTGTGCCGGCTCAACCGGCGCCACGCGCCCTGGACCGCCGGGTGCGCCCAGACGGTGCTCGCCGTCCTCCTGGTCGTGCCTTTCGCGCTGGCCGGCAAGGACCCGGTGCTGACGCTGTTCTCCTGGTTCAGCGGCGTCGCCGTCCTGGCGATGATGCTGCTGTACCTGCTGACCTCGGTGTCGGTCGTCGTCTTCTTCCGCCGCGCCCGTCTCGACACCCGCCCCTGGAACACGCTCATCGCACCCGCCCTGGGCGCGCTCGGCATCGCGGGCGCGATCTGGCTCATCCTGGCCAACTTCACCACCCTCATCGGCGGCGAACGCACCACCGCCCTGTGGCTCACGCTGTCCGTCCCGGTCGTCATGGCGCTGGGCCTCGTCGCCGCACGGGTGCGGGGCAGGGCCGCCGGCGGCTGACCACGAGCGCGGTCGTCCGCGGACAGCCCCGCCCCTATCGTTTGAGACCAAAGGAGGAACCTTCATGCCGGCCGTCCCCCACGACGAGTGGCTGCGCCGCGCCAAGGCGTTCCAGCTCTCCGGTGCCCATCACATCGACGGCGCCGAGGAGGCCGGCGGAGGGGCGGTGTTCCCGGTCGTGTCCCCGCGGGACGGCCGGGTCGTCGCCGACGTCGCGGACGGCGGCGCCGCCGAGGTCGACGCGGCCGTCGCCGCCGCCCGGCGCGCCTTCGACACCGGCCCGTGGCCGCGCCTGGCACCCGCCGAGCGCGGCCGGGCCCTGCTCCGCCTCGCCGATCTGCTCGAAGAGCGGCGCGAGGAACTCGCCCTCACGGTCAGCCTGGAGATGGGCAAACCGATCTCGGACGCGTACGGCATCGAACTGCGGGCCGTCATCAGCACCTTCCGCTGGTACGGGCAGCTCGCGGACAAGCTCACCGACTCCGCCCCGCACACCGCCCCGGACGCCCTCGCCCTGGTCACCCGGGAACCCGCCGGCGTGGTCGGGGCGGTCGTCCCCTGGAACTTCCCGCTGACCCTGGCCGGCTGGAAGATCGCCCCGGCACTGGCCGCCGGCTGCACGGTCGTCCTGAAACCCTCGGAGAACGCCCCGCTGTCCGCCCTGCTCCTGGGCCGTCTCGCCACCGAGGCCGGAATCCCGCCCGGCGTGCTCAACGTCGTGACCGGCGACGGCCCCACCGCCGGACGCGCCCTCGGCCTCCACCCGGACGTCGACGTCCTGGCGTTCACCGGCTCCACCGCCGTCGGCCGCCACTTCCTGCGCTACGCCGCCGACTCCAACCTCAAGCGCGTCTGGCTGGAACTCGGCGGCAAGTCGCCCAACATCGTCCTGCCCGACGCCCCCGACCTGGACCGGGCCGCCGCCACCGCCGCCTGGGGCATCTTCTTCAACCAGGGCGAGATGTGCACGGCCCCCTCCCGGCTGCTCGTGCACACCTCGATCGCCGAGCGGGTCACCGAGGCCGTGGTCCGGCGGGCCCGCGAACTGAAGGTCGGCGACCCGCTCGACCCGGAGACGGAGATGGGCGCTCTCGTCGGCCGGGCACACCTGGACCGCGTGGCCGGTCACATCCGTCACGGCGTCGACGAGGGCGCCCGGCTGCGCACCGGCGGCGACCGCGTCCTCGCCGAGACGGGCGGGACGTACCTGGAGCCGACCGTCTTCGACCGCGTTGACCCCGGGTCGCGCCTGGCGCGGGAGGAGATCTTCGGCCCCGTCCTGTCGGTGCTCGCCTTCGACGACCTCGACGAGGCGGTCCGGCTGGCCAACGCCACCGAGTACGGCCTCGCCGCCGGCCTGTGGACCTCCGACCTGTCCACCGCCCACCGGGTCTCCCGTGCGCTGAGGGCCGGGACAGTCTGGGTCAACTGCTACGAGGAGGGCGACCTGACCGTGCCCTTCGGCGGCATGAAGCAGTCCGGCAACGGGCGTGACAAGTCCGTCCACGCGCTGGAGAAGTACACCGAGCTCAAGACCACCTGGATCCAGCTGTGAGGCCGCTGATCGCGATCCCCGCCCGGTTCTCCGCGCGGACCTCCGCCCTCCGCTACGCCGCAGAGGTCAACGCCCGCTCCCTGATCGAGGCCGTCTGGCGGGCCGGCGGCGAACCGGTCGGCATCCACCCGGCGGACACCGGCACCGCCGCCCGGCTCGCCCGCTTCGACGGAGTCCTGCTCCCCGGCGGCGGCGACCTCGCCCCCTCCCGCTACGGCGCCACCGACACCCACGACACCGTCTACGACGTCGACACCCTCCAGGACACCTTCGACCTCGACGTCGCCCGGCACGCCCTGGAGTCGGGCCTGCCCCTGCTCGCGGTCTGCCGCGGCCTCCAGGCCGTGAACGTGGCCCTCGGCGGCACCCTGGAGCAGGACATGGGCGGCCCGCAGCGCGAGCACCGGCACCTCGTGCACCCCGTCGCCCTGGAACCCGGCTCGGTCGTCGCCCGGTCCACCGGTGTCGAGAAGACCGACGCGTCCTGCTATCACCACCAGCGCGTCGACCGCCTGGGCACGGGCCTCCACGTCACCGCCCGAGCGGCGGACGGCACCGTCGAGGCCCTCGAACTCCCGGGCGCCAGGGGCTGGTTCACCGCCGTCCAGTGGCACCCGGAGGACACCGCACACGAGGACCCCGCCCAGCAGGGCCTGTTCGACGCCCTCGTCCGGGCCGCGGCCCGGTGAGTCGCGGCGGGAGTCGGTCAGGCCCGGGGCCGCCGCCCGCTGCGCCGCGGTGCGGGCTCGGCACCGCCCAGCAGGGACTGCCGCCGCTCCTCGCCCTGCTCCTCGACCTGGAGCACCACACTCCGGAGCCCTTCGGCGAGGCTGCGGCACTCCGCGTCGCTGAGCCGGGCCGTGACGAACGCCTCCTCCGCGTTGAACGCCGGGAAGACCCGCTGCATGAACGCGTCGCCCTCCTCGGTGAGGCTCAGCAGCACCAGCCGCCCGTCGCTCGGATGGTCCGCCCGCCGCAACAGGCCCCGCGACTCCAGTGTGCGCGCCACACCCGTCAGCGTGCCCTTGGAGATCCCCGCCTCCTCCGCCACGTGCCGGGTCTCCGACTCGCCCCACACCCAGACCACCCACAGCACCACGAAGGCGGTCCACGTCAGGTCGGAGCCGCGCAGCACCGAGTTCTCCAGGTGCTGCCGCACGGCGGACGCGGCCCGGTAGATGTTCGCCACCGCCGCCATCTGCTCCCGGCGGATCGGAGCACCGCCGAGCTTCGCCGCTGCGAGCTTCTCGGCCTCGGTGATGGATCGATGGCCCGGCACGGGCGGCTCCTTCGTCTGGTCGCGAGGCGTCACACCCGGGCGGCGCATCCTCGCCGTCCGGTCGTTCGGACTCAAATTGTACGGAGACGAAAGGGAAATCCGACATGCCCACTCCCCGCATGCTCCTCGTCCTCAGCGAGAACTGGACGCTGACCGGCGGCCGGGCCGACCTGCCCGCCGCCGTCCGCTGGGCCCGCGAGGCCGAGGACGCCGGCTTCGACGCCGTCATGGTGAGCGAGCACATCGTCCTCGGCCCCGACGCGGCGGCCGCCGGAATCATGGGCAACCCCCGCGACTACGCCCTCCCGGGCAACCAGGACCCGTACACCCCCTGGCCCAACTCCCTGCTGCTGCTCGCCGCCATCGCCTCCGTCACCTCCCGGCTGCGCCTGGCCGCCGCGGCCGTCCTCGCCCCGCTGCGCCATCCCCTGCTGCTCGCCCGCGAGCTCGGCACCCTGGACCTCCTCAGTCAGGGGCGTCTCGTCGTGCAGCCCACGGTCAGCTGGAGCAAGGACGAGTACGACGCCCTCGGTGTGCCCTTCGCCCGGCGCGGGCGGCTCCTCGACGAGCACCTGGAGGTCTGGGCCAAGGCCTGGGGACCGTCGCCGCTCTCCCATGACGGGCCGCACTACCCCTTCCAGGACGTCTACTTCGAGCCCAAGGCGCACCGCCCGGACGGCCCCCGGCTCTGGTTCGGCGGACAGCGGCTGCACGGGCCCGTACTGCGCCGCCTCGTGCGGTACGGCCACGGTTTCCATCCGCTCGGCCGGCCCACACCGGAGGACCTCCAGGCGCTCAAGGAGGCGATGGCCGCGGCAGGGCGGGACGTCGCCGACCTGGAGATGATCGGCGGCACCCGGGCCGTCTTCCCCGACGACCGCTCGCCGGCCGACCTCGGCGCGGCGCTCGCCGTCATCCCCGAGCAGCTGGAGCAGGGCTTCACCACCTTCTGCGTCAAGCCCAACCAGTTCATCGACGACCCCGACGGGGTGGGGGAGTTCTGCCGGGACGTCATGCGGCGTGTGGAGAAGCTGACGTCCTGACCGCCACGGCCCGGATCACCGCTCGACGAACCGTGTCAGGTGGTCCGGGTCCGGCCGCAGCAGCCCGTCCCGGACCGCGAGCGCGGTCGCCTGCGCACGGGAGGCGCATCCGGTCTTGCGCAGCAGATGCTCGACATGGCTGTGCACGGTCCGCGGGGACAGGAACAGCGCCTGCGCGATGGCCTGGTTGGTCTGCCCCGTGGCCGCCCGGGTGAGCACGTCCAGCTCCCGTGGGCTCAGCCCGTACGGCAGTTCCGTGGGCGTCTCGTGCACCAGCACCGCCGCCGACGCGAGGCCGGGCCCCGCGGGGTGCCGGTGCAGTAGGACCCGCTGCCAGCCGCCGCCGGCCGGCCACAGCAGGCGCAGCCGCCGGCCGCCCGTGCCGGTGAAGGCGTCGAGCAGCGCGCGGAACCCGTCGGCCTCCCGCAGCACCCGCGGCCGGTCCCGGCCCGGCAGGTCGATCACCCCGCCGTCGCCGGTGACCAGGCTCGCCGCATCCTCCGCCGCCAGGCCGTGCAGGTCCCCGGCGTGGGCGAGCGGGTCGGCGAGTGCGGCCAGGGCGGGCATCACGGAGGCGAGGAGCCGGCGGGCGTCCGTGTCGTAGGCGTCCGCGCTCTCGGTGGAGAGGTGGACCAGGCCGACCAGCCGGCCCCGGTGCCGCAGCGCGCCCGTGACGCCGTCCCGGAAGCCGGCCGGCCGGACCCGCTCGGCGTAGAACCAGCCGTGCCGGAAGCGCGGCCCGGCGTCGTCGGTGTCCTCCGCGTCCTCGGAGATGGACGGTGGCAGCTCGCGCCGTACGACGTTGCGGTACCACGGCGTCGCGACGAACTCCCCGGCCATGGCCTGCGAGGCCGCGGCCGTGTAGCCGATGCTCGCGACCTGGACGTGGGAGCCGGTCAGCGGGTCGATCGTGAGCAGGGTCGCCGCGTCCAGCGGCAGGGCGCGGGCGAGTTCGCGCAGGGCCTGCGCGGAGGCCGACGTGGTGTCGCGCTCGCGGGTGAGCATGCCGATGCGTGCTGCTGCCGCGATCTGGTGGTGGCTGGGCATGGCGAGCCTCCGGGCGGCTCGGGCGCGATATCGTTTGGGGTCTAACGATAGGGGGGTCGGTCCGGCTCCGGCAAGGGGGCCACCGTCTTGTCGTGCGAAGGGCCCGTGATCCGCCGGCTGTCGTTCGCAGTCGGTATTTGTACGGATGGTGCGGCGGGCCCGGCGGGTCTTTCCTGTTCGGCACACCCGGACGCCCGCTCCAGTCGGGCCCGCCCCTCGGAGAGCCCCCGCCATGACCCCACCCCTGTCCACACCCTCACGCCGGCACTTCTTCGCTCTCTCCGCCGCCACAGCCCTGGCGGCCGCCGGATGTTCGGCGCCACGGAACACGGCCGCGTCGGCCGAGCCGTCGCCCTCCGGCGGCACGCGCCTGACGAAGATCGGACTCGACTACCCCTTCACCCAACTCCCGCTCTACTCCACCCTGGTGAAGCTCTCCACCGCCCAGGCCAAGAAGCACGGCATCTCGCTGCTCACGACCAGCGACAACGCCAGCGCCGACACACAGGCGAGCAACCTCAACACCTGGGTCGCCCGCAAGGTCCCGGCGATCGTGTCCTTCCCGATGGTCTTCGAGGCCGCCGAGCCCGTCGCCAAGGCGGCACTGGACGCGGGACTGATCTGGGTCACCTACGGTGGTTCCCTGCAACACCAGAGCGCCGACATCCAGTTCAGCTTCCGCAGGGGCGGCACCCTGCTAGGCGAGGCCGCGGCGAAGTGGGCCGAGGAGCACCTCGACGGCAAGGGCAAGATCGCCTTCCTCACCGACAGCACCATCGAGCTGGGACGCGAACGCACCAAGGGCATGATCGACGCCTTCACCAGGCTGGCGCCCGGCGTCGACGTGGTGGCGCGGGAACAGGCCATCGACCCGGACACGGGCCTGTCGAAGACGAAGGCGATCCTCGCCAAGCACCCCGACCTCAACCTCGTCCTCGGTGTCACGGACGCTGCCGCGTACGGCGGATTCAAGGCCCTCCAGCAGACGGGCCGCGCCGCCGACGACGCCAGGACCTTCGTCGGCGGCCAGGACGGGTCCGCGCCCTCCCTCCTCGCCGTCAAGCAGGGCACCTTCTACCGGGCCTCCGCGGCCCTGGCCCCGAAGGACATAGCCGCCGCCATCGTCGACGTGCCGCGCGCCGTCGCCGCCGGCAAGGCGAACCCCAGCGTCCAGGTGCCGGTCGCGCTCGTCCAGCACGCCGACACCGCCGAGATCGACGCCCTGCTCGCGCAGAACGCCTGAGGCCCCCCTCATGACGACCACGAACCTCCGCATCCGCGGCCTGACCAAGTCCTTCGGCGGCGTCCGCGCTCTCGACGGCGTGGACCTCACCGTGCCCGCCGGGCAGGTGCACGCCCTGCTCGGCCACAACGGCGCCGGCAAGTCCACCCTCATCAAGTGCCTCGGCGGCGCCTACCCGCCCGACGCGGGCACCATCGAGGTGGGCGGCACGTCGTACAGCCGCCTCACCCCGCGCGAGTCGATCGCGGCCGGCGTGGCGATCATCTTCCAGTCCCTGAGCGTGGTCGACGCTCTGACCGTGGCGGAGAACATCTTCCTCGGCCAGGAGTGGACCCGGTACGGCCGCATCGACCGCCGCGCCCAGGAGGAGGTCGCGGCCGGGCTGCTGGAGCGGGTCGCGGCCCGGTGTTCCCCGCGCGACCGGGTGGGCGATCTGCCCATGGGGCAGCGGCAGTTGGTCGAGATCGCCAAGGCCCTCAGCCGCAGCGCCGCCGTCCTGGTCCTCGACGAGCCGACCGCGGCCCTGTCCGGCGCGGAGACCGACGCCCTGGCCGAACGTGTCGAGGACCTCCGCGCGCAGGGCCTCGCCATCGTCTACGTCACCCACCTGCTGTCGGAGGTGGAACGGCTCGCGGACGCGGTGACCGTACTGCGCGACGGCCGGGTGACCCACCAGGCGACGGTGGCGGGACAGACCCGGCGCGACCTGGTCGAGGCGATCGCGGGCAGGCCGACTCAGGCCGCGCACGGGCCTCGGTGCGCCACGGGCACGGACGCGCCGGAGCCGCCGCGCAGGACCGGCCCGGACGCCCGGCGGCCGCGGTACGCGCCCGGAGCGGACGGGGACGAGACGCGTGGCATGCCGAGCCCGGACGCCCAAGGGCCGCAGCACGTGTCCGGCTCGGCGGGCTCCGACGCCGGTCGCACGCCGAGCCCGGACGCCCAAGGGCCGCAGCACGTGTCCGGCCCGGCAGGGCACGACGCGGGTCGCACGCCGAGCCCGGACGCCCAGGAGCCGCCGCGCACTCCCGACCGGTACGAGTACACGCCGGGCCTCGACACGCCCGAGCCGGGGCGCGCACCGACCCCGCCCCGGCTGATCGTCGAAGCCCTGCGCGGTCCCGGCTTCGGGCCCGTCGGTCTGACGGTCGCCGAGGGCGAACGCGTCGGTCTGTTCGGGCTGATCGGCTCCGGCCGGACCCGCATCCTGGAGACGCTCTACGGCCGGCGCCGAGCCACCGCCGGAACCCTCCGGGTCGGCGAACACACCGTCAGCCCCGCCCGGCCGGCCGACGCGCTCGGCGCCGGAATCGCGCTCGTACCGGCGGACCGGCGCGCACAGGGCCTGTTCCCGTCGCTGTCCGCGCAGGACAACACGCTGCTGCCGGCCGTCCGGACCCTGGCCCGGTGCCACGTACGGGCGTTGCGCACCGAACGGCGCGTGTTCGACGCGCTGGCCACGGCGGTGGGGCTGCGCCCGGCCCGGCCCGGGCTGCCGGTGGGCGCGTTCTCCGGCGGCAACCAGCAGAAGCTCGTCCTGGGCCGGTGGATCAACGACGCCCGGCACGTGGACGTGCTGCTGCTGGACGAGCCGACCCAGGGCGTCGACGTGGGGGCCCGTCAGGAGATCTACCGGGTGGTGTCCGGGCTCGCCGCCGAGCGCGGCACCGCCGTGCTGTTCGCGTCCAGCGACCCCGAGGAGATCGTGGCGCTCGCCGACCGCTGCCTGATCGTCGCCCGGGGACGGATCGTCGGCGAGCTCTCCGGCCCGGGACTCACCGAACAGGCCCTGCTCTCGGCGGTCCACGACGCCGATCCCGACCCCCTGCCCGCCGAAGGAGCAGCATGACCACCGCCGACCGCGTCCTCACGCGCCCGCGTCTGATCGCCACGGGCGGGCTGACCACCGTGCGCCGCAACCCCCTGCTCCTCGTGCTCGTCGCGATGGTGGTGGTCTTCCAGCTGACCACGGGCAGCTTCCTCGACCCGGCCAACCTCGGCGGCATCGCCACCGACGCCGCCACCCTCGCGATCGTCGCCGTCCCGCTGGCCCTGCTCGTCATCAGCGGATACCTCGACCTGTCGGTCGGCTCCACGCTCGCCCTCGGCGGTCTTGTCGCGGGCTGGCTGGCCGGGCAGCACCACCAGTCGCCCGCCGTCGCCCTGCTCGGGGCGCTCGCCGCCGGGGCGGTGGTCGGTGCCGTGAACGGCGTCCTGTGCTGCTACTTCGGCCTGTCCGCGTTCATCGTCACGCTCGGCATGCTGACCGCCGTACGCGGGCTGGCGCAGCAGTTGTTCCCGCTGCCGCTGAGCGGCTTCGGCTCCGGGTTCGCCTGGATCGGCGGGGCGCGGATCGCCGGGATCGCGGCACCGGTCGTCATCGCGGCGGTGGTCCTGGCGGCGGGCGCGCTGTTCCTCGCGGTCACCCCGGCCGGACGGCACGTCTTCGCCATCGGCGTCAACCGGGAGGCCGCCCACCTCTCCGGCATCCAGGTCCGCCGCACCCCGTTCGCGCTGTTCGTCGTGACCGGCGTGGCCGCCGCCCTGGCCGGTGCCGTCAAGGCGTCGGTCCTGGACAGCGTGGTGGCCGGAACCTCAGGGGCCGGTTTTGAGCTGGCCGTGCTCACCGCCGTGCTGGTCGGCGGAGTGGCCCTCAGCGGCGGTTCCGGCTCGATCCTCGGCGTCCTGCTCGGCGTGCTCTTCCTCGGCGGCCTGCAGAACGGGCTGACCCTGCTGAACGTGCCGACGTTCTGGCAGCAGATGGCCCAGGGCGTCGCGCTGGTGGCCGGCGCGGCCCTGGCGTACTTCGCACCCCGCACGGGGCGCTGATCCCCCCCATGGGGTGCTGTTCCCCTTCCCCCTGAGAAAGAGGTCACCGTGAGCGACACCGCTCCCACTCTCGTCCTGACCGGCGGCCAGGTCCTGACCGTCGACACCGGCTTCACCGTCGCCGAAGGCGTCGCCGTACGCGGCCGGGACATCCTGGCCGTGGGCAGCGACGCGGAGATGCGCGCCCTGGCCGGGCCCGGCACCCGGATCGTCGAACTGGACGGTCGGACCGTGCTGCCCGGCATCAACGACTCGCATCTGCACGGAGCCGCCTACGGGATGACGAAGCCGCCGTTCGCCATCGACGTCGGCCATCCGGCGGTGGGGTCCATCGGCGACATCGCCGCGGCCGTGGCCCGGGCGGCACGGGACGTCCCGGACGGAGCGTGGATCGTCGGCCTGGGCTGGGATCCCGGTTACCTCGCCGAGTGCCTGGCCGACCCGGGCCGCTTCCCGCACCGCCGGGACCTGGACGCGGTGGCGCCGGGCCACCCGGTCTGCCTGACCGACTTCTCCTCGCACATGGTGTGGGCCAACTCCGCGGCCCTGCGCCGCTGCGGCATCGACGCGGACACCATGCCCCCGCCCGGCGGCGTCATCGACCACGACCCCGACGGCCGGCCGACCGGCATCCTGCGCGAGGCCGCCGGGCGGCTCGTCCAGGCCGCCCTGCCCGCCCCCACCCTCGCCCAGCGCCGCCAGGCCATCCAGAACGTGATCCGCGAACTGCATTCCCGCGGCATCACCAGCTACACCGAGCCCGGCCTCGGCCCCGGCGGCTCCGGCACCCTCTTCGGCGGCCTGAGCACCGACAACTGGACCGCGTACGCGGACCTCGCGGCGAGCGGCGAACTCCGGGCGCGCGTCAGCGTCCTGCTGCTGCCCGCCCCCATGGGCGGCTCCGCCGACGACGTCCGCAAGGGCCTGGCGGAACTGCGCCGCCCCGAGTCCGCCGACCCCCGGCTGCTGCGGGCCATCGGCGTCAAGATCTTCGGCGACGGCGTGCCGCCCAACCGCACGGCCTGGATGAACGAGCCCTACCCTCAGGGCGGGCACGGCGCCCTGTGCGTGCACGGCGACACCCCGGCGCTCCAGGCCGACGAACTGCGCGAGATGATCCGGGTCGCCCACGAGGCCGGGTTCCAGCTCGGCGTGCACGTCACCGGCGACCGCGCCATCGACACGGTGGTGGACGCCTTCGTCGCCGCCGACCGGGCCGCGCCCCGACCCGACGCCCGCCACTACGTCATCCACGGAGACTTCATCGGCCCCGGCAGCCTGGCCGAACTCGCCGCGCACGGCTACGGCGTCAACATGAACCCCGCCATCAAGTGGACCATCTCCGACCTGATGGACGAGGTGGTGGGCCCCGAACGCTCCGCCTACCAGTGGCCGGTGCGCTCCGCGCTCGACGCCGGGGTACGGGTCTGCGCCAGCTCCGACGCGCCGATCACCGAGCCCGACTGGCGACAGGGCGTCGCCTCGATGATGCTCCGCGAGTCCAAGGCCAGCGGACGCGCCAGCGGTCCCGAACAGTGCGTGCCGCTCGCCGACGCCCTGCGCGCCTACACGGCCACCCCGGCCTGGCAGGACTTCGCCGACGACTGGAAGGGCACCGTCGAGCCGGGCAGGGCCGCCGACCTGTGCGTCCTGGACCGACCACTGCTGGGCCTCGACCCGCACGACATCACCGAGGTCCAGGTGGATCTCACGGTGTTCGACGGGCGGGTGGTCTTCGAACGCTGAGCCGACGCGGGCCGAGAAGCGATCACCGAGTCACGCCGCCCCCACCGCCGTCCCCCGCGACCCCCACCGCCGGGTCCGGTACGTCCCGGCCACCCGGCACACCGCGTAGATGCCGAACGAGATCGTCGTGACGTACGGGCTGATGGGAATGCTGCTGCCCAGCGCGAGCAGGATGCCGCCCTCGATCGAGGCCACGGCGAACAGCACGCTCAGCACGGGCAGCAGCACCGGCGACGCGGTGACGCGGGCGGCGGCCGCGGCCGGCGTGACGACCAGCGTGAGCACCAGCAGCGCCCCGACGACCTGCACCGACAGGGCGACCGCGAGCCCGAGCACCAGCATGAACGCGAAGGACAGGGCACGCACCGGCACCCCGCGGGCCTGAGCCACATCCGGGTCCGTGCTGGCGAAGGCGAGCGGACGCCACATGACCGCCAGGGCGATCAGCACCAGCACGGACGTGCCGAGCAGCCACGACATCTGCGGGGTGTCCACGGCGACGATCTGACCGGTGAGCAGGCCGAACTTGTTGGCCGCCCGGCCCTTGTAGAGGGCGAGGAAGAGGACGCCGAGCCCCAGTCCGAACGGCATGATGATGCCGATCACCGAGTTGCGGTCCCGGGCCCGGGTCCCCAGCACCCCGATGGCCCCGGCCGCGAGGAGCGAACCGGCGATCGAGCCCGCCACGATGTTCGCGCCCAGCAGCAACGCGGCCGACGCGCCCGCGAAGGACAGCTCGCTGATGCCGTGCACCGCGAACGGCAGGTCCCGCATCAGGACGAAGACCCCGGCCAGCCCGCCCACGAGCCCCAGTGCCACGCCCGCGATGAGCGAGTTGCGGACCAGGGCCAGGAGTTCGCCGTAGTCCGTGAAGTCGAAGATCTGGTGCCAGACCCCGTCGGCGAGCGTCATGCGCGCACTCCGTCCGTCTCGTGAACCTGCCCGGGATGGTGCGGCGGCGCGGCCGGCTCGTCGGGGGCCCCGGCGACGACGACCCGGCCCCGCACGCGCACCACGTCGACCTGCGTGCCGTAGAGCCCGGACAGCGACTCGGAGGTCAGTACCTCGTCCGGGGAGCCGACCCGGTGGCCGCCCGGGGCCAGGTACAGCACCCGGTCGACCATCCCCAGCACCGGGTTGATCTCGTGCGTCACGAAGACCACCGCCGTGCCGTGGGAGCGGCGCCGGGCGTCGATCAGACCGGTGACGGCCCGCTGGTGGTGCAGGTCGAGCGACAGCAGCGGCTCGTCGCACAGCAGAATGCGCGGTTCGGTCGCCAGGGCCTGCCCGATGCGCACGCGTTGCCGCTCGCCGCCGGACAGCATGCCGAGCGGGACGTCGGCGTAGGCCGCGGCCCCGACCGACTCGAGGATCTCGTCCACCCGGCGGCGGACCGGGCCGGTGCGCAGACGCGGGCCGAAGCGGTGCCCGTCGATGCCGAACCGCACGAGGTCCCGGGCACGCAGCATGGCCTGCGCGGACAGCGCCGCCTGCTGCGGGACGTAGCCGATGTGCCGGGCGGCGTCCCGAGCGGGCCGGCCGAGGACGGTCAGCGTCCCGGCGGACAGCGGCCGACGGCCCAGCAGCGCCCGTACGAAACTGGTCTTGCCCGCCCCGTTCGGCCCCAGCACGGCCAGGAACTCCCCGGGCCGTACGTCGAGGTCGAGGCCGCTCCACACCGTGCGGTCGCCGTAGGACAGGGCCCCGTCGCGCAGACTGACGACGGGCGTGCCGTCCTGCCGGGACACCGGGGTCACTTGGCCAGCGCGCTCGCGAGCGCGTCGACGTTGGCGGTCATCCAGCCGAGGTAGTCCTTGCCCTTCGGCAGGGTCTCGGTGACGGGCACGACGGGGATGCCGGCCGCCTTGGCCGCCGCTTCGGACTTCTCGGTCTGCGGGCCGGAGGTCTGCTCGTTGTAGACGAGCACCTTGACCTTCCCGCCGCTGAACAGGGCCAGACTCTCCTGGAGGACCCGGGGCGAGACGTCGTCGCCCTCCTCGATCGCCTCGCTGAACGCCGCGGGCGTCCTGTTCACCAGGCCGCTCGCCTCTGTCATGTACAGCGGTACGGGCTCGGTGATCGCCACCGCCGCACCGCCGTGCTCCTTCTTGATCCGGGCCTCCTTCGCCTCCAATGGCGTGAGCTCGGCCTTGAAGGCCGTGGCGTTCTTCCTGAAGGCGGACGCGTCGGCCGGGTCGGCCTTGGCGAGGGCCGCGGATATGCGGTCGGCGACGCGGGCGACGGTGGGGAAGTCGTACCAGACGTGCTCGTTCAGCTCGCCGCCCTTCGGTGCGGTCTTGCCGGACACCCGCACGGCGTTGATCACCTGGGCGGAGTCGTTGTGGCCGCTCTTGAGCATGCGGTCGACGAAGTCGTCGTAGCCGCCGCCGTTCTCGACGACGACCTTCGCCTTGGAGAGGGCCAACTGGTTCTGCGTGTCGGCCTCGTAGGAGTGCGGGTCCTGGTCGGGGTCGCTGATGACCGAGGTGACGTCGACCTTGTCGGCGCCGATGCTGCGCACGATGTCGCCGTAGACGTTCGTGGAGGCCACCACGGGCACCTTGGCCGAGGTGCTCTTGGCGTCGGCGGAGTCCGCAGAGCTGCCGCAGCCCGCGAGAAGGGCCAGTGACGCGCTGGTCAGCAGCGCCAGGCGGCGGGACGTGGACAGGGGCATGGCTCCTCCATGACGGATGTGCAGAGGGGGTGCCGGGTGTTCGGCACGCGCCACGCTAGATGGGAATGAATGTCAAGAGCAGGTTCTGGCCGAAGTCATGTGAAAACCATTGCCATTCGTTGGGGGAGATCTGGACTGGTGGTCCAGCACCTGGATCTGTAGTCTAGATTCATGAGAGAGGCTCTGACCGCGGAACGGGATGCGATCCTCGCCGCGCTGAAACCGGTCGTCGACGGGATCGCCGCGACCTTCGGGCCGGTCTGCGAAGTCGTGCTGCACGACTACCGGAAGCCGGAGCAGTCGGTCGTCGCCGTGGCCGGATCGGTGACCGGGCGGACGGTGGGCGGCGCGATGAGCGAGATCGGCATGCGTGTCCTCTCCCACGGGGACGAGGCGGCCGACGAACTGAACTACGTCACCCGCACCCGGAACGGGACGCTGGTGAAGTCCTCCACGATGGTCCTGAGGGACTCCGCGGGAGCCGTCTTCGGCGCGCTCTGCGTCAACGTGGACGTCGGCGCCGTCAGCCAGGTCCACGGCCTGCTCGGCGCCCTCGCCGGACTCGGCGCGGCCCCCGCGGAGCTGCCGACCACCACCTTCGGCAACGACATCGACTCCGTCGTCGACGCCCTCGTCGACGCCCACCAGTCGAAACAGCGGGGCAGCTGGGCGGAGCTCGACCGCGCCGAGCGCCTTGAACTGTTCGGCGGACTCGACACGCGCGGGGTCTTCGCCGTGCGCGGCGCGGTCGAGCAGGTCGCCGCCCGGCTCGGCATCTCCCGCGCCTCCGCCTACAACTACCTTTCCCAGGCCCGGGCCGCCCGCAGTGCGGCTGCCGGCACTTCCGCTGGAGGACACGCGTGACGACCATCACCCCACCGGTCACCCTCGACGACGTCCGGGACGCCGCCGCCCGGCTCCAGGGCGTCGCCCACCGCACGCCCGTCCTGCGCTCCCGCACTCTGGACGCGCTCGCCGGCGCCGAGATTCACCTCAAGTGCGAGAACTTCCAGCGCGTCGGCGCCTTCAAGTTCCGCGGCGCCTACAACGCCGCCTCCCGCCTCGCCCCAGACCAGCTGTCCCGGGGGATCGCCGCCTACTCCTCCGGCAACCACGCCCAGGCCGTCGCCCTGGCCGCCCGCGAGCTCGGCACCACGGCCGTGATCGTCATGCCGGAGGACGCCCCGCCCTCGAAGCGGGCGGCCACCGCCGGCTACGGCGCCGAGATCGTCACCTACGACCGCTACACCGGCGACCGCGTCGCCATCGCCGAGGCCCTGGCCGCCGAGCGGGGTCTCGCCGTCATCCCGCCGTACGAGCATCCGCACGTCATGGCCGGACAGGGCACGGCGGCACTCGAACTTCTCGAAGACGTGGGGGAGTTGGGGGCGCTGCTGACACCGGTCGGTGGTGGCGGGCTTATGGCCGGCAGTGCCACGGTGGCCAAGGGGCTGCACCCGGACATCCGCATGATCGGTGTCGAACCGGAGGCCGGGGACGACACCAAGCGCTCGCTGGAGGCGGGCCGGCGCATCAGTATCCCGGTCCCGTACACCATCGCCGACGGCCAGGCCCTGCACACGCCCGGCGAACTCACCTTCTCCGTCAACCGGCGGCTCGTCGACGACGTCGTCCTGGTCACCGACGACGAGATCCGGGACGCCATGAGGTTCGCCTTCGAACGCCTGAAGATCGTCCTCGAGCCGAGCGGCGCCACC
Organism: Streptomyces sp. HP-A2021; assembly: GCF_022807935.1. NCBI lineage: Bacteria > Bacillati > Actinomycetota > Actinomycetes > Kitasatosporales > Streptomycetaceae > Streptomyces > Streptomyces sp. HP-A2021. The sequence goes on from NZ_CP094344.1 coordinate 8,968,611, forward strand.
CCGCTGGCGGCCCTGCTCACCGGCCGCGCGGGCCCGCTCCCGCACCGCGTCGGCGTCATCCTCTCCGGCGGCAACATCGACGCCGGGCGCTTCGCCGAGCTCTGCGGAAGCGAGGCCTGATCAGGCATTCCCCCGGTTGGCGGCCCCGGATGGACCGGCGGACGATTGAGGGGTAGGGGGCCGGCCGCCGACGGCGGTGTCCAGGGCCGCCGGGTGACCGGGCCCGGCCGCGGGGCACCGCGGCCTGAAGGGAGCGCGTCATGCTGGAAGTGAAGACGCTCGACAAGCCGGACGAGCGGCGTGATTTCCCCCGCGGTCACATGGAAGCCGTCCACATGACGGATCTCGACTTCGCCGTGGCGACGTTCGAGCCCGGCTGGCGCTGGACCGAGTCCGTGGCCCCGATCGCGGGCACCGCCACCTGCCAGATGCACCACAACGGCTACGTCCTCCAAGGCCGCATGCACATCCGCATGGACGACGGCGGCGAGACCGAGGTCGGCCCCGGCGACGTCTACGTCGTCTCGCCCGGACACGACGCCTGGGTCGTGGGCGACGAGCAGGCCGTGGTCTACGACTTCCAGGGGCAGACGGCGAGGGAGTTCGCGAAGAAGGAGTAGCCCGCGTCCACCGAGGCCGAGGGGCCGTCCTTGCTCTGAGAAACCGATCGGTTTACACTTCCCGGGAAGGGAAACCGATCGGTTTCTAGTGTTGATGATGCGAGGGAGACCCATGACCGCCATCGAAGGTTCCGTAGCCCTGGTCACCGGCGGCAGCCGCGGCATCGGCCGGGCCCTGGTCGCGGAACTGTACGAGCGGGGCGCGAAGAAGGTGTACGCCACCGCCCGCGACCCGCGCACCGTCACGCACCCCGACGCCGTGCCGCTCGCGCTGGAGGTGACCGACCCGGCGTCCATCGCGGCGGCCGCCGAGCAGGCGCAGGACGTCACCCTGCTGATCAACAACGCGGGCGCGTCGGTGAACGCGAACTTCCTCGACTCGCCCGTCGAGGACGTCCGGCGCGAGTTCGAGACCAACTTCTACGGGCCGCTCCTGGTGACCCGGGCCTTCGTCCCCGTCATCGAGCGCAACGGCGGCGGCCACCTCCTCAACGTCCACTCCGTGCTGTCGTGGATCGGACTCGCCGGCTCCTACAGTGCGTCCAAGGCCGCCTTCTGGTCCCAGACCAACTCGCTGCGACTCGACCTGAAGCCGCGTGGCATCGAGGTCACCGGCCTGCACGTCGGGTACGTCGACACCGATCTGACCGCCGGCGTCGACGCCCCGAAGTCCACCGCCGAGAGTGTCGCGGCCCAGGCCCTCGACGGGATCGCGTCGGGTGCCTTCGAGGTCCTGGCCGACGACATCTCGCGGCAGGTCAAGGCGGGGCTGGCGGCCGACCCCGCCGCCCTCTACCCGCAGCTCGCCGCCGCCTGATCACACCGGCAGCAGCCGCCCCACCAGGGCACTCAGCTGCCGGGCGGTGCGGCACTCGTGCATCTCGACCAGCTCGGCGTAGGCGGGCGCGGCGGAATCGCCCGTGCCCCAGCGCGAACGCTGCTCGGGGTTCAACCAGTAGACACGGCGGGCCCGTTCGGCGATCTGCCGGACGGTCGGCAGGTTCGGATCGCTCATGTTCGTACGGGCGTCACCGAGGACGAACACGGTCGTGCGCGGGCCGACCGCGTCGCCGTACCGCTCCGCGAACTCGCCCAGTGCCATGCCGTAGTCGCTGCTGCCGTGCCAGCCCGTGAGCGTGGCCTCCGCCTGGATACGGGCGCTGAGTCCTTCCGGGTCAGCGGTGCCGTGCCGGAGGAGTCCGGTCACCTCGTCGATCCGGTTGACGAAGGCGAACACCCGCACCTTGCTGAACTGGTCGTGCACCGCCTGCACCAGCAGCATCGTGAAGTCGGAGAAGCCGGACACCGATCCCGACACATCGCACAGCAACACCAGTTCGGGTCGGGCGGGACGCCGTCTGCGCAGCACCGGCTTCATCGGCACGCCGCCCGTCGACAGCGAACCGCGCAGGGTCCGCCGGAGGTCGATCGCGCCCCGGGAAGCGCGGCGGCGGCGGGCCGCGAGCCGGGTCGCGAGCTTGCGGGCGAGCGGCTGAACCGTCCTGCGCAGCTCGGCCAGCCGGGCCTTCCCGGCGAACAGGAAGTCGACCTGGTCGGCGGTCGGGGCCACCGCCCGCCGGGCGATCTCGTCCCGGCCGCGCCGCTCGGCGACCCGGCGCCGCGCCTCCGCCGCCACCAGCGCGCGGAAGGTCTCGATACGCCGCCGGATCTCGTCCTCCAGCAGCCGGTCCGCGAAACCGGAACTCCCGCCCTGGCCGCGCACGTCGTCGCGGACCCGGGCGAGCAGGGTCTGCGGGCGCAGCCGTTCCAGCGTCTGGTACGACGACCAGCCGTCCGACTCCGGCGCGGAACCGTAGCCGCCGAAACCGTCGACCGCCTCGACCGCCAGCCGCCCCAGCAGCGCCTGGTCGTCGGCGGCGAGTGCGGCCGCCAGCCGGTCGCGCAGATCCTCCCGTCCCGCGGCCCGCTGCTCCGGGCCGCCGACGCCGCGCGGGAAGTACAGGTCGAAGACCGGGTCGAACACCTGCCGTTGCCCGGTGCCGTGCAGCAGAGTCGCCGCGAGCCCCTCGCGCAGCAGCTCCCGGTCCGCGAGGCCGAGCGCCTCGACCGCCCGCGCCGCGTCGACCGTCTCGCCGGTGCCGATCCGGATTCCGTGCGCGCGCAGCGCCCCGACCAGGGAGGTCAGCCGCTCCGCGACACCCGCCGCCGTGGTCACAGGGCGTCCAGGTCGAGCTTGGCGGTCGCCTTGAGCACGTCGTCCTGGTGCTTGAGGAGCACACCGAGGGTGGCCCGCACGACCGTCTCGTCCAGGGTGTCCGCGCCGAGCGCGAGCAGCGTGCGCGCCCAGTCGATGGTCTCGGCGACCGACGGCACCTTGCGCAGGTCCATCGCCCGCAGCGCGCCCACGACCCGGACGATCGAGCGGGCCAGCGTCTCGTCGAGGGCCGGCACCTTCAGCCGTACGATCCGGCGCTCCAGCTCCTCCTCGGGGAAACCGATGTGGAGGAAGAGACAGCGGCGGCGCAGCGCCTCGGACAGCTCCCGGCTCGCGTTGGACGTGAGGACGACGAAGGGGCGGCGCGTCGCGGTGATGGTGCCCAGCTCGGGCACGGTCACCTGGAAGTCGCTGAGCACCTCCAGGAGCAGGCCCTCCACCTCGACGTCCGCCTTGTCGGTCTCGTCGATCAGCAGCACCTTCGGGTCGTCGCCCCGGATGGCGGTCAGCAGCGGCCGTGTGAGCAGGAACTCCTCGCTGAAGATGTCGGTGCGCGTCTCGTCCCACGTCTCGTCGCGGCCCGCGCTGATGCGCAGGAGCTGCTTGGCGTGGTTCCACTCGTACAGGGCCCGGGACTCGTCGACCCCCTCGTAGCACTGGAGGCGCACCAGCCGCGCTCCCGCCACCTCGGCCACGGCCTTGGCGAGCTCCGTCTTGCCGACGCCTGCCGGGCCCTCCACCAGCAGCGGCTTGCCCAGCCGGTCGGCGAGGAAGACGGTCGTGGCGACGGCGGGCGAGGCGAGATAGCCGGTCTCGGCCAGACGTGCGGAGACGTCGTCGACGGTTTTGAACAACGGGGGCCTCCCGGGTCGGCGGCGACAGCGGACGGAGTACCTGTCTGACGGCGTACCTATCTAAGCGCTTGTTCACCGAGGCTGTCACGGGGGTCGGCCGCCGAAGCGGCCGACCCTCGCCGTGCCGTGGGTCACGCCGCCGAGGTCACCGCCCGCACCGCGGGAGTGCGCAGCACCCGCCGGGCCGTGCCCAGACCCGTCCCCAGCGTCACCGCCGCCGCGACCGCCACGACCCCGAGCCACACGCCGAACGCCTGGTCCGGCAGCACCGCGTCGGTGCGGACCACGGTGAACGGGACGATCCCCGCCAGCGCCGCCAGCGTGCCGAAGCACACACCGGTGACCGTCAGGACCAGCCCCTCGGCCCCCACCACGCCCAGCACCTGCCCGGGGGTGGCCCCGGCGAGGCGCTGCTGCCCGAACTCCCGGTCCCGGTACGTGGTCGCCGCGTAGAGGGAGTTGACCAGCATCAGGCAGACGAAGACCACGATGATGCCGACGACCGTGAAGTTGAGCGTCTCCAGGTTCTTCGCGTCGACCGACTTCACGGACCCCGAGGCCGCGAGGGCGTCGCTCTCCACGGCCTGCATGGTCAGCGTCGCCGTGGCGACGGCGGTGAACAGGATCAGTGACATCAGGATCCCGGCGAGCTGCCCGGCCCGCTCACGCAGATTGCGCACCGCCAGCCAGCCGCTCGCGCCGCCGAGCGGCAGCCGGTCCAGCACCGCCGCCAGCAGTCGCGGTGCCTTCAGCGCGCATCCGACGGACAGCAGGATCGCCCCGTAGGCCGGCGGCGCCATCAGTGCCGCGTCCGTCGCCGAGAACACGAACGTCGAGGTCACGGACACCGCACCGGCCACCAGAGCCGCATAGGCGAGGACCCTCCGCGCCCTGCCCCGCCGCCGGCTCCCGCCCGTCGCCCGCCGCACGGCGAGGAACGCGGCACCGGCGGCGGCCAGCAGCGTGATGCCGGCACCGGTCTGCAACGCCACCGGACCGAAGGAGTGGTCGACGGACCGGGCGACCTGTCCGCTGTCCTGGAACACGCCGAGCAGCGCCCGGCCGCCGAGCATCGCCGGTCCGATCGCCAGGGCCGCGCCCACCAGGGCCACGGCCACCGCCTCGCCCACCACCATCCGCTTGAGCTGCGCCGGAGTCGCCCCCGAACAGCGCAACAGCTCCATCTCGGCGGCCCGCTGACGCACGTTCACCGTCAGCGTCGAGGCGATCGCGAAGAACACCAGCAGGGTGCCGTAGCCGCCGACCACGCCCGCAGCGGTGGACAACGTCTCCGAGCTCACCGGGTCCACACCCGGCTGCCCGGCCGTGTCGTGCATCGAGTTGAACGTCATGATGACCGCCGCGCCCAGGAACGCGGACAGCAGGGTTGCGAGGAACCGCCCCGGCCGCTGCCGTATCGACCGCATCGCGAGAACGAACACGGCTCACACCCCCGCCGGCACGTCGTCGCCCAGGTGCGCGAGCCGCTCGGCGACCGCGTCCGCCGTCGGGCCGTCCATCCGGCCCGCCAGCCGGCCGTCCGCGAGGAACAGCACGCTGTCGGCGTACGAGGCGGCGACCGGGTCGTGCGTCACCATCACCACCGTCCGGCCGTGCTCTCGCACCGCCTCCCGCAGCAGCCGCAGCACGTCCCGCGCGCTGCGGGTGTCCAGCGCGCCCGTCGGCTCGTCCGCGAAGATCACCCGCGGCTCGGTGACCAGCGCCCGGGCGATGGCGACCCGCTGGCGCTGACCGCCCGACAACTGGTCCGGTCGATGCCCGAGCCGGTCGCCCAGCCCCACGGCCGTCAGCACCTCCCGGACCCGCCGCCGGTCCACGCGCCGCCCCGCCAGCTTCAGCGGCAGCACCGTGTTCTGCGCGACGGTCAGCGTCTCCAGCAGGTTGTACTGCTGGAACACGAACCCGATCCGGCCGCGCCGGAACTTCGTCAGCTCGGCCTCACCGCCGCCCGTCAGCTCAGTGCCGTCGACCCGCACGATCCCGCTGTCGGGCCGGTCGAGACCCGCAGCGCACTGCAACAGCGTCGACTTGCCGGAACCGGACGGCCCCATCACCGCCGTGAACGTGCCCCGCCCCAGACCGAGCGTCACACCGTCCAGCGCGGTCACGGCGCTGTCGGCGCTCCCGTACGTCTTGGTGACCTTGACCAGCCGCAGCGCTTCGGCCGCGGGTCCCGGGCCCTGGTCCTGTCGTGAGCCGTTGCGCAACATCGTCGTCCCCCTTCGGCCGGCACGCCCTGTGCCTCGCCGACGACGCTACGGAGAACGAGACTCGCCCACACTGGCCGCAGAACCCGTATCGCGGGGTGTACTCAGCGACACCCCGCGGCTCGGGACAGGGTGCAGGGCCGCGAGCGGGCCCCGGCGACGAGTCAGGCCTCTCCCACCAGGATCACCTCCAGCGTGCGCGGCCCGTGCACCCCCTCGACCCGGTCGAGTTCGATGTCACTGGTCGCCGACGGCCCGGAGATCCAGGTCAACGGCCGTGCCGGGTCCAGGCGTTCCAGGCCCTGCGGTACGGACGACACGACCTGGCCGGGGACGCGCACGACACAGACGTGGTGGTCCGGGACGAGGGTGATCCGGCGGCGGCCCTGGTCGGGCGAGCCGTCCAGCACGATCGTCCCGGTCTCCGCGATCGCGACCGCACAGGCCGTCACCACGCTGTCCACCCGGTCGAGTTCGTGCGGCGTGCTCTCCGCCCGGTCCGCCACCCGCGTCACACCGGTCGCCGCCAGCCACCCCTCGTCCAGCCCGGGCGGCGCGAGCACCGACGTCGACCCGCGCTTCTCCAGCAGCCCCGCGATCAGCCCGGCCAGCCCCTCGGCGTCCGTACGGTGCACGATCGCCCGATAGTCCGCCAGGTTCTCGGCGAGCAGTTCGACGGTCTCCTCGACACTCCGATCCCCGTGCTCGCGCGCGTAGTCACGCGCAACCGCCTGCTCGTACGGCCGATCGTCCCGCGGTACGTCCGCCAGCGCGCGCCGCACCCGGCCCAGAATCCGTTCCTTGCTGTTCACTCGGCCCCGCCCTTCCCACCACGCGTGCGCTGCCACCAGTCCCGGAACGGCTCGGCCGGCACCGGCGGCAGATCCCGGGTCCCGCTCCACGCCTTGCCCGGGCCCGGCAGCGTACGGGGATGGAAGCGCCGGGTCCGGGAGGCGGCGCGCTGGCCGGTGCGCAGCGCGCCCGGGTGCGTGAACGCCCAGCGGGCCGCGCGCATCGCCGCCCGCTCGGCGGCATGCCCCTTCGCGGGCCGCAGCACGACCTTGTTGCCCTCCCGGGTGACCTCCCCGCCCTCCACGACCCGTTCCCGCAGGTGCACCAGCACCTCGGGGATGTCGATGGCGACCGGGCACACCTCGTAGCACGCCCCGCACAGCGAGGACGCGTACGGCAGCGAGGCGTCGATCTCACTGCCCGTGCCCCGCAGTTGGGGGCTGAGGATCGCGCCGATCGGCCCCGGGTACACCGAGCCGTAGGCGTGGCCGCCGGCCCGTTCGTACACCGGGCACACGTTGAGACACGCCGAGCAGCGGATGCAGCGCAGCGCCTGCCGGCCGACCTCGTCGGCGAGGGTGTCGGTGCGGCCGTTGTCCAGCAGCACCAGATGGAAGGTGCTCGGCCCGTCCCCTTCGGTCGTGCCGGTCCACGTCGACGTGTACGGGTTCATGCGCTCCGCCGTCGAGGAGCGGGGGAGGGTCTGGAGGAACACCTCCAGGTCCCGCCACGTCGGCACGATCTTCTCGATGCCGACGACCGAGATCAGCGTCTCGGGCAGCGTCAGGCACATCCGGCCGTTGCCCTCCGACTCGACGACGACCAGCGTGCCCGTCTCGGCGACCATGAAGTTGGCCCCGGAGATGCCGACCTTGGCCCGCAGGAACTTCTCCCGCAGGTGCAGCCGGGCCGCTTCGGCGAGTTCGGCGGGCGTGTCGGTGAGCCCCTCGGGGGCCGGGCGGCCCCACTCGCTCATCTCCCGGGAGAAGATGTCGCGGATCTCGCCGCGGTTGCGGTGGATGGCCGGGACGAGGATGTGCGAGGGCCGGTCCTTGCCCAACTGCACGATCAGCTCGGCGAGATCCGTCTCGTAGGCGCGGATGCCCTCGGCCTGAAGCGCCTCGTTGAGCCCGATCTCCTGCGTGGCCATCGACTTGACCTTGACGACCTCCGACTCCCCGGTCATCTTCACGAGCTGGGTGACGATCTCGTTGGCCTCGGCCGCGTCGGCGGCCCAGTGGACGATGCCGCCGGCCGCGGTCACCGCCTCCTCCAACTGCTCCAAGTAGCGGTCGAGATGACGCAGCGTGTGGTCCTTGATCCGCTTGCCCGCCTCGCGCAGCTCGGCCCAGTCGGACACCTCCGTCACGGCCTTGGCCCGCTTGGCGCGGATGGTGTGCGTGGCGTGCCGCAGATTGCCGCGCAGGGTCGTGTTGCCCACGGCCTCCCGCGCGGCCTCCGGAAACGCCGGCATCCCGACGAACGTTCCGCTCATACGGCCGGTTCCTCCTCCGTGCTCGCCAGGATCTCCGCGATGTGCACCGGCCGCATGCCGGTCCGCAGCCGGGTCATGGTCCCGCCGATGTGCATCAGACAGGAGTTGTCGGCCGCGCACAGCACCTCGGCGCCCGTCGACTCGGCGTTGCGCACCTTGTCGGCGCCCATGGCCGCCGAGACGTCGGCGTTCTTCAGCGCGAAGGTGCCGCCGAACCCGCAGCACTCGTCCGCCCCCGGCAGCTCGGCCAGCTCCAGCCCCTTCACGGCCTGCAGCAGCCGCCGCGGCCGGTCGCCGAGGCCCAGCCCGCGCAGGCCGTGACAGGTCGGGTGGTACGTCACCTTGTGCGGGTAGTACGCCCCGACGTCCGTCACGCCCAGCACGTCGACCAGGAACTCCGTGAGCTCGTACGTCTTCGGCACCACCGGCGCCAGCGTGGCCGCGAGGGTGTCCCCGTGCCCCTCGGCCCGGGCCCGCTCGCCCATCCGCGGATACAGCTCGCGCACCATCGCCCCGCACGACCCGGACGGCGTCACGATCGCCTCGTACTCGCCGAAGACATCGGAGAAGTGCCGGGCGAGCGGCTCCGCCTCGTGACGGTATCCGGTGTTGTAGTGCGCCTGGCCGCAGCAGGTCTGCGCCATCGGGAAGTCGACGTCGACGCCCAGTCTGGTCAGCAGTTTCACCACGGCGCGACCGGTGTCCGGATACAGCGTGTCGTTGACGCAGGTCAGGAACAGGGCGACACGCATCGCGGCTCCTTGTGGTCGATCATCGGATGAGTTGCAGCGTAGTCCGGGGACGGGGCCCGGGGGAGACCCCGTCAGTCCCCGGCGAGCCGGTCCTGCGCGGCGCGACCGGCGAGCCGGTCCTGCGCGGCGCGCCACCGCTCGGCCCCGCCGCGCGGCTCGTACCGCGTGAGCGGCTGGGTACGGACGAGCAGCCGCCGCATCCCCGCGAGGTCACCGGCCAGACCGTGGGCCCGCGCCTGCACGAGCACGTTCCCCAGGGCGGCGGCCTCGGTCGGCCCCGCCACCACCGGCAGCCCGCAGGCGTCGGCGGTCAGCTGGCACAGCAGCGCGTTGCGCGTCCCGCCGCCCACCACGTGCACCACGTCGACCGGATGCCCGGCGAGCCGCTGCGCGTCCTGGATCGCCTTGCGGTGGGCGAGGGCGAGGGAGTCGAGGATGCAGCGCGTCACCTCGGCCGGCGACTCCGGCACCGGTTGCCCCGAAGCCCGGCACGCCTCGGCGATCCGCTCCGGCATCCGCCCCGGCGCGAGAAACGCCGGGTCACCGGCGTCCACGACCGACCGCAGCGCCTCCACCTTGGACGCCTCCAGCAGCAGCGCGCCGAGGTCCGGGTCGCCCCAGGCCCGCACGCACTCCTGGAGCAGCCACAGCCCCATGATGTTGCGCAGATACCGGACGGTGCCGTCCAGACCCAGCTCGTTGGTGAAGTTGGCCGTCCGGCTCTCCTCGGTCAGCACCGGCGCGTCCAGCTCCAGACCGGCCAGGGACCAGGTGCCGGTGCAGATGTACGCGAACCGCTCCCGCCCGGCGGGTACGGCGGCCACCGCCGACGCGGTGTCGTGCGACCCGACCGCCGTCACGGGCACGGGCCCGGTCAGCCCGGTCTCCTCCAGCACCGCCTCCCGCAACACACCCGCCGGATCACCGGGCTGCCGCAGCGGCGCGAACAGGCTCAGGTCGATACCCAGCCGCGAGGCGACGTCGTACGACCAGTCGCGCGTCCGGGGGTCGATCAACTGGGTCGTCGAGGCGTTGGTGAGCTCGGTGCCCTGCTCGCCGGTGAGCCAGTACGTCAGGAGGTCGGGCATGAGCAGCAGCCGCCGGGCGGAGGACAGCTGGGCCGAGGAGCGGGCCGCCGTCAGCTGGTACACGGTGTTGAAGGGCGCGTACTGCAACCCGGTCGCCGCGTACAGCTCGTCCGCCGGTACGGTCGCCCACACCTTCTCCGCGACCCCCTCCGTCCGGGCGTCCCGGTAGTGCACGGGATTGCCGAGCAGCGCCCCGTCCGCGTCGAGCAGCCCGTAGTCCACGGCCCAGCTGTCGATCCCGACGGAGTCGACCTGCCCGGCCGCCTTCAGCCCCTCCAGCACCCCCGCGTACAGACCGAGCACGTCCCAGCGCAGCCCCTCGGGCACGCGCACGGGCCGGTTCGGGAAGCGGTGTGCCTCGGTCAGCTCCAGGCTGTCGGGTCCGACGCGGCCGGCCATGACGCGCCCGCTGGACGCGCCGAGGTCGACCGCGGCGTACGACATCACGGCCGCGCTCACCGCAGGAAGGCGGCCGCGACGCCGGCGTCGACCGGGATGTGCAGCCCGGTGGTGTGGGTCAGGTCGCCGCCGGTGAGGGCGAAGACCGCGTTCGCGACATGCTCGGGGAGCACCTCACGCTTGAGGATGGTCCGCTGGGCGTAGAACTCGCCGAGCTTCTCCTCCTCGACCCCGTACACGGCGGCCCGCTTGGCGCCCCAGCCGCCGGCGAAGATCCCGGAGCCGCGCACCACACCGTCGGGGTTCACGCCGTTGACGCGGATGCCGTGCTCCCCCAGCTCGGCGGCGAGCAGCCGCACCTGATGGGCCTGGTCGGCCTTGGTGGCCGAGTAGGCGATGTTGTTGGGCCCGGCGAACACGGCGTTCTTCGACGCGATGTAGACGATGTCGCCGCCCAGCTCCTGCGCGATCATCACCCGCGCCGCTTCCCGCGACACGAGGAAGGACCCGCGCGCCATGATGTCGTGCTGGAGGTCCCAGTCCTTCGCCGAGGTCTCCAGCAGCGGCTTGGAGATCGAGATACCGGCGTTGTTGAGGACCAGATCGACACCGCCGAACGCCAGCACGGCAGCCTTGAACGCCTCGGCGATCTGCTCCTCGGACGTCACGTCCACGGTCACGGCGACGGCCTTGTCCGGACCGCCCAGCTCCTCGGCGACGGCCTGGGCGTTGTCACCGTTGAGGTCCGCGACGACCACACACGCTCCCTCGGCCGCGAGCCGGTGCGCGATGGCCTTCCCGATCCCGCTGCCGGCACCGGTCACCAGCGCCACCCGCGTCGCGAGCGCCTTGGGCTTCGGCATCCGCTGGAGCTTGGCCTCCTCCAGCGCCCAGTACTCGATGCGGAACTTCTCGGACTCCTCGATCGGCGCGTACGTGGACACGGCCTCCGCCCCGTGCATCACATTGATGGCGTTGACGTAGAACTCGCCGGCCACCCGGGCGGTCTGCTTGTCCTTGCCGAAGCTGAACATGCCCACGCCCGGGACCAGCACGATCGCCGGGTCGGCGCCGCGCATGGCGGGGGAGTCGGGCAAGGCGTGCCGCTGGTAGTAGGCGGCGTACTCCTCGCGGTACTCCGCGTGCAGCTCCTTCAGCCGGGCGATCGCCTCGTCGAGCGGAGCCGTCGGCGGCAGGTCGAGGACCAGCGGCCGCACCTTGGTCCGCAGGAAGTGGTCCGGGCAGGAGGTGCCCAGCGCGGCAAGCCGCGGATGCTCGGCGCTCGCGAGGAAGTCGAGGACCACCTCGGAGTCGTTGAAGTGCCCGACGTGAGGCCGGTCCTGGGAGGCGAGGGCACGGACGTACGGCGCGAGTGCGGCGGCCCGCTCCCGGCGCTCCCCGGCACCCAGCGCGGCGTACCCCTCGATCACCGGCCCGAAGGGCTCGTCCTTGCCGCGCTCGGCGAGGAACTTCTCCGCGGTCCGGATGATGTGCAGCGAGTTCCGCTCGCACTCCTCGGACGTGTCGCCCCAGGCGGTGATCCCGTGTCCGCCGAGAATGCACCCGATGGCCTGCGGATTGGCCTCCTTCACGGCGGCGATGTCCAGCCCCAGCTGGAATCCGGGCCGCCGCCACGGCACCCACACGACACTGTCCCCGAAACACTCGGCGGTCAGCTTCTCCCCGTCGGCGGCACACGCCAGCGCGATACCGGAGTCCGGGTGGAGGTGATCGACGTGGGCGGCCTCGACCAGCCCGTGCATGGCCGTGTCGATGGAGGGAGCCGCGCCGCCCTTCCCGTGCAGGCAGTAGTCGAACGCGGCGACCATCTCGTCCTCGCGCTCCACGCCCGGGTAGACGTCGACGAGCGCCCGCATCCGGTCCAGCCGCAGCACGGCGAGCCCGGCCTCGGTCAGCGTCCCGAGATCCCCACCGGACCCCTTGACCCACATCAACTCGACGTCACCACCGGTCACGGGGTCGGTCTCGGTGCCCTTGGCGGAGGCGTTGCCTCCGGCGTAGTTGGTGTTACGCGGATCGGCCCCGAGCCGGTGCGACCGGGCCAGCAGAGCGGCAGCTTCGGGATGGGTTGCCATGACAGTTCCTTTGCAACGGAGGGTGTGTAGTTCAGGGGCGCGGGGAACTGCGCGACCAGCCACAACCGGCCCGCAGCCCGAAATCAAACAGAACCCGGCAGACGCTCACGCTCCCCAGCCGGCCTGCTGCCCACCAACCCGCTCGGCCACGATCTGCTCGGCCCACCCGGACCGCCGGTACGCCGCAATGGGCTCGGGGTCCAACCCCATCTCCTCCCGCACCTCCCGCAGCAACGGCCGCACATCCGTGTTGTACGCATCCATCAGCACGGCATTCGCCTCCAGCACATCCCCGCTGCGCTGCGCCGCACCCAACGCGTCCCCGTCGACCAGAAGCGCCTTCGCCGTCGCCTCCTGCACGTTCATCACCGACCGGATGATCGCCGGGATCTTCGCCTCGATGTTGTGGCACTGGTCGAGCATGAACGCGACGTCGGGCGAGAACCCGCCGCCCCGCACGACCTCGTACATGATCCGGAACAGCTGGAAGGGGTCCGCCGCACCCACCATCAGGTCGTCATCCGCGTAGAACCGCGAGTTGAAGTCGAACCCTCCGAGCTTCCCCTCCCGCAAAAGCGTCGCCACGATGAACTCGATATTGGTGCCCGGCGCGTGATGCCCGGTGTCGACGACGACCTGCGCCTTCGGCCCGAGCTTCAGGCAGTGGGCGTACGCGGTGCCCCAGTCCGGCACATCGGTCGAGTAGAAGGCCGGCTCGAAGAACTTGTACTCCAGCAGCATCCGCTGCCCGTCGCCCAGCCGCTCGTAGACCTCCGCGAGCCCCTCGGCGAGCCGGTCCTGCCGGGCCCGGATGTCGTCCTGCCCGGGATAGTTCGTCCCGTCGGCGAACCACAGCTTCAGGTCCGTCGAACCCGTCGCATCCATGATGTCGACACACTCCAGCAGATGGTCGACGGCCTTGCGGCGCACAGAAGCCTCCGGGTGGCAGATGCTCCCGAGCTTGTAGTCGTCGTCCTGGAACGTGTTGGAGTTGATCGCGCCGAGCTTCACCCCGCTCTGCTCCGCGTGCTTCGCCAGCGCCGCGTAGTCGTCGACCTTGTCCCACGGAATGTGCAGGGCGACCGTCGGGGCGACACCCGTGAACTCGTGCACCTTCGCCGCGTCGTCCAGTTTCTCGTACGGATTGCGCGGCACACCCGCTTGCGCGAACACCTTGAAGCGCGTGCCCGAGTTCCCGTACGCCCACGACGGCGTCTCGACTGCCTGGGTCTTGAGAGCGGCCTTCACCGCGGCGAGCTCGGTCACGTCAGGGCTCCTGAGGCATCGGGTCGTAACGACCACCGAATGAAACGATTCAGGACGCGAAGTTATGGGCCCCCCGAAGGGGTGTCAACCCCTCCGGTCGACACGGTTACTCGTGACCAGGGCGTGACCTTCTGTCCTCGAAACATTTTCGACCGGAACCCATTGACGTGACATGCGCGACCCGCCTAACGTCCCGGCAACCCAGTTGAAACCTTTCACGACGCCCACGACGCCGAGAGGCCGTCCCGCCGGCGTCGTCGAGGAGCCCTCATGACCCACCCGTCCACCACGGGTCCGGCCCCGGTTCTGGCACTGAAGGACGTCTCTAAGTCCTTCGGCGCGGTCCGCGCACTGCGGGACGTCTCCCTGGAGCTGTTCCCCGGGGAGGTGCACGCGCTCGCCGGTGAGAACGGTGCCGGCAAGTCCACCCTCATCAAGGCACTCGCCGGAGTGCACCGGCCGGACGCCGGCCAGGTGCTGCTCGACGGTGCGCCCGTCACCTTCCACGGCCCCGGCGACGCCCGCGACGCCGGCATCGCCGTGATCTACCAGGAGCCCACGCTTTTCCCCGATCTGTCGATCGCCGAGAACATCTACATGGGCCGCCAGCCCCGGCGCGCCCTCGGCCGGATCGACCACAAGGCCACGCACAACGCGACCGCCGCCCTCATGGAGCGCCTCGGAGTCGAACTCGACCCCGACCGGCCCGCCCGCGGCCTGTCCATCGCCGACCAGCAGATCGTCGAGATCGCCAAGGCCCTCTCCTTCGACGCCCGCGTCCTGATCATGGACGAGCCGACCGCCGCGCTCACCGGCAGCGAGGTCGCCCGCCTCTTCGGCGTCGTACGCACCCTGCGCGACCAGGGCGCCGCCGTGCTGTTCATCTCCCACCGGCTGGAGGAGATCTTCGAGATCTGCCGGCGGGTCACCACCCTGCGCGACGGCGCCCTGGTCGGCAGCGAGCCGCTGGAGGGCATGACCGAGGACGACCTGGTGCGCCGCATGGTCGGCCGCGACCTCGACGAGCTCTACCCCAAGCAGGACGTGCAGCCGGGCGAGGTCGCCCTGAGCGTGCGCCGCCTGACCCGCGAGGGTGTGTTCACGGGCGTCTCCTTCGAGGTACGGCACGGCGAGATCGTCGGCCTCGCCGGACTCGTCGGCGCCGGACGCACGGAGGTCGCCCGGGCCGTGTTCGGCATCGACCGCTGGGACGCCGGCGAGGTCTCGGTGGACGGCAAGGCCCTGGTCAACGGCGCCCCGTCCACGGCGATGTCCGCCGGACTCGCCCTGGTCCCCGAGGACCGGCGCGCCCAGGGCCTGGTGATGGACATGTCCATCGAGCGGAACATCGGGCTCACCGGACTGCGCACGACGGTGAAGGCGGGCCTGATGGACCGCGGCGCCGAGCGCAGCCGCTCCCTCGACTGGGCCGTCAAGCTCCAGGTCAAGTACGCCCGGATCGCCGACACCGTCAACACCCTGTCCGGCGGCAACCAGCAGAAGGTCGTGCTCGCCAAGTGGCTCGCCACCGCGCCCAGGGTGCTGATCGTCGACGAGCCGACCCGCGGCATCGACGTCGGCACGAAGGCCGAGGTGCACCGGCTGCTGTCCCAGCTGGCCGCCGAAGGCGTGGCCGTCCTGATGATCTCCTCCGACCTGCCCGAGATCCTCGGCATGGCCGACCGCGTGCTGGTCATGCACGAGGGCCGGCTCACCGCCGAGATCCCACGCTCCGACGCCACCGAGGAAACCGTGATGGCCGCAGCCACCGGGAGGGCCGCCGCATGACGGTCGTCACTCCCCAAGAGGCCCCCGTGGCCGACGTGCCCAAGTCGAGCGGCACGCGGCTGGTCGACCGCGTCTTCAAGATGCGCGAACTCGCCATCCTCGTCGTCTTCCTGGTGATGATCGCCGTCACCCAGGCCGGCAACAGCGAGTTCCTCTCCGAACAGGGCATCAAGGACCTGCTGCTGAACGCGACGATCCTCGTGCTCGTCGCCACCGGCCAGTCCCTCGTCGTCATCACCCGCAACGTCGACCTGTCCGTCGGGTCCACGCTCGGCATCAGCGCCTTCGCCGCCGGAACGTATCTCCAGGGCGGCGGCAACCCGGTCGTGGCGATCGCGCTGGCGGTCCTGCTCGGCATCGGCTTCGGACTGCTCAACGGCCTGCTCGTCAGCCTCGGCCAGGTGCCCGCGCTCGTCGTCACCCTCGGCACGCTCTACATCATCCGCGGCATCGACTCCATCTGGGTCGGCTCCAGCCAGATCACCGCGGCCGATCTGCCCGGCGGGTTCGTCGACTTCGGCTCCGGCGGCATCTCGGCGGTGCCGTACCTGGCGCTGATCGCCGTGGCGGTGCTCGTCGCCACCGCCTACTACCTCAAGCACTTCGCCAGCGGCCGCGAGCTCTACGCACTGGGCTCCAACCCCGAGGCCGCCCGTCTCGCCGGCATTCCGGTGCGCAAGCGGATCCTCGCCGCGTACACCTTCTGCGGCGCACTCGCCGGACTCGCCGGCGCGATGTACCTCGCGCGGTTCGGCAACGTCGACTCCGGCACCGGCAACGGCTACGAACTGACCGTCGTCAGCGCGGTCGTGGTCGGCGGCGTCGTCTTCACCGGCGGCTCCGGCAGCGTCTACGGAGCGGCCCTCGGCGCGCTGCTGCTGACGTCGATCAACAGTGTGCTGCCCGCCCTCGGCGTCAGCTCCGTGTGGGTGCTCGCGATCAACGGCATCCTGCTCATCCTCGCCATCGCGGTCGACCGGATCGTCGCGCTGCGCGTGGCCTCCGCCCTGAAGAAGAGGAACGCCCGCCATGGCTGACATCTCCCTGAGCCGAGCGGTCCGCTGGGACACGGTCGTCGGCGCCCTGCTGATCGTGGTGCTGCTGTTCTCCTTCGGCTTCGTCGACGGGTTCAGCAACGCGCTCAACCTGTCGTTCCTGATCGGCAACACGCTGCCGATCGCGCTGATCGCCCTGCCGATGACGCTGTTGGTGGTGTCCGGCGAGATCGACCTGTCGGTGGCCTCGACGGCGGGTCTGTCCGGTGCCGTGATGGGCGCCCTGTGGAACCAGGGCATGGCCATCGAGACGATCATCCCGATCTGCCTGCTGCTGGGTGTCGTCTGCGGGCTGATCAACGGCCTGCTGGTGACCAGGCTGGGGCTGCCGTCCCTCGCCGTCACCATCGGCACGCTCGCCGCGTACCGGGGTGTCGCGCAGATCGTGCTCGGCTCGGACGCGGTGACCGACTTCCCCACCCAGTACCTGGACTTCGCGTCCGGGCGCATCGGCGACACGTTCATCCCGTATGCCTTCCTGCCGTTCCTCGTCCTGCTCGCCATCGCCGTGGTCGCGCTGCACGCCACGCCGTTCGGGCGGTCGCTGTTCGCGATCGGGGCGAGTGAGGAGGCGGCGCGGTTCGCCGGCATCCGGGTCAAGCGGCAGAAGCTGCTGCTGTTCACGGTGACGGGGCTGATGGCTTCCCTCACGGGCATCTTCTGGGCGTTGCACTACGCGAGTGCGCGGTACGACAACGCGACGGGGCTCGAACTGTCGGTCGTGGCCGCGGTGTTGCTCGGGGGGATCGACTTCGACGGTGGCAAGGGAACGCTGGGCGGTGCGATTGCCGGAGTGTTCCTGCTCGGGGCGCTGCAGAACGTGATGAGTCTCCAGGATGTTTCCGCCCAGTCGCAGATCGTCGTCACCGGTGTGTTGCTCGTTCTTTCCGTGCTCGGGCCTCGGGTGGCTCGGCAGATCGCCGTCCTGCGTGCTCAATCTTCCGGCTGACCGTTCGTTGTGGCTGGTCGCGCAGTTCCCCGCGCCCCTGAAGAAGGGGCGCATCCCTCAACCCCGTTCAAAGGAAACCGTCATGCGTAAGTCAACGCTCCGCCGCAGCTGCGCGGCGCTCGCCACCGCCACCTCGCTCGCCCTGGCGCTCACCGCCTGCGGCGGTGGTACCACCAAGAAGGACGTCGCGAACGAGGGCGGCTCCGCCGCCACCGCCGGCAAGGCCGACCCGAACGCCGAGCTGAAGAAGGGGCTGACCGTCGGCTTCCTGCCCAAGCAGGTCAACAACCCGTACTTCACCTCCGCCGACAAGGGCGGCGAGAAGGCGCTGAAGGAGCTCGGCTCCAGCTACAAGGAGGTCGGTCCCTCCAGCGCGACCGACACCGCCGGCCAGGTCTCCTACGTCAACACGCTCACGCAGCAGCAGGTCGACGCGATGGCCGTCTCCGCGCAGGACCCGGGCGCCCTGTGCACCGCGCTCAAGCAGGCCATGAAGAACGGCATCAAGGTCGTCACCTACGACTCCGACACCACGCCCGACTGCCGCAACGCCTTCGTCTCGCAGGCCTCCGCCGAGGACCTGGGCCGTACCGAGGTGCAGCTGCTCGCCAAGCAGATCGGCTACAAGGGCGAGATCGCGATCCTGTCCGCCGCGCAGACCGCGACGAACCAGAACACCTGGATCGACTTCATGAAGGACGAGCTGAAGAAGCCCGAGTACAAGAACATGAAGCTGGTGAAGACCGCGTACGGCAACGACGACGCCCAGCAGTCCTTCCAGCAGACCCAGGGCCTGCTCCAGGAGTACCCGAACCTGAAGGGGATCATCTCCCCGACCACCGTCGGCATCAAGGCCGCCGCCCAGTACCTGTCGGGCTCCAAGTACAAGGGCAAGGTCAAGCTGACCGGCCTCGGCACCCCCAACGACATGCGCAAGTACGTCAAGAACGGCACCGTCGAGGCGTTCGAGCTGTGGGACCCGGCGAAGCTCGGCGAGCTGGCCGCCCGTACCGCCGTCGCCCTGTCCTCCGGGCAGATCACCGGCAAGGAGGGCGAGACCTTCAAGGCCGGCTCCATGGGCGAGTACACCATCGGCAAGGACGGCGTGATCAGCCTCGGCAAGCCGACCGTGTTCGACGCCAAGAACATCGACCAGTTCAACTTCTGATTCGCGGAGGGTTGTTGATGCAGCGCGTGTGCTTCCTGCTGAAGGTCAGGGCGGACCGCCTCGACGAGTACCGCGAGCGGCACGCCGCCGTGTGGCCCGAGATGCTCGACGCCCTGAAGGCGACCGGCTGGCACAACTACTCGCTCTTCCTGCGCGAGGACGGACTGCTCGTCGGCTACCTGGAGACCGAGGACTTCGCGGCCGCCCAGGCCGGTATGGAAGCCACCGACGTCAACGCCCGCTGGCAGGCGGAGATGGCGCCGTTCTTCGAGTCGCTGGACGGCGCCCGGCCCGACGAAGCCATGAAACCGCTCACCGAAGTGTTCCACCTCGCCTGAACAATGGAGTTCATGAGATGCGCAGACGTACGTTGCTGGCCGCCGCGTTCGCCGGAGCCGTGGTGACCCCCGCCCTCGCCTCCGGCACCGCGCGAGCCGCCGACCCCGGCCCCTCCGTCACCAGGACCGGCACCACGACGCTCGACAGCCAGGCCATCTTCTTCGTGTCGTACGACGGCCTGGTCAACAACAACGCGTTCCAGAAGAACGGCCTGCTGACCTACAAGGGCTACCAGTACGCCGCCTGGTACACCGCCGACCGCAACGCCGTCGTCGGACGCCGGGCCCTCGGAGCCAGTACCTGGTCGACGGTCAAGGTCGGCCACACCCTGCGGTACAACGACTCCCACAACGTGATCTCCATGGGCGTCTCCAGGGTCGACGGCCGGCTGCACCTCAACATGGACTCCCACAGCGACGGCTTCACCTACGTCAAGTCGGCCGCCGGGCTCATGGACAACCCCGGCGGGCTGAGCTGGACCGCGAGCCGCTTCGGCGCACCCCAGTCCACCCTGGACGGCCTCGCGCTGACCTCGCAGTTCACGTACCCGCAGTTCGTGTCCACGCCCGACGGCAAGCTCCAGCTCAGCTACCGCGTCGCCGTCTCCGGCAACGGCCGCAACGCCCTTGCCGAGTACGACGGCACGAAGTGGACCAACCTGGGGGAGTGGTCCAGCTCCACCGGCACGTACAGCAGCGAGCACGGCTCGTCGACCGCCCGCAACATGTACCTGCACGGCATCGACTACGACCGGAACGGCCGGCTGCACTCCTTCTTCACCTGGCGCGAGCAGAACGGCGCCGTGATGTGCAACGGCGGCGGCATCACCAACCACGACACGGGCTACGTCTACTCCGACGACCGCGGCCGCACCTGGCGCAACAACGCGGGCACCGTCGTCGGCGTCACCGGCGGCTCCGACAAGGTGTCCGTGAACGACGCCGGGCTGGTCGTCGACCCGCTCAACCCGGACCACTCCCTGATGAACCAGGAGAGCCAGTTCACGGACTCGGCGGGCCGGCCGCACGCGATCATCTCCTACGTCCCGGGCCGGTTCGGGCAGTGCACCACGAACTACGTCACCGACCGGACGCGCAACGGCCGTGCCTTCCACGTCCGCAGGAACGCCTCCGGGACCTGGCAGAAGACCGAGATCCCGGTCCCGCTGAACTCCAGCCAGCGGACCAAGCTGATCCTGGACAAGTACGACAACGCCTACGCGATCTTCCCCTTCGGGCGGATCGCCGGCGCCTCGGCG
Organism: Streptomyces sp. HP-A2021; assembly: GCF_022807935.1. Classification (NCBI taxonomy): domain Bacteria; kingdom Bacillati; phylum Actinomycetota; class Actinomycetes; order Kitasatosporales; family Streptomycetaceae; genus Streptomyces; species Streptomyces sp. HP-A2021. Next base: position 8,988,934 of record NZ_CP094344.1, read on the forward strand.
GCCTCCGGGTACACCGACTGGAAGATCCTCTTCGACGGCAGCGGACTCAACGCCTTCGGCGAGGTCGTCATCGACGAGATGCGCGTCGCGCAGGACGGGGTGCTGTCCTTCATGTACCAGGAGAAGTCCAGCGGTACGACGCCCTCGGCGCTGCACGTGATCGACTTCCGGCTGCCCGCCTGACCGCGCCCGGTTCCCGGGGCGGCGTGCCGTAATGTGAAGCCGCCCCGGCCGCCGCCCCCCTCGTCTCCCCCTGGAGGTCCCTGCCCGATGGCCCAGTCGGTGGGTATCAAGGACGTCGCCCGTGCCGCCGGAGTCTCCGTCGGCACGGTCTCGAACGTGATCAACCGCCCGGACACGGTCGCCACCGAGACCCGGGCCCGCGTGCTGTCCGCGATAGACCGGCTCGGCTACGTCCGCAGCGAGTCCGCGCGCCAGCTGCGCGCGGGCCGCAGCCGCATCATGGGGCTGCTCGTCCTCGACATGGGCAACCCCTTCTTCGTCGACGTGGCCCGCGGCGCCGAACGCGCCGCACGCCAGGCCGGACTCGGCGTGATGGTCTGCAACAGCGCCCAGAACCCGGGCGAGGAGGCCGAGTACCTGTCGCTCTTCGCCGAGCAGCGCGTGCGCGGCGTGCTGCTCACCCCGGCCGACGCCACCGGCCGCAACATCGAGGCGTTCCGCCGGCACGGCATCCCGTTCGTCCTGGTCGACCGGGTCGCCGAGGGCACCACCGAGTGCTCGGTCTCCGTCGACGACGTCGCGGGCGGCGCCCTGGCCGTACGCCATCTCGTCGACGCCGGGCACCGCACCATCGCCTACGTCAGCGGCCCGCCCGGCCTCAACCAGGTCCGCGACCGGCGCACGGGCGCCCTCGAAGCGCTCTTGGAGGCCGGGCTCGGCCCCGACGCGCTGCGCGAGCTGCCCACCGAACGGCTCGACGTCGCCGCCGGCCGGGACGCCGGCGCCCGCCTGCTGGGCCTCGCCGACCGGCCGACCGCCGTGTTCTGCGCCAACGACCTGCTGGCGCTCGGTGTCCTCCAGGCCATGTACGCGGCCGGTGTCGGCGTCCCGGACGACCTCGCCATCGTCGGCTACGACGACATCGAGTTCGCGGCGGCCGCCGCCGTCCCCCTCACCTCGGTACGGCAGCCCGCGGTCACCATGGGCGCCATGGCGGCCGACCTGCTGCTGGAGGAGACGGAGGAGGAGGGCCCGGCCCGGCCGCACGAGCACCGGCGGGTCGTGCTCCAGCCGGAGCTGGTGGTCCGCCGCTCCAGTCTGTCCGCCCGCTGAGCCTGAATCGCCGTTCAGGAAGATTTCATGATCCGAAGGGGCCACCCGCGGACGCCCGCTGTGATGAACTGGGACGCGGTCCGAAAATCCGTCCGTCCCGGGAGCCCTGTTGACCCTCAGCTACCGCCAGCCCGGAGTCGTCCTCACCGACCGCCGCTTCACCGTCCCCCTCGACCACAGCCGCCCCGGGGACGAGACGATCGAGCTGTACGCCCGCGAGGTCGTCGCGAGCGACAAGGCGCACCAGGACCTGCCGTGGCTGCTCTACCTCCAGGGCGGGCCCGGCTTCGGCGCGGACCGCTCCGTCGGCAGGCCCGGCTGGCTAGGCCGCGCGCTCAAGGAGTACCGCGTCCTCCTCCTCGACCAGCGCGGCACCGGCCACAGCACGCCCGCCAACAGGCAGACGCTCCCGCTGCGCGGCGGCCCCGCCGAACAGGCCGGCTACCTCACCCACTTCCGCGCCGACTCGATCGTCCGCGACTGCGAGGCCATCCGCGCCCAGGTCACCGGCGGTGCCCCCTGGGCCGTCCTCGGCCAGAGCTTCGGCGGCTTCTGCCTGACCACCTACCTGTCCCTCGCGCCCGAGGGCCTGGCCACCGCCGTCATCACCGGCGGACTGCCCTCCCTGGACGCCCACGCCGACGACGTCTACCGGGCCGCCTTCCCGCGCATCGAACGCAAGGTCACCGCGCACTACGCCCGCTACCCGCAGGACGCCGAACGCGCCCGCCGGATCGCCGATCACCTCCTGACGCACGACGTGGTCCTGCCGAACGGCTACCGGCTCACCGTCGAGGCCTTCCAGTCCCTCGGCATCGTCCTCGGCACCGGCGACGGCACCCACCGCCTGCACTACCTCCTGGAGAACGCCTTCGTCCGCACCCCGCAGGGCTTCACGCTCTCCGACGCGTTCCAGGAGCAGGCGCAGGGCATGCTGTCCTACGCCCGCCACCCGCTGTACGCCCTCGTCCACGAGGCGATCTACGGCCAGGACGCCCGGCCCACCGCCTGGTCGGCCGAGCGGGTCCGCGCCGAGTTCCCGCAGTTCGACGCCGCGAAGGCCCTCGCGGGCGACGAACCGCTGCTCTTCACCGGCGAGTCGATCCACCCCTGGATGTTCGACTGCGACCCGGCGCTGCGCCCCCTGCGCGAGACCGCCGACCTGCTCGCCGCCCGTACCGACTGGACACCCCTGTACGACCCGGCCCGCCTCGCCGCGAACGACGTCCCGGTCGTCGCCGCCGTCTACCACGACGACATGTACGTGGACACCGCCCACTCCCTGCGGACCGCCCGTACGATCCGCGGCCTGCGCACGTGGGTCACGGACGAGTTCGAGCACGACGGCGTGCGCACCGGCGGCGGGCGGGTCCTGGACCGGCTGCTGGCGCTCGTGCGGAACGAGGCGTGATGCCGTGCCGGACGCGTGGTGATGTCCGGGGCGCGGATTAGTCTGCCGACATGACGACCACTCAACTCCAGCCCATGCCGGACGACTGGCGGCGCGCCCTCGCGGTCGTGGCCCACCCCGACGACCTCGAGTACGGCTGCTCGGCGGCGATCGCGGCCTGGACCGACGGGGGCCGCGAGGTCGCCTATGTGCTGGCGACCCGGGGCGAGGCGGGCATCGACACACTGGAGCCCGAGCGGTGCGGGCCGCTGCGCGAGCGGGAGCAGCGGGCGAGCGCGGCGGTGGTCGGCGTGTCGGCCGTGGAGTTCCTCGACCACAAGGACGGTGTCATCGAGTACGGCACCGCGCTGCGCCGCGACATCGCCGCCGCGATCCGCCGGCACCGTCCCGAGCTGGTCATCACGCTCAACCACCGCGACACCTGGGGCGGCGTCGCCTGGAACACCCCGGACCACGTGGCGGTCGGCCGGGCCACGCTCGACGCGGCCGGCGACGCCGGCAACCGGTGGATCTTCCCGGACCTCACCGAGCAGGGCCTTCAGCCGTGGGACGGCGTGCGCTGGGTCGCCGTCGCCGGTTCCAGCACCCCCACGCACGCGGTCGACGCGACGTCCGGCTTGGAACGCGCGGTGCACTCACTGCTGGAACACCGCACCTACATCGAGGCCTTGACCGACGAGGACCCGGAGACCTACGTCCGCGGCTTCCTCACCCAGCACGCCGAAGCCACCGGGGAGCGGTTCGGGGGCAGGCCGGCGGTGGCGTTCGAACTGTTCGGCAGATGAAGCGGATGACAGGGGAGACGGGGGAGACCATGGCAGACAGCGAGGAACTGGCCGACCGGTTCGAGGAGCACCGGGGGCGGCTGAAAGCCGTCGCCTACCGCATGCTCGGATCGCTCGCCGAGGCGGAAGACGCCGTCCAGGAGGCCTGGCTGAAGCTCAGCCGCACCGACGCGGACGACATACAGAACCTTGGCGGCTGGCTCACCACGGTGACCGGCCGGGTCTGCCTGGACCTGCTGCGCTCGCGTGCCGTGCGCCGTGAGGAGCCGATGGGCGACACCCAGGACACGGTGGGGGCCTTCGTCCCGGACCCCGTGCTCAGGCCGCTGTCGCACATCGACCCGGCGGAGGAGGTGCTGCAGGCCGACGCGGTGGGCCTGGCCCTGCTCGTCGTCCTGGAGAACCTGGAGCCCGCCGAGCGGCTCGCGTTCGTGCTGCACGACATGTTCGCCGTGCCGTTCGACGACATCGCGCCGATCGTGGAGCGCAGCCCGGCCGCGACCCGGCAGCTGGCGAGCCGGGCCCGGCGCCGGGTGCGCGGCGCCACCCCGGCGGCCGAGCCGGACCTCGGCCGGCAGAAGGAGGTCCTCGACGCCTTCCTGGCCGCCTCGCGCGGCGGGGACTTCGAGGCCCTGCTCGCGCTGCTGCACCCGGACGTGGTGCTGCGGGCCGACTCGGGTGCCCTGGTGCGCGGCGCGGCCGCGTCCAAGGTCGTCCAGGGGGCGAAGACGGTGGCGGAGCAGGCGCTCATGTTCGCCCGGTTCGCAAAGTCCGCGGAGCTGGTGCTGGTCAACGGCTCGGTCGGCGTCGTCAACGCGCCGGGGGGACACGTGCAGTCGGTCATGGGCGTCACGATCGCCGACGGCCGGATCACCGGCATGTACATCCTGGCCGACCCCGAGCGGCTGGAGCGCCTGGAGGCGCCCGGACTCACGGGGTGACTCAGGCGGCCATCACCAGGTGAGTTCTCATTTCGTATGCTGAACGTCATGCGAGATCACAAGGCCGCTCGGGCGGAACTGCGCGGCGACTGCGAGCGGTGCTTCGGACTGTGCTGCGTCGCCCTGCCGTTCGCGGCCTCGGCCGACTTCGCCGTCGACAAGGACGCCGGCACCCCCTGCCGCAACCTCCAGAGCGACCACCGCTGCGGCATCCACGCCCGGCTGCGGCAGAAGGGGTTCACCGGCTGCACGGTCTACGACTGCTTCGGCGCCGGCCAGCAGGTCTCGCAGATCACCTTCGGCGGCCAGGACTGGAGGTCCGGACCGCCCGAGCACGCCCGCCGCATGTTCGACGTCTTCCCGGTCGTCCGCCAGTTGCACGAGCTGCTCTGGTATCTGACCGAGGCGCTCGCCCTGCCCGCGGCCCGTCCCGTCCACGCCGATCTGAGGGGTGCCCTGGAGAAGACCGAGGAGCTGACCGGGCTGACCCCCGAGGAGCTTGCCGGGCTGGACGTGGCGGCGCACCGCCAGGAGGTCAACGTCCTGCTGCTGAGGACGAGCGAACTGGCCAGGTCCGGCACCAAGGGCCGTAAGAAGAACCGCCGGGGCGCGGACCTCATGGGCGCCCGCCTGAAGGGGGCCGACCTGCGCGGCGCCAACCTCCGCGGCGCCTACCTCATCGCCGCCGATCTCACCGGCGCGGACCTGCGGGGCGCGGACCTGATCGGTGCCGACCTGCGCGACGCGGACCTCACGGACGCCGACCTGACCGGGGCGTTCTTCCTCACCCAGCCGCAGCTGAACGCGGCCCGGGGGAGTGCCGGGACCCGGCTGCCCGAGTCAGTCACCCGACCCGGGCACTGGACGGCGCAGGTCTGAGGCCGGCTCCCGCACCGGCGTCCGGCGCTCCGGGTGCAGCCGCAGCTCCTCCGGCATCAGCGTCAGCCGCTCGGTCACGCGCAGCCGGTACGCCGGGTCGGGCCGCAACTCGTAGCGGCGCAGCAGCAGGCCCAGCACCAGCGTCGCCTCGTGCAGGGCGAACTGGCGTCCGATGCAGGCCCGCGCCCCGGTCCCGAACGGCTTGAAGGTGTGCGGGGCCCGGGACCGTACGGCCTGCGCCTCGAAGCGGTCCGGGTCGAACCGCTCGGCGTCCGCGCCCCACACCTCCGGGTCCCGGTGCAGCATCGGCGTCAGCACCAGCGCCCACGCCCCGCGCCGCATGGGATGCTCCCCGGCCAGCACGGTGTCCTCCCGGGCCTCCCGGGCGAAGGCCGGCGCGGTCGGCCACAGCCGCAGCGACTCGTCCAGCACCCGGCGGACGTAGCGCAGCCTGGCCACCTGCTCGTAGGCCGGTTCCGCCGTGTCGCCCCAGACGCGGTCCACCTCGGCGCGCGCCCGGGCCGCGACCTCGGGGTGGCGGGAGAGGTAGTGCAGCGCGAAGGAGAGCGCGCCGGACGTCGTCTCGTGGCCGGCGACGAGGAAGGTGATGACCTGACGGCGGACGTTCCGCGGCTCCAGCCGCTCCCCGGTCTCGGGGTGGGCCGTCTCCAGCATCCGGTCGAGCAGGTCCCCGTCCCCGCGGCCGGAGGCGCGCCGGGCCCGGATCAGCTCGTCGACCGTGTGGTTGAGATGGGCGATGTCGGCGGCGTTGCGGCGGCTCGCGCTGCGCAGCAGCAGCGGGGCCAGCGGGAAGGGCACCGTGTTGAGCCGCTGCGCGTACGTCAGCGTGCCGACCATCGCGGTCACGAAGGGATGCGGCCGGGAGCGTTCGAACGACCCGAAGTCGTGGCCGAAGCCGGTGCGCGCGATCGTCTCCAGCGTCAGTTTCGTCATGTCGCCGGGCACGTCCACCGCCCGCCCGGCCGCCGCCGCCCGGTCCCAGTGCTCCGTCAGCCGCCGCGCGACGGCCAGCATCATCGGGTGGTATCCGGCCATGGCCTCGCGGCTGAACCCCGGGGCGAGCACGTCGTGCGCCAGCTGCCAGTTCGGCTCGTGGTTGTACGCCGTGAACAGGCCGTCCCCGGCGACCGGCCGCAGGTTCGCTATGCCGAGGCCCACGTGCTTGGCGAACCGCGACTCGTCCGCGAGGTCGGCCGCGTGCCGGGCGCCCCACACGAACACGAACTCCTTGCCGAAGGCCTTCCGTCGGAAGACCGGGCCCAGTTCGCGGGCGTACCGCAGCGAGTCCTGCAGGGGAGTGCGCCGGTTCACGCCCACCACGTCACCGAGCAGCGGGATCCGGCGCGGCGGGTGCGGAATGCGCTCCAGCTCCGGCCAGCCCTGCTCGGCACCGCGGAAACCCTTGGGCAGCCCGTCCCGTGTCGGCGCCTCCGTCATGACGCGATCTCCCTTGATCCAGCGGCGGGTTCGCACGTGTTGTACGTGGGTTCAATAGCGCCGTTCAGTCTGGTCCCGTTGTTGAACCGGCGTCAAGTAAAGTGCGGGCATGGCCGCGAACCAGAGCGGACGCACGCGCCGCCGGCTCAGCACCGAGGAGCGCCGTGAGCAGCTTCTGTCGGTCGGGGCACGGCTGTTCTCGGAGAGCCCGTACGACGACGTGTGGATCGAGCAGGTCGCCGAGATCGCCGGGGTGTCGCGCGGGCTGCTGTACCACTACTTCCCGACCAAGCGGGACTTCTTCGCGGCGGTCGTCGAGCGCGAGAGCGAGCGGATGCTGCGCATGACGGCGGCGGTGCCCGGCGTCCCGGTGCGCGAGCAACTCGCGGGCGGTCTGGACACGTTCCTGGAGTACGTCCAGGCCCACGCCCATGGCTACCGCGCCTTCCACCGTGCCGACGCGGCAGGGGACCAGGCGGTGCGCCGCGTCTACCAGCGGGCCCTGGCGGCGCAGGAGCGGCAGATCCTCGCGGCGCTCGCCGCGGACCCCGAGTTCGGCCCGGCCTTCCAGGAGCGGCCGGAGGTGCGGCTGGCCGTGCGCGGCTGGCTGGCGTTCACCACGTCCGTCTGTCTGGAGTGGCTGCGCGGCACGGAGTTGAGCCGGGATCAGGTGCGCGAGCTGTGCGCCCGTGCCCTGCTGGGCGTCCTCACTCCCTGAAAGGCCTCGTAAAGATCACGTGACGTGGTTGGCGCACGCCCCGATCTTCGATAGGTTAGGCAAGGCTTACCTAAGGAGGTCTGGGATGGGTGACGACAGCCACAGCTGGACGGCGGCCCCTGCCGCTGCGGAGCGGGCACGCTCGGTGCTCGCCGCCGCGTGGTCCTGCTCGGTGACCGCGGAAGGCACGCGGGAGGAGCTGGTCGGGGCGCACACGGTGACCGAGGACGGCCGGGTGCTGGTGGACGTGCCCGGGGACAGTGCCCTGCTCGGGGCGGCGATCTGCGCGCCCCGCGGCGAGCCGTCCGCGGTGCTGGAGTTCGCCGACGTGGCGCCCGTCCCCGTGCGCAGCCGGATCCGCGCCCGGCTGTGGCTCGCGGGCTGGTTCACCGTCGAGGAGGAGGGCCGGCTGGCCTTCCGGGCCACGCGCGTGGTGCTGCGGCAGCCGTCCGGGGCCGTGGTCGTGGACCTCGACGACTTCGCCGCCGCGACGCCCGACCCGCTCACCACGGCCGAGGCCCGGCTGCTGACGCACCTCGCCGACTGCCACGCGGACGCGGTCGAGCGGCTCACCCGGCTCGTCGACTCCGACAGTCTGCACGGCGCGGTCCGCGTCCAGCCGCTCGCCGTCGACCGGCACGGACTGACCCTGCGCATCGAACGCGCCCGCGCCCACGGCGACGTACGACTCGCCTTCCACACACCCGCCGACGACGTCTCGCAGCTCACCGAGCGCATGCACGTCCTGCTCAGCCAGGCGACCGCCGCGGCCTGCCCGCGGGCCCTACAGTGGCAGCGCACAGACGGCGACCGGTGACGGAAACGGTTCACCGGTGCGCCGCAGCGCGCCGCTCGCCTCGTCCACGCCGAAGACGGTCACCGTGCCGGACCTCTGGTTCGCCGCGAACAGCAGCGTGCCCTCCGGCGAGAGGGCGATCTGGCGCGGGAAGTCCCCGCCCACCGGCACGGTGTCCAGCAGCTCGAGCCGGGCGCCGTCCGCCTCGACGGCGTAACGCGTGAGGCTGTTGTCGCCGCGGTTGGCGAGAAAGGCGTAGCGGCCGTTCGGGGTCACCAGGAACTGCGCCGGGTAGTTGGTGCCCGGGCCGGTGCCCGTGGACTGCGGCTCACCGACCGTGACGCGGCCGGAGGCGGGGTCGTACGCGCAGACCGCCACCGTGTTGTCGACCTCGTTCGCGAGGTAGGCGTACCGGCCGCCGGGGTGGAACGTCAGGTGACGCGGGCCCGCACCGGGCCGGGTCCGCGCCTGGGCGACCTCCGTGAGCGTGCCGGCCTTCGCGTCCAGCCGGTACGTGTAGACGGTGTCCGTGCCCAGGTCCACGGCGAGCACGTGCCCGCCGTCGGGGCTGGTGAAGATCTGGTGGGCGTGCGGACCCTCCTGGCCCGGCCCCGGCGCCGGACGGGAGTGCCGGACGAGATCGGTCCGCTCGCCCAGGGTGCCCGAGGCGTCGATCGGATGCACCGCCACACTGCCCGAGCCGTAGTCCGCGCTGAACAGCCAGCGCCCGCCCGGATGCACCGACAGGTGGCAGGGGCCCGCGCCGCCGGTGCTCCGGCTGCCCAGGATCTTCCGGTCGGACAGCCGGACGGCCGTCACGGCGCCGTCGTCGCGCTCGTTCACCGCGTACAGCGTGTGGCGGTCCGGGTGGATCGCGAGGTACGAGGGGTTGCCGACGCCGGTGAGCGTGCCGGTGCCGGTGATCCGGCCCGTCGCCGCGTCGTACGTGGCCAGGCCGATGCCCTTGCCGCCGCCCTCGACTGAGGTGTACGTGCCGAGGTAGAGGGGGCGCGGGCCGGACGGACGCCGGGCCTCGCGGGACGGGCTCACGCTCGCCCCGGGTGCCGTCGGACTCGTCGGGTCCGCCGGCGCGGGCGCGTCGTCACAGCCGGGCAGCGCCGCCGCGGCGGCTCCACCCGCCAGCGCGCCGACGAACCTGCGCCTGCTCCAGCCACCACTGCCCATATCGCCCCTCAGGTCGTCACTCGTCCCCGCCGCGACAGCCACCTTGGCGTGGATCACCCGCCGGGTGCAACAACGGCACCGGGCGTTGCGCGGGACGCAATCGACTCCAGCTGGCCGCTCAGCGATAACGCCCGCCGACCCCCGTACGGTTCCGCCACATCTGCTCCTGAACGCCGAGGCGCTCCCGCAGCCGCGTCAGGCGCGGCAGCCGCACGCGCTGCTCCCGCGACACACGGTCCAGTTCCTCGAACAGGCGCCGGGTGCGGTGCTCGGTGTCGAGCTCGTCGAGGATCCGGTTGACCTCCGTCAGGACGGCACCGAGCAATTGCCAGTGCTCCGTCTCACGCTCGGCCTCCTCGCGCAGCAGCAGGGCCAGCTTGTCGCGGGTGCCCGCCGCGGTGCGCAGTTCCGCGGCGAGACGTTCCTCCGCCGACTCGGCGCTGGCACTGAGGTGAGTGGTCACCAGCACCGCGAAACTCACCACGGCGTCGGCGATCTCGGACAGCAGCTGCTCCAGCGCGGCACCCGTCTCGGAATCGAACAGCGGCTCCGGCTCGCGCTCCTTCGCGAGGTCGGTGAAGGAGCGCGCGAGCACGCGCAGGACGACCGTGCAGATCTCCAGCGTGTCCAGGCCGGTGCGCAGCACCACCCGGTGCAGCAGGCCCTCCCGCACGCGCGGATTCAGCCGCAGGCTGTCCTCCGCCTGCCGGAGCGCCGCGTCCACCTCGACGATGTCGTGGTCCAGGCGCCGCGCCTCGTGCAGCCGCTCCACCGCCTGGTCCGGGGGCGTACCGCCGGCGGCCTCCTCGCCCATGCGCAGCATCAGCTGCCGCAGTCGGCGCGCCAGCCCCTCGATCGACTCGCCCGCCTCCTCCACCCACACCGGGGGAGCCAGCAGCAGATTGCAGCCGAGCCCGACGACCGCGCCGATCAGCGTCTCCACCACCCGGGCCCAGGCGGTGTCCCCGACGGTGGTGACCCCGAGCACCAGCATCGCGCTGATCGCGACCTCGGGTACGTACTCCTCCACCCGGACCAGCCGTCCCACGGCCAGCGAGGCCACGAGGAGCAGTGCCAGGCTCCACCAGGTCAGGCCCACCAGAAGGCTGAACGCGATGGCGACGAGGACGCCGGTCACCACGGCGTTCACCCGCCGGAAGCCGTTGGTGAGCGTGGCGTACAGGGTCACCTGGACGACCAGCAGTGCCGTCAGGGGAGCGGTGAGCGGTGCCGGCTCGGGGCTCAGCCGGAGCGCGATGACGTACGCGATCGTCGCCGCGAACGCGGACCGCAGCGTCTGGACGACCACCGGGTCCCGGCGCTTGTGCAGGATCCGTCTGGCGTGCGCCGTCCACTCACGTACCTCTCGCATCCTCGGGCTGTTCCCCTTCCCCTGGCGCATCGAACGCGTTCATGAAGGACGTTAACGCCGGGGGAAACCGCGGGCGACCGAGGGCCTCAGGCGTGCACCTTGTCGAGGAAGGCGGCGAGATGGCTCCGGGTCCGCTCGATCTGCTCCTGAAGGGTGAGGCTCTCGTCGAAGCGGGTCCCGCTCTCCGGCACCTTCTTCCCGCGCAGGTACAGCGAGCAGGCGAGGTCGGTGCACATGTACGCCCCGACGGAGTTGCCCTCACGTCCGGCCGCTCCCGCCTTCCGGGCGGTCATCAGCGACACACCGCCGCGGGGATGCGTCGTCAGGCACAGCGAACACATGCTGCGCTGCAGAAAGCCCCGCTGCGCCGCCTGGAACCGCATCGCCAGCCCCACGAGCCGCCCCTCGCGCTCGGCGACCAGATAACTCCGGTCGGGCGCCCCCGGATCGCGCCACCCGAGGAAGCCGAGATCGTCCCAGGGCCGCTCGGCGAGGTCCCGGGGGACGGTCAGACGCTTGGCCTCTCCCTTGGAGCAGTTGACAAACGAGTTGCGGATGTCGTGTTCGGTGAGTGATCTCATGGGAGGGCTCCTGGTCGTCGTCGGGCGAAACCTAGGGGTCCTAGGTTTTGTGGTGTCAGGGTAAAAGCATCGACGGAGGGGGAGCCAGTGGATTTTCGTGAGGTCGCGTCGGTTCGGGCCCGGGCGGCGCTGCGCCATGTGGCGGGCGGCTCGTCGGGGCCCGCCGTCGATCCGGACGTGCGGATCACACTGAACTTCCACCCGGACCGGTCGGCGGGCGGGGTGCCGATCCTCGTGGCGCTCGCCCGGGACGGCGCCTACCACTCGCAGTTCGTCACCGGCACCGGCAACGGCGGTCTGACGGCCCGCCCCGGCGGCGACCGGTGGCGCTGGGAGAGCCGTATCTTCGGCGGGGTGTACGACGAGGCGACCGCCCACGAGCGGCCCGTCTACGGCGCCCTGAACTTCCGCCGGCAAGTGGTCGGCGCGGCGCCGCGCTTCGGCTCCTCGCACTTCCGGCTGCGCGCCGGCGCCCTGACCCGCGCCACGTTCTGCTACCCCGACAGCGCCGCCGAGCCCGCCGACTTCGGCGTGGCGGCCGGCATGTCGCTCATCGCGCTGGCCGAGGCGGACGAGCGGGACGCCCTCGACGACTACATCGAGGCGCACGTGCACGGCGGCGTCGACCTCGCCCGGGACGTGGAGGCACTGGTGCTGGACGCCTGCTACCGCGGCACACCGGTCGAGGCCGCGGCCCGGCGCCTGCCCTGCCCCGTCGAGTGGCACCCCGGCTACCGGATCACGGTGGCCGGACTGCGGCGCCACGCCGACTACCGCGGCCGGGAGTACGCCGAACTGGGGGCGCGGATCGCCCGGGACGGCCTCGTCGACCCGCGGGTCATCGGCGACGCGGCCCGGACGGGCCGGTACGAACTCCAGGACCTGAAGAAGGTGTGGCACACCCTCGCCCGCTTCGGAGCCCCGGAGGGAGCGGGCACCGCCTACTCCGCGGCCGGGGCCTCCGGCGGCCAGACCCCCGGGGTGAGCACCCCCAGCGCATAGGCGCGGGCCACCAGCTGGGTGCGGTTGGCGGCGTGCCAGCGGGAGGACAGGCGGCGCAGGTGGTAGGTGACGCCGTCGGTGGTGAGGCCGGTCTCGCGGGCGGCCCGGGCCGTGGTGGCGCCGGCCGCCAGCAGGGCCAGGATGCGGGCCTCCATGGGCGTGACCCGGTCCTGCTCGGCGGGCGGGGCGGGGGAGGGGGCGCGCTCGCCCTCCACGCGCAGCATCACCAGCAGCGCCGGTGTGTCCTCCGCCGTGTCGCTCACCGGGTCCGCCGTCAGCTCCCCGTACCGCTCCGTGCCGCCGGGTGCCTCCCAGCAGACCGACACCTGGTAGCGCGAGCGGTGCCGCAGCCGCAGGGCCTCGGCGATGCGCTCCACCTGTGTGGCCTCCCGCGGGCTGAACAGGTCCAGCACGTCACGGCCGCGCAGCCGCCCCGGCGTCGTACCGCACTCCGCGGCCATCGCCGGATTGGCCAAAAGCACCGCGCCGTACACATCGCACACCGCGACCGGCATCGCGATCCGGTCGAAGAGGAGCAGGGCGCGGTTGCGCCATGTCACGGCCTCCTGCCGGGGCTGGTCCACGAGCTTCTCCTGCCATGCCGGGCCGCCCCGCGCAAGAGCGACGCATCTGCTTGTACTACACAATCATGTAGGGGGGCGGCGCGGCCCGCCGGGTCCCGTGGATCACGCTGGATCGCAGTACTTCCGTACCGCGAAAGGCAGTTGTCGCGTCATGCGCCCCACCGCACAGACCCCCCGGCCCGCAGACGGCCTCTCCGGCGTCCCCGTCGCCGACATCTCCGGCACCGGACCCGGGGACGCGCCCATCCAGCAGGCCATGGACCTGATGCGCGAGCACGGGCCCGTGTTCGTGCGGCGGCTGTACGGACGCGACACCCTGTTCGTGGGCGACCTGGACCTCGTGGCCGAGCTCGCGGACGAGCAGCGGTTCGCCAAGCACATCGGGCCCGGCCTGGAGAACGTCCGCGAGTTCGCCGCCGACGGCCTGTTCACCGCGTACAACGACGAGCCCAACTGGGCCAAGGCGCACGACATCCTCATGCCCGCCTTCGCGCTCGGCTCGATGCGGACCTACCACCCCGTGATGCTGAAGGTGGCCCGCCGGCTCATCGCGTCCTGGGACCGCGACGCCCGCGCCGGGCAGCCCGTCGACGTGCCCGGCGACATGACCCGCATGACCCTCGACACCATCGGACTGTCCGGGTTCGGCTACGACTTCGGCTCCTTCGAGCGCTCCGAGCCGCACCCCTTCGTCGAGTCGATGGTCCGCTGCCTGGAGTGGAGCATGACCCGCCTCGCGCGCGTCCCGGGCAAGGACTACTCGGCGCAGGACGCGGCCTTCCGCGACGACTCCGCCTATCTCGCCCAGGTCGTCGACGACGTCATCGCCGCCCGCACCGGCACCGACCAGAGCCAGGCCGACGACCTGCTCGGCCTCATGCTCACCGCCGAGCACCCCGCCGACGGCAGCACGCTGGACGCCGCCAACATCCGCAACCAGGTCATCACCTTCCTCATCGCCGGCCACGAGACCACCTCCGGCGCCATGTCCTTCGCCCTGTACTACCTCGCCAAGCACCCGACCGCACTCCAGCTCGTGCAGCGCGAGGTCGACGAGCTGTGGGGCGACCAGGACGATCCCGAGCCGACGTACGACGAGATCGGCCGGCTCACCTACACCCGCCAGGTCCTCAACGAGGCGCTCCGGCTGTGGCCCACGGCCGCCGTCTTCTCCCGGGAGGCCCGCGAGGACACGCTGCTCGGCGGCCGCGTCCCGCTGCGCGCCGGGCAGTCCGCCCTGGTGCTCACGCCGATGCTGCACCGGCAGCCGGTGTGGGGGGACAACCCCGAGCTGTTCGACCCGTCCCGCTTCTCCGCGGAGGCGGAGGCGGAGCGCCCGGTGCACGCCTTCAAGCCGTTCGGCACCGGCGAGCGCGCCTGCATCGGACGGCAGTTCGCCCTGCACGAGGCGACCATGCTGCTGGCCATGCTCGTCCACCGCTACCGGCTGAGCGACCACGCCGACTACCGGCTCCACGTCAAGGAGACCCTCACCCTCAAGCCCGAGGGCTTCACCCTCACGCTCACCCCGCGCACGGCCGCCGACCGTGCCCACACGCCGCTGCCCGGCGCCGCCCCGGCCCAGGACTCCCGGTCGGCCGAACCGCAGGGCCTGCCCGCGCGCGTCCGTCCCGGCACCGCCGCCCTCTTCCTGCACGGCAGCAACTACGGCACCTGCCGCGACTTCGCCGCCCAACTCGCCGACGAAGCCGCCGCCGTCGGCTGCGAAACCCACGTCGCACCCCTGGACGCCTGCGCGGGCGGCCTGCCCACCGACCGGCCCGTCGTCATCACGGCCGCCTCCTACAACGGCCGCCCCACCGACGACGCCACCGCCTTCGCCGCCTGGCTGGAGGAGACCCACGACCTGTCCGGCGTGACGTACGCCGTCCTCGGCGTCGGCGACCGCAACTGGGCCGCCACCTACCAGCACGTCCCCACCCGGATCGACGAGCGGCTCGCGGAGTCCGGCGCCGCCCGGCTGCTCGACCGCGCCGCCGCCGACGCCTCCGGTGACCTCACCGGCACGGTACGGGAGTTCACGACGGCCCTCCGCATCGCCCTGCTGGAGCGGTACGGCGACCCGGACGCCACGACCCCGGAACCCCAGCCGACGGCCGCCTACGAGGTCCGCGCCCTGACCGGCGGCCCACTGGACGCCCTCGCCGAACGGCACGAGCTCGTCCCCATGCGGGTCACCGAGGCGTACGACCTCACCGCACCCGGCTACGCACGCCGCAAGCGGTTCGTCCGCGTCGCGCTCCCGGACGGCGTCACCTACGGCACGGCCGACCACCTCACCGTGCTGCCCGCCAACCACCCGGACCTCGTCACCCGCGCCGCCGCCGCGCTCGGCGCCGACCTCGACACCGTCCTGGACATCCGCGCCACCCGCCCGCGCCGCGACTCAATCGCCGTCGACCGCCCCGTGACGGTACGTCAGCTCCTCACCCATCACGTGGAGTTGCAGGAGCGCCCCAGCGCCGGGCAACTGGCCGTGCTCGCCGCCGCCAACCCGTGCCCGCCGGAGCGCACGGCCCTGGCCGCCCTCACCGACGACCCGCGCACCCTCGTGGAGATCATCGAGGACCACCCGGCCCTGCGCGGCGCCCTGGACTGGCCGCAGCTCCTCGACCTCCTCACGCCGCTGCGCCCCCGCCACTACTCCATCTCCTCCTCGCCCGCCGTCGACGCCGGCCACGTGGACCTGATGGTGTCGCTGCTGGAGGCACCGGCCCGCTCGGGCAGGGGCGTATACCGGGGCACCGGATCAGGCCACCTGGCCACGGTCGAGCCCGGCGACACGGTGTACGCGCGCGTGCAGCCGTGCCGCGAGGCCTTCCGCATCGACGCCACCGGCGGATCCGCACCCGTCGTCATGGTCGCGGCGGGCACCGGCCTCGCCCCGTTCCGCGGCGCCATCGCCGACCGCGCGGCCGCCCTCGCGGCAGGTGCCGAACTCGGCCCGGCCGTCTGTTACTTCGGGTGTGACGCGCCCGACGCCGACTTCCTGCACGCCGACGAGCTGCGCGCCGCCGAGACCGCCGGAGCCGTCTCGCTCCGCCCCGCCTTCAGCGAGACCCCCGAGGGCGAGGTGCGGTTCGTGCAGCACCGCATCGCCGCCGAGGCCGAGGAGGTCTGGGCCCTGCTGGCCGCCGGAGCGCGGGTGTACGTCTGCGGTGACGGTTCGCGGATGGCGCCCGGAGTGCGGGAGGCGTTCCGTACGCTGTACCGCAAGCACACGCCCGGCGCCGACGAGACGGCCGCCGAGCAGTGGCTCGACGGGCTGGTCGCGGACGGGCGTTACGTCGAGGACGTGTACGCGGCCGGCTGACCGGAGGCGAAGGGGAGGGGTGGGCACACAGTGGTGGACTCCTGGGAACGGGCCCGGCACATCCTGGAGGCGGCGGGCCTTGATCCCGGCCACCTCGCCCACCTCGCCCCGCTGACCGGCGGCACGTACAACACCGTCGAGGAACTCCGCCTCACCGACGGCACCCGCTATGTACTCAAGATCCCGCCCGCCGCGGCCACCCCCGGCCTCCGGCACGAGCGCCGGCTCCTCGTCTCGGAGGCCGAGTTCTACCACTCGGCCGCCCAGGCCGGAGTCCCCGCACCGCGGCTGGTGTCCATGGGGGACGACTTCCTGCTCATGACGGCCTGCCCGGGCGACACCTGGGACGGCACGCTCACCGACGCGGAACAGACCGCACTGCGCAGGGAGCTGGGAAGCCGGACGGCCCGGCTGCACCGCGTGACCGGCCCCGGCTTCGGCTATCCCTCCGGCGCCCTGGGCCCGCTCGCCCCCGACTGGCGGACCGCGTTCACGACGATGTTCGACGCCGTCCTCGACGACGCCCGGCGCTACGGGGCGCGGCTGCCCCGCCCCGTCGACGCGGTGGCCCGGACCGCCCGGTCGGCGTACGGCGCCCTCGACGAGGTCACCGTCCCGTGCCTCGTGCACTTCGACCTGTGGCGGGGCAACATCCTGGTCGACCGCTCGGGCGGCGACGCCCGCATCGGCGGCCTCATCGACGGGGAGCGCATGTTCTGGGGCGATCCCCTGGCCGACTTCGTCTCCCTGGCGCTGCTGGGTGACATCAGGCAGGACGAGGCGTTCCTGGCGGGCTACCGGGAGGCCGGCGGCAGGGCCCGCTTCGACACTCCGGCCCGCCTCCGGCTGGCCCTGTACCGCGCCTACCTGTACCTGATCATGCTCACCGAGACGATTCCGCGCGAGGTCGGAGAGGAACAGGAGCGCTGGGTGCAGGAGGCGGTCGCTCCGGAGCTGGTCGCGGCTCTGGACGAGATCGAGGGGGCCTCTCGGCCTCCCCGTGAGCGGACATCGTGAACACCCTGCTGGAGCGGGCTCCGCGCTGAGGTTTCTCAGGTCACCGCGGAGGTACTCGCGTGGCGCCCGGACCAGTGAAGGGAGCACGCCGTGACCGACCACCGCTTCGAGGGACCCGGCGAGAACGGTGACCCCGTGCCGCGGGACATGCCGGACCAGCAGGCCGACGCCGGCGAGGACCCGTGGGAGGTCGCCCCGCGCTTCACGGGCACCGGCAAGGACCGCGAGGACGACGGGGACGAGGCCGACGAGCCTGTCGACGATGTTCCCGACACCGACGAAGCGGGGACGGGACGGCAGGGAGAACCGCGCTCGGGAGCCGTCCACCCCGAGCATCCGGCGCCGGACGAGTCCTCCGCCTGATCCTCCGCCTGAGCGCCGATGGCCGCAGCCGACCGTGAGGGCCGGCTGCGGCCATCGGTCGTCTCGGTGGCCATCAGCCGTCTCGGTGGTGGCGGGGACCTGCGGTCAGCCCACCTTGCGTCCCCGCATCGGTTCCGTGCGGGCGCCCGCGCCCTGCTGGAGGCCCTGGAAGAACTCCTCCAGCACCTCCGTCGCCGTACGCTCCGGCCGCCAGCCGAGTTCCGCACGCGCACGCGTGCAGTCCATCAGGGGCAGCCGCAGCACCGCGTCGAACAGGTGCGGGGAGGCGGGCAGCAGGTGCAGGCCCCAGGCGGCGGCGATCGCCGAACGGGCCGCGGTGCGCGGCAGTCGTACCGGGCGTGCACCGAGCATCTCGCCCAGCACCTGTGCGTCGACCGACGGCTCGGCCGCCAGGTTGAAGGCACCCCGGGCGTCGGAGTGCACGGCCAGCCGGTACGCGTTCGCCGCGTCGTCCGTGTGCAGCGCCTGCACTCGCAGCCCCGGGATGTCGGGCAGGAAGGGCAGCAGTTCCGGGCGGACGAGCGGGCCGGGCAGGAAACGCCCGCCGAAGATCCGGCGCTGCTCGCTCGCGGACTGCCGCTTGAAGAGGAAGGCGGGCCGCATCCGCACCACCCGCGTCTCGGGGTGGTCGCGCTCGAACGTGTCCAGCGCGCGCTCCAGATAGGCCTTCTCCCGGCAGTACGCGGCGTCCGGCCAGCCGTGCGTCGGCCACGACTCGTCCACCGCCCGGTCCTTCGGGCCCGGTGAGTACGCGCCGACCGACGAGGCGTGCACCAGCGCCGGCACGCCCGCGGCGGCCACCGCCTCGAACACCCGCATGCTGCCGAGCACATTGGTGCGCCAGGTCGCCGCCGGGTCGTGCGTCGGCTGGAACGCCCAGGCCAGATGGACCACCGCGGCGGCACCCTGGAACTGCTCGTCCAGATCGGACTCCTCGGAGGCCAGGTCGACCGCCGACCAGTCCGTCTTCGGCGGCGACCAGTCGGGGATCCGCCGGGCCAGGCCCAGCACGGACGTGACCTCCGGATCCTCCGAGAGGAGGCGCACGACGCTGGTGCCCACGTTGCCGGTGGCGCCCGTGACGACGATCCTCATGCCCGTTCCGCTGCTCACGATCCGCTCCTCTCGGCCGCGACCGTCCTCGGGGATGACCGAGTACCCGGGTCGGGCCGAATGCACCTGCGCAGCCGATCGCGCGCGGGCAGAGGAAAGCCCCGGCCGGACGGGGGAATCACGGCCGGGGCGGCTCTGGAGGTGGGCGTGAGTCCCGGGACACTGTCCCGTCCACACCCACGTGTTGTTCAACGAGGAACTACCTTGGGGTGTTCCGGGCTCGGACCTCCTTAGCGGTGATGTGTGTCACCGCTCCTCGTGCCCCGGAAGGATCTCGGCCCACAGGTTCTCGGCCTGGAGCAGCAGCGTGCCGAGCACCGCCGTGTGCGCGGCGCCCAGCCCGGCGTGCTCCCGCAGCCTTTCCTGCAAGTATTGGTGCAGCTCCCGCATCCTCTCCTCCCTCTCGTCGTCCGGGCGGGGGTCCACGCTGCCGTTGAGCAGGCGGTCGGCCTCCGCGTTGCAGACGCCCCCGAGCAGGTCCAGCAGATCCGCGTACGAGCGAAGGGCCGCGGCCTCGGGCGGGGCGGGCGTGCGGTTGTCGTCCACGGCCACCGCGAGCGCCCGGGTCAGGGCGGTGACGTGCCCGGTGACGCGGCCGAGGCGTTCGTCCTCGTCCGGCGGCGGCAGGGGCATGTGCGGAACGCGGTGCAGGGCGCGCAGCGGGCCGTAGGTCAGGCGCAGGCTCTCCTGGCTCCAGCGGCGTGCCGAGCGCAATGCGTCCAGATGGTGCTCCAGCCGTGCCGAGGCGTTGAGCCAGCCTGCGGCGGTCTGTGCGTCCCAGTCGCCGTCGTACAGGTCCGCGGCGACGGAGCGCAGCACGTCGCCCGACTGCCGGGCGAGGGTCGCCAGGTTCTCCCGGACGTCCCGCAGATGGATCGGCGGCAGGACGATCGCGTTGACGGCGACGCCGATGACCGCGCCGAGCGCCGCCTGCCCCACCCGGTGTCCGACGCCGTCCAGGCCGGCCATGCCCGAGGTGAGGGTGAACAGGGCCGTGGTCGCCGCGTAGATGCCCTGGTCGCCGAAGCGGGGCCAGTTCGAGAGCAGCATCAGCACCGGGACGGACAGGGCGAGCGCGCCCGTCGTGTCGCCGGTGAGGGCCAGCGCCGCCGAGGCCAGCACGGTGCCGACGCAGATCGCCCCGAACTGCCGTGCGCCCTGCACCAGCGAGCTGTAGACGGTGGCCTGCACCAGCACCAGCGCGACCCACGGCGCCATCAGGGCCAGCGGGTCGCCCATCCAGACGCCGCCCACCAGCCAGGCGATCACCGCCGCAGCGGCGGCCTTGAGCGACTGGACGACCAGGTCCCGCTCCCGCCCGGGCTTCCGCCAGGCGGCCCGCACGGCATGCACGGCCGTCCGCGCCTCCCGCCGCACGGCATCCAGCGGCCGCATGGAGCGGACCCCCTGCCCGAGATCCTCCATACGCGCCCGCAACGCATCGGCGGTCACCCGGCTGTCCGCCGCCGTCCGGGCCCGCCCCTCCCGGGCCGACGAGCTGTCCGTCACCCGGCCGGACGACGCCTCCCCGGCCGCCCGGCCGTCCGTCGCGTTGTGGGGCCGTGTCCCCTGCGCCGTCCGGCTGCCACGCGTCTCGTCGCGCTCCGCCCCCCGGGCCGAGGGGTTGGCTGTCGCCCTGTCCGGCCGTTCCTCCGGGGCCGTCCGGCTGCTGTTCGTCTCGTGGGGTCCCGCCTTGCGGGCCGAGGGGTTGGCTGTCGCCCTGTCCGGCCGTTCCTCCGGGGCCGTCCGGTCGCCGCTCGTCCCGTCGGGCCCCGTCTCCCGGGCCGACAGGCTGTCCTCCGGGTCGTCGGACCGCTTCCCCCGGGCCGTCCGGCTGTCCGTCGCCTCGTCGGGTCCCGCCCCCCGGGTCGGCCCCCCGGAGGGGCCGGTGTCGTTCGCCGTCGCGGATTCGTCCTTGCGGCGGCCGAAGGCGTGAGCCGCCCGTCGAACCACACTCCTCACACGCGTCATGCGCGGCGAGTATCCGCGTGACCGGGGGTTTCACGCCGCCTCATGCAAGCGGACCGTCCCGCAGGGACGACAGCAGGTGCGCGGGGTCGGCGTAGACGGCGTCCGCGCCGGACTGCTCCAGGTCGGTGCGCGGGATGCCGCCGCACAGGACGCCCACACAGCGCACCCCGGCGCGGCTGCCCGCCCGCATGTCCCACACGGTGTCCCCGACGAAGACCGCCCGCTCCGCCGGCACCCCGGCCAGGCCCAGGGCGTGCTCGACCGGCTCGGGCGCGGGCTTGCCCGCGTCCACGTCGTCGGCGCTGGCCGTGGCGGTGATGGCGTCGTCCGCGTCGATGGCCCGGCGCAGCGCGCTCAGCTCCGCGCCACCGGCAGAGGTGGCCAGCACCACCGTCCAGCCGTCCCGGTGCAGCCGCCGCAGCAGCGCCCCCGCCTCCGGCAGCGCCGGCAACCGGTCGAAGTACTGCCCGTACAGAGCCTTGTGCGCCGCGCTGATCCCCGCGTCCTGGTCCGTGTCCCGGTCCTCGCCGAGCAGGTGCGCGACGAGGTCGGTGGAGGCCAGGCCCACGGCCCGGTGAATGGCGTGCATCGGCACGTCGTGGCCCGCCTGCCGGAAGGCCTCCCACCACGTCACGACGTGCAGGTGGTTGGTGTCGACCAGTGTGCCGTCGACGTCGAACACGGCCGCCCGTCCCGACTTCGCCATGCCTACGATCCCTTCCTCTCGGCCCGCTCTCCGGCCCGCCCGGGTACCACCTCAGCCGCCCGTCACGCCGGACGGCACCCGCCGCTCACGGGTCCAGGCCAGCAGCTCCTCCAGGGACCACGTCGTCACCACCCGCTCCGACGGCACCCCGCACTCCTCGGCCCGCGCGCACCCGTTGATCTGCCAGTCCAGCTGCCCCGGCGCGTGCGCGTCGGTGTCGACGGAGAACAGCACTCCCGCGTCCACCGCCCGGCGCAGCAGCCGCCGCGGCGGGTCGAGCCGCTCCGGCCGGCTGTTGATCTCCAGGGCCGTGCCCGTCTCCGCGAGCGCCGCGAACACCTCGTCCGCGTCGAACTCCGACTCGGGCCGCCCCCGCCCGGTCAGCAGCCGCCCCGTGCAGTGCCCGAGCACGTCCGAGTGCGGATCACGGACGGCGGCCACCATCCGCCGGGTCATCGAACGGGCGTCCATGCGCAGCTTGGAGTGCACGGACACCACGACGACGTCGAGCCGGTCCAGCAGCTCCGGCTCCTGGTCGAGCGAGCCGTCCTCGAGGATGTCGCACTCGATGCCGGTCAGCAGCCGGAACGGCGCCCAGGTCTCGTTCAGCTCCGCCACCACGTCCAGCTGCTCCCGCAGTCGCTCGGCCGACAGCCCGCGGGCCACCGTCAGGCGCGGCGAGTGATCGGTCAGCGCCGCCCACTCGTGCCCCAGCGCCGCCGCGGCCCGGCCCATCTCCTCGATCGGGCTGCCGCCGTCCGACCAGTCGGAGTGCAGATGGCAGTCGCCGCGCAGCAGCGCCCGCAGCCGCTCGCCGCCCCGTACGGCCGGCGGCTCCTTGGCCTCGCCCTCCAGCTTGCGCAGATAGCCCGGCACCTCACCGGCCAGGGCCTCCCGCACCACCTGCGCGGTCTTCGGGCCGACCCCCTTGAGCGACTCCAGCGAGCCGGCGTCCGCCCGTCGGCGCACCTCGTCCGCGCCCAGTTCCTTCAGCACCCGGGACGCCGTACGGAAGGCGCGCACGCGGTACGTCGGTGCCAGGGACCGCTCCAGCAGGAAGGCGATCCGGTCCAGTGCCTCGACGGGATCCATCGCCACCTCCACCGTCAAGGGTTCCCCAGCGCCCGGCGGGCCGCACGACGGGCGCGCGGTTTGCCCGGTAGGCACCCGGGTACTGCGATGCCTCGTCCCGAACGCCCCGACGAGGAGGCCCCGCCATGTCCGCTCCCACCGCGCCGCCCAGCAAGGTCGCCGTGATCACCGGCGCCGACTCCGGCATCGGCAGGGCCACCGCCGTACGGCTGGCCCAGGCGGGCATGGACGTCGGCATCACCTGGCACAGCGACCACAAGGGAGCGGAGGAGACGGCCGAGGAGGTCCGGGCGTACGGGCAGCGGGCCGAGGTCGCCCGGATGGACCTCACCCGGCTGCCCGACGCCGCCGACACCGTCGACGAGCTGTGCGAGCGCCTCGGCCGTCTCGACGTGCTGGTCAACAACGCCGGCACCGGCACCATGACGCCCTTCCTCGACCTGGAGCTCTCCGACGTGCGCGAGGTCCTGGACGTCGATCTGGTCGGGCCGTTCCTGTGCGGGCAGAAGGCGGCCCGGCAGATGATCCGGCAGGGCGACGGCGGGCGGATCGTCAACGTCACGTCCGTGCACGAGCACCAGCCGCGCGTGGGCGCCGCCCCGTACTGCGCGGCCAAGGGCGGTCTCGGTCTGCTCACGCAGGTCATGGCGCTCGAACTCGCGGAGTACCGCATCACCGTCAACGCCGTCGCCCCCGGCGAGATCTCCACGCCCATGACCGGGCAGGAGGACACCGACCCGCACACCGAGAACCGCCCCGGCGTGCCGCTGGGACGGCCCGGCGACGCCCGCGAGGTCGCCGCCGTCATCGCCTTCCTCGCCGGCCCGGACGCCTCGTACGTCACCGGCGCCTCCTGGAGCGTCGACGGCGGCATGCTCCGTATGGGCCCGCAGGCCGGCTCGCACCTGACGAGCGACGACTGGCGCCGCCCCTGACTGAACCCGGCACTACCGCCGGTTGCGTTCTACGCTCGATGCATGACCGAAAGCTGGAGCCCGTACATATCCCACCCGCGGATCATGGTGCTCGGGGTACAGCCGGGCACACCGCCGTTCCGGATCGTGCAGATCGACGGCCAGGTGGTCGGGGAGGCCAAGGCCATCACCGACGTACTGTCGGCCGCCGCCGCGTTCGGCATCACGGTCCACGACCTGGACGATCCGGACGTGGTCCGCTGGGTCGGCGGCGACAAGTTCACCTGGACAGTGCACTAGGCCCCGACAGTGCACCAGGTCCCCACCGTGCACCAGGCTTCGACCGTGCGCTAGGACTTCCCGGGCGCCGGCTTCCGCCCCGCCCGGCCGCGGCGCGGCCCGCGCGCGTGGACCACGCGGCTCAGCCGGCGGCCCAGGAGCAGGTAACCGATCAGCGCGCCCGCGGTGTTCAGGATGACGTCGTCGATGTCGAAGGCGCGGCCGGTGACCAGCGCGCCCTGGGCGAACTCCACCAGCAGCATCACCACGGCGGTCAGCAGCAGCACGCGCAGGATGCCGCGCGTGCGCGGGGCGACGACGGGCACGAGCACGCCGAAGGGGACGCCCAGCAGGATGTTGCCGCCGATCTGCCGGACGGCGTCCCGCAGTTCCGGCTGGTCGAGATAGGCCCTCAGCGAGCGGCCCGGATGAAGATTGGTGTGGGTCAGCGCCTCCGACGCGGGCGAGGGCTGGAGCGTGAGCCGGGCCAGCACCACGGCGAAGGCCACCATGAACGTGAAGGCGCACAGCATCGCCAGCAGCCGGACGGGCAGCGGCAACTGGCGTCGCTCGCGGCCGGAGCCGGCCGTACGGGGACGTGAGGCTGCACCGGCCATTGTGTCCTCCAGTCTTCAACTTCCCTGCGTGATAAGGCGGTTACCCACGGGCGCCCCGACGATGCCGCCGGGGGCCGTTCCCAGCCACGGTTTCCCCGCCTTCCGCCGGGGCACTCCGCCCTGGGAGCCGCCGCGCGCCGTCGCGTCCCGCAGCCGGGGCGGTGCTTGGATGACCGCCACAACGATCAGCGCCCGTGGAGGTGGCGTGTGAACCGGCGCACGACGCTCCTCGCCGTGGCCGAGGTACCGCTGTGGTGGGCCGCGCTCACCGCGCTGTGGCTGGTGTTCGTCACCACCGTCGACCCGCTGGAACTCGCGGTCGGCGCGGGCGCGGCCCTCCTCGGGGCGCTCGCGGCGCGCGCCGCGCGACGGGCGGTGACCGGACGGTGAACGGCTGGATCCTTGCCGCGACGCTCACCCTCGCCGCAGGCCTGACGGCGGCCCTGTGGGGCGTCGCCACCGGACCGCTGCGGCGCCGGGTCGTCGCCCAGAACCTGTCCACCGCGGTGGCCTGCCCGGGGCTGCTGCTCCTCGCCCAGGGCTACGACCGCCCCTCCTACGTCGATCTCGCCCTGGTTCTCGCCCTGCTCGGCCCGGTCGGCACGCTCGTCTTCGCCCGGCTGCTCGCCGCGGAACTGGCCGAGGACCCGCCCCGCGCCCGGGGCGTGACCTGGGCGGCGGCCGGCCTCGGAGCCGTGGTCGTGCTGGCGCTGTGCGCGGTCACCGGGCCGGGCCGGGCGATGGCCAAGCTCCTGGTGACGGGAGCCCTGCTGATCGGCGGCAACCTCGTCGGGGGCGGGCACGGCACCGTCGACCCCGACGAACTCTCCGAGCTGCGCGGCTGATGCACCACCTGCTGCCGCTCCTCGTCGCCGTCCCGCTGCTCGGTGCCGCCCTGCTGGCCGCCGGGGGCCGCCGAGTGCCCCGGGCCGTCGCCGAGTCCGCCGGCTGCGCGGTCTCCGCCGCAACCGCGGCCCTCGCGGTCGTGCTCCTGCTCGACTCCTTGCCACCGCAGGTGGAGTGGGTGGGCGGCTGGGTGCCCGTGCGCGGCGAGAGCGTCGGGATCGTCCTGGTGGGGGACGGGCCGGGGCTCGGCATGGCAGCGCTCGCCTCGACGCTGACCCGGGCCGCCCTGGTGTACTCATGGCACTACTTCGAGGAACCGCCGCGCGGGCATCCCGGATCGTTCCCGGCGCTGCTGCTGCTCTTCCAGGCGGGCATGTGCGGTTTCGCGATGGCGGGCGACCTGTTCAACGCGTTCGTGTGGTTCGAGCTGATGAGCGTCGTCGCCTACGCGCTGACCGGCCACCGGGTCGAGGAGGCCCGGGCCGTGCAGGGCGCGCTGACCTTCGGTGTCGTCAACTCGCTGGGCGCGTACGCGATGCTGATGGGCATCGGGCTGCTGTACGCCCGCACCGGCGAGCTGGGCATGACGCGGATCGGGCAGGAGCTGGACGTGCACGGCCCGCCCGACGCGCTGGTCCTCGCGGGATTCGTCCTGGTCCTGACCGGGCTGCTGGTCAAGGGCGCCGCCGTCCCGTTCCACTTCTGGCTGCCGGACGCGCACGCGGTGGCCCCCACCCCCGTCTGCATGCTGCTGTCGGGCGTCATGGTGGAGCTCGGCGCCTTCGGCGTGTGGCGGGTCCACGACACCGTCTTCTCCGGACCGGGCGGGCTGCCCGCCGCCGACGTGGAGCGGGCCCTGGTGGCACTCGGCGTGCTGACGGCGGTCGTCGGCGCGGTCATGTGCTGGTACCAGCGGCACGTCAAACGGCTGCTGGCCTACTCGACCGTCGCCCACATGGGGCTGTTCCTCACCGGCATCGGCACCCTCACCCCGGAGGCGGACGACGGGGTCGCCCTGTACATCCTCGGGCACGCCGGTGTGAAGGCGGCGCTGTTCGCCTGCACGGGCATCCTCCTCGACCGGTACGGCTCGGTCGACGAGCACGCGCTGTACGGCCGGGCGCGGCGGCTGCGCGGAGTGGCCGTCCTGTTCGCCCTGGGCGGTCTCGGCCTCGCCGGGCTGCCGCCCTTCGGCACGGTGCTCGGCAAGTCGGTCACGGAGGAGGCCGTGGGCGGCCCGCTCACCGTGCTGTACGTCCTGGCGAGCGCGGTGACCGCCGGGGCGGTTCTGCGGGTCGCCGCGCGCGTGTTCCTCGGCCTCGGCCCCAGGCCGGAGGAAGGGGACGCGTACGAGACGACCGGCTCCGGGCGAGGAGCCCGAGACCCGGCAGCGGCTGAGCCGGATCCCGGACACCATGACGGCGGTCCCGGCGGTGCTGCTCGCCGGATCCCTCGCCGTCGGTGTGGTCCCCGGCTTCGGCGGCGCGGTGGGTCACGCCGTGCAGGAGGCCGGAACCGGCGGCCTGGTGCACGTCTCCGTGCACTGGACCCCGCCCGGCGTCCTGCTCGGCCTCGCCTCCACCGCGCTGGCGCTCGCCCTCGCGGCGGTGGCCGTCACCCGGCCGCGGCTGCTCGCCGCGCCGGACCGGGCGCTGCCGCTGCGGCGCCTGCAGTCCGGGCACGTCGGGGACTACGTGGCGTGGCTGCTGGTGGGCACCACGCTGCTGGGCGCGCTGGCCCTGCCCGGGGTCCTCGGGAGCTGATCAGTTCCCGTACGAGACGCGCACCTCCTTGAAGCCCAGGGAACGCAGCAGGCCTTCGAGCATGCCCCTGGTGTTGGTCTCGGCGCGGGCGGTCAGCTCGCTCTCCTTCGCCGCGTCGCCGATGTGCCGTACCGCGAGTTTCTGCACGGCCTGTTCGCCGTTGGGATTGTCCGAGAAGAGGTCGCCGAGGCGGTCGAAGAGACCGCGCTGCTTGGAGACCGCGTAGGAACGGTCGGGGTCCAGGGCCGGCTTGCCCAGTCGCGCGTGCGGCAGCCGGAGCGTGGCGGACGTGCGGTCGCCGTTGACCTGCACGTCGTCGTCGCCGACCTTGCCCAGGTCGACGTAGGCGTCGACGGTGCCCGCACCGACGTACAGGGTGCGGGTCCCGCGGATCGCGTCGGGGAGGAACTTGGCGTCCTTCTCCAGGTCCACGACGACCTGGAAGTTGCCGGAGGCGGCGTCGTAACGGCTGAGGTCCTGGATGGACTTCAGCAGCGCGGGGCCGGACCGGTCGTGGGTCTCGGTGCCGAACAGGTCCTTCAGGCCCGGGATCACGCTCAGCCGGATCCCGGCGAAGAACACCACGAGCACCAGCACGAGCGCGCCCACGACCTTCGCCCAGCCGGGCACGCGCCGGGGGAGACGCTTGACGGGAGTCGTCATGCGACGGCCCTCCTTCCTACTGTCCGGATGCCCGCCACGGGCCTTGCCAGACCGGCGGGTTGAGGACGGGAGGACGTCAGCGGAAGCACGGGAGGGCGCACCCGGGCATCACACCGGGCCGGACGCGGCCTCCGGCTGCTCCAGGGCCGCGTCCAGCGTCGGCTGCGGGGGCAGCAGCCGGGACAGGCCGGTGATCCGCAGGACGCGCAGCGTCAGCGGGTGGGCGCAGACGAGGAGGAGCTGCCCGTCCCGGTCGAGCACCCGGCTCCTGGCCCGGTACAGCAGCCGCAGGCCCGAGCAGTCGAAGAACTCGATCCGGCTGAGGTCGATCACGACCCGGGCGGCGCGGCGGTTCGTCTCCCGGTCCAGGTGCGGGGCGATCTCCGTGGCCGCGGCGAGATCGATCTCGCCACGGAACTCCAGCACCGTGTGTCCCCGTTCCTGGCGGACGCGCAGATGCCGGGTGAGCGGTGCAGGTTCCTGCCGCACGACGAGATCGCCTCCAGCCTGCTCCGTGCGTGGGGAGGGGCCGCGGTCCTCAGAACCGTTCCCCGCCCTGCAAGTTACCCTCCAACGAGTGAATTTGAGCATGTTCGATTGACATATGTCTCTGAATTGCGGCCGAGTTGGCCGAGGTTCGCGCGGGGGCGTGCGCGGGGGCATGCGCGGGCGTGATTCCCGGCGTGCGCCTCGGGCTCCGACAGGGCGTCTCCGGGTTGCGACAGGACGTCCCCGTGCTACGAAAGGGCGTGCCAGGCCTTGATCAGGGCCTGGCGGAACTGCTCGGTCTGGTGTGCCGTGAGGTCGCGCACCATTCGCTCCTCCAGCTCCCGGACGGGCCCGGCGTACTGTGAGAGCAGCTCCCGCCCGGCGTCGGTGAGCAGGATCAGCAGCTCGCGGCGGTTGCGGGGGTTGCGCTCCCGGCGCACCAGCCCGCGGCCCTCCAGGGAGCGGACGAGGTCGGCGATGGACTGCGCGGTGACGAAGGAGTCGCGCGCCAGCTGGGCCGCCGACAGTCCGTCGTGCCGCTCCAGGACGGTCAGAGCGGTGTACTGCAGAGCGGTGATCCCGGAGGGTCTGACCAGGTCGTCCAGGTGGGAGCGCACGACGAGCTCCACCTGCTTGACCATGTAGAGCAGGGAAGGGGGCGCCTTGGTCACCTGTGCCTCGAGCATGGATGCAGGTTAGAGCATTGACAGGAAACCTGTCTGTAATGAGACTGCGAACCAACAGGAATCCTGTTTGTTGAAATCTTGGCGACGACGCTGAGGAGCGGCGATGACCACCTTCGAGAGGGAACCCGGACAGCTGTTCATCGGGGGACGGTGGCGCGAGGCCGCCGACGGAGCGCGTACCGAGGTGGTCGACCCGTCCCGGGGCACGGTCGTCACCACCGTCGCGGAGGCGGGCCCGGCCGACGTCGACGCGGCCGTGCGGGCCGCCCGCGAGGCCTACGACGACGGCGCCTGGTCCGGCCTGAGCGGCCGCGAGCGTGGCCGGGTGCTGCACCGCGTCGCCCAGCTGATCCGTGAGAACGCCGACGAGATCGCCGCACTGGAGAGCCTCGACGTCGGCAAGCCGATCACACTGTGCGGCGCGGTCGACGTGACGAACGCGGCCAACGACTACGAGTACTTCGCCAACCTCGCCCAGAGCCAGGACGGCGCCCTGCGCGACACCCCCATGAACGCCCTCGCCTACACCAGGCGCGAGCCGCTCGGCGTGGTCGCCGCGATCACCCCGTTCAACTTCCCGCTGATCCTCGCAGGCAGCAAGCTCGGCCCCGCGCTGGCGGCCGGCAACACCGTCGTCCACAAGCCGGCCGACGAGACCCCGCTGAGCGCCCTGTACATGGCCCGGCTGTTCCAGGAGGCGGGGGTGCCCGACGGCGTGGTCAACGTCGTGACCGGCAGCGGCCCGGTGGCCGGCGAGGCGCTGCTGCGCCACCGCGGTGTCGACAAGGTCGCCTTCACCGGCTCCACCGCGATCGGCCGGCACGTGGCGAGCGTCGCCGGCGAGGCCCTCAAGCCGGTCACCATGGAGCTCGGCGGGAACGCGGCCCACCTCGTCTTCGAGGACGCCGACCTGGAGAAGGCGGTGGGCGCGGTCATCAAGGGCTTCGTCTTCAACACCGGCCAGTTCTGCATGGGCGGACCGCGCCTGCTGGTGGCCCGCTCGGTGTACCCCACGCTGCTCGGCATCCTCGCTGATGCCGTGCCCGGTGTGCCGGTCGGCGACCCGCGCGACCCGGCCACCGTCATCGGCCCGATGGCGGCCGAGAAGCACCTGAAGAAGGTCGAGGAGTACGTCGCCCTGGCCCGCAAGGAGGGCGCCCGGATCGTCTGCGGCGGGGAGCGGCTCGACCTGGACGGCGGCTACTACTACAAGCCGACCGTCATCGCCGACCTGTCCAACGACTCCCGGGTGATCCAGGAGGAGATCTTCGGCCCGGTCCTCACCGTGCAGCCCTTCGACGACGAGGACGAGGCCGTCGCCCTAGCCAACTCCACGCCCTACGGCCTGGCCTCGGGCGTCCAGACCACCAACCTCGCCCGCGCGCACCGGGTCGCCGACCGGCTCCAGGCCGGCATCGTCTGGGTCAACGACTGGGCGATGCTCGACCCCGCGGTGCCCTTCGGCGGCGTGAAGGACTCCGGCTACGGCCGCGAGTACGGGCCCGAGGCCCTCGCCGGTTACACCAAGGTCAAGTCCGTCGTCGTCTCGCTCGACTGAGACAGTCGTCAAGGAGTTCTTGCGATGCCCACCACCACCCGTGCCGCGGTCGTCGAGACCGGCGGCGCGCCCTTCACCCTCTCCGACGTCGTCCTCGACGAACCCGGCCCGCACGAGGCGCTGGTCCGCATGGTCGCCACCGGCCTGTGTCACACCGACCTCGGTGTGGCGAGCGGCGGACTGCCCTTCCCGTTGCCCGGGGTCCTCGGCCACGAGGGCGCGGGCGTCGTCGAGGCCGTCGGCTCCGCCGTCACCGGCGTCACGCCCGGCGACCACGTCCTGCTCTCCTTCACCTCCTGCGGGGACTGCCGCAACTGCCGCGGCGGGCACCCCGCGTACTGCGCGACCTGGCTGCCGCTGAATCTGCTCGGCGGCAGCCGGGCCGACGGCACGAACACCATCAGCCGCGAGGGCCAGGCCCTGGGCGGGCACTTCTTCGGCCAGTCCTCCTTCGCCGAGCGGGCGCTGGCGGACGAGCGCAGCCTCGTCAAGGTCGACCCGGACGTGCCGCTGGAGTCCATCGCCCCGCTGGGCTGCGGCGTACAGACGGGTGTGGGTGCCGTCTGGAACGTCCTGAAGCCGGACACGGGCAGCACGGTCGTCGTCCTGGGCGCCGGGGCGGTCGGCCTGTCGGCCGTGATGGCGGCGGCCCTCACCCCGGCCACGCGGATCGTCGCCGTCGACCGGGTCGCCGAACGCCTCTCCCTGGCGACGGAACTGGGCGCCACGCACACCGTCGACACGAGCGGGACGGACCTCGCCCCGGCCCTCGCCGAGATCACCGGCGGCCAGGGCGCGGACGGTGTCGTGGAGACCACGGGCAACGTCGGCGTCCTGCGCCAGGGCGTCGACGCGCTCGCCGCCCGCGGCACCCTGGTCGTGGTCGGCGCCCCGCCCTTCGGCACCGAGGTCGCCCTGGACGTCAACGGACTGCTCGGCGGCAAGCGGATCGTGGGCCTCACCCTCGGAGACAGCGAGACCCAGACCATGATCCCCGCGCTGGTCCGCCTGGTGAAGGACGGCCGGCTGCCGCTGCACCGGCTGATCGGTACGTATCCCTTCGGGGACATCGACCGCGCGGTCCAGGACATGAGGTCGGGCAAGACGATCAAGCCGGTTCTGATGTTCTGACGCGGCCGGCCTTCATGGCCGGTTCGCATGAGAGCTCGGGGGGCGCGGTGGACCGGCGTGTGCGGCTTTGCCGTGACTTGTCGCGCAGTTCCCCGCGCCCCTCTGGGGCCTCTCGCCTCAGTCGTTCACCAGGACCAGCTTGCCCGTCGTCCGGCCCGTGTCGCCCGAGGCGTGGGCCTGCGCGGCGGCGGACAGCGGGAAGGTTCCGGCGATCGTGGCGCGGAGCCTGCCCGTTTCGGCGAGTTCCGCGACCGTCTCCATACCGGCGCGGTCGGCGTCGACCAGCATCCGGACCGCGCGTACACCGAGCCGCTCGGCCTCCTCGTAGAAGTCGTCCGAGCCTCCCGGCAGGATCGACACCACGACACCGCCCGGGCGCAGCACGCGCAGTGAGCGCAGGGCGGTGTCCCCGCCGATCGTGTCCAGGACGACGTCGGCGTCCTTCACGGCCTCGGCGAAGTCCGCCTCCCGGTAGTCCACCGTCTCGTCCACGCCGATCCCGCGCAGGAACTCGTGCTTGCCCGCGCTCGCCGTGCCGATCACGTACGCGCCGCGCGCCTTCGCGATCTGCACCGCCACATGCCCGACCCCGCCCGCCGCGGCGTGGATCAGCACCCGCTGCCCGGACTTCAGGTCCGCGTGCTCGACGAGCGCCTGCCACGCGGTCAGCGACACCAGCGGCAGCGCGCCCGCCTGGACGTGGTCGATCCCGGCCGGCTTGCGGGCCAGGGCCCGCACCGGGGCGATGACGTACTCGGCGTGCGAGCCGTGCCCGTACGGATACGGCAGCATGCCGAAGACCTCGTCACCCGGTGCGAACGCCGCGACGCCGATGCCGACCGCCTCCACCACCCCGGAGACGTCCCAGCCGAGGACGAAGGGCGGCTCGCCCAGGAAGCCGCCCGTGGCGCGGTGCTTCCAGTCGGTCGGGTTGACCCCGGCGGCCCGCACCCGGACCAGCACCTCGTTCGGCCGGGGCGCCGGGCGCTCGACTTCCACTTCCTTCAGGACCTCGGGACCGCCGAGGACGTCCTGGCTGATGGCTCGCATCGTGTTCTGTGTGCTCATGGTCATCCAGCGTGCCCGCCCGCGCCCGGCCCGCCAATGGCAGGATGGTCAACCTTCGATAGGATCGTGCCATGCGACGTGAGCGAGTGGTGGTCCTGGCCCTGGACGGCGTGTACCCGTTCGAACTGGGCATCCCCAGCCGGATCCTGGGCGCGGCCGACGGCCGGTACGAGGTGCTGACCTGCTCGGTCGACGGCGGTCCGGTGCGGACGAACGCGGACTTCGGCGTCACCGTGGAGCACGGCCCCGAGGCCCTGGCCACCGCCGACACCGTGGTGATCGCGCCCGTCGCCCCCGCCCACCTGAGCGACGAGGTGCCCGGCGACGTCCTGGCCGCGCTCGCCCTCATCCGCCCCGGGACGCGCATCGTCTCCATCTGCACCGGCGCCTTCGTCCTCGCCGCCGCCGGGCTCCTCGACGGTCGCAGGGCGACCACCCACTGGCAGGTCGCCGACCGCTTCCGCCGCATGTTCCCGCACGTCGACCTCGACCCGGACGTGCTGTTCGTCGACGACCACCCGGTCCTCACCTCCGCCGGAGCCGCCTCCGGCGTGGACGTCTGCCTGCACCTGGTCCGCAAGGACCACGGCAGCCGCCTGGCCAACACCGTCGCCCGCTGCTGCGTGGTCCCGCCGTTCCGGGACGGCGGCCAGGCCCAGTACATCGAACAGCCCGTCCCCGAACAGGGCGCCGCGAGTACCGCGGCCACCCGCTCATGGGCCCTGGAACGCCTCGGCGAACCGCTCACCCTGGCCGACCTCGCCGGCCACGCCCGGATGAGCCTGCGCACCTTCGCCCGCCGCTTCCACGACGAGGTGGGTCTCAGCCCCGGCCGCTGGCTGATCCAGCAGCGGGTGGCCCGGGCCCGGCATCTGCTGGAGTCCAGCGATCTCACGGTCGACCAGATCGCGGGCCGGGTCGGCTTCGCGACCGGCGCCTCCCTGCGCCAGCACCTGAACGCGGCGATCGGGGTGACCCCGCAGGCCTACCGCCGCACGTTCCAGACCACCCGCTGACCCGGCCCCGCCAGGCATCCGCTCAACTGGGCGGGCAGCAAAGCCATTTGTCGACCTGTTGCTTCCTGTCGGAGCGTGATGGAACCCTCACCTCCGCCAAGGGGACGAGGTTGATCCTCTCGGGTTCAAACCCGATAAGGTTCCGAACGGCGCTGCGAGTTGACGCGATCGCGTCCGGTCGACTCGCGGTGCGTACTCATGAGTGCGGTCCACACCCCCCTGTTCGATCGTGTTGCCTCGAAGGATGCAGATGGAACTCGCCACTCCGCCACCGGCGGCGCGGGCCCCTGTCGCCTGGTACAGCTGGTGGTTGATGCCGCTGGGCTTGGGAGGCGGGACCGTTGCCGCCACGTTCATGAGCTCGGAGCGAATAACCACGGCCGTCGCCGGTGTCGCGGCGACGGCGGCCGGTGCCGCGTGCGTACGCCTGCTGCTGCGTACCCGCGCCCAACTGCACCGGGCGGAGGGCTCCTTCCGCACCACGCAGGCCGAGCACAACCAGCAGTGGCAGCAGCATGTCGCGGGCCTGGAACGGAAGTTCTCCGCCGAGCGCGCCACCCTGGAGTCCCAGCTCTCCGAGCAGAACGCCTCGTACGAGCGGCGTCTCGCCGAGCAGAGCGCCACGTACGAGTCGGAGCTCGCCGACCGCTCCCGGGCCTACGAGGAACGGCTGACCGAGCAGGCCAGGTCCTACGAGGCCCAGCTCGCCGACCAGGCCGAGGTCTGGCAGGAGCAGCTCTCCCACCAGCTCGCCGCGGTCGCCCGGCTCGCCGACGAGCAGCTGCCCGACGCCATGGAGAAGCTGCGCTCCGGCGAGGCCATCGACGACGTCCTGCCGACCGTCAACCAGTGCGCGAAGGTCAGCGCCGACCTCCAGGCCGAACTGCGCAAGCTGCTGCGCACCGCCCTGATCGGCCTGGAGGCGGAGTTCGACCGCTCCACCACCGCCGAGCAGGCCGTGATCAGCATCGGCAACCGCATCCACGTCCTGACCAGCAAGCTGCGCGGCCGGCTGCACGAGATGCAGGGCGAGCACGGCAGGCTCCCGGCCGTCGCACGCGGCCTGATGGAGCTCGACCAGGAACTCGGCCCCGCCGACTCGCTCGCCGCGAGCATCGGTGTGCTCGGCGGCTCGGACCGCCCGGGACGCCAGTGGCAGGAACCGCAGCGGCTGCTGAGCGTGGTGCGCGGCGGCATCGGCCGCATCAAGGACTTCCACCGCGTCCAGGTGCGCCACCTGCCCGAACTCGGCGTCGACGGCGGACTGGTGGACCACCTGACGCTGATCTTCGCCCACCTCCTGGACAACGCGGCCCGCTACTCGCCGCCCACCGAGCCGGTGCTC
The DNA here is from genome assembly GCF_022807935.1 of Streptomyces sp. HP-A2021. Classification (NCBI taxonomy): domain Bacteria; kingdom Bacillati; phylum Actinomycetota; class Actinomycetes; order Kitasatosporales; family Streptomycetaceae; genus Streptomyces; species Streptomyces sp. HP-A2021. The sequence goes on from NZ_CP094344.1 coordinate 9,023,934, forward strand.
ATCTCCGGCAAGGAGGTCCCCAACGGCGTCGGCATCGAGATCCAGGACTCCGGCAAGGGCCTGAGCGAGGAGAAGAAGCGCGAGGCCGAGCACGCCCTCGCGGGCACCGCGCCCGGCGCGGGCCTCGGCGGCATCACCGAGGACGCCAGCATCGGCCTGCGCGTCGTCGGCGCCCTCGCCCGCCGCTACGGCATCCGGGTCACCTTCGCGGACTCGCCCTGGCTCGGCACCTCCGTGGTGGTCGTGGTCCCCCACAAGTACTTCAGCCCGCTGCCCGCGGCCCCGGCCGCGCAGGCCGCGCCCGCCCCGGAGACGCGCACCGCCTCGGCCGCCCCGGCCCGCGAGACGGTCACCGCACCGGCGGCGGCCGCGCAGACGGAAAACGTGGAGACCACACCCGGCGGACTGCCCCGGCGCCGCAGCAAGCGGAACGAGACGGACGCGCCCAGGCAGGCCGAGCGGACCGACCGGAGCACCGTCTCCGCCGTTCCGCCGGACGCCTCCTTCTCCGGCCTCGCGGCCTTCGCCACCGCCGGACGCGACGCCGCAGCGGCTTCCCAGGCGGCCGACGACCGCGAGACCCCCGCCGGACGCGAGTCCACCGAGCACCGCACCGAAGAGAGCGACTAGTCCTCATGACGCAGCAAGGAACAGATGTGAGCTGGGCGCTCCGCGATCTCGTCGAGAGCATCCAGGAGATCCGTTTCGCCCTCGTGGCCTCCAGCGACGGCAAGGCCATCACCTCCTACGGCGCCGAAGACCCCGACGACGTCGACCGCTTCGCCGCGGTGGTGGCCGGCCTCCAGGCCCTGGCCCAGCCGGTCGCCGAACAGTTCCCCAAGTACGCCGGGCAGTTGCGCCTCGCGATGATCGAGGTCGACGGCGGGCACCTCTTCGTCGTCCGCGCCGGTGTGGAGACGTACCTCGGTGTCCTCGCCAGGGAGGGCCTCGACCAGGGCCTGCTCGGACACCAGATGAGGGACCTGGCCCGCAGGATGGGTGAGCTCCTCGGCACCACTCCGCGCCTGGAGGAGCACTCTGGATGAGTGCTCCCCGCAGGCCGTCGGACCCGTCCGGTCTCGAGCGCTACTACGTCCTCACGGGAGGGCGCAGCGGACCGGGCGGTTCGGCGTCGAGCCTCGACGTGGCGACTCTCGTCGTTTCCCGCGCCGCCCCGTTACCGGGCATGCAGCACGAGCACGAGGAGATCCTCCGGCGCTGCCGCGATCCGCTGTCGGTCGCCGAACTCGGCGCCCACCTCGGGCTGCCCTTCAACATTCTCGCGGTGCTGCTGTCGGACCTGCTGGACGCAGGTCGTGTCGAAGCCCGTGATCCCATCCCGGCGCACGACGCCGGCCGCGGGCCCGACCTCGCGCTCCTTGAGGAGGTACTCAGTGGACTTGAAAGGCTTTGACCAACCCGGAGGGCGGGCGGCCGGGGACACCCGCTCGGTGAAGGTGATGATCGCCGGCGGGTTCGGCACCGGGAAGACCACCATGGTCCGGTCGGTCAGCGACATCAAGCCGCTCACCACCGAGGAGACCCTCACCCAGGCCAGCGTCGACGTCGACCACCTCATCGGTGTAGCCGACAAGACGCAGACCACCGTCAGCCTGGATTTCGGCAAGATCGGCATCAACGAGAGCCTGGTGCTGTACCTGTTCGGCACGCCGGGCCAGGAGCGGTTCTGGTTCCTGTGGAACGGGCTGTTCAAGGGTGCGCTCGGCGCGATCGTCCTGGTGGACACGCGCCGCCTGGAATCCAGTTTCCGGGCGATCGAGGAGATGGAGCGGCAGGACGTCCCCTTCGTCGTCGCGCTGAACGTCTTCCCGGACTCCCGGAACTATCCGGTCGAGGAGATCCGGGACGCCCTGGACATCCCCGAGCACACCCCGGTCGTGGCCTTCGACGCCCGCGACCGGGCCTCCAGCCGTGACGTCCTCGTCGCCCTGATCCACCACCTGAAGGAACGCTCGGCCGTGGCCCTGGAGCCCCGATGAACGATCAGACCGAAAACCCCCTCCAGGCACCGAGCGGCTGCCCCGTCGCCCACCACGCGTCCGAACTCACCCGGCTCTACGGGCCGGAGGCCTCGACGGATCCGGTGGGTATCTACGAGCGGCTGCGCAAGGAGCACGGCTCGGTCGCGCCGGTCCTGCTCGAAGGCGACGTGGCCGCCTGGCTGGTCCTCGGCTACCGCGACAACCGCCGGGTGCTCGACAACCCCCGCCAGTTCAGCCGGGACGCGCGGATCTGGCGGGACTGGGCGCAGGGGCGCGTCGAGGAGACCTCGCCGCTGATCCCGATGCTCGGCTGGCGGCCGGACTGCGTCTCCCAGGACGGCGAGCCGCACCGCAGGCTGCGGGCCGCCGTCACCGACGGACTCCAGGCGGCCTCGGCCCGGGGCATCCGGCGCCACGCGACCCACTTCGCGAACAAGCAGATCAACGCGTTCGCGGACACCGGACGCGCCGACCTCGTGTCCGACTACGCCGAGTACCTGCCGATGCTCGTCCTCTCCCGCATCCTCGGGCTGCCCGAGGCGGAGGGGCGGGACCTGGTCGAGTCCTGCGCCCAGGTCCTCAAGGGCGGTGAGGACGCCCTCGCGCACAACGACCGCATCATGGCGATCCTCGGGGAACTGGCCGAGCGCAAGCGGGCCGAGCCCGGTGGTGACTTCACCACCGCCCTGCTCGGGCACGCGGCCGGCCTCGACGAGGAGGAGGTGGTCAGCCATCTGCGCCTGGTGCTGATCGCAGCGCACACCACGACCAGCAACCTGCTGGCCCGGGTCCTCCAGCTGATCCTCACCGACACCGCCCGGCTCTCCGGTCTGATCAGCGGGCAGCTGAACATCTCGGCCGTGGTGGAGGAGGTCATGTGGAACAGCCCTCCGCTGGCCGTGCTGCCGGGCCGGTTCGCCGCCGGCGACCTGGAACTCGGCGGCCACCAGATCCAGGAGGGCGACCTGCTGGTCCTCGGCCTCGCGGCGGGCAACACCGACCCGGAGATCCGGCCGGACACCGGCGTCTCGGTCCAGGGCAACCAGGCGCATCTGGCGTTCAGTTCCGGTCCGCACGAGTGCCCCGGGCAGAGCATCGGCCAGTCCATCATCGAGATCGCCGTGGACGTCCTGCTGCACCGCCTGCCGGGCCTGACCCTGGCCGTGCCCCCGGAGGAGCTCACCTCGACCGCCTCCACGTGGGAGTCGCGGCTGGACAGCCTGCCGGTCGAGTTCCCCGTCTGACGCCGTGCCCGGCCGGATGTCCGGCCGGGCACCGGCCCGTCGTCACACGGTCAGCAGGTCGTCCACCGAGCCCCGCCCGGCCAGCTCGGCCGTCGCCACCGCGCCCTCCTTCGCCGCCGCGTAACGGCCGCTGGTCAGCGCCCACTCGTAGTTGCCGTTGATCCAGTGCTGGATGGCCTCGACCCCCATCCGCACCCGGTCGCGCTCCGCCTCGTCGAGCCGCAGTTCGTCGCACATCTGCGGGACGCGCTCCTGGAGTTCGAGGTACTCGTCGAGACAGGCGATCGTCATCCGGTACGCCTCGTCGGTGGCCTCCTGCCAGGAGCAGCCCCGCTCCCGGCGCAGCACGGCGATCAGGTTGTGGCCGTCGCCGCGCCGCTTCTCCCGCTCGAAGGAGTGGATGTCGTTCATGAAGCCGATGGTGTCCGCGGCCAGGTCACGCATCCGCTCCATCACCGGATGCCCCATGGCCTGAGCGGGCACCTCGAAGCCGCGGCTGCGCTCGCCCGCGTCGATGCTGTGGTGGATGCCGACCGTACGGCGCCGGAACTCGGCGTACTCGTCGAGCCCGAGCGTGCCCTCCAGACCCCGGGCCGCCAGGTCGACCTCCTCGCAGTGCGCGACCAGGAACCGCCCCCACGAGGCGGCGAACCGCGTCTGCCATGTCAGGGACATGCCATGCGAGAGATGTTTCCAGACCTCCGCCCACGCCAGGGTGATCGGGCAGACCACCCGGGGCGGACTGCCCGCCGGTCGCAGGGGAGTGACGATCAGCTCCCGGGCGACCTCCGCTATGCGGTCGGCGCGGTCGGGCCGGCTGGCGTCGAACTGGTCGTCGAAGAGAAAGGCCAGCGAGAACCAGTTCATCAGGACGACCATGTCGTCCGCCGACGCGTGCGGATAGGTGCGCGCGGCGGCCTGAGGCAGGTCCCAGGACTTGTACTCCTCGAACCCGTCCCGGCTGCGGACCAGGCGCATCTCCCACACCCAGCGCAGATGGCGTGCCCGGGCGTACTCCAGATGCTCGCTGACCGGGGTGTCGAAGGGGAGGTCGAACCGGACGTCCTGAGGCATGTGCTTCCTTTCGGGAGACGGACCGCAGAGTCCCCCCACCCCTGCGAACGGACGGCGCCGTGGACCGCCCGCACACTCGAACTCGGCTTCGCAGTCCGAAAGTTGAACCGAGAAGCGGTACGAGGCTGCCCAGGGCGGGAATCAGCCATTCCGTGACCCTGCCGTGATCTCCGTTACTGCCCAAACCGCTTGAGCTGCGTACACTCCCTCCTCCCTCACCCGGCATCTGCTTGTCCGGCGGGCCTGCGCAGCCTCGGAACGTCACACTGGTAGGCGTCCGTCGACCACGTTTCAGGAGGACTGCCGACGATGACGTCCGCACCCGTACGCAGCGCTGAGCAGCGCAAGAAGGACACCCTGCACCGTCTGGAGCACGACGTGGACGCCTGGGTCGCCACGGCCGGCAGCGCGTCGGGGACGCCGTACCTCGTCCCGCTGTCGTTCCTGTGGAACGGCTCGTACCTGCTGTTCGCCACCCCCGCGTCGAGCCCCACCGGACGGAATCTGGCGGCGACCGGACGGGCCCGCGTCGGAATCGGACCGACCCGTGACGTCGTCCTGGTCGACGGCTCCGTCGAGACCGTCCAGCCCTCCGACCTGACCGAGCAGGACGCCGAACTCTTCGCAGCCAAGACCGGGTTCGACCCGCGCCGGCTGGCCACGCCGTACCTCTACTTCCGCGTCGTGCCGCAGCGCGTACAGGCCTGGCGGGAGGCCGACGAGCTGGACGGCCGCGAACTCATGCGCGACGGACGGTGGTTGACGGCCGACTGAATCGGCCCGGCCGGGATAACCGCAAGGTACGGGTCCGCGGGGCACGACCGCCCCGCGGCCGGAATCCTGCGGAGGAGACATGGCACTGGTGAAAGCGGGTGTCCTGGTGCTCGACTGTGCCGAGCCCGAGAAGCTCGCCGTGTTCTACAAGGAGCTGCTGGAGGGGGAGGAGGCGGACGCGACCGCCAACCGGGTGGAGATCAAGGGCGCGGACGGCTTCCGCATCGCCCTGCGCCGGGACGTCAACGCGACCCCGCCCAGCTGGCCCCGCCCCGAGAACTCCCTCCAGGCCCACCTGGAGTTCGTGGTGGACGACCTCGACGCGGTGGAACGCCGGGTCATCTCTCTCGGCGGCCGCCCCCTGGAGGCCAAGGAGGCCTCGGGCCCCCTGGAGGAGCGCGGCTACGCCGACCCGGCAGGCCACTCCTTCACCCTGCGCCGCACCCCACCGACCGCACCGAAGCAGGGCTGACCGGGGCGGCGGAGGGCGCGGGGCGCGCGATACCCGCGCAGGCGGTCCTGCCCCGCCCGCCGCACCGGCGGGCGGGGCCGTGCCGTTCTCAGTCGCGGCCGCCCTTCTCCCCGGCCGGCCAGGTGCCGGTGGAGCGCTCGATGGCCTTGGCGCCCGCGCGGTCCACGGCGCTGCGCACCACGGCGAAGATGGCGCCCTGGACCGCGGCGGCCAGCAGGATCTCCCCCCAGCCGCGGTCCTTGTCCAGCGCGTCGGGCGCGTCTTCCTCGTGACGGATCGCCATCCATGTCTTGCGGAAGGCCAGCCCGGCCAGCCAACCGCTCGACCAGCCCAGCACGAACCCGAGGGGCTGGTAGGCGAAGGGCAGCTTCTTCTTCTTCTTGGCCACGTGAATCTCCTTGGTCGGTGAGGGGTGGACGGTGGTGGTCAGGGGGTGTGGGCTGCCGGGACCCGCTCCTCGGCGCGTACCGGCCCGGGCGGCGTACCGTCACCGAACGGCCGCCCGCCCAGCTCCTCGCGGTGGTGCGGGGTCAGCCAGCCGGACAGGTCCGGGCCCAGCGGCACGACGCGGGTCGGGTTGATGCCCGTGTGCACCTGGTAGTAGTGGCGCTTGATGTGGTCGAAGTCGACGGTGTCCCCGAAGCCGGGCGTCTGGTAGAGGTCCCGGACGTATCCCCACAGCGCCCGGTTCTCCGTCAGTTTCCAGCGGTTGCACTTGAAGTGACCGTGGTAGACCGCGTCGAAGCGGACCAGCGTGGTGAACAGCCGGATGTCCGCCTCGGTGATGGTGTCGCCGACGAGGTACCGCTGCCGCTCCAGCCGGTCCGCGAGCAGCTCCAGCCGCCGGAACACGGCCGCGCAGGCGGTCTCGTACTCCTCCTGCCCGGTGGCGAAACCCGCCCGGTACACGCCGTTGTTGACGTCCTCGTAGACGTCCGCCATCACCTCGTCGATCTCGTCGCGCAGCTTGTCCGGGTACAGGTCGGGCGCGCCCTGTCGGTGCAGGGCCGTCCATTCGGTCGCGAGGTCGAGCGTCAGCTGCTGGTAGTCGTTGGTGACCAGCTTTCCGCTGGGCACGTCCACCATCGCCGGCACGCTGACCCCGCCGGGGTAGTCCGTCTCCCGGCGGTCGTACGCCTCACTCAGATAGCGGATGCCGAGGACCGGGTCGCGGCCGTCCTCGTCCAGCGTGAAGCGCCAGCTGCGGTCGTCCTGGATCGGGTCGGCGACGGCCAGGGACAGCGCGTCCTCCAGGCCGAGCAGCCGCCGGGAGACCAGCGACCGGCTCGCCCACGGGCAGGCGCGGCTGACGACCAGACGGTAGCGGCCGGCCTCCACCGGCCAGCCGTCCCGGCCGTCGGCGGTGATCCGGTCCGTGAAATGCGCCTTGGACCGCTTGAACCTGCTCCTTCCGTAGGCGCTGTTGCCGTCGTCGCCGTCGTCGCGGCTCATCGGGATGACCTCCTTCGGCGTGCGTGTGGCCTGCTTGTCGTGCGTGTGTCCTGGTGAACGCGTTCCCCTTTTTCCGCCGACGGCACGGTGTGAGCACCGCCGACCGGGGCAATCGGCGTGGGTGAGTGCAGAAGGATCTGATCGGAGGACACGCGTCACCGTGCTGGTGGCGCTCGCTGCCAATCTGGTGATCGCGGCAGCCAAGGCGGTCGGCGGCCTGGCCGCGGGATCACCGGCACTGCTGTCGGAGGCGGCCCACTCGGTGGCCGACAGCATGAACGAGGTGTTCTTACTGGCGGCACTGCGCCGCAGCCGCCGCCCCGCCGACCGGCGTCACCCCTTCGGCTACGGCAAGGAGCGGTTCTTCTGGTCGCTCCTCGCGGCCGTCGGGATCTTCGTCATGGGCGGGTGCTTCTCCTTCTTCCAGGGCATCGAGGCCCTCGTGAGCGGAGGGGAGGAGAAATTCGGCGGCTATGTGGCCGGTCTGGTCGTGCTCGGTATCGCCCTCCTCGCGGAGGGCGCCTCTCTGCTGCGGGCGCTGTACCAGGTGCGCCGGCAGGGCGGCGCGCGCGCCGGGATGCGCGACCCCGCCCTGCGTACGGTCGTCGCCGAGGACGGCACGGCGGTGCTCGGCGTCACGCTGGCCATCGCCGGCATGGCGCTGCACATGGTCACGGGCCAGGTGGTGTGGGAGGCGTCCGCGTCCCTGGCGATCGGCGCGCTGCTGGTCTACGTCGCCTACCGGCTGGGCCGGGACGCCCGCGACCAGCTGATCGGGGAGGCGGCCGACCGGGAGGCGAGCGGGAAGATCCGGGAGTTGCTGCGGGCACAGCCGGAGATCGACAGCGTGGAGGCCCTGTTCACCATGAAGACGGGCCTCGACTCGGCCCTCGTGGCCGCCCGCGTCGACCTCGTGCCCGGTCTGGACAGCGAGCGCGTCGAGGACGTCGCCGTGCGCATCAAGCGCTCCATCGCCCGGACGGTCCCCGAGGCCGACCAGATCTTCCTCGATGTCACCGACCGTCGCGCGGAGGAGGCAGCAGAAAGCCCCGCCGCGACGGGGGAACGCGGCGGGGCCTGACCCACGCGTGCCCCGTCGCCGACGGTTCATGCACGCCCTCGGGGAAGTTTTTTCGCCGACCACCCGGACGGGGCGGCAGGCTCCTCCGGCCCGCTCCGTGCGGTCGTCGTTCCGGCGGGTCCGGAGGAAGCGACTACGGGGGGGGAGAACCCGGAGTTCCGGTGCCTCGCCGCAGGGGCGGCGTTTCGCGGGCCCCGGCGGCGTGCGGCGTTCCGGGTCTCACCGGGGGGTTGGGCTCCCGTGTCCGGCGGGCGGTCGGCGTCCCGTGTCCGGCGGGCGGGCGAGGGCCGCTTCGCCCGCCTTCGGCCGGAGACCGGGTGCCTGGCCGCTGTCGGCCCGCCCGGAAGGCCCACCCTCACCCGGCCGGAGTGCACCCGGGGGCGCGCCCGAACGTCTCCCGCGTCACCCGCCGTCAGCCGGCTCCAGCACGAACACCGGGATCTCCCGGTCCGTCTTCTTCTGGTAGTCGGCGTACGGCGGATACGCCGCGACGGCGCGTTCCCACCAGTCGGCCTTCTCCTGGCCCGTGACCTCCCGGGCGATCATGTCCTGCTTCACCGGACCGTCCTGGAGCTCCACGTGCGGATCGGCCTTGATGTTGAAGTACCAGACCGGGTGCTTGGGTGAGCCGCCGAGGGAGGCGACCGCGGCGTAACGCCCCTCGTGCTCCACCCGCATCACCGGCGTCTTGCGCAGCTTGCCGCTCCGGGCACCCCGTGAGGTCAGGACGACCACCGGCATCTTCGAGCCCTGGAGGGTCGTGCCCTCTGTGCCGCCGGAGCTCTCGTACAGCTCCACCTGCTTGCGCACCCACTGTGTCGGGCTGGGTTCGTACTCGCCCTGGAGAGGCATGGCATCCGTCCCATCGTGTCGCGGCTGACCGGCATCCGCCTTCAACACCGATACGCCCGCGAATCATCCGCACCGCGACAGATCCCGGCCGACCCGCGCGTCTCACCCGGGCGCCATCGCCATCCGCACGGCCAGGACCGTCATCACCGCGCTCGCCACCAGCCCCGTCCCCAGCCGGCCCCGGTGGCCGGTCAGCGCCCGCCCCAGCAGGGCTCCGCTCCCGGCGAGCAGCACCTGCCAGCTTGCCGAGGCGGCGAAGGCGGCGAGCACGAAGACGCCCTGCTCCAGGGGGCCGGACGGGCCCGCAGCCCGGGAGCCGAGCACGAGTACCGCGAAGTAGATCACGGTGGTGGGGTTGAGGAGGGTGACGCCGAGCAGCCCCAGGTAGGCCCGGGCGGGCCCCGGGGGAGCGGGGACCGTCCGCGTGGGGAGCCGGTGGCCGCGGTACTCGCGAACGGCGGTGACCGCGCCCCAGGCCGCCAGCGCGAGCAGCACCAGGACACAGACCCACCGCAGCGGCCCGAGCACCGGCCGCAGCGCACCGGCCAGGGCCGTGCCCCCGAGCGTGGCCGCGAGGGCGTACAGCCCGTCGGCGGTGGCGACGCCGAGCGCCGCGCAGACACCGGTGCGCAGGGACGTACGGGAGGTGAGGGAGACGAGGTACGTCCCGACCGCGCCGACGGGGACGGCGATGCCGTACCCGGCGAGCAGCCCCGCGAGGAGCGCGGCCGTCATGACCGCGGCGGCGTCGGCCCTCCACGGCGGCCGGACCGCTGCTGTCGGCGCGCGGCGGGAGCGGCGGCGGACAGCGGCAGGAGGACGGCGAACGCAGACATGGCTGGATCCTGGGGCCTGTCCCGTCCACCGGCAACCGGTTTTCGAACCGGCACCGGCGCACCCCCGCTTCCGGTAAGGGGCCGGCTCCCGCTGCGGCCCCCGACGCCGCGGCGTTCGAACGGGAAGACGGCGTTCCTCGGCCATGTTGCCGCCGCCACCGATCTGGCCGAACTTCACGTCGCCCCATAGGTGCCTGGGGCATCTAATGAAGATCGGCACGACGCACACTTCGTCTGCGAGGTCTTCATGACGGAAACGACCGCACCCGTCGCCTTCCCCCAGAGCCGGACCTGCCCCTACCAGCCGCCCGCCGCCTACGATCCGCTGCGCGGCGAGCGCCCCCTGACCCGTATCACCCTCTTCGACGGCCGTGAGGCGTGGCTGGTCAGCGGGCACGCGACCGCCCGCGCGCTGCTGGCCGACCCGCGCCTGTCGTCCAACCGCAGCCGCCCCGGCTTCCCCGCCCCGACCCGGCGATTCGCCGGGATCACGAACCGCAGAACAGCCCTCCTCGGCGTCGACGACCCCGAGCACCGCACCCAGCGGCGGATGGTCGTCGGCGACTTCACCCTCAAACGAGCCGTCGAACTCCGGCCACGGATCCAGCAGATCGTGGACGAACGGCTCGACGCGATGATCGCCCAGGGCCCGCCCGCGGACCTGGTGAGCGCCTTCGCGCTGCCCGTGCCGTCCATGGTGATCTGCGCGCTGCTCGGCGTCCCGTACGCCGACCACGACTTCTTCGAGACCCAGTCACGACGGCTGCTGCGCGGCCCGGAGACCGCCGACGTGGAGGATGCCCGCGACCGGCTGGAGGCGTACTTCGGCGAGCTGATCGACCGCAAGCAGCAAGACCCCGGCACCGGCCTGCTGGACGACCTGGTCCACCGGCAGCTGCGCGAGGGCGCGCTCGACCGCGAGGGCCTGATCGCCCTGGCGCTCATCCTGCTGGTCGCGGGCCACGAGACGACCGCCAACATGATCTCGCTCGGCACCTTCACCCTGCTCCAGCACCCCGAGCGGCTCGCCGAGCTGCGCGCCGACCCGCGGCTGCTGCCGGCCGCGGTCGAGGAGCTGATGCGGATGCTGTCGATCGCGGACGGCCTGCTGCGCCTGGCCGTCGAGGACATCGAGGTGGCCGGGACGACGATCCGCAAGGGCGACGGCGTGGTCTTCGCGACCTCCGTCATCAACCGCGACGAGACGGTCTACCCCGAGCCGGACACGCTCGACTGGAGCCGCCCGGCCCGGCACCACGTCGCCTTCGGCTTCGGCATCCACCAGTGCCTCGGCCAGAACCTCGCCCGCGCCGAACTGGAGATCGCCCTGCACAGCCTCTTCGACCGGCTGCCCACATTGCGGCTGGCCGCCCCGGCCGAGGAGATCCCCTTCAAACCGGGCGACACGATCCAGGGGATGCTGGAACTCCCCGTGACCTGGTAAGAGGATTCCGGACATGCACATCGACATCGACAAGGACGTCTGCATCGGCGCGGGCCAGTGTGCCCTGACCGCCCCGGACGTGTTCACCCAGGACGACGACGGCTACAGCGCCCTGCTGCCCGGCCACGAGGACGGCGGCGGCAGCCCCCTGGTGCGGGAGGCGGCCCGGGCCTGTCCGGTGAGCGCCATCACCGTGTCGGAGACGGTGAGCTGACGCCCGGCCTCACAGGGTCCGCAGGAGCAGCCGGGCGGCCTCCCGCGCCTCGGCCGCGGGCTCGGCGCTCCTGGTGACACCCGCCGTGACCATGGCACCCTCGGCGAGCAGGAACAGCTGTCCGGCCAGCGCGCCGGGCAGCCCCGCCGCGTCGACGAGCGAGGCGAGGTAGTCCCGGAAAGCCCGCTTGTGCGCGCGCACCTGGCCGGCCACGCGCGCGGACGTCGCGCCGAGCTCCCCGTAGGCGTTGATCCACGCACAGCCCCGGAAGCCCGGCTCGCCGAACCACCGGCCCAGCCAGTCGAACACGGCCAGGATCCGCTCCCGCGGCTCCCCGTACTGCTCGACGTACTCGGCCAGTCGGCCGCGCCAGCGCCCGTCACGCCGCTCCAGATACGCCTCCACCAGCTGCTCCTTCGACGGGAAGAGCTGGTAGAGCCGCTTGAGCGAGACTCCGGACGCGCTGCGGACGTCGTCCATGCCGACCGACTGCACACCCCGCCCGTAGAACAGCTCCTCGGCGGCGTCCAGCGCCCGATCCCGGATCCCTGCGCTGTCCATGTACGACCACTCCTTGACGCGAGAACGAGCGTTCTCCTACCGTAGCAGCCGCTGCGGAGAACGCGCGTTCTCCAGCTGCTGACCAGGGAGGATCCATGACCGACCGCCCGCCGCTGCCGCCCTTCGACCGGGACACCGCCGCGCAGAAGGTCCAGGCCGCCGAGGACGCCTGGAACACCCGCGACCCGCACAAGGTCGCCCTCGCCTACTCGGAAAACTCCGTCTGGCGCAACCGCGAAACCTTCCTCACCGGACGCGCCGAGATCGTCGAGTTCCTGACCGGGAAGTGGGAGCGGGAGCGGGAGTACGCGCTGCGCAAGGACCTGTGGGCCTTCGACGGCAACCGCATCGCGGTCCGCTTCCAGTACGAGTGCCGGGACGCGGAAGGCCGGTGGTGGCGCTCCTACGGCAACGAACTGTGGGAGTTCGACGAGCACGGCCTGATGACCCGCCGCGAGGCGAGCATCAACGACGTACCGATCGAGGAGCGGGAGCGCCGCATCTTCGGCCCGCGGCCGGAGCGGGAGCGCGGAGCCACGTTCCCCGTCCGGTGAGCACGGCGGAGTGACTAGGGTTTCCGGGATGACCGAACAGGCCGCCCGGAAGCCCTTCCTCTACATCGTCGTCTGCGCCGCCGGTATCGCCGCGGACGTGAGCAAACTGATCACCGCCGCGCAGGAGCGCGACTGGGAGGTCGGTGTCATCGCGACGCCCGTCGCCATGAACGGCTTCTTCGACACCGCGGCCGTCGAGGCACAGACGGGCCGCCCGATCCGGTCCGCCTGGCGCACCCCGGGCGAGCCGCGCCCGTTCCCGGCGCCCGACGCCGTGGTCGTCGCGCCCGCCACCTTCAACACCGTCAACAAGTGGGCGGCCGGCATCGCCGACACCCTCGCCCTGGGCACCCTGTGCGAGGTCGCGGGGCTCGGTGTGCCCGTCGCCGTCCTGCCGTGCGTGGCCGGCGCGCTGGCCTCCCACCCCGCCTACCGGGACAGTCTCGAACGGCTGCGGGGGATGGGCGTGCGGTTCGGGCAGCCGTACACCGGAGAACCGGACGAGGACGGCGGGCGGCCGGAGTTCGGCTGGGAACGGGCGCTGGACCTGGTCGAACGCGGCTGACGCCTTCGAGTGCGCACGAGCACGTACGCTCGCCGTGGAACACCTCCCGAAGGCAGGAGCAGCAACGATGCAGTACGTGAAGCTCGGTTCGACGGGCCTGGACGTCTCGCGGATCTGTCTGGGGTGCATGACCTACGGCCTGCCGGACCGGGGCCGGCACGAGTGGACCCTCGACGAGGAGGCCTCGCGTCCGCTGATCCGGCAGGCGGTCGAGGCGGGGGTCAACTTCTTCGACACGGCGAACGTCTACTCCGACGGCACCAGCGAGGAGATCGTCGGCCGGGCCCTGCGCGACTTCGCCCGCCGCGACGACATCGTGCTCGCGACGAAGGTGCACGGCCGGATGCGGCCCGGGCCCAACGGCGGCGGACTGTCCCGCAAGGCGATCATCACCGAGCTCGACCAGAGCCTCACCCGTCTCGGCACCGACTACGTCGACCTCTACCAGATCCACCGCTTCGACCCGCACACGCCGGTCGAGGAGACGATGGAGGCGCTGCACGACGTCGTCAAGGCCGGCAAGGTCCGCTACATCGGGGCGAGTTCGATGTACGCCTGGCAGTTCTCCAAGGCCCAGTACACCGCCCGGCTGAACGGCTGGACCCGCTTCGTCTCCATGCAGAACCACTACAACCTCCTCTACCGCGAAGAGGAGCGCGAGATGCTGCCCCTGTGCGCGGACCAGGGCGTCGGCGTGCTGCCCTGGAGCCCGCTCGCCCGCGGCCGCCTCACCCGCGACTGGGACACCACGACCGAGCGCAGCGCCACCGACACCTTCGGCAGCAACCTGTACCAGGAGGGCGACCGCACCATCGTCGAGGCGGTGACCCGCATCGCAGGGGAGCGCGGCGTGCCCCGGGCCCAGGTCGCGCTCGCCTGGCTCCTCCGCCAGGACACGGTGACGGCACCGATCGTGGGAGCGTCCAAGCCGCAGCACCTGGAGGATGCGGTGGCAGCGGTGGAGCTGGAGCTCAGCGACAAGGAACTCGAGGAACTGGAGCGGCCCTACACGCCGCATCCGATCGCGGGCCACTAGGAAAGCAGGGGCGCCCTTCAGCCGAGCGCTCAGTGGGGCCCCTGCGGCGCGAACTCCGTCCCGCAGGGCCCCGCCCCCTCGCTCTCCGGGAGCACCACCCGCGCTCCGCTCATCGTCAGCGTCCGGTAGAACCGCCCGATCCGCTCCGCCGACCGCCCCACGTAATGCCCGATGAACGACCGCCGGAACCGATCCACCGCACGGTTCGGCTGCGACCCGTGCACCAGACTGCCGTTGAAGAACAGAACATCCCCCGGCTCCATGTCCACGGGCACGGCGGCCAGACCGGGCGGCGGCGGCACGTACTCCCGCGCGAAGGACACCCCCGCGTCCGCCTCCTCCGGGCAGAACAGGTCCATCCGGTGCGTGCCCGGCACGACCTCCAGCCCGCCGTTCTCCCGGTCGATCACCTCACAGGCCAGCCACGCCGCCACACACGTGCCCGGCTCCACCCGCAGATAGAAGTTGTCCTGGTGCAGCGCCTGCCCCCGGGCACCCGGCGGCTTGAAGTAGAACATGCTCTGCGCGGCCAGGACGTCCTCCCCGAGGAGCTCCTCCAGAACCGTCCGCAGCCGGGCGTCCAGCAGGACGTCGCGAGCGAGGTCGTTGATCTCGTGCGGGTGCATCACCCGCGGCCAGACGTGCAGCGGATCGGCGCCCGGCCCGGAGGCGCGCGGCTCGAAGTGTCCGGGAACCGGGCCGGCCGCACGCAGCGCCTCGAACTCGTCGCACAGCCGCTCGGCCTCGTGGGCCCCGAAGAGCCCGCGCACGACCGTGAAACCGTCCTCCTCGAAACCCTCCCGGTGTCGCCGGAGCGCGGCAGCGTCCAGGATGGGAGAGCCGGCGGCGCCGTTGCCCGTGACTGTCATGAGCGCACTCCTCGGTCAGTGGTCCCCGGCACGACACGCTAGGCCACCGAGCCGCCGAGGGGGATGCCCGTGCGTGCTGACGGATTGCCCGGTACTGCTGAGCCCGAGTCCGACGGGGACCCCGCACCGCCGCCCGGTCTGGTCGTGCTCGGCCACTTCGACCAGCCGCCCGGATACGGCGTCAACCGGCCGGGCGGATCTGCGAGTTGGCTCTTCACCTGGACCACCGGAGGCCGGGGGCGGCTCTGGCAGGGCGGGGTGGAGACCTCGGCGGGCGCGGGCCACCTGGTGGTACTCGCCCCGGGTGCCCCGCACCGTTACGCCGTCGAGCCCGGTGCCCGGCGCTGGCGGTTCTGGTGGGTGCACTGCCAGGCCCGCCCGTCGTGGGCCGCGTGGCTGCGGCCGTACGACGCCGGTGACGGGGTGTACGCGGTCACGTCCGCCCCGGCCGGAGTGCACGGCCGTGTCGAGGCGGCGTTCCGACGGATGCAGGCCGATGCCCGCTGGACCGGGGGCGGGGCAACACCGCCCGAGGCGGTGGCCTCGGACGACGCGGCCCCGCCCTACGCGTCCGCCCCGCCCTACGCCGCGCCCGTAGACGGGCAGATCGCCGTCGCGCACGGCAGTGCCGCCCGCGAACTGGCCCTGTGCGCTCTGGAGGAGATCGTCCTCCTCACCACCGCCGGTGCCCGGCCGGCGGCACCCCGTCCCGGCCTCGACGCACGGATCCAACGGGCCCAGGAGCTGATCGACGCCGACCCGGGCGCCCCCCACACCGTCCGCTCGCTGGCCGAGCAGGTCTCCCTGTCGCCGTCCCGCTTCGCCCATCTGTTCAGCCGGCAGCGCGGCCGGTCGCCCATGCGCGCCCTGCGCGAGGCGCGGCTGCGCCACGCCGCCCGGCTGCTGGAGGGCACCGACCTGCCCGTGGAACGCGTCGCCGCGGCCTCGGGTTTCGCCAGCCCGTTCCACTTCAACCGTGTCTTCCGCGAGCGCTACGGGACACCTCCCGGGGCGTACCGGAACGCCGCTCACGGCGGCCCGTGGGGCTGAGCGGCGGTGTGGTCATTGGTTCCGGGCGGAGTCGCCGAAAGGGCCGTGCCGGGAAGGCCCGAGGGCGTGAGCTGCTGTGCAGGCGGCAGTTCAATGGTTTTGGGTCGACGCCCGAAGCCGGGCGAAAACGCTCCGCAAAAAACAGAACGGACAGTGCGGAAATCCCTTTCGCACCGCACATTGACGTTTTGTCAAAAGGCCCTGGCCGACTACACAATGCACGAAACCGTGAGATCCCTTGTTCCCTGTCGCTGACCTGTGCAAAGGTGTGCCTTGTCGGCGTCCGGACAACACGCCTTTCTTCGCATGCGCGGGGCCACCGGGCCGACATACCCCTTGGTATGGACTTTATTCCGCATGTCCTTGAGAGGAATGCAGCCGTGAACGACGCAGGCCCGCCGAATTCTCCGGGTCCGGCCCGCAGGATCGGCGCGACGGACGAGCAACTGAGCGCCGAGCTCAGGAAGTGGACGGGCGCGACCCCCGCACTTCACCCCGTCGGCGAACTGCTGGACCGGCACTGGGAGGCGGCCTCCGCCTACGCCCGGCTGTGCACCGACGGGCCGCGTTCCGCCGGAATACTCACGACTGCCGCATTCACCCGGATCTTCGGCGAGACCCTGCGCCAGACCGGCCCCACCTCGGCGTGGCGGCCCCATCTGCTCGTCACCGTACGGCGTATCGCCGCCGAGTGGGCCACCGACCACCGACGCGACATGCTCCACCCGGAACTGCTGTCCGGGGCCGGCGAGGGGGAGCGGGTGGCCGCCCGGCTGCTGCCGCAGCAGCACCGGCGCCTGCTGTCCGGCGCCTTCCAGCGGCTGCCCCAGTCGGCGCGCTGTCTGCTGTGGCACGTCGAGGTCGAGACCGAACCGCTCACCGCCCCCGCCGGGCTGCTCGGCCTGGACGAGGAGGGCGCCAGTGTCGAACTGGACCGGGCCCGTGACCGGCTGCGCGAGGAAAGCCTCCAACTGCACCGCGAACTCGCTCCCGACGAGGAGTGCCGGCGCTATCTCCGCCTGCTCGACGTGACGTACCGGCGTGGCGCCCTCGACATCGACCCCGATCTACGCGCGCATATCCAGGGCTGTGGGCACTGCGCCGCTGCCGCGGACCAGCTCGGCCGGTTCAACCACGGGCTCGGCGTCGCGCTGGCGGAGGCGGTACTCGGCTGGGGCGGGCGGGAGTACGCGGAGAGCAGATCGAGCGGCGCCGCGGAGAGAGACATGACGGACGCCCCGGGGCCCGGCAGGGAGGCGGCCGCGACGGGGACCGGACTCCCCGGACGTGTGGCCGTCGAGGAAGCCTTCCCCGACCCCGTCGTCCTCGCGGGCATGGCCGGGGAGTCGTTCACCGACCCGGTCGGCACGTCGACCGCGCCGCCCGCCCCCGTGACAGCGGAAACGGCGCACGCTCGCGACGGCTTCCCGACTCCGCCCGATGCCCCGCCGTCCGGTGGAACCACTCCCGGCCGGCGTGCCGCAGGTTCCCGTCCCGGCCGGCGTGCCGCGGGCCCCCGCACCGCGGCCCGCAGGTCCGCCCACAAGGCGGCCCGCGGTGCCGCACGCCGCCGCAACCTCACCGCGAGCATCCTGACCGTCAGCGGCCTGGTCGTCATCCCGCTGGTCCTGTGGTCCCTGGGCAACTCCGGCGAGGGCCCCCAGGCCGGTGCGGGGCGGCCCTCGGAGACGCCCGGCTCGGGCGCGGGCGAGTCGACGGGCGACCCGTCCTGGATCGGGTCGGGCGACGCCGAGAAGGGTGCCCTGCGCGGCCGGCTGCACAACGTGGACTCGGGACTGTGCGTCGGTGTCGAGGACAACAAGGCCGTCGAGGACGCGGAGGCCGAGCTCACCGCCTGCTCCTCGGCCGCCGCCCAGCAGTGGACGTACGAGACCGACGGCCTGCTGCGCAACGGCGCCGCTCCCGGCCTGTGCCTGGACTCGCAACTCGGCTACTCGGTGCGGCTGGCTCCCTGCACGGGCGCGTCCCGGCCGGACTCCAAGAACATCCGCTACGACTTCACCCTCCAGGGCGCTCTGGTGCCCCGCTGGAACCAGGACCTCGCCCTGGCTCCGGCCGCGACCGACGGCTCGGGGGCCCTGGTCCTCAAGACCCGGGCGGACGACGAGGACCAGCGGTGGGCTATCGACACCTCCAAGGCGGACCTCCAGATGGAGGCCGTCAACTGGAAGGCCGCCGCCCCGGCGCCGCGCCCCACCCCGACACCCACACCCACACCCACGCCCTCGAAGACCCCCACGGCGTCACCGACACCGACCCCGTCCGCCACCCCGTCGGCAGCGCGGCCGACACCGACCGGCGCGGCCCCCACCGAGTCGGCCTGCTACCGCTACGGCTATCCCTGCGACGGGGACGGCCAGAACGGCTATCCCGGCTACGGCTACGGCTACCCCGGTTACGGGTACGGCGGCTACGGCTACCCCGGCTACGGCGGCTACGGCGGCTACGGCGGCTACGGCGGCTACGGAGGCGGCCGCCGCTGACCGGACGCGCGCTCAGCCCCCGACGACACGCAGCGACAGCCACAGCGCCACCACGGCCGGCACCAGCGCCGCCGGTACCGCGAGCAGCCCGAGCCGGGTGAACTCCCCGACCCCGACCCGGTGTCCGTGCTGCTGCACGATCCGCCGCCACAGCAGGGTCGCCAGCGATCCGGCGTAGGTCAGGTTGGGGCCGATGTTGACGCCGAGCAGCACCGCCAGCACGGCACCGGGACCGGCCCCCGCGGTCAGCGGCAGCAGCACCAGGACCGCGGGGAGGTTGTTGACGATGTTCGCCAGGACGGCGGCCAGCGCGGCCACGCCGAGCAGCGTGAGCAGGCCCGAGCCGTCGGGCAGCACCCGGTGGAGCGCGTCGGCGAGCCCGTGGTCGACGACCGCCCGCACCACGACGCCGAGGGCGAGCACGAACGCCAGGAACGCCGGGGCCGCGGACCGCACCACCGTCAGCGGGGTGGCCCGCCGCCGCAGCAGCGCCCGCACGGCCAGTACGAGCGCGCCGGCCAGGGCGGCCCACGCCGGTGCGATCCCCAGGGCGGAGGCCACGACGAACCCGGCCAGCGTGCAGCCCACGGTGATCAGGGCGAACAGGGGCAGCTCGGGAGGTCGCGCGGGGTCGGGTGAGGGGAGCGGGGCGGTCAGTTCCTCGTCGAAGAAGCGCCGGAACACCAGGTACTCCGCGCCGATCGCCACCAGCCACGGCAACGCCATCAGCGCCGCGAACCGGGTGAAGCTCAGCCCGCTCGCCGTGAAGGCCAGCAGGTTGGTGAGGTTGGAGACCGGCAGCAGCAGCGAGGCGGTGTTGGACAGATGGGCGCACGCGTAGAGGTGCGGCCGGGCCTGGACGCCCATCCGGGTGGCCGTGGCGAGCACCACCGGTGTCAGCAGGACGACGGTGGCGTCCAGACTGAGCACGGCCGTGATCACGGAGGCCAGCGCGAACACCGCGGTCAGCAGCCGCGCGGGACGCCCCGCCGCCCAGCGGGCCATCCACGCCCCGCACGCCGTGAACAGCCCCTCGACGTCACAGAAGTGCGCGAGCACCAGCACGGCCGCGAGGAAGCCCACCACGGGCCCCAGCCGCTGGATCTCCTCCCAGGCGTGGTCCGGCGAGATCACTCCGACGGCGACCGCGAGCCCGGCGGCCGGAACCGCCAGCACGGCCTCGGGGAGCCCCCGCGGACGGAGCACGGCCCAGACGAGCACGGCGGCCAGCAGCGCCACGGACAGGACTTCGGCGAGCGGGGTGTTCAGGGCGGAGTCCTCCGGGGCGTGATCACAGCGTGCCCGCCCATGAAACCAGGGGCTGGTAAGAAAGCTACGAGAACCCCGTCGGCCTCACGGCCCGCTGCCCGCCTCGAACGCCGTCAGGAACACCGAGGACGCGTTCCCGCCGACCGGCACCTCACCCGCCGTCCACCGCACCTTCAGCGGCTTGCGTTCGTCCGGGGGAGTCACCAGCAGCGCCGCCGGAGTGGCGGCGTGGGCGCCGCTGACCTCGGGGTCGGCATACCGCAGCCCCGCCCAGGCACTCCTGCCCGGCGCCAGGGTCACGGTCGCCGGCTCGCCGGGGGTGCGCTTCGGATCGGGGCCCAGCTGCCGGCCGGACGCGTCCACGAACGCGGCACCCGGATAGCCGTGCAGGGTGCAGGTCCGCGAGGAGACGTTGGTCAGCACGACCGGGAAGTTGCGCTGCCCGGCGCCCGGATCCATCCGGCCGACAAAGGCACGCAGCTCGTAGGTGTGACAGCGGGTATCGGTGTCGGCGGCGGACACCTGTTGCGCGGCGGTCTCCGCACGGTGCTCGGTGCCGCAGGCGGTCAGTGAGCCGAGAGCCGCGAGCGCGCTCCCGAGTAAGGCCGCCCGGCGTACGGACTGAGATGTTGTGGCCATGCCTCGCGGGTGTCCGCCGCGGTACCGGGGAAACCGCGTCCGCTCACAGCTCGTCGAGCAGTGCCAGCTCGGCCCAGATCGTCTTGCCCTCGGTGGTGTGCCTGCTGCCCCAGCGCTGGGTGAGCTGCGCGACCAGGAGCAGACCGCGGCCCCCCTCGTCCCAGGTCTTGGCGCGGCGCAGGTGGGGCGCCGTGTGGTTGGTGTCGGACACTTCGCAGATCAGCGTGGACGCGTCGTGGATCAGCCGCAGCCGGATGGGCTGGGCGCCGTAGCGGATGGCGTTGGTGACCAGCTCGCTCACCACCAGTTCCGCGGTGAACGTGGCATCGGTGAGCTGCCAGCGGTCGAGCTGGTCGACGACCTGCTTGCGGATGGGGGCCACCAGCGCCGGGTCGGCGGGAATGTCCCAGGTCGCCACCTGGGAGGACGGCAGGCCGCGGGTGCGGGCCAGCAGCAGGGCCACGTCGTCGGCGGAGCCGCTCGGCGGGAGCAGCGCGTGCAGCACGCGGTCGCAGATCTCGTCCAGGGAGTCGGAGGGAGCCGACAGGGCCTCGCGCAGCATCCGCTGGCTCGCGTCGAGGTCCCGCTCGCGGCTCGCGAGCAGCCCGTCCGTGTGGAACGCCAGGACGCTGCCCTCCCGCAGCTCCACCTCGGCGGACTCGAACGGCAGCCCCCCGACCCCGAGCGGGGGCCCCGAGGGCAGGTCGAGCTGGTGGGCCGGGCCGTCCGGCGGGACGACGAGGGGCAGCGGGTGCCCGGCCCGGGCCAGCGTGCAGCGCCGCGACACGGGGTCGTACACCGCGTACAGGCAGGTCGCGCCCACCTCCCCGGTGCCGGCGTCGACACCGGACTCCTGGGACAGCCGGACGACCAGGTCGTCGAGGTGGGTGAGCAGCTCGTCGGGGGCCAGGTCGATGTCGGCGAGGGTGCGGACGGCCGTGCGCAGCCGGCCCATGGTGGCCGAGGCCTGGATGCCGTGCCCGACGACGTCGCCGACGACCATCGCGATGCGCATCCCGGACAGCGGGATCACGTCGAACCAGTCGCCGCCCACGCCGGAGCGGGTGGCGGGCAGATAACGGGAGGCCGCCTCCACGGCGGCCGTGCGCGGCAGCGTGCGGGGCAGCAGGCTGCGTTGCAGCGTGAGCGTCGTCTCACGCTCGCGGGAGTAGCGGCGGGCGTTGTCGATGCAGACGGCGGCGCGTGCCGTGACCTCCTCGGCCAGCAGCACGTCGTCGTCGGTGAAGGGCTCGGGGCGCCGGAAACGGGTGAAGACCGCGACTCCGAGCGTCGAACCCCTGGCCTGGAGCGGCACGGACATCGTGGAGTGGATGCCGTACTCGCGTATCCGCCGGAACCGGACCGGGTCCCAGGCCAGCCACTTCTCGAGGTCGCCGTTGTCCACTCCTGACGCCACGACCGCGCGCCCCGCGATGAGCGAGGCGGCCTGCGGGGAGTTCTCCGGATAGACGTCCACCTGCCCCGGTTTGGCGACGGCCTCGGGGCTGCCCGAGTTGACCGACTGGTGGGCGGCCCTGCGCAGGCTCACGGGTGGGGTCGGCGGGCCGGCGGACTCGCCACCGTGCTCCTGTACGTCGAGCAGGTCGACGCTGACGAAGTCGGCGAGCGCCGGGACGCACACGTCCGCCAGCTCCTGGGCCGTACGGGTGACGTCGAGGGTGGTGCCGATGCGCACGCTCGCCTCGTTGACCAGCTGGAGCCGCTCCCGTGCCCGGTACTGGTCGCTGAAGTCGTGGGCCGTCACGCACACGCCGCGCACCCGGCCTCCGTCGTCGGTGAGCGGTGCGAGCCGGGCCAGCCAGGCGTGCGCACCCCGGCTCTCGCCGCTGGCCTTCATGTACGTCTGCATGTCCTGCCGCCGGCCGGTGCTCAGCACGCGGCGCAGATACTCCTCCAGCTCCGTGTTCTGCGGCCGGCTGCCGACGTCGGTGGGCCGCAGGCCCCGCAGCCGGTCGGCGGGCAGCCCGAGGAGGTCCGCCATGGCGTCGTTGACGCCGCGCAGCCGCAGCCGCTCGTCGAAGATCATCGTGGCGCAGGGCGACTGCGTGAGGGCCGCCCGCACCAGCGGGTCGTCCGGCAGCTCCGGGCCAGGGGCCTCCGGCGGGGACACGGCGAGCCACTCGGCGGTCTCGGGGCCGTCCGGCGGTCTGCGGTGGGCGAGCACCCACGCCGAGACCGTGTGCCCGTCACGGTGACGCAGCGTGAGCGTACCGTTCCAGCGGGCGTCCGCGGGCACGGGCGGCGGGGCCGCCCCGTCGGCCAGCAGCTCGACGGCCGGGCGGCCCAGGACTTCGGCGGCCGTGTGGCCCAGCAGACGGTGTGCGCCCTCGCTCCACTCGGTGAGCGTGCCGTCGGCGGCGATGACGGCACGGGCGGCCACGTCATCGTCGAACAGCTCGTCCGGGCTCATCGTCGCCACTCCATACGGACACTCACAGTGATCAGGGAGGTCGCTTGAGTTCCAGACTAGTGCGTGGGCGCCCGACGTGGCCCGGTAACCCCTGCGCCGCCCGGCCGCGTGCGGTCAAGGCGCAATTCCGGCCGATGTGACCCGTGAGGCAGAACGACGCTGCCGCACCCTTGACGGCCCTGTGTGACACCTCGACAGAATCTGTTTGTTCACGATCAGTTGTGAGTACTTCTGGGATTTAATGAGGGAGAGCCGCCATGTCGGTCACGCGCAGATCGGTCCTGCTCGCCTCCGCCGCCGCGCCCGCGGCCGGAACACTGCTGGGCGCCCCCGAGGCATGGGCCGCCGATGCGGCGCGCGGAGGGTCCGGCCGCCGCACCGTCGCACTGCGCGACGGCTGGCGCTTCGCGCTGGTCAACCCGGGCGGGATCACCGACCCTACCGGCGCCTATGCCGACGCCGCGCAGCCCGGCTACGACGACTCCCGGTGGCGCGAGGTCGCCGTCCCGCACGACTGGAGCATCGAGCAGACCCCCACGACCGACCACGGCACCACCAGCGGCACCGGCTTCCTGCCCGGCGGCCTCGGCTGGTACCGCCTCGCCTTCACCCTGCCGCCCGCGCTCGCCGGCAAGCGGATCTCGGTGGAGTTCGACGGCGTCTACATGGATTCCACCGTCCACTGCAACGGCAAGGAGGCCGGGCGCCACCCCTACGGCTACACCGGCTTCGCCCTCGACCTCACCGATCTGGTGCACACCGACGGCACCACCGAGAACGTGCTCGCCGTCAAGGTCCAGAACCGGCTCCCCAGCAGCCGCTGGTACTCGGGCAGCGGCATCTACCGCGAGGCCCGCCTGGTGATCACCGAGCCGGTGCACGTGGCCCGCTGGGGCACCCGTGTCACCACACCCGAGATCTCCGCCGAACGGGCCGTCGTACGGGTCGACACGTCGGTCGTCAACGCGTCGGGCGCGGGCGCCGACGTTGAGGTCGTGTCCCGGATCGTCGACCCGAAGGGCCGGACGGTCGCCCGTGCCTCCTCCACGGCCGCCGTCACCGGTGAGAAGACCGAGACCCACGAGCTCACCGTCCGGCGCCCCCTGCTCTGGGACATCGCGGCCCCGCACCGCTACACCCTGCACACCGAACTGCGCGTCGGCGGCAGAACCACCGACACCTACCGCACGCCCTTCGGCTTCCGCACCTTCCGCTTCGACCCGGACGAGGGCTTCTTCCTCAACGGCACCCACCACAAGCTCAAGGGCGTCGACCTCCACCACGACCTGGGCGCGCTCGGCGCCGCGGTCAGCATCGACGCCGTCCGCCGCCAGCTGGAGATCATGCGGTCCATGGGCGTCAACGCCCTGCGCACCTCCCACAACCCGCCCGCGCCCGAAGTGATCCAGGTCTGCGAGGAGCTGGGCGTCGTCATGCTGGTGGAGGCGTTCGACTGCTGGCGCACCGGGAAGAACCGGTACGACTACGGCCGGTTCTTCGACGAGTGGTGCGAGAAGGACGCCACCGAGATGGTGCTCGCGGCCCGCAACTCGCCCGCCGTGCTGATGTGGTCCATCGGCAACGAGGTCCCCGACTCCACCTCCACCGCCGGCCTCGCCATGGCCGACCGGATCATCGCCGCGATCAGGGCCGCCGACGACACCCGTCCGCTGGTCATCGGCTCCGACAAGTACCGCCGCCTCCCCGCCAAGGGCTCCGCGGCCGACCTGATGCTGGCCAAGCTGGACGGCCTCGGCCTCAACTACAACACCGCCAAGTCGGTGGACCAGCTGCACGCGGCCTACCCGCACCTCTTCCTCTTCGAGTCCGAGTCCTCCTCGGAGACCTCGACGCGGGGCGAGTACCAGGAGCCCGAACACCTCAACACCGGCGAGAACTACACCCCCGGACGGCGCGGCACCTCCTCCTACGACAACAACCTCGCCTCCTGGACCATGAGCGGCGAGTACGGCCACAAGAAGGACCGGGACCGCAAGTGGTTCGCCGGGCAGTTCCTGTGGTCGGGCATCGACTACATCGGCGAGCCCACGCCGTACGACGTCTTCCCGGTCAAGGCGTCCTTCTTCGGCGCGGTCGACACCGCGGGCTTCCCGAAGGACATGTACTACCTGTTCCAAAGCCAGTGGACCAGCGAGCCGATGGTCCATCTGCTGCCGATGACCTGGAACCACGCCGAGGGCGACACGGTCGAGGTCTGGGCGTACGCCAACGTCGACACCGTCGAGCTGTTCCTCAACGGAAAGTCCCTGGGCGTACGGCGGTTCGACACCAAGAAGACCGTCGACGGCCGCACGTACCTGGAGACGACCGAGGCGACCGGCGACGACAAGACCTTCACCGACGGCCCCTACCCCGGCAGCTACACCAGCCCGAACGGCAGCGCCGGCAAGCTCCACCTGACCTGGAAGGTGCCCTACCGGCCGGGCGAGCTGAAGGCCGTCGCGCGGCGGGACGGCAGGGTGGTCGCCACCGACGTGCTGCGCACCGCCGGCGCCCCGCACGCGATACGCCTGACACCGGACCGCGACTCCGTCGCTGCCGACGGGCGTTCGCTGGTCTTCGTGACCGCCGAAGTGGTCGACCGGCGTGGAGTGGTGGTGCCGGACGCGGAGCACCTGCTCTCCTTCGAGGTGGCGAACGGCTCCCTCGCCGGGCTCGACAACGGCCGCCAGGAGAGCGCCGAGCGCTACCAGGCGAGCACCCGCACCGCCTTCCACGGCAAGGCCCTCGCCATCGTCCGCTCCGGCACGAAGACGGGCGCGGTGAAGGTGACCGCCCGCGCCGACGGCCTGCGCGCCGGCACCGTGACCGTACGCGCCACCCGGGCAGCGGACCGGGCAAAGACAGCCCCGCCCGCTTTCGCGCCGGAGCACCCGGCGCCCGTCGACTACCCGCACGCGGACGCCAGTTACTCCGGCCGCCCGGACACCCTGCCCGCCGCCATGCTCGACGGCGACCCGGCCACCGGCTGGTCCAACGGCTTCTTCAAGCAGGCCACGGCCCTGCTGCCCGCCTTCGACGGCGCGCGCACCGAGGACTGGGTCACGGTCGATCACGGACGCACCCGCGGCTTCGACCGGGTGGACGTCTCCTTCACCGTGGACGCCACGCACAGCCTGCCCGCGGCGATCGAGGTGGCGGTGTGGGACGGCCGGACGTGGCGGGCCGTGGGGGACACGGCGATCGACTGGGCCACCGCCTCCGACACCCCGACCGTGATCACCTTCAAGGCAGTCCGGGGGTCCCGGATCCGGCTCACGATGACGAGCCGCCACCCCGACGAGGCCCGGGGCGCCCTGCGCATCAGCCGGCTGGAGACCCCGGCCGCCTGAGACCCCTTGCCACGACGGTCCGGACGGGCGGCGAACAGCCAGTCCCGTCCGGACCGTTGACGGCATGTCACATCAGCAACAACCATGGCGGGCATCCACATCTGGGAGCGCTCCCACGCATCGAGCGCCACCCGCACCTCTCCAGAGGAGCCCGGACGTGAAACGACGCAGAACCGCCCTGTTGTCCCTGACGGCCCTGCTGGCGACCGCGCTCACCGCGCTGCCCTCCGCACCGGCCGGGGCCGAAGAGGCCGAGCAGGTCAGGAACGGCACCTTCGACACCACCACGGACCCCTGGTGGGCCACCAGCAACGTCACCGCGGGGCTGTCCGACGGCCGGCTCTGCGCCGACGTCCCCGGCGGCACCACCAACCGCTGGGACGCCGCCGTCGGGCAGAACGACATCACCCTCGTGAAGGGGGAGTCGTACCGCTTCTCCTTCAGCGCGACCGGCACACCCGCCGGGCACGTCGTGCGGGCGATCATGGGCCTTTCGGTGTCGCCCTACGACACCTACCACGAGGTGACACCGCAGCTCAGCGTCTCCGGCGACACCTACTCCTACACCTTCACCTCGCCCGTCGACACCACCCAGGGCCAGGTCGGCTTCCAGCTCGGCGGCAGTGCGGATCCCTGGCGCTTCTGCATGGACGACGTCTCCCTGCTCGGCGGGGTGACGCCGGAGCCGTACGAGCCCGACACCGGGCCCCGGGTCCGCGTCAACCAGGTCGCCTACCTGCCCGCCGGGCCGAAGAACGCCACCCTCGTCACCGACGCCACGGCGAAACTGCCCTGGGAGCTGAGGACCTCCGGCGGGAAGACGGTCGCCCGGGGCACGACCGTGCCGCGCGGCGTCGACGCCTCCTCCGGGCAGAACGTCCACTCGATCGACTTCGGCGCGTACCGCAAGAAGGGCACGGGCCTCACGCTCGTGGCCGACGGCGAGACCAGCCGCCCCTTCGACATCGACGCGAGCGCCTACGAGCGGCTCCGGCTGGACTCGGCGAAGTACTACTACCCCCAGCGCAGCGGCATCGCGATACGAGAGGACCTGCGGCCCGGCTACGGCCGCCCGGCCGGGCACGTGGGCGTGGCGCCCAACAAGGGCGACACGGCCGTCCCCTGCCAGCCCGGCGTCTGCGACTACACCCTGGACGTCAGCGGCGGCTGGTACGACGCCGGCGACCACGGCAAGTACGTCGTCAACGGCGGCATCTCCACCTGGGAGGTGCTGAGCACCCACGAACGCGCGCTGCACGCCCGCACCGGCGACCCCGCCAAGCTCGGCGACGGCACGCTCGACATCCCCGAGAGCGGCAACAAGGTCCCCGACATCCTTGACGAGGCCCGCTGGGAACTGGAGTTCCTGCTCAGGATGCAGGTGCCCGACGGCAAGCCGCTGGCCGGCATGGCCCACCACAAGATGCACGACGAGCAGTGGACCGGACTGCCGCTGCTGCCCGGTGACGACCCGCAGAAGCGCGAACTGCACCCGCCGTCCACCGCGGCCACCCTGAACCTCGCGGCCACGGCCGCACAGGCGGCCCGCCTCTACCGGTCCCACGACAAGGCGTTCGCCGACAGGGCGCTGGCGGCCGCCCGCAAGGCCTGGTCGGCGGCGCTCGCCCACCCCGACCGCTACGCCTCCGAGAGCGACGGCGTCGGCGGCGGCGCCTACGCCGACAGCGACGTCACCGACGACTTCTACTGGGCGGCGGCCGAGCTGTACCTCACCACGGGCGAGAAGCCGTTCCAGGAGTACGTCCTGAAGTCGCCGGTCCACACGGCCGACATCTTCGGGCCCATCGGCTTCGACTGGGCCCGCACGGGCGCGGCGGGACGGCTCGACCTCGCCACGGTGCCGAACAAGCTGCCCGGCCGTGACAAGGTCCGCGAGTCCGTCGTCAAGGCCGCCGACCGCTACCTGGCCACGCTGAAGGCACAGCCCTACGGCATGCCGTACGCCCCGGAGGGCAATAAATACGACTGGGGCTCCAGCCACCAGGTCCTCAACAACGCCGTCGTCCTCGCCACCGCGTACGACATCACCGGCGCCTCGAAGTACCGCGACGGCGCGCTCCAGAGCATGGACTACATCCTGGGCCGCAACGCGCTGAACATCTCCTACGTCACCGGCTACGGCGAGGTCAGCGCCCAGAACCAGCACAGCCGCTGGTACGCCCGCCAGCTCGACCCGAACCTGCCGAACCCGCCGAAGGGCACCCTGGCGGGCGGGCCGAACTCGAGCATCCAGGACCCCTACGCACAGAGCAAACTCCAGGGCTGCGTCGGCCAGTTCTGCTACATCGACGACATCCAGTCCTGGTCGACCAACGAGCACACGATCAACTGGAACGCCGCCCTGACCCGCATGGCCGCCTTCGTGGCGGACCAGGGATGACGAGGGGGTGACCCCGCCGCGTGCCGGGGGAGTCCACCGACAGGACGCCCCCGGCACGTGCGCGTAGCCTGGTGTCATGCCAGCGGTGCGGGTCGACGGCATCGAGGTCGCGTACGACCGGGTGGGCCAGGGCCCGCCCCTCGTGCTCGCGCACGGCGCCACGACGGACGCCCGCTTGTTCCGTCCGCAGACCGAGGACCTGGCCGACGAGTTCACCGTCGTCGCCTGGGACGAACCGGGTGCCGGCCGCTCCGCCGACGTACCGCCGTCCTTCACACTGGCCGGCTACGCCCGCTGTCTGGCGGCCGTCATCGAGGACGTGGACCTCGGTCCGGCGCACGTCCTCGGCCTGTCGTGGGGCGGGACCGTGGTGCTGGAGCTCTACCGGCACCACGCCGAGCTCGTCCGGACGCTGCTCCTCGTGGACACCTACGCGGGCTGGAAGGGCTCGCTTCCCCCGGCGGAGGTGCGGTCGCGGGTCGAGGGGGCGGAGCGGTTGCTCGCGGTGCCGGCCGAGGAGTTCGCGCCGACCGTTCCCGGCCTGTTCGCCGGGCGGCCACCGGCCGAAGCCGTCCGCCTGCTGTCCGTGATGTCCGCCGAGACCCGGCCCCGGAGCATGCGGACGCAGCTCACCGTCATGGCCGAGGCCGACCAGCGCGACCTGCTGCCCGGGATCACGGTGCCGACCCTGCTGCTGTGGGGCGAACTCGACGCACGCTCGCCGGTGGACCTCGTCGCCCGTCCCCTCCTGGAGGCGATCCCGGAGGCCACCCTGGTCGTGCTGCCCGGCACCGGGCACCTCAGCAACATCGAGGCCCCGGAGCCGTTCAACCGGACTGTTCGGGAGTTCTGTCGGGCTCATTCCTGAGCACGAGTTCCGGGGGCCGCTCGTGGGCGGTCAGAGTGTGCAGCCGGGCCCGGTCGAGCGGCTCGTGCACCTCGACGTACTCGCCGTGCGGCAGCCGCTTGATCACGCCGGTCTCCCGGCCGTGCAGCACCAGCTCCCGGTCGCGGAGCTGCAGCCCCAGGCAGATCCGGCGGGTGACGACGAAGACGGCCGCCGGGAGGGCGAACATCGCGATCCGCACCGCCCAGGTCACCGTGTTGATCGACAGGTGGAGGCGGGTCGCCACGATGTCGTTGCCGCCGCCCGCCAGCAGCACCAGGTAGAGGCTGATCCAGGCCGCCCCGATCCCCGTGCGGACCGGCCGGTTGCGCGGCCGGTCCAGCAGATGGTGCTCGTGCCTCGCGCCCGTGAACCTCGCCTCCAGGAACGGGTACACGCCGATGAAGAGCAGCAGCAGCGGGAACACCACGATCGGGATGAACACGCCCAGCACCAGCGTGTGGCCCCACAGCGTGATCTCCCAGCCGGGCATGATCCGCACCAGTCCCTCGGCGAAGCCGAGGTACCAGTCGGGCTGGGCACCCGTCGACACCTGGTCGGCGCGGTAGGGGCCGTACGACCAGACGGGGTTGATCGTCGCCACCGCCGCCATCAGCGCGAGCACCCCGAACACCAGGAAGAAGAAGCCGCCCGCCTTCGCGAGGTACACCGGCATGAAGGGCGCGCCCACGACATTGCGTTCGGTGCGCCCGGGGCCGGCGAACTGGGTGTGCTTGTGGTAGACGACCAGCAGCACGTGGACCACGATCAGCGCCGCCATCACCCCGGGGATCAGCAGGACGTGCAGCGAGTAGAAGCGGGCCACGATGTCGTCGCCGGGGAACTCGCCGCCGAACAGGAACATCGCCAGGTACGTCCCCACGATCGGCACCGACAGCAGCGCGCCGTGCACGAACCTCAGGCCCGTGCCCGACAGCAGGTCGTCCGGCAGCGAGTAGCCGAACAGGCCCTCGAACAGGCCGAGGAAGAGCAGCAGCCAGCCGAACAGCCAGTTGACCTCCCGCGGCTTGCGGAACGAGCCGGTGAAGAAGTGCCGCATCATGTGCGTCAGCATCCCGGCGACGAAGACCAGCGCCGCCCAGTGGTGGAGCTGCCGGATCAGCAGACCGCCGCGCACGTCGAAGCTGATGTCCAGCGTGGACGCGTACGCCTCGGACATGCGCACGCCGTTCAGCGGCGTGTAACTCCCCTGGTAGGTCACCTCGTTCATCGACGGATGGAAGAACAGCGTCAGGTACACGCCGGTGAGGACCAGCACGACGAAGCTGTACAGGCAGATCTCGCCGAGGAGGAAGGACCAGTGGTCGGGGAACACCTTGCGCAGGTACTTCCGGCCGAGCGTGTGGGTCCCGAGCCGGCCGTCGAACCAGTCGGCGATGCGCTCGCCCCTCCCGGGCCGCCCGGCTGCGCTCACGCCGCCTCCTTGGGCAGGTGGGCGAGCTTGTCCGGGTTGGCGACGACGTAGATCCCGCACACCCGGTCGCCCTCCGGGGTGAGGTCCAGGACCAGGACGGCGTACGGCGCGTCGCCGTCGAACAGCACCGCCGCGTCGTCGCCGTTGACGCGCCGGTAGCGGAACACGGGGTTGCTCGGGCCGCCCCGCCCGGAAGTGAGCAGGCGGGCCACCTTGTCCCGGCCGTGCACCGGGCGCAGACTCGCCGGCCTGCGCTTGCCGCCGGCGTCCGTCCACGCCGTGACGTCCGGCGCGAGGACCTCCATCAGCTCGGCGATGTCCCCGCCGAGCGCCGCCCGCACGAACCGCTCGGTCGCCTCCCGCCGCACCCGCGGATGCGCCTCGTACCGGGGCCGCCGCGCATTGACATGCTCCCGGGCCCGGTGTGCCAACTGCCGTACGGCGGCGGGGGAGCGGTCGATGATCCCGGCTATCTCGGCGTGCGGATAGCCGAACACCTCGCCCAGGACGAACACGGCCCGCTCCAGCGGGGTCAGCGACTCCAGGACCACCAGCATCGCCAGCGACACCGACTCCGAGCGCAGGGCCGGGCCGTCGGCGGTGTCGGCGCCCTCGTCGGCGACCAGGGGTTCGGGCAGCCACGAGCCCACGTACGTCTCCTGCCTGCGGCTGATCACGGCACGGCGCCGCAGCGCGTGGTTGACCGCCACCCGGACGAGATAGGCCCGGGGGTTGTCGACGCCGGCCAGGGGAGCGCCCCCGCCGCGGGCCGTCCAGGACAGCCATGTCTCCTGCAGGACGTCCTCGGTGTCGGCGACGCTGCCCAGCATGTTGTAGACGACGCCGAACAGCAGCTCGCGGTGGTCGACGAACACCCCGGTCGCCTCGTCGAGCGGGGCTGCGGTGCCGGGTACGGGGATCTCGGTCATGCGTGGTCCTCCCAGAGACGCGCTCACTACTGCGAGCCGGGCAGAGCGCCGGAATGTGACATCACGCGGTGCGATGTGATGCAGATCTCAGCGGACGGCCAGGGGTGCACCCCCTTCGGTACCGTCAGCCCACCCCTCTGACCTGGTGATATTTACGAGTCAGTACCCGAGCGGTACCGTGAAGGCATGCCAGCTCTCAACGTGGAGTTCAGCGACCGCGAGCTTGAGGACCTGCGGCAGATCGCCAAGGAGCGCGGTACGTCCATGAAGGCGCTCGTGCGGGAGGCGGCCGCCGCCGACATAGCCCGCCACCGGGCGCTGCAGGAGGGCGCGGAGGCCTTCCGCAGGTTCTTCGCGACCCACGCCGACGAGTTCGCCGCCGCCTTCCCGGACGACGAACCGCCCGCCAAGGGCGAGGGGCGGGCTGCCTGACCGATGGCACCCGTCCTCCATATCGACGTGCCCTGGCTGCTCCAGCGCCACGAAGAGGTCCTGCCGGACCAGCCCACCATCAATGACTTCTCCGCGTTGGTGGCCGCAGTCGCCCGGCACCGTGTCGACCCGCCACGCCTCGGCGTGAACTCCGACCCGGCCTGGCGAGCCGCCGCGCTGCTGCACACCATCACCCTGCTTCGGCCGCTGCCCTCGGCCAACGCACGCTTCGCATGTGCGACGGCCGTGGCGTACATGTTCGTCAGCGGCGTCGGCATCGACCCGCCCTACGGTGCCCTCGTCGACCTCGCCCGCGATCTGATGTCCGGCGCGACCGACGTCTACGGCGCGGCGGACCGGCTGCGGTCATGGCAGATCTGAAATGTCGAAAACCGGTGCGATCGGCGCGCGTCCGTTCCTATTTCTGACTTTCTGTCAATGGGCTTGATTTGCACCGGCGCCTTGTTGGTCGTGTGGGGGTTGTGCAAGAGTGAAACACACGTGCGGGGGGAATGGCCGGGTGTCGCACGCGCTTTGCAGACCGGGTCCGATTCGCCGTCGGTGAATTCGCACCTCCCGCGCCGCGCCAAAAAGGTACGCACCAACCGGGCTCCTTTTTCGGCGTCAGGACTTCTGTGTGCCACATGCGCGTGGGAAGGAACCATCTCAGTGCCCACCCCCACCCCCTCGTCCCCCGTATCCCCCGCCCGGCGGGGATCCCGGGGAATCCGATGAATCTCTCGCCGCCCCGCTGAGAGGCAGCCCGGAAGGCGGGGTCGCCGCCCATTCCGTCGCGCTTCTGATGGCCCGGCACTGGCAGCCGGTGTACGAGTACGCGGTCATCTGTCTCGCCTCGTCGGCGCAGGTCGCCGAGATGGTGACGGGGACCGCCTTCCACCGGACCCTGAACCGCCTCGCCTTCGGCGAGTCGGCCGTCGCGCTGCGCCCGGCGCTTCTGGTGACCGTGCGCGACACGGTCCGGGAGTGGTCCGGCGACGATCGAATATCCGCCGTACTGCCGGCGTTGCAGAAACCGGCCGGAGGGCGCGGGCTGCGCGCGGCGACGTCCATGACGCCCGAAAATCGCGTCCTCGCGGAGCGGGCATTTCAGGCACTTCCCGCAGCCGCGCGCTGTTTGCTCTGGCACGTCGAGGTCGAGGCCGATCCTTTAAGCGTCCCGGCCGGTCTGCTGGGCATGGATACCGACATCGCGTCGGCCGCACTCGAACAAGCGCGTGACACATTCCGTGAGGGTTGTGTACATGCCCATCGTGAACTCGCTCCGACCCAGGATTGCCGCTTCTACAACCGCCTCCTCGATGTGCCGATCCGCCGGGGTGGCGCTCTGCTGCCCGACGTCCAGGAGCATCTGGCGGAGTGCCGCTACTGCCGCAACGCGGCCGAACAACTGAGCCATTTCGAGGGCGGGCTGGGCCCGTTGATCGCCGAAGCGGTGCTCGGCTGGGGCGTCCGCCGCTACCTCGACTCGCGCCCGGGCCGGTCCTCGCAGGGCACGCGGGGCGGACGCGCGGGCCGGCGCGGCGGAGGGCGCGGTGACGGGCGGCTCGGGGCCGGACGCCACCGCCTGCTGTCCCGGATCCCCGCGCAGGTCCGCCGGGTGCAGGGCGTGCGCATCCCGGACGCGCTGCGCTCCTCACGGGCGCTGCTCTCGGGTGTCGGCGCGGTGTCGGCCGGGGTGCTGGCCACCGTGCTCATCATCAGCGCGTCGTCCTACGACGGGGGCCAGGCCGACCCGGCCGGCTCCAACAGCGCCGCCGGCGGCAACGGCGCCGGGTCCGCGACCCCGCCCGACACGGCCGGGCTTCCCACGGCACCGGGCGTGACACGGCTGCGCAACGCCTCCGCCGACCTGTGCCTCGACGTCCGGGACCTGCCGAAGGAGGGCTCGGGGACGAAGCTGGCGGAGTGCTCGACGGCGTGGACCCAGCAGTGGACGTACGAGAACGACGGGCTGCTGCGCAGCGTCGCCGATCCCGGCCTGTGCCTGGACTCCCACAAGGACGCCGGCGTCGTCGTCCTCGGCACCTGCGCCGAGGAGGACGCCGAGCGGGCCGACGACGTGCGCTACGACCTCACCGTGCAAGGGCAGTTGCTGCCCCGCTGGGACGAGCAGCTCGCCCTCGCCTCCACCACCGGCGATCCCGGAGCCGACGTCGTCGTCAAGGTCCGCGACCGCTCCGACGAACAGCGCTGGCAGGCCGAGCCCGTGCCGACGACGGCGGGTTCCCTGTCGATCGAGGAGCAGGAGGGGCCGACGGCCCGGCAGGTGACCGCGCTCCGCGGCCGGACGATGTGACCACCGGCCCGGGGGCCTGAGCGGGGCTGCGCGGCGCACGGGTCGCGCAGCCCGCTTGTCAGGCCGCGTCCTCGATGAGGTCGGCCGGACCGATCGTGCCCGGCGTGGCGTGGCCCGACAGGGCGAGGGTGAGGTCGAGTTCGGCCAGCAGACAGCGGATGACGTGTTCGACGCCCGGCCGGCCGTCGAGGCCCAGACCGTAGACGTACGGGCGGCCCACGAGGACGGTGCGGGCGCCGAGGGCGAGCGCTTTGAAGATGTCGTCGCCGGTGCGGATGCCGCTGTCGAACAGGACGGTGAGCCGGTCGCCGACGGCCTGCGCGACGCGGGGCAGCGCGTCGGCCGCCGCGACGGACCCGGACACCTGGCGCCCGCCGTGGTTGGAGACGACGACGCCGTCCATGCCCGCCTCCGCGGCCTGCCGGGCGTCGTCCGGGTGCAGCACGCCCTTGAGGACGATCGGGCCGTCCCAGTTCTCCCGCAGGAACGCCAGGTCCGGCCAGGTCTTCGCCGGGTCGGCGAACATCCCGACGAAGTGCATCACGGCCGCGTTCGGATCCTCGTGCACCGGCTTGGCCAGACCCGCCTGGAAGGCCGGGTCCGAGAAGTAGTTGGCCGTGCCGACGCCGTGCAGGAACGGCAGATACGCCTGGTCGAGATCGCGCGGCCGCCACGCCAGCAGCGGCGTGTCCAGGGTGACCACGAGGACGCTGAACCCGGCCGCCTTCGCCCGGTTCAGGAAACTGCGGGCCACTTCCGGGTCCCTGGGCCAGTACAGCTGGAACCACCGCTCGGCGTCGCCCATCGCCTCGGCGACCTGCTCCATGGGCGTGCTCGACGCGGACGACAGGATGAACGGCACGCCCTGCGCGGCGGCGGCCCGGGCCGCGGCGGACTCGGCGTCCGGGTGCATGATCGACAGCACACCGACCGGGGCCAGCGCCAGCGGGGCCGGCAGGGCACGGCCCAGCACCTCGACCGACAGGTCCCGTTCGTGCACGTCCCGCAGCATGCGCGGCACGATCCGACGACGCTCCAGGGCCGCCCGGTTGGCGCGGGCCGTGCTGCCGTTGCCCGCGCTGCCGGCCACATAGCCGACCGGGCCGGGCCCGAGCCGCTGCTCGGTCAGCTCCTCCAGCCGGGTCAGATCGGTGGGCAGCCGCGGTACGGCACCCGTCATCCCGTTCAGATAGATCTCGTACTGGAAGTCCGCCCAGTGCTTGCCCACCGTACGCAGCCGCCTCTCGTCGTCTCCTCGCTGAGACCGTGCTCCACGGGCGACGATACCGAGCGGTATGCGCGACGGCGGATCAGGGGCGGACCGCCGCGTCCAGGAGGCGGGCCAGTTCGCGCGGTTGCGAGAACATCGGCCAGTGGCCGGTGTCCAGCTCCACCAGCTCCCAGCTGTCGCTCTTGAGCAGCTCGGCCACCGCCGGCATCGGCTCGTCCCCGTCGAGGAGGCACTTCACATACGTCGCCGGGAGCTCGGCCAACGGACGGGTGAGCACGGCCGGTTCGGTGAGTGCGGCGCCCGGATGCGGGGAACCGTCGACGATCCGGGCGATCTGCTCGTCCGTCAGCCCCTGCCCCGCGTACTCCGGCGCGCCGAGCGGCGGCCAGAACCCGTCGTGCTCTGCGATCGACTGCCGAACGTGCTCGCTCGGCCAGCCCGACAGGAACGACTCCCCGTCCACGGGCACGTTCGCGTCGACGAACACCACGCGCCGCAGCCGGTCCCCGATCCGCTCGGCGGCCTGCCCCACCGGTATGCCCGCGTAGCTGTGCCCCACGAGGACGACGTCGCGCAGGGCGAGGCGCTCCACCTCGCCGACGATGTCCCGCACGTGCGTCTGCTGCCCGGCCGCCACACCCTGCTTCTCGGCGAGGCCCGACAGCGTCAGCGGATGGACGTCATGCCCGGCGCCGCGCAGCTCCGCGGCCACCTCGTCCCACGCCCACGCCCCGAGCCATGTCCCTGCCACCAGTACGAAGTTGGTCATGCCGGCAACCTAGCCGAAGGGTCTGACAACGCCCCCTCGGCGCCGGGCCCGGTGATCGGCGGCACCGGCGCCTCGACGGTCCTGGCCAGCCGTGCGCCCTCGGGCCCGTACACCGCCCGGGGTTCGGGGAACAGCCACAGCAACGTCAGGAACAGCACCGCCGCCACGACCAGCGACACGGGCAGTCCGATGTCGACGCCGTTCGCGAGGTCGCCGAGCGGCCCGACGAACTGCCCGGGCATGTTGGTGAAGAGCACGCCGGTCAGCGCCGAGATCCACCAGGCGGTCATGCCCCGCCAGTTCCAGCCGTGCGCGAACCAGTAACGGCCGCCGCGCTGGCGGCGGTTGAAGACCTGGAGCGCCTCCGGGTCGTACCAGCCGCGCCGGGTCCAGTAGCCCAGCATCATCACGACCATCCACGGCGTGGTGCAGGTGATGATCACTGTGGCGAAGGTGGAGATGGACCGGACGAGGTCGAGCCCGAACCGGCCGGCGAAGATGAACCCGGTCGACAACGTACCGACCAGCAATGTCGCCTGGACCCGGGACAGCCTCGGGAACACCGACGAGAAGTCGAGCCCGGTCCCGTACAGCGCCGTCGTGCCCGTCGCCATGCCGCCGATCAGCGCGAGCAGGCAGACCGGCAGGAAGAACCAGCCCGGCGAGATCGCGAGCAGGCCGCCCACGAAGTCGGGGGCCGCCGGATCGACGTACTGCGGCGCCTTGTCCGCGATGATGCTCGCCGTCGTCAGGCCGAACAGGAACGGCAGCAGTGTCGCGAGCTGCGACAGGAACGCGGCCCCCATCACTTTCCGGCGCGAGGTGCTCGCCGGGATGTAGCGCGACCAGTCGCCGAGGAACGCCCCGAACGACACCGGGTTCGACAGCACGATCAGCGCCGCCCCGATGAACGACGGCCAGAACAGGGCCGTCGTCGCCGCGTCCGCCGAGTCGGTGAAGACGCCCGCGTACGAGGGGTCGAAGTCACCCGCGAACGCCACGGCGCCGAGCAGGAACAGCGCGCTCGCCGAAATCACCGCGATCTTGTTGACGAACAGCATGAACCGGAAGCCGTAGACGCACACCGCGAGGACCAGCACCGCGAACGCCGCGTACGCGACGGCGTAGGACAGGTCGCTCCGGTCGAGGCCGAACAGCCGGTGGGCGCCGCCGACCAGGGCGTCGCCGGAGCTCCACACCGAGATGGAGAAGAACGCGACGGCCGTCAGCAGGGAGAGGAACGAGCCGACCACGCGGCCGTGCACGCCCAGGTGCGCCGACGACGACACGGCGTTGTTGGTGCCGTTGACCGGGCCGAACACCGCCATCGGGCACAGGATCAGCGCGCCCGCGACGACGCCGAGGAGCGTGGCCGCGAGGCCCTGCCGGAAGGAGAGGCCGAACAGGATCGGGAAGGCGCCGAGGACGCAGGTGGAAAAGGTGTTGGCGCCGCCGAAGGCGAGCCGGAACAGGTCCAGCGGGGTGGCGGTGCGCTCGGCGTCGGGGATGCGGTCGACACCGTGGGTCTCGACCTCCGTCAGGGACGGGGGAGACGCGGCGGGGGAGGGGAGGTCGGCGCCCGGGGGACGTTCGGCCGGCGAGGACAAGAGGGCTCCAGCGGGGACGGGGCGGTGGAGCGCGGGATGGCGCGGCGGCAAGCGGACGGCCGCTCGCCGGCGCGAGGGTGTGCGACGGCGTGCGGATCCCGTCCTCTGGGGTGCTGCCGACGGTAGGGCGCCGCGGGCGGGCGACACCAGAGGACGGTTCATCCATTCTCGGTGCTGTGAGTGGACCAATCCTCCACTCTGTGGTCACTCCTCGTCATCCGTGTGCTCAGCGTGATCCGCTTGATCCGGCTCGGCGTCCGGTCCCTGGGCCCGGACCCGCTGCACGTGTTCCAGGGAGTCGCGCAACTCCGCGAGCCAGTCGTCGGTGTGGCGCTGGACCAGGCGCACGCACCAGGCCAGCGCGTCACTGCGGCTGCGGGCGACGCCGCCGGCGATCAGGGTGTCGAGGACCTGGCGCTCCGGCTGGCGCAGCCGCGTCATGACGGGTGCGGCCACGTGCGTGAAGAGCGTCCGCCGCCCGCCGCACTCCACACCCCAGGACACCTTCCGGCGGAACCGGTGCTCGGCCTCCCGGGCCACGGCCATCCGGTCCTCACGCGTGCGTTCCCGGAAATCCTGCACCCGGCTCTCCAGGGCCGCCTCCCGCTCGGCGGCCGGGGCGTCCTCGGCCAGCCGCGGTTCGGGGATGCGGCCGATGACGGTGATCTCCTCGCGGTCGACCGTGACCTCGGTCAGTTCCTCGAAGAGGTCGTCCGGAAGGCGGCCGGCGAACCAGCCGCGCAGTTTCTCTCGCTGCTCTGTCGTAATCATGTAATGACGATTACTCGACCCGAGCATGAACACAAGGGGCAACAAAGCAGTCGGCCGAGAGCGGAATCGGAATGTTTCAGGCCTATTAACGAGCATGCGGGAATCGGCCATCTGGCCGCTTCGTGTCCCTGTGGCCCGTGCGGTTACGGGCTTCGCGCGGGCGGATTCCGTAACTTCGCGCCACTGATTCAATACGCAAGGTTACTGAAACCCGTGGGGTCGATGTGTGCTTCGGCGGCGGACTCGGCAGACTCGCGTTCGCCGTCCCGGGCACCGACCGAGCACGGGCCGGCACACCCTGTAATCGAGCGGAAGGATGCACACAATGCGGAACACCGCGCGCTGGGCCATGACCCTCGGACTGACGGCCACCGCCGTCTGCGGACCCCTCACCGGGGCCGCCCTCGCCACTCCGGGTCAGGCCCCCACCGCGCTCTACGCCCCGTCGGCCCTCGTCCTCACGGTGGGCCACGGTGAGAGCGCGGCCGCCGCGACTCCGGAACGCGCGGTCACCCTGACCTGTGCCCCGACGCCCTCCGGCACGCACCCGGTCGCCGGCTCCGCCTGCGCGGAACTGCGCGGCGTCGGCGGCGACATCCACGCCCTGACCGCGAGGGACGGCGTGATGTGCACCAAGCAGTACGACCCGGTGGTCGTCACCGTCGACGGTGTCTGGCAGGGCCAGCGGGTCTCGTACGAGCGCACGTTCTCCAACGAGTGCGTGAAGAACGCCTACGGTTCCGGCGTCTTCGCGTTCTGAGGGACCGGGATCGCGCTGTTCCCGTGAGGTACAGCGGTTCGAGGCTGGGGAGCCGGGCCGCTGTCGCGGGGACCTGCGATCTCGTACAAGGGGGCCGGCGGGCGGAGTGGGGCCATCCGCCGGCCCCTGGACTCACCGGCCACCGCGCACCGGGCTCAGGCCCGGTCGCGGTGGCTCGTGTCGCACCAGGGGTAGCGGCGGCTGCGGCGGCAGGTGCACAGGGCCACGCGGAAGCGGTCCGAGGTGACGACGGAACCGTCCTCCAGCTCCACCTCGACCGGGCCCTCCATCAGCAGCGGGCCCTTGCGCTGGACCGTGACGCGGCGCGGCTCCGCGGACCGGTCAGACGGGGAGTTCGGCACGGACGACCACCAGCTCTTCCTTGTTCTCGGCGGCGGACAGCAGCCCCCGCTCCCGCAGCCAGCGTTCCCGGCCGCGCAGCACCGGGCCGAACGCGATCCGCCGCCGGCACGTCACCGCGGCCTTCAGGCCCGACGAGCGCAGATGGCCGACGGTCAGGTCCGGGCCGCTGAGCGCGGACTGCACCAGCAGCAGCACCCCGCCCGGACGCAGCAGGTCAGGTGCCTCCCGGCAGATCCGGTCCACGACCAGCCGTCCGTCGCCGCCCGCGTCCCAGGCACGGGCCGCGCCACGCGGCCGCCCGGTGCCGTCCGGCGCCGGCACGTACGGCGGGTTCGCCAGGACCAGGTCGAACGACTCGCCACGCACCGGATCGAAGAGGTTCCCGTGCCGGATGCGGACCGGGAACCCCGCCCGCACGGCGTTCAGCCGTGCGGCCCACACCGCCCTGCGGGACACGTCCACCGCGGTCACACGGAAACCCCGGCGCGCGGCCTCCAGGGCCAGGGCACCGGTGCCGGTGCCGACGTCCAGGACCTCCGCGCCGGGCGGCAACGGCTCGTCGGACAGGGCACCGGCCAGCAGCTCGGTGTCCTCCTGCGGGGCGTACACGCCCGGGGGTACCAGTGGGTTCACGGCGCTCGGGTACCCGGGTATTCAGGAGATATGGGTGGTTTCACGCTCAAGCGGTGCACACAATGACGAACGTGACGCACGCCAGTCGGCGAGCAGCCGGGCGCCGAAGCGGTCCTCGACGAACCCGGTGGCATCGATCCCGAATGCGACATCCGGGGCGAGGTGCGGCTCGGCCTCCAGCAGACCGCCGATGACCTCGTGGCGCACCACCTGCTCGTGCACCGCGTCGGCCTCGACGTGCTCGTCGTAGAAGTGCTCGGCCGCCCGCCCGGCGCCGGTGCGGCGCATCGCCTCGGCAAGCCGCCGCGAACCCGGCGACGAGGTGATCTCGACCGTCGCGAAGTGGCCGACCAGGCCGCCCCTGAGTGCCCGGTGCAGGCCGAAGAGGGACATGAGGTTCACCGTGACCAGGGCTTCCGCGGACGCCGCGTCGAGATAGCGGCCGTACGTGGTGTCCAGGCCCAGGTCCGTCATCAGGTCGGCGAACAGCCGGGCGTGCACGCGCTCGGCTCGGCCACCGCCCCACTCGTCGAACTCCACCGCAGCCATTCCCGCCTTCGCCCGGCCCCACAGCCGCGGCAGCACCCAGGCGTGCGGGTCCGCCTCCTTGAGGTGGTACAGGGAGCGCTGGGCCGCGTACTCGCGCAGGTGCCACAGCTCGCCCTCGTCGCGCAGGAAGTGGCTGACGCCCGTGCCGTCGACGGGCTCGACCAGGAGGTCCGCCAGCGCCTCGTCCACGCTGTCGTGGACCCGGGCGTCGGAGCGCAGGGCGGACAGGAAGCGGTGCTCCAGGGCCGCCCGGGTGCGCAGCAGCTCCGGGTCCCACTCGTGGTCGGGGGACACCCCCGCGAACCCGCGGTAGTGCAGCTCGTAGCACAGGTACAGGGCCAGCTGGAGATCCTCGCCGTACACCGCGGCCCTGGCGACGTCCTCGAGGCGGGGCAGCCGGCCCGCGCCCCGCAGGTAGTCCTCCACGCCCCCGCTCAGCGGGCCGCGCGGGGCGGGCAGTGCCGGTTCTCCACGGTCGTGCTCCATGCGCGCCGGGTACCCGGCCGGCGTCCGGAGTCACCTACCCGCGTAGTTCCTGCGCGGAAGAGGGACTCGGGCAGGCCATGAAGGGGCCGGACCGGGCCCGGCCCCCTCCGCTCAGTCCCCGTGGGACTCGTCCTGGGCGCGCCTGTTGGGGGTGATGGCCTCTCCGGCCTCGCCCCGGTGGCGTCGCTGCTCGGCGGAGTCCTGCGTGCGGTTCTCGGCCTCCTCGATCTCGCGCAGGACCTCCTCCAGCGCCGTCTCGGGCTTCTTGTCGGAGCCGTCGTGGTTGTTGTCCTGGGACACGGGGGTCTCCTTTCTGCGTTCGGTGTGTCCGCTGCCGTCTGCCGGCGATCAGGTGGAGGCGGTGGCGATGCGCAGCGGCACCGGGTCGGGAGGGGCCGCCTCCTCGGTGCGGCGGGTGACCTCCGCCCACCAGGCCGGGCCGTCCTCGATGTGCCGCAGCAGCACGCCCTCGCGGATCGCCCAGGGGCAGACCGTGACGGACCTGAGGCCGGTCAGTTTCATCGCGGTGTGCGCGACCACCGCCCCGGCCAGGCTCTGCGCGGCCCGCGGGGCGGAGATGCCGGGCAGCAGCGCGCGTTCGGCGGCGGGCAGGGCGGCCAGCCGCGGAATCGCCTCCCGCAGCGCCGAGCGGTGCAACTGCCGGTCCACGAACGGGCCGTGGCGTCCGGGCGCCGTACCGCACAGCCGTCCCAGCTGCTGGAAGGTGCGTGAGGTGGCGACCGCGGTGCGCGGGCCCTCCCAGCGGATCCGCGCCGCGACGTCCCGCAGCTGGTGGCGGACCTTGCGGCGCAGTGCCCGCACCCGCTCCGGCGACGGCGGGTCCTCGTCCTGGAAGAACTCGTGCGTGAGCCGCCCCGCGCCCAGCGGCAGCGAGGCCACGAAGTCGGGCAACCGGCCGCGCCCGAAGGCGACTTCGAGCGAGCCGCCGCCGATGTCGAGCAGGGCGAGCGGCCCCGACCGCCAGCCCATCCAGCGCCGGGCCCCGAGGAACGTCAGTTCCGCCTCGACCTCGCCCGGCAGGGTGCACAGGTCCACGCCGGTACGGGCCCGGACGGTGT
This sequence comes from Streptomyces sp. HP-A2021, assembly GCF_022807935.1. NCBI lineage: Bacteria > Bacillati > Actinomycetota > Actinomycetes > Kitasatosporales > Streptomycetaceae > Streptomyces > Streptomyces sp. HP-A2021. Next base: position 9,066,859 of record NZ_CP094344.1, read on the forward strand.
GCAGCACCTCGTGCCGGTTCGACGCGCCGCGCACCACGGCGGTCGCGAACGCCGGTGGGGGCGCCGCGCCCCACCGGGCGGCGGTCCGGCTCGCCTCGGCGACCGCGTGCACCAGCTGTTCGACGGCCTGCTCAGGGATGGGTCCCCCCGGTGTGACCTGCTCGGACAGCCTGAGCCGCCACTTGGCGGTGTGCACCGGAAGCGGTACGCCGCCGTCCGCGTCCGCGACCACCAGTCTGACCGTGTTCGATCCCACGTCCACCACGCTGATTCGCATGGGCCGTGGGTACCCACTTCCGGCAGAGCCCAACGGTCAGGGCCCCGGGGTACGGCGAAGTCACGCCACCGGGCGGAGGGGGCATCCTCACGCCATCTGGCGCCGCACCAGCTCGTGCAGCCGGCCGCCGGTGTCGGCGAGCAGCTGGGCGGGCGGGCCCTGCTGGACGACCTTGCCGTCCTCCATCACCACGACCCGGTCGGCGTCCATCACGGTCGACAGCCGGTGGGCGATGACGATCCGGGTGGCGTTGAGGGCCTTGGTGCTCTCGATGACCGTGCGCTGGGTCTCGTTGTCGAGGGCGCTGGTCGCCTCGTCGAAGAAGAGGATGCGCGGCCGGCGGATCAGCGCCTGGGCGATCATCAGCCGCTGGCGCTGGCCGCCGGAGACGGCGCCGCTGCCCGAGACGATGGTGTGCAGGCCCATCGGCATCCGCTTGATGTCCTCGGCGAGCCCGGCCATCTCGGCCGCCGCCATCGCCTCCTCCGGCGTGTACGGCTCGGTGCCGCAGATCACGTCCAGGATCGAACCGGTGAACGGCTGCGCGTGCTGGAGCACCACACCGCACTGGCGGCGCACCGCCGACTGGTCCAGCGCGGCCAGGTCCTGACCGTCGTACAGGACGCTGCCCGACACCGGGCGGTCGAAGCCGATCAGCAGGCGCAGCAGCGTCGACTTGCCGCAGCCGCTCGGGCCGACGACCGCGACGAACTCGCCCGGCCGCACCTCGAACGACACGTCGTCCAGCACCAGCGGACCATCGTCCGAGTAACGGAAGGACAGCCGCCGCGCCTCGAGCGCCCCGGACAGCGGGCCCGGACGCGTGCTCGCCGTGCGCACCTCCGGCGTCGCGTCCAACACCGGCTTGATCTCTTCGAACAGCGGCAGCGCCGCCACGGCCGAGACGAACGCGCCCGTCAGCTGGGTCACCGAGGTCAGCACCATCGTCACCGAGGTGTTGAAGGTGAGGAACGCGGCCGCCGACATCGAGCCCCGGGCCGGACCCGCCAGCAGCATGAACATCAGCAGCGTGCACAGCGGCAGGTACACCGCGCCCAGCACCGACGTGAGGTTCTTGATGCGGCCGACCTTCTGCTGGAGCTCACGGCTGCGCGCGAACTGGGACGCCCACGCGGCGTACGCGTAGTTCTCGGCGGCGGCCACCCGCAGCTTGGGCAGACCGCGCAGCGTCTGGAACGCCTGGTTGTTCAGCTTGTTGCTGAGCACGACCAGTCGCCGCTGCCACCGCACCTGCCACAGCCCGAGCCCCAGGAACACGGCCGCGATGACCACGAGCATGCCGATCGCGGCCATCGCCATCGGCACGCTGAACCACAGCAGCAGCCCCAGGTTCATCGCCCCGACCGTCACCGACTGGGCGACCGTCGGCCCGACGCCCGCGAGCAGTCTGCGGATCGAGCTGATGCCCATGGCCGCGCTGGCCAGTTCGCCGGTGGAGCGCTCGGTGAAGAACCTCGTCGGCAGCCTGAGCAGCCGGTCCCACACGGCCGGCTGGAGCGTGGCCTCGACCCGGCCCTCCAGCCGCAGGATGGTGAGGTTCTGCAACAACATGAAGGCCGCCGACACCACGCTGCTGAGCATCACCGCCATACAGACCTGCACGATGAGGTCCGTCTGCGCCTTCGGCACGAACTCGCCCAGCACCTTGCCGGTCGCGATGGGCACCAGGGCGCCGATCGCCACCGTGACCAGTCCGCTGAGCAGCAGCCCCGTCAGGTCCCCGCGCGTGCCCTGCATGCAGAACCGCAGCAGCCTCAGCGGGCTGAGACCGCGCTCGGGCAGCGGGCGGTAGAACATCACCGCGCGCGGCTCGAACTCGTCGGCGTTGGCCTTCTCGATCGGCGTCTCACGGCCGGTGGACGGATGGACGGCGACGTATCCGCCGCGCCGCCACAGCAGCGCCACCGGCGCGCCGGACAGGGCCCGGTGACCGACCAGCGGCCCGACGTTGTCCCGCCACCAGCGGCCGTCCAGGCGCACGGCCCGGGTGCGGACGCGGGAGGCCAGCGCCACCTGCTCGACCGGGTCGAGGCGGTCGCCGCCCGTGCCCTTCTGGGTGGGCTCGGTGAGGCTGATCCCGGCCGCCTGCGCGACGAGCTTGCACGCCGCGTACGTGGCGTCGGCGTCGGCCGAGGTCGTGCGCTTCGACGACCGCTTGCCGATGGAGGCGAGCAGGGTCCGGTCGGCCTGGGCGCGCACCGCCTCACCGGCCTTGATGCCCTCGGCCGTGCGCGACTCGTGGGTGCGCTCCAGCTGCTCGATCCAGCGGTCCAGCGTGGTGAGCAGCCGGTACTGCTGGTCGACCATGCTCTGCCACAGCGCCGGGTCCATCAGCAGGTCGGCCGCGGCCTCCGCGCCGTACAGCGAGCCGTACTGCACGCTGCCCGGCGGCACCTGCATCCAGAACACGTCGTCGTCCGTGGGCGCGGCGGCCCGCTCGGTGGCCATCGGCGCCTGGAAGAGGATCGACAGGCTGCGGCCGACGCCCAGGGCGAGGGCGTACTCCAGCGGGCTCGTCGTCGGCGGCACGTACTGCGGGTTGCCGTACTCGTCGTACGACCAGGTGGCGGTGTTGGCGGGCTGGTACAGCTCGCGCAGGCCGATGCGGTGCACCACGCAGTCCCGCAGCGGGCGGGCCACCAGCGTGTGCTGGGGTCCCGGCACCGGCCCGAGCACCAGCGAGCCCGCCTCCAGGCGGCCCAGGTGGTGCCAGTGGCCCTGCTGGCCGGCGTCCACCGCGAACAGGTCGACGGCACCCGAGGCGACCAGCCACAGCACCTGCGGACCTTCCAGATCGAGGCGGTTGAACCCGGCGCAGTCGATGCGCGAGCCCATCTGCCCGAACGCGTTGAGGACGAGGTCGCCCTCGTGTCCCTGAACGGCCGTCATCTCACCGCTCCCTGACCAGTGCCGCGTACGCTCCGCCGCGCGCCACCAGGTCCTCGTGCCGTCCCCGCTCCACGACCGTGCCGTGCTGGAGGACGACGATCTCGTCGCTGTCGCGGACGGTGCTGAGCCGGTGGGCGATCACCACACAGGCACAGCCGCGCCTGCGCAGGTTGTCCATGACGACCAGCTCGGTCTCCGCGTCCAGCGCGCTCGTCACCTCGTCGAGCACCAGGATGCTCGGCCGGCGCACCAGCGCCCGCGCGATCTCCAGGCGCTGGCGCTGCCCGCCGGAGAAGTTGCGCCCGTCCTGCTCGACCTTGCTGTGGATGCCGCCGGGGCGCCGCGTGATCACGTCGAGCAGGGCGGCGTCCCGCAGCGCGTCCTCCACTGCCTCGTCCGGGATGGACGGGTCCCACAGCGCCACGTTGTCGCGGACCGTGCCCTCGAAGAGGAACACGTCCTGGTCGACGAAGGAGACGGAGGCGGCCAGCGCCCCGCGCGGGATGTCCTCGATGCGCTGCCCGTCGATGCGGATCACGCCCTCCCACGGCGCGTACAGACCGGAGATCAGCCTGGACACCGTGGACTTGCCGCTTCCGGACCCGCCGACCAGCGCGACCTGCTGCCCGGGACCGACGGTGAGGTCGAAGCCGGTGAGCAGCGGCTTGTCGAGCGGGCTGTAGCCGAAGGTGATGTTCTCCAGCTCGACATGGCCCTGCAGACGGCGCGTCGACTCGCCGGACTCGGGGCGGCCGTAGAGCGGATCGGCCTTGAAGTTCTCCACGTCCTTCAGCCGCGCCACGTCGGCCGCGAAGTCCTGGATGCGGCCCGCGACGCCGTTGAGCCGGGTCAGCGGGGCGGTGAACCGGGTGACCAGGGCCTGGAAGGCGACCAGCAGACCGACCGAGATGTGGCCCTCGATCGCCCGCATGCCGCCGATCCAGAGGATCAGCGCGCTGTTGAGGGTGGCCAGCGTCGGCGCGACCACGCCCAGCCAGGCGCTCGGCACACCGAGCCGCTGCTGCTCCTCCAGCGTGGTGGCGTGCTGCCCGGCCCACTTGCGGAAGTAGCCGTCCTCGCCGCCGGTCGCCTTCATCGTCTCGATCAGCTGAAGGCCGGTGTAGGCGGTGTTGGTGAGCCGGGCCGTGTCGGCGCGCAGCTTCGCCGTGCGCGTGGCCCGCAGCCGGATGACGACCCGCATGGCCACGACGTTCAGCAGCGCCACGCCGATGCCCACGAACGTCAGCTGCGGGTCGTACGTGTACAGCAGTACCGCGTACAGGACGACGACGACCGCGTCCACGCCCGCCGCCGCGAGGTCGCGGGACAGGGTCTCGGCGACCGCGTCGTTGGACTGCAGCCGCTGCACCAGGTCGGCCGGGCTGCGCTGGGAGAAGAACGTCACCGGCAGCCGCAGCAGATGGCGCAGGAAGCGGGCGCTGGAGAGGGTCGAGGAGATGATGCGGCCGTGCAGCAGGTTGGCCTGCTGGAGCCAGGTGAGGAGGACGGTGAGCAGGACGCACGCCGCCATCGCCGTGAACAGCGTCGGCAGCAGTGAGGTCTGGTTGCCGATCAGGAACTCGTCGATGTAGGTGCGGCTGAGCGCGGGCACCGCCGCGCCGACCGCCACCAGCAGCAGACTCGCCAGGACGGCGGCGGGCATCGTGCCCGCGGTGCCACGCAGCCGGGCGGGCATGGCGCCCAGGATGCCGGGCTTGCGGCCGCCCCGGGTGAAGTCCTCGCCGGGTTCCATGACCAGCACGACACCGGTGAAGCTGCCGTCGAAGTCCTCCATGGGGACGAAGCGGCGGCCCTTGCCGGGGTCGTTGATGTAGACGCCACGGCGGCCGAAGCGGCGGCCCATGCCGTCGTAGACGACGTAGTGGTTGAACTCCCAGAACAGGATGGCCGGCGACTTCACCTCGGCGAGGGCGGCCAGGTCCATCTGCATGCCCTTGGCCGTCAGGCCGTAACTGCGGGCCGCCTTGAGGAGGTTGCTGGCGCGCGAGCCGTCGCGGGAGACGCCGCAGGCGATCCGCAGCTCCTCCAGCGGGACGTGCTTGCCGTAGTGGCCGAGCACCATCGCCAGGGAGGCGGCGCCGCACTCCACGGCCTCCATCTGGAGCACGGTGGGTGTGCGGACGGTCTTGGCCGCGGCCTTGGGAACCTTGCGCTTGGGCGGGGCGGCGCGGCGCCGGCCCCGGGTGTCCGGTGCGGTCGCGGTCACGGCAGCAGCCAGTCGACGGGACGCTGGTCGGCCAGCCGGATCGACCCCGATGCCAGCGTCATGGAGTTCAGCTTGAACGGCGGCCCGTCCGCGGACGACCACTTGTAACCGCTCTTCGTGGCGGAGGACTTGTCCAGCCGGACCGTCACGGCCACCGGCCTGCCCTTCTTCGTGAACTGCTCGCCCAGCTGGCTGTCCCCGAGGAACGCGGCGATCTGCTGCGGGGACTGGGCCGAGCGGTCCACCGACTTCACATGGCCGCGCAGTACGCCGTACTCCTGGGTCGGCACCGACTGCACGGTCAGGTCGACGGCGGCGTCGTCAGGGATCGAGGCGGCGTTCTCGGCGGGGACGTAGACCGTCGCGTACAGCGCGTCCTTGGTGTGGGCGACCTTCTCGACGGAGGCGACGTTCGCGCCGGTCTGGATGATCTGCCCGACGGTCGCGGCGAGCGCGGAGACACGGCCCGCGTCGAGCGTGCGGACGACGGTTTCGCCCTTGGGCGTACGGACCTTGAGCACCGGGGAGTCGGCCGGCAGCGTCTCGCCCTGCTTCGCGAGCACCGCGGTGACCTGGCCCGCGACGGGGCTCTGCAGGAGGTAACTGCCCTGCCCGTGCGTGAGGATGGCGGGTGCGCTGACCGTGGAGGTCACCGAGCCGGTCACCGCCCACACCGAGGCGGCCGCCATCGCGACGACCGTCACCGAGAGCACCAGCCAGCCCTGCGGGCGGGCGAAACGCACCGGAAGGTCGAGTTCCTCCGGTGACTGGAGCTTGGCGAGGGCCTGTTGGCGGAACTGCAAGGAACTTCCCTCACCCGTAGAAGAGGTTCTTACGGCCGCAGCAGAAGCTGCTACGGCACCCGAAGATCCCGGAACCGCCGGCTGCGGCTCCGGGAGTCAACGGCACTGGGGCTCGATCAGAGACCGGAGACCAGGTTGGTGACCGGGGCCGTGTTCAGGCCGGTGACGCCCTCGACCGTGCCGACGGCGGTGTCGACCAGGCCGGAAACCGGAGCGATGCCGTCGACGGTGTCGGTGACGGTGTTGACAGCGTTCACGGACAGGCCGCCGGAGATGGCGTCGAGCTGGGCGTCAGCGATCTCGACGGTCTCAACCTGGGGGGTGGAGTTCATGATGGAACTTCCCTTCGTATGGATATCTCACAAGGGGGGAGCGGCCCCCTCTGGGGACAGATGACGGCCGCGACCGCGGGTGCCGGACTCTCGTTTCCGAGTGCCCTGTGCGGCCCCCGCGGTGCGATGGATCAAAGCACGCTGCGGGCGCGGGCTTCCAATCAACCAGCCGTCTCACCAGGCAACTTGCGCCCCAGCCGCACCGAAGCGTGCAGGTCTGCGCACGCCTTCGTGGCCAGTTCTTCACATGCGCCACGGCATCGGCTCATCCGGCCCCTTGTTCCGGGGGGCGGCGAATCCGGCACTCCCGCCCCAAAGGCATGACCGACGCGGTCGGCGCGATGCCAACCCTCGACTCGGTGACCGGGTTGAGCATTCGGTGTGCAGATTCACTGAAGGTGGGATTCGACTCCGCGATCACAACAGATCGTTTCCAGACGGATACGGATCGTGTTCGTTCGGCGGGTCGTCACTGGAGCTGTGGCTGAAACGCCGTCATCCGGCCATGGGTGGTCGTGGGCCGTCGCGCGTCACCTTCTCCGGAGTGCCGCTGCGACCAGGACCGTCGCAGACCGTGCGGTCGGTGCGCGGGCGGCGGGAGTTGGCTGATTCCGCGATGCGAACGGATCACTTGCAAACGGAATTGAACGCCTCAGGAAGCCCGTGCGTACCAACAGCCATCCAGGCGCCCCCAAAGCTGCCGGACGGCGGCACCTACTCCGTTCCCCAGGAGGAGAGAAGTTTGAGTCACAAGCGAATTCCGAAGCGCAAGGCCGCGATAGCGGCGGGCAGCGTGGTGGCGCTCGGCGCGGCCGCGATCCTGCTCCCCAACGCCAACGCCTCGCAGGACGGTTCGTCCGACGACGCGGCGGCCGCGCCGAAGACCCTGAAGGCGGGCGACGCCTCGGATCTCGCCTCGCAGCTCTCCGGGCTCCTCGGTGAGGCGTTCGGCGGCTCCTACTACGACAGCGACAGCCAGCAGCTCGTCGTCAACGTCGTACCGGGCGACAACAACAACGTGGTCGTGCAGGCGAAGGCGGCGGGCGCCAAGGTCCGCGAGGTCGACAACAGCTGGTCGGAGCTCCAGAGCGGGGCGCAGACCCTGAAGTCGGACGCGACCATCGCGGGCACCTCGTGGTCGATCGACCCGGTCACCAACAAGCTCCTGGTGACGGCCGACAGCACCGTGACCGGTGCCAAGTGGGACAGACTGGAGTCCACCGTGCAGAGCCTCGGCTCCGGCATGGCGACCATCAAGAAGTCCGCGGGCACCTTCAAGCCGTTCGTCTCGGGCGGTGACGCCATCTTCGCGGGCGGCTCGCGCTGCTCCCTCGGCTTCAACGTCACGGCGGGCGACGGCTCGCCGGCCTTCCTGACGGCCGGTCACTGCACCCTCGGCGGCAACGAGTGGTCGGACACGCAGGGCGGCCAGCCGATCGCCACCGTCGACCAGTCGACCTTCCCGGGCGACGGCGACTTCGCGCTCGTGAAGTACGACGACCCGGCGACCGAGGCGCCCAGCGAGGTCAACACCGGCGACCAGACCGTCCAGATCACCGAGGCCGCGGAGGCGACCGTCGGCCAGGAGGTCTTCCGGATGGGCAGCACCACCGGGCTCAACGACGGCCAGGTCCTCGGCCTCGACGCCACGGTGAACTACCCGGAGGGCACGGTCACCGGCCTCATCCAGACCAATGTCTGTGCCGAGCCCGGCGACAGCGGCGGCTCGCTGTTCACCCAGGACGGTCTCGCGATCGGCCTGACCTCGGGCGGCAGCGGCGACTGCACGGCCGGCGGGGAGACGTTCTTCCAGCCGGTGACCACCGCCCTGGAGGCGGTCGGCGCGACCCTCGGCGCGGGCGGCGCGGCCGGCGGCGCGGGTGAAGAGGCCGGTGCCGGTGAGGAAGCCGGTGCCGGTGAGGAAGCCGGTGCGGGCGAGGACGCCGGCGCCGGTGAGGAGGCCGGAGCCGGCGCTGGTGCCGGTGCGGGCGAGGAAGCAGGTGCCGGTGAAGAGGCCGGTGCCGGTGCCGGTGAGCAGGCCGGAGGCGAGGAAGCGGGCGCCGGAGCCGGTGCGGGCGCCGGTCAGGACACGGGCCAGGGTGTCGAGGACAACTCCGGTCTGACCGAGTCCCGCTGACCCGAAGACGTCGGCAGCCGGTCCGACGATGCCGGCCCGGTTCCGCCCCCTTCCTGGCGGGACCGGGCCGGCCCACCGGCGTTCCCAGCCACCCACCGGCCCCAGCAGTGACTCCGGCCGGTCGGTGGACCGGGCCGGCCCTCCGGCGGGAGGACCGGCCCGTCCGCGCGTCAGCGGAGCTCACCGGAAGAACGGAACGTCCGGGGCCCTACCCCACGGCCCTGAGCAGCAACAGGGCGATGTCGTCGAGCCGTTCCTCCCCGTCCGTGCGGTGGCGCTCCGGGCGGACGAGGCTGTCGGCCAGTTCGTCCAGCGGCTGGTCCCCCGCGTCGGCCAGGCGACGGCCCAGGCCCGCGAGGGCCTCCTCGAAGTCGGTGCCGGGGGACTCGACCAGCCCGTCGGTGTAGAGGACGAGCAGGGAGCCGGGGGCGAAGGCGACCTCGGTCGTCGGGTACACCGCGGAGGCGTCGATGCCCAGCAGCGGGCCGCCGGCCAGGTCGAGCACGCGCACCCGCCCGTCCGGGCGCCTCAGCAGCGGCGGCGGATGACCCGCCCGGGACATCACGGCCCGGCCGTGCGCCGGGTCGAGCCGCAGGTACAGGCAGCTGGCGAACAGGTCGGACCCCAGGTCGAGCAGCAGCCGGTTGGTGCTGCGCATGACCTCCTCGGGCGCCTGGCCCACGGCCGTGTACGCGCGCACCGCGGTGCGGACCTGCCCCATCAGCCCGGCCGCCGTGACGTTGTGGCCCTGCACGTCCCCGATCACCGCCGCCGCCATGCCCTGGGTGCGCACCAGGTCGTAGAAGTCGCCGCCGATGTCCATGCCCTGCGTGGCCGGCACATAGCGGGCGGCCGCCTCGATGCCGGGCAGCGACGGCAGGGAGTGCGGCAGCAGCGCCTCCTGGAGGCCGTGCGCGAGCCGGTGCTTGGCGTCGTAGAGCAGCGCCCGCTCCAGCGCCTGGGCGATCAGTCCGGCCAGGCTGGTCATCACCGCCCGTTCCTCCGTCGGGAAGGGGTGCGGCTCGGCGTAGGAGAGCACGCACGTCCCCACCGGCCGGCCCTGGGCGATCAGCGGCAGATACGCCCAGGCCGCGAACCCGTCGGGCGTCGCGCCCCGCGCCGGGTAGAGGCGCTCCAGCTCTTCCTGCGACTCGAAGAACGCCGGTACGCCCGTCCGCAGCACCTGTGTGCCGGGGGTCGGTTCGGTCAGCGGCATCCCGTCGAACCGTTCCACCACGGTCGCGTCCCGGTACCCGCGGTGTCCGAGCACCCGCAGCCGGTTGGCCCGCGAGCCCAGCACGACCAGGGCCTGGCTGCCCACGGCCGGGGCGATCTCGTCCGCGACCAGCTGCACCACGTCCTGCACCCCCACCGCCTCGGTGAGCGCACTGGCCAGGTTCAGCACCTGCGTGATGGTGACCAGCCGGGTCGGCGTCCCGTCGGGCGGCGGTGCGGTCCGGTTCATCTCCGCCACGGCCCGGGCCCTGGTGATCCGGACGCTGAGGCCCGTCGTGCTCGGATACAGCCGGAACGACAGCCACTCGCCGGGCGGGCGCAGCGCCACGAACGAGGCGGTGTGCTGGCTCATCAGCGCGGCCCGGTAACGGTCCTCGTACACCGGGTCGTTGAGCCACGGCACCGACGCCCACAGCTGCGTGCCGAGCAGCCGGCTGACCGGGACGTTCAGCAGTTCGGCCGCCGCCGCGTTGACGAACCCGATCCGCCCGTGCAGATCCAGCGAGACCAGCCCGTACGGCAGCCGGCTCACCATCCGGGCCGCCTCGACCGTGCCGAGCGTGCCGGCCATCCCGCCGACCAGGGGCGAGGCGACCAGATCCGTCTCGGGGTGCGGCGGGATGCTGTGCTCGGCGGCCCGCTCCAGCCGGACCGCCAGCCGCCCGCAGGCCGCCGTCAGATGCTCGCGCTCCCGGTCGGACAGCTCCGGAGGATGCCCGCCCGGCCAGGTCACGAACACCGCGCCGTACACCGTGGACTCGGTGGCCACCGGCACCGCGGCCAGGGCGAACGGATACGGCAGCACCATGGCGATCCGCGGGTAGCGGCGGGCCATCTCCTCCTCGCCGCCGACCCACACCAGCCGCCGTTCACGCGCCGCGTCGGCGACCGGGATCGGCGCGCTCAGCCCCACCCGCTCCCAGGGCGCCGCGAACGCCCGCGGCAGCCCCGCCATCACCGCCATCTCCAGCACCGGGTGGTCCCGCGCCAGCAGGTACACCGCGCCGGAGTGGGCGTGCACCTCGTCCATCATCGAGGCCAGCGCCAGGGACAGCAGGGGACGGCCGACCGGCGTCCTGGCGGCTGCCGGCGCCTGCGCGGACGACTGTCCCTCGGACACGCCGACCACCTCCTCGCACGGCCGCGCGACCGGACTCAGGAACAAATGTCCCCCCTTGCGGGGCGTCGCGCACGACGAGCGGCCCGGGGGACAGACTTGGTTACCGTCGGTCACACTCACGCGGCCCCGTTGCAGGCGCCCGCGTACCCCGACCGCCGCGTCCCATGCCGCCGAAGTCGAAGCGCGGCAGGGTGTAAGGGCGCCGCGCGTGCGCCCCCACGCACCCTGATGGCTGGATCATCGCGCCCACGCAGGGTCACGGTCGCGAACAATGGGGCACGCGCCCAACACGACGACGTGGCGTACGGCGAGCCGAGGGGGTGGCAGTGATCCGGGTGCTTCTGGTGCACGACGAGTGTCTGGTGCGATCGGTGCTGGCGGAGTGGCTGCGGGGGGAGTCCGATCTCGTGGTGCACGACACGTCGTGGCGGGGCGCGCCCAAACTGCTGCCGTCCGTGCGGCCGGACGTGTGTGCGGCGGACCTGGAGTGCGCGGACTCCTACGGCATCCCTCCGCTGGGCGAGCTGTGCCGCCCGGGCCCGGACCGGACGCGCCCGCGCTTGCTGGTGCTCGCCACTGCGAACAGACCCGGGCTGCTGAAACGGGCGGTCGAGGCGGGGGCGCTCGGCTACGTCGACAAGGAGGGCTCGCCGCAGAACCTGCTGCGCGGAATCCGCCGGGTCGCCGAGGGGGAACGTTTCGTCAACGACTCGCTGGGCTTCGGTTTCCTCAAGGCGGCCGAGATGCCGCTGACCCGAAGAGAGCTGAGCGTGTTATCCCTCGCGGCCGAGGGAGCCTCCATCGCGGAGATCGCCGGGAGCCTGCACCTGTCCCACGGGACCGTGCGGAACTACATGGCGGCCATCACCCGCAAGACCGGGGCCCGCAACCGCATCGACGCGATCCGCATCTCGCAGGGCCAGGGCTGGCTCTGACCGCCGGGCCGGCACCGGCGTCCAGCTCCCGACGAGGTCCCGGTACAGCGGCGAGCACCGCATCAGCTCCTCGTGACCGCCGCAGGCCGTGCTCCGGCCGTCCATGACCAGCACGCGTCCGGCGCGGCGGGCCGAGCTGATGCGGTGGGCGACGACCACCAGGGTCCCGCCCGGCCGCGCGGCGAAGGCCCGCTCCGCGCGCTCCTCCGTCTCGGCGTCCAGATGGCAGGTCGCCTCGTCGAGCAGGGCGAGCGGGGCGTACGACAGGTAGGCCCGGGCCAGCGCGACCAGTTGCCGTTCGCCGGCCGACAGGGCGGCCGGATCGAGCCGGGCGCCGAGGCCGCCGAGCCGGTCGGCCAGCGGGGCGAGCCCGACCGCCTCGGCCGCGGCCCGCAGTTCCTCCTCCGGCACGGGGTCCGGACGCAGGTACGCGAGGTTCTCGGCCAGGGTGCCGCCGAAGACGTAGGCCTCCTGCGGGATGAGCACGCGCGCGGCGGCCGCCTCCGGCCCGGGCACGGGATGTCCGCCCACCGTGATGGTGCCCCGCTGCGGGGTGAGAAGCCCGGCCACGAGGGCGGTGAGCGTGGACTTGCCTGCGCCGCTGGGCCCGACGACGGCCAGGTGCGAGCCGGCCGGGAGGGTGAGGTCGAGCCCGTTGACGACGGGAGTGCTGGCGGGGCCGTAGGCGAAGGTGACGGAGGAGAGGGACAGGGCCGGGGGAGAGAGGGAGGGCGAGGGCGAGGGGGCGGCGGGGTCGGTCCGGCCGGTGGCGGAGGACCGGCGGCGTGTGCCGTCTGTGGCGGTGGGCGTGCGGGATGTGTCCCCGGTGACGATGGCGGTGGGCGTGTGGCGTGTGCCGTCGGTCTCGGAAGGCGTGTGGCGTGTGTCGTCGGCGGCCCGTACCGCTCCCGGGAGCGCGCCGCGGGGCCCGTCGGCCCGGGTGCCGGGACCGGGGCGTGGCCCCTCGTGCTGCTGTGTCGCGTCCGCGGGGCGGCGGGGTTCCACGCGCCGGCCCGACCCCGACCGCCGTCCGTCCTCGCCGGCGCCCTCGGTCTCGACGCCATCCGCCGCGGTCAGCCTGCGCAGCACCACCGTCAGGCGGGAGCCGCTGGTGCCCAGGCCGTGGACAAGGTTGCGCAGGGCGGGCAGCAGGGACTGGGTGACGTAGGCGAGGGCGCCGACCAGGGCGCCCGGGGTGACGTCGTGGGCCAGGAGCCACGGGGCGGTGGCGAGCAGCAGCACGATCGGCAGCTGGCCGCCGATCGCCAGGGACGCCACCCGCGGTACGCCCCAGCGGGCCAGGGCACGCGCCGCCCGCAGTTCGGCCTCGACCCGTTCGCCGGTGCCGGCGGCGATGTGCGACTCGGCGCCGGTCGCCGTGACGTCCCGCAGGCCCGGGCAGACGGCGCCCAGGTGTCCCGCGAGGGCCTCGTCGGCGACGAGGAACGCCTCCTGCCGCCGGGCGAGGGGCCGCAGTGTCGCCGCGAACAGCGCCACTCCCGCGGCCAGGGGCGGCCCGACGACCAGCAGGAGCGGCGGGGCGAGCGTGAAGAGCCCGGCCAGGGCACCGGCGGCGGTGAACACGAACGAGCGGGAGACCATGACCAGCCCGGCGAAGGTGTCCCGCGCGATCTCCACCTGCTGGGTGAGCCCCGACAGGGAGCCCGCGTCACCCGTCCGCACCCCGCGGGACACCACCCGCTCCACGAGCCGGTCCCGGAACGGTTCGACCAGCGCGGCGACGGCGGCGTACACCCGCGCGGTCCCGTACGCCCCGGCCAGGACACCGAGCCCGGTCACCGCCAGCCAGGCCAGCCCGACACCCGGCCGCCCCCGCAGGAACCCCTCGTCCAGGGCGCGGGCGGGCCCGTACCCGATGAGGAAGGTCTGCCCGGTCTCCAGTACCGACCAGGCGGTGAGCCGCAGCAGGACCCGCCACCGGGCGAGCAGGAACCGCAAGCCCCGCGAGGACAGTCCGCCCCGCACGGGGCTGTCCGTCATGCCCGTCACGCCTCCGCCCCGCTCCCGGCCCCGGCGGGCGCCGGTTCCGCCCCCTCCCCGAACACCGCGCGGTACTCCGCGAGCCGCCACAGCTCCTCGTGCCGTCCCACCGCCCGCACCCGCCCTGCGTCGAGCCAGGCCACCGCGTCGGCGCACGCGGCCGTGGCGCTGCGGTGGGCGACCAGGAGCCGGGTGCCGGCCGGGCCGTCGCCGAGGAGGGCGTCGGTGATGTGGCGTTCCGTCACCGTGTCCAGGCTGGAGAGGGCGTCGTCGAGGATCAGCAGCCGGCCGCCGTGTGCGAACGCCCGGGCGAGACCCAGCCGTTGGGACTCGCCGCCGGAGCGCGGGGCGTCGGCGACGGCCGTGTCGTATCCGTCGGGGAGGCGGCGGACGAAGTCGTCGGCGAGGGCCGTGCGGGCCGCCTCGCGGATGCGGTCGGGCGAAGGGGACGCCAGGCCGAGGCCGATCGCCTGCTCCACCGTGTCGCCGAGGAGGGCCGGGCGGGCGAAGGCGTAGCCGACGGCGCGCCGCAGGCCGTCGTGCGGCAACTCGCGGAGCGGCACACCGTCGAGGAGCACCTCGCCCGCGTCCGGGTCGGCCAGCCGCCCGGCGAGCGAGGCCAGCAGCGACTTGCCCGCGCCCGAGCGGCCCACCACGGCCAGGGTCGTTCCGCCCGGTACGACAAGGTCCACCCCGTCGAGCACGGTGCGTCCGCCGCGCCGGGCCGTCACGCCGCGCAGCTCCAGCCGTCCGGGCCCGTCGGGCAGCCGCCGTTCGCCGAACCCGGTGGCGGGCTCGGCCCGGATCTCGCCGAGGCGCCGGGCCGCCGCACGGGCCCGGGCCAGGCCCGCGAGCCGGCCCACCAGGACGCCGACGCCCGTCGCGAGCACGGCGTACCGCGAGGCCGCGAGCACCTCGCCCACCGACAGCCGGTCCCGGGTCAGCAGCACACCGGCCACGGCGACGACCCCGAGCTGGAGCAGCGGCGCCACGGCGACCGCCTGTGCGGCGGCGCGCCCCTGCACCCGCCACATGCGGTGCCCGGCCTCCGACAGGCCGGGCAGCGGCCGCAGCACCCGGGCCGTCTCCCGGCCCTCCGTACCCGCCGCCCGGACGGTGCGGAAGCCCTCGACGGCCTCGGCCAGCGCGGCGGCGATCCGGCCCTGGGTCCGCTGGTAACGCGTCGCGCTCTCAGTGGTGTCCCGGGCCACGGCACGCAGCAGGAACGTCAGAACGGGCGCCCCGGCGAGAAAGACCGCCGCGAGCCGCCAGTCGATCAGGCCGAGCGCGACCACACCCCCGAGCGGACCGGCGAGGGCGGCGAGCAGCGCCGCACGGGCCGCCGGAGTGGTCCCCGCCTCGGCGGCGTTGCCGACCAGGCGCGCGACGAGGTCACCGGAGCCGAAGCGGTCGGCGGCCCGCGGGCCGACGCCCAGGACGTGCCCGGTCAGACGGTGGCGCAGCCACGCGGTGCTGCGGGCGTCGACGGTCCCGGTCAGGACGGTCTGGGCCGCGTCCAGCAGGGCGAGCAGCAGAACGAGGCCGGCGCAGTACAGCACCCAGCGGGTCGCCGGTGCCTGCGCCAGCAGAAGATCGAGCGCGCGGCCCAGCGCGGTCGGCAGCAGCAGTCCCGCACCGGCCGCGGCGGTGCTGACCAGGCACAGCGCCGCACAACGGGCCCCGCTGTACCGGGTGGCCGTACGCAGCAGCGCGCGGGCGTGTCCGGTCGCCGGGTCGTCGTCACCACGCGTGGTCATACGGGCCTTTCGGGAAACGGGAGGACCCCGGGCGGCCCCTCCCCGAAGGGAGCGAGCCGCCCGGAGCCATGCCGCGGACCGTCGGTCAGAGACAGAGCAGGACGCTCGCCGCGCTGATGCAGGAGAGCAGGCTCACCGTGCTGGCGCCGCCACCGTCCGTCCGCTCCTCGGACTCGATGGTCTGCAGGTCGAGAAGTGCCATGGTGTGTCCTTCCGTTGGGTGTCCGTCCGTGGTCATCCGTGGGGACGGGGTGGTGTCACGACTCCGCCGGATCGCGGAGCCGCGTATCGGTGGGCCGCCGGTGCGGCGGCGGGAGGAACGGCAGGTGGGCGTCGGTCGCCGGGTCGAGGGCCGCGCCGAGCGCCAGCAGGCACCCTGCCGTTCCGGTGGCGAGGTCCATGGACAGCCGCATCATCTGGTGGCCCGGGAAGGCGAGTTGGCCCTCGTAGGCCATCGCGAACCAGCCGAGCCCCGCGATCTGTCCGGCCAGCCGGTCCGCGGTCGCGTCCGGCGTGGTCGTGCGGCCGAGGTGCAGGATCATTCCGGCGCGGCCCTGGAACAGCCCGGGCTGCGCGTAGAAGCGTGAGGTGGCCGCGGTGAGCACACCGGAGCGAGCCGGCCCGAACTCCCCGGCCAGGTGCGGGGCGTGGGCCACGAGGTCGTCGAGGACCATGCCGATCCCCGCGCTGCCGTCGCCGAGGTAGGGCAGGGTGCGCCAGCCCTCGTCGACCTCCAGCGCACCGCCCTCGCGGGTCACGCACGACTCCAGGTCCCGGCGCAGTGCCACGGCCGCCGCCTGAAGCCATTCGGCCCGGCCGGTCCACTCGTACTGCCGCAGCATCAGGAGCGCCGGACCGGTCGCGCCCCGCAGCAGCCCGGCGCGCCGCCGGGGCGTGGCCGGGAGCGGCTCGGCGAGCCGTCGCACGAGGATCCGGGCGGCCTCGTCGGCCCGCTCGCGCAGCACCGCTTCCCCGGTGGTGCGCGCCAGGTGGCCCAGGACGAGGCCGAGTCCGGCCAGTCCGCCGTGCAGGTCGGAGGAGAGGTTCTGCCAGCGCTCCGCGAGGATGCCCTCGACCAGGTCCAGCGCCCGCTGCCGGTGCCCGAGCCGGTCCAGGACCAGGGCGACCCCCGCGAGCCCGTCGTACAGGCCGAGCGGCGTGCCGACCGGGGCCGGTGCCGTCCGGGCCAGCAGCCAGCGCTCGCCCTCCTCGTACCGCTCGGCGCCGATCGCGTCCAGCGCGTACAGCACCCCGGCCGCGCCGTGGGCGATCCCCAGCCCGCCGCCGTCGGAGAACTGGGCGACGTCGCCCGGGAAGAGCCGGTCGTCGCGCTCCGGGGTGGCCGAGGCGAGGATCGCCTTGACCATCGAGTCGCGGCTGTACGGCCAGTCGGCGGGGTCCACCGGCGAGGACGGAGCGGCCACCGTACGGCCGGACACCTCCCGCGTGATCTCCGCGACCGCCTCGTCGAGGAACTCCCGCGGCACGTCCGGGAACTGCTCCGTGATCACCTCGGCCAGATGCGCCGCCTTGCCGCGGTCGACCACGAACAGAGTGGTCACGGGCAGGAACAGGGCCAGCCGCAGACAGGCCAGGGCGTAGCGGTCGACGTCGGCGCCCCGGCGGTCCGGCGGCGCGAAGAAGCCCGGATGGGCGACGACCTGGCGGCCGTTCTCCCCGACCGGGGCCGCGGCCTCGAAGTCGAGGAGGAAGACCGTCTCCTCGTCCGGCGCGACCATGATGTTGAAGACGTGCAGGTCGTTGAAGACGATGCCGCGCGCGTGCACCGCCGCCACGGCCTCCTCCACCCTGCGGTGGATGCGCAGCGCCCACGCCGTGTACGCGGCGACGGCCTCCGGCTCGGGATCCTGGGCCAGCAGCGGATGCCGCTCGGCGAAGAACGAGTTGAGCGGACGGCCCTGAAGGAAGTCCATCACCAGGAAACGGTGGCCGCCGAGCTCGAACCAGTCGCGCACCTCCGGGACCACACCCGTGCCCGCGACCTGCTCCAGCGCCCGCTTCTCCCGCTCCAGCCGGGCGATCGCGTCCGCGCCGTCCGAGGCGAGCCCCGCGTGCGGCCGGCCCTCCTTCAGCACGACCTTGCGCCCGTCGCGCGTGTCGGTGCCCGCGTACACACCGCCGCCGTTGGAGAAGTGCAGCGCCTTCTCGATGCGGTACGGCAGGTCGCCCGTCGTCGTGTTGTTGCGCGCGTCCAGATGGGGCTTGAGGAACTCCGGCAGCGTCACCCACTCCGGCACCTGGAAGGACGGCGTCCGCCGGTCCGGCACCAGCCGTCCCTCGCCGTCCCGCACCGCCGGCACCAGCGAGCCCCGCTCGTCCACGACGAACGAGCGCGCGAAGGCGCCGTACCGGACGTACAGCGGACCCTCGCCCCACCGCAAATCGGTCAGGATGTACGGCCCCTCGAACCCCGCCAGCAGCGCGCCCAGCTCGCGCAGCACCTGGTGCAGCTGCTCCTCGCCGGCCGGATAGACGGTGACGAACTTGCCGCTGCCGTCGCGCGGCGCGTATTTGGTGTTGCGCAGGTGCAGCAGGTGCGGTCCCGGCACGAACTTGAAGGGGATCCGCCGCTCGACGCAGTAGTCCCACACGGTCCCGGCGATCTGCTCCGCGTTCGCCCGGGTCGCCGAGGCGTGGATCTTCCAGCCCTGCGCCGGGCCCTGCACCGGCTCGCCGTCCGGGCCGAGCGGCGTCATCGTCAGCCAGTCGCCGATCCGTGCGGCCTCCCAGCCCTCGGGCACCGGCCGGCGGGCCGTCTCGTAGAGGTGTGCGGCCGCTCCCTGCGCGGCCTCCTGCCCGCCGCGCGCCAGCCGGTCCGGCGTCTCGTAGAAATGCCGGTCGGCGAGCGCGTACACCTCGTACCGCTTGTCCATGCGTCCCCCTGTCGTGACGGGCACCGAGCTTTCCAGCCACGCGACGGGCCCGGACAGTCACGGCTGTCACGAGAACACCGTGCGGAACGCATGGGTCAAGACATGTTCGGTGGCTTTCGAGCGTCCGTGCCGCTTGGGCTCCACGGAACGCTCACAGGGGCTGCGCAGGTGTCTCATAAGCGCTGTAATGGCCAACGTGGTCAGTGAGGGCGCCGAAGAGCGCGGAACGCGAACGCTGCGTGCCGAAGGTGCCCTCAAAGCGATCGCGGTCGATCAGGAGTCGCCCGAACGGGTGCACCGCGCCCTCGAACAGGCACTCGTCTTCGCCGGTGCCGCGTTCGTCGCCGTGTACACGCCCGGTCAGGACGGCGAACTGCTCTGCCTCGTCGAGTCGGCCGGCGTGCCCAGGACGCTGTACGGGCTGCGCGACAGCTACCCGCGCGCCGGGCGCTCTCCGGTCGCCGAGGCCCACCGCGGCGGACGGCCGGTCTCGATGGGCCCGGCGGAACTCGCCGGGCACGCCCAGGCGCGGCGCGTGCCGTCCCGGGATTTCCATCTGGTCGCCCTGCCCGTGCAGGGGGACGGCGGCGGCTGCCTGCTCGCGGTGAGCGAGCGCCCCGCCGGGTTCGACACCGACGACCGCACATGCCTGGAACTCATCTCAGAGGCGATCGCCTTCACCGCCCCGGCCGCGGCCGCCGAGGGCGGTGAACTGCCGCCGGGCGCCTTCAGCCTCGCCATGGACACCGGCCGCGTCCGGGCCGGCGACGATCTGCTGGACCTGTTCGGCCTGGACCCCGTGGAGTTCGACGGCCGCGTCGAGACCCTGCTCGGCCTGACCGTGCCCGAGGACCTGCCCTCGCTGATGTCCGTCGTGGAGGCGGACCACATGTCCATCGGCGACCGGGAGCTGGAGTTCCGCGTGCTCCAGCCCACCGGCCCGCCGAAGTGGCTCCGGCTGACCGGGCGTCTCCTGCCCGGCGGCGAGGGCCACCCGGCGCGGCTCGTGGGCACCGTCGCCGACGCCTCCACGCTGCGCTCCGACGTCACCGACGTGGCGCGCGTCCAGCGCCTGGCCACCGCGCTGGCCACCGCCGTCACCGTCCGCGACGTCGGCAACGCCGTGGTCGCCGCCCTCCGCCGGCCGCTCAGGGCCGACCGGATCGCCCTCGCCGAACTGGAGAGCGACCGGCTCGTCGTCACCGTCCTCGACCCGCCCGAACCCGACGTCTGGCCCGAGCTGTGGCGCAGGGAGTGGCGCAGCGAGTGGCCCGACGCGCCCGTGCGCGCCATGCCCACCCTCGCCGCCGCGCTGCGCGAGGGCCGCGCCCGGATCTGGCCCGCCGGCAGCCCCCTGGAACGCGCCCTGGCCGAGGTCGGCCCCGGCGGCCTCGCCGTCCTGCCGCTGCCCGCCGGGAACCGCATGGCCGGAGCCTGCCTGATCGGCTGGGACACCCCGCACGACTTCGGCACCGACGAACGCGCCCTGCTCACCGCCTGCGCCGGCCTCGCCGGACAGGCCCTGGTGCGGGCCCGGGCCTTCGACGCCGAGCACGAACTCGTCGGCATGCTCCAGCGCCAGCTGCTGCCGCGCCGACTGCCCCGGCTGCCCGGCGCGGAGGCCGTCGCCCGCTACCTGCCCAGCACGGCGGGACTGGAGCTCGGCGGCGACTGGTACGACGTCATCCCGCTGCCCGACCACCACGTCGCCCTGATCATCGGCGACGTCCAGGGCCACAGTGCCGGCGCCGCCACCCTCATGGGCCAGATGCGCACCGCCCTGCGCGCCTACGCCGTCGAAGGGCACCCGCCCGACGTGGTGGTCGCGCACGCCAACCGGCTGCTCATGGACATGGAGAGCGACCTCTTCGCCACCTGCGCCTACGTCGACGTCGACCTGGAGGAGGGCTCCGCCTGGTGCGTGCGCGCCGGGCACCTGCCGCCGGTGCTGCGGTACCCGGACGGCCGGACCGAGATCGCGGAGGCCGAGGGCGGGCCGCCCCTCGGGGTGATCACCCAGGCCGACTTCCCCATGAGCCCGCTGCGCCTCCCGCCCGGCACGGTGATCGCCCTGGCCACGGACGGGCTCGTCGAGACGCCCGGCACCGACATCGACGAGAACATGGACCGCCTCGCCGAACGGCTGGCCGAAGCCGCCCCCGCCGACCTGGGGCTCGTCGCCGACGCCCTCCTCGGCAACGCCCCGCGCAGCGACGACGTCGCCCTGCTCCTCATGCGCTACGACGGCATGGACCTGCGCCCGCTGCGGGAGAGCTGGACGGTGTGGCGCGTGCCGCAGGCGGTCGGGCACGCCCGCCGCTTCGCCCGGCGCACCCTGCGCTCCTGGGGCGTCACCGAGAACGTCGACGCCGTCCTGCTCGTCGTCTCCGAACTCGTCACCAACGCCCTCGTCCACACCGACGGCCGGGTCCGCATGGACCTCACGCTCATCAACAACCGCCTGCGCGTCGCCATCGCCGACGCCTCCCCGCGCAGCCCGGTCCGGCCGACCAGCATCGGCTGGGAGGCCACGGGCGGCCGGGGCATCCTCCTCGTCGAGGCCCTGTCGGCGACGTGGGGGACTCTGCCGGTCAGCGGCGGCAAGCAGGTGTGGGCGGAGATCGTGCTCGGGCGGTGAACACCGTCCACGATCACCTGGTGACCTGGCCGGTTCGCCGGGTACCCGGGCGGCGCAAGACGGAGAACCCGCAACGAGCCGAAGGAGGAGGAACGTCATGGCTCAGCATGTCCGCGACATCATGACCAGCGATCCGGCCATGGTCGAGCCGCAGACCTCCGTCGCCGAGGTGGCCCGCATCATGCGCGACGAGGACCTCGGCGTCGTCCTGGTGACGGACGGCGACGATCTGCGCGGTGTGGTCACCGACCGTGACCTGGTGGTCCGGTCGATCAGCCAGGGCGGGGACCCGGAGCGGACCACCGTGGCCGGCGCGTGCAGTGACGACCTGGTCACCGTCAGCCCCGACGACGACCTGGACCAGGCGGTGCAGCTGATGCGCGAGCACTCCGTGCGCCGCATCCCGGTCGTCGACCACGGCCACCCCGTGGGCATCGTCTCCCTGGGCGACATGGCCATGGAGCGCGACCCGGACTCGGCGCTGGGCGACATCAGCGCCGCGCGCCCCAACACGTGACGAGATACCCGGCAGGCCGGTCCCGCGCACGCACGGTGCGCGGGACCGTCGTCTGGTGGCGGGCAACAGCCTTGGGGCGCGCGGGACTTCGGAGCCCGGCCGGGACATCACGACCCGGGTTTGTCCGGATGGTTCATGGGGACTCGAACGGCAGCGGATCCGGAAGGAAGATGATGAGCCGTGACGACCATGGAGACCAGTGACAAGCCCCTCGCCCGTCGGCCCGAGACCGGCTGGTCGAAGGCACGCCGCCTGCGCGGAAAGGCCGCGCTGCGGACCTGCCTCCCCGCCGTGGAGGACCGGGCCACCACCAGGACCGCGCGCTCCGAGCCGGACTGGAACATCGTCAGGGGCGAGGACTGACCGCTCCCCGGGGGGCCGCGCGGTGACGAGGGGCGTAACTGCGCGCATCGACAACTAAAAGAAGTGATGTTCACATCCGCCGGATCACGACTAAGGTGAACCGAATGAAGGCTCTCGTGCTGTCCGGCGGCGCAGGAACAAGACTGAGGCCGATCACACACACGTCGGCCAAGCAACTGGTGCCAGTGGCCAACAAGGCCGTGCTTTTCTATGGGTTGGAGTCGATCGCCGAGGCCGGCATCACCGACGTGGGCATGATCGTCGGGGACACGGCCGCGGAGATCGAGGAAGCGGTGGGCGACGGGTCGCAGTTCGGCCTCAAGGTCACCTACATCCCTCAGGAGCGGCCCCTGGGGCTGGCCCACGCGGTACTGATCGCCCGGGACTACCTGGGCGACGACGACTTCGTGATGTATCTCGGCGACAACTTCATCGTCGGCGGCATCACCGACCTCGTCGACGAGTTCCGCGGCAACCGGCCCGACGCCCAGATCCTGCTCACGCGCGTGGCCGACCCACGCGCCTTCGGTGTCGCCGAACTCGACCCCTCCGGCCAGGTCATCGGCCTGGAGGAGAAACCCGACCGGCCCAAGAGCGATCTGGCCCTGGTCGGCGTCTACCTGTTCACCCCCCTGATCCACGAAGCGGTCCGCGCCATCGAACCGTCCTGGCGCGGCGAACTGGAGATCACCCACGCCATCCAGCACCTGATCGACTCCCGCGCCGACGTGCGCTCCACGGTCATCACGGGCTATTGGAAGGACACCGGCAACGTCGGCGACATGCTCGAGGTGAACCGCATGGTTCTCGAGGGCATGGACCGCCGGATCGACGGCGACGCGGACACCGCGTCGGAGACCATCGGGCGCGTGGTGGTGGAGGAGGGCGCGCGGATCGTCAACTCCCGCATCGTCGGCCCCGCCGTCATCGGTGCCGGAACCGTCATCAGCAACTCCTACGTGGGTCCCTTCACCTCCATCGCGGAGAACTGCCGGATCACCGACAGTGAACTGGAGTTCTCCATCGTGCTGCGGGACTCCTCGATCCAGGGCGTCGGCCGGATCGAGGCCTCGCTGATAGGCCGGCACGTCGAGGTGACGCCGGCCCCCAGTGTCCCCAGCGCCCACCGCTTCGTCCTCGGAGACCACAGCAAGGTGCAGATCACTTCATGAACCTCCTCGTCACCGGCGCAGCCGGGTTCATCGGCTCCCGCTACGTCCGCACAACTCTCGCCTCGGACGCGCCCGACGCGCCGCGCATCACCGTGCTGGACAAGCTCACCTACGCCGGCACCCTCGACAACCTCGAACTCGGCCATCCCAGGCTGGAGTTCGTGCAGGGCGACATCTGCGACGCCGAACTGGTCGACAAACTCATGGCCGACGCGGACCAGGTCGTGCACCTCGCCGCCGAGTCCCATGTGGACCGCTCGATCACCGGCGCGGCCGACTTCGTCCGCACCAACGTGCTGGGCACCCAGACCCTGCTGGACGCCGCCCTGCGCCACGGCGTGGGCCCCTTCGTGCACGTCTCCACCGACGAGGTCTACGGCTCCATCGAGACCGGCTCGTGGCCGGAGGACCACCCGCTGCAACCCAACTCCCCGTACTCGGCCTCCAAGGCCTCCTCCGACCTGCTCGCCCTGGCCTACCACCGCACCCACGGCCTGGACGTGCGCGTCACCCGCTGCTCCAACAACTACGGCCCGCACCAGTTCCCCGAGAAGGTCATCCCGCTCTTCGTCACCAACCTCCTCGACGGCCACAAGGTGCCGCTGTACGGCGAGGGCCGCAACGTGCGCGACTGGCTGCACGTGGACGACCACTGCCAGGGGATCGACCTCGTCCGCACCAAGGGCCGGCCCGGCGAGGTCTACAACATCGGCGGCGGCACCGAGCTCACCAACAAGGAGCTCACCGGGCTGCTCCTCGACGCCTGCGGCGCGGACTGGGACCGGGTGGAGTACGTCGAGGACCGCAAGGGCCACGACCTGCGCTACTCCGTCGACTGGTCCAAGGCCCGCGACGAACTCGGTTACAGTCCCCGCCACGACTTCACCACCGGCCTCGCCGAGACCGTCGCCTGGTACCGCGACAACCGTGCCTGGTGGGAGCCCCTGAAGCAGCGCGTCGCCCAGGAGCGGGCATGAGGTGGCTGATCACCGGGGCGGGCGGGATGCTCGGCCATGACGTGGTCGAGGAACTCACCCGGCGCGGCGAGGACGTGGTGGGCCTGGACCGGGCGGCCCTGGACATCACCCGGCCCGCGGCCGTCGACACGGCTGTCCGCGAGCACCGGCCCGACCTGGTCGTGAACTGCGCCGCGTACACGGCCGTCGACGACGCCGAGAGCGACGAGGCACGCGCCCTGGGGATCAACGGCGACGGACCGCGACTGCTGGCCCGGGCCTGTGCCGCGCACGGCGCCCGCATGATCCACGTCTCCACGGATTACGTCTTCTCCGGCGAGGCCCGCACCACCCCCTACCCGGAGGATCATCCGACGGGTCCGCGCACCGCCTACGGCCGCACCAAGCTGGCCGGGGAGCGGGCCGTGCTGGAGGAGCTGCCCGGGTCGAGCGCGGTCGTGCGCACGGCTTGGCTCTACGGGGTCCACGGCGCTAACTTCGTGCGGACCATGATCGGTCTCGAAGCCCGCCGCGACACCGTCGACGTCGTCGACGACCAGTGCGGGCAGCCCTCGTGGAGCGCGGACGTCGCCGAGCGGATCGCCGACCTCGGCGTACGGCTCGGACCGGACGCGCACGGTGTCTTCCACGCCACCAATTCCGGCGAGGCCACCTGGTACGAGCTGGCCCGCGAGGTGTTCGCCCTCGTCGGCGCCGACCCGGACCGGGTGCGCCCCACCAGCAGCGCGGCCTTCCCCCGGCCCGCGCCCCGCCCGGCGTACAGCGTCCTCGCGCACCGCCGGTGGCAGGAGATCGGCCTGCCGCTGCCGCGTGACTGGCGCTCCGCCCTGCACGAAGCACTGCCCCGTATCCGCAAGGAAGGTCCCCTTCGTGAAACGCCATGAGTTCCTCCGGGAACTGCACAAGGTCAGCGCCAATCGCAACTACCTGGAGATCGGCGTCAACGACGGCCGCAGCCTGACGTTGTCCCGCGTCCCCAGCATCGCGATCGACCCCGCCTTCAAGGTGGTCTCGGAGCTGAGGTGCGACGTCCACCTGGTGAAGGCCACCAGCGACGACTTCTTCGCGCGCGACAACCCGCTCCAGCACCTCAAGGGCGGCCGCCACCCGCTGCGCAACCTGCGCCGCGGCCGCAGTCCGATCGGCTACTGGCGCAAGACGACGCTGGACCTGTCGTTCATCGACGGCATGCACCTGTTCGAGTTCGCACTGCGCGACTTCATGAACGTCGAGAAGTACTCGGACTGGTCCAGCGTGATCGTCCTCGACGACATGCTGCCGCGCAGCGTCGACGAGGCGGCCCGGGACCGGCACACCAACGCCTGGACCGGCGACGTCTTCAAGATCACCGAGGTGCTGGCGCGCTACCGCCCCGACCTGGTCACGGTCCAGGTGGACACCGCGCCCACCGGCCAGCTCGTCGTCTTCGGCGCCGACCCGAACAACCGGGTCCTGCACGACAAGTACGACGAGATCATGGCCGAGTACAAGATCCCCGACCCCCAGAAGGTCCCCGAGGCGATCCTGGAACGGGCCGGCGCGGTACGCCCCGAGGCCCTCGTGGAAGCAGGCTTCTGGCGTCCCCTCGTCCAGGCCCGCAACCGCGGCCTGCCCCGCTCCATCGGCTGGGAGCCCCTGCGCAAGGCCCTGGAACAGGTGGGCGTCAGCCGCTGAGGCCTCCGGCGCCTTGCGGATCCGGGCCCGGGCGCTGCGTGCGCCCGGGCCCCTCGAGCATCGCCCCCCGAGGGGCGTCGTTACGTCAGCCGTCCTGCCGCCGGCCCCGCAGTTCCTCGTAATACGCCAGGCAGGTCTCGTACGAGGGCAACAAGCCCTGGTGTTCCGCCTCGGCCAGGGTCGGGGCCTGGTCGTCCTTCGGGGAGAGGAGCGGCTCGATTCCCTCGGGCCATTCGATGCCCAGGGCCGGGTCGAGCGGGTGGATGCCGTGTTCCCGTTCCGGGGCGTAGCCCGCCGAGCACAGGTACACGACCGTCGCGTCGTCGGTCAGGGCCATGAACGCGTGGCCCAGCCCCTCCGCGAGGAACACCGCGTGCCGGGTGTCCTCGTCGAGCCGTACGGCCTCCCACCGCCGGTAGGTGGGGGAACCCACGCGGATGTCGATCACCACGTCCAGGACGGCACCGCGCACACACGTGACGTACTTGGCCTGGCTGGGCGGCACGTCCGCGAAGTGCACGCCCCGCAGCACGCCCCGCCGGGAGACCGAGCAGTTCGCCTGGGCCAGGGACAGGTCGTAGCCCGTGGCCTCACGGAACTCCGCGCCCCGGTACCACTCGTGGAAGCTGCCCCGGTCGTCCGGGAAGACCTTGGGCTCCAGAACCCAGGCGCCCTCTATCCCCAGTGGTCGCATGCTGTCACTGCCCTCCGATCCTGAGACGGGAAACCTTCCGGCGCGCGGCACCGAGCACGCGCCGCGCACGCCGCGCCACCCGCAGTGCGACACCGGGCTGCGGCACGGGCGCCACCTGCACACTCCCACCCGCGGCGCGCAAGGCGAACGGCAGCCCGGTGTACAGCGGCCGGGCGGCGTCCGGGGCCAGGCACAGGGCCACCCGCCAGACCCCGCCCGAGTGGCTCTCCGCGGGCGGCGCCGCCGTCAGCACCGCCTCTGTCCCGCCCGCGGCGGGGGAGAGCGTGCCGGGCGCCTCGAGGATCTGCTGGGCGGAGACGAACCGCAGCCGCACCTCCGTGTCGCCGGGGACGTACAGCGGAAGCCGCGCCCGCACCTGGTCCCCGGTGACGGTGACGGCGGACGGCTGCACGCGGCCCAGCCCGAGGCGCTTGCCGCGCGGGCCGAGCTCCAGGGAGAGGTTGCCGTGCGGCTGCGTCCAGTACGGCAGCGCCGTACGGCCTGCGACGACCCCGGCATCCGGCGTGGGCCGGCTCTCCGTCGGCGCCGGGCCCAGCCGGCACTCCTTGGTCCAGCCGCCCAGCTTGACCCGGACGAGCGCGTCCCAGACGCCGTCCCGCGGCAGGCCGGCCGGATCGACGGTGGCGGTCGCCCGCAGCACCAGCCGGACCTCCTCGCCGTCCCCGACGGGCACGGTCTCGCGGGTGAACCGCACGGGCTGGAAGTACTGCGCGGCACTGGACCGCTCCCGCAGCAGCAGGTCGGCGGTGGCCTGGCCGAAGCGCGCGGCGGTCTGCGCGGCCACCCACTCCACCGCCTCCGTGACGTCCTTGGGCGCGTCGTCCAGCGGTGTCGCCTCGGCGTCGGCCGGGAAGGTCATCGGCTCGCCGCCGGAGGTGTACTCGGCCGTGAAGCCGATGCTGAGGGAGCCGTCCCGCCACTCCACGTGCCCGGGGGCCGCCTTGGGGGCGACACCCGCCTCCCACTGGGCGAAGGACACGACGTCCTCGTACCGGTCGGCCGCGGTCAGCGCGGCGACGACCTGCTGCGTCGGCTGGAGCCCGGCCGCGACGCCCGGACCGAACCGCTCGACGACGACCTCGTGGATCTCGGCGAACAGCTCCCTGCGGTAGTCGTCCGGCAGCTTCAGCAGGCGCCGGGCCCGCAGCCGCTCGACCATCTCCACGCGCAGCCAGCGCCGGAAGAGCTTGTCCCGCACCGGCCCCGGCTCGGTGTACCGCTCGACGACGTCGAGGGCCTCACGGAGGTTCTTGAAGTAGCCGACCGGATCGAAGCGTTCGAAGCCGGCGTTGGAGCTGTCCTCCCGCCGGAGGTGGTAGTAGCAGACGTAGTCGCTGAGCACGGAGACGTTATCCGCGCGCAGATACGCCTCGGCGATGAAGACGTGGTCCTCCAGGCGCCGCCGGCCCTCGGGGAAGCGCAGGCCGATGCGGTCCAGGAAGGCACGGCGGAACATCTTGTGCGGGGTGAGACTGTCGATGAGCGGGGCGTTCTCGACGGTGGCGCGCGGATGGTTGCGGCGGAACAGCTCCACCGGCACCCCGCGGCCCTTGCCGGCCATCTTGCCCACGATGACATCGGCGCCGTTGGCGACGCCGTAGTCGTACATCCGCTCCAGGGCCTCGTCGCCCAGGTAGTCGTCGTTGTCGACGAACATGACGAACTCGCCCCGGGAGGCCTCGATGCCGACGTTGCGGGGCTTGCCCGACCAGCCCGAGTTCTCCTGGTGGATGACCTTCATCCGGGAGTCCTCGGCGGCGAGCGCGTCGAGCCGGGCCGGTGTCTCGTCGGTCGAGCCGTCGTCGACGAAGATCACCTCGAACTCTTCGGGAGGCAGGGACTGCCTCTGGAGCGAGGCGATGCAGTCCTCGATGTAGATCCCCGGGTTGTACACGGGGACGATGACGCTGACCTTGACCGGCATCGGGTTTCCGGGCCCCTTCGGGTCGCTTGCCGTAGACGTCCTGTTGTCTTGCGTGATGCCCGATGCTAACCCGGTCGGCGATGCCGCCTCACCTTTCGAGACCTGGCCGTGATCATCTCCGGCCACGAGGCAACTGAGCTGCGGAGTCGGCATGTTCGAAGATCGGCCGGGTTCCCGGGCGCGGCGGCGGTAAGCCTCTAGGGTGAGGACGTGCGCCTGCTTTTCATGTCCGATACTCACCTGCCCAAGCGGGCCAAGGCCCTGCCCGCCCCGCTGGTGGCCGAACTCCCGCACGCGGACGTCGTGTTCCACGCCGGCGACTGGGTCGACACGGCCACCCTCGACCTGCTGGAGGACCGCTGCCGCAGGCTCGTCGGCGTGTACGGCAACAACGACGGACCGGACCTGCGCGCCAGGCTGCCCGAGGTGGCGTACGCGGAGCTGGGCGGGCTGCGCTTCGGCGTGGTCCACGAGACGGGCCCCGCGCAGGGCCGGGAGAAGCGCTGCGCCGCCCGCTTCCCCGACCTCGACGTGCTGGTCTTCGGCCACAGCCACATCCCCTGGGACACCACGGCACCCACCGGCCTGCGCCTGCTCAACCCGGGTTCCCCGACGGACCGCCGCCGCCAGCCGCACTGCACGTACCTGACCGCCACGGTCGCCGACGGCCGGCTCACCGATGTCGAACTGCACCGGCTGCCGCCCCGCACCCCCGGCTAGGGGGTGTCCGACCGCCGTACGAACCGCCATGCCATGATCGGCGCATGGCTCGGGATGACGGATACCTCCTGGACAACCGGCAGGCCGAGGCCGGTACGCGCTTCGACGCGCTGGCCGCCCTGTTCGACGCCTCGACGTTCCGGCACTTCGAGCAGGTCGGGATCGCCGAGGGGTGGCTGTGCTGGGAGGTCGGAGCCGGCGGGCCCAGCGTCGCCGCGTGGCTCCGCGAGCGCGTCGGGCCGCGCGGACGCGTGCTCGCCACCGACATCGACGTGTCCTGGACCGAGGCGGCCGCCACCGAGGGAGTCGAGGTGCTCCGCCACGACGTCGGCCGCGACGAACCCCCGGCCGGGCCCTTCGACCTGATCCACGCCCGCCTCGTCCTGGTCCATGTGGCCGAGCGCGACGCCGCGCTGCGCACCCTGGTCCGGGCCTTGCGCCCCGGCGGTTGGCTGCTGGTCGAGGACGCCGACCCCGCACTCCAGCCGCTGATCTGCCCCGACGAGTACGGACCCGAGCAGGAGCTGGCCAACCGGCTCCGCACCGGCTTCCGTGAGCTGCTGCGGCAGCGTGGCGCCGATCTCTCCTACGGACGCAGGCTGCCGCGACTGCTGCGCGAGGCCGGACTCACCGAGGTCGAGGCCGACGCCTACTTCCCGATCACCTCGCCCGCGTGCGACCGCCTGGAGGCGGCCACCGTCCGGCAGGTGCGGGACCGGCTCGTCGCCGAGGGTCTCGCCACGGACGAGGAGATCGAGCGGCACCTCGCCAACGTGGAGGCCGGGCGCCTCGACCTCGCCACCTCGCCGATGATCTCGGCCTGGGGCCGACGGCCCGCCGACGACGGCCCGCGGTCCTGACTCACCGGGGCGGATGCACCGCTCCCTCCGTGGCGGTGAGCGGGGCCCCGCTGCCGCCCCAGCGCAGCGCGACGATCTCCGCGGCGACGGACACCGCCACCTCCTCGGGCGTACGGGCCCCGAGGTCGAGCCCGACCGGTGAGCGCAGCCGGGACAGCTCCCGCTCGGTGAGCCCGGCCTCGGCCAGCCGCTCCGCCCGATCGGCGTGGGTACGGCGGCTGCCCATCGCCCCGATGTAGGCGGCGGGCCGGCGCAGTGCCTCCTGGAGCAGCGGCACGTCGAACTTGGGGTCGTGCGTGAGGACGCAGACGACCGTGCGCTCGTCGGTGTCCGTGTCCCGCAGGTAGCGGTGAGGCCACTCGGCGACCACCTCGACGCCCTCGGGGAAGCGGCGGGGCGTGGCGAAGACGGGGCGGGCGTCACAGACGGTGACCCGGTAGCCCAGGAAGTCACCGATGCGGGCGACGGCCGCCGCGTAGTCGATCGCGCCGAAGACCAGCATCCGCGGCGGCGGAGCGAAGGACTGCAGGAAGACGCTGACCGAGTCCTCGCGGCGCTGCCCCTGCGGCCCGTAGTGCCGCAGTCCGGTGGCACCGAGGGCGAGCTCGCCGCGCGCGTCGGCGGTGACGGCCGCGTCCAGGCCGCCGGCGCCCAGCGTGCCGGCCACCCGGTCCGGCCGGACGGCGAGCGTCGCCCCGCGCGGGGCCGGACCGTCGGTCACCGTCGCCACGGTCACCGGCTCACCGGCCGCGACGCAGTCCACGACCGAGCCGAAGGCGGGATCCAGCTCGGGCGTGACGGGCCGCACGAGCAGCGTGATCTCACCGCCGCAGGTCAGACCGACGGCGAAGGCGTCCTCGTCGCTGTAGCCGAAGGTCTCCAGCCGGGCCTCACCGCTCGCCAGGACCTCCTGCGCCAGCTCGAACACCGCACCCTCGACACAGCCCCCGGACACACTGCCCACGACCTCCTCGTCCGGACCCACCGCCATCGCCGCGCCCGGGTCGCGTGGCGCACTGCGGCTGACCTCGACGACCGTCGCCAGGCCGAACGGGAGCCCGGCGGCGTACCAGCGGCCGAGCACCGGGAGGATGTCACGCACGAGCAGCTCCTTCCAGACACCCCACGGGTACCCCGTCGGCGGTAATTCCGTTGTGGCCCACCGGGCCGGTCTGCTGCACTGCACGGGTCCACGACGTCATCGAGTCACAAGAGGAGCAGCAGATGCGCCCTGCGTCCATGTCCCCCCAGACAGGAACGGCTCTCTCTCCGAAGGACATGACGCTTCGTGCAGTTGCTCAACCTTGGAATCCTCGCCCATGTCGACGCAGGTAAGACCAGCCTGACCGAGCGGCTCCTCCATTCGGCCGGGGTGATCGACGAGGTCGGCCGTGTCGACGACGGGAACACCCGCACCGACACCCTCGCGCTGGAGCGGCAGCGTGGTATCACCATCAAGTCCGCCGTCGTCTCGTTCCCGCTCGACGGTGTGACGGTCAACCTCATCGACACACCCGGTCACCCGGACTTCATCGCCGAGGTGGAGCGCGTGCTCGGCGTGCTGGACGGCGCCGTCCTGGTGATCTCCGCCGTCGAAGGGGTGCAGGCGCAGACGCGGGTGCTGATGCGGACCCTCCAGCGGCTGCGCATCCCGACCCTGCTCTTCGTCAACAAGATCGACCGGCGCGGGGCGCGGGACGAGGAGGTGCTGCGGTCGGTCGCGGCCCGCCTGACACCCGCGATCGTGCCGATGGGAACGGTCACCGGCCTCGGCACGCGCGGAGCCCGCTTCACCCAGGGGCCCGGCCCGGCCGCCGCCCTCGACGTCCTGACAGAGAACGACGACGCCCTGCTGTCCGCCTACGTCGAGGGCACCGTGACGGACGCTCTCCTGCGCGGGTCGCTCGTCGCGCAGACCCGGGAGGCCCTGGTCCACCCGGTCTACTTCGGCTCCGCCGCCACGGGCGCCGGCGTGGACGCGCTCCTGTCCGGCATCGAGGAACTGCTGCCGGCCGCCGACGGGGACGCCGACGGGCCGGTCTCCGGCACCGTGTTCAAGGTCGAGCGGGGCCAGGCGGGGGAGAAGGTCGCCTACGCCCGGATGTTCTCCGGCACCCTGCGCACCCGTGACCGGATCCCCTGCGGAGCGGACGGCGCCGAGGGCCGGATCACCGGGATCAGCGTCTTCGGCCACGGCACGGACACCCGCGCGGACACCGTCCACGCCGGACAGATCGCCCGGCTGTGGGGTCTCGCCGACATCAGGATCGGCGACGCGATCGGCGAACCCCGCAAGGCGTACGAGCACGTCTTCGCCCCGCCCACCCTGGAGACGGTCGTCGTCCCGGGGCCCGGTGTGAACAGAGGCGCACTGCACCTCGCGCTCACCCAGCTCGCCGAACAGGACCCGCTGATCGGCCTGCGCCACGACGAACGCCGGCAGGAGACCTCCGTCTCCCTCTACGGCGAGGTGCAGAAGGAAGTCGTCCAGGCCACCCTCGCCGACGAGTACGGTCTGCACGTCAGCTTCCGCGAGACCACCCCGCTGTGCGTCGAACGGCTCGTCGGCACCGGGCATGCCGTGGAGTTCAACAAGAAGGACCCGAACCCGTTCCTCGCGACGGTCGGCCTGCGCGTGGAGCCCGCACCGGTCGGCTCGGGTGTCGCCTTCCGGCTGGAGGTGGAGCTCGGCTCCATGCCGTACGCCTTCTTCAAGGCCGTCGAGGACACCGTGCGCGAGACCCTCGGCCAGGGGCTGCACGGCTGGCAGGTCCCCGACTGCACCGTCACCATGACCCACAGCGGCTACTCACCCCGCCAGAGCCACGCCCACCAGGGCTTCGACAAGAGCATGTCGAGCACCGGAGCCGACTTCCGGGGCGTCACCCCGCTGGTGCTCGTCGAGGCGCTGCGGCGGGCCGGCACACGGGTCCACGAGCCGATGCACCGCTTCCGCGTCGAGGCCCCGGCCGACACCCTCGGCGGCCTGCTGCCGGCCCTCGCCGCCCTCGCGGCGGTACCGGAGACGACGCGCAACCGTGGCGACCTCTGCGTCCTCGAAGGCACCGTGCCGGCCGCCCGGGTGCACGCCCTCGGACACCTGCTGCCGGGACTGACCCGCGGTGAGGGAGAACTGGAGAGCGCCTTCGACCACTATGCGCCAGTCACGCACGGCACGATTCCCGAGCGTCCGCGCACCGACCACAACCCGCTGAACAGGAAGGAGTACTTGTTGAACGTGACACGAAGGGTGGGCGGTTGAGGTGTGCGCGTTGGCCGAGAGGGAACTTACTCCAGAGTCAGGGGTGTTGACGGTGTCCTGAAATCACCGGACTGTAGTGGACATGCCGACTATCCGAGTACGTCTGCTGGTTGTCCTGGCTGTCCTCTTCGGCTCCCTGTCGGTGGCGGGCGTCCCGCCCGCCACCGCCGCGCCCCCTCCCGGCTCCCTCTGGTTCGACGACCCAACCGTCACCGTGAAGAACGGCCGCTTCACCGACGCCTCCGGACGCGAGGTCGTCCTGCGCGGCTACAACGTCTCCGGTGAGACCAAGCTCGCGGAGAACAAGGGCCTGCCCTTCGCCTCCGTCGCCGACGCCCGCAAGTCGGCGACCGCCCTGCGCGCCCTCGGCGGCGGCAACACCGTCCGCTTCCTGCTCTCCTGGGCCTACGCCGAGCCCGAGCGCGGCACAGTGGACACCGCCTATCTGGCCGCCGCCACCGACCAGATGAAGGCATTCCTCGACGCCGGCATCCGCGTCTACCCCGACTTTCACCAGGACCTCTACTCCCGGCACCTCTTCGACGCCGACAGCTGGTACACCGGCGACGGCGCGCCCAAGTGGGCGGTGGACGCCGGGAACTACCCGGACGAGTCCTGCGGGATCTGCCTCTTCTGGGGGCAGAACATCACCCAGAACGAGGCCGTGAAGCGTGCCACCCACGACTTCTGGCACAACGCGCACGGCGTGCAGGACGCCTTCCTCGCCACCGCCGAGAAGACCATGGCATACGTCGAACAGCACCTGAGCGCCGACCAGTTCAAGGGCGTCGCCGGCTTCGACCCCTACAACGAGCCGCACGCCGGCGTCTACGACTCCGGGCAGACCAGCCGCGCCTGGGAGAAGGACGTGCTGTGGCCGTTCTTCGAGAAGTTCCGGGCCCGCATGGACGCGGCCGGCTGGCGGGACAAGCCCGCCTTCGTGGAACCGAACCTCTTCTGGAACGCCAACATCGACTTCCAGAAGCAGGAAGGCGGCCTGCTCGACGCGGGCAAGCTCGGACCCCGCTACGTCTTCAACACCCACTTCTACGACCAGAAGGCCATCTCCGGCGTCTTCATGTGGGGCAAGGCGGCCGACGGCCAGTACGCGAACGACTTCCGCACGGTCCGCGACCGGGCCGCGGCCGCGCAGACCGCCGCCGTGGTCAGCGAGTTCGGGCATCCCCTGGCGGGCAACGTCTCCGACAAGGCGCCGACCGTCCTCAAGGCGATGTACCAGGCGCTCGACTCCCGCCTGAAGGGTGCCGACTGGTGGTCCGACCCCGCGGCCTCGGGGCCGGTGCTCTCCGGTTCGCAGTGGCAGTGGGACATCTACAACGGCCGCCACCGCGAGCTGATGAACGGCAACCCCGACAAGGTGCTCACCGCCGGTGACGCCTGGAACGACGAGGACCTGTCCGCCGTACGCCTCGACGACTCGGGCAAACCGGTGCTGCGCCAGGACGCCCGGCTCCTGGACCGCCTCTACCCGAGCGCCACGGCCGGCACGACCGTCGGCTTCACCTACGAGGACCGCTCCCGCGACGGCTCGACGACCCTGACCTGGAACCCGGTGCCCGACACACTGCCGAACGTGAAGCGGCTGGTGGGCTCCGGACAGTACGGGCTGCTGCTGTGGCGCTCGGACGGCGGCCGGGCACCCACCGAACTGCACCTGCCGGCGAGCTTCCCGACCGCGTCCACCACGGTCGTCTCCGACCTGGGCACGGTCCACGCCCCGCCCGCGTACACCTCGACCACCCCGGTCGGCGTCGCCCAGGAGCCCGGTGGCACGGGAAGCCGCCGCCTGCTGCTCACCGCGCCGGACTCGGGCGTCCTGCACTACGCGCTGGTGACCAACGGGGCGACGGCTCCCTCGGCGGACCTGCTGAAGGCGGCCCGCTCCGAGCTGGCGGCGTGGGCCGCGAAGGAGGTCAGCTAGCGGACGGGCTCGTCCAGCCGGCCTCCACATGACCGAGCCGGACGCGCTGCGGGTGGTCCCCGACCGGCACGGACACGGTCTTCTTCCCAGTGGCGAAGTCGATGGCCGTGACCTGGTCGGATCCGCTCTCGGAGACGACGCAACTCTTGCCGTCACCGCTGACCGTGGCCCAGTAGGGCTTGGCGGCGGTGACGAGCGGGCCCTCCTGGAGGGTGCCGCGGTCGACGACCGTGGCGTAGTCGTCCATGGTCCCGGCGACGCACAGCTTCTTGCCGTCCGGGCTCATCGAGAGGCCGTGGTGGCGCGAGTCGTTGACGAAGCTGGTGCGGTCGTCGCTGGTCGCCGGGTTCTTCGGCAGGGTCTTCGTGCGGGTGATCTTGTCGGAGGCCAGGTCGTACTCGAAGAACCCGTTGAAGAACGACACCTGGAAGTACAGCTTCGACTCGTCCGGCGAGAACACCGCCGGCCGGACCGCGTCGGAGAAGTCCTTCAGACCGATCGCGTCCAGGCGCGAGCGCATGTCGATGACCTTGACCTGCTGATAGGTGGTCGCGTCGATGACCGTGATGCGGCGGTCGCCCTTCGTCCAGTCCAGCCACGGGGCGTCGGTCTGCGTGTTCACGTCGCCGATCGACATGTTGTAGATGTACTTGCCGTCCTTGGTGAAGATGTTCTCGTGCGGCTTGTCACCGGTGGTGGCCTTGCCGAGCTGCCTGCCGGTCACGATGTCCAGGACGTGCACCGTGTTGCCGGTGGACGCCGACACGGCGACCCGCTTGCCGTCGGGGGAGACGGCCATGTGGTCGGCGCGGAAACCGGACACCGGGAAGCGCCAGTTGATCCGCCCGGAGGCGAGATCGATCGAGACGACGTCGGCGAAGCTGGGCCGGGAGACGACCACCGACTTCCCGTCCGGCGTGGAGTACATGTCGTCGACGAACTGGTCGTGTCCCTCGCCGACGCTGTTGCGGATCGTCATGAAGGCGATCCATCTGATCGGATCGGCGTTGATCTCCGCCATCCGCTCGTCCTTGTCGGGAACGACGTCGATCCGGCCGATCTTCGCGAAGTCCCCGGTGGACTTGATGACTTCGGCAGTGCCGTCCCAGTTGTTGCCCACGAACAGCACCTGGCGCAGCGCGGCGGAGGCGTCGGGGGCGTCCGCGTGGGCGGCGGTCGCGGGAACGGTGGCGGTCAGGGCCAGGGCGGCGGTCAGGGAGCACAGGTGCCGTCGTCGGAATGCAGGCATGGCTGATCCCTCCTCTGCGGGTGGGGTGAGGAATCTGAACACACGTACTTTCAGAGTCAACTTACTGCAAAGTAAGGAAGGGGTGGCCTTCTCCACAAGACCGCGGCCACGACAAAATCGCGTGCGAGCGAAGACGGGTGTTCGGGCGCAGATGGTGTTCGAGTGACAGAGGGGGAGCCGGTGCCGGGCAGACTCAGAGCGCCGACCGGCCGCTACGGCGGCAAGACCGCCGAGGAGCGGCAGGCCGAGCGGCGCCGGCGGTTCCTGGACGCCGCGCTCCAACTGTTCGGCGACACCCCCGGCTTCCGCGCCACCACCGTCGCGGCGCTCAGCGAAGCGGCCGGGCTGTCGACCCGTCAGTTCTACGAGGAGTTCCGCACCCTGGAGGACGTGCTCGCGGCGCTGCACCTCCAGGTCAACGACTGGGCCGAGACGGCGGTGCTGGAGGCGGCGGCCGGTGCGGCGGACCTGCCGCTCGTCGAGCGCGCTACCGCCATCTTCCGGGCCTACGCCGGGAACGTCACCGCCGATCCGCGCCGGATCCGCATCACCTTCGTCGAGATCATCGGCGTCAGCCCGCGCCTGGAGGAGCAGCGGCTCGCCCGCCGGGCCGGCTGGGTAGACCTCATCTGCGCCGAGGCCCGGGCGGCCGCCGCGCGCGGGGAGGCGGCCCCCCGCGACTACCGCCTCGCGGCGACCGGTTTCATCGGCAGCGTCAACGGCCTGCTGCACGACTGGAGCGCCGGCTGGGTCGACGCGACGCTGGACGAGGTCGTCGACGAACTGGTCCGGCAACTGCTGGGGATCCTGCGGCCCCCGGGGTGGAGCCCGGGGCGATGACTCAGACCCGTGTGCGTGTACGTCCGGTTCCGTTCGCCCGGGCTCCGGGGAAGGCCCGCCGGTAGTCGCCGGGTGACACCCCGAGGTGCCTGAGGAAGTGGTGGCGGAGATTGTTGGCCGTGCCGAGGCCGCTCAGCTCCCCGACCTTCTCGATGGGCAGGTCCGTGGACTCCAGCAGTGACCGGGCGCGCCCGAGGCGCTGGTCGAGAAGCCACTGGAGCGGTGTCGTCCCGGTGGCGGCCTGGAGCCGCCGGTAGAACGTGCGGGGGCTCATCGCGGCCCGGCGCGCCAGGTCGGCCACGGTCAGGGGGCGGTCCAGGTTGGCCCGCGCCCAGGCGAGGACGGGCGCCAGGCCCTCGTCGTCGTCGGCCGGCACGGGCAGCTCGATGAACTGCGCCTGTCCGCCCGGCCGGTGGGCGGGCACCACCATGCGGCGCGCCAACTGGTTGGCGACGTGCGCCCCGAGATCGCGCCGCACCAGGTGAAGGCACAGGTCGAGTCCGGCGGTCAGTCCCGCGCTGGTGAGCACGTCGCCGTCGTCCACGTACAGCACCGACGCGTCGACGTGCACCTTCGGGTAGCGCTCGGCCAGCTGTGCGGTGTGCATCCAGTGGGCGGTGGCGCGCCGCCCGTCGAGCAGCCCCGCCTCGGCGAGCGCGAAGGCACCGGTGCACAGGGAGACCATGCGGGCGCCCGCCTCATGAGCCCGGCGCAGGGCGGCGATCAGTTCCCACGGCAGCGGCCTGCCCTCTTCGACGCACGGGTCGGGCACCGACGGCACGATGACCGTATCGGCACCGATCAGGTCGTCCAGCCCGTAGCGGGTGCGCAGGCTCAGTCCGTGGCCGCCCGCCGTACCGTCCCCCTCCTCCTCAGGCCCGGCCCCGGTCCCGCACAGCCGCAGGTCGTACCAGGGATCGGCCAGATCGGGCTGCGGCTTGCCGAACACGGTGCACGGGATGCTCAGTTCGTACAGATCCCACGAGGGGACCCCGATCTCCTCGGTCACGACCACGGCGACAGAACCGGCACTCATGCCCCGCAGCCTATGGCAGGAATTTGGTGGAGGCCGTCACTGCTGTCACTGTTCCCGATCTTCGTGCCCTGCGACCGTGGTCCTACGTGATCACACGTCATCTCGTCATCATCTACGAGGAGTTGAGCATGAACGCAGGACACCGCCCGCCGGTCACCGTCGTCGGACTGGGCTCGATGGGCTCGGCACTGGCCGCCGCGCTGCTGGACCGGGGACACCCCACCACCGTGTGGAACCGTTCCCCGGACAAGGCCCGCCCCCTCGTCGACCGCGGCGCCCGCCTGGCCGGCACCCCCCAGGAGGCGATCGCCGCCTCACCCCTGACCATCGCCTGTGTGCTGGACTACGAGGCGCTGTACACCGTCCTCGACCCGGCCACCGGCGAGCTGGCGGGCAGAACCCTGGTCAACCTCACCTCCGGGTCCCCCGAGCAGGCCCAGGAGGCGGTCAAGTGGGCCGACTCCCACGGGGCCGGTTACCTCGACGGCGCCATCATGACCACCCCGCCCGGCGTCGGCGACCCCGCCATGATGTTCCTCTACAGCGGCTCGCAGGAGGTCTTCGACGCCCACCGCTCCACCCTGGCGTCCCTCGGCGACCCCCTCCACCTCGGCACCGAACCCGGCCTCGCCTCCCTCTACGACGCCGCCCTGCTCGGACTGATGTGGTCCGCCATGACCGGCTGGCTGCACGGCACCGCACTGGTCGGCGCCGA
The DNA here is from genome assembly GCF_022807935.1 of Streptomyces sp. HP-A2021. NCBI lineage: Bacteria > Bacillati > Actinomycetota > Actinomycetes > Kitasatosporales > Streptomycetaceae > Streptomyces > Streptomyces sp. HP-A2021. The sequence continues at coordinate 9,106,092 of NZ_CP094344.1, forward strand.
GGGGACGTCCGCCACCGCCTTCACCCCGGTGGCGATCCGCTGGCTGGGCGCGGTGGCGGGCTTCCTCACCACGTACGCGCCCCAGGTGGACGCCGGCCGTTACCCGGGCGACGACGCCACCGTCGACGTGCAGATCGCGGCCATCGACCACCTCATCCACGCGGCGGCGGCCCGCGGCATCGACAACGCGCTGCCCGAGCTCCTGAAGGCCGCCATGCAGAAGGCCGCCGCAGCAGGCCACGGACAGGACAGTTACGCCAGCCTGATCGAGGTCCTGAGGAATCCCGCAGGCAGGGGGGCCTGACGCCGCTACAGCGACACCAGCACCACGAGAGTCACCGCGACCAGAACCGCGCATCCCAGCAGCAGACCGGCCAGCAGCCGTGCGCGAAGCATGCGGTACACCTCCTCGTACTCGCCCCGCAGTTCCTGTCCCCGCCGCGCCGTCCGCTCCCACGAGGCCCGGGCGAGGGCGAGGTGCTCCGCCGCGAACAGCCGCTCCACCTCCTCCCGTTGGGCTTCCGGCAGCCGGTCGAGCCGGGCGGCGAAGCGCGCGGCGGCCGCGCGGGCCTCCTCGTGTGCGGCGGCGGCGAGCAGATGGCCCTCGACGTCGTTGTGGAACGCCCGCAGGTCCACGTCCGCGGGCAGACCCTCCATCGCGGTCATCGGAGCGTCAGTTCCCGCTCCGCCGCCGCGCCGTCCGCATGGTGCAGGTCGAACGCCGGGGACTCACTGCGGATCCGCGGCAGGGTGATGAAGTTGTGCCGCGGCGGCGGGCAGGAGGTCGCCCACTCCAGGGAACGGCCGTAGCCCCACGGGTCGTCGGCCGTGACCCGCTCGCCGTACTTCGCCGTCTTCCACACGTTGTAGAAGAACGGCAGCATCGACATGCCGAGCAGGAACGAGCTGACCGTCGACACCGTGTTCAGCGTCGTCAGGCCCTCCACCGCCAGGTAGTCGGGAATCCGCCGCTGCATGCCCTGAGCGCCCAGCCAGTGCTGGACGAGGAACGTGCCGTGGAAGCCGGTGAACAGCGTCCAGAAAGTGATCTTGCCGAGGCGCTCGTCCAGCATCTTGCCGGTGAACTTCGGCCACCAGAAGTGGAAGCCGGAGAACATCGCGAACACGACCGTCCCGAAGATGACGTAGTGGAAGTGCGCGACCACGAAGTACGAGTCGGAGACGTGGAAGTCGATGGGCGGCGAGGCGAGCAGCACGCCCGTGAGCCCGCCGAACACGAACGTGATCAGGAAGCCGGTCGCCCACAGCATGGGCGTCTCGAACGAGAGGCTTCCGCGCCACATGGTGCCGATCCAGTTGAAGAACTTCACACCGGTCGGGACCGCGATCAGGAAGGTCATGAAGGAGAAGAACGGCAGCAGCACACCGCCGGTGACGTACATGTGGTGCGCCCACACCGTCACGGACAGACCCGCGATCGCGATGGTCGCGCCGATCAGACCCGTGTAACCGAACATCGGCTTGCGGGAGAAGACCGGAATGACCTCGGAGATGATGCCGAAGAACGGCAGCGCGATGATGTACACCTCTGGATGGCCGAAGAACCAGAAGAGGTGTTGCCACAGCAACGCGCCGCCGTTGGCGGAGTCGAAGACGTGCGCACCGAACTTGCGGTCCGCCTCCAGGGCGAACAGCGCCGCGGCCAGGACCGGGAAGGCCAGCAGGACCAGCACACCGGTCAGCAGCACGTTCCAGGTGAAGATCGGCATGCGGAACATGGTCATGCCCGGGGCGCGCATGCAGATGATCGTGGTGATGAAGTTGACCGAGCCGAGGATGGTGCCGAAGCCGGAGAAGGCCAGACCCATGATCCACATGTCGGCGCCGATGCCCGGGGAGCGGACCGCGTCCGAGAGCGGGCTGTAGGCGAACCAGCCGAAGTCGGCCGCGCCCTGCGGCGTGAGGAAGCCCCCGACGGCGATGAGCGAGCCGAACAGGTACAGCCAGTAGGCGAACATGTTCAGCCGGGGGAAGGCCACGTCCGGCGCGCCGATCTGCAGCGGCATGATCCAGTTCGCGAAGCCGGCGAACAGCGGCGTCGCGAACATCAGCAGCATGATCGTGCCGTGCATCGTGAACGCCTGGTTGAACTGCTCGTTCGACATGATCTGCAGACCGGGCCGGGCGAGCTCGGCGCGCATGAACAGCGCCATCACGCCGCCGATGACGAAGAACGCGAACGACGTGGCCAGGTACAGCGTGCCGATCGTCTTGTGATCCGTGGTGGTCAGCCACTTCAGGTGCCTCATGCCCCGCCTGTGTCCGAGCCCCGCCCGGACGTCACACTTCATGGACGCGACGAGCATCACGAGAACCGGGTGTGACGATCGGGAAGGTGCCGGACACGAACGGGACATGAGCAACGACGAGATCTTCGCCGCTGCCTATCGCGAGCACTACTGGGCGGTCAGCCGCTATGTCGCGCGGCGACTGGACGGGCGGGCCGGCGAGGTGGAAGAAGTGGTGGCGGAGGTGTTCACGGTCGCCTGGCGGCGCCGGGCCGACCTGCCCTCCTCCCCGCTGCCCTGGCTGTACGGCGTGGCACGCAACTGCCTGGCCAACGCGGTGCGCGGCCACGGACGCCGCCGCCGGCTCGTCGACCGGCTCGGCAACGAAGACACGGCGCACGGACGGCACATCGCGGCGGGCCCCGAAGCCGACACGCCCGGCGGCTGGGTGCACGAGGCACTCGCGCGGCTGTCCGCGGCCGACCAGGAGGTGCTGCGCCTGACGGCCTGGGAGGAACTCGGCATCGACGAGGTCGCGATCGCCCTCGGCTGCGGCAGGCGGGCCGCCGCGATGCGGCTGCACCGGGCCCGCCGCCGCCTCAGAGCCGAGATCGACGGGATGCGTCCCGCGGGCATGGCGGGCATGGCGGGAACGGGACGCTCACTGGGCGAGGGAGAACGACGATGACCGACGTCCACTCCGCGCCCGGCGTCGCGACGGATGACTGCCCACCGACGGCACGCCTTGTCAGCGCATCGCACGCGCGTGCGCTGCCCGGGGCCGGGGTTGAGTGCGCCGCGTGCCTGCTGTCCGGGACCGGGGTTGAGTGCGCCGCGTGCCTGCTGTCCGGGACCGGGGTTGCTTGCTCCGTTGGCTCCGTTGGCTCCGTTGGTGCCGTTGGTGCCGTTGGTGCCGTTGGTGCCGTTGGTGCCGTGGGTGCGGTGGGTGCCGTGGCCGGGGCCGGCCGTGTCGCACGCGCCCTGTCCGGACATGTCGCACGCGCCCTGACCGCGCCCCCGGCCGGCCGCCGCACTCGGGCCCCGCGCCCTCTGCCCGCCGCCCACGTGAACGCCCCTAAGGAACACGGCCATGGCTGACGAACTCGAACTGCTGCGCGGTGCCAACCCGGTGCCGTCCGACGGCCCCCACTTCGGCGACGGCCCCCTGGACCACGGCGCCGAGCGCCGGCTGGAGCGGCTGCTGCGTGAGCGGCCCTCCCGGCGTCTGCGGGACCGGCTGCTGCCCGGCTCCGGCCGGCCCCGGCCGGCCTGGGGGCTCGTCGCCACGGCCGTCGTCGCCGCCCTCGCGCTGACCCTCGTACTGAGCGGCCCGAACACCACACCGGCGGTCGCCGCACCCCGACCGCTGGTCGTGCAGACCGGATCCACACCCCTGCCCCTGGGCCGGCTGGCCGAGCGCGCCGAACAGGCCGCCGCCGACGGCTCGCCCCGTCTGCGCAAGGGCACGCACGTGCAGTCCTGGAGCATGGGCATGTCGGACGACAAGGCCCCGATCACCCTGCCCGAGGAGCGCATCGTGCGCTGGCAGGCCGACGGCAGTCACACGGAGCTCGTCGTCGCGACCGACCCGAGACACCCGGGTCGCCCCGTCCTCTCCGGCGCGGGCGGCGAGCCGCACCTCGTCGACGACGGGCACGTCCTCAGCGACCAGACCTATCCGCCGAGCTGGAGCGACGCCCCGCCCCAGTCCCCGCCGCCGCACGACCCCGCCCGGCTGCGCGCCTATCTGACGGAGGCTCAGTACACGGACACTCCGCTGACCACGCCGCAGCTGCTGGACGCCGTCAAGGTGCTGCTCGACCACTGGACCCTCGGCGCCCGGGAGACCGCGGCCCTGGCCCGTCTCCTTGCCGGCGCCGAGGGGCTGCGGCCCGTCGGCCAGGTGACCGACCGCCTCGGGCGACGCGGTCAGGCGTACGTGTACGACGGCCCCGGCGCCCACCACATGCTGATCATGGACCCGGTCACCGGTGCCGTCCTCGGCCTGGAGACGACCTTCTCCACCGCCGAACCCGAGTACGGCGTCAAGAAGGGCGACGTCATGTCGTACAGCGCATGGATGCGCTGATCACACCCGGGCGGCAGCGTCGCGATGGCCATCGGGCCGGCGGTGACCCGGGCTCTGTCAGGCCGACGAGCCGTGACTGCCTACGAGGGGGTGGCGAGGAACTCGAGCGTGTCGATCACGCGGTTCGAGAAGCCCCACTCGTTGTCGTACCAGGCGACCACCTTGACGTGGCGGCCGTCGACGCGGGTGAGGGCCGAGTCGAAGATCGACGAGGCGGGATTGCCCGTGATGTCGGACGACACGAGCGGGTCGTCCGAGTACTCGAGGATGCCGGCGAGCGGCCCCTGCGCCGCGGCGCGGTATGCCGCCAGCACGTCGTCGCGCGTCACGTCGCGGGCGACGGACGTGTTGAGTTCGACGATCGAGCCCACCGGCACCGGCACGCGGATCGAGTCGCCCGACAGCTTGCCTTCGAGGTTCGGCAGCACCAGGCCGATCGCCTTGGCGGCGCCGGTCGTGGTCGGCACGATGTTGACGCCTGCGGCCCGGGCGCGACGGGCGTCGCGGTGCGGACCGTCCTGCAGGTTCTGCTCCTGCGTGTAGGCGTGCACCGTCGTCATGAACCCGTGCTCGATACCGGCGAGTTCATCGAGGACCGCGGCCAGCGGCGCGAGTGCGTTGGTGGTGCAGGAGGCGTTCGAGACGATCGTGTGCAGGTCCGGGTCGTAGGCGTCGGTGTTGACCCCGAACGCGAGCGTGACGTCGGCGCCGTCCGACGGCGCGCTGACGAGGACCTTCTTCGCGCCCGCGTCGAGGTGGGCCCGGGCGGCCTTGGCCGAGGTGAAGCGGCCGGTGGCCTCCAGGACGATGTCGACGCCGAGTTCGGCCCACGGCAGCTGCGCCGGTTCGCGCTCGGCCAGCACCGTGATCCGGCGGCCGTCGACGACGAGGGCGTCCCCGTCGGCGGTCACCGGGCGCCCGAGCCGGCCGGCCGTGCTGTCGTAGGCGAGCAGCCGGGCGAGAGTGGCGGGCTCCGTCAGGTCGTTGACGGCGACGACCTCGAGGGCGCTGTCGCGCTCCAGCAGTGCGCGCAGCACATTGCGTCCGATGCGGCCGAACCCATTGATGGCGATGCGAGTCATGTGTGATGTCCCTTCCCTTCCCCACCAGGCTCGCCCGCGGCCGGCGCCGCTGACAGTGGCGGAATCGCCACGGTTCAAAAGGATCCCGCCACAGCCCGCCACACGACCGCCACACCCCGTCACACGGTGCCGGGCGGGTCACTCACCCCGGGTGAAGGTCCGCCGGTACTCACTCGGTGTGGTGCCGAGGATGCGCTGGAAGTGCAGGCGCAGGTTCGCACCGGTGCCGAGCCCGACGTCGGTGGCGATCTGTTCGACACTGAGCTGCGAGCGCTCCAGCAGTTCGCGGGCCAGGTCGATGCGGGCGCGCATCACCCACTGCATCGGCGTGTAGCCGGTCTCCTCGACGAAGCGCCGGGAGAACGTGCGCGGCGAGACCCCCGCCTGCCGCGCCAGTACGTCGAGGGTGAGGGGCTCGCCGAGCCGGTGCAGCGCCCACTCGCGGGTGGCGGCGAACCGCTCGCCGAGCGGCTCGGGGACGCTGCGCGGCACGTACTGGGCCTGGCCGCCGCTGCGGTAGGGGGCGGCGACCAGACGCCGGGCCGCGTGGTTGGACGCGGCCACTCCGAGGTCGCCGCGCAGGATGTGCAGGCACAGGTCGATGCCGGAGGCGGCGCCGGCCGAGGTGAGCACGCTGCCCTCGTCGACGAACAGCACGTTCTCGTCGACCCGGACGAGCGGATGCCTGGCCATGAGGGCCCGCGTGTAGTGCCAGTGCGTCGTGGCACGCCTGCCGTCGAGCAGGCCCGTGGCGGCGAGCGCGAAGGCACCCGTCGAGATGGCGGCGAGCCGGGCGCCCCGGTCATGGGCGGCGATCAGTGCCTCGACGACGGCCTGAGGCGGGTCGTCGCGGTCCGGGAACCGGTAGCCGGGGACGAAGACGATGTCGGCCCACGCCAGCGCGTCGAGGCCGTCGGCGACGTAGTACGCGAGGCCGTCGCCGCCGGTCACGAGACCGGGTGTCGCCCCGCACACCCGCACCTCGTACGGCATGCTCGCGCGGGTCGTGAAGACCTGCGCGGGAATTCCGACATCGAGCGGCTTCGCACCCTCGAGCACAAGGACGGCGACGCGATGCAGGCGGGAGGCTGGCACAGGAAGAGGTTACGTTGATCTCCTCCTGCTCCTACTCGTCCCAGGCCTGGACCAGGGTCTGCTCGGTGATCTTGCCGTCCCGCAGCGACAGCATGGACTCGGACAGGACGCGCACACCGTCCGCGTACTCGCAGCTCTCGCTGTAGGCGGCCTCGTCGCCCTGGATGACGCAGCGCTCCAGCTTGTGCGTCATGTCGCGGCTGTAGACGTCCTCCAGCATCCGGCTGATCTCGTCCCGGCCGTGCAGGACCTTGGGGTGGCTGGGCTGGGTCGTGTGGTCGACGATGCGGAACTCCGCGTCGTCCGCGTAGAGCGAGAGCAGAATGTCCGGGCTCTGTTCGACACCCTGGCGCAGGGTCTCTCTGTCGAAGGCGGGGTCTGCCGCGGTTCCCATGATGACCTCCTTCGAAGGGCCGCGACCCGGTCGGAAGCGGGCCGCGAGGGGTCCCTCCTGTCGAGGCTCCTCCCGTCCGGCGGGCTCGGCAAACGGAGCCGGACCACTGAGCCTGAGAGGGGAGCGGAACCGCCCGCCCGTGTCCCCGCCCGCAGTCTCAGTCCTCCGCGGCCAGGAACTGCGTCGCGGCCAGCTCGGCGTAGAGCGGGTCGGCGGTCACGAGCTCACGGTGCGTGCCGACCGCCCGGACCCGGCCCGCGTCCATCACCACGATCCGGTCGGCCATCGTCACCGTGGACAGCCGGTGCGCCACCACGAGGACCGTGGTCGTACGGGCCACGGCCGCGACGGTGTCGCGCAGCGCCGCCTCGTTGACCGCGTCCAACTGCGAGGTCGCCTCGTCGAGCAGGAGCAGCCGGGGGTGGCGCAGCAGCGCCCGGGCGATGGCGACCCGCTGGCGCTCGCCGCCCGACAGCTTGGTGCCACGATGCCCGACGAGCGTGTCGAGGCCGGCGGGCAGCCGGGAGACCAGACCGTCGAGACGGGTCGTCTTCAAAACCCGCGCGAGGGCGTCGTCGTCCGCCTCCGGGTTGCCCAGCAGCAGGTTGTCGCGCAGGGAGCCCGACAGGACCGGCGCGTCCTGCTCCACGTAGCCGATCGCGGCGCGCAGTTGCGTCAGCTCCCAGTCGGCGAGGTCGCGTCCGTCGAGCGTGATCACCCCGGAATCCGGCTCGTAGAACCGCTCGATCAGCGAGAAGACGGTGGTCTTGCCGGCGCCGGACGGGCCCACGAACGCCGTCATGCCCTGCGCGGGTACGGCGAAGGTCACGCCGTGGTGGACGTACGGCAGATCGTCGGCGTAGCGGAAGCGGACGTCGTCGAAGGCGAGGGCGGCGGGCCGCGCGCCGGGGGAGGGGAGCGGGGCGGACGCGGTCGTCGGCTCGGCGGGCAGCCGCAGCGCCTCCTGGATGCGGGTGAGGGCCGCGGCGCCCGTCTGGTACTGCGTGACGGCGCCGACGACCTGCTGTATCGGCGACATCAGGTAGAAGACGAACAGCAGGAACGCGACCAGCGTGCCCACGTCGATCGCGCCGGTCGCCACGCGCGCGCCGCCCACCGCGAGCACCGTGATGAAGGCGATCTGCATGGCGAGCCCCGCCGTGTTGCCCGCGGCCGCCGACCACTTGGCGGCCCGCACGCTCTGCCGCCACGACTCCTGCGCCGCCTCGTGCAGCGTGCGTTCCTCCCGGTGCTCGGCACCGGACGCCTTCACGGTGCGCAGGGCGCCGAGGATCCGCTCCAGCGAGGCACCCATGACACCCACCGCGTCCTGCGCCTGCCGGCTCGCCTTGTTGATACGCGGCACGATCACGCCGAGGATCACGCCCGCGCCCACGATCACGGCCAGGGTGACGCCCAGCAGCACGGGCTCCACGAGGCCCATCATCACCACCGTCGCGACGAGCGTGAGTCCGCCCGTGCCCAGCCCGACCAGCGAGTCGGTGGTGACCGCACGCAGCAGGGTGGTGTCCGAGGTGATGCGGGCCATCAGGTCGCCGGGTTCGCTGCGGTCCACGGCCGTGATCCGCAGCCTCAGCAGATACGACGACAGGGCGCGCCGCGCGCCGAGCACCACCGACTCGGCGGTGCGCTGCAACACGTACGAACCCAGCGCGCCGACCGCCGCGTTGGTCACGACCAGGGCCGACATCGCCAGCAGCGCGCCGGTGATCGCCCTGTCGTGCGCCAGATCGTCGATCAGGCCCCGCGCCACGAGCGGCAGCATCAGCCCGGTCGCCCCGGTGACCAGCGAGAGCACGGCACCGGCGAACAGGGAACGGCGGTGCGGCCGTACGTATCCGAGGAGCAGCCGCCAGGCGGGTGTCCCGGTCTCGGTCTCTGCGATGCTCACGTCGCTCCTTCGGCGTCGGGCGGAGCTGTCAGGTTACGGGGCCCGCCAGGGGCGGTGCCCCGCCTTTTCGGGCACCGTGTGAGCTGGGGATACGGCGCCGCGGGTGGCCGATCCTCATCCCTTACCGATCAGTCGCGCGTAGGGTCGGAAAGGAAGGCATCCGGGCCGACGAAGGAGTCAGCATGGCGCAGGAAGTACGCGGTGTGATCGCACCGGGCAAGGACGAGCCGGTACGGATCGAGACCATCGTCGTGCCCGATCCCGGCCCGGGGGAGGCGGTGGTGCGCGTCCAGGCCTGCGGGGTGTGCCACACCGATCTGCACTACAAGCAGGGCGGCATCAGCGACGACTTCCCCTTCCTGCTCGGCCACGAGGCCGCGGGCGTGGTCGAGGCGGTCGGCGACGGCGTCACCGACGTCGAACCCGGTGACTTCGTGATCCTCAACTGGCGTGCCGTGTGCGGGAAATGCCGCGCCTGTCTACGCGGGCGGCCCTGGTACTGCTTCGACACCCACAACGCCGGGCAGAAGATGACCCTGAGCGACGGTACCGAGCTGTCCCCTGCCCTCGGCATCGGTGCCTTCGCCGAGAAGACCCTCGTCGCGGCCGGGCAGTGCACCAAGGTCGACCCGACCGTCGCCCCGCAGGTGGCCGGGCTGCTCGGCTGCGGCGTCATGGCCGGCATCGGCGCCGCGATCAACACCGGGAACGTCGGCCGGGGCGACACGGTCGCCGTCATCGGCTGCGGAGGCGTCGGCGACGCCGCCATCGCCGGCTCGCACCTGGCCGGAGCAGCGAAGATCATCGCCGTCGACATCGACGACCGCAAGCTGGAGACCGCCCGGACCATGGGCGCCACCCACACCGTCAACTCCCGCGAGACCGACCCGGTCGAGGCGATCCGCGAACTCACCGGCGGCTTCGGCGCCGACGTCGTCATCGAGGCCGTCGGCCGCCCGGAGACGTACAAGCAGGCCTTCTACGCCCGCGACCTCGCCGGCACGGTCGTCCTGGTCGGCGTGCCCACCCCCGAGATGAAACTCGAACTGCCGCTGCTGGACGTGTTCGGCCGGGGCGGGGCGCTGAAGTCGTCGTGGTACGGCGACTGCCTGCCCTCCCGCGACTTCCCCATGCTGATCGACCTGCACCTGCAAGGACGCCTGGACCTCGGGGCGTTCGTCACCGAGACCATCCAGCTCGACGAGGTGGAGAAGGCGTTCGAGCGGATGCACCACGGCGACGTGCTGCGCTCGGTGGTGGTGCTGTGATGGCCCCGCGCGTCGAACACCTCGTCACCTCCGGGCAGTTCAGCCTCGACGGCGGCACCTGGGACGTCGACAACAACGTCTGGATCGTCGGCGACGACCACGAGGCGATCGTCATCGACGCCGCGCACGACGCCGACGCCATCGCCGCGGCTGTCGGGGACCGCCGGCTCGCGGCCATCGTGTGCACCCACGCCCACAACGACCACATCGACGCCGCCCCCGCCCTCGCCGAGCGCACCGGGGCCACCATCTGGCTGCACCACGACGACCTGCCGCTGTGGAAGCAGACCCACCCGGACCGCGAGCCCGACGCCTGGCTGGTCGACGGCCAGGTGATCGAGGCCGGCGGCGCCGACCTGCGCGTCCTGCACACCCCGGGGCACGCGCCCGGCGCGGTGTGCCTGTACGACCCCGGGCTCGCCACCGTCTTCACCGGCGACACCCTCTTCCAGGGCGGCCCCGGCGCCACCGGCCGGTCCTTCTCGCACTTCCCGACGATCATCGACTCGATCCGCGACCGCCTCCTCACGCTGCCGCCCGAGACGAAGGTCCTCACCGGCCACGGAGACTCCACGACCATCGGGGCGGAGGCCCCCCACCTCCAGGAGTGGATCGCCCGCGGCCACTGACCGCGTGTCGCCCGTAAAAGGCGACAGAAGATGTCGGGCTTACCCGTCACCCTGGAAGCGACAAGCAGCCACGGTCACGGGAGGTCGGACATGTCAGCTCCACTGAAGGGCAAGGTCGCACTGGTCGCCGGAGCGACCCGGGGCGCGGGACGGGGCATGGCGGTGGAACTCGGAGCGGCAGGCGCCACCGTCTACGTCACCGGCCGCAGCACCCGCGCCCGCCGCTCGGAGTACGACCGGCCCGAGACCATCGAGGACACCGCCGACCTGGTCACCGAGGCCGGCGGGCAGGGCATCGCCGTACCCACCGACCACCTCGACCCGGCGCAGGTCCGCGCCCTCGTCGACCGCATCGCCGACGAACAGGGCCGCCTCGACGTCCTGGTCAACGACATCTGGGGCGGCGAGAAGCTCTTCGAGTGGGAGAGCCGGCTCTGGGAGCACGACCTCGACAACGGCCTGCGCCTGCTCAGACTCGCGGTCGAGACGCACGCCATCACCAGCCACCACGCCCTGCCCCTGCTGCTGCGCAACCCCGGCGGCCTGGTCGTCGAGGTCACCGACGGAACCGCCGACTACAACGGCGACCACTACCGCGTGAACTTCTTCTACGACCTCGCCAAGGCGTCCGTCCTGCGCATGGCCTTCGCCCTCGCCCACGAACTCGGCCCGCGCGGCGCCACCGCCGTCGCCCTCACCCCCGGCTGGCTGCGCTCGGAGATCATGCTGGAGACCTACGGGGTACGCGAGGACAACTGGCGCGACGCACTGGAGCGCGTCCCCCACTTCGCCATCTCGGAGACCCCGCGCTACGTGGGGCGGGCCGTCGCGGCGCTCGCCGCCGACCCGGACGTGGCGCGCTGGAACGGCCGCTCCCTCTCCAGCGGCGGCCTCGCCCAGGAGTACGGCTTCACCGACCTCGACGGCAGCCGCCCGGACGCCTGGCGCTACCTCGTCGAGGTGCAGGACGCGGGCAAGCCGGCCGACACGACCGGCTACCGGTGAGAAGCCGGCCGAGTGGTGAGGTATGTCACCGTTTCGTCGCAGGCTGGAACACCGCACAACCGAACGCCCCGCACGCCCGTCTAGCTGGCAGGGATCGCAGACCATGTGACCACTTCCGAAAGGGCATGACCAACCATGGGGGACGTACGCAGACGGGGCGCCGTCGCACTCGGGATCACCGCGCTGGTGGCACCGCTCACACTCGCACTCGGTGCCAGTCCGGCCGCGGCCGCGAGCTGCACCACGCAGACCGGGCCGTACCAGAAGCAGGTCGAGAAGTTCCTGGGCCGCCCGGTCGACGGCAAGCAGTCCGCCGCCGACTGCAAGGCGATCCAGGCCTTCCAGACCAAGCACGGCATCTCCCCGAACGCCGGCTACGCCGGGCCCGTCACCTGGGGCGTGATGGACCTGATGCAGAAGCAGAAGGCCGTCGGGAAGAACCCCAACAAGGACGGCAAGTGCCCGGTGAACAAGGGCCGGATCGCCTGTGTGAACCTGAGCCTCCAGCTGAGCTGGATCCAGGACGGCAAGAAGCTCGTCTACGGCCCCGTCCCCGTCCGCACCGGCCGCAACGGCTACGAGACCCGCACCGGCCTGAAGAAGATCTACTGGCGCAACATCGACCACGTCTCGTCCATCTACGACGTGCCGATGCCCTACGCCCAGTTCTTCGACGGCGGCCAGGCCTTCCACTCGGTCGGCGTCAGCATGTGGAACCCGCCGGGCTCGCACGGCTGCGTCAACATGACCAAGACCGACGCGAAGAAGTACTGGTCGCTGCTGAAGAAGAACGACGACGTCTTCGTGTACGGCCGCAAGCCGGGCACCTGATCCAGGCACCCGGCTCGGACCGGCCCCTTACTGCGGTGCGTCCCCGAAGTCCGGGATGTCCAGCCGTACTCCACCCTGCCGCGCGGACTCGTGCGCGATGATGCCCGGCAGGGTGTAGCGGGCGGCCACCCACGCGTTCACCGACGGCAGGGTGCGCGTGTTGACGGCGGTCACGAAGTCGTCCACCAGGAAGTGGTGGCTGCCCTCGTGGCCGTTGTGGAGATTGTCGAACTCCCTCGGCAGCCGCGCACGGTCGTGCACGGGAGCCGATCCGGAGGTGAACGCGGCCCGCAGCTCCGGCGCGATGTGCTGCAGCGACGGGTCGTCGGGCGCCATGGTGGGCTTGGGCTCCAGCAGTTCGCTGATGTCCTTCACGCCCTGTTTGTCCTGCCACAGGGCGACCGTGGCGAGCTGCTCCATGCTCGCCTCGGTCCCGAAGAAGCGGAAGCGCGACTCCCGTATGTGCGAGGGGTAGCCGACCCGCCGGAACTCGTTCGTCCGGAACGAGCCGCCGCCCGCCACCTCGAACAGCGCCGTGGCGTTGGAGAAGTCGTTGCCGAACTGGCTGATCTCCTTGTCGAAGACGCCGTCGCCGCGGTCGTCGACGACACCGATCGCGGACACGCTGACCGCGTGCGTCCGCCAGGCGCCCAGCACCCCGCCGACCGCGTGCGTCGGGTACAGCAGTGGGGGATAGCTGGCGGTGGCCTTCCAGTTCTCGCCGCCGCTGTACTGGTATGCCTCGTAGAACCCGAGGTCCATGTCGTGGACGTAGTCGCCCTCGGCGTAGAACAGCCGCCCGAAGGCGCCCTCGGCGATCTGGTTGCGGGCGTGGACCGTCGCCGGGTTGTACTCGCTGGTCTCGCCCATCATGTACGTCAGCCCGGTGGCCTTGACGGCGTCGATGATCGCCGCGATCTCCTCCGTGCTGATCGCCATGGGGACCGCGGAGTACACGTGCTTGCCGGCGTTGAGACCCTGGATCACCAGCGGCCCGTGCGTCCACCGCTGGGTGAAGATCGCGACGGCGTCGACGTCCTCCGACTCCAGCATGGCCTGGTACGACGGGAAGGTGCCGGCGAGGCCCTGCGCGGCGGCGAGTTGTTCGGCCCTCTCGGGCAGCAGGTCGGTGACGTAGACGGCGCTGACGCCGGGATGGGCCTGGAACAGCGTGGCGAACTGGCCCGAGAACTGTCCGGCGCCGACGATGCCGATGGAGAACGTCATGTAAGGCGTGCCCTTCTTAGGTCGGTGGTGATCACTGCGAGAGGATCAGGTTGATCTGTTCGTTGGTCTCGTCGAGGCTGCTGACCGGCTTGCCGTTGCCGTAGATGTCCTCCATCGCCGGTGACATGAGCGCCGTCATGTCCGCCGAATAGCTGGCGATCGGGTAGGAGAAGGTCCGGAAGTTCTCCTTGTCGGCCACGGGCTTCGTGAACGACGAGACGTCGATGCCCTTCTTCCGGTACGCGGCGACGGCGGCCTCGGTCCCGGCCTTCGTCGCGGGGAAGACCACGCCGTAACGGCCGACGACCTTCTGGCACTCGTCCGAGGCCAGGTACTTCACCCACTTCTTGGCGCCCGCCTTGTTCTTGGAGGCCTTGGTGACGGAGTCGGCGAGCCCGTTCATCATCGTGGCGCGCTTGCCGGTCGGGCCGACCGGCGTCAGGGCGGTCTTGATGTCCCGGCCCTTGAAGCCCGCGTACGTGGAGATCATCCAGGCCCCGTCGAAGGCGGTGGCGGCCTTGCCCGCCGCGACCTGGGTGTTCGCCTGGTTGGACTGGACGTTGTAGTCGGACAGCGGCGGCATGTAGCCCTTCTTCGCCAGACCGAAGTACCACTGGACGACCGACTGGAAGGTCTTGCTGTCGTACTGGTACTTCGTGCCCCAGCGTGGCTTGTCCAGGTAGCTCCACCCGGCGGAGGCGGCGAAGTTGCTCCACTGGGTCTGGCCGTCGCCGAACCCGCCGCCGTTGGAGGCCAGGCCGTACACCTTGACGTTGTTCTTGTCGAAGCCCGGCTCGTCGCCCCGCTTGCCGTTCCGGTCGATCGTGAGGTGGGCGATGGCCTTCTCGAAGGTGCCGCCGTCCTTGGGGTTCCAGGCGAGGTTGTTCAGCTGCTCGGCGGTGAGCCCTGCTTCCTCCGTCATCTTCGAGTTGTAGAACAGCGCGACGGTGTCCCAGTCCTTCGGGGCGCCGTAGCGGTGGCCGTCCTTCCCGATCCAGTTGGCGGCGAGGCCCGGCTGGTAGTCGGAGTTCTCGATGCCGAGGTCGTCGAGCGGTTCGAGGACCTTCAGGTCGGCGTACTGGCCGAAGTTCTGGATGTGGTCGGTGAACACGTCCGGCTGGGTGCCGGCGATGAACCCGGCGGTGAGCTTGGTCCAGTAGTCGCTCCAGCCCAACTGGGTGATCTTGACGTTCAGTCCGGGGTTCTCCTTCTCGAACCCCTTGGCGCAGGCCTGGTAGGCGGGCAGCTGGTTGGCGTCCCACAGCCAGTACGTGACCGTGTGCGCGGAGGATCCGGCGGCCCCTCCCTGCGCGCATCCGCTGACCAGGGACAGCGCCAGCGCTCCGGACGCCGCGACGAGCGTACGCAGACGAATTCGCATCACAGTCCCCTTACTTGATCCCGGTGAAGCCGATGGAGCTGACGATGCGGCGCGCGAAGCAGGCGAACAGCACCAGCATCGGCAGCGCGGCGATCAGCGTCGCCGCCATGAGCCCGGACCAGTCGACGCCGGTCGCCGGGGTCTGCGCCCGGAAGATCGCCAGCGCCACGGTCAGCACCCGCGAGCTGTCGCTGTAGGAGACCATCAGCGGCCAGAAGTAGTCGTTCCAGGAGGTGATGTACGTCAGCACACCCAGCGTGACGATCGGCGTGGACGCCATCGGCAGCACCACCCGGAAGAAGATCTTGATCTTCCCGGCGCCGTCCAGCAGCGCGGCTTCCTCGACCTCCTGAGGGATGTTCATGAAGAACTGCCGCAGGAAGAACACCGCGAACGGGGTCATGAACATGGTGGGCAGCGCTATGCCGAGGAGCGAGTCCACCAGGTGCAGTTGCTTGATGAGCACGAAGTTCGGCAGCAGGGTGAAGATGGTGGGCACCATCATCCCGGCCAGGAACAGGCCGAACACCTTGTCCCTCCCGCGCCAGCGCAGCCGTGAGAAGGCGTACGCGGCCATCGCGGAGAAGAAGAGCTGACAGCCGGTGATCAGGGTCGATACCAGCACGGAGTTGAGCAGATAGCGCCAGAAGTCGAGCCCGCCGCCGGCACCACCCTGTTTGACGGCCTCCTCGGCCGACTGCATGCCGAGGGCCCGTTCGAAGCCGCTCGTGGTGAGGTCCACGGGCAGGGGGTTGGTCGGATCGGCGTTGAGCCCCGCGTTCGTGGACAGCGCGGTGCGCAGGATCCAGTAGAACGGCAGCAGGGTGATGAGGACGATCAGCCCCATCACGGTCCAGGCGGCGGCCCGCCCGAAGGGGAACCTGCGCCGGACCGGTCGCAGGGTCGTCGACGTCGTTGCCGTCACGGCAGCCATACCGGTGTCTCCTTTCCGTCAGCCGAGGTCGGTCCGGCCGGCCCGGGTGAGCCGGTACTGGAGGACGGTGATCGCGCTCAGCACGACCAGCAGGGCGACGGACATGGCCGAGGCGTAGCCGAACTGGAAGCGCCCGAAGGCGGAGCCGTAGATGTAGTACTGGAGCACGTTGGTCGCGTTCGCCGGACCGCCCGCGGTGGTCACGGCCACGGTGTCGAACACCTGGAACGAACCGATCACCGTCATGATCAGCACGACCGCGAGCACCGGCCGCAGCAGCGGCATGGTGATCCGCCAGAACATCCGCCACTCGCTCGCGCCGTCCACCCGGGCCGCCTCGTACATGTCGCCCGGGATCGCCTGGAGACCGGCGAACAGCAGCAGCGCGGTGTACCCGACGTGCCGCCACACGTTGATGAGCGCGATCGTCGGGATCGCCCAGGTCTCGTCGGCGAGGAACGGGATGCGTTCGACGCCCACGGCGCTGATGATCTCGTTGCCGATGCCGAGCTGGGTGTCGAGGATCCAGAGCCAGACGAGGCCGGCGACGACGTTCGACATCAGGTACGGCGTGAGCACGATGCCGCGCAGCATCGCCGACTGGGTCAGCCGCTGGAGGAGGACGGCGATGGCGAGCGCCGCGACCGTCTGCACACCGATGTTGATGACGACGTACTCGACGGTGACCGTCAACGAGTCCCAGAAGATGGGGTCGTTGACCATGCGGACGTAGTTGTCCAGGCCCACCCACTCGGCCGGCGTCAGCAGGTTGAAGCGGGTGAAGCTCAGGTAGATGCCCCGGAGCGTCGGCCAGAGCAGGAAGACGACGAAGCCGAGCAGCGCCGGCGCGATGAAGAGCGCGGCCAGCCGTCCGTCACCCCGGTTCTCGCCCGTCTCGGTCCGTCGTGTCCTGGGCTTGCTGTGGGCCTCCGCCGCGCCGCCCACGGGCAGACGCGACGGAGGGCTGCTGGAGGCGATGGTCATCGGGAGACTCCCTCGCTGCGGCGGCTCGTCCTCTGGCGGGACTTACTTTTGGCGCGAAACAATTGCCGCGTCAAGAGGGGTGCAAACATCTTTTCGCAGGAACCATCATCGCCTTAGAGTGGTCATGTTGGTTTCAGTGCGAAAGAAAAGGGCGAGGGGAGTCGCACCGACATGACCGCAGGCATCGCCAGCTGGCCGCCGCTGAGCCCGGGGGAGCGCTCGGTGGCGATCGAGGTGCTCGTGCACGGCCCGCTGTCGCGTACCGAACTCGCCCGCAGGCTGGGACTGTCGGCCGGCAGCCTCACCCGGCTGACCAAACCGCTGATCGAGTCCGGCCTGCTGGTCGAGGTGGCCGAGGCGGGCGTGCCGGCCGAGGCGCGCCAGGGCCGCCCCTCGACACCGCTGGACGTCGTCGCCGACTCCTGGTCCTTCCTCGGCTTCAAGATCACCGAGGACATGGTCTACGGGGTCGTCACCACGCTCAGAAGCGACATCGTCGCCCGCCACGACCGTCCGCTCACCACCCACGACCCCGCCGAAGTCGCCGACGTGCTCGGGGGGATGACCGCCGAGCTGCTCCGCGACCACCCCCGGCTCGCCGGGATCGGCATCGGAGTCGGCGGTTTCGTCCAGGACCGCGCCGTCGTCGGCGAGTCCCCCTTCCTGCTGTGGCGGGACGTCCCCCTGGCCGAACTCGTCGAGGAGCGCACCGGGCTGCCCGTGGTCGTCGAGAATGACGTCGCCGCCCTGGTCGAGGCCGAGACCTGGTTCGGCGCCGGACGCGGCCTGGACCGCTTCGTCGTCCTCACCATCGGCGCCGGCATCGGCTACGGGCTCGTCCTGGGCGGCGAGCGGGTGGCCTACGCCGAGGAGGACCGCGGCTTCGGACGGCACTGGATCGTCGACCCCAACGGCCCGCTCACCCCGGACGGCCGGCGCGGCAGCGCCGTCTCGCTGCTGACCATCCCCAACATCCGCTACCAGGTCCAGGCCGCCACCGGCCGCGACCGGACCTACGAGGAGATCCTCGCGGCGGCCGCCGCCGGGGACCCGATGCCCGCCCGGGTCGTCGACGAGGCGGCCCGGGCGCTGGGCACGCTCGTCGCGCAGATCTCCAACTTCGTGATGCCGCAGAAGATCCTGCTCGCGGGGGAGGGGGTCGGGCTGATGGACGTGGCCGGCAAGACGGTCGAGGACACCGTCCGCGACAACCGGCACCCCCTGGCCGCCCCGGTCGAACTGGAGACGAAGGTGTCCGATTTTCACGACTGGGCGCGCGGCGCGGCCGTGCTGGCCATCAAGGTGCTGGTGCTGGGATCGGCCGAAGCGTGAACAGGCTCACGTTTACTGGGAGATGGACGTGATCAGCAACACTGTCCGGAATGCCCGTTTAACTCACGATTACTCACATCGTCTTCACCTGCGGCGACGTATGCTTCACAGCATGTCCACCACTGTTGAATCCTCTTCCCAGCGCACGGCTGACGAGGTCAACGAGGAGATCCGGGCCCTGTGGCGCCGGTCGGGCGGGACACTGAGCGTCGAGCAGCGTGAGGAATACCAGCGGCTCGTCCTGGAGTGGGCCGCCGCGGCCCCGCAGTCCGCGCCCGCGGCCTGAGCGTCAGCCAGGTCCGCTGACGCATCGGACCCTCGTCCCTGGGCACCCCTGATCGAATGGGTGCCCTTCTCGCACTTTCCTCGGCCGTCGTCTACGGCATCGTCGACTTCGCCGGCGGCCTGCTGTCCCGGCACATCCACCACGCCGCCGTCACCTTCCTCGGCCAGCTCGGCGGACTGCTGCTCGCCTGCGCCGCCGCGCTCCTCATCCCCGCCGACACCGTACACACCGCCGACCTGCTGTGGGGGGCACTGTCCGGCGTCGGCAGCGGCGTCGCCATGCGGTTCCTCAACCGCGGGCTGAGCAGCGGCGCGATGAGCGTCGTGGTGCCCGTGAGCGCCGTCACCGGCGTCGCGCTGTCGGTGCTGTGCGGGGTGCTCGTCCTCGGCGACCGCCCGGGGGCACTGGCCTGGCTGGGCATCGGCGTCACGGTGCCCGCGCTGTGGTTCGTCTCCGGAGGCAGGCGCGGTTCGGGCAAGGGGACGGCGGACGGGCTGCTCGCCAGCGCGGGCGTGGCCGTGCAGTACCTCGCCCTCGGGCAGGCAGCCTCCGCGAGCGGACTGTGGCCCGTCGCCGCGGGCCGTGCCGCCGCGGTCCTCGTCCTCCTCCCGGACGCCGTCCGCCACGCCCGCCGGCTGAGGCTGCCGCCGGGCCGCTGCGTCCAGGCCCTGCTCATCGGGGCCGGGGCGGCCCTCGGCCTCGTGCTGTATCTGCTCGCCGCGCAGCGCCAGTTGCTCGCCATCGCCGTCGTCCTCGCGTCCCTCTACCCGGCCCTGCCCGTCATCCTCGGCCTCGCCCTCCTGCACGAACGGATCAGCCGCCGCCAGGCGCTGGGGCTGCTGGGAGCGGGGGTGGCGACAGTGCTGCTCACGCTGGGGTGAGGCAGAGCCGCACCGGTGTCGGCGTGCTCACGCGTCACCCTCGTCCTGCGGCCGCGCGTGGAACCGGAAGCCGACGCCGACCCCGTCCCGTAGCGCTGCCTCGTAGGCGGCCCAGGAGAGTGCGAGATCCTGCCAGGGCAGACCGACCGGGGTGTAGACGGTCACCTGCCCGGCATCGGTGCGCGCCGGGACGGTCCCGTCGACGACCCGGCCCAGTACGGCCGCGGCATCCTCCCGGCGCAGGCCCGCACTGCCCAGCGCGCCGGCCGTCATGGCCAGGTCGAGGTCGTCCACGATGACTCGCGCATGCCGCAACAGCCCGGCATCCAGTTCCGCCTTGCCCGGTTCGTCCGCGCCCAGTGAGGTGATGTGCGCGCCCGGCCGGACATCCGGACGGTGCAGCAGCGGGCGGCGGGACCAGGTCGCCGTGAAGATGCAGTCACAGGTCCGGGCGACCTCCCGCGCACTGCCGACGACCTCGCATGCGAGTCCGGCCCGTTGCCAGACCTCGGCCATCCGGTGGGCCCGTTCGCCGTCGACATCGTGGATGACGAGTCGCTCGACCGTGCGCAACCGGGTCAGCCCGCGCAGCGCCATGTCCGCCTGGGCCCCGGCCCCGACGATCCCCACGGTGCGCGCTCCGGCCGGGCTGAGCAGGTCCGTGGCCAGCGCCGCCGACAGCCCGGTCCGCCACGCGGTCACGAAGGCGGAGTCCAGCAGCGCGAGCAACTCCCCGGTCTCCAGGTCGTGGAGACAGACGACGCCGGAGATCGCCGGGTCGGAGCCCGGGAACTTGGCGTTCACCTTGACCGTGTAGGCGGGGATGTCCGGCAGCAGCCCCGGAAGCAGCACGGCGATGCTCCCGGCGGACGTCGGCAGGCTCTGGCGCACGCGCTGCGGGGCCGTCTGAACGCCGAGGGCCGCGACAAAGCCCTGGCGCAGAGCTCGTAGCATGTCCTGCGGTCTTACCACCCGCTGAAGCTCGGTGGCATCGAGCAGTACGGTCATGAGGCGTCCTCACCCGCAGCGGGCGGCGTCATCCCCAAGTGGCCGAGTAGTGCTGCCGATACGCCTTGCGGTCCTGCTCCGCGCGGATCCACCGGGTCGCCACCAGGGCGACGAGGCTGCCCGCGATGACCAGCAGGCCGGGGCCCACGTTGCGCGGGTCGGTCAGGCGGGTCAGCAGGCCCGACACGTCCTCGCCCGTCACCGGCGCCGACGAGCCGGGCGAGGCGGCGCCCTGCGAGGCCGCCGGCGCGGGGGAGGCGCCTGTGCCGCCGGCCTGCTTGGCCACGATCAGCTTGACGCCCAGCTCGGTCAGCGCCTTCGTCACCGGTTGGAAGAACGTCGTACCGCCCGCCGTGCAGTCCCCGCTGCCGCCCGACGTCACACCGAGCGCGACGCCGTCGGCGAACATCGGGCCGCCGCTGTCGCCGGGTTCGGCGCACACGTTCGTCTCGATGAGGCCGGTGACCGTGCCCTCCGGGTAGTTGACCGTCGCGTTCAGCGCGGTCACCTCCCCCTCGCGCAGCCCGCTCGTGCTGCCGCTGCGGAAGATCTTCTGACCGACCTCCGCGTCGGCCACGCCCGTGATCCGCACACCCTTGCCGTCACCGACCGCCACGACGTCCGCACCCTCGCCCGCGCGGCCGCTGTCGTACTTCACCAGGGAGTAGTCGTCACCGGGGAAGCTCCCCTTGAGCGACGAGCCGACCTGCTCCCGGCCCCGGTCGTCGGCGAACCAGACGGAACCGTCGGGCCCGCAGTGCCCGGCCGTGAGGATGTAGTCCGTCGTCCCGTCGGTCACGTTGAAGCCCGCCGAACAGCGCCCGGCGGTCGACAGGATCGGCTGCGCGCCGTTGACCCGCGTCGTGAACGTGCCCTCGGTGCGCTCCATGCGCACGAAGCCGCCGATGTCCTCCGCGACATCGGTCAGCCGCGACCAGTCGGAGGCGGAGACGGTGCTGTCGCCCCGGACCACCACCTCGTTGCTCTTGTAGTCCAGGGCCCAGGCGGTACCGGGCACCCGGCGCGCCGAACGCAGCGTCGCCGTGGCGGACTTGAGGTCGCTCATGCTGTGGCGCACCATCTTCGCCCGCGCACCGGCGCGCTCGACCTCGTCGGCCGCCTTCTCGTCCGTGACCGCGACGACCGGCCGGCCGGCGGAGTCGACCCAGCTGCCCGCCGTACGGGAGGTGCCGAGCCGGGACACGAGATCGGTGCCCATGCTCGTGGCCGGTCGCGCGGAGTACGGGACGCCGATCGATGGGTCGGGGGGCTCGCTCGCCACGGCGTTTGTGACCATCGCTCCTCCGAGAAGGAGTCCGCCGACGGCCGCCAGCCGTGTCACTCGCCGGACGACCCGTCGTCGTGCGTGCCTCATGCATGGCTCCCGAACCCGAACATCACGGTGTGAACACCGCGGGGCACTCCTTGAGTTGAGTGCCCTCTTCCCATACGGGGCGCGGCCGCACCGTGTTCACCGCACGCGTGATCTCTTCACCGCCGGCCGGCAGCGGGAACGGTCGGATCCAGGTCCGCCGGGGCGGCGAGCAGGGCCCGGCTGCGCGCGTCGCCCCACACCGAGCCCGGATCGACGTAGGGCCGCAGCAGGGCGGTGAGCACGGGGTCCCCGCGTCCGTTCAGCACGTCGGAGGCGATCTTGCGGGCGATCCCGGCGAGGAAGTCCGCCACCTGCACGCGCGCGTCCTCGCGTGCGACGACCAGCCGCAACCCGGCCAGTCCGACCCCCGATCGCCGGGCCGTCTCCTCGATCCAGGCGATGCGGTCCGGCGTCAGCATGTTCTGCCGGTCGTGCACCAGACGGACCGGCCGCCCGTCGCCGCTCCACAGCGCTGCCGTCCGGACGATCGCCGGCAGCAGCGGGTTGAGCACCGGGATCAGGGGCGGCCCGTCCAGGAACGCCGCCCGATAGGACACCGCGCGGGCCCGGGTCGCGGCCAGCCGCTCCAGGATCGCTGTTGCGTCCGAATCCGGACGGGCCCGCCGCAGGGTGTCGACCGTGCCGTAGAAGACCTCCACGGGGGCGCCCGGTTCCCCGTTGTTGCGCACCCGCAGCAGCTGGTTGGCCGCCTCCAGGAACGCCCGCCAGCCGTCCTCGCCGAAGGTCCGGCGACCCCCGCGGAACAGGGTGAGGGCCGCGCCCGGGTCGCCCAGCAGCACACCGACGGCCCGGTCCACCACGAAGAAGGACTTCTCCATGAGATGCACCCGCGCCCGACCGTGGATCGGCCCGTCCGGCGCGAGCAGCCACTCCAGCACCGCGCGGTGCTTCTCCCGCAGCAGGTGGTTCGCCTTGTACTCCTCGGCCGGCGAGCGGATCCGGTCCCGGATCTCCCGCACGGCCGCGGCTGCCGTCGCCACCGACAGCGACACGCTGGCGTGCGCGAACACGTCGGTGTTCCCGGCGGTGAGGTTCTCGCCGTCCGACCCGGACTCGTCGCAGGCGATCTCCAGGAACGGGCCTTCGGCCCGTCCCCGCTCCCCGTCCTCACGATTCCCGCTCACTGCACAGCCCCCTATCGTGTGCCCATGACCAGGATCCCGCACGAGACGTCCGGTGAACCGAATCCCCTGCAAGCCCTCACGCTCGACCATCTGCGCCGCCGCACGAGCATGAAGTGGCGCACCTATCCCGAGGACGTGCTGCTGGTCTGGGTGGCGGAGATGGACGTGCCGCTCGCCGAGCCCGTCGTGCGCGCCGTCACCGACGCGCTCCGCCTCGGCGACACCGGCTACCCCGCCGGTACGGATTACGCGCAGGCGCTGGCCGGCTTCGCCGGGAAGCGCTGGAACTGGGACGGGCTCGCCGTGGAGCGCACCGCGATCGTGCCCGACGTCATGCTGGGCGTCGTCGAGATGCTCAAGCTGGTCACCGGACACGGGGACGCGGTGGTCGTGAACCCGCCGGTGTACCCGCCGTTCTACCACTTCGTCGAGCACATGGACCGGCGCGTGGTTCAGGCCCCGCTCGGGGCGGACGGGCGCATCGACCTCGGCGCCCTGGAGGAGACCTTCCGCCAGGTGGCCGCGGGCGGAGCACGGGCCGCCTACCTGCTCTGCAGCCCCCACAACCCGACCGGCACCGTGCACACCGCAGAGGAACTGTCCGCCGTCGCCGCACTCGCCGAGCGGTACGGCGTCCGCGTCGTCGCCGACGAGATCCACGCGCCGCTCGTGGTCGGCGGCACCGGCTTCGTGCCGTACCTCAGTGTGCCCGGCGCCGAACGCGGACTGTCGCTGATGTCGGCCTCGAAGGCGTGGAACCTGGCCGGGCTCAAGGCCGCCCTCGCGATCGCCGGTCCCGGGGCCGCCGACGACCTGGCCCGGATGCCCGAGGAGGTCGGGCACGGCCCGAGCCACGTCGGCATCATCGCCCACACCGCCGCCCTGCGCGACGGCGTCGCCTGGCTGGCCGCCCTGCTGTCCGGCCTGGACGCCAACCGGCGGCTGCTCGCGGACCTGCTGGCCGAGCATCTGCCCGAGATCCGCTACCGCCCGGGCGACGCCACCTACCTCGCCTGGCTCGACTGCCGCGCCCTCGGCCTCGGCGACGACCCGGCGGACGCCTTCCTGCACCGCGGCCGGGTGGCCGTCAACTCCGGCCTGCCCTTCGGCAGGGGCGGTGCCGGACACGTCCGATTCAACCTGGCGACCTCGCCCGAGGTGATCGGGGAGGCGGTACGGAGAATGGCCGCCGCGCTGCACTGAAAGCCGGGGGCACGCCGCGCGGGACGCGCTCGTAGACTGCCCGCCATGGACGACAGTGCGCTGGACGACCTGGGCGCGGGCAAGTACCTGCTGATCACCAGCTACCGCAGGAACGGTACGCCGGTCGCCACCCCGGTCTGGGTGGTGCGCGACGGGAGCGCGCTCGGCGCCTGGACGCCGGCCGACTCCTGGAAGGTCAAGCGGATCCGCAACCGCGCCGACGTCCTGGTCGGCCCCTGCGACCTGCGCGGCAACCCCACCGGCGAGCAGGTGCCCGCGACGGCGGAGATCTGCGACGCGGCCACCACCGCCCGCTACCGGCAGCTGATCGCCCGCAAGTACGGCCTCGTCGGCCGGCTCACCCTGCTCGGCAGCCGGCTGCGCCGGGGCGTGGACGGCACGGTGGGCATCCGCCTCACTTTGACGCGCTGACCCCGGCTTGGGCACGCGCCTTCCCGCGCTGACCCCGGCATCGGCGCGCGGGATTCCCGCCCCGCCCGCCTGCCCGGCCCGCCTGCGGTGACGCCGTACGAGGCGATGCCGTACGGGGCCCCCGGCTTCGCCGCACGCGCCCTGTCGCGCTGCCCCCGGCTTCGGCACCCGCCCTGTCGCGCTGACACCGCTTCGGCACACACTTCCGGCAAGCGCTTTCCGCGCCGAGGGAGTGGACGGCCCGCCCCCGGGACAGATCACCTGTCATGAGCCGAAATCCCGTCCTGCGCGCAGCCGTCGTCGGCACGGGCCACCGGGCCCAGCTGTTCACCAGGGGCCTCGCCGAACGCCCCGGCCACCGCGTGGCCGCGCTGTGCGACCCCAGCCCGACCCGGATGGCCTTCCACAACCGGCTGCTGGCCGAGGCCGGCGCACCGCCGGCCACCGAGTGGGAGCCCGACCGCTTCACCGACCTGCTCACCGAGGAGGACATCGACGAGGTCGTCGTCACCACCGTCGACGCCGAGCACGACCGCTACATCGTCCCGGCGCTGAAGGCGGGCTGCCGGGTCGTCACCGAGAAGCCGATGACCGTCGACGCCGAGCGTTGCACCCGCATCCTCGACACCGTCCGCGAGACCGGCAACTGTCTGACCGTCGCCTTCAACTACCGCTTCAACCCCGTGCACGAGCAGGTCCGCGCCCTGCTCGCCGACGGAGCGATCGGCGAGGTGCTCTCCGTCCACTTCGAGTGGCTGCTCGACGTGCGGCACGGCGCCGACTACTTCCGCCGCTGGCATCGCGAGAAGCACCACAGCGGCGGCCTGATGGTGCACAAGTCCTCGCACCACTTCGACCTGGTGAACTGGTGGCTCGCCGACGAGCCCCGGGAGGTCTTCGGCTACGGGCGGCTCGGCTTCTACGGCCGTGAGGCGGGGGAGCGGCACGGACTGCGCCGGGAGTACGACCGCGCCCACGGCGCCGACCGGGCCGCCGACGACCCCTTCGCCCTGGACCTCGCGGCCAACGACACCCTGCGCGCCCTCTATCTGGACGCCGAACGCGACGACGGCTACCTGCGCGACCGGAACGTCTTCGACGGGCCGATCACCATCGAGGACGACATGTCCGTCCTCGTGCGCTACGCGCGCGGCGCGACGATGACGTACCACCTGACCGCCTACTCCCCGTGGGAGGGCTACCGGGTGATGTTCAACGGCAGCGCGGGCCGGCTGGAACTGGAGGTCGAGGAGAGCCGCTGGCAGCCGCCGCTGACCCGGGTCACCTCGGCCGCGGGTGCCCTGCACGGGGACACGGCGGCGGAGCACGCGGGCGGCGCCCGCCTCACCCTGCGCCCGCTGTGGCAGCCCCCGGTGGAGGTGCCGCTCGCGGTCGCCCACGAGGCCCACGGAGGCGGCGACCCGCGCATGCTCGACGCGCTGTTCGGCCCCGCCGACCTCACCCGTCCGGCGCACACCGGGGCGGCGACCCACCCGACGGCCACCGAACGCGACGGGGCACTCGCCCTGGCGGTCGGTCTCGCCGCCAACCGCAGCTTCGAGACGGGACGGCCCGTGCGTACCGGCGAACTGCTCCCCGGGATCCGGTGACCGGACCGCCCGTCAGGTCCAGGCCCGGTACGGCTCGTCGATCAGCTGGAAGACCGGCTCACCCCGCACCGGGTCCTTGGCGGTCGACAGCCGCACCCGGTCCCCGCTGTGGATGCCGATGGGCGGGCCCATGACCCGGCCGCGTACGACGAAGCCCTCGGCCATCTCGACCAGGGACACGTTGCGGGCCGCCGGGGTGTTGCGGTGCACCACCGTGGAGTGGCGGACGGTGCCCACGCCCTCGCTGCGCTCCGTCCGCAGCTCGCTGCCGCGGCAGACCGGACACAGCACCCGGTGGTACATGGCGGTGCCGCACCAGGTGCAGCGCTGGTAGAGGATGGCCTCGGTGTCCGGGCCCCTCGGGTCGAGCAGACCCGTCGAGGAGCCGGCTGCCTGCTGAGTGACGGTTCCTGAGTGGTGGTACACGCTGGTCAACTCCCTGCACTCGGCCGGAATCCCGTGTGCGAGGTCACCCGCGCACACGCGTGCCCGGTTCGCCGTGCCACCGTGCACGCAGCACAGAGTATGGCACTCAGTGCCACTCGTAAAGGCACTCCGTTCCCTCAATGTGTGGACCTTCAGCCGCGCCCCAGCGTCGCCTCGATCTCCTGCACGACCCGCCACAAGGGCGCGTCACGCCGGGACACGACGACCACCACGTCCTCGGGCTGCTCCCCGGCCGGGGGCACCGGCGTGCCGCCGAACGCGGACTGCACGTACGCCAGTGCGTGGTCCACCGTGGCGCCGGCGTCGTCCTGGCCGTCCGAACGCAGCCAGGAGCGCAGCGCGTTGTTGTGCGCCGCGACCACAGCCGCCGCGATCACATCGGCCTGGAGGGTCCCGTCCCGGCGGGCCGCGAAGCGCCGGCGCAGATACTCGGCGAGGGCGCGCTCGTAGCGCCACACCACCGACAGCTCGTAGGCGCGCAGCCCCGGGACCTGCTTGGTGAGGCGGTAGCGCTGCACGGAGAACGTCGGGTTCTCGGCGTACATCCGCAGCACGAGCCGGGCCGCGTCGCAGACCCGCCGCACGGGTTCCTCGTCGCCGGATCCCGCCGCCAGGAAGGCGGTCATGTCGGCCAGGCACCGCTCGTGGTCCGGGAAGACCACGTCCTCCTTGGACGGGAAGTAGCGGAAGAACGAGCGCCGTCCGACCCCGGCCAGCGCCACGATGTCGTCGATGGTGGTCTGCTCGTAACCCCGCTCGAGGAACAGCTGGAAGGCAGCCGCCACGAGGGCGTCCCGCATGGGCGGCTTTCCGGTCCCGGCGCCGGCTTTCTCGGAGCTCATGAGCGGGAACGTAGCACCCGGAAGGGTACGCATGGCACTCAGTGCACTCCTTGGGAGGAACCGAGTTCCCTCTGAACCCGAGGCGCGCAAGCCGCGTATCTAGCGGCAGCCGCGCATGCGGCGGCAGGACGATCCCCGAAGACGGGCACCCCCGAGCCCGGACGGAAGGAGAGCAGCGTGTCGACACCGTCCGAGCCCCGGCAGTCGCCCGACGGCCCGGCCCTCGAGCCCATCCGCGTCCTGCGGCCCCGCCGCACCGACGCACTCGCGGAACTGATGCGGGAGTACCGGGAGGAGATCGGCTACGCACGGGACGGCGACGAGCCCGGCGGCCACGAACCCGGCGGTTACGGAACCAGCGGTCACAGGCCCGGCCGTCACACGCCCGGCGGTTACGAGTCCGTCGTACTGCCCCGGCGGCCGGCCGGCTCCGAGGACCTGACCCAGGAACTCCCGCCCCTCACCCGCGCGAACGGCGACGGCCGTGCCGGGCCCGGACCGGGACTGCGCCGCGCCGCCGTCGCGGTGGCCGTCGCCGCGGCGGCGGTGATCGGCTTCGGCGGCGCCGCCCTCCTGCTCCCCGGCGCGAAGACCGAGGACAACGCGGCACCCGCTCCCCAGCCCACCGCGTCCGCCCCCGCCCCGACCTCCACGCCCACCCCGCCCGCCGCCGATCCCGACGGGCCCGGCACTCTGCGCGAGGGAGCCACCGGCCCCGAGGTGACCGAGCTCCAGGAACGCCTCCTGCGCATCCCGGACGTCTACCGGGACGGCTCCACCAGTGGCAGCTACGACCCCACACTGACCGCGGCGGTCGCCCGCTTCCAGCTCTGGTACGGCATCCGCGGCGACGAAACCGGCGTCTACGGCAACGACACCCGGCTCGCCCTGGAGTCCCGCACGGCACCCGGCGCCGGCTGACCGCCCCCTCGGGACGGCACCCGGGATGGCAACCGCACCCCCGGCATGGTGAGGTGATGGGTGGTGAGGAGTCAGTGGCCGCGCGGGTCGAGGGAGTGGTGTGGGCATGGCGGGCATGGACGCGTTCATCGGGCGGCTGGACCCCGACATGTGCGTCGTCACGGCCGTCGCGGGCGGTGAACGGGCGGGGTGCCTGGTCGGATTCGCCTCGCAGTGCTCGATACAGCCCGTGCGGTTCGTGGTGTGGCTGTCCGAGGTGAACCACACCTTCCGGGTGGCGCGGGACGCCGAGGTGCTCGCGGTGCACCTGCTCGCCCGTGACCAGCACGGCCTCGCGGAGCGGTTCGGCGGCCGGACCGGCGACCGGACGGACAAATTCGAGGGCATCCCGCTGCGGGAGGGCTACGGCGGGGCCGTCGTGCTGGCGGACGCGCCGGCCTGGTTCGTCGGCCGGATCGTGACGCGCGCGGGCGGCGGTGACCACATCGGCTTCGTCCTCGACCCGGTCGAGTGGGGCGGGGACGAGACGTACGACGGGCCGCTGCTGCGCCTTTCCGGCGCCCACACCATCAAGCCCGGTCACCCGGTCGACTGAGCCGCATCCCGCCTCCCGAAGCCGCCAGGGTCTGTCCGGCGGATCAGGTCGCAGGGAATCGGCGGTGCCTTGTCCACGCCGCAGATCGGCGCACCAGGCCCCGCCTCTGCGGCATGATCCGCCGGACAGGCCCTAAGCCTCCGGAACTCTCGGCACCCGGACGTCCACGACACACACGTCGTCCCGCCGCTCGTCCGGCAGCATCCGCGCCAGCAACGGCCCCAGTGCCCCGGGCCCGTCCGCGTGCGAGGCCGCCACGGCCTCGGCGAGACGGTCCATACCCCGGTCGATGCTCTCCGGAGGGTGCTCGACCAGACCGTCGGTGAACAGGATGAGCCGGTCACCCGGTTCGAGACGGCACTCCGCCTCCTCGAAGACCGGCATCGTGGTCGCGCCGAGCAGCATGCCTCTGGGTCGGCTCAGATACCGCGCCTCGCCGTTCCGCAGCAGCAGGGGCGGGGGGTGCCCCGCCTGGGCCCAGACCAGACGGCGCGGTCCGGGGTCGTACCGGGCCAGCACCATGGTGGCCGTCGCGTGGGAATCGCGGGAGTGCAGCAGCAGCGTGTTCAGCCGGGCCAGCGCGCCCGTCAATGACGAACCCGTGATGACCATGCCCTTCGCCGTGAAGCGGAGCTGGGCCATCGTGGCGACGGCGTCGACGCCGTGCCCGGCGACGTCGCCGACCACCAGCAGCGCGTCCCGGTCGGGCAGTTCCACGGCGCTGAACCAGTCACCGCCGACGTGCACCCCCGACTGGGCGGGCAGATACGCGACCTCGACGCGCAGCCCCGCCAGGTGCACGGGCCGGTTCGCCAGTGGCAGCAACGCGTGCTGGAGCCGGGAGGCCAGGGTCCGCTCGGCCTGGAGCACGTCGTGCTGCGTGAGGATCGCCTGCTCGCTCTCGACCAGGGCCAGCTCCGCCCGCCGCCGGGCCGTCATGTCCTGGACGACACCGTGCACCTCGACGGGCGTGCCGTGCATGTCGGTCACGGCCTCGGCCACGAGCCGCAGATGCCGGATGCCGCCGCTCGTCCTGACCCGGAACGGCAGGTCGAACGCCCGCCCCTGGCGGACGAGTTCGCGCACGGCCCGGGTCAGCGCGGGCGCGTCCTCGGGCAGCGCGAGCTCCGGCATCCCGGTGAGCCGGACCGGACCGAGCGCGGGGTCCCGGCCGAAGATGGCGAACACCTGGGTCGACCAGGAGGCCTCCTGCGTGGCCAGGTTCCAGTTCGCCCAGCCGAGGTTGCCCAGCCGCTGGAGGTCCGCCAGCCGCTGCTCCTGCCGGTCGGAGGAGCCGTGCCGGATCCAGCTGACGACCAGCGCGTCGTCCAGCCGCGCCACCCGCGCCGAGTACGTGGACAGCGCCGCGATGCCGGCCACGACCTCCTCGTGCGCGAACGGTTCACTCTCGTACGGCTCCCGGGTGGTCAGGGTGCGCAGGCAGCCCTGCCACAGCGGCTCCTCCGTCAGGGCGGGCCGGAACTCCAGCAGCCGCCGGCCGGCCAGCTCCTCACCGGGGCGGCCCAGCAGGTCACCCGCCCGCGCGGTCGCCGCCTCCACCCGGAAGTCCTCGGTCTCGCCCGACGCGGCCCGCAGCGGGCTGAGCAGCATCGCGGCGATCGGCAGCGCGTCGAACAGTGTCTGCACCGCGTCCGTGGCGGCGTCGCCGGCCCGCTCGGGCGGTGCGTCGAAGGCGCGCAGCCGGCCGGCGCACAGCCCGGTGACGCCCCGCAGATGTGCGCGGTCGCGGGGCGTGAACGCCCCGGCGCGGGTGCGCAGCACACCGATGCAGACCTGGGCCGAGCCCGCCGTGAGCACGGGCAGCCAGGCGCGCGACCCCCACCGCTCGGGCGGGTCACCGATCAGCAGTTCCCGCCGCTCGTGCGAGGCGACGTCCTCCAGCCAGCACGGTTCGCCCGTCCGCAGCGCGTCCAGCGCCGCGATCCCGCTCAGCGGCGGCACCTGGCTCCACTGGGCGGCCAGCTGGTCGTCGATGCCGGCGTGCCCGATCAGTTCGAGTCCGCCGTCGGGCCTGCGGGCGTACATCATGATCGCGTCGGCCGCCATGTCGGGCGCGAGATGCTCCAGCAGACACCGGGCGAGGTCGTGCGGTGTCATCACCCGAACGAGGGCCTGCCCGAGGCGGGCCAGGGCGGCGGAGACGTCGTCCGGCGCGGATGTCTCCACCAGGGCGGCGGTGCCGGAGCCGGGGGTGTCGGCATCGAGGGGCTCGGTCGCCTCGCCGGGTCCGGGTGCCGTGGGCGCCAGGGACCCGAGCGTGATCCAGCACTCCTCCAGCAGGGTGTGACGCGCCGCCTTGGCCCGCTGGAGCAACCGCTCGTCCGCCGCGTCAGCGGAACACCCGGTCAGCGCCATCACGGCACCCTTGGCCCGTTCGACGACAGCCGACGTCGCCGCCTGGTCGCGCAGCCGGTCCAGTTCCGCGCGCTGCCGGGCGACGATTTTGGCCAGTTCGACCAGGTCCGGTGCGGCACCGGGCTCCGCCGGTGTCACGGGCTCGCTCGTCACGGGTTGAGCATCGCACACGCGGGCCCGTTCGAAGACTGCCTTGTACGCACGGGCAGCTCCCGCTTCCCAGGGGCCACGTCCGTCACAGCAGCCCCCGGGCCCTCAGTCGCCGTCGCGCGGATACAGCCACAGCCGCAGCAGCCGGCTGAGCCTCGGCATCACCAGATAGGTCAGCACCGGCAGCAGTACCAGCGGGAACACGGCCGCCCGCAGCGGCAGCGGCCACCCGGTGGTGTGCGGCGTCACCAGCCACTGGATGAGCAGCGTGAAGGGATAGGCGCCGAGGAACGTCGTGAGGACCATCTTCCACCGGGGCGGGGCCTGCACGGTGGTGCCGGGCAGGCTGAACCACGTCTCCATCCCGGTGGTCGACTGGCGTTCGCTGCTGACCTCGGTGGCGATGTCCTCGATCCGCCGGTGCCAGTGCGCGCGCTCCTCGGACTCCAGCCAGGCGGCCAGCCGGTGCCGGTCGGACCAGCGCAGCACCGCGTGGTAGCGGTGGCCGTCCTCGGGCGTGAGCCAGGAGACGCCCTCGTTGCCCGGGAACTGTCTGGCGCAGCGGGTGATGCCGCGCGTCCACTCCTCGAACTGCCGCTCCCGGCCGGGACGCACCTGCCAGGTCAGAACCGTTGTCACCGGCTCGGCGCGCCGGATTTCGGTGGTGCTCATCCCTCTGCGGGTGCCACGCCTGACGCGCGTCATGCCCCGAGGCTCACGGCTGGCGATTGGCCTCCACGAGCGCCGTGGTGACCGCCCGGACGCTGCGCGCGATGTGCTGCAACTGCATGACCTCGGCCGCGTACAGCTTGATGGTGTGCTCGATGACGCCCTCGTGCAGACCGAGTCCCGGCAGGTCGGCGCGGGCGGTCTGGAGGGCGGTGCGGGCCACCCTGAGCTCCTGCTGGACCTGGATCTGGGCATGCCGGGCGAGCAGGACGGGGTGGCGGACGAACACGGGGTAGCCGGCGTAGCGCGCGGGCACCAGCTCGCGCAGCCACTTGGCCGCCGAGCGCTCCCAGTCGTAGCTGCCGGGGGTTTTGACCTGGCAGGGCCAGTCCGGGCTGATGCGCGTGGACGTCAGGGGCATGATCATCGCTTCCGGGTGTGCGGCGTCGTGAGGGTGGACGACGGGTCGGGGCGGCCCCGGCCTAGGGGATGACCGGGGCCGCCACGGACACCCGGGACGCCGAGGCGGGTAGGAGCCGGCCCCTCGGGTGCGGAACGGAACCGGAAGGCCGGGTCGCGATCCGTGTGCAGTATTTATATATGCCATCCGGTTTTCAAGCCGCATGAAAACATTCATGCGCGCTTTGTTGTGGACTGCCGCTCAGTCCCGCAGGAAGAAATGGTGCTGGTCGGCGACCTGTTCGTACTCCTCAAGCCGGGCCTGCGTCCGTTCCGGGTCCGCGTCCGTCATGGCCTGGAGCAGCGCCGAGCACATCACGCCCGGGGCGGCGTAGGAGTCGAAGACCAGGCGCGACCCGGTCCCGAGGGCGAAGGCGACGTCGGCCTCGTCCGCGAGCGGCCCGAGCGCCAGGTCGGTGATGAGAGCGACCTTGAGTCCGGCGCCCCGCGCGACCCGGACGGCCGTCAGGGTCTCCTGGGCGTGCCGGGGCATGGAGAACGCCAGCACCCAGGTGCCGCCCGCCTCGCGCGACTGGAGCAGCGCGTCGTAGGCGACGCTGCCGCCCCGTGTCACGAGCCGTACGTCCGGGTGGATCCGGCGGGCGGCGTAGGCGAAGTACTCGGCCAGCGAGACGGAGATGCGCAGGCCGAGGACCGTCAGCGGGGTCGAGGACGACAGCTTGCGGCCGATGTCGATCACCAGGTTCGGGTCGGCGAAGTCCCGCCGCAGGTTCTCCAGGTTCTCGATCTCCGCGTCGACCGCCGCCTGCAGCTCGTTGCCCCGGTTCTCCTCGGCCGGGCCGCCGCCCGCGAGGGTGCCGAGCGCGATGGACTGGAGCTTCTCCCGCAGCGCCGGGTAGCCGCTGAAGCCGACCGCCGAGGCGAAACGCGTCACCGAGGGCTGGCTCACGCCGACCCGGTCGGCGAGATCCGTGATGGACAGGAACGCCGCCTCGGTGATGTTCTCGATCAGGTACTGGGCGATGCGCCGCTGGCCCGGGGACAGCCGGGGCCGGTCGAAGAGCGCTCTGAGCTGGGCGGACGGGGAGACCTCCGCTTCCGGGGCGGCCTTCCCCGAGGTGATCGCGGATGCCTGTGCGCGTGCCTGCTGCGGCGATGGCACCGGTTCGCCTCCTTCGTCTCCCAGGGACGTTCAACATAGCTCACGCACCGTGGTGACCAGGGCTTCTCCGTACAGCACATGAGGTGCCCGGCAGGGGGATACCCGGACGCCGGGCGGGAACCCGCCGCGGCAGAAGATCGACACGACCGACGAGGAGCCGACGTCATGACCGTCCCCGAGGAGAACCGGCCGAAGACGCAGACCACGGACGAGGTCCTGGAACAGCAGGACGAGAACCAGCCTCGGCCGCCGGGCGCGACCGGCCGCACGATGCGTGAGGCCCTGGAGGAGGCCGAGGTGCGACCCGACGACTACGACGAGCATTAGCACGCTCCAGGCCGCCGCAACCGAACCGACGACGCTTCCGGCAGGTGAGACCGCATGGGCGCACTGAGTGCGCTGGAGGAGACACTGGAAAACCGATGGGAGGCCCTGTGGGCACGGGTCCTCGACAAGGAGCCGGTCGAGGTTCTCGACGCCCTGCGACACGAGTGCGACGACAACGCCGTGGTGTGCCGGGCGGGCCGGATCATGGTCCCCAACGCCTACGACGTGGAACTCGCCGATGAGGTGCACGACCAGTTGACGCGCCACGGCACCAGCGTGGGCCAGGCCCTCACCGACAGCCTGTCCCGTCACGCGGAACGCAGGGGATACGAGTTCGCGGGCCCGCTCGCGGTACACGTCGCGAGGTGCCCCGACGTGCCCAACGGCCGTTACCGAGTGGCGAGTCGCGTCATGCAGCACGTGAGCACGGACGGCTTCTTCCACGCGGCCCACTGAAGCGCCCCAAAGGGGCGCGGGGAACTGCGCGAGCAACCACGATGCACCCGCGGACGACCCGGAACGGACGTTCAACGGCGATAGATCGTGATCGAGTGCCCCACATCGTCGACCGGGCGGCTGCTCCCGATCAACTCGGCCAGCCGCCCGGTCGCTTTCGCGGCCGCGGAGTCCGACACCACCAGCACCCCCCGCACGTCACCGGCCGGCACCTTGCGAGGATCACCGGCCCGGATGCCGTAAAAGGACGGCACACCGCTGCCCTTGTACACGAGCCACACCCGCTCACCCGGATACCGCTCGCGCAGCCGCTGCGCGAGCCGCCCCAGATCCTGCCCCCAGTCCACGTTGGAGTCGTGCAGGAACTCCCGCGTCCTGCCCGGCCCGCCGAACGCCTCATTGGAGTACGGCAGGTAGTAGGGGTACGTCCGCAGCGAACTGACCGCGACGAACGCCACCAGCACCCCCACCCCGACGGGGACCCACCGCCGCCGCACCACGAGGACGCACCCCGCCGCCACCCCGAGAGACAGCGGCAGGAAGACGGCGTACCGCGTGCCGAAGTCCCGCGCCCCCTGCATGGCCGCCGCCAGCAGCACCAGGGGAGGAGCCAGCACATAGGGTGCGGCCGGACGCAGGCGGCGCACCGCGACCACGACGACCGCCCCGGCGACCCACAGCGCCAGCGTCCCGAGCGGTGTCTTCACCAGCAGCGCGGCCGGCAGGTAGTACCAGAGCGAGCCCGAGTACAGCCGGCCGAACAGAAAACCCTGCCAGGGCCGGTTCTCCAGCCCGAACTGGACCCGCATCCCGTCCCGGTACGCCTCCGGGAACGGCAGGAACCGGACCAGCAGCCCGCGCAGCCCGCGCACCACGGGAACATGCTGCTCCGGAGTCCAGCGCAGCCGCGGATCGACCAGCAGATACGTGACCCACACGACCGCGATCGCCACCAGAGCCACCACACCCGCCCCGACGGCCGCACGCACGAGGCGCCGGCCTCCTCCGGACGCGTGCCACACCGAGACGGCGGCCAGAGCCATGAGGACCGGTACGGCCGGGAGCGTGCTCATCTTCGTGGCCAGGGCCGCCCCCAGCGCCACGCCGGCGAGCGGCACGTACAGCCGGGGCCTGCGGCGCGCCCGCCACAGCAGCCACGCCGACGTCAGCACGAACCCGGCGGCCGGCACGTCGAGCGTGGCGAGCGAGCCGTGCGCGATGACGTCGGGGGAGCAGCAGTACAGGGCGAGCGCGGCCAACGCCCCCGCTCTCGCGGCCAGTTCACGGGTGAAGGCGAAGACGACCAGCCCGAAGAGCAGCGTCAGCGCGATCACGGGGAGACGGGCCCACAGCATCAGCCGCCAGGGGTCGTTGCCCGTCTCGTAGAGCAAGTGCCGCCCCACCGCGCCCTGGTCCCCGGTGAAGGACGGGTCGACGCGCGGATGTGCGAGGGCCACCCCGGCGCCGATGAGGAGTTTGCCGAGGGGCGGGTGCTCGGGGTTGTGGCGCAGCCGGTGCTCGTGCGTGTACTCGGCGGCCGCGCCCACGTACACCGGTTCGTCGATCGTCGGGGTCTGCCGCACGGCGGTGGTGACCATCGCGAAGGCCATCGCCGCGAGCAGCACGGACACCAGGAGCGGCAGCGGCCACCGTGCGCCGGGCCGCCGGGTGGCCCCCGCCGTCGCCGGCGGGGGGAGCGACAGCGGACGCGGGACGGCGGGAGCGGTCCAGAGGTCCCTCATGGAGCCACTCTGCACCAGCCCCCGCCGCTCGGGGTGTCACCGCTTCACGAGTCGCACCGACAGACCGTCAGCGGTGTGCACGGGCACGGCCCGCAGCGTCGTCGAGTCCAGTTCGACACGGTCGAACCGGC
Organism: Streptomyces sp. HP-A2021; assembly: GCF_022807935.1. NCBI lineage: Bacteria > Bacillati > Actinomycetota > Actinomycetes > Kitasatosporales > Streptomycetaceae > Streptomyces > Streptomyces sp. HP-A2021. Next base: position 9,142,682 of record NZ_CP094344.1, read on the forward strand.
CGCGCAGCGCCGGAGCCGACAGGACCGGGACGGTGGTCCCCGCGACCGGCGGCCGATCGGCGTCGAGCCGCAGCGACAGCACGCTGCCCCGGCCGAGCACCACGCGCCGGCTCACCGTGAGCGCCGGGCCGTGGTTCCCGCGCAGCCCCAGCTCCAGCGTCGACTCGCCCTCCTGGACGTACGAGCCGCGCACCCGAAGGACCTGGTCCGCGCGCAGGGTGCCGCCCGTGACCCGGACGTCGCCCTGCCCCAGGGCGTTGGGGGACGCGGCGACCAGCGTGCCGTCCTCGACGACGGTCCCGCCGCGGTAACGGTTGTGGCCGGTCAGCGTGAGCGTGCCCGTGCCGCGCTTGGTCAGCCCGCCGTCGCCCTCGATGTCGTTGCGCCAGCTGTCCGCCGCGTGGAAGCCACCGGCCGCCGCGTCCAGCGTCACCGTGACGTCGGTGTCGAAGGCGCCGTACCCGTCCGCCGCCGCGAACAGGTTCAGCCGGCCCCACTGCTCGAAGGCGTCCAGCAGGACGTATCCGGAGGGCAGCGCGGTCGTGCGCAGCACCTCGCGGCGCTGGGCCGCGCTCAGGTACGGCAGCCGTGTCTCCAGCAGGACCTCCGCGCCCTTCGGCACGGTGAGCGGGTCCTTGCGGCCGCGGCGGGGCAGGACGTACGTCAACCGGTGCCCGACCGCCCGGGCGTTGGCCTCGCGGTCGGCGTACGCGTCGTCGGCGTCCGAGTGGGCGTAGGTGTACAGCGTGTCCGGCGTCGTGCCGGTCTTCCCGGTGAAGTAGGCGAGGGCCTGGGCGCGTGCCGCCGCCTTGAGCTCCGCGTTCGCCGGGTCGGCCAGCGTCGCCGCGGTCAGGGCGGTCGCCATGATCCGGCCGCCGATGACGTCGACGGTGGAGTGCATGCCCGACATGATCCGGGTGTGGCTCAGCTCGAACGCCCGCGTCACCAGCTCCTGGAAACGCTCGGGCACCGCGTACGCGTAGGCCAGACCGGCCAGATGGAAGGCGTTGGTGTGGCCGCTCGGGAACCCCCCGTCCTCCTCCGGGGTCTCGGAGCGCTGGCGCAGCAGCTGCGGGGCGACCACCACGTCCGAGTCGTACACCGGGTAGCCGAGGGCGTCCTTCTTCCCGGTGTCCACGACCTCGCTGTCCTCGTTCATCCGCCACGGACGCGGGTACTGGAAGGCGAACTTGGCCGGGTTGCCCGAGGCGAACGGCCCGCGCACGGTGTCGACCAGCTTGGCCACCTTGCCGAGGTCCGAGTCGTAGGAGCCCGCGCCGAGCGCGGATCCGGCGGGGGCGTCGGCGGGCAGGGTGTCGTTGATCTTCCCTGCGGGCGTGCCGTCCGGAGCGGTGGTGATGGACGTGACCGCCTTGGCACCCGACCTGTACAGGCCGGCGAGCGGGCCCAGGCCGCCGATCATGGCGTAGCTCTGGTGCTGGCGGTCGTAGAGGAAGGCCTCCTTCGCCTGCGCGTCGGTGCGGGACGTCGTGATCCGGGCGCAGTAGCGCATGTTGGCGCGCAGCACCTCGCGGTCCAGGACGCGGCCGGTGTCCCAGGCGCCGCCGGTCTTCCACACCTTTGCCATGCCGCCCAGGATCCGGACGACGGCGTTGGTCTCCGGGGTCTGGTTCGCGACGACGTTCGACTTGTAGTCGTCGACGAACGCGGCGGGGCCCGTGGCGGCTTTCGCGTCGGCGGCGGCGAGCCACGTGGCGAAGGTCGGTGCGGCGAGCAGACCCGCCGAGGCACCGAGGGAGGTCCTGAGGAAGCCCCGCCGGTCGACGGTGGCGGGGGAGCGGTGCCCGGCTGATGACGGCATGGGTGCGCCTCTCTGGAGTTCAGCGAAGAAGGTGTCGTGCCGTTGTGCGACGTGCTTCGGCCGTGTGCGGCCGGAAAGGTGATGCAGCGTGTGCGACTTCTGGTGCCTGTGATGGCTTCTGTGGCACCTGGTGCCTACGAGCGAAGATCTACTGCCGTGCTGTGACCCTTCGGAGAGGGTCCGGCCACCAGCCGGTGTCCGGCACGTGAACGGCGCCCGCCCGGCTCACAGCAGCGAACGGGCCAGCGCCACCGCGCCCTCGACCGGCGGCACCCGCAGCGGCTGCGGCCGGGCCCCGGGCAGGGACTCGGCGAGCGCGGAGGTGAACGCCTCGTACAGCGCGGGCTGGGCGAGGACCGTGCCGCCCGCCACCACCACGTCGTCCACCGGGACCCCGCGCGCGGCGAGCCGTACGACGAGCGCGGCGAGCGCCCGCCCGCCGTCGGCGATCACCGCCCGGGCGAGTGGCGAGCCCGCCTCGGCGGCGTCGAACACGGCGGGGGAGCGGCGGCCCCACTCGGCGGAGACGTCCGTGGCGGCCTCCAGCGCGGCGCCGAGTGCGGGCACCTCGGCCACCCCGAACGCGGCGACCAGCCCGGTCGCCAGCGCGTCGGGCTCCTCGCCCCGGTCGTGCGCGGCCCAGACGGCACGCGCGGCCTCACGGACGAGGCCGGCCGCGCCGCCCTCGTCCCCGAGCACCGCGCCCCAGCCGCCGACCTGGACCGCAGCGCCGTCGGGCAGCCGCCCCACCGCGACCGAACCGGTACCGGCGACCAGTCCGACGCCCTTGTCCAGCCCCGCGGCGGGAACGAGCAGTTCGGCATCGCCCACGACGAGCGCGGGCACCCCCAGCCGCTCCTGAAGGGCGGCGCGGATGCCCGCGCACTGGCGTGGGGTCTCGCAGGCGTGACCGCCCACGGCGAGAGCGGACGGTCGTACGTGAGAAGGCAGGGCGCCGGCGACCAGAGCGGCCAGCCAGTCGGCGGCGGCCCCGGGGTCGTGCGGCCGCCATCCCGAACTGCTGCGGACATGGTCGACGACGTCCTCGTCGCCCGCGAAGGCGCGCAGATGTGTCTTGGTGCCGCCCACGTCGATACCGACCGCGTAAGGCGTGGAGTCCTGCACGGGTCCTCTTTCGTCGTTGCGCGGTCACGACGACGGCAGGCGAACCGCCCGTCGGACCACGGCAGTTGAAGAGGTAGGGAAGCCCCGGGACGGGCTTCTGCGGAACACGGCAGGCGAGTACCGTGAAGTTCGTTAGGAAGTTAACTAACGAAGTAGGGTGCGCGTCAAGAGGCACGGAATCCCGATGCCGCGCGACCCCTGCCGCCGCCTTTCACGGCCGCAGCACGACCTGGGGAGACCATGCACCTGAGCGAGAGTGCCCGTGTGGTGTTCGACGTACTGGCCGGGACGGGCACGGCCACCCGCCCCCAGCTGGCGGCCGGTGCGGGCCTTTCCAAGCCGACCGTCTCCTCCGCCGTGGCCGAGCTCGAAGCCGTCGAGCTCGCCGCCCACTCCGGCAGGGCCTCCGGCGGCACCGGCCGCAGCGCCGCGATCTACCGTCTCGGACCGGCCGCCGGTGCCGTGCTCGCGGTCGACCTGGGACCCGCCGTGACCCGGGTGCGCGGCTGCGCCCTGGACGGCACCCTGCTCGCCGAGGGCACGGGCTCCCGCCGGGACGCGGCCGACACCGTCCGCAAGGTCCTCGACGCCCTGCCCGCCGGGGCCCCGCTGCGGGCCGTCGTCGTCGCCGTCGGTGACGTCCCTACCCGGGACCGCGCCGGGGAGCGCCCCGCGACCGCCAAGGCCGGCCCCGTCTTCGACGCCATGGCCGTCGCCCTGCCCGAGGGTGTCCCCGTCCACCTGGAGAACAACGTCAACTGCGCCGCCCTCGCCGAGCTCCACGAGGGCGCCGCCGTCGGCCGGGACACCTTCGGCTACCTGCGCATCGGCGTCGGCATCGGTCTCGCCGTCGTCATCGGCGGCCGGGTGCTGCGCGGCGCGAACGGCGCCGCCGGTGAGGTGGCCCGGCTGCCCTACCCGTGGGACGACGACCACGCACCGCGCCACGAGGGCCTGGAGCGGCGCATGGGCTCGCGCACCCTGCTGCGCCGGGCGGCCGAGGCGTGGCAGGAGACCGACGGTCCTCGCCCGCGCACCGCCGAGCGGCTCCTCGCCCTCGCCGGGCAGGGGCATGCCACGGCCGGTGCCGTGGTCGCCTCGCACGCCGCCGACGTGGGCCGGCTAGCCGCCGCCGTCGCCGCCGTATTGGACCCCGGGCTGATCGTCCTGGGCGGCGGTACCGGAGCGGATCCGCAGCTCCTGCCCGGGGTACGGGCCGAGCTGGCCCGGCTGAGCTGGCCCACCGAGGTGGTCAGCAGCGTGGTGGGTGACACCGGCACGGTGGCGGGCGCCAGCAGGCTCGCGGTCGCCCATGGAATTCAAACCGTGACCGGAGCTGTGCGGGCGAAGCATTGACGGCTGCGCCATCGGTCTGCCAATGTCCGGACAAGCGCTTTCTGAGTCGGCCGGGACGCCGACTCCGGGTGAGCCTCCCGCCCGTACGAGAAGTACGGCAGCCGCACGAGGGCGTGCTTGTGCGACGCCGGCCGTCATGGCCGGGGACCCCACCCGTCAAGGCGTCGCGGCCGGGCGAGGCCGTGCCCCCGGAAAGCGAATTTTCCCGCAAACTGCACCCGTGCCGCCTCGGCTGGCGCCGTGCTTCCTCCGCTACGACGAAAAGGGATCGAAGATGACCAGTGTGGGTGTGCGGCGCTCCCGCCGACTCGGCCGCGGCGGCATACGCCGCGTGGTTCCCCTCGCTGCCGTGGCCACGGCAGGTGCCCTTCTGCTCTCCGCCTGCGGGTCGGGGTCCGACTCGGGCGGGACCTCCAAGTCGCTGACGTTCTGGATCTCCACCGTTCCGGGGCAGGACGCGGGCTGGAAGAAGATGGTGGCGCAGTACAAGAAGGAAACCGGCGTCAAGATCAACCTCGTCAACATCCCCTACGACGGGTACCCGACGAAGCTGCACAACGCCGCGCAGGCGAACTCCCTGCCCGACGTGGCGGCCGTGCCGGCGCTGGACCCGATCTGGGCGAACAAGCTGATCGACCTCAGGTCCATCGCCAACAAGAAGAGCAACAAGATCAACCCCAACTTCCTCGCCAAGGACTCGTCCGGGAAGGTGCTGTCCATCCCCTCGGACGTCACCGCGTCCGGCATGTTCATCAACAAGACGCTGTTCAAGAAGGCCGGTGTCTCCTTCCCGACCTCGCCCCAGAAGACCTGGACCTGGACCGAATTCATCAAGGCGGCGGACAAGGTCCGGGAGAAGACCGGTGCCAAGTACTCCCTGACCTTCGACCAGTCGCCGTCCCGGCTCCGCGCCATGGTGTACGAGCTCGGAGGCAAGTACGTCCACGCGGACTCCTCCGGCAAGTTCTCCGTGGACGCCGCGACCAGGAAGGCCGTGAAGCGCTTCGTCGGGCTGAACGACGACAAGACCATGCCGAAGTCGGTGTGGACCAGCGGCGCCGACCCGTCGGCCATGTTCCAGAGCGGTGACGTGGTCGCCTACTGGTCCGGCGTGTGGCAGGTGCCCGCCTTCGCGGAGAGCATCAAGAAGTTCGACTGGGCGAGCGTCCCGACTCCCGCCGAGCCGGTGCAGGCCAGCGACGTCAACAGCGGCGGCATGACGGTGGGCTTCAACAACAACGCCGCCGCGGCCGACGCCGCGACGAAGTTCCTGACCTGGCTGTACGAGCCGGCGCACTACCAGGAGCTGTGCGAGACGTCCGGCTTCCTGCCGGTCGAGAGCGGCCTGAACCCGAAGTACCCCTTCAAGTCCGAGGCGGCGCAGGCGGCGTTCAAGCTGTACAACGAGTCGATCCCGCTCTACGCCCCGATCTCCGGCTACTTCAACACCGCGCAGACGAAGTGGGTGCTGAAGGGCAAGAGCCTCCCCGAAGACCCGACCAAGACGGAGCTCGGCAAGGCGATCAACGGCCAGCAGTCGGTCGACAAGGCGCTGGACAACATCGTGGACGTCTACAACCAGCAGGTCGGCGGCTGAGCGCAGCCCGGCAAGCCCGGGCGGCGGGGTCGAGACACCGCCGCCCGGCCTCGGGGCCCCGCGTGATGCCGGGCTCGTGGCCTGAGCCCACAGGAACCCATTCCACCAGCACGGAGTCAGGAAGATGACCAAACGCGCCCCGGACGTGTCCGCGAGCCCGCCCAGGAGACGCAGCAAGTACACCCTCGCGCCGCTCGTGCTCATCGCGGCCAATGTCGTGCTCTTCGCGCTGTTCTTCGTCTGGCCTGCGGTGATCGGGCTCGTCTACTCGTTCACGAACTACACGGGCGTAGGGGTGTTCCAGTTCGTCGGACTGGACAACTACCAGAACCTGTTCGGGGACTCCACCTTCTACGACGCGCTGACCCGGACGCTGCTGTACGCCGTGCTCTTCGTCCCGCTGAACTTCGCGTTCTCGCTGCTCATCGCCAACATGGTGGTGAGCAGGCACGCCAAGGGCGCCTCGGTCGCCCGCGTCATCTTCTTCATCCCGTGGCTGCTGTCGCCCATCGTCGTGGGTGTCCTGTGGCGGTGGCTGTTCGGTGAGAACTTCGGACTGGTCAACTACCTCATCCACGAGCTCGGCGGGAGCGCCGTGCCCTGGCAGTCGAACGCCGACCTGTCGCTGCTGGTGGTGGTGATGGCGGCGTCCTGGGCCTGGACGGGCTTCTCGATGCTGCTGTTCATCGCGGCGATCAAGAACGTACCGGTGTCGTACTACGAGGCGGCCTCGCTCGACGGCGCCGGTCCGTGGCGCCAGTTCTTCCACATCACGCTGCCGAGCATCGCGCCCACCTCGTTCATCGTCATCCTGCTCAACACGATCAACGCGATGAAGGAATACCCGGTGTTCGTCGCCCTCAACAACGGCGGACCCGGAACGTCGAACAACCTGATGGTCCAGTACATCTATGAGACCGGCTTCAAACGGGGCCAGATCGGCTACGCGAGCGCCGCGTCATTCGTGCTCATGCTCATCCTGATGGCCGTCGCGATCATCCAGCTGATCGTCAACCGGCGGGTGGAGAACCGATGACAACCACAGACATGCCACGCCCGGTCGACGCCGGATCCGGACGGCCCGTCTCCAAGAAGCGACCCCGCGGCGCGGCCACCGGTGGGCTCCGGCAGGCGGTGTCCGCGACGACACTGCTGTGGCTCCTGGCCTGCCTCTACGGGCTGCCGGTGCTGTGGTTCATCCTCAGCTCCCTCAAGCCGGCCGGCGACCTGTTCTCCTATCCGCTGACGCTGGTTCCGCACGACCCCACCCTGTCGGGTTTCAAGGCAGCGTGGAACAGCGCCAACTTCTCCCAGTACTTCATCAACACGACCATCGTGTGCGTGATCACGACGATCCTCACGGTGGGTGTCAGCTGCTGCACCGGGTACGCGCTGGCCAAGTACGACAACAGGTGGCTCAAGGTCTTCTTCCTCTGCATCCTGGCCACCACGATGCTGCCGTCCGAGGTCATGCTCGCCCCGGAGTTCCTCGTGGTCCGTGACCTCGGCCTCTACAACTCGTTCGCCGGCATCATCCTCCCGGCCGTCCTCACCGCGACCGGATGCTTCATGTTCCGCCAGTTCTTCCTGACGGTTCCCGACGAACTCGTGGAAGCCGCACGCATCGACGGCGCCCGCGAACTGTCGATCTTCCTGCGGATCATGGTGCCGCTCTCCCGGCCCATCATGCTGACCCTCGCCATCCTGTCCTTCCAGTGGCGGTGGAACGACTACATCTGGCCGCTCCTGATGCTGAACGACCCCAACAAGTTCACCGTGCAGATCGGTATCCAGAGCATCGTCGGGGCGCAGAACATCAACTGGTCGGTACTGCTCGGCGCATCGGTCATCTCCATGATCCCTCTGATCGCCATCTTCCTGGTCTTCCAGCGTTACGTCATGGGCGCCGACATCAATGCCGGACTGAAGGACTGACCCCAGGCATGAAGGGCTGATCCACCCGTGCACCTCCCTCACCAGCGCGGCCCGTTGCACGACCTCCCCGACACCCCGGAGGCGTACGACGCCGTCCTCGCCGACGTCACCGAGCAGGCCCTGGCCCGCATGACGCCGGAGGGCAACCTCGAGCACCCGGACTGCGTCGACGACATCGGCGACACGTCCCTCGGCGTCACCTCGCTGCTGGCCCTCGCCTGGCAGCGGGGCAAGGACCCGCGGCTGCCCGACGCGGTTCGCCGCAGTCTCGCCTTCCACCTGGACGAGCGGGTCTACACCGAGGACAACCCGGGCTACCCCAACCTCCGGGTGCGCAACTCCGGCCTGCCGTATGCCCGTTACACCCTGGCGGCAGGAGCGCACCCCATCGGTGACTGGCCGAGCACGGTGTGGGCGCTGCTCCAGGCGGTCAACGTCCTGGACGCGGCGGAGGGCCTCGTCGACGACGCACAGCGCGCCCGGCTCCTCGAAGTGGCGCACGGCTACTGGCGCTGGCTCACGGAAGCCACGTTCTTCAACCCGCAGGAGGCCGGCAACCAGGCGATCGGCTGCATCGTCGGCGGCCTGATGCTGGCCCGGCACCTGCCGCCCGCCGAGGGCGACCCGGTCCGCCGGGAGGCCCTGCGGCTGTACGAGGACGAGATCCGCGCCCACCGTGTCCGTGACCGCGGCGCGCTCCTGCCGCCCGAGCACGGCGGCGCCTACGACAACAACTACGGCCCGATCTCCCTGTCCTTCCTCGCCCAGGCCCACCGGGTCAGCGGCGCGCAGGTCTTCGCCGAGGACGGCGACGCGCTCGCCCGCTACATCGACGCCCGGCTGACGAACGGCGGCTTCGACAACGGCGGCCCCCGCTACAGCGAGCAGCACTCCGCCTTCGAGTCGGTGCTGGGCCTGCGCTACTTCAGCGCCCGCATCGGCTCCGACCTGGGCCGCTACCGGGGCGACAGCCGCTGGGCCCGGCACGCGGTCAAGGCGGACGGCGGCGTCGACGGCCACTTCGCGTGGATGCTGGTCTGGCAGATCCAGGACACCACGCCCTGGCACCGTGCCCCGTCCACGGCTCCGGCCCGGCACCAACTGCGCGCGGGTACGGTGTCGGTGGCGTTCGACGACCGGATGACGCCCGCACTGGTCGAGGCCGCGGGCACCTACTACCTGCCGGCCGCCGTCAACCGCCAGCACGGCTTCGGACCGGTGACCGACGGCTTCCTGCTGACCCGCCCGATGGGCGAGGTCCGCGTCCGGGACGTCACCGCCGACGGACTGGCGGCGAAACTGGTCACCAAGCCGGTCGTCGGCCGCGACCACGTCCTGCGGCACGTCCGGTCCCTGTACGTCACCGACGGCACGAGCCTGTGGACCACGGTCGCCGTGGAACGGCTCCCGGGCGTGCCGTACCTGCTGGCCGGCCTGCCGTACGCCGCCGACGACGGCGACCGGGTGCGCAGGACCGCCGAGCCCCGGGTGACGTCGGCGGGCACTCTGCGGCTGACCCACCCGGGCCCGGACGACCCGCACCACTTCGACGCCCGCACGGACACCACCCAGGAGCAGGCCGCCTTCGCCCTGGCCCTCGACCCGCGCGGCTACGGCAACCCCGACGAGGGCTGGCGCCACCTGGTCGCCTCGACCGCCCTGGAGGCCGGACCGGCCCCCGGCGCACCCGAGGACCTGCACGTCTTCGCGGTCCGCTACGGCCAGGGCGACGACGAGTTCACACCGGCGTTCGAGCGTGAGGGCACGGCTCTCGCGGTCCGCACCGAGGCGTTCACGGCGGTGATCGGCGAGGTGGCGGGCGACGCGAACGCCGAACCGGAGCTGACGCTGTCCTGCGGAACGGACGCCTGAGAGCGGTTCCTTCGGAAGGTCACCGGACGGACGAGGTGGGCCTGCTACGCGTCGGGGGCGGGGCGCCCGACGTCCGGTGCCTGAGCGGCGAGTTCACTGAGGGGCTCACCGCTGAGCCGGCACACCTTCCACTCCTCCATGAGTTCCACCCCGAGCGATTTGTAGAAGTCGATCGTCGGTGTGTTCCAGGCCAGGACCCACCACTCGAAGCGGTCGTAGCCGCTCCGCCGGCAGGTCGCGGCCAGGGCGGCGAGGAGAGCCTTCCCGTGTCCCGCGCCGCGCGCCCGCGGCCGTACGTAGAGGTCTTCCAGGTGCATGCCGCGCGTGCCCGTCCAGGTCGAGAAGCGCGGGAACCACAGGGCGTAGCCCACGGCCTCACCCGTGCCGTCGTCCTCGGCGATCAGCGCGTGGGCGGCCGGGTGCTCACCGAACAGCGCCTCACGCAGCTGCTCCTCGGAGGCCCGGGCCTGCTCGGCGGCCCGTTCGTAGGCGGCGAGTTCGCGGATCATGGCCCGGATCTCGGGGACGTCGTTCACAGTGGCGGACCTGATCATGCGACCGATCATGCCTCATCGCGACGCGGCCGGGAATCGGGTTTCCGGGCACCGGTGACTCCGGGCCGCTGCTCGCCCCTCGGACGGCCAGGGGAGGCCGTGGGCAGTGTTCACGCCCGCACCCGCGGCAGTGCCGACTCCGGCACCACCAGGTCGGCCCGCGCCCGGGTCGTCTCGACCAGTTCGGCGTTGCGCTGGTCCGAGCGCAGCACCCACGCCACGGCCTCCTCGTGGTCCTTGCCGAACTCCTCGTGCCGGGCGACAAGTCGCCGCAGCCGCTCCGGCTCGGGGAGTTCGCAGAACCACACCTCGTCGAGCTCGGGGCGGACCCGGGCCCAGGCGCCGGTCTCCAGCAGCAGGTAGTTCCCCTCGGTCACCACGAGCCGGGCCGTCGGCGGCACCGGGATCGCCCCCGCGACCGGCTGCTCCAGGACACGTTCGAAGCCGGGCGCGTACACGACGTCGTGCGTCTCCTCCCGCAGCCGTCGCAGCAGCGCCGCGTACCCGGCCGCGTCGAACGTGTCGGGCGCGCCCTTGCGGTCGCGGCGGCCGAGCCGCTCCAGTTCGGCGTCGGCCAGATGGAAGCCGTCCATGGGGACGTGCGCCACCCACGGGTCACCGGGTCCGTTCAGTTCCCGCACCAGCCGCTCGGCGAGCGTCGACTTGCCCGCACCGGGGCTGCCGGCGATACCGAGGAGCGCGCGCCGGCCGCCCCGGGGCAGAGTTCGGGCGCGGCGGACGAGGTCGTCGAAGGTGAGCGGCACACAGCAGAGTCTGTCACCCCGCCGAGTGTGGCGTGCGCCACTCACTGGACATCGCCGGCCGGGGAACCGGACCTGTATGACGCAGCTCGGTCTTCCCGAAGACATCCACGCCTGCCTCTTCGACCTCGACGGTGTCGTCACCAAGACGGCCGTCGTGCACGCGGCCGCCTGGAAGGAGATGTTCGACGCGTTCCTGCGCGAGCGCGACGGCGCGGACTTCCGGCCGTTCGACGCGTCCGACTACGACGAGTACGTCGACGGCCGGCCACGCGCTGACGGCGTGCGCACCTTCCTCGCGTCCCGCGGCATCGACCTGCCCGACGGCGACCCGGACGACCCACCCGGCGCGCAGACCGTGCACGGACTGGGCAACCGCAAGAACGAGCTGGTCCTGGAGAAGATCCGCACCGACGGCGTCGAGGCCTACGACGGCACCCTGCGCTACCTGGAGGCGGTCCGCGCCCATGGACTGAGCACCGCGATCGTCTCCTCCAGCGCCAACTGCCGGGACGTGCTGCGCTCGATCGGCGCCGAGCACTTCTTCGACGTACGCATCGACGGCGTGGTCGCCGCCGAGCGCAAACTGCCCGGCAAGCCGCACCCCGACACGTTCCTGGCCGCCGCCGAGGACCTCGGCATCGAACCGGCCGAGGCCGCCGTCTTCGAGGACGCCCTGGCCGGCATGGACGCGGGCCGCGCGGGCCGGTTCGGGTACGTCGTCGGCGTCGACCGGGTGGGACAGACCGACGCGCTGTACGCACACGGCGCCGACGTCGTGGTGAAGGACCTCGCCGAACTGGGGGGCACGGAGTGATCACACAGCGGGCGTACAACGTCGAACCCTGGACGGTGCGCGAGACGGAGCTCAACCTCGACGTCCTGGCCCAGAGCGAGTCCGTGTTCGCCCTGTCCAACGGCCACGTCGGCTGGCGCGGCAACCTCGACGAGGGCGAACCGCACGGCCTGCCCGGCTCCTACCTCAACGGCGTCCACGAACTGCACCCGCTGCCCTACGCCGAGGCCGGATACGGCTACCCGGAGTCCGGCCAGACGTCCATCAACGTCACCAACGGCAAGGTGCTGCGCCTCCTGGTCGACGACGAGCCGTTCGACCTGCGCTACGGGCGGCTCGTCACCCACGAGCGGACCCTGGACCTGCGGCGCGGCGTGCTGGAACGGGTCTGCGAGTGGACCTCCCCGGCCGGCTCGACGATCCGGGTGCGCTCCACGCGGCTGGTGTCCCTGACCCAGCGGGCGATCGCCGCCGTGGCGTACGAGGTGGAGCCCGTCGACAGCCGTACCCGCGTGGTCGTGCAGTCGGAGCTCGTCGCCAATGAGAGCCTGCCCGAGCCGGACGGCGACCCGCGCGCCGCACGGGCGCTGAAGTCGCCGCTGGAACCGGAGGAGGACCTCGCCTCGGGCAGCAGGCTGCGCCTGGTCCACCGCACCCGGCGCAGCGGCCTCAGGGTCGCCGTGGCCGCCGACCACCTCGTCACCGGCCCGGAACGGACCACCACCAGCAGCGAGAGCAATGTGGACGTGGCCCGGCTGACCATCACCTCCGTCCTGGAACCGGGGGAACGGCTGCGGGTGGAGAAGCTCGTCGCGCACGGCTGGTCCAGCGCGCGCTCCCGGCCCGCGATGAGCGACCAGGTCGAGGCGGCCCTGGCGGCGGCCGCGCAGAGCGGCTGGTGGGGGCTCCTGAAGGACCAGCGGGCCTACCTCGACGACTTCTGGGGGCGCGCCGACGTCGAGGTCGACGGCGACGAGGAGATCCAGCAGGCCGTCCGCTTCGCCCTCTTCCACGTCCTGCAGGCCGGCGCCCGCGCCGAACAGCGCGCCATCCCCGCCAAGGGACTCACCGGCTCCGGCTACGACGGCCACGCCTTCTGGGACACCGAGGCGTTCGTGCTGCCGCTGCTGACCTACACCGCGCCGGCCGCGGCCGCCGAGGCCCTGCGCTGGCGCCTGGACACCCTGCCCGCCGCCCGGGAGCGCGCGGCCCAGCTCGGCCTGCGCGGCGCCGCGTTCCCCTGGCGCACCATCGAGGGCTCGGAGGGCTCCGCGTACTGGCCGGCCGGCACGGCCGCCTTCCACGTCGGCGCCGACATCGCGGACGCCGTGGCGCGGTACGTGGCGGCCACCGGCGACGAGGAGTTCGAGCGCGAGGTCGGCGTGGAGCTGCTGGTGGAGACCGCCCGCCTGTGGCGCTCCCTCGGCCACCACGACGACCGGGGCGTCTTCCACATCGACGGCGTCACCGGACCGGACGAGTACAGTGCGATCGCCGACGACAACACGTACACCAACCTCATGGCCCGGGCGAACCTGCTGGCCGCCGCCGACGCCTGCAAACGCCACCCCGACGAGGCGGCCCGGCTCGGCGCCGACGAGGAGGAGCGGGCCGCCTGGCGGGACGCCGCCGAGGCCGTGCACGTCCCCTACAACGACGAACTCGGCGTGCACGAACAACACGCCGGTTTCACCCGCTACCAGCGCTGGGACTTCGACCGCACCGGCCCGGACCAGTACCCGCTGATGCTGCACTTCCCGTACTTCGACCTGTACCGCAAGCAGGTGATCAAGCAGGCGGACCTGGTGCTGGCGATGTACACCTGCGGCAGCTTCTTCGAGGAGTACTCCGACGAGGAGCAGATCGCCCGCAACTTCGCCTACTACGAGCCGCTGACCGTACGGGACTCCTCCCTGTCGGCCTGCGTCCAGGCCGTCATGGCCGCCCGGACCGGCCATCTGGACCTGGCCTGCGCCTACACGGCCGAGGCCGCGCTGATGGACCTCGGGGACCTGGAGCACAACACCCGCGACGGACTGCACATCGCCTCGCTGGCCGGCACCTGGATGGCGCTGGTCGCCGGGTTCGGCGGTATGCGGTGCGCCGACGGCAGCCTGCGGTTCACGCCGCGCCTGCCCGAGAGGTACAGCCGGCTGGCCTTCTCGGTCGGGTTCCTCGGCCGGTGCCTGCGAGTGGAGCTGACCGCCGGTCAGGCCACGTACACCCTGCGCTCGGGCCCGCCCCTGACGATCCGCCATCACGGCACGGAGGTGACGGTGCGTGAGGACGCCCCCGTCACCCGCCCGGTTCCCCCGGAGCCCCGGCGTCCGGCCCTGAATCAGCCACCGCACCGCTCCCCGAACACCCGCTGACCTCCAGATCGCGTCAGGCACTTGGCCGAATTCCGGTCTGCACGTCCCCACCCCGCGGGTTAGCTTGACCATGTTTTCCGATCATCGGACCTCCGTCTTCGGCCCGCGGGCCCTGGAGGTCGCAGCGGCCCTACGCGCGTAGTAGGGGTAAGGGGTGGACGATGTCCGACGGAGCGAACGCCATTCTCGTTCGCAGACGAAGACGCGCACAGACGGCCGCGTCGGGCACCCGCCGCAGGATCCGCGTCGACGGACCGCTCGCCGCGGTGGCCGCCGTCTTCACCGTCGCGCAACTCGTCCTCGTCCGGCCCGTCCTCGGCCTCGGCTGGGACGAGATCGTCTACGTCAGCCAGGTCACCTCCCACACCCCGGCGGCCTTCTTCAGCGCGCCGCGCTCCCGGGGCGTCTCCCTGCTCGTGGCGCCGATCGCGTCCTGGTCGTCGTCCACGCCGCTGCTGCGCGTCTACCTCGCCCTGCTGTCCGGCCTCGCCCTCTACCTGGCCCTGCGCGCCTGGCGCGGCCTGTTCCCGACCCGGGTCCTGGCCGCCGGCGGTGCCCTCTTCGCCTCCCTGTGGGTGACCCTCTTCTACGGTCCGCAGGCGATGCCCAACTACTGGGTCGCGATCGGCGCCCTGATCACTGTGGGCTGCTTCCTGCGGGCCCGGGCGCAGCCCTCCGCCCGGGCGGCACTGTGGGGCATCGCGGCGGGCGCCGCCCTCATGGCGTGGATGCGGCCCACCGACGCGGTCTGGGTGACCGTGCCGCTGCTCGTCCTCACCCTGGTCCGCCGCCACTGGCGACTGCTCCTCGCGCTCGCGGCAGGCCTCGCGGCCGGCGCCGTCGAGTGGGTGATCGAGGCCTACCTCGGCCACGGCGGTCTCGGACAGCGGCTGTCGGACGCCTCCCGCATCCAGGGCGGACTGGGCTGGCAGATCGCCGTCGACGACCAACTGCGCAGCCTGGGCGGACGCGCCCTGTGCCGGCCGTGCACCGTGCCGATGCCCAACCCCCTGGTCACCGTCTGGTGGTTCGCCCTGCCCGTCCTGGCCGGACTCGGCCTGCTCGTCGCGGCCCGGGCCCGGCGCCTGGGACGGACCCTGATCCCCCTGGCCTGCGCCGCCACGGCCGCACTGCCGTACCTGTTCATGATCGGCTACGCGGCTCCCCGCTTCCTCCAGCCGGCCTACGCGCTGCTCGCCATCCCGGTCGCCGACGCCCTGTGGCACCTCGTCAGGACCCCGGGCCGGAAGTGGCGGCCGGTGGCCGCCACCCTGGTCGCGCTCGGCCTGGCCGGCCATCTGGCGGCGCAGATCGCCGTCCTGGAAGGCGCCGTCTCCCGCAACACCGAGAGCCGCCGCGACTGGGACCGCACCGCCGGAGAACTGCACCGCCTCGGCGTCCGCCCGCCCTGCCTGCTCACCGGCCACGAGGCCATCCCGATCGGCTACTACACCGGCTGCTCCTCGGGCGCGACGGCCGGCCACAACGAGAACACCACGGTGGCGGACATCGTGCGCACCGCGGACCGTCTCCCGGTCGCCCACATCGCACCGGCCGGCGGCACCCCGCCCCGCTACGCCCGCGCCTGGCCCGTCCACCGGATCTCGGATCTGGACGTCCGCGTCGCACCGCCGGCGCCGGGGAACAGCGGCCACTGAGGCATCAACTCGCGTTTCCCGCCCGCCTGGTGCAGGTAGGAGTCGGGAGACGAGCGTCGCGGACGAGGGGGGAACGCCATGACGGGGATCGACCACGAGGGCCGGCTGGGGGAGGAGTTCTTCACACCGGGCTCCTCGTCCTTCACCGAGTTCCTGGCGGCCCACCGTCCGGAACTGCTGGGCACCCGCCGGATCCTCCCGGACGGCGTCCGCGCCGAGGGCGCCCCGCACGGTACGACCGTGCTGGCCCTCACCTTCGGCGACGGGGTGCTGATCGCGGGCGACCGGCGGGCGACGATGGGCAACCTGATCGCCCAGCGGGACCTGGAGAAGGTGCACCCCGCCGACGACCACACGGCCGTGGCCTTCGCCGGTTCCGTCGGGCTCGCGCTCGACCTGGTCAAGCTCTACCAGGTCGAGCTGACGCACTTCGAGAAGGTCGAGGGCATCCCCATGACCCTCGCCGCGAAGGCGACCCGGCTGGCCACGATGATCCGGGGCAATCTGGGCCAGGCCATGCAGGGCCTCGCCGTCGTCCCGCTGCTCGCCGGCTACGACCCCGCGGCTCCCGAAGGCGGGCGTGGCCGCATCTTCGGCTTCGACGTCGCCGGCGGCCGCTACGAGAAGTTCGGCTTCCACGCCGAGGGATCCGGATCGCCGTACGCCCGGGGCGCGTTGAAGAAGCTGTTCCGTCCCGGCATGGCCCGGCGCGAGGCCGCCCTGGCCGCGCTCCAGGCGCTCTACGACGCGGCCGACGACGACTCCGCGACCGGCGGCCCGGACCTCACCCGCCGCATCTATCCCGTCGTGTCCGTCATCACCGAGGACGGCTTCGAGCGGCTGCCGGAGACGGAGACGGAGGAGCTCAGCCGCGAGATGGTCGAGCAGCGCCGCGGCCGGCCGGACGGACCGAACGCCGCGGTGTGACGTCCCCGGCCGCGGGGTGCCCGGCTCGACGGAGCCTGCGGTCCCGCCGGAGTTTTCGGTTCCATGGACAAGACCTGTCGCGGCCTTTACTGCACATGGATTGCAGGTACCGGAGGATGGCGCGAGGCTGTTCCCCGCAGCCGTCCGTCCGACAGAAAGACCATCCTCCCGATGACGGCCGCCCCTGAGTCCACTCCGCCCCTCCCCGCCCCGGCTGCGGCCCAGCGCACGGCCCGGCACCGCGTCCGCACCTCCATGACGCGGCAGGAGTGGACCAGGGTCGGGGGGATGGCCGCCGTCATCGTGGCCCTGCACGTGATCGGCTGGTTCACCCTCGTCGCGATCGTCGCCCCCGAGCACCGCGCCATCGGCACGCAGACCTTCGGCGTCGGCATCGGCGTCACCGCGTACACGCTCGGCATGCGGCACGCCTTCGACGCCGACCACATCGCCGCCATCGACAACACCACCCGCAAGCTGATGGGCGAGGGGCAGCGGCCGCTGTCGGTCGGCTTCTGGTTCTCCCTCGGCCACTCCAGCGTCGTCTTCGCCCTCGCCTTCCTGCTCACCCTCGGCGTGAAGACCCTGGCCGGACCGGTCCGAGACGACGGCTCCTCGCTGCACGACGTCACCGGCCTGATCGGCACGACCGTCTCCGGGACGTTCCTCTACCTCATCGCGGCCGTCAACCTCGTCATCCTCGCCGGCATCTGGAAGGTGTTCCGCGGCATGCGCTCGGGCCGCTACGACGAGGCCGCCCTGGAGGAACAGCTGAACAACCGCGGCTTCATGACCCGGCTCCTGGGCCGTGTCATGAAGTCGGTCTCCAAGCCCGGCCAGATGTACCCGCTGGGCCTCCTCTTCGGCCTCGGCTTCGACACCGCCACCGAGATCGCCCTGCTGGTGCTGGCCGGCTCCGGCGCCGCGTCCGGTCTGCCCTGGTACGCGATCCTGTGCCTGCCCGTCCTCTTCGCCGCCGGGATGTGCCTCCTCGACACCATCGACGGCTCGTTCATGAACTTCGCCTACGGCTGGGCCTTCTCCGAGCCGGTCCGCAAGGTCTACTACAACCTCACGATCACCGGCCTGTCCGTCGCCGTGGCCCTGCTCATCGGGACCGTCGAACTCCTCGGTCTGCTCGTGGAGCAGCTCGGGCTGCACGGGCCCTTCTGGAACTGGGTCTCCGGCCTCGACCTCAACGTCCTGGGGTACGTCGTCGTGGCGCTGTTCGTGGCCACCTGGGTCGTCGCGCTGCTGGTGTGGAGGCTCGGGCGCATCGAGGACAAGTGGACGGGTGGCCTGGCCCGGACGGGGCGGGAAGGTTAGAGCCCGCGTAACGGGAAACGCGGAACGGGCACATGAGACGAACGAGTCGACGCAGCGCGACAGGGAGGCAGAAGTGATGGGCACGGAACCGATGCGCCCCGAGCCGATGGCGGACGACGCGTACCAGCCCACCGGGAGCAACGAGGAGCAGGAGGACGCCGCGCCTCTGGACCTCCAGGACGCCGTCGACGAACGGACCTACGACGACACCCTCGACGAGGGCTACTCCCCGCCGGAGAAGCCGCTCGGCGTCACCAAGCGCGGCACGACCGCCGCCGAGCAGCACGAGGGCGAGACGCTCGACGACCGCCTCTCCCAGGAGGTCCCCGACGTGTCCGCCGAGCCTGCGGGGGACGGCGTGGGCGACACCCCCGACAGCGACGGCGAGCCGGTCGACCCCGAGGCGGGCACCGCCCGTGCGGGCCGCCTGGTCGCCCCGGACGAGGGCGCCCACCCGGACACGACGAAGGAGACCGTCGCGACGGACATCGGCATCGACGGGGGTGCGGCCGGTGCGGAGGAGGCGGCGGTGCACGTGGTCGAGGACGACAGCGCCCTCCCGGAGGACGACGACAGGGCGTGACCCCCGGCCGGGGGGGCTACGGCAGCAGCTTCTCCAGCGCGGCCGGGCCCTCCGCGGCCAGCTTGCGCCTGGCCCATTCCAGGGTGCGCGGGGTGAGGTCCTTGCCCGAGGCGAGGACGAGGTCCTCCGGCGACACGTCGGTGCCGGTGCGGGCGTGGAGCAGGCGGTCCGGGGTGGTGCGGTCCTCGGGCGGCCGGGACGCGGCGGGCTGTGAAGTCGACATGTTCTCTGCTCCTAGGGTCCGGATCGCTGGTGCGGCCCCGGTGCTGAAAAACGGGTCCGAGACCACCATTCAACGTGAGAGCCCGGAGTGCATCCGGAGAGCCCGCCCCCGGCACCGGAACCCGAGCTCGGCCCGCCGCGGGCCGCCGTCAGGGCCCGTCCCGCGGACGGGGTGCCAGCACGAGCATCGTGACGTCGTCCCGCACATCGGGGCAGTACCGGACGAGGTCGGTCCACACCCGCTCGGCCAGCTCGGCCGGATCCTCGTCGGCGAGGCCCGGCAGCCGGTCGGCCAGGGGATAGAAGACCCCGCCCGCGTCCCTGGCCTCGGTGACACCGTCGGACGCGAGGAACAGCCGGTCACCGGCCCGCACCGGTACCGACACGACCCTCGGCGCAGTGATCTCGGCGAGACCCAGCCCCAGCGGCGTGCACGGCTCGACGTCCAGCTCGACGACCCGCCCGTCCCGCAACAGCAACGGCCCGGACTGCCCGCACGCCACGATCCGCACCACACCCGCGTCGGGGGAGAAGTCCAGCAGCACAGCCGTCGCGAACAGCTCGGCATTCGGCTCGCCCGCGGAGTCCACCGCCAGCCTCCGGTCGAGCCGGGCCGCCACCGCCTCCGGCTCCGGCTGGTCCAGCACCGCCTCCCGGAACGCCCCCAGCAGCGACGCGACCGTCGCCACCGCCGACAGCCCGTGCCCCTGCACATCGCCCATGACCGCCCGTACGCCGTAGGGGCCCGCACGTACGTCGAAGAAGTCACCCCCGACCAGCGTCCCGCTCTGCGCCGCCCGGTACAGCCCCGCGCACCGCACCGGCCCGACCCGCTCCGGCAGCGGCGGCACCACGGCCCGCTGCGCGGCCTCGGCGACGGCCCGCTCGGTGACCAGCTGCGCGTCACGCCTGCTGCGCACGTACGACAGCAGCACGCTCAGCACCGCGACGAAGCACACGGTCAGCACATCGGTGCTGCCGGGGTCGTTCAGACGGAAGACCGGGACCGTCAGCACGACCACCGCCAGCGCACCGAGCACCGCAGTCACGACCGGCCCGTGCGCCAGCACGGCCAGCGGCGGGATCGCACCCAGCAGGAAGCCGATGTCGAGCGGCTCCGGACTGATCAGCTCAGCCGTGCAGACGCCCGCCAGGAGCACGGACGGCAGCACCCGCGCCCACACCGGCGGCGGCGCGCCGCGCAGCCAGCCCCGTCGGTCCAGGTCCCGGCCCCTGTCCCGGCGCGGCAGCCGGGCGTGCACACTGCTCACACCACCACGCTGCTACGCCCCACCGGGCGCCGCACTCCAGGCCCCGCCGGAGGGGCGTGCGCGCCCGCTGGAACGGCGTGAGCGCCAGCCGCAGCCCCGTCGGCGCGGTGTCCTGGATGTACGAGGCGAAGTCGGCCATGTCGTCGAAGGCGAAGCCGTACGCCGTGCCGTCCTGCGCGGCCGCGTGCATGGCCTTGGCGTAGTGGTTGGTGATCCGTGTGATGGATGGTTCGGAGGGGCCATGTCCTCGCCAACCCGTCCGTCAGGCGGAAATCCCTTGCTGAAGTCGCCACTTGGGGACAGCGTTGATCGCTTAACCGGCTCTTGAGAGCCACTTGGGGCGCGTCGGAGAGCGACGGCGCTCCGCAGCATGCATCCCGGAGGAATTCCGTGACCGATGTGGTCATCCGAGCGCTCGACGCGAGCGACGCCGATCTCTTCGACACCCTGCCCGATCCGCTGGGCGCCCGTGAGGGCCACCGGCTGACCCGGCACCGCCCCGACTGGAAGCGGGTGGCCCTGCGCGACGGCAGGGTCGTTGCCCGCGGCGCCTGGTGGGGCGGCCCCGACGACACCGAGCCCGTCAACCTCAACTGGTTCGACGTGGCGGAGGGCGAGGAGGAAGCGGGCGCGGCCCTCCTGCGCTCCGCCCCCTGGCAGGTGGAACTGGAACTGAACCTGCCCGCGGGCTGGCGCGACGACCCGGCCCTGCACGCCGCGGCCGAGACTCGGGTCGCCGCCGCACGCAAGGCCGGCTATGACCTCCTGGTGGAGCGCCTGTTGTACCGGTGGACGCCCGACCATGGTCTGCCCGAGCGGCCCGGGCGCCTGGTGTTCCGCGCCGAACCGGACGACGCCGTGTTCTTCGACGCGCTGCGCCGCATCCACTCCGCCACGCTGGACACCCACGCGCTCAAAGCCGTCGAGCAGGGCGGTCTCGACCAGGCGGCCCAGGAGGAACTCGACTTCTTCCACTGGTGCCCGTCGCCCCGCGAGTGGTGGCAGGTCGCCGCCACACCCCAGGGCGAACCGGTCGGCATCCACGTCCCGGCCCACAACCCGTCGGGCCCGTGCATCGGCTTCATCGGAGTCCTGCCCGAACAGCGGGGCCGCGGCTACGCCTACGACCTGCTGGCCGAGTGCACCCACTTCCTGGCGGAGCGGGGCGCCGAGTTCGTCGCGGCCGCCACGGACCGGGGCAACTTCCCCATGGCCGCGAACTTCACCAAGGCCGGTTTCCCGGTGGTCAGGGAACGCCTCAACTTCGCACCGGCGTAAACCTGGCCGTTTTCCAGGACTAACGCACGTCGCCGTTCAGCAGGTCGTCGGCCGCCGACAGGATCTCCGTGACCCGCAGGCCGAACGCCGCGTCACACGCGTGCGGACGGCCCGTCCGGGCGGCGGCGAGCAGGGCGTCCGCGGCCCGCATCAGCGCGGGGACCGCTCCGTCGGAGCCCTCCGGCAGGACCGCGACCCCGGCCTCCCCGAGGAGTTCCACGGCGGCACCGGACGCGGCGGGCGGTGCCGTCAGACTCAGAGTGAGGGTGCTCGACGCGCCGCCGGTGTGGTCGAGGACGACATGGGCCGTGTCCCCGGGGCCGTACGCGGCCGCCGTCACGCGCTGCACATCGCCGAGCACCGGCAGCAGGACGGACAGGGCGTGCGGCCCGACGTCCCACAGGGCGCCCTTCTCCCGCCGCCACGGCGTGGCGAAGGGGCTCTCGCTGCTGAACACCGCCCCGAGCCACTGCGCCCGCCCCGTGAACCAGCCCGGCACTGCCGCCTGCTCGGTGATCCACGCCTCCGGCTCGGGCTGGAAGCGGGCCGTGAAGAACACGACGGAGGCGACCGAGGCCTCCTCGACGGCCTCGACCACCGCCCGCCCCTGCTCCACCGTCGCCGCCAGGGGCTTGTCGAGGAGCAGATGACACCCGGCCCGTGCCGCCCGAGCGGCGAGCCCGGCCTGCACCTCGGGAGGCAGCGCCACGGCGACCGCGTCCACGTCGGCGAACAGCGCGTCCACGTCGTCGTACGCCCGGACACCGTGCCGCTCCGCCAGCTCCTTCGCAGCCTCGGGACGGCGTCCCCACACCCCGGCGAAGTCGAGTTCGCGGTGCCCGCTCAGGGCGGGTGCGTGGGCCATCTGCGCCCAGGGGCCGGTGCCGAGCAGTCCTATGCGCATGCCGCCGCCTCTCCACGGTGCCCTGAATAGCCGACGGCCGTTCCCCGGCCGCCCGCTCGCCGAAGAGCGTGTCATACGGAACCGGTCGCAGGGGAGTCCGGGCCCCTACCCACCTCAGTCGCCGGGAAGGGACTGCTCAGCCCAAATGGTCTTGCCGTCGGTCATCTGACGGGATCCCCAGCCCTGGGTGAGCTGAGCGACCAGGAGCAGCCCGCGTCCACCTTCGTCGAAGGTGTGAGCCCGACGCAGGTGGGGCGCGGTACTGCTGCCGTCGGACACTTCGCAGATGAGGGTGCGTTCGTAGATCAGTCTGAGCTCGATGGGAGGCCGTCCGTACCGGATGGCGTTGGTGACCAGTTCGCTGACGACCAACTCGGTGACGAACACGGCATCGTCCAAGCCCCACTCGGACAGTTGCCGGCAGGCGGCCTTGCGCACCTCCGCGACTGCGGCGGGGTCCGGCGACACCGGCCAGGTCGCCACGTGCGAGGCGTCGAGGGCCCGGGTGCGGGCCACGAGGAGCGCCACGTCATCGGAGGGGCGATCCGGGAGCAGGGTGCGCAACAGGGCATCGCACACGGCCTCCAGATCCTGAGCCGGCCGCCGCAGCACCTCGCGCATGGCGGCGACACCTTCGTCGATGTCGCGGCCGCGGATCTCGACGAGCCCGTCCGTGAAGAGGACGAGGAGGCTTCCTTCGGCCAGTTCCAGCTCGGTCGACTCGAAGGGCAGGCCGCCCAGGCCGAGGGGAGGGCCTGCCGGAACCTCGAGGAACTCGACAGTGCCGTCAGGTGCCACAAGGGCCGGCCCGGGGTGGCCCGCGCGGGCGATCGTGCAGTGGCGCGAGACGGGGTCGTAGACGGCGTACAGACAGGTGGCGCCGATGTCACCGTTGAGCGGGGCCGTGGTGTCGCCGCCGCCGGCAGCATGGTTGACCAGGTCGTCGAGGTGGGTCAGCAACTCGTCGGGGGGAAGGTCGACATCGGCCAGCGTGCGTACGGCGGTGCGCAGCCGCCCCATGGTCGCCGAGGCCTGGATGCCGTGACCCACGACGTCGCCGACGACCAGAGCGACCCGGGCGCCGGAGAGCGGAATGACGTCGAACCAGTCGCCGCCGACACCGGCCCGGGCGCTGGCGGGCTTATAGCGGGAGGCGACATCGAGAGCCGCCTGCTCGGGGAGACGTTGCGGCAGCAGGCTGCTCTGCAGCGTGAGGGAGGTGTCGCGCTCGCGGGTGTACCGCCGGGCGTTGTCGATGCACACGGCGGCGCGAGCGGTGATCTCCTGGCCCAGCAACAGGTCGTCCTGCTGGAAGCGCTGGGGCCGGCGATGGCGGGAGAACGTGGCAACGCCCAACGTGAGGCCACGCGCGCGCATGGGTACCGCCAGCACCGAGTGGAACCCGAAGCGCCGCATGCGTTCGGCCCGGTCCGGGGCCGTCCGGTCCAGATCCTCCAGGGCGGCGGGCGTGATGTGCTCGATGAGCGGCCGCCCGGCGGCCAGGCACTCCGCCGCGGTGGAGCCCTCCGGGTAGGGCGTTACCGTCCCGAACGGCACCACGGCTTCGGGGCAGCCCTCCAGCACCGACTGACAGGCGACCCGGCGCAGCATCACAGGGCCGTGCGGAGAACCCTCCGGCGGATCCTCGCCCCCCTCGATCACCGGCAGAAGATCGACCGTGACGAAGTCCGCGAACCGCGGGACGGCCACGTCGGCGAGTTCCTGGGCGGTACGGGGCAGGTCGAGGGTGCTGCCGATCCGCACGCTGGCGTCGTTGACCAGGACCAGTCGCTGCCGTGCGAGGTGCTGCTCCGTCACGTCGTGTGCCGACAGCAGGACACCTTCGACCCGGCCGTCGGAGCCCCGTACGGGGACGAGGGACACCGACCACACGCTCTCCCGCTCATGACCGGCGAGGTGCAGCGCGGCTCCGAGCTCCTGCAGACACCCGGTCTCCAGCGCGGTTCGCATGCCCTGCTCGGTCCGTTCGCTCTCCGGGTCGAGGACGATCTCCGTCACCCGCAGGCCGCGCATCTCCTGCTCGGACAGGCCCAGCACACGTTCCATGTCCGCGTTCGCCCACCGCAGCCGCGGTCCGGTGTCGTACAGAGCCATGGCGTAGGGAGCCTGGGTGAAACTGCGCCGCACGAACGCATCGTCCTCAGGCGTCGGTTCCGGTCGCGTCACCGGTGACACCAGCAGCCAGTCGTCTCCGTCGCCCGTCCGGTGATGGGCCAGCAGCCCGACGGTGATGCGGTGGCCGTCCCGGTGCAGCAGCGTTGCCGTCCCGCTCCACCTCCGCAGACCGGCCAGTGAGTCCAGCACGTCGGCCGGAGCGGCGTCCGCGAGAAGCGCGGCCGCCTTCCGGCCGACCACCTCGGGGGCCCGGTAACCGAGCAGCCGCCGCGCCCCCTCGTTCCACGCGGTCACGACGCCGAGGTCATTGACGACGACCCTGGCCGTCGCCGCACCGTCGAAACGTTCCTGCGACCCGGCGCTCGGGCCGCCGTCCGAGGCGGACACGGATCCGGTCATGACGTCATCTGCCCTCAATCCCGCCCTGGCGGCCATCTGCCCAGGAGCGCCCCGCGCCGGAGGTGCGTCGCACCATCACCATTACGACACTAGACAACAAGAGTGACAGACAGGCGTGTATCGGTCCTCATGTCAGGACGGCGGCACCGACCCCGGACGGAGGGCGGCACCCATGAAGGGCAACGGCACGAGGTGGCCGGACCGGGCCGAATGGACCGGGAAGATCTACAGCGAGGGCTGGCGTGCATCCGAGGGCGGCACACGCCAGGTGATCGAACCGGCCACGGGAGATGCGCTGGCCGAGGTCGGCGTCGCCTCCTCCGCGGACGTCGCCCGGGCCGGCGCCCGGGCCGCCCGAGCCGCCGGGGACTGGGCCGCGGCAGCTCCTTCCGACCGTATCGAGGTCCTGTTGCGCGCCTCCTCCGCGCTGCGTGAACACAGCGCTGCGATCCGCGACTGGATCGTCCGCGAGTCGGCCGGCGTCCCGGCCAAGGGCGACTACGAGATCACCGCTGCCCTCGCCCAGCTGACGCACGCCGTGGGACTCGCGTCCCTGCCCAGGGGCGAGGTCCTGGCCCCGCAGGCTCCCGGTGGAACGAGTCTGGCGTGGCGGGTGCCCCTCGGCGTCGTCGGCGTCATCAACCCGTGGAACGCGCCGCTGCTCTTCGCGGTGCGCGTGCTGGCGCCCGCACTGGCGCTGGGCAACACCGTGCTGCTCAAGCCCGATCCCCTCACTCCGGTGTCCGGGGGCGTCCTCGTCGCGCGGCTCTTCGAGGACGCCGGACTGCCCGACGGGGTGCTGCACGTCCTGCCGGGCGGCGCGCAGACCGGGCAGGCGGTCGCGGCGGATCCTCATGTCGCCATGGTGGCCTTCACCGGCTCCGCCGAGGTCGGACGCGTCGTGGCCCGTGTGGCGGGCGAGGGGCTGAAGCGGGTTGCCCTGGAGCTCGGCGGCAAGAACTCGCTCGTCGTGCTCGAGGACGCCGATGTGGACGCTGCCGCCCTGGCCGGAGCCGTGAGCACCTTCGGATACCAGGGACAGGCGTGCGTCGCCGCCGGCCGCCACCTGGTCCATGCCGACCTGGTCGAGGCGTACACCGACGCGCTGATCGGACACGCACGGACCCTGCGCGTCGGTGACCCCCGCGTGGAGGGCGTCAGCCTCGGCCCGATCATCAGCGAGCGGCTGGCCACCAGGATCGAGCGCATCGTCGACGAGAGCGTGGCCGGCGGGGCGCGGGTGCTCACCGGCGGCCGACGCGACGGACTCTTCTACCCACCCACCGTCCTGGACCGCGTCGACCGGGCCATGCCCGCGTTCACCGAGGAGATCTTCGGTCCCGTCGCCCCCGTCATTCCCTTTCACAGCGAGGCGGAGGCCGTCGAGATCGCCAACGACACCGCGTACGGCCTGACGGCCGCCGTGCACTCCGGCTCCGTACCGAGGGCGACCGCTGTCGCCGGGCGACTGCGCACCGGCATGGTCCACATCAACGACGTCTCCGCCAAGGACGCCGCGAACGCCCCCTTCGGAGGCATGGGCATCTCCGGCAACGGCTCCCGCATCGGCGGCACGGCCAGTCTGGAGGAGTTCACCCAGTGGCGCTGGATGACGGCACCCGGACCGGCGTGACCTCGCACGAACGGCGGCCCGAAACAAGAAAGGCAAGGAGTCCTCTCCTTGCCACTCTCAAGCTATAACACACAGGGGGTCTTGCGGCAAGGCCCCCCGTCTGCCGCAAACTGTCCGGCCTAGGCCCAGGACCTGCGGAAACGGGAGCATGACGTGACCCCCCTGACCACGAGCGCGTTCGACCTTCCCGACCGCCTCTCGCACAAAGCCGACCCGGCACTGATCGCCGGGGACGAGCGGCACTTCGCGGCCGTCGCCGACTGCCTCGAGCAGTCGATCGCCGAACTGTCCGACCGTCTCGAAGCCGAACGCAAGGCGCCCGGCGGCAAGGGACGGCAGGCGATGGACCGGGACGCCGAGATCTACCGCCTGACCGCCCGCCTGCGCGCACTGCGCCGCTTCGGACTCGACCTGTGCCTCGGGCACATGGTCGCCACCGACGACTCCGAGCCCGTGTACGTGGGACGGCTCGGCCTCACGGACCGTGAGGGGCGCCGCCTGCTGGTCGACTGGCGATCCCCGGCGGCCGAGCCGTTCTTCGGGGCAACCCATGCCAACCCGATGGGGCTCGCGAGCCGTCGCCGGTACCGCTGGACCGGCGGCCGGGTCAGCGACTACTGGGACGAGGTGTTCACCGCCGACGCCGTCGACGGGCACGCCGCGCTCGACGACCAGTCCGCCTTCATCGCCAGCCTCGGCACCAACCGCTCGCCCCGGATGCGGGACGTCCTCGGCACCATCCAGGCCGACCAGGACGCCATCATCCGCGCCGGTTCGCGCGGCGCCCTCGTCGTCGACGGCGGACCGGGCACCGGAAAGACCGTCGTCGCCCTGCACCGCTCCGCCTACCTCCTCTACTCCGACCCGCGCCTCGGGCAGCACCGCCGTGGCGGCGTGCTGTTCGTCGGCCCCCACCGGCCCTACCTGTCCTACGTCGCCGACGTCCTGCCGAGCCTCGGCGAAGAGGGCGTGCAGACCTGCATCCTGCGGGATCTCGTCGACGAGGGAGCGACGGCGGAGGAGGAGACCGACCCGGACGTGGCCCGGCTGAAGTCGTCCGCGGACCTGGTGCGCGCGATCGAGAAGGCAGTCCGGTTCTACGAGGAGCCGCCCACCGAGGCCATGACGGTCACGACCCACTGGTCCGACATCCGCCTGAGCGCCGCCGACTGGGCCGTGGCGTTCGAGGCCGCGGAACCCGGCACACCGCACAACGAGGCCCGCGATCAGGTCTGGGAGGAACTGCTCACGATCCTCGTGGACAAGCACGAGGGCGAGGTATCGGAGGCTCTGCTGCGCAAGTCGCTGTCCCAGGACCGGGAGTTGCTCACGGCCTTCAACCGGGCCTGGCCGATCCTGGAGGCGACCGACCTCGTCGGGGACCTCTGGTCGGTGCCGGCCTATCTGCGGATGTGCGCTCCCTGGCTCAGCCGCGACGAGGTGCGCACGCTGCAACGCGCGCAGCCCCAGGCCTGGACCGTGTCCGACCTGCCGCTGCTGGACGCCGCCCGGCAGCGGCTCGGCGACCCGGAGGCGTCCCGCCGCGCGCGCCGCAGGGAGGCCGCCGTCGCCGCCCAGCGCGAGCGCATGGCCGACGTCATCGACGACCTGCTGGAGGCCCACAGCTACGACGACGGCGAAGGCGTGCTGGTCATGCTGCACGGGCAGGACATGCGCAACTCCCTGGTCGACGAGAGCGCCCTGCCCACCGCCGACCCGGACCGGCTCGCCGGACCGTTCGTGCACATCGTCGTGGACGAGGCACAGGAACTGACCGACGCGGAGTGGCAGATGCTGCTGCAGCGCTGCCCGTCCCGCAGCTTCACCATCGTCGGGGACCGCGCCCAGGCCCGGCACGGGTTCACGGAGTCGTGGCAGGAACGGCTGGAGCGGGTCGGGTTCGACCGGGTCGGCCTGGCCTCGCTGAGCATCAACTACCGGACGCCGGCGGAGATCATGGCGGAGGCCGAGCCGGTCATCCGGGCCGTGCTGCCGGACGCCAACGTGCCGACGTCGATCCGTAGCGGCGGCGTTCCCGTCGCGCACGGCTCCACGGCGGAGTTGCACTCGGTCCTCGACACCTGGCTCGCCGCCCACGCGGACGGGATCGCCTGTGTCATCGGCGATCCCACGTTCCGCCCAGCGTCCTCCCGCGTGCGGTCGCTGACCCCGGAGCTGTCGAAGGGGCTGGAGTTCGACCTGGTCGTCCTCGTCGACCCGCAGGACTTCGGCACGGGCATCGAGGGAGCGGTCGACCACTATGTCGCCATGACCCGGGCGACCCAGCAGCTCGTCGTCCTCACGAGCTCCTGAGGCGGGCTCCGGCCGGGACCCTCCCGCAGTGGGGGCCCCGGCCGGAGGTTCAAGGACGCCTCTCAGGCGGCGAGCTCCTTGCGGATGCGGTCCAGCATGAACGCCGACGACTCCCGGGCCCGCTCCTCCCAGGCGAAGACACAGGACGTGGCGACACCGTCGAAGCCCAGCTCGCGCAGCGTGCCGAAGAAGGCGTCCCAGTCGACCTCGCCCTGGCCGATGTCCAGGTGCTGGTGGATACGGGCCGGGGTGCCCGGCGGGTTGAGGATGTAGCGCAGGCCGGACGAGCCCTTGTGGTTGAAGGAGTCCGCGATGTGCACGTGCTGGAGCTTGTCACCGGCGTAGCGCATCATCGCCGCGATGTCGGCGCCGACCTCCGAGGCCCCGGAGAGGTGGAAGGAGTGCGGGGCGCAGTAGAGGTAGTTCACCCACGGCTTGTTGATCGCGCGGACGAGATCGACGGCGGCGGTGTTCTCCTCGCAGAAGTCGTCCGGGTGCGCCTCCAGGTTCAGAGCGATGCCTTCGCGCTCGAACACCGGCAGCAGCTCCTCCAGCGAGCGCCAGAAGGCGGCCTCGCTCTCGGCGGCGTGCTCGGGGCGGCCGTTGAACTCCGAATTCATCAGCGGGCATTCGAGCTCGACGGTGATCTCGATCGTCCGCTTCCAGTAGCGGACGGCGGCCTGCCGCTCGGTCTCGTCCGGCGAAGACCACTTGTACAGCGGCAGCACCGAGGACAGCCGCACGCCGTGCCGGCGCAGCGACTGCTTCAGCTCCGCCACCCGCGCGTCGTCCGCACGCGGGTGCAGGAAGAACGGCATGAAGTTCGCGCGCGGCGACAACTCGATGTACTCGTAGCCGAGTTCGGCGACCGTGCGCACCATCTCGTCGATCGGCAGGGCGCGGAACATATAGGGGTCGAGGGCGATCTTCACGCGGTCCCTCCGTAGAACGCGGGGCGGGGCTTCATGTCGACGGTGACGGTCTCGCCGCCGGTCTCCAGGGACCGGACTGCGGCGTCGGTGATGACGGTGGCGGCGTAACCGTCCCAGGCGGACGGGCCGGTGGGCTCGGTGCCGGCGGCGATGCCTGCGACCCACTCGCGGAACTCGGTGTCGAAGGCCTCCGCGAACCGGTCCTTCCAGTTCTGGAGCACACCCGTGCCGTGCCGGGCGGCGGTGCGGATCCCGACGGCGGCCGGGTCGGGCAGCCGGACCAGGCCGTCCTCGCCGACGACCTCGCACTGGATGTCGTAGCCGTACTGGCAGTTGACGAAGACCTCCAGGTCGATGCGGACGCCCTCGGCGGTCTCGAAGACCATGATCTGCGGGTCCTTGAGATGCGCGAAGCGCTTGCTCGTGGCGCGCGGGGTGACCACCTGCGCGGAGACGATCTCGTCGTCGAGCAGCCAGCGCAGCACGTCGATCTCGTGCACGGCCGTGTCCTGGGCGGCCATGGCGGAGTGGTACGACTCCGGCACGGTCGGGTTGCGGTGGGCGCAGTGCACGATCAGCGGGGCCCCGAGCGAGCCGGTCGACAGGACCTCCTTCATCTGGCGGTATCCGGCGTCGAAGCGGCGCATGAAGCCGACCTGCACCAGGCGGCGGCCGTGCGCCCGCTCGGCCTCGACGATCCGCAGACAGTCCTCGGCGGTCGTGGCGAGGGGCTTCTCGCAGAACACCGGCTTGCCGGCCGCGATCGCGCTCAGGACGTGCTCGGCGTGGGTGGGCCCCCAGGACGTGACGAGGACGGCGTCCACGTCGGGGGAGGCGATCAGCTCCGCGCCGGTGGGCAGCGCGGTGGCCCCCACCCGCGCCGCCACCTCGGCGGCGCGCCCGGCGTCGATGTCGGTCACGGCCGTGACGGCGGCCCCGGTGACGACCTCGGTGAGCCGCCGGATGTGGTCCTGGCCGATCATTCCGGCGCCGATGACGCCTACACGTACGGTCATGGTCGTTCCTTCGAAGGGAGGGTCAGGAGAAGCGGGTGCGGAGTTCGGCTTCGAGGGTTTCGAGGGTGCGGCCCTTGGTCTCGGGGACGTAGCGCTTGACGAAGGCGAGCGACAGCAGGCCCGCCACCACGAACAGGAAGAAGGTGTTGGAGATCCCGATCCCGGAGACCAGGGACGGGAAGACCAGCCCGATCACGAAGTTGGTCAGCCACAGGACCACGGCCGCGATGCCCATGCCGAAGCCGCGCATCCGCATCGGGAAGATCTCCGACAGCATCAGCCAGGTCACCGGGGAGATCGCGCCCTGCTGGAAGGCGAGGAACGTGACCGTCATGGCGAGCACCGCGAACGCCCGCGCGTCACCCGAGGGCAGGACCAGGGAGAAGACGCCGATGAGCAACAGGGCGGCGGTCGTGCCGGCCTGGCCGGTCATCAGCATGGGGCGGCGCGGTACCCGGCCCAGCAGCCAGATGCCGACGAAGGTGGCCAGCACCGAGATCACACCGTTGGCGATGTTCGCCGTCAGCGCGCTGTCGGCGGCGAAACCGGCGTCGGTGAGGATCTGCGTGCCGTAGTACATGATCGTGTTGACGCCGGTGATCTGCTGCACGATCGCGATGCCGAACCCGACGAACATCAGCTTGCGCACCCACGGCGTGCTCTTCATGTCCTGCCAGCCGCCGAGCTTGGCCTGCTCGTCCTTGACGGCTAGCGCGGACACCTCCTTCAGCTCGGCCTCGGCCCGGGCCTGGGAGCGCACCTGCCTGAGGACTTCGAGAGCCTCCCCGAAGCGACTTTGGGAGGCCAGCCAGCGCGGGCTCTCCGGCATCACCAGCATGCCGAACCAGAGCACCACCGCCGGCACCGTCGCGATGACCAGCATCCAGCGCCACACGCCACCGGACTCGCCGCCGACCTGGGCGATGATCGCGTTCGACGTGAAGGCCAGCAGCTGACCGCTGACGATCATCAGCTCGTTGCGGGTGACGAGAGCGCCGCGCCGCTCGGCGGGGGACACCTCCGCGAGATACACCGGCACGGTCACCGACGCGCCGCCGACCGCGAGGCCGAGGACGAACCGCGCCACGATCATCACCTCGGTCGTGGGGGCGAGCGTGCAGCCGAGCGCGCCGACGAAGAACAGCACGGCCAGCAGCAGGATGTTGCGCCGCCTGCCGCGCGCGTCCGACAACCGGCCGCCGGTCACCGCGCCCAGGGCGGCACCCAGCAGCAGCGAGCTGGTGACCATGCCCTCGGTGACCGGGGTCAGGCCGAGGTCCTCGGTCATGTAGGGCAGGGCGCCGTTGATGACGCCGGTGTCGTAGCCGAAGAGCAGACCACCGAACGTGGCGATGATCGTGATCAGCCTCAGCCGCCGCCTGACCGCCGGGGGAGCGTCGTCCGCGACGGCGGTGGCGGGGGGCGGGACGGGGGCCGGTGTCGTGTCGTCCGTGACGTCCATGGGCCGCTCCTTACCTGTCGATGTTCGGGCGCCGGGTACCCGACAGTCCGCAGCCGGCCAGGTGTTCACGGGTGCTGACCGCGATCGGCAGCGGCACCCCGGGAGCACACGGGTACAGGTCCTGCTCGACGATCACGAACAACTCGGCGTCGAGCCCCGCGAGTTCGCCCACCACGTCGGCCGGCTTCGGCACCCCGGCCGGCGGTGACACGCACACCCCGCGCTTCACGGCCTCGCCGAAGGACAGGTCCTCGGCCGCGACCTGCGCCAGGATCTCCGGGTCCATCTGCTTGATGTGCACGTAGCCGACGCGCTCACCGAAACGGCGGATCAGATCCAGGTTGTCGCCGCCGCCGTAGGCGACGTGCCCCGTGTCCAGGCAGAGGTTGGTGTAACGGCTGTCGGACTCGTTGAGCAGCCGTTCGATCTCGGCTTGCGTCTGGATGTGGCTGTCGGCGTGCGGGTGGACGACCAGCCGTACGTCGTACTCCTCCAGCAGCAGCCTGCCCAGCCGGTCGGCGGCCCGGCCGAACCCGGCCCACTGCTCGGCGGTCAGCTCGGGCGACTCGGTGAACGCACCCGTCTTCTCGTCCCGGTACATCGGCGGGATGAAGACGAGGTGGTGCGCCCCTGCGGCGGCGGTCAGCGCGGCGACCTGCCGGACATGGGCGAGCATCTCGTCCCACGCCTCGGGCCGGTGCAGCGCGCCGAACGCGGTACCGCCGGAGACCTTCAGCCCCCGGGCGTCCAGCTCGGCCTTCAGCCGCTGCGGGTCGGTGGGGAGGTAGCCGTACGGGCCGAGCTCCAGCCACTCGTACCCGGCCTGGACCAGCTCGTCGAGGAAGCGGGTGTACGACACCTGGTGCTCGTCCTCGGGGAACCAGACACCCCATGAGTCGGGGGCGGAGCCGAGGCACAGGTTGCCGACGGTCGTACGCAGCGGGGCTGGCACCGTTGCCATGGTGAGAGTCCTTCGGGGAGAGGAAGGGGGCGGGCGTGAAGCTGATGCGCTCTACTAGCGCGCTCTAGTTCGAGTACGATGACCCCTGTCCAAATGTCATGTCAATAGGTTGTTGCCGGGAGATTGCCGAGTCCTGGTACGGGCCCCGTGCGGGACACCCGTAAGGTGGTCGGCGTCGGAGGGTGGGTTCACACGTGGATGCATCGGGCAGGCAGCGGCCCACGATGGCGGACGTCGCCGAGAAGGCGGGCGTGTCCCGCGCGCTCGTCTCGATCATCTTCCGCAACCAGGCGGGGGCCAGCCAGGAGACCCGGGAACGGGTCCTGCGCGTCGCCGACGAGATCGGTTACCGGCCCGACAGCGCGGCCCGGCTGCTGGCCCGTGGCCGCAGCCGCACGCTCGGCGTGATGTTCACCGTGCACCAGACCTTCCACACGGACCTCATCACCGGCATCTACCCCGAGGCCGAGCGGCTCGGTTACGACGTCCTGCTCTCCGGCGCCACCCACGGCCGCAGCGAGGCCAAGGCGGTCGAGGCGCTGCTCAGCCACCGCTGCGAGGCGGTGATCCTGCTCGGCCCGGACGCCGACCCCGCCTACCTCGCCGAACTCGGACAGCGCACGGTCACCGTCTCGGTCAGCCGCCGGGTGCCCCAGGCCCATGTCGACTTCGTGCACTCCGCCGAGGGCAAGGGTGTCCGGCAGGCCATGGACCACCTGGTGGAGCTGGGGCACCGCCGGATCGTGCACATCGACGGCGGACGCGGCCCCGGTTCGGCGGAGCGGCGGCGTGCCTACCGCGCCGCGATGCGGCGCCACGGGCTGGAGGACCGGGCGCGGGTGATCCCCGGTGAGCACACCGAGGAGTCCGGCATCGAGACCGGCCGGCTGCTGCTGGCCGAACGCGACAGCGGGCGGCCGCTGCCGACGGCGGTCCTCGCCGGCAACGACCGCTGCGCGATGGGGCTGCTGATGGCCTTGACCCGGGCGGGCGTCGAGGTCCCGCGCGACCTGTCCGTCGTCGGCTACGACGACAGCCACCTCTCCCACCTGATGCCCATCGGCCTGACCACCGTCCGCCAGGACGCGGTCCTCATGGCCGAGCACGCGGTCCGCTTCGCCGTCGAACGACTGGAGAACGGCGAACTGCCGCCGAGGGAGGCGGTGCTGGACCCCAAGCTGGTGGTGAGGGGGACGAGCGGGCCTGCCCCGGCGGAGGGTTCCCAGGGAGTGTCCGCCTAGCGCGTGCCCTTCTTCGCGAACTCGGCGACGCTGTCGACGTTGTCCTTCGTGACGAAGGCCGGTCCGGTGAGGACGGGAGCCGTGCTGCCGCCGCTGAAGTTGCCGTTCGTCCTGTACAGCCACAGCCCGTCGACGGCGAGGTAGCCCTGGAGGTAGGGCTGCTGGTCGACGGCGAACTGGATGTCCCCGCCCTGGATGGCGGCGACGAGGTCCTTGTTGAGGTCGAAGGTGGCGACCTTGGCCTTGCTGCCGGCGTCCTTGACCGACTGCCCCGCGGTCATGGCGATCGGGGCGCCCAGCGTGACCACCTGGTCGATGCTGGAGTCCTTCTGGAGCTTGGCCGTCAGGGTCGACTTCACGGAGGGCATGTCGGTGCCGTTGACGTACAGGTTCTCCGTCGTGCCCTTGAAGCCCTTCTTCAGGCCGGCGCAGCGCGCCTCCAGCGCGACCTGGCCCTGCTCCTGGATCACGCAGACGGCGTGCTTGGCGCCCTGCTGGTTGAGGCGTTCGCCGAAGGCCTGGCCGGCGATGTTCTCGTCCTGGCCGAAGTACTCGAGCATGCCGAGTTCCTTCCAGTTGTCCAGGCCGGAGTTGAAGCCGACGACCGGAATGCCGGCCGCCTTGGCCTTGGCCACGACGGCCTTCATGGCGTCGGGCTTGGCGGCGGTGAGCGCGATGCCGTCGACCTTCTGGTCGATGGCGTTCTGCACCAGGTTGGCCTGGTTCCCGGCGACGGGGTCGCTGGAGTAGACGAGCTTGATGTTGTCCTTCGCGGCAGCCGCCTGGGCGCCCTTGCGGATCAGGTCCCAGAAGGTGTCGCCGGGTGCCGCGTGGGTGACCATGGCGACGGTCATCCGCGGGGTGGTGGCCTTGCCCGCGGCGGCGTCGGTGCCGCCGGACTCGGACTTCTTCCCGCCGGCGCCGCTGGAGCAGCCGGCGGCGAGCAGGGCGCCCACGAGGACGGCGGTGGTCAGGGCGGCGGATCTGTGGTGTCTGCGCATGTCGGGTGCACCTCGATGTGCTGGGGAGAGCGGGCCGTGCCCGGTCCTGGGAGGCAACTGGAGCGCGCCACTAGCGCGCTCTAGTGGCAGGTACTATGCGGGCGCCTCCGGGTGATGTCAACAGCTTTGTCAGGACGTACCAACAAACGTGACGTTCCGACGAACCGGACGGTCCGACGCACAGGGTGCTCCGACATGACGGGGCCGCCCGCACACACCGTGCACTGCCGGTGTGTGCGGGCGGCCCGCGCAGCGGACGGTCCCTGACCGTCCGGTCGGTGCTGCTCAGCTCTCCGATCCGCTGATGTTGACCATCCATGGGACGCCGAAGCGGTCCGTGCACATGCCGAAGACGTCGCCCCACATCTGCTTCTCCAGCGGCACCGACACCGAGCCGCCCGCGGAGAGCTTCTCCCAGTAGCCGCGCAGCTCGGCGTCGTCGTCGCCGCTCAGGCTCACCGAGAAGGGCTGGCCCGGCGCGGACTCCATGCCCGGCGGGTTGTCGGCGCCCATCAGGGTGAAGCCGCCGGGGGTCTCCAGCATGCCGTGCATGATCTTGTCGGCGTTCGGGGCTTCCGCCTGGCCGAAGTCGCCGTAGGTGTTGAGGGACAGGGTGCCGCCGAAGACGTCCTTGTAGAACTCCAACGCCTGCCGGGCGTCGCCGTTGAAGGACAGGTACGGGTTGAGACGCGAGACCATGAGAACCTCCGTGACGGGGCCGTTGTCATGTGGACGGCGCTGAAGGCTCACGCCTCGTCGGACGACCCGTTGTTCCAGTCGTACGGGCCACCGCCGCGCCACTCGATCAGCTCGGTGTCGTCGACGGCCGTGTCGGTGGTGGGCAGACCCTCGCGGTGCAGCAGGTCCAGCACGTCGAAGAGGCTGTAGGCGACGCCCATGCGCTCGCCGTGGATGGTCACCAGCCGTCCGCCGTCCGACGCGGGCGGCTGCACGACCACAGGGGGTTGACCGTCCATAGCCCCACCATGCTCCCGAAACCGCCGGTTCGCAGCTCGACTGGCCCATAAGGGGTCCTCGTGCGGGCGCCGGGGCCCTGTGCGCCGGTGACAAGGCACGATCCGGAAACTGAGTTCTCATCAGCACCCCCTGAGGGAGCTCGCGCCGTGGCCCTAGCGTCCGTGGCATGGACATGAACCTTGCGAGAAGAGGGAAGTGGCGCGGCGCCGCACTGGCGGTGCTGCTCACCGCCGGGACGCTCACGGCCGCCGCTCCGGGTGCCCGGGCCGACGGCGCGCGGACCGAGACGCCGGTCGCGTCGACGTCGCCGGTGACCGGGGTGACGGAGTCGGTGGTGCGGGTGAAGGTGCCGCTGCCGGAGTCGGCCGGGCCGCGTCCGGCCGCCTGCGACTGGCTGTCGTACCTGCGCTACCGCTCCGCCGACGGTCCGGCCGCCTCGGCCGACGCGGACCGCGTCCTCGTCGCCCAGCCCGGCATCCTGGAAGGAGCCGGGGCGTTCGACAGCGTCGCCCGCAACACCGTGGCGCGAGCCGCCGAGCAGGGCCTGCACATCGAGTTCTGGGCGCTCGACCGGCGCTCCAACTGCCTGGAGGACCGCACCGGCATCGCCTCGGGCGACCAGCACACCGCCGTCGACTACTACCACCGCGGCAAGCAGGTCGACGGCCGGACCTTCGGCGGCTACGCCCGCAACGCGGAACTGGGGTGGATGGCGAAGCTCGGGATCGAGCAGACCGTACGCGACCAGTACGACCTGCTCACCGCCGAGTTGCCCTCCCAGGCGCAGCGCAAGCGGAAGGTGCTGTGCGGCGGGCACTCGCTGGGCGGTGTGATCACCGGGTACTTCGCCGCCGCCGACTTCGACGGCGACCGGGCCACGACGGCGGACGCCGGCTACAACCAGTGCGCCGGCTACTTCGCCCTCGACACCACCGTCTCCACCTCGCTCGCCGACCTCAGCGGCAGCCTGCCGGACGACACCAACCTGCCCGACATCGGCCTCGGTTACGGCGTGGTGCAGGCCGGGCTCGACACCGGGGTGCTGCCCCGCACGCTGTCCGCGCCGGTGCTGCTCAACCCCGAGACCATGACCCTGCTCGGCATCGCCGGGATGGGCGCCCTCAAGGACCCGGACGCCGAGGCCGACCTGCCCCGGTACCTGCCCTCCAACCTCAACATCGAGGCGACCCACCGCTTCCTGTTCTCCAAGGACACCGCCGCCTTCCTCACCGGCAAGCCCGCCGTGAAGGACTTCCGGCTCACCAACGGGGCGGTGCTCGGGGCGCTGCTGGACGACAACTCCGTACCGCTGGCGTTCCTCCAGACCAGCGTCGGCTTCTTCGACGGCGGGCCGATCGCCGACAAGAGCTTCCCCGTGGCCAACGGCGGTGAGCAGCAGCCCGGGCTGTACGGCACCGCGTACAAGGCCATCCCGGACCGGCCGCAGGGACCGCTCTACACCTGGCGCAACTACGACCGCGTCGGCGACCCCGACGACCCCGGCCACCGGTCGGCCGACGGCACCCCGTTCACCGGCCCCGGCGAGGAAGTCACCGATGTCCGGCAACTGGCCCGCAGCCTGGCCGAGCAGCCGCTGGACTTCACCGAGCAGTACTTCCCGACCAAGCTGGTCACCGACATCCAGATGGCCGGCTCGCCCCAGGTCAAGAAGCTCGTCGTCCACCCCGGCGGGCTCACCGCCAACCCGGTGCTCACCGTCCTCGCCGGTGAGGGACTCCTGGCCGGCCGGGTCCCGGCCGAGCTCCATCCCGTGGTCGCCGACGGCTATCAGCACCTCGACGTACTGACCGCCGCGCCCGTCCAGAACAACGGCCGGCCCGAGATCGTCTCGACCGGTCTCGCCGGGTTCGCACGATCGCCGCGCTGATCCTCCGCGTACGCACACAAGGGGCCCGGGAGGAGAACCTCCCGGGCCCTTCGGTGTGCTGCCGGGGTCAGAGCCTGCCCGCGGCGAACGTGGCCGCCTGGTCGGCGTTGTCGCGGTAGCCGAGGTGCGCCCCGACGTCGCCGCCGCCGCTCTCGCAGACGGGGTCGCCCTTGGCGCAGATGTCCAGGGTGCGGCTCTGGTACGTGCCGGTGACGCTCTTGCCGAGGGCCCGGATCGGGTTGCCGAACAGCAGCACCGCGGCGACCTTCGGCTCGACCGCGGCGGGCAGCGTGGCCACGATGGGGCTGCCGACCACCGCGCCCGCGCTGCTGATGCCGATCGAGTTGTCTACGACGTTCGCGCCCTGCGAATAGCCGACGAGTACGAACCGCTGATTCGGGCAGGCGGCGGCCTGGCTCTTCACATGGTTCACCAGGTCCCTGTTGCCCTGCGCGGCGGACGTCAGGGAAAGGTCCGCCGGATAATTCACCGCATAGCTCGACAGGCTTTTGCCCGCCGCTTTCTTCTGCAGTGCGGAATACACCGGGTCGCCGACGATGAAGCCGAGCGTGCCCGGCTCGAAGGTGCCGCGCGCCGAGACGACTTCCACGTCCGAGCAGGCCGCGGCCGTGGCCGAGGGAGCCGAGAGGGTGGCCAGACCGGCCCCGCCGGCCAGCGAGAGCGCGGCGAGACACAAACGGATACGCATGGGGGATCCTCCGCGGGTGAGGCGCGTGGAGCGCCTGCGAAAAAGGACGGCCCGAACGTATTCGCTGTGTCTCCCTGAGTGTTATGGACGGGATTATGGAATCGCCGCAGTTTTTTGTCGCCGAATGAGTGCGTCGCCGATTGAGTGCCGGCATTCACTTCTGTGGTGTGCGCAGTGACTCCGCTCGCAACGCGAGAATCAGGTCGAGGCGGGTTTCCGGATCGTGCAGGGCGTCGCCGAAGAGCTTCTCCAGCTGGCGCAGGCGGTAGCGGACCGTCTGCGGGTGGATGTGCAGCCGGGTGGCGACGTCCGGCACGTTGCTGCCGCTGAGCAGCCACGCCAGCAGCGTCTCGGCCAGCCGGTCGCGCTGCCCGGCCGAGACCGTGTCGAGCGGCGCGAGAACCCGCGCCTCAAGCCGTTCCAGCAGCGGCTCGTCGCCGTACAGGAGCAGCGTCGACAGATGGTCGGCGCACCGCACCACGCCCTGGCGGGGCAGGACCCCGCGTCCCATCAGCCCGAGCGCCCGGGTGGCGAGGTGCAGCGACTGCGCGGCGTCGGTGACCGCGACCGTCGGGCCGATCGCGGCGGGCCGGCCGCGCAGCGCGAGCGTGAACGCCCGGCCGCCGAAGCCGCCGGAGCCGTCCGGGTCGGGCACCAGCATGCGTGGCGGCCGGGACTCCATGTCCACCAGCGCGCCTGCAGCGGCCAGCGGACGGTCCTCCTCCCGCCGGTCCGGCGCCGCCGCGAGCGCCACGACGGCGACCGTCCGGGGCACCGGCCAGCGTGCGCCGTGCGCCAGGTCCTGCACGGCCTCCAGCGCCACCGGCCCGTCCTCCAGCAGCAGGTCGAGCAGCCGTCTGCGCCGCCGCTCCAGCTCGTCCGAGCTGCGCAGCTGCGCTTCCGCGTAGCCGGCCGCGGCCGCCTCGGCGACCTCGTGCACCGTCCGGAACGCCAGCTCGCCGAGCGCCGCGACGACCGTGGAGTCCAGGCCGAGTTCCTCCGCCGTCTGCCCCATCAGCCGCCAGGCGTGCAGCCCCCCGACCCGCAGCGCGGACTGCAACGCGTCCAGGCTGCGGCCCTCCAGGGCCTCGCCGCGCCCCAGTTCGTAGTATGTCGCCGCGATCGCGCCCCCGTCGTCGCGCGGGTCGGCGATGTGGTCGACGAACAGGGTCAGCGCCTGCACCACCCCGGCCCGCAGGTTCCTGCCGTACGGCCCGTCGGCGGGCCGGGCGTACTCGGGAACCTGCCGGCGGACCTCCTCCTCCACCTGGTCGGCGACGGCCGCGAGCTGGGCGCGCAGCAGCTTCGCCAGCTCGGGTGGCATCGGTGGCATACCGGGGCGCTCCGGCACGCCGTGCTGGGCGGGCACAGCCATCACGGACACTCCTTTCGAGCGGAAGCGGCTCGTCCGCGGACTGTAACCGCTGAGACGAGAGGGAAGTCCTGTGTTGGACGGACGACCCCTGCGCTCCGTTCCGTGCCCCGACGGCACCCCCGTCACTCCGGCACGCCCAGCGCTTGGGCGAGCATCGGCCACGAGGCGGTGAACTCCCGCTTCCAGTAAGGCCAGTCGTGTCCTCCTCCCGAGTAGAGGTGTGTGGTGGCCCGGATGCCGAGACGGGCGAGCGTGCCGGCGAAGCCCTGCGCCGAGGGCCACAGGGCGCTCTCCAGCACGCCGGGCAGCGGATCGCCGCCGCTGCCGCCGCCCACTCCGCTGCCCTGCGAGACGTACAGGGCGGTGCCGCGCAGCCCGGTGGCGTGGGCCCGCGGGTTGAAGTCCCGCCAGGTCAGGAGGTTCAGCAGCGGATGACCCCACAGGGAATGGGCCGGCAGGTTCTCGCGGGCCACGATGGCGTCCACGATGGGGGGAACGCCGGGCGCGGTGGTGTCGAGGATGCCGCTGAAGGAGGCCGCGGCCTTGAACGCCCCGGGGTGGCGGGCCGCGTGGGCCATCGCGCCGTAGCCTCCGGTGGAGACCCCGGCGACTGCCCGTACCCCGGAGGCCCGGTA
Source organism: Streptomyces sp. HP-A2021 (assembly GCF_022807935.1). Lineage (NCBI taxonomy): Bacteria > Bacillati > Actinomycetota > Actinomycetes > Kitasatosporales > Streptomycetaceae > Streptomyces > Streptomyces sp. HP-A2021. The sequence goes on from NZ_CP094344.1 coordinate 9,183,720, forward strand.
GTCCCGGGCGAGCAGCGCCGGCACCTCCTTCACCTGGAACGTCTCGTAGTCGGGGCCGCCGCGCCAGACGCTGGGGATGCCCGTGGGGCCCGCGTCCGGCATCGCCACGATCAGGTCGCGGCCCTCGGTGAAGGCCTCGATGTCGGTCTCCCGGGTCCAGGAGGTGTAGTCGTCGTGGGCGCCGTGCAGCAGGTACAGCACGGGATACGTCCGCTCCGGCCGCGCACCGAAGTCCGACGGCAGGATGAGGCGGACCGGCGCGCTGCGGCCGAGCGCGGCGGAGGGCACGGACACGTCCAGCGTGCGCGGCCCGAGCCGGGTGGCGGCCGCGGCACGGGCCGTGCCGCCCGCGGCCCCGAACAAGGCGGCGAGGCCGGCGGCGGCCGTCGCTCTGGCGACAGTGCGCCGGGACACTCCGGCAGCGGGCTTCGACGGCTGGTCGGGCATGGCGGCTCCTCGGTTGGCGGTTCAGGGGGCCCGTTCGGCGAGCACCCGGCTCAGGTGGGCGGCGATCTCGTCGACGTGCGGCGGATCGAGCAGCGACAGATGGTGACCGGGTACCGGCACGACCTCCAGGCGCGGGCACACCTCGTCCCAGCCCAGCGCCTCGTCGTCCCGTTCGTACGCCGGGTCGCGCACGGTGTGGGGCGCGGGCTCGGTGGCGCGGTAGAGGACGACCGGCCCGTCGTAACCGCCGGGCCGGTGCGACTCCCCGATGCCCATGTCCAGGTAGGAGGCGCGCTGGTGCTCCAGCGCCGCGGGCGGCACGTCGGCGGCCTCGCGCAGCGCCCGCAGCACGGTGTCGATGCGCTCCCGGTCGTCGTCCATGGCCACGAGCTCGTCGTACGGCAGCTCCAGCCGCACCCCGTAGGCGTCGGAGACATGGCCGGCGAAGCCCTCGAAATGTGCCCGGATCCGGTCGGCGCGCGTCAGACCGGGCCGGGGGAGGGGGCGTACGGAATCGAGGAGCACGACCAGCGGCACGTCCCGTCCGGCGGCGGTCAGCTGCCGGGCGGTCTCCTGGGCGACGAACCCTCCGAAGGACCAACCGCCCAGCAGACAGGGCCCTTCGGGGTGGGAGGCATCGATCGCCTCGGCGTAGCGCCGCGCCTTCTCCGGCACGGTCCGGGCCTCCTCGATCCGCTCCAGCCCGTACACCGGCCGGTCCTCGCCGAGCCGCTCGGCGAGCGTCCGGTAGACGGTGACCGGGCCGCCGGCGGCGTGGACGAGGAACAGCGGGGGCCGGGAACCGGTGGCGCGCAGCGGGCGCAGCGGGGTGTCCTCGCGGGGGAGGGCATGCCGGATCCGGGCGGCGACGTCCTCGACCGTGGCGGCGGCGAACAGGTCGCGCAGGGGCACTTCGACGCCGAACTCGCGCTCCACCGCCGTGCGGACCCGGACGGCCATCAGCGAGTCCAGGCCCAGGTCCGCCAGCGCGGTGCCCGGGGCGACACGGTTGGGCGGATGCCCGGTGACGGCGGTGATGTGGTGGGTCAGCCGCGCCAGGACCGATGAGGGCTCCGCCACCTCGCCGTCAGGCTCCGCCGGTTCCGGCACCGGCTCGGTGCGGGCCCGGCCGTCCGTCCACCAGTGCCGTACGTGCCGCCACCGGGGCACCGGCAGGTCGACGACCCGGCCCGGCGGCACGGGCAGCCGCTGGCCCGCCACGTACAGGGCGCCCAGCTGCCCGGCGAACGCCTCCGCCCCGTCGGCGTCCCGGCGCAGGGTGGCCAGGGCGAGGGCATCGGGCACGGTGTCGGCGATTGCCCCGGTCAGCACCGGATGCGGCGAGATCTCGACGAACGCCGTGTGACCGTCGGCCGCGGCCGCCGCGAGCGCCCGGTCCAGACGGACGGGCCGCCTGAGGTTGGCCGCCCAGTGGGCCGCGTCGAACACGCTCTCGCCGCGCGGGTCGTCCAGGACGGTCGAGTACACCGGGACACGCGGCCGTCGGCCCCGGATGCCGGACAGCGCCTCGGCGAGCTCCGGCAGCAGCGCGTCGACCTGGGGCGAGTGCCCGGCGCCGACGACCCGCATGGCCCGGGCCGCCCGGCCCTGCCCCTCCAGCCGGCGCACGAGCAGGGCCACCGCGGTCTCCTCGCCCGTGACGACCTTCTGCCGCGGGGAGGAGTGCACGGCGACGTGCACACCCGGGAAGTCCCGCTCCAGGGACTCCAGTTCGGCGTCGTCCAGGTCCACGACGGCCATCGCGCCGCCGCTCAGCCCGCTCAGCAGCCGGGCCCGTTCGGCGATGACACGCGCCCCGTCCGCCACGTCCAGCGCGCCCGCGCACACCGCTGCCGCGACCTCGCCCATCGAGTGGCCGACCACCGCGGCGGGCTCGACCCCGTACGAACGCCACAGCTCGGCGAGTGCCAGCTGAAGGCCGAACAGCACGGGCTGGGCGACGTCCAGTCGGTCGAGGCCGGCCCCGGAGGACAGGTGGTCGTACAGGGACAGGCCGCACTCCGGGGCGAGTTGCGGGTCGAGTTTCTCCACGACGGCGGCGAACGCGGGCTCCTCGGCCAGCAGCCTGCGGCCCATGCCCGGCCACTGGCTGCCGTAGCCGGAGAAGACCCACACCGTGCCGCGCCCCACCCGGTCGCGGTCACCGGTCACCACCCGGGCGTCCGGGTGTCCCGCCGCCAACGCGCCCAGGGCATCGGAGAGTTCGGCGCGATCGCGGGTGACCACGGCGGCGCGTACGGGACCGCGGCCGGTGCGCCCGGCCAGGGTCCGGGCCACGTCCGCGGGGTGCGCGGTGCTCTCGCGCAGCCAGTCGGCGAGCCGGCCCGCCGTGTCGCGGACGCGCCCCGCGTCGAGGTCGGACAGCACATGCAGGCGTGCCACGGGCTCCTCGGCGGGCCGCACGGGGACCAGGCCGGGCGGCCCCTCCTCCAGCACCACATGCGCGTTGGTGCCGCCGAAGCCGAACCCGGAGACGCCCGCGAGGGCGGTGCCGCCGTAGCGAGGCCAGGGCTCCGGCTCGGTCACCACCCTCAGCCGCTCGTCGGCGAGGGACGTGCCATCCGCGCAGTGCAGGGACGGCGGGATGCAGTCGTGGTGCAGGGCCAGCACCGTCTTCACCAGGCCCGCGATGCCCGCGGCGGACTCCAGGTGCCCCAGGTTGCCCTTGACGGAACCCAGCAGCAGCGGCTGGTCCGGGTCGCGGCCCGCGCCGAGCACCGTGCCCAGCGCGCCCGCCTCGATCGGGTCGCCGAGCGGGGTGCCGGTGCCGTGCGCCTCCACGTAGTCGACCTGGGCCGCGGCGAGGCCCGCCCGCGTGTACGCGCTCTCCAGCAGCGCCTGCTGGGCGGCCGGGTTGGGCGCCATCAGGCCGTTCGAGCGGCCGTCGGAGTTGACCGCGGTGGCGCGGACGACGGCCAGGACACGGTCGCCGTCCCGTTCCGCGTCGGACAGCCGCTTCAGGATCACGGCGGCGCAGCCTTCGCCGCGTCCGATGCCGTCGGCCGCCGCCGAGAACGGCTTGCACCGCCCGTCCGGGGCGAGCGCGCCCGCCCTGCGGAAGGCGACGGTGACGGCCGGCGACAGCAGCAGGTTGACCCCGGCGGCGATCGCGAGGTCGCTCTCGCCCGTGCGCAGGCTGACGCAGGCGTGGTGCACGGCGACCAGCGAGGACGAGCAGGCCGTGTCGACGGCCAGGCTCGGCCCCCGCGTGTCCAGGACGTAGGCGAGCCGTCCGGCGGTGACGCTCAGGGCGCCCCCGGCCGGCGCCCAGGGATCGACGGCGGCCGGATCGGCACCCGTGAGCTGCCCGTACTCGGGGGCCGACACCCCGACGAACACCCCCGTGGCGGTGCCCGCCAGGGACCCGGCCGGCACGGCGGCGTGGTCGAGCGCCTCGTGGACGACCTCCAGCAGGATCCGCTGCTGGGGATCCATCACCGCCGCCTCGCGCGGGGTGATGCGGAAGAAGTCCGCGTCGAACCCGGCGATGTCGTCGAGATAGCCGCCGTACGGATGCGCGTCGGCGGGCGGGAAAGCGGTGAAGTCGCGCCAGCGGTCCTCCGGGACGCGCCGGATCGCGTCGACGCCCTCGCTCAGCAGCCGCCAGTAGCCGTCCGGGCCGTGCACCCCGCCGGGCAGCCGGCAGCCGACCCCGACGACGGCGACCGGTTCGGCCGTCACGCCCGGCAGGCCGGCTCGCGGCCCGGGCGCTGCCCCGGCTCCCGGGGCCTTCGAGGCTCCTGAAGCGTCCAGGGCCGCAGAGGCCTCCGAGGCTCCCGAGGCCTGCGTGCCGCACAGCCGCGCCACCAGGGCCTGACCGGTGGGCGTCTCCCACAGCAACGTCGTCGGCAGCTCCCGGCCCGTGGCCCGGGACAGTTCACCGGCCAGGGCGACCGCGTCCCGCGAGGACATGCCGAGGTCGGCGAGCGGCCGGTCCATCGGGACGTTCTCGGGCGGGGCGCCGTACCAGACGGCCACGCGTTCGGCGATCAGCCGGCGCAGCGCGCCCTCGTCGAGGGGCCTCATCCCGCGGCACCCGCCGTCGCCGCAGCGGCCTGCCCGCCGTACGCGCCCTCCAGATAGCGGGCCCGGGTCAGCGCCCGCGACACCTTCCCGCTGGAGGTACGCGGCACCGTGCCCGGCGGCACCAGGACGACGTCGGCGAGCCGCAGCCCGTGCCGGGCGGAGACGGCACCGCGCACGGCCCGCACCACGGCCGGCACGTCGAGCTCGGCGAGCCGCACGGTCCGCGCGTGTTCCGCCACGATCACCACCCGCTCACCCGCGCCGCCCGGCACGGCGAACGCCGCGAGCCGGTCCCGGCGCACCGCCGGGTCCGAGTCCTGGGCCGTCGCCTCGACGTCCTGCGGATAGTGGTTGCGGCCGTCGACGATGATCAGGTCCTTCAACCGGCCCGTGACGACCAACTGCCCCTCCAGCACCGTCCCCAGATCGCCCGTCCGCAGCCAGCCGCCCGGAGCGGCTTCGGCGTCCGCGAACTCGGCGCCGAACACGTCCCCCGGTCCCCGGTTCCAGTAGCCCCGGCCGACATTCGGCCCCTGCACCCAGATCTCGCCGACCTCGCCCTCCGACAGCAGGGCCCGGGTCACCGGGTCGGCGATACGGACCCGCTGGCCCGCTGGGGTGCCACAGCCCGCCAGCAGCACCGCCCGGGGATCGTCCGCCCGCGCCGGCAGGGCCTTCCCGGCGGCCAGGGCGTCACGGTCGAGCGAGAACCGGCCGATCGGCTCACCCGGCCGGGCCGCGCAGACGAACACGGTGGCCTCGGCCAGCCCGTACGACGGGCAGTGCGTCCGGGGTGCCAGGCCCTGACCGGCGAACGCGGCGTGGAAACGGTCGGCCGTGCCCGGGCGGACCGGCTCACTGCCGTTGATCAACGCCGTCACCCGGTCCAGCCGCAGCCCCTCCTTCTGGTCCTCGGAGACGGTCGCGGCGCAGTAGTCGTAGGCGAAGTTGGGCGCGGCGCTCACCGCGTTCGGGTGCGCCGAGAGCAGCCGCAGCCAGCGCACCGGCTCGTGCAGGAAGGCGGCCGGGTCCATCAGCACCGACAGCGCCCCTCGTGTCACGGGGGCCGCGACGCTGAGCACCAGCCCCATGTCGTGGTAGAGCGGCAGCCAGCCCACGCAGGTCACCGGGCGGGTGTCGGCACCGTAGGCGGCGAGTGCCTGGCGGGCGTTGGCGACGACGTTGCCGTGGCTGATCTCCACACCGGCCGGGGCGCGGGTCGAACCGGAGGTGTACTGGAGGTAGGCGGTCGCCCCGGCGTCCGGAGGGACCGGGCGCCAGTCCCCGGCGTCGTCGTCGGGCACCTCGTCCGCCACGACGATCCGCGGTCCGTCGGGGCCGAGGAAGTCACGCACCTCGTCCCGGCAACGGCTCGTGGTCACGACGACCGAGCAACGCGCGTCGGCCAGGACCCCCGAGAGCCGGTCCGCGTGCCCGGGCAGGCCCGGTGGATACAGCGGCACGGCGACCAGCCCGGCGGCCAGGGCCGCGAGGAAGGCGGTCACGTACTCCGTGCCCTGCGGACACAGCAGCGCGACCCGGTCGCCCGGACCGGCCTGACCGGCGAGGCGCGCGGCCAGCGCCCGCACCCGCACGTCCAGACGGCGCCAGGTCAGGGTGCGGTGGACGCCGCGCGAGTGCGGTGCCGGGTGCTCGACGAAGGTGAACGCCCGGCGGCCCGGGGTGTTTTCGGCCCAGTGCCGGACGTACTCCGGCAGCGTCGGGCACACGGGCGCGAGCGGGGGGCGGCGGCTGTCCATCAGGCGGGGCTCCTCACGGCGCGGATCGGCCTAGGGGTCGCAAAGGGGGAGAGGGGGCGGCTAGGGGCTTGTGATGGATCTCCGCGGCGTCGCGACGCCCGGCATGCCGAGAGCACGCACCGAACGCCGCTCCTTCTTCCGCGGAGATCCATCAGAAGCCCCCTAGAGCGGGATGTTGCCGTGCCGGCGTTCCGGCATCGGCGCACGTTTGCCGCGCAGGGCGCGCAGCGCGCGGCAGACCTGCTCCCGGGTCTCGCGCGGCGCGATGACGGCGTCGACATAGCCGCGTTCGGCGGCGAGATAGGGCGTGCCGTGGGTGCGCTCGTACGCGCTGAGCAGGCGGGCGCGCAGCGCCTCGGGGTCGTCGGCCGCGGCGAGTTCCCGCCGGTGCAGGACGCCCACGGCCCCCTCGGCGCCCATGACGGCGATACGGGCGGTGGGCCAGGCGAGGTTCACGTCGGCGCCCAGATGCTTGGAGCCCATCACCGCGTATCCGCCGCCGTACGCCTTGCGCACCACGACCGTGACCTTGGGGACGGTCGCCTCGGCGTAGGCGTACAGCAGCTTCGCGCCGCGCCGGATGATGCCGGCCTGCTCCTGCCGTACCCCGGACAGATACCCGGGCACGTCGGCGAAGGTCAGCAGCGGGATGCCGAACGCGTCGCAGAACCGCACGAACCGGGCCGCCTTCTCGGAGGCGTCGATGTCGAGGACCCCGGCGGCGTGCAGCGGCTGGTTGGCGACGACACCCACCGCGCGGCCGTCGATCCGGGCCAGGGCGCAGATGATGTTCGGCGCGAACAGCTCCTGCACCTGGAGCAGTTCACCGTCGTCGACGACCGCGTGCAGGATCGCCCGCATGTCGTACGCCTCGCCCAGCCGGTCCGGGACGACCTCGTCGAGATCGGCGCCCCGCGGCGGATGCCCGGGGGCGTACTCCGGGGGACGTTCCAGGTTGTTGGCCGGGAGGTACGACAGCAGGTCGCGTACGGTGTCGAGGGCGTCCTCCTCGTCGGCGGCCAGGAAATGCGCGTTGCCGTTGACGGTGTTGCTGGTGCGGGCGCCGCCCAGTTCCTCGGCCGTGGTGCGCTCGCCGGTGACCGTTTCGATGACGTCCGGGCCGGTGACGAACATGTGGGAGGCGCCGTCCACCATCACCGTGAAGTCGGTGATCGCCGGTGAGTAGGCGGCGCCGCCCGCGCACGGCCCCAGGACGACCGAGATCTGCGGGATCACCCCGGACGCCTTGACGTTGCGGCGCACCAGCTCGGCGTAGAGGGCGAGCGAGGCGACGCCCTCCTGGATGCGGGCCCCGCCGGAGTCATTGAGGCCGATCACCGGGCAGCCGGTCTTCAGGGCCAGGTCCATCAGCGCCACGGTCTTCTCGCCGAAGGCCTCGCCCATGCTGCCGCCGAACACCGTGGAGTCCTGGGCGAACACGCACACCGGGCGGCCGTCCACCGTGCCGTACCCGGTGACCACGCCGTCGCCGTAGGGGCGGCGGGCGTCTTCCCCGGCGGGGCGGGCCCGGACGAACAGGCCGGTCTCCGTGAAGGAGTCCTTGTCCACGAGCCGTTCGATCCGCTCCCGGGCCGAGAACTCCCCGCGTCTGCGCGGCCCGCCCGGGGCCACCCCCTGCTCGCGGCGGCGTTCCAGGCCGGCGACGCGCTCAGCTGTGCTCCCGGGCACGTGCGTCGTTTCCCCCGGACCGGATGCTGTCACCTCTGTGCTCACAACCACCTCCGAAGCGGTTCTCGAATATGGCAGTGAGGTGGGGGAGTGCCGTGCTGATCGCGGCTCTGTGTGGGGGAATTGAGTCCTCCGGCGCGGGGTTTCATCCCCGGGTGACAAGGGACCGCCGACCCGGGCGGCGAGGAGCGGGCGCGATTCAGCTGCCCGAGCGCTGAATGCGTTCTCCTTCTTCTATTGGACCTCGGGCCGACCGGCGTCCAGGCTGGAGTGCACCATCGCACGACAGCCTCAGCGACAGCCGGAAGAGGTCACGAGCACATGCACACCCGCCGCATCGGTGATGTCGACGTCAGCGCCATCGGCCTGGGCGCGATGCCCATGTCCATCGAGGGACGACCCGACGAGGAACGCTCCCTCGCCACCGTCCACGCCGCGCTCGACGCCGGAGTGACCCTGATCGACACCGCGGACGCCTACCACCGGGACGCCGACGAGGTCGGTCACAACGAGACCCTGATAGCCAAGGCCCTCGCCTCCCACGACCGCGGCGGCGACGTCCTGGTCGCCACCAAGGGCGGCCATCTGCGCCCCGGCGACGGCAGCTGGACGCTGGACGGCAGCCCCCGCCACCTCAAGGAGGCCTGCGAGGCGTCCCTGCGCCGGCTCGGCGTCGAGGCCATCGGGCTCTACCAGTTCCACCGCCCCGATCCGCGCGTCCCCTACGCCGAGTCCGTCGGCGCGATCCGGGACCTGCTGGACGAGGGCAAGATCCGCATGGCCGGCATCTCGAACGCGAACCCCGAGCAGATCCGGTTGGCGGGCGAGATCCTCGGCGGCCGTCTGGTCTCCGTGCAGAACCAGTTCTCCCCGGCCTTCCGCTCCAGCGAGCCGGAGCTGGACCTGTGCGACGAACTCGGCATCGCCTTCCTGCCCTGGAGCCCCCTCGGCGGAATCTCGAAGGCCGGTGAACTCGGCTCGGGGCACGCGGCGTTCGCCCGTGTCGCCGAGGCGCGCGGCGTGAGCCCGCAGCGGGTGTGCCTGGCGTGGATGCTCGCCAAGTCGCCCGTGGTCGTCCCGATCCCGGGCGCCAGCCGCCCCGAGACCATCCGCGACTCGCTCGCCGCGACCGAGCTCACCCTGACGCCGGAGGAACTGGCGGAGCTGGACGCGGCCTGAGCAGACCACGGGCCAGCCCTCTGACGGGCAGTCAGAGACGATCAGTTTTTCGTCAAATCCGCCCCTGGTGAGAAAAAGGTGTGAATGTTTCCGCGTGGTTCGGGCATACGCAGCGAAAACAGAGAGAGGGGCGCTACGTGCTCGTACCGGACCGGAAGGCCGTCAGGGAGTTGCTGACGCGGTATGCGTCGCTGAGGATCGCTCAGGCGGAGAGGCACGTGCCGACGGCGGCACGCGAGCTTGAGGACGTCAGCTACACGCTGTGCGTGATGATGGGAACGTCCGACATCACCGACGCCATCGCCAAGGCCGACACCCTGCTGCTCACCAAGGAGCGGTCCGAGAAAGCTGACGCGGACGGGGAGAACGGGCTGACACTGGTCGGCTGACACCTCGTCACATCACGTGAAGCCCGGCCTGACCGGGTACCGCCCCGGCGGCCTGTGAACGGGCCGCCGGGGCCTTGGTCTTCCCGTGGAACGCCGTGCGATACGCGTACGGCGTCGTGCCCACCACCTTGCGGAACCGCTCGCGGAACGCCGTCGGCGAGCCGAACCCCGCCTGCCGCGCGATCCGTTCCACGGAGTGGTCGGTGTTCTCCAGCAGGTACTGGGCGCGCCGCACCCGCGCCCGCAACAGCCACTGCAACGGCGTCGTGCCGGTCTGTTCCCGGAAGCGGCGGCTGAACGTCCGCTCGCTCATCCCGGCGCGCTCCGCCAGCGCGCTCAGCGTCACCTCGTGCGCGAGGTTGTCCTCGATCCACTCCAGCAGCGGCTCCAGCGCCGATCCCCGGGGTACCGGTGGGTGCTCGTGCACGATGAACTGGGCCTGCCCGCCCTCCCGTTCCAGCGGCATGACCGACATCCGGGCGATGTTCGCCGCGACGGCCGACCCCAGATCCCGCCGGATCATGTGCAGACACAGGTCCAGCGCGGCGGCCGCACCGGCCGAGGTGAGGATCTGTCCGTTGTCGACGTACAGCACGTCCGGCTCCACCTCGACCCGCGGGAAACGGCGGGCCAGCTCATCCGCGGCCACCCAGTGCGTGGTGGCGCGCAGCCCGTCCAGCAGCCCGGCCTCCGCCAGCACGAAGGCCCCCACGCACACGGACGCGATCCGAGTACCGGCCTCGGCGGCCTGCCGCAGGGCCGCCAGCACCCGGGCGGACGGCGGCGGGGCCTCGGGGGAGCAGCCCGGCACGATGATCGTGTCGGCCTCCGCCAGCGCATCGAGGCCCCGGTCGATGCGCAGGGTGAAACCGCCGTCCGCGCGCACCTCCGGCGTCTCGGCGCACAACCGGACCCGGTAGGCCGGCCGCCCGTCCGGCATATGGGTCCAGGCGAACGTCTGCTGGGGCGCCGCCATGTCGAACGGCACCACACGGTCGAGAACCAGGATCGCAACGGAGTGCATGACCGCCACCCTAGGCGCATTCCCGCCAGGCGCACGAACCGCCCAAGCGCCGGCCCGCGGTACAAGAGAGCAGGTCAGACGAGTTGGCGGGAATCCGTTGGAAGCTGTCGTTTCAGCCCATGGGCGATCACGTCCGGGCTCCCTAACGTGGGCCCGCCACCGTCGATCGCATCATGGAAAGAGTCCCGGTGACCAAGATCCTGCTGTCCCTGCACGTGCTCGCAGCCATCGTCGCCATCGGTCCCGTGACCGTGGCGGCCAGCATGTTCCCGCCCGCGGCGCGCCGCGCCGTCCCCGCGGGCGGCCACGCCCCCGACGCGTCGGCGGTGAGCACGGTCGCGCTGCTGCACCGCATCTGCCGCGTCTACGCCGGCATCGGGCTGACCGTCCCGCTCTTCGGGTTCGCCACCGGGGCCGCGATGGGCGTCCTGGGCAGCGGATGGCTCGTCACTTCCATCGCGCTGACCGCCGCCGCCGCGGGCATCCTGGTCGCCTTCGTCCTGCCCCGCCAGGAAGAGCTCCTCGGCCAACTGAAGCGCGAACAGGTCGTCGAGCACCGGAACACGGCTCAACTCGCCATGTTCACCGGCATCTTCAACCTCCTGTGGGCGACGGTCACCGTCCTGATGATCGTCCGGCCGGGCTCCACGACAGGAGCCTGAGCCCCGGGCGCCCGCATGTCACGGATGTCCGGTCTGCGTCAAGTCCACCCGGGTAATTCACACTCCGGGTCACCGGTCCGCCTACACTCGGCTCTCTCGCCCCCGCACGGGGCCGACGAGCAGAAAGGCGCGTTGACGGGTGTTCCAGGATTCCCCTATCTACGACCGACTCATCGCGGAGTGCGGCGATGTGCCCACACAGGTTCGCCGCGAGGCCGAACGCGTGAGCAGGGAACTGGAGCTGGTCATGCGGCCCGCGCAGTCCCCCGGCTACGACCGCCCGCACTCCCCGGGCACCGGATGGCAGCGGACGGCCATGCTTCCCGGGCCGCGGCAGCAGTGAACCAGGACCGGTGGACGGCCGGTCCCGGTGCTCAACAGGCCGTCCTGTTCGCGCCGTTGACGTGCGACGGCTCCGCGGGGACGGGGCGGGCCAGCCACTCGGCGATGGTGCGGGCGATCGGCTGGCCCGTCTCCACCTCGACGAACCCGAACTGCCCCGACTGATTGCACTCCAGGAACCACCAGGTCCCGTCGGCGTCCTCGACGAAGTCGAAGGCCCCGTACGCCAGTTCGGCCTCCCGCAGATAGGCCCGGACGCCCGGCGCGATGCACGACGGCACGTCCGTGGGCCGCCACGGCGCGCCGGGCGCGGCGAACCGCACGTCCACCTCGTCGGGGTCCGCGTCCGCGGCGGCCGCCTTGCGGGCCGCCAGCATCCGGTCACCCACCACGGTGAGACGGATGTCGGCCCGCTTGGAGATCCGCCGCTGAAACAGCGTCGGCCCGAACGCGACGGCGGAGAAGTCCGTGTCCGGCGCGACCCGGCTGGTCGGCACGGCCCGGGGCGGATCCTGCGGATGCGCGCCCGACACCGGTTTGACCACCAGGTCCGGGTAGCGCTCCGAGAACTCGCGCGCGGCACGCGGGAAGGTCGTGATCAGCGTCGCCGGCACGGGCAGGCCGCACCGCTGGGCCAGACGCAGCTGCCAGGGCTTGTGCCGGGCCCGACGGGCCGCGTCGGGGTGGTTCATCCAGCGCGCGTCCGAGCCCCGCAGCATCCCGTAGAGCGCCTGGGCGGCCTCCTCGGTCAGCCACGCGGACGGCTGGGCCGCCCGCCCCGCCGGGGTGCCCGGCCTGCGTACCCAGACCGACCGCAGCCCCCCGATGCTCACCAGCCGCCCCCCGGCGGACAGGTGGCCGCGGAATCGGCCGTGGACGTACTCCCCGGACAGTGCGACACCGCCGGTCAGGTCGGCGGGGTCGACGCGGACCACCGGAATCCCGGTCGCGTTCAGGTGCACGACCACCATGTCCGCGGTCACGTCCTCCTCGCAGGTGAGGATCAGTACCGTCATCTTCGGCGGCCCGCGGTCAGTCGTCGAAGTGCGTCTTGGAGCCGGCGGTGGACGTCGTGGTGCCGACCTCCCTCAACAGGGCGAAGTCGGAGGCGGCCACCCGGCCGTCGTGGAGCACGTTCAACTGCTGTCCGGCGTCGTACACGTACGGAATGGCAGCTTCCAACTCCACTGCCGGGCGCGCGTAGTTGAGCGCGAACGGTTGCATCGTCTCTCCCTCGTCGGTGCTGCGCCGATCGAGCCGGATCCAGGGGCACGGCCACCCGGTCCGCCGACTCGTTTCGGCTCCCAGAGACTTATACGAATCGAACGGGTGGTTGGTTTCCTTACTTTCCGTAGTCATCGGGCCGGTTGGCGGTCCGGCCGGTGTGCCGTACCGCGCTCCCGCTCGCCGAGGGAGCCGCGCACGGTGCGCAGAGCGAGCAGCAGGACGCCGATGTCGTCCAGGTACACCGGATCGGGCAGCACGTCGGCGGGCAGCACGAAATAGAGAACCGCGCCCCAGAAGACCCAGCGCGGGCCCGTGGGCAGTCCCGCGCGGCGCAGCTCGCGCCGCGTCCTGACCAGTCGCACGAGGATGCCGACGGCGAAGGCGAGGACGATGGCCGCGAGAACCGCGGCCATCGTGATCACCGTTGTGGTCGTATCCACGGGCTGCCCTCCTCCTGGCGTGCCGCGACACGGGGTGTCCCTTCCTGGATTCCCGTTTCCGGCGGCTGTATTGCGGCCGGGGCCCGACATATCGGCGCGTCGGCGGATTTTCCGTGCCGCCGCAGTGCGGGCGGTCATCCCGGTGGCTCACCCGAGTGGCACGGTGTGACGGGGGCGCCTAGTAATGGTCAGCGTAACGTCGCTCGTCAGACGACGGGGGGCGCAGGAGCGGCCGCACTCTTCCCCATGGAGGCGAGTATGACCACCTGCTCTTCATCACCCCGATCGAACGAATCTGCCATACCCGACGAGTCGAACGGGTCCGCCCAGCCGTCCGCCGAGACGACCGTCGTCACCGGCACGTACCAGGTGGAGCAGACGAGCACGCAGCCCGCCCCCGGTTCGCACGAGACCTACGGCGCTTCCGACCGGCGGGGTGACGAGCCCGGTGCCCTCGGAGCTCACCCGGCGGCCGGTGCGGACGCCCAGCCCGCCGCCCCGGGCCCGGACCGGCCCGCCACGCCGGTCTCGGCCGAGGCGGACACGAGCTCCGCCCGGCCCGCCGCGACCGGCTTGGACCAGTCGGAGCGGGTGTACGAGACCGCGCAGGGTCCGGCGCAGGCTGCCGCCCCTGGCTCGGACCAGGCGGACCCGGCGACCCGGCCCGAGGCCCCCGGCTCGCGCACGGCGACCGGCTGGTTTGCCACCCCCGCCCCGGGCGATGAGAGCACGCTGTCCGCTCCCTCCGTCTCGAACCCGGCGGTCGAGCGGCCCCCCGCGCCGGGCCAGGACTGGATGGACCCCGCGGAGGCGCGCCCGGCCCCGCCCGCACAGGATTGGCTGGATCCCGCTGAGGCACGGCCTGTTGCTCCCGCCCCGGACCCGACGGACCAGGCGCCGGCCGAGCCCGCCCGGCCCGCCGCCTCCGGCCCGGACGAGGCCGCGCAGCCTCCCGAGCCCGAGCCGGGCGACCCCGCTCAGCCCGCCGCGCCCGGCCAGGACGAGACGGACCAGCCGAGCACGCGGCCGTTCGTCGTCCGCTCCCTCGACGACAACCCGGTGGAACTCCGGCCCGGCACCGCGCAGGGCGCCGCGGTGCCGTACGGCGACGCCGTCAGCGACCTGGTGCACGCCGCCGTGGCGGACCGGCCCCTGGAGGAGGTCGTCGCCCTCATCACCTCGCTGGAGGAGTCGCCCGACCACGCGGAGGCGAGGGTCGACGCCCTGCGCACGGCCGGAGTGGCCCGGCCCGTCGAGGACGTCTCCCGGCTGATCGCCCTGCTGACGAAGCCCCCGCGCGCCGCCGACTGCGCGGACGAGGCGATCCGGGCCGCGGCCGCCCACCGCCCGGTGGAGGAGGTGACCCGGCTGGTGACCCTCCTGCACAAGGAGCCGCAGATGCCCCACGTCCGCGAGGAGGCACTCCGAGCAGCCGCCACCCGCCGGTCCGTCGGGGAGCTGGTCGAGCTGATCGACCGCCTGGGCCTCGAACGTCTGGACCGCAACGGCCGCCTGCCGGCCGGGACGTCACGTCCGGACGCGGCGACCGGGAAACCCGAGAAGCCCGGCCGGCCGGGCAAGCGCCGTGCGGCACACCCGGCTCCGGCCCGTGAGGCCCGCCGGACGCGCGACGACCCGCCTGCGGACCGCGCCCGTGCGACGGACCGGCTGGCCAGGTCCGTGTCGTGGTCGGGCTGGCTCGCGGCCCTGGCGCTGGTCCTGTGCGCGGTGGCCCACTTCCCGCTGCAGCGCGGCGGAGCGTCCCTGCACCTGCACGCGTTCGCCCTCGGACTGTCGGTGCTGTGCACGGTTCTGGCCCTGCTGCTGGCGCTGCGCCCCGTCGCGGTGGTGCTGGCCGGGGCGGTGGTGGTGCCCACGGTGCTGGCCGCGGCCCAGGCGTACAGGAGCTCCTTCCCGTCGGGGGCCCTGTCCCGGGCCGTGGACCTCGCACTCGCCCCGCCATGGCTCGCCGCAACGGCCGCCGTGTGTGCGGCACTGCTGGCCCTCGTCGCGCTGGTCTTCCGTATGGTGGCGCCTCTCGCGGCCAGACAGTGGGCGCCCGCACCGGCCCCCGAGGCACGCCAGATGGCGGAGTGACGACTACCCTCCCCGCACCGGACCGGATCCGCCCACTGGGGAGCCGGTCCGGGCGTCGTTCGCCGCCCGGTGGTCGAGCAGCCCGGCCAGTACCCGGTCGGGCGTCAGCGGGAGTTCGCGGAAGCGGACGCCGGTGGCGTGGTGGACCGCGTTGCCGATCGCCGCGGCCGTCCCGACGATGCCGATCTCCCCGATCCCCTTGCTGCCCATGGGGTTGAGACGGGGATCGTCCTCGTCCAGCCAGTGCGCCTCGATCTCGTCGACGTCGGCGTGCACCGGCACGTGGTACGACGCCAGATCCGACTCCGTGAAGTCACCGAACGCCGCGTCCATCGTGCTGCCCTCGGTCAGCGCCATGCCCAGGCCCATCGTCATGCCGCCGACGAACTGGGAGCGTGCCGTACGGGCGTTGAGGATGCGCCCCGCGGCGTACACCCCGAGCAGCCGGCCGACCCGGACCTCGCCGGTGACCGAGTCCACGGCGACCTCGGCGAAGTGCGCCCCGAAGGCGTGCCGCGCCCAGTCGCTCTCGGCGTCCGCCGCGCCCCGGGTGTCGGCGCGGGCGTCGAGGCCCTGCCCGGGCAGCGGCCCGGCGTGTTCGGTCAGCCGCCGCGCCAGCCGGCTGCAGGCCTCGTGGACGGCCCAGCCCCAGGAGGCCGTGCCGGACGAGCCGCCGGCCAGTGGCGCCGACGGGAGTTCGGTGCTGCCGACCTCGATCCGCACCCGCTCCAGCGGCGCGCCGAGGGCGTCGGCGCCGACCTGCGCGAGCACGGTCCGGGCCCCCGTACCGATGTCCGTGGCGTTGACCCGCACCAGGAACGTCCCGTCGGGCAGCGCGCGGGCCGACGCCGTGGCGGGCCACACCATCACGGGATACGTCGCCGCCGCCACACCCGTCCCCAGCAGCAGGGGCCCGTCCCGGCGGGAGCCCGGGCGGGGATCGCGCCCGGCCCACCCGAAGCGGCGGGCGCCCTCGCGCAGGCACTCCACGAGGTGCCTGCTGCTGAACGGCTTCCCGCTGTCGGGTTCGACGTCCGGCTCGTTGCGGACGCGCAGCTCGACCGGGTCCATGCCCAGCTCGGCGGCGAGCTCGTCCATGGCGGACTCCAGCGCGTACATGCCCGGCGCCTCGCCCGGCGCCCGCATCCACGACGGCGAGGGCACGTCCAGCGCCACGACCCGGTGCTCCGTACGACTGTGGGGCGTCGCGTACATCACCCGCGCCGGCACCGCCGCCTGCTCCACGAACTCCTTGATCCGGGAGGTGTGCGTGGTGACCTCGTGCACGAGGGAGGTGAGGCGCCCGTCCGCGTCGGCGCCGAGCCGCAGCCGGTGCAGGGTGGGCGCACGATGCCCGACGACGGCGGGCAGGTACCTGCGGGGCAGCGCCACGGTGACGGCCCGCCCGGTGTGCCGCGCCGCCATCGCGGCGAGCACCACGTCGGGCCGTGGCGTGCCCTTGGAGCCGAAGCCGCCGCCGACGTGCTCGGCGGTGACGACGATCCGCTCCGCGGGAACGCCGAAGAGCCCGGCGAGCACGCCCTGTACGGCACCGGAGCCCTGGCTGGAGGTGTGCACGGTGAGCCGGCCGTCGTCCCAGCGGGCGGTGCTGGCGTGCGGCTCCATCGGGTGGTTGTGCAACGGCGGCACCCGGTAGGCGGCATCGACCCGGGCGGCCGAGGAACCGAACGCCCCGTCCGGGTCGCCCTGTTCGCGGACGGCCGGATACCCGCCGTTGGCCTCCTCGGGGACGTACACCCCCGGGTGCGAGGCGGTGAGGGCCACGTCGTGCTCTTCGGCGGCGTAGTCGACACGGACCGCGGCGGCACCGGCCCGCGCCGCCTCCAGGGTCTCGGCCACCACCAGGGCCACGAACCAGCCGCGGTGCGGAACCCTCGGGTCCTGGAGCACGGCGAGCGTGGGATCGTCCGGCTCGGCGAGCCGCGGGGCGTTCTCGTGGGTGAGGACGGCGAGCACACCGGGCACGGCCAGCGCGGCCGCCGTATCGACGCCGGTCATCCGGCCCCGGGCGACGGCCGCCGGCACGGGCCAGGCCTGGGCCCGGCCGGGGAAGTGGTACTCGGCGGCGTAGCGGGCGGTGCCGCTGACCTTCTCCCGGCCCTCCCGGCGCTCGGCAGGGGCTCCCACACTGCCGGTCATGAAGTCCTCCTCGTCAGCGCCGTGTCCGCGAGCCGGGACAGCACGTCCAGGGCGATTCCCCGGGCCAGCGGCACCTTGTAGGCGTTGTCGCGCAGCGGCCGCGCGGCGGACAGTTCCAGGTCTACGGCGTGCTCGAACGCGGCGGCGGTCGGAGCCGCACCCAGCAGCGCCTCCTCCGCCCGCCGGGCCCGCCACGGCCGGTGCGCCAGCGCACCGAACGCGAGCCCCACGCCGCCGACCACACCGTCCGACACCCGCAGCACGGCCGCGACGGACGCGAGCGCGAAGGCGTACGAGGCGCGGTCGCGGGCCTTGCGGTACGCCGACGGCAGCCCGGCCGTCGCGGCAGGCAGCACCACGCCCGTGACGAGCTCGCCGGGCCGGATCTCGGTGTCCTGCTCCGGCCGGTCCCCGGGCAGCCGGTGGAAGTCCGCCGCCGCGACACTCCGGGCGCCCTCGGGGCCGTACAGCTCGACACGCGCGTCGAGAGCGGTCAGCGCCACCGCCATGTCCGACGGATGGGTGGCGATGCAGTGCTCGGAGTGGCCCAGCACGGCGTGATCACGGTGGACGCCGTCCCGCGCGCCGCAGCCGCTGCCCGGCTCGCGCTTGTTGCACGGTTTCGACAGGTCCTGGAAGTACGGGCACCGGGTGCGCTGGAGCAGATTGCCGCCGGTCGTCGCCGCGTTGCGCAGCTGCCCCGACGCCCCCGCGAGCACCGCCTGCGACAGGGCCGGGTACCGGTCGCGCACGAGGGGGTGGGCCGCGAGGTCGCTGTTGCGGACCATCGCCCCGATCCGCAGGGCGCCGTCCGACAGCTCCTCCACCGCGTCCAGCGGCAGCCGGGTGACGTCGACGAGGGTGGCGGGCCGCTCGACACCGAGCTTCATCAGATCGACGAGGTTGGTGCCGCCGCCGAGATAACGGGCGCCGGCGTGGGAGGCGTACGCGGAGGTCGCCTCCTCGACGCTCCCGGCGCGGACGTAGGCGAACTCCTTCACGGGATCACGTCCTCCACGGCCTCGGCGATCCGCGGATACGCACCGCACCGGCACAGGTTGCCGCTCAGCCGCTCCCGGATCTCCTCCCGGTCCAGTGGCACCGGCTCGCCCGAGGGCGTCGCCGGGTCGGTGACGTGCGAGGGATGGCCGGCCGCCGCCTCGGCGAGCATGCCGGCCGCGGAGCAGATCTGGCCCGGGGTGCAGTAGCCGCACTGGAAGGCGTCGCGCTCCAGGAAGGCCCGTTGCAGGGGGTGGGGTTCCTCGCCGTCGCCGGACAGCCCCTCGATCGTGGTGATCTCACAGCCGTCCAGGGCGACCGCGAACAGCAGACAGCTGTTGACGCGCCGCCCGTCCACCAGGACCGTACAGGCGCCGCACTGGCCGTGGTCGCAGCCCTTCTTGGCGCCCGTGAGGTCCAGATCCTCCCGCAGGAGGTCCAGCAGGACCCGCCGGTGGTCGACGGTGAGGGTGTGGGGTTTGCCGTTGACGCGGAGCGTCGTCTCCGAGTGATGCTGGTCGTTGCCCATGGCGTGGAGGACCTTCCCGGACGGGCCGTACTGCCGTACGGACCGCGTATCCACCAGACCACGACTGACACGTGCGCCCCGTGAGGACGGCTCTAGTGCTCGTCCCGGGACGGGGCCACCGGACGCTGGGACCTGCTCTTCAGGCGTTCGAACGTGCGGGTGAGCTGTTGCAGCGGAGACGCCGTGGGGGCATCGGGGGACTGCTGCCGCACAGGAGCGGCCTCGGCGGACTCCTGGTAGGCGGCCAGGGCCTCATGGGCGCGTTCGGCCGCCTCCCGGTACAGGTCACGGGACTTCGTCATGGCCTCCAGCGCCTCCGCGTACATGGCCACCAGACCGCGCTGGCGCTCCAGCTCCTCCTCGAGGGTCAGCAGGTGCCAGTCCTCCCGCAGCGCGGTGAGTGCCTCCTCGGCTCCTTCGGGCAGCGGCCGCGGGAGCGCGGCGTACCGCGTCACCGCGTCGACGAGATCGGCCGGCTCCGAGCCGTCGAGGAAGACCGCGCGGACGGAGAAGTCGTCGGCCTCGTAGCCGTCCGGCGCCGGGGTGCCGGGCAGCACCACGGCTCCGCCGCGCGGCACCTGCACCCCCGCATCCCGCAAGGCCCAGTTGACCCCCCGCAGCTGCTGCGGCGTGGCCCGGTGCTCCACCACACGGTGCCGCAGCCCCGTCGGCAGCCACCGTGCCACCGGCAACCGGCCCCGCTCGTCCGTGGACATCGCCTCGTGGACGACCACATGGATGTGCCACCCACCGGGCACCGCGTTCCTGAACAGGCGCCGCGTGTCCTTGTCGTCCTGGGGGAGCGGATTGATCTTCCGCAGGGACAGCTCCACGGCGCCGTCCCGGTCCCAGGCGACATCCGGGTCCTCCGGCCAGAACAGCGCGGCCGGCGACGGCCAGTCGTCGTTCCACGGCCGCTCGGCCTCCGCGACCAGAAGCCACTCCTGCCCGCCGTCCGGCCCGGGCGTCACGCCGATCCGGGCCCGCACGGTCACCGTCTCCTCCACCCGCCAGCGGGCCTCGAAGACCCGCTCCGCCGGGGCGGCCTCCGTCCCGGCACCGGTACCGGCCTCGGTTCCGGCCTCGGGCAACTCGAGAAAGTCGTCGATGGCCCGACTTCGCTTGCGCTGCTCCAGCGAACGCCGGAGTACGTCTTCCGCGGCGCCTTCGGCATGGCGGCCGCGAGCCAGCCACACCGTGGCCGGAGTCAGGGGACGGGCGGTGGGGGAGGTCGGCATGGGTCCAACTGTGAACGGGGGCAGGTGCGCCTGCCAGTATCGTCGCCGCAGGCCGACGGGCATAACCCGGGGTCACACACGGGGCAGCGCCCGGCGGCGCCCGGCAGCGCCAGGGGCAGTGCCGGGTGCGCGGAGGCACGCGGCGCGCACGGGGTGTGTGCGCCGCGCGCACACCGGCGGATCACACTCGTGGCCCCACCGGCCTCCGGTCCCGACAATGGTCCGCACGAGCAGGGCCCGCCCACCATCCGCATCGGGGCGGGTCCTGCTCGCCCGCATGATCTTGCCGATGTCGTCGTCGCCCTCGACGGCGATGTGCTCGATGCGGGTCGAATGCCGATCGATGATCAGCGCTGGGCGGTCAGCCTCTCGTAGCCGGCGAGCCGCACGCACACGGTGATGCCGTAGGCGATCTGCTCCAGCTCCTCGAGCGTCGGGTAGGTGGGCCCGATGCGGATCACACGGTCATCCGGATCGTTGCCGTGAGGGTGCGTGGCCCCGGCCGGGGTGACGGCGATGCCGGCCTCGGCGGCCAGGCGGACCACCTGACGGGCACAGCCGTCGGGAACCCTGAGCGCGACGAAGTAGCCGCCCTTCGGCCGGGTCCACGTGGCGAGCCCGGTGTCGCCGAGCTGCTCGCTGAAGACGCGGTCCACGGCCGCGAACTTGGGCGCCAGGATCCCGCGGTGACGGCGCATATGTGCGCGCAGCCCGTCGGTGTCCTTCAGGAAGAGCGCGTGACGGAGTTGGTTGACCTTGTCCGGGCCGATCGTCCGCTTCCCCGAGTTGGCGCGCCACCAGGTGACGTTCGCGGGTGAAGAGCCGAAGAACGCGACCCCTGCCCCGGCGAAGGTGATCTTCGAGGTGGAGCCGAACACGAACGCCCGGTCCGGGTGGCCGGCCTCGCGGCACGCGGCGAGGATGTCACCGACCTCCGCCTCGCCGTCGAGGTGGTGCACCGCGTAGGCGTTGTCCCAGAAGATCCTGAAGTCCGGCGCGGCCGTCTCCATGGCGGACAGCCGGCGCACGGTCTCGTCGCTGTAGCAGGTGCCGTCGGGGTTGCTGTACTTGGGCACGCACCAGATGCCCTTGATCCGCGCGTCGGAGCGCACGAGGTCCTCGACGACACCCATGTCCGGTCCGCCGTCGGTCATCGGGACGGGGATCATGTCGATGCCGAAGCGTGCACACAGGGCGAAGTGCCGGTCGTAGCCGGGCACCGGGCAGAGGAACGCCACCCGCTGGTCGGCCCAGCGGCCTTCGGCCCCGGGCAGTTCGCCGAGGAGGGCGTGCACGAGGCAGTCGTGCATGAGCTCGAGGCTCGAGTTGCCGACCGCCAGCAGCTGGTCGACGGGGACCTGGAGGACGGGCGCGAAGATGTCCCGCAGCTCCCGCAGCCCGTCGCTCGGGGCGCCGTAGTTGCGGCAGTCGGTGCCGTCCAGTGCCGTGTAGCGCCCGCCGGGCAACGTGAGCAGTTCGGCGGACAGGTCGAGCTGCTCGGGCGAGGGCTTGCCCCTCGTCAGATCCAGCTTGAGCCCGCGGTCCTTGAGGCCGGCGTAGTCACGACGCGCCTCGTCCAGGCGTAAGGCGAGGGCGTCGGCGTCACGGTGAGCAATGGTTGTCATGGTGTCCTTCGGTCAACGCGGTGACGGGCGGCGCCGTGGTGCCGCCGCCCGGGCCGACGCTAACAAGCGACAACCGGCCGGCTCACCGTTTTTGCTGCTCGAGGGCCTTCTCGTGGAAGGCCGCTGTCAGCCGTTCACCGGGTGTGACCGGCGCCGCGGAGGACCGGGCGCAGGACCTCGATGACGCCTGGGTCGTCCACCGTGGACGGGATGGGTTCGTCGTGCCCGTCGGCGATGCCGCGCATGGTCTTGCGGAGGATCTTTCCCGAGCGGGTCTTGGGCAGGGCGGCGACGACCGTGACGTCCTTGAGGGAGGCGACGGCGCCGATGCGGTCGCGTACGAGCTGGACGAGTTCGGCCTCGACCTCGCCCGGTTCGCGGTTGCTGCCGGCTTTCAGGACGACGAAGCCGCGCGGGATCTGGCCCTTGAGTTCGTCGGCGACGCCGATGACGGCGCATTCGGCGACGTCGGGGTGGGCGGCCAGGGCCTCTTCCATGCTGCCGGTGGACAGGCGGTGTCCGGCGACGTTGATGACGTCGTCGGTGCGGCCCATGACGAAGACATAGCCGTCGTCGTCGATGTGTCCGCTGTCGCCGGTCAGGTAGTAACCGTCGAAGGCGGAGAGGTAGGAGGCGACGTAGCGGTCGTCGTCGTTCCAGAGCGTGGGGAGCGCGCCGGGCGGCAGGGGGAGCTTCACGACGATCGCGCCGTCGACGCCTGCGGGCGCCGGCTCGCCCGAAGCGTCGAGGACCCGGACGTCCCAGCCCGGCAGCGGGCGGGTGGGGGAGCCGGGTTTGACGGGAGCGGCTTCGATGCCGACCGGGTTGGCGACGATGGGCCAGCCGGTCTCGGTCTGCCACCAGTGGTCGATCACCGGCACGCCCAGCAGGCCGCTCGCCCAGTGATACGTCTCCGGGTCGAGGCGCTCGCCGGCCAGGAAGAGATAGCGCAGGTGCGAGAGGTCGTGGCCCGCGGTGAGTGTCCCCTTCGGGTCCTCCTTCCTGATCGCCCGGAAGGCGGTGGGTGCCGTGAACATGGTCTTGACCCGGTATTCGGCGGCGACCCGCCAGAACTGGCCCGCGTCCGGCGTGCCGACCGGTTTGCCTTCGTAGAGGATCGTCGTGGCGCCCGCCAGCAAGGGTCCGTAGACGATGTACGAGTGCCCGACGACCCAGCCGACGTCGGAGCCGGTGAACATCGTCTCGCCCGGGCCCACGTCGTAGACGGCCCCCATCGACCAGTGGAGGGCGACCGCGTAGCCGCCGCAGTCCCGTACGACTCCCTTGGGCTTTCCGGTCGTTCCGGACGTGTAGAGGATGTACAGGGGATCGGTGGCGGCGACGGGAACGCAGCCGGCCGGCGGCGCGGCGGCGACCAGGTCGGCCCAGTCGAGATCGTCCGGTCCCAGCGCGGCCGGCTCCTGCGGGCGTTGCAAAATCACCTTCTTCTCCGGCTTGTGGCCGGCGAGTGCGATGGCCCGGTCGAGCAGGGGCTTGTACGCGATGACACGCTTGCCCTCGATGCCGCAGGAGGCGGAGACGACCACCTTGGGGGCGGCGTCGTCGATGCGGAGGGCGAGTTCGTGCGGGGCGAACCCGCCGAAGACGACCGAGTGGACCGCGCCGATGCGCGCACAGGCCAGCATCGCGACGGCGGCCTCGGGGACCATCGGCATGTAGATCACCACGCGGTCGCCGTGCCCCACACCCAGCTGCGCGAGCACTCCGGCGAAGGCCGCCACCTCGTCCCTCAGCAGCGCGTAGGTGTAGGTGCGACGGGTGCCGGTCACGGGGGAGTCGTGGACCAGCGCGGGCTGATCGCCCCGGCCTGCCTCCACGTGCCGGTCGAGCGCGTTGAAACAGACGTTGAGCCGTCCGTCGGGAAACCAGCGGTAGAACGGTGCGCCGGAGGAGTCCAGGGCGCGTCGCGGAGTGACATCCCAGTCGATGCCCTCTGCCGCCGTCAGCCAGAAGCTCTCCGGGTCCTCGGTACTGGCGCGGAAGACATCCTCGTACGCTCCCATCGCGCACTCCTTTGTGGCATCGGGGGACGGTGGTGGGGCTGTGTGCGGAACGGTGCCGACACACGTACCGTATGTCGGCCGGCAGGGTCCGTCAGGTGCGGTTCGCCTCCGCGCCCTGTGTCAGGATCTTGAGGTCCCCCTCAGAGCCCACGGCATCCACAAGGACGAGAGATGACGACCGATGACTGATACCGCTGCCGTCGAGGTTCTCGCCGACGTCCACCGCGGCGTCGGCCGCATCCTTCTGAACCGGCCCAAGGCGCTCAACGCCCTGACGACAGACATGGTCGCCGCCATCGACCGAGTGCTCGCCGAGTGGGAGCACACACCGCTGTCCGCTGTGGTGCTCGCCAGTACCAGCACGAAGGCGTTCTGTGCCGGTGGAGACATCCGCACGATCCGCGAGCACAGCCTCGCCGGGGATGCCGAGGCCAGTGAGCGGTTCTTCGCCTCCGAGTACCGGCTCAACGCCCGGATCGCCGAATATCCCGTGCCGGTCGTGTCGCTCATCGACGGCGTGTGCATGGGCGGCGGTCTCGGTCTGTCCGTCCACGGCAGCTTCCGCGTCGTCACCGAGAGCGCGGTGCTGGCGATGCCCGAGACCGGGATCGGGTTCTTCCCGGACGTCGGTGCCAGCTACTTTCTGCCGAGGCTGCCCGGCGCGATCGGCATGTACCTGGGACTGACCGGGCACCGGCTCGACGCGGCCGACGCCCTGTACACGGGGCTGGCCACGCACTTCGTCCCCAGGGACGGGCTCGACGCGGTCGCCGATGCCCTGGCCGACAACGCCGGCGACCCGGTGGACGTCGTCCTCAACCGCCTGGCCGGCCGCTCCCCGGTGGCGGAGAGCGGGTTGGCCAAGGTGCGCGGGGACCTGGACCGGGCGTTCGGCGCGGCTACCGTCGGCGAGATCGAGAAACGCCTGCGCCACCTCGACACCCCCTGGGCGGCAGCCGCGCTGGTCGCCTTGGAGTCGGCCTCGCCGCAGAGCCTGGAGATCACGCACGCCCTGCTGGCCCGGGGCAGGCAGCGCACCTTGCGCGAGTGCCTCGGCGCCGAACTCGCCCTCACGCGCACGACCATCCGCACGCCGGACTTCCTGGAGGGCGTCCGTGCGGCCCTGGTCGACAAGGACCGCACTCCCGACTGGCAACGTGCGTCGCTCGGCGAGCGGACGCTGCCGTCCTGACGTGTCCGCAGTGATCACACTCCTGAACGGGATCAGTCGTTGTCGGGGACCATCGAGACCACGACCTTGCCGGCCTTGGTGCGGCCCTGCTCGACGTGGGCCATCGCCTCGAGCGTCTGGTCGAACGGGAAGGTTCTGTCGATGACCGGGCGGAGCTTCCCGCTGTCGTAGAGGGCGCCGAGTCTGCGCAGCTGGGAGCCGTTGGCCTGCATGAAGAGGAACTGGTAGCGCACGCCCAGCGCCTTCGCCTGTTTGCGGATCTTGCGACTGAGCGTATTCATGACCAGACCGAGGAAGGAAGGGGCGCCGAGCTGCTTGGCGAAGCCGGCGTCGGGCGGGCCGACGACGCTGATGGCCAGGCCGCCGGGCTTCAGCACGGTCAGCGACTTCTCGAGGTTCGCCCCGCCCAGGGAGTCCAGCAACGCGTACATATCACTGGGACGATCCCGCGATCTCGGCGGAGGCCGCCGGGCACATGGCCGGCATCGACTTCCTGCGCGAGGTGCAGGCAGGGCGGCTGCCGAGGGCGCCGATCAGTCACACCGTCGACTTCGCCCTGGACGAGGTGGAGCCCGGCAGGGCCGTCTTCTCTCTGAATACCGGGGGAGGAGCACTGCAACCCGATCGGCAGCGTCCACGGCGGCGTCTTCGCCACCCTGCTCGACTCGGCGGCGGGCTGCGCCGTCCAGTCCCTCCTCCCGCCGGGCGTGGCGTACACCCCGCTCGACCTGACGGTGAAGTTCCTGCGGCCGATCACCGTGGACACGGGCCCGGTGCGCGCCATCGGCACGGTCGTGAACAAGGGCCGCCGAACCGCCCTCGCCCAGGCTCGGTTGGTCGACGCGAAGGACCGTCTCCTCGCCCACGCCACCAGCAGCTGCATGCTCTTCCCGGTGCCCGCCCGTCAGGTGTGACCACGCAGCCGGCCGGCTCTTTGGATTACGTTCGCAATCCCATAGAATTGCGAAGCCGGTGAAGGGCAGACGGCCCTTCGGGGCGGCGAAGGAGCGTGTGCCGTGGTGCGGTACGGAAAAGAGCACAAGGCGGAGACGAGGCGGCGGATCATCGAGACGGCCGGCCGTCGGTTCAAGCAAGACGGTATCGACGGCTCCGGGGTCTCGACGCTCATGAAGGACGCGGGGCTGACCAATGGTGCCTTCTACGCTCACTTCGAATCCAAGGACGACCTCGTCGCCACGGTAATCGCCGACCAGGTGAAGGCGCAGGCCGAGAGCGTCGTCGCGCGGGCCGCGCCGGGCCGTGCCGGACTCGAGCAGATCGTGCGGGGGTACCTGTCGCCCCAGCACCGCGACAGCCTCGGCGACGGCTGCCCCAACGCCGCTCTGCTCGACGAGATCGGGCGTTGTACCGACGCGACCAGGCAGGCGTACACCGACGGAGTGCTGGTCCTCATCGAGGGCATTGCCGCCCGCATGGCGCCCGAGGCCCCGTCCTCCGCACGCGTGAAGGCGCTCAGCCTCCTCGGCCTGATGGCAGGGACACTCCAGCTTTCCCGCGCCCTGACCGACACGCAACTCGCCGACGAGCTCCTCGAGCAGGGGATCGACAACGCCCTCGCCCTGCTGGACGCCGGGCAGCGCGTCTGACGCACCACCACATGCCGTTCCGCCTCCGTCATGTCGGAGACGGAACACCGCACGCGCTCGGGCTCGTCCGCCGCGTTGCCGAACCTGTGGGCGAGGCAGCCACACGACAGGGACGGCGAGTCGGACTCCCCGCACCGAACCACCAAGAGGCCGGCCGTCATGCGCCGGCTCTCGCGCGAGAGAGTCCGATCGGGAACCCATGGAAAGCCGGACCGGGGCGTCAGGTGGGCATGCGGTTGTTCTTGCGGATCTGCTTGTCGAACGTTCCGGCGGGGACGAGGCGACGCGCCGTGGTGACGCGTGAGGCCAGCGGGCCGGCGGTGTAGCGCAGCTTCGGCTTCTTGTCGGTGGCCGCTGTGACGATCACTTTGGCGACGACGGCGGGGTCGTCGCCGTTCTTCATCGCTTCCGCCATCACCTCGTCGAAGACGCGCCGTCGCTCCGCGTACAGAGGCAGCGGGGTGTCGGGCTGCGCGGCGTTGGTGTCGAAGCTGGTCCTGGTGTGGGCGGGCTGGACGAGGAGGACCCGGACACCGTGCTCGTGGACCTCGTGGTCCAGCGACTCGGAGTAGCCCTCGACGGCGTGCTTCGACGCGACGTACAGGGCCA
Source organism: Streptomyces sp. HP-A2021 (assembly GCF_022807935.1). Classification (NCBI taxonomy): domain Bacteria; kingdom Bacillati; phylum Actinomycetota; class Actinomycetes; order Kitasatosporales; family Streptomycetaceae; genus Streptomyces; species Streptomyces sp. HP-A2021. The sequence goes on from NZ_CP094344.1 coordinate 9,211,006, forward strand.
TGAAGGGCTGGGGGGCGACCCCGAGGACGGACGAGATGTTGATGACGCGTCCGTACCCTGGGCGCGCATGTGCGGCAGGACGGCCTTCGTCATACGGATGACACCCAGGACGTTGACGTTCAGCACGCTCTGGGCCAGGGCGACGGAGTTCTCCTCGACGGCGCCCGCCGCACCGACGCCCGCGTTGTTGACCAGGACGTCGATGCGTCCGAACCGGTCGATCACCTCTCCGACCGCGGCGGTGGCCGAGTCGTCACCGGCTATGTCGAGATCGACGTACGTTCTTCACCCGCACCGCGGGCGGACGCCGAGCCGGAAAGCAGTTCCTGGCCCGTCTCAAGGAGCGCACCCACGACCGGGACAAGGCGATCTCCCTTACCTCGTACTTCGCCCAGCTCAAGGCCATCCACCGCTGGGGGCTGGCGCAGCCGCAGGACCTCTCCGTCATCCATCAGCCCGTACTCGTCGCCAACGGCGAGAGTGACAGGATGGTGCCGACGAAAAACTCCTTCGACCTGGCCCGGCGGCTGCCGAATGCCGACGTGGTCGTCTACCCCGACGCCGGCCACGGAGGAATCTTCCAGTACCACGAGCAGTTCGTGGCGGAAGCCCTCGACTTCCTTCAGCGGTAGCGGGCGTCAGGGGCGGACGGCATGCCTGTTGCGGCTCGGTCGTAACTCTCAGTGTATGATCGAGCTGAGTATCTAAAAGTAAACTAAACTCGGTTAGAATCGCTCGCATGGATGCGTGGACCGAAGTTCTCCAAGGCACCGGCATGGACCCCCGGCTCGACCGGGACACGTCCAACTGCTCGATCGCGCGGACCCTTGAGATCGTGGGCGAGAAGTGGACGATCCTGATTCTGCGTGAGGTGTGGTACGGCTCGTCCCGTTTCGGTGACTTCGAGCGTGTCCTGGGCTGCCCTCGTAACCTGCTGGCGACGCGGCTTCGGATGCTCGTGGAGGAAGGGATCCTGGCGACCGAGACGTACAAGGAGCCCGGTTCGCGGAGTCGGCCGAAGTATGTGATCACCCCTAAGGGCATGGATCTGGTGCCGGCCGTGATGGGGCTGCTGCAGTGGGGTGACCGCTACCGCGCCGACCCGGAGGGGCCGGCGGTACTGGCGCGACATCGCGGGTGCGGTGCACACGTCGACGTCCAGATTCGCTGCGAACGGGGCCATCCGGTGGAAGCCAAAGACATCGAGAGCGTTCCCGGCCCGGCCTTTCGTATGAGGTCCGCCCGAGTGAGCTGAGGACTCCTCCGTCAGCTTTGGCGTCGCAGGTGCGTCGTAACCGGACAGCGCGCGATTTCCGCGAGACGCTGCCTCTGGCACCCGCCTCGCCCCCGCCCGCTGTCCCCCGGAGTCCGCCATGGCAGCACCGCCGGTCCCGTCCACCGAGGACGGATACCGCTTCGACGACCTGCGCGCTCTCTTCATCAACTGCACGCTCAAGCCGTCGCCCCAGCTCAGCCACACCCAGGGGCTCATCGACAAGAGCCGGGCGATCATGGACGGGCAGGGGGTGAGCACGGAGCTCGTCCGCGCGGTCGACCAGGACATCGCGCCGGGCGTCTACCCGGACATGACCGAACACGGTTTCGCCACGGACGCCTGGCCCGCGCTGTACGAGCAGGTGATGGCAGCGGACATCCTGGTCCTGGCCGGGCCCATCTGGCTGGGCGACAACAGCTCCGTCACCAAGCAGGTGATCGAGCGTCTGTACAGCTGCTCCAGCCTGCTCAACCCCCAGGGACAGTACGCCTACTACGGACGGGTCGGAGGGTGTCTGATCACCGGCAATGAGGACGGCGTCAAGCACTGCGCCATGAACGTCCTCTACAGCCTTCAGCACCTCGGCTACACCGTCCCGCCACAGGCGGACGCAGGCTGGATCGGTGCCGCGGGCCCCGGACCCTCGTACCTGGACCCCGGCTCGGGCGGCCCGGAGAACGACTTCACCAATCGCAACACCGCCTTCATGACCTGGAACCTGATGCACCTGGCGGCCCTGCTCAAACGCGCCGGAGGGATTCCGGCCCACGGCAACCAGCGCACGGAATGGGACGCGGGCTGCCGGCCCGGGGCGGACAACCCGGAGCACCGCTGAGCCGGACCGGGAGCCCACTGCTCTCGGTCCCCTGATCCCCGTCCCCGTCCCCGTCTCCGTGACCGACGGTGCGACGGAGCGACGGTGCGACGGTGCGACGTAAGGATTCCGTCATCAGCTGCGGGGTGCTGCCCGGCCGCCGATCTCCGTTGAATGGGGAAAGCGACGGGAACTCTCAGGAGGCGATCGGGGATGGGGCGCGTGCGAAAGGCATTGACCGGGCCGTTGGTCATCGCGGTGTTGGTGGTGGCGGTCGTCGGGGGCGGCTTCGGGCTGTACTGGTTCCAGCCGTGGAAGCTGTGGCAGGACGAGACCGTCCGAGAGGGCCTGCCTGGGGTCGCGGAGACCTCCGCTCCTCCTGCCGCAGCGCCCTCCGACGAGCCTTCCGCGCCGTCCTCCCCGGCCACCGGTCCGCAGACGCTGGCCAGCGGTGAGCTGATCAGCCACGAGCACGCGACATCGGGCACGGTAAAGCTCGTACGGCTGGCCGACGGCTCCCACGTCGTCCGGCTGGAGAACCTCGACACCAGTAACGGGCCGGACCTGCGTGTCTGGCTGACCGACGCGCCGGTGAAGCAGGGGAAGGCCGGGTGGCATGTCTTCGACGACGGGAAGTACGTCAGCCTCGGCAAACTGAAGGGCAACAAGGGAAGCCAGAACTACACCCTGCCCCCCGACGTGGACCCGTCGACTTACGGGAGCGTGAGCATCTGGTGCGACCGTTTCGACGTGTCGTTCGGCGCCGCCGACCTCACCCGAGTCTGACAGCGGTCCGGTCATAGCCGGGCGCGACAGGTGAGACGGTCAGAGTTGACCCCGATGTCAGCGGCTGTCCCCTCCAGCGGGCGGGGCCGGGGCGGTCTCGCGTACGACCACGTAGACCGCGTGCACGGTGAGTATGCGCTCGATCTCGTCGATGATCGGGGCGAAGAACTGCTGTCGGTGGTCCGCGTCCGTCATCGAGGTGACCGCGAAATACATGCTGCCGAAGCCGGCGAGGAGCGTGGCGTTGCGCAACATCGCGACCGGGACCGCGGGCAACAGGACCGACGTCTCAGGTTTCTCACCGATCCACTGTTCCGCCGTCTCGGGCGTGACCACGAGCAGGCCGAGGGCGATGAAGAAGGTGAACAGGGCCAGGCCGACCACCGCCGCCTGTACGAGCTGCCGGCTGGCCAGCATCAGCAGCAGGTTGCGCTCCTGCCGTGCGGTCAGCGGCAACGCGGGCAGCTGACCGTCGGGCGCCAGGCGTTGGACCGGCACACCGTCCAAGGGTGTGCCCTGGCATGCCGCCGACAGTGTGGGCAAGCTCAGGTCCTGTTCGACGCGGCCGATCTCGTCGCGCAACCGGGCGGCGGCCGCGAGCACGGTGATCGCGCCGAACAGGACGACGACCAGCAGGACCCGCCACCACGCCAGGTGGTTCATGGCCTGCCACAACTCGCCGGTGAAGAAGAGGAACAGCGTGACGAAGAGCAACGCGGGCAGCGCGCGGCCCAGTAGGTGCACGCTGTTGCGCAAGTCGAAGACCGAGTGCCGGACCGCCCGGCGCAGCAGGGTGCCGAAGCCGTACGTCGTGCCCAGAAGCGTGGCTACGAAGACGGTGGCGAAGAAGATCACGAACCCCAGCAGCCCGACCACGCGGCCTCCCGGCGCAGTGACCGTTCCGTCGACGGCGAGCTGGAGGAGAGGCACCGCGACGGGCATCGCGGCGTAGGCGACGAGGACCGCGACAGCGGTGGTGCGCGAGAAGCGAGGGAGTCGGCGGACGCAGGCGGTCACGACGCGCCAAACGGCCAGCGTTGTCACGGCTACGCCGCCGAGGAGGAACCACGCCCCTGACCCGGCGGATCTGAGCGGGACGAGCCAGGCCAGGCCGGCCAGCGCCGCGAAGACAAGGGACGGCAGCATCCGCGGCAGTACGTGATCGACGAAGCCGTACCCCTCGATCATGATGGGCGTACCTCGCCGGACGAACCAGTGCTCGGTCCGGCGCACCACCGCTTCAGACACTGTGAACGGCATGGCCGGTCGCCCCCTGATCACCGCGTGACGGACCCTCTGAGCAGCAGGGCGACCGCACTCTACGTCAAGATGTGTGGCTGGTGAGAGGAGCATCGGCCCCGGCGAAGCCGGGTGACGCCAGACCGTGACCTGCTCCGGGCGGTGGGCAGAGAGCAACGAGCCCGGGGTGCCGCTACCCGGAGGGCAGCCCCGCGGGCGGCGGTCAGGGCTGTCGCCAGGGTGATCACTGATTCGAATCCGTGAACTCCGGCTCTTTATCCGAGGCGACCGAGGGCCTGATCCCTTCCACGGGCTTGGACTCACTCTCCGCCCCGGTCCCTGCGGTGCGGCCATTGCCCGGGAGCAAGAAGGCCACACAGACCGCCCCTACCCCAAGGATCGCCGCGCCCACCAGGCTGGTGTGAGCCACTGCGTCCGCGAAGGACGAGCTGACGGCGTCCGCCATCTGCTGGGCCCCGCCCGAGAGTTGCCCGGCCTGCTCCTTGAGCTGCGCGGCCTGCTGCGGGTCGGTCGCCCGCGCCGCCTGCTCGGCGAGCTGCTGTGCCTGGTCGCCGATGCCCTGGGCGACCCCGTACCCCGCGGCGACCGAGTCCTGCGCCTGGCTCAGCGCGTCGGCCGGGAGTTCGCTGCCCGCTGTCGCATCCGCCAGACCCGACGAGTACGAGGTCGACAGCAGCGAACCGAGTATGGCGATGCCGATCGCCCCGCCCAGTTCCTGCGAGGTGTCGTTGACCGCGCTGCCCACGCCCAGCTCTTCCTCAGGGAACGCACCCATGATCGCGTCGGTGCAGGGCGAGAGCGCCAGGCCGATGCCGAGTCCGAGTGCGAGGAGGGGTGCCACGAAGTCGCCGTACGACGACGACTTGTCGACCTGAGTGAGCAGCGCGAGTGCTGCCGTGCCGCCGACCATGCCCGCGACGATCGTCGCCTTCCGGCCGAAGCGCGGGGTGAGGTAGCCGGTCAGCGCGGAGCCGGCGAAGACCGCGCCGGCGAGCGGCAGCATGCGTATGCCTGTCTCCAACGCGTCGTATCGCAGGACGAACTGGAGGTGCTGGGTGAGGTAGTAGAAGGCGCCGAACACCGCGAGGAGGAACAGTACGACGGCGATGTTGGCACCTGTGAACGCGCGGTTCGAGAAGCGGCGCAGGTCGAGGAGGGGGTGCGGGTGGTGCAGTTCCCAGAGGGCGAACGCCACGAGCCCCACGAGCCCGATGACCGTGCCCGTGACCGCCTCGGCGTCCCAGCCGTGCGGGGCCTCGATGAGCGTGAAGACCAGCGCGGCGATCCACACCACCGACAGCAGTCCACCGACGTAGTCGATCCGCGGCGCGTGCGTGGCCTTGGACGGTGGTACCAGGACGAAGGCGCCGACGATGGCGAGGGCGATCACGGGAACGTTGATCAGGAAGGTGGACTGCCAGCTGGAGCTCTCCAACAGCATGCCGGCGATCAGCGGTCCGGCGGCGATGGCGAAACCGGCCGTGCCCGCCCACAAGGTGATCGCCTTGGTCCGCTCGGCGCGTGGGAAGGTCGCGGCGAGCAGGGAGAGCGTGGCGGGCATGATGAGCGCCGCGCCGACGCCCATGACGGCTCGGGCCGCGATGACCCCCGCCGCACTGCCGACGAGTGAACCTCCTATCGCTCCGCCGCCGAACAGGACGAGCCCGAGAACGAGCGCGCCGCGTCGGCTGTACTTGTCGCCGATCGCGGCGAACAGCAGCATCAGGGCGGCGTAAGGGATGGTGTAGCCGTCGATGACCCACTGCAGGTCGGTGCTGGTCAGGCCGAGGTCCTGGGTCATGGAGGGCGCCGCGACCGTGAGGGCGGTGTTGGCCATCACGATCATCAGCAGGCTCAGACAGAGCACGAGCAGAGCCCACCAGCGCCGGGCGTAGGGCCGGTCCATCCTCTCGACCGGTTCGTTCATGAACACACGCATGGGAGGGCGGTCCTTCCGTATAAGGGACCCGCGCAAATCCCCTGCGGACAGGGGCGGGTGCACGGAGCGACAAGGCATGCCGCGAGCTTCCGTTCACTAGACTTTATCACTCGACAAAGTCGAAAGATCGAGTCTCGTGCTGCGTGGCTGTTGTGAGATGGGGCGCTCAGCAGCGAGTCGCCGCTGGGTGAGGAAGTCCCGCCGGCTCACGCCGCGAGGTCGCCGGTGACCGACCCCGCCGCGTCCCCCGTCTCGCGCAACGGAACGGCATCCGGCTCGTCGGCAGGTTCGGACTCGGCGGATGCCATCCTTCTCCGCCGCCTCGACGGCGTCCTCGACTTGCGGCCGTGTCGTCTGCGTGAGGGGTCGCGGCGCACCGCGCCCCGCTGGAGCGAATGACCTGCGGGCGTCGCTTCCAACTGCGGTCCTTCGCCGATGCTTCAGCATGCGGCGCGGGTACTGGTTCATCCCCAAGCACCAGTTCGGCCGCCCGGCCGGTGGACCCCATCGCCAACAGCGGGCCGCACCTGCCGATGTGGCTGGCGCAGCGGGTCTTCGGCACCCTCCTGCGGATCATCAACGGCGACCCGACGCGGCTGGGGCTGCCGAAGCCGGACATGCTGTTCGAGACCCATCCGGCCATCAACTCGATGCTGATCCACCACCTCCAGCACGACGACCTCACCGCCAAGCCCGGATCGCCCGCACCGAGGGCAGGGCCGTGTACTTCACCGACGGCACGAGCGACCACTTCGATCTCGTCCTGCTGGCCACCGGCCATATCCACAAAGTGCCGGTCGCGCAGCGGTACTTCGACGACGACCAACACCCGGACCTGTACTTGTCTCGTTCTCGCGCGAGCACGAGGGCCTGTTAGGCATCGGCTTCATCGAGGCCAACTCCGGTGCGTGCCAGCGCTTCGACTCTCAGGCGCAGCTGATCGCCGGGTACATCCATGACGCGCGGCACCGGCTGCCGAAGGCGGAGCGGTTCGCCCGCTTGACTGCGCCGACCGCCCGGATCTGTCCGGCGGGCTGAAGTTCGTCGACTTGCCCCGCCACACCGGCTACGTCGGCAGCGGCGCCTTCGTGAAGTACCTGGGCAAGGTCGCGGGCGAGATGGGCTGGCGCAGCGCGGTGGAGTACCCGGCGTGCGCGCAGCACGAGGTTCTGATCAACGCCGCGTTCGAGGGCCGGGCGGTGACGATCCTGTACCCCTGCGACGAGGTGCGGCTGGCCCCGGAGGTGATCGCTGATGCGAAGGTCACCCACCCGACCGTCATCAACGGGGATGGACGTGAGTCGGTCAGCGACGCCTACGGCTGGCAGGCGGTCGTCGATCGGTACAACCAGGTGCTTGCGCCTGCACCGGACGCCGCGGCCTTCTCCTACGGTGGTGAGGACCTTCCGGCGGCCGAGCAGGGGCAGCTGGTGTGTGAGGTCCGCGATGCGGACCGACTGATCGATCCGCTGGCCGGCCGCCGCCCGCCGGAGCACGGCCGGCTGGGCGGACGGGGCCTGATGCTGGTCCACTATGCGTGGTCGTCCGGCGCGCTTCTGCTTTCGCACCGCAGCGAATTACGATTCCAGACGGCGCCGGGCCCACGCAGCCACGTGCGGTGACATCCCCAGCACCGTTACCGGGTCGGGGAGTGCTTGTGGTGGGGGTTCAGCCGGTAGTCGGGACAGTCGCGGTTTTGACATGCGCCCGGGCCCCACATGGGGACGAATACGCCGAGGGTCTTGTGGCGGTGGACTGCGGCTGGTACGGATTTCTTGCAGGTCGGGCACACGTACGCGTCGGGCTTAGGCTTCGTTTTGACCATTTTTTTACGATATGCCCGTACTGGCGTGTCGGGAAGTGCCCTGCTCCTGCGCCGCCCCGAGCGCTGGCCGGCTCCACCCTCCTGGCCCGGTGAACCGGCTGGAGGCTCAGGGGCATCCGTCACGGGCAGTGAGCTGGGCGTCGCGGGCTGCTCAGTGGCGTCCTGTTCGTCGGTGTGTTCCAGGACGCCTGCCGGGGCGGGCCTCTTGAGGCTGAGCACCACGGAACCTGTCAGGACGACGACGATGACCGCGAGGCTGATGGGTGAGGGGATTTCCGGGATGCTGGGGCTGATCAGCTTGTGGGATGCCTGGAGGATGAGCTTGACCCCGATGAAGGCGAGAATGATCGCCAGTCCCTTGTTCAGGTAGTGGAAGCGGTCCAGCAGGCCGGCGAGCATGAAGTAGAGGGCCCGCAGGCCGAGGATGGCGAAGGCGTTGCTGGTGTAGACGATGAAAGCGTCGTCGCTGACCGCGAGGACGGCGGGCACGCTGTCGACGGCGAAGATCAGGTCCGCGGCCTCGATCGCGGCGACCACCGCGAGCAGCGGGGTCGCCATCCGTATGCCGGCTTCCTTGACGAAGAATTTCGCTCCGGCGTACTCGTCGCGCACCGGGATGAGCTTGCGGAGCATCCGTACGGCGAAGCTCTTGCCCGGGTCGAAGCTCTCCTGCTCGTCCTTGAGGAGTTTGTAGGTGCTGTAGAAGAGGACCGCGGCGAAGGCGAACAGCACCGCGGTGAAGCGGCTGACCACGGCCACGCCGAGGGAGAGGAAGATCCCGCGGAAGACGAGCGCGCCGATGACGCCGAAGAACAGCACGCGGTGCTGGTAGGCGCGGGGCACCTTGAAGTAGGCGAAGATCACGGCGAAGACGAAGAGGTTGTCAACCGACAGGCTCTTCTCCAGCAGCCACGCCGTCGTGTACTCGGTGCCGGCAGTGGTGCCGAGGACGAGGAAGACGACCGCGCCGAAGATCAGGGCGAGGCTCACCCACAGACCGCTCCAGGCGGCGGCCTCCTTGAAGCCGATGACGTGCGCGGTGCGGTGGGACAGCAGGTCCACCGCCAGCGACACGACCACCGTCGCGGCGAACGCCCCCCACATCCAGAGCGGCACCTCAAGCACGCCGAACACCCTCACTGCGGCCCGCGCGAACACACCGGCCCTATACAGGAGTGTCCGGCATTGCGCCCTTGAGGGCATGCGGAGCGGGTGACGCCGACCGGAGGCATCCGACCGCCGTGACGACAGCGCCCCGCAAGGACGGACCGGCCTGGGGGGAGTGACACGCTCCTAGTCACCGGTGCCCTGCCGGTGCTGCACACCTGAGGTCCCTCCGGTGCCCGACCCGGCTCCTCCTCGGTCCCCTCCGGGCGAACCACGGCGGCCGCCTCTACGGCCGCCGCGGCCTGCGCGGTGCCCGCAGTCATCGTGGCCATCGAACGCGTGCAATCCGACGCCCACTGTCCCAGTGATGTCGCCACCGGCGCGGCGATCGGCCTGGCCAGTGCCTGGCTTACCCGGCACGCCCCGCACCTGATCCTGCGCCGCTGGACTAGCTACGCGGGGATGTCGGTTCGGTGCCGGGTATGGAGGCAGGTCACCAGTAGTGTCGGCGGCCGGCGACTGCGTGTCCCATGGATCCCATGATCCACAGGATGGCGCCGATGACCGCGAGGATGATCCCGATCGTCCACAGGATCGATATGCCGGTAATGAAGCCGACAACCAGCAGAATGATGCCGAGCAGGAGCATGACCGCCTCCGTTCCGCAGTAGTGCTGGTTTCACTGTGGACCTCGCCACGGCACTAGGGAAGCCCTGGCTTCTCCTTAGCTCGCTGCGTGGTGTGACACGGCCGGCTCCTACGCATCCAGTGTGGTTGCGGTTGGTATCGAGCCGGGGGGGGCGGCCTGCGACGGCTGGAGCACGGCGGCCAGTTCCTGGGCGCATCCGCAGATGTGCACAGCCGCGTTCGCCGGGCTCTGCTCGACGTCGAGGGCGTGTTGCAGATCGAGCAGCGGCGCGCCCTGCGGGGCCTCTTCGCAGTCCGGGGCGTGCAGCACCCCGCCGGGACGGGCCGCGACTGTCGCCCGGCTTCTGCAGCACCCATCCCGACGGCCGGCGGGCACGGCCCTGGCTGCCTGTTCTCGCCTGTACGGCCCGTGAAGTGTGAGCGCGGACGCGGTGGCCACTCGCAGGACAAGGGTTGGGTCTACAGCCCTCGGGAGCTCTTCGCCGTTCTTCGGACGGCGAAGAGCAGTCCTCCTGTGTGATCTTCACGCAGCAGTGAGGGCGTGCATCTTCACGGTGGAAGCATCCGCATCACGAGCTTCAACGGCAACCCGCTCTTTCGTCGCGCAACCTTGGCTGCTGGTAGTCCGGCACGTGGGGGACTACCGCTGGGTGAGTGGTTTTGAACCTCGGAACCGCAGCTCAGTGCCATCGCGCCAACGATGACAGCAGGGGCAGTGTTCGCGTATTGGTGCAGTGACCGATACGCGAACATGAAGTACTGCCATCCTCGAAGAGTGGGGATGATCCGCTCACACTGGCAGATCGAGGCCCTGCACCATGCGAGTGCTCAGGCCGGCCGAGCCGTACGGACAGGACGGTGCACGCAGTCGGGGCCCGAGGACTTGCATGCCTTGCGCATTGGAACCGCGCCGGGTGACAGCAGGCTGTGTGGAGAGGACGAGGAGGCACACATGCGCGTGGGGATGACGGTATTGCCGGAGTATTCCGGAGAAACCGCCCGGAAGATCTGGGCCAGCGTCGAAGAGTACGGGTTCGACCACGGCTGGACTTTCGACCATCTCGGCTGGGACGGGCTGCTCGACGGCCCGTGGTACGGCACGGTGCCGACGCTGACCCTCGCCGCACTGGTCACGTCACGGCTGGAGATCGGCACGCTTGTGGCCAGCCCGAACTTCCGCCACCCGGTGGCCTTCTCCCGCGACCTGATCGGCCTCGACGAGATCAGCGAAGGGCGTCTCACTCTCGGCGTCGGCGCCGGCGCGGAGGGCGGGTACGATGTCGACGTTTTCGGGGCGGGAGCGCCGAAGAGCCGGGTTCGCAGGTTCGGCGAGTTCGTAGAGCTGCTGGATCGGCTCCTCCGCGAGGACCATGTCTCCTTCCAGGGTGACTACTACTCCGCCGTCGACGCTCGTTCGGTGCCCGGGTGCCGGCAGCGGCCGCGGCTGCCGTTCATAGTGGCGGCCAACGGTCCCGGGGCAGCGTCTGTCGCGGCGCGGTATGGGCAGGGGTGGGTGACGATCGGAGGGACGGCGGAGCGGCTCGACGCGTGGTGGGGTCTTGTCTCGGAGGCGAGCGACCGGATGACGGCTGCCCTTGCGACGCACGGACGCGAGGCCGATCCGGAGTTCCGGCGGGTGCTGCAGACCGATGCCGCACCGGTGCTCAGTATCCAGTCGGCCGACTGCTTCGACGATTTTCTGGGCCGGGCCGACGAGCTGGGGTTCACCGATGTCGTCGCCCCGTGGCCGCGTGCGCAAGGTCCCTTCTCCGCGCCGCGGTCGGTGGTCGACCGGATCGCCGCGGACGTTCTTCCCCGGTGGCGGACTTCGCAAAACGACTGACGGTGTCACCTGAGACGGTGCGCACGTGCCATCCTCGAAGAGTGGGGACGATCCGCTCACACCGGCAGATCGAGTCCCTGCACCATGTGAGGGACGCCATCTGCTCCAAGGAGATGACCACAGGCGAACAACGCAGGCTGACGGAGACAGTGGCCTCCGCTGGGTTGGGGTGCGGCGGTGTACCGCACCACCTGGAACGGAGTCTGCTGGACGCCGTGGAACTGAGCACAAGGGCCGTTGAGTAGTTCATCTTGTCCGTCTCCCGTCCTAGCGCCGGGGGACGATCACAACAGCGACGAGAACCTGAACAGGGTGCGGATGTCCGCAGAGCGGGACGCTCCAGGCGCCTGCCCAGCGAACTCCCCCTCCACACTCGCTCGGCGCTCAACATCCGGGCATAACCGGAAGACTGGGTGGTGACGACAGGGCAGGCTTTCTCGCTCATTCCCTTCGGCATGCGGCAGTAGTGGCGGTGGGCCATCCGCGATGCGTGGGATCGCGCTGTGTTGTTTCGCCTTCGACCTCATAGCGGTAGGGACCTGGCGCCGCCGGTCCGAAGTGACTCATTGCGGGTGGAACTGCCGTGCGGGCGCCCTTGGCCTGGTCCCGATGACGCATCACATGGAGTGCGTTGCCTTCTTGAACCGGCGGTTCTTGTTATGCGCGAGGCGTTCAGTCGCTCACGGCAGACAAGGGATAAACCCAATGGACTGGCTCCTGCATCGGAAGCGTGCCAACCCCACGCCCGTCGCAATGCGGCGGCAGTGGATCCTAGGGGTCGTGGTCAAACTCGGCTGCAATGAGCGGAAGCACGAGACCGGCTCAAGCGACCGGCGGCTTGATGGCGGGTTGTTCACGCAACGGGGATCGTCGGGAGCTATCCGCTGTTTTTCGTTCAAAACTGGTCCGTTTCTTGAAGGTGGTCGGAGTTCGAGGGCGGTCCGCATGAGGGCGTCCGCCGAGTGCCAGCATGCTGGTGAGGTCAAATGATCATGGGAGTCGCCGGTTTGGCCAGCCGCGTGTCCGGCTGGGCGAGTGAGGTCGTCATCCCGACCTGATGACGCGACCTGATGACGCGTCAGTAAAGTCAGCAAGTGGTCAGCATGAGTCCGGATGAACTCTGCGAAGACTTGCCGAACATGTGACTGGTCGCAGGGGGGTGAATGTGGGCCCTGCGGCGTCCTCGCGCACGTAACCGCAGGCCAGACCAAACCTGGCCTGCGCCCAGCCCCGAGACTACGACGCTTCCTGTTCGCTTCCGTCCGACCATGCTCACCTCTCGCTCACTTCCGGCACATTCATTTGGAAAATGCCAAAGCCTTCACCTGGGCCAAGTACTTTCCGTAGTGTCGTGCTCACGTTCGCGGGAACGGCCGTGCAGGGGAGGGGGATCCGGCGTGCCCGGAATCGACGAGAGTCTGCTGGAGGCCATGCGGCTGCCCGGTGCGCGAGGGGCGGCGGTGGTCGACTGGATCAGCGGTCTCGCCCTGGGCGCGGTGGGTGACGCGCCGGGCGGCGACCTGGAGGCGGCGGCCGCGGAGACCGCCGAACTCGCCCGTCTCGCCACGGAGAGCGGCGTGCTTGCCCCGGCCGGCGGCGACGCGGGCGGAGCGTCCGGCAAGGAACCACCCGTACAGGACCTGATCATCACGAACAGCGACTCGTACCACCTGCTCAGGTTCGTCACCACGACCTTCGACAGCACCGTGTTCCTGCACTTATGGCTCGACCGCGGTGAGGGCAACCTCGCCCTGGCCCGCATCCGGCTGGCCGAGATGGCGGACAGACTGGTGCTCGGATGATCACGCCGACCCGGACCGCACGCACGGACGAACCGGCCTCGGCCCTGCTCGGCACACTTGCCGCCCAGGGCGCGAGCGGCGCCCTGTCCACCGAGGCGGGGATCGTCTACCTGGCCGCGGGACACGTCGTGCATGTCGAATCCGCCCTCACCCCCGACATCGGCGATCTGCTCACGCACAGCGGCGCGCTCGCCCCGGACGGCTGGTGGGAGGCGATCGACCAGGCCGGCCGCCGTTGCCGTGTCGGCCGTCAGCTGGTGGACAGCGGCCACCTCGCCGTCGGCGCGCTCGAACTGTGCCACCTGGGCGCCCTCTTCGACGCTGCGTACTTCGTCCTCGCCCACGACGGACCGGCCCTCCGCTTCCGCCCCGGAGCCGCGCACTGGCTCGGCGCGGTCCGTGCCGTGCCGGTGGACACCGTCCTGCGCGAGTCGAGACGCCGCCGCGAACTGCTGCACCGCATATGGCCCGAACCCGCCATCGACCTCGCTCCGCTCGCCCGCGTGCCCGACGCCGACCCGGCGGACCTGCCGCACCGCCGCAGCCGCACCCTCGCCCAGGTCGACGGCGTCCGCACCGCCGCCCAGATCGCCACCGTCCTCGCCTGCCGCACCTTCCACACCCTCGTCGAACTCCGCCGCCTGGCCGCCGCCGGGCTGGTCGTTCCCAAAGTCCCCGCCCCTGCTCCAGGTTCTGCCCCCGCTCCTGCCCCCGCCCCCGCACACGTGTCCGCCGAGCCGGGCCCCGCCCCTCGTCCCACGGCACCGGACGAGCCCGACACCGCACTGCTGCGACGGCTCCTGCACGCCTTGGAGGCACTGTGATCCGCGCGCGACGACAGCGTGCCGAAAGGAGACTGCTCATGGCCGTCGAGACCGACGTCCTCGACGAACTGCGTCGGCTCCGCACCCGCATACCCCGCCTGACCGGTTCGCTCGCGGCCACCGTCGACGGACTGGTCCTCGCCCACGACGTCCCGGACACCGAACCGGAGGGACTCGCGGCGCTCACCGCCGCCGCCCTCGGCGTCGCCCACCGCATGACCGACGCCGCGGCCCGCGGCGACTTCCGTGAACTGCTGGTGCGCGGCTCCACAGGCTATGTCGCCACCTACGCGGCCGGGGCGACCGCCGTCCTCACCCTCCTCGCCGAGGACCGCGTCAACGTCGGCCGCCTCCACCTCGAGGGCCGGCGCGGCGGCGCCCGGATCGCCGACCTGGTGGCCACGCACGTCGGCCCGGGCACCGGCCGCCACGCCGACCGGCCCGCGCCCGCCGAACACCTCGCGGCGGCGCCCCCGGCCACGGCCCGACCCATCGGCACCCTCCCGGTACGCACGCCGCAGCGGCCCACCCACCAGCCGCGCCCGCAGACCGGCATCTGAGCCACCCGACCCACCAGAACCACCCGACCCACTGAAGAACACCGAACGAAAGGAACCGCCCGCATGGCCAACACGGAGACCGCGCTGAAGGAATGCCTGAGCTCCATCGACGGAGCGACGGCCGTGGCACTCGTCGACTACACCAGCGGCATGGCGCTCGGCACCCTCGGCGGCACCAAGGACTTCAACCTGGAAGTCGCCGCCGCAGGCAACACCGATGTCGTACGGGCCAAGCTGCGCACCATGGAACTCCTGGGCCTGAAGGAGGAGATCGAGGACATCCTGATCACCCTGAACTCCCAGTACCACCTCATCCGCCTGCTCAAGGGACGCGGCGGCAGCGGACTGTTCCTGTACCTCGTGCTCGACGCGAGCCGCGCGAACCTGGCGATGGCCCGCCACCAGCTCCGCCGGATCGAAACCGACCTGGAGGTCTGAGCCGGCACCACCGGACGGGAGCCCTCCGCCACGGACACGTCGCGGAGGGCCCCGGCATGCCGGGAGACGGGCGCCTACGGTTGGTCCCATGACGGCACCCCTGGACGTGCTCGTGGTGGGCGCGGGCCCGACCGGACTCGCACTCGCGACCCAGCTCCGCGCGTACGACACCCTGTTCCGGATCGTCGACCGCTCACTGGACCGAGCGCGGGAGTCACGCGCCCCGGCCATCCAGCCCCGCACCCTGGAGATGCTGGCAGCATTCGGAGTGACGGACGAACTGGTCGACCGGGGGAACGCAGCGGTCCGGCTGCGCCTGCACTTTCCCGGACGGGTGCTGCACGTGCCGGTGTTCGACGTCGGCTGCGACGACACGCCGTACCCCTTCCTGCTCTTCCTCCCGCAGTCGGAGACGGAGGCGGTCCTGACGGCCGGTCTCGCCGCACGGGACGTCACCGTCGAGCGGGGCACGGAGCTGGTGAGCGCCGATCCGGAGGGCGGGTACGTCACCTGCCGCCTGCGCCACGGGGAGGGCGGCGAGGAGACGGTGCGGGCCCGCTACGTCGTCGGCTGCGACGGCGCCCACAGCACCGTGCGCGACGAAGCGGGCATCGCCTTCGAGGGCCGCGCCTATCCCCAGACGTTCCTGTTGGCCGACCTGGAGGTCGACGGACTGGAGACGGGTGCCGCGCACACCTTCATGACCGCCTCCGGTCTGCTGTTCTTCTTCCCGCTCGGCACCCCGGCCACCTGGCGGTTGATCGCCATGCATCCGCAGCGAGCCCGGTCCGACGAGGTGACGCTGGACCTGCTCCAGCAGATCGCCGACGACTGGACCACCGACCGGCTGACTCTCCGGGACCCGGTCTGGATGACTTCCTTCCGTATCCACAACCGCGGCGCCACCCACTACCGGAAGGGCCCGTTCTTCCTCGCCGGGGACGCCGCGCACATCCACAGCCCGGCCGGGGGGCAGGGCAT
This sequence comes from Streptomyces sp. HP-A2021, assembly GCF_022807935.1. NCBI lineage: Bacteria > Bacillati > Actinomycetota > Actinomycetes > Kitasatosporales > Streptomycetaceae > Streptomyces > Streptomyces sp. HP-A2021. The sequence continues at coordinate 9,227,109 of NZ_CP094344.1, forward strand.
GAACACCGGCATCAAGGACGCCCTCAACCTGGGCTGGAAACTCGCCCACGTCTGCCGCGGGGCAGCGCCGGAGGAGTTGCTGGAGACCTACGAGGCGGAGCGGGCCCCGGTCGGCCGCCGCGTACGGCGCCTCACCGACCGCGCGTTCACCGTCGGCACGAGCAGCCACCCGGCCCTACGGCTGGCCAGGACACGCCTTGCCCCCCGCTTCGCTCCGCTGTTCCTGCGCGCGACCGGCCCCCGCGCACGCCTCTTCCGCACGGTGTCCGAACTCGGCATCCACTACCGCCGCGGCCCCGTCTCCACCACGGGACCGACCCGGCCCGGGCGCGGCCCGCAGGCGGGAGACCGGCTCCCCGACGTCCCACGCGGCCTCCAGCAGCGGACCGCCGGCCCGGGCTACGACCTCCTGCTCACCGGCTCCTGGCCCGAGATTCCGCCGCTGCACCACCTGGTCGGCGTCCGCCGCCTCGGCACGGAAAGTCCCTGGCCCGGCCCCACCCACGCCCTCGTACGGCCCGACGGATACGTGGGTTACGTCGCCCGAGGGACCGACCTCACGGGCCTGCGCACCTACCTCGACCGCTGGCTGCCCAGCCCCGAAACCTGAGCGGGGAGACCCTTCAGCCACTCGATCAGCAGCCGGTTGGTCTCCGCGGGACGCTCCTGCTGGAGGAAGTGTCCGCAGCCGTCGAGGATATGAGAGGCCGTCAGTGCGGGCAGCGTGGTCGGGTACGCCTCGATCGCGTCGGCCAGCCAGGTCGTGGACGCGTCCAGGCCGCCGCCGATGAACAGCGACGGCTGGGTGACGGGGGCTCCTGCGAAGTCCGCCAGGTCCTGCCAGTCCCGGTCCATGTTGCGGTAGCGGTTCAGGGCGCCGGTCATGCCCGTGCGTTCGAACTCCCCGGCGTAGACGTCGAGATCGGCGTCGCTCAGCCAGTGCGGCAGGCGGCCTACGGGGAAGCGGTCGCGCAACCGGCCTCCGCGTGCCACGAAATGCGGGTCGGCTTCGGGCATCGTGTCAGCCGACAGGGCCGCGTAGAAGCCGGCGAGCCAGCCGCGCACGTCGGGCTCGATCTCCGCCTCGGCCCGGCCGGGTTCCTGGAAGTAGGAGACGTAGAACTCCTCCTCGCCGCCCATCCGCGCGAAGACCTCGCTGGGTTTGGGCCCGCCGGGCGGGGTGTAGGGCACGCTCAGCAGCGCGACCGCGCGGAACACGTCGGGCCGGACCAGCGCGGACGTCGCGGCGATGGTCGCACCCCAGTCATGCCCGACCAGGACCGCGGACCGCTCGCCCAGCGCCTCCACGACGGCCACGTTGTCCGCCACCAGTTCGAGCATCCGGTACGCGTCCACCTCTGCGGGCCGGGACGAGCGCCCGTAGCCGCGCACGTCGACGGCCACCGCGCGGTAGCCCGCGGCGGCCAGGGCCGGCAGCTGGTGGCGCCACGCGTACCAGGACTCGGGGAATCCGTGCAGAAGCAGGACCAGCGGCCCGTCACCCTGCTCGACGAGATGAAGGCGGCCGGCCGGTGAAGGCACCAGGCGATGGGTGTGGTCGACGGCGGACGTCTGCGGCATGGATCCTCCCGCGTTCCGGAAAGGGGCGCTCGGTCCATCGATCATGCAGCGCCCGCCGCGACATACACGAAGCCTGTTGCCGGTTCGGCAAAAGGCTCAGCCGTGGTACGTGATGTACCCGTTGCCGTCCGGGTCGGAGCCGCTCTTGGTGTACGAGTGCACGTCGGCGCGGCTGCCGGACGGCTTGTACACGTAGATCGTGTCCTTGTCGTTGTTCCACATGAAGTTGCAGTTGTCGCGGTACACGACGTTGTTCGCGTCGGAGTCGGACCCGTTGCCACCGCGCAGCTTCACGTAGTCACCCGGCTGGAGGGTGTGGCTCGCGGTGAAGGTGAACTTGTTCCCCGCGGCGTCCTTCACGACATACCCCTTGAGGTTCACCGTCGTCGACCGCGAGTAGTTCTTGATGGTCAGGTACTCCTCGTCGGTGTTCCCCGTCGAGCAGCGGTTGGAGTCCCTCCCGGGAGCGTCGTACTGGATACCGCGGATCTTCAGCGCGGAGTCGTACTCGGCGGCCTGGGCCGGAACCGCCGTCAGGGCGGTCAGTGTTCCGGCAGCGACGGCCGTGGCCGCGACAAGGCGTATACGCATGGACGTTCGTCCCCCCTGCATGGCCCTCTGGTGAAGGCAATGTGATGGTTCGGTGAAGCATCCGGATCGTACACGGTTCAAGCACGCATAAGGGCGGGTCCGGTGACATTGCCACCGGACCCGCCCACGGGGTGTATGAGACGTCAGGCGCCGCTGGCCCGCAGCATGTCCTCACGCTCGACGAGCTTCACGCGCTCGCGTCCTTCCGGCTCGCCCAGCGCCTTCTCGGCGGCGTCCAGCTTGTACCAGCCGTCCCAGGTGGTGAAGCGGACGTTCCGCTCGGCGAGGAACGCGTCCACGGCCTCGGGGCCGGGGGAGGCGGGCGTGTGCAGGCGGCCGTTCGCGTAGTCGTCCAGGAGGTTGGCCACCGTTTCGTTCGCGTCGCCCTTGGTGTGGCCGATGAGGCCCACCGGGCCGCGCCGGATCCAGCCGGTGACGTACGTGGACTGCAGGTGCTCGCCGGTCTCCTGCATGACCCGGCCGCCCTCGTCGGGGACGGTGCCGGAGTCGAGGTCCCAGGGCAGCTTGGGGAGTTTGTCGGACAGGTAGCCGACGGCACGGTAGACCGCGCCGACGTCCCAGGTCTTGAACGTGCTCGTGCCCTTGACGTTGCCGGTGCCGTCGAGTTCCGTGCGCTCGGTGCGCAGTCCGACGACCTTGCCGTCCTCGCCGAGGATCTCCACCGGCGACTCGAAGAAGTGCAGGAAGAGCTTGTGGGGCCGGTCGCCGACGTCCCGGATCGCCCAGTTCTCCAGGGTCTTGGCGACCATGTCGGCCTGCTTGTTGCCGCGCCGGGTCGCGATCGAGCCCTCGTCGTAGTCGATGTCCTCGGGGTCGACGATGACCTCGATGTTGGGGGAGTGGTCCAGCTCCCGCAGTTCCATCGGGCTGAACTTCGCCTGCGCCGGGCCGCGGCGGCCGAACACGTGGATCTCCTTGGCGCGGTTGGCCTTCAGACCCTCGTAGACGTTCGGCGGGATCTCCGTCGGGAGCAGCTCGTCCGCCGTTTTGGCCAGGACGCGCGCGATGTCGAGCGCGACGTTGCCGACGCCGAGCACGGCGACCTTCTCCGCCTCCAGCGGCCAGGTGCGCGGCACGTCCGGGTGACCGTCGTACCAGGACACGAAGTCCGCGGCGCCGTACGAGCCGTCGAGGTCGATGCCCGGGAGGGACAGCGTCCGGTCGGCCATTGCTCCGGTGGCGAAGATCACGCCGTCGTAGAACGCGCGCAGGTCGTCCAGGCTGATGTCGGTGCCGTAGTCCACGTTGCCGAACAGCCGGATCTGCGGCTTGTCGAGCACCTGGTGCAGGGCGGTGATGATGCCCTTGATCCGCGGGTGGTCGGGGGCGACGCCGTAACGGATCAGTCCGAACGGCGCCGGCATGCGCTCGAAGATGTCGATGGACACGCCGGGTTCGGCGGCCACCTGGGACTTGAGCAGGGCGTCGGCGGCGTAGATCCCGGCGGGGCCGGATCCGACGATGGCTACCCGCAGGGGGCGGGGCATGGTCAGGTTCCCTTCGAGCGGCGACAAGTGATCTCGCCGTGAAGCCTAAACTGAGGCATGCCTAAGTTGGTACGCGGGTCCGGTCTATGAGCTCATAAGGCGACTTTATGACTGGTCGTAGACGGCCTTATGGCCGCTCACGGCAACGGCTGCTCCGCCCAGATCACCTTCCCGGCGGGCAGATAGCGCGTCCCCCAGCGCTCGGCGAGCTGCGCGACCAGGAACAGCCCTCGCCCGCCCTCGTCCGTCATCGTCGCGTACCGCAGACGCGGAGACGTGCTGCTGCTGTCGGACACCTCGCAGATCAGGTTGCGGTCGCGCAGCACCCGGACGTGGATGGGGCCGCCGCCGTAGCGGAGCGCGTTGGTGACCAGCTCGCTCAGGATCAGCTCCGTGGTGAACGTCAGCTCGTCCAGTCCCCACTCCGCCAGTTGCCGGGTGACCGCCGCCCGTACCTCGCCCACGGCCGCCGGGTCGGCCGGCACCGGCCACTCGGCGACCTGGTCGGGGGCGAGTGCCCGGGTGCGCGCGACGATCAGGGCGATGTCGTCGCTGGAACGGGCGGTGAGCTGCGAGTCGAGGACGGTCCGGCAGGTGTCCTCCGGGGACTGGCCGGACCGGCTCAGCGCCTCGCGCAGCATGTCCAGCCCGACGTCGATGTCCCGCTCCCGGTCCTCGACCAGCCCGTCGGTGTAGAGGACGAGCCGGCTGCCCTCCGCCAGCTCCAGCTCCGCCGTCTCGAACGGCAGACCGCCGAGACCGAGCGGGGGACCGGCGGGCACGTCGGCGAACTCGACACTGCCGTCGGGGTGGATCAGCGCTGGCGGGGGATGCCCGGCCCGTGCGACGGTGCAGCGCCGGGAGACCGGGTCGTACACGGCGTACAGGCAGGTCGCGCCGGTGACCGGGGCGCTGCCCTCCTCCTCCGTCTCGTCCTGGTCGATGCGGCCGACCAGCTCATCCAGCAGGGCGATGAGTTCGTCGGGCGGGAGGTCGAGGGCGGAGAAGTTGTGCACGGCGGTGCGCAGCCGCCCCATGGTCGCCGCGGCGTGCAGCCCGTGCCCGACGACGTCCCCGACCACGAGCGCGACCCGGGCCCCCGACAGCGGCAGCACGTCGAACCAGTCGCCGCCCACCCCGGCCTGCGCGGGCAGATAACGGTAGGCGATCTCCAGAGCGTCCTGCTCGGGCAGGTTCCGGGGAAGCAGGCTGCGCTGGAGCGTCACCGCCATGCTGTGCTCGCGGGTGTAGCGGCGCGCGTTGTCGATGGAGACGGCGGCCCGCGCGACCAGTTCCTCCGCCAGGGTCAGCTCGTCCGCGTCGAAGGGCTCCGGCTTCTCGCAGCGCCAGAAGCTGACCACGCCGAGCAGCAGGGAGCCGGCCCGCAGCGGCACGGTGATCAGGGAGTGGATGCCGTACTCCACGATCTGCGCGGAGCGCTCGAGGTCCTGTGCCTGCCAGCCGGGGGCCTCGCTCAGCCGGGGTTCCAGGACGGGCCGACCGGTGTCGAGGCTGCGGCCCTGCGGAGAGGAATCGACGAACCTGATCCGCTCGCCGACGGGGTAGAGCGGGGCGTCCTTGCGGATCCCGCTGAGCGCGGCACGGCTGAGCGCGGCCGCCGCGTCCGGCTGCCCGCCGCCCAGCACCGCGTCGAACAGGTCCACGGTGGCGAAGTCGGCGAACCGGGGCACCGCCAGCTCGGTCAGTTCCTCGGCCGTACGGGTCACGTCCAGGCTCGTCCCGATGCCCACCCCGGCGTCGTACAGCATGTTGAGCCGTTCCCGCGCGGTCTCGGCCCGGCCGGACAGGGCACGCAGCTCGGTGGAGTCGCGGAGCGTGGCGACACTGCCGGGCGGGACGCCCGCACGGTCCGTGGTGCGCTGGTTCACGGCGAGGAGCCGGTCCCCGACGAGATGCACCTCGTCCGTGGCGACGCGCCCGGAGGCCAGCAGCTCGGCGGTGCCGGGGTCGAGCCCCAGGCTGAGCACGTGCCGGCCCTCGGCGTCGGCGGGCAGTCCGAGCAGCCGGTGCGCCTCGTCGTTGGCGAGCAGCAGGGTGCCCCCGTCGTCGACGATGAGCACGCCCTCGCGGACGGCGTGCAGCACGGCGTCGTGGTGCTCGTACATCCGGGTCATCTCGTGCGGCCCGAGCCCGTGCGTCTGGCGCAGCAGCCGCCGGCTCACCAGCGCGGCACCGGCCGTCGCCAGGGCGAGCGCCGCCGCGGCGGCGGACAGCACGAGCGGCAGCTGACGGTCGGCGGTTCCGCCGATGTTCTTGGTCGTCACCCCCGCGGACACCAGCCCCACGACCTGCCCGTCGGCGTCCTTCACCGGCACCACGGCCTGGACGAGGTGGCCGATGGTGCCCTCGATCTCCTCGGTCACCGCCTCTCCGGCCAGCGCCGGCGCGATCGTCCCGACGAACTTCTTCCCGATGCGGTCCGGCTTGGGGTGCGTGTAGCGGATCGCGTCGGTGTTCATGACGACGATGAAGTCGACCTTCGACTGCTCACGGGCGGCCTCGGCACGCGGCTGGAGCACCGCCGTGGGGTCGGGGCTGTCCAGCGCCTCGGCCGTGCCCGGCGCGTTGGCGAAGGTCTCGGCGACGGCGAGGGAACGGTTGCGGGCCTCCTGGGTCGTGTCGTGCCGCACCTGCAGGACCAGCGCCACGACGGCCGCCACCACCAGCAGCAGCACGATCACCACGACGAGCAGGAACACCTGTCCGGCGACACTGCGCCCGCCCAGCACCGACCGCAGCCCCGCCACCGGTTGCCACCGCGACGGGCCCGCCTCCCGCCGCTGCCGGGAGGGCGGCGCAGCGCCGGGCCGCAGGGGCGATCGAGTCCCGGATCGACCCAAGAGTCGGACCATGTGCCATGTCTACACTGCCCGGCCGCGCGAGGCGAGGGGCATCACCCATGGTGACAGGGGGCCCTCACCGTTTCGTCACGACTCCCGGCGCCCGGGCACCCGCATACCGTCAGGCGCCCAGGGAACGGGCGAGCTCGGTCGTGGCCCGGGCGATCTCCGTGTCCTCGTCCGCCATCAGCCGGCCGAGCTCACCGCGCCGGGCCCGGACCGCCTGACGCGCCGCGCGTTCCCACACCACCGGGTTCTCCCGGCGGTTCAGCAGCTTCGGATAGACGGCGGCGGTGCTCTCCCACTGCCGGGCGTCGGCGATGTTCTTGAGCAGCCGGATGATCTGGGCGCGGCAGGTCACCTGCGGCAGTTTCGCCAGCTCCCACAGGAAGGGAACCGTGGCGGCCGTCGCCTGCTCCACGACGAAGCCGAACTGACAGATCCGCCTGCGCAGGTCGTCGAGTGCGGAGCGGGCGGTGTCGGCGTCACCCCAGGCGATGCCGTTGAGCAGGAGGGGAATGGCCGCCGCCGAACCGGTGGAGTCCTGGATGTCGCCCCAGGGCACGCGGTCCAGGGCCGTGAGCGGCGTGGTCCGGGCGACCCCGGACGGGGCGTCGGGGCGCTGTGGGCGCTCGCTGCTCGGGTGTTCCGTCGAAGCGCTGCGCATGGCGGGGGGCCTTTCCGCGGCAGTCGTGTCAGATGGGTGGACAGGTCGACAACCTGGCCCAGACCGTCTTGCCCGCCGGAGGGCAGGGGGTCCAGCCCCACTCCTCGGACAGGGCGTCGACGATGCACAGGCCCCTGCCGTGCTCCTCCAGAGCGGAGCCGGTGGGGGCGTACACGGGCGGGTGGTCGTCCGGGTCGGAGACGGTGACCAGCAGGTGCGTGGGGTCCAGGAGGAATCCGAGCCGGATCTCCGCAGCGCCCGGCGTACCGGTCGTACCCGCCGTCCCCGGCGCCGCGTGCGTCGCGGCGTTGGCGGCGAGTTCGGTGATGACGAGGGTCGTGTCGTCGCAGCGGTGGTCGAGCGACCAGACGTGCAGCGTGTCGCGGGTGAAGGACCGGGCGCGCGCGAACCCCTCCCTGCTGCACTCGACGCGCAGGGCGGCCGAGGCGGACAGGGCACCGGAGGGCTGCGGCATCGTCTCCGGCATCGGGGGCGGGGTCCCGTACGGCGCCACCTCGCACGACGTCAGCGTGCGCGGGCCGGGCGGGAATCCGGTGCTCGTGGCGGGTGCGCCTGCGTGCGCCGCAGCCCCACCACTGGGCGGCCGGAGCACGTGATGCGCAGCTGATGACACGGCATCTCCCCGATGCGAGGTCAGGACGCGGCGCCGACAAGGGGGTTGACGCCGCGGCTATTATCCACGCTGATGGCGCTCGCGTGCAATTGCACGCGAAATTGCGTGAAAATCAAGCCGTGTTGGGTACGCGAGTCGGGACATGAACGAGAACAGCAAGGAGACCGCGGTGCCACCAGTGCAGAACGGAGTGCAGGCAAGCTCGTTGGACGCCTGCTGGATCAAGAGCCGGCACAGCAACGCCGAGGGCAACTGCGTCGAAGTCGCCCCTCTCGTCGACGGCGGGATCGCGATGCGCAACTCCCGAGACCCCGACGGGCCCGCACTCGTCTACACGGCGGCGGAGGTGGCGGCGTTCCTGGCCGGGGCGAAGGACGGCGAGTTCGACCACCTGCTGTGAAGCCCGCGTGGTGAAGCGGAGCTCAACTCACCACCTTCATGGGGCCGCTCCGAGGGATGCGAACACGCCCGGCGGAGTGCGATAGTGTAAATCGCCCTTGTGCCGGTCTGCTGGGAGTCAGGATGTCCGCCGCGTCGCATCGCATCTCCCGTCTGGAACCCTATCTGGACAGGCCCGAGCCGGCGCCGACTCTGCTGAAGATGCTGGTCGGTGTACAGCTGGCAGGCTTCCGCGAGGACGCCGGACTCGCCCAGGACCAGGCGGCCCGCGCTGTCGGCTTCAGTGCCGCGAAGCTGTCCCGCATCGAGTCCGGCAAGGGCCGCCGCCCGCCGACGGAGAACGACGTCCGCGCGCTGCTCCAGCTGTACGGCACCGACGACTACGAGGCCTCGGTGCTGCTCAAGCTGTTGCAGCGCGCCGGCGAGCCGGGCTGGTGGCAGCGGTACGACAAGCGGCTGATGCCCGAGTGGTTCGACCGGCTGGTCGGACTCCAGGAGGCCGCCGCCACCATCCGCACCTTCGAGATCCAGTACGTGCCCGGCCTGTTGCAGACACCCGCCTACACCAGGGCCGTGGTGGAGCGGGGCCTGCCGAACGCGCCGGCCGCCGAGGTGGAGCGGCGCGTCGAACTCCGCCGGCACCGGGCACGGTTGCTGCTCCGGCCGGACGCACCGCAACTGTGGGCGGTCATCGACGAGTCCGTGCTGCTGCGCGTCCTGGGCAGCACCGAGGTGATGCGGGAGCAGCTCGCCCACCTCGTCGAGATGGCCCAACGCCCCAACGTGACCCTGCAGATCGTCCCGCTGAACGTCACGAACGCCTCGGCACCCGCCATCCCGGTCACGTACCTGCGCTTCGGCGGCCTCGACCTGCCCGACGTGGTCTACCTGGAGCACATCAAGAGCGCGAACTTCCTCGAGGACCGCGACGAGACGGAGGAGTACCGGATCGCGCTGGACCGCCTCGCGGACGAGGCGCTCAAGCCCCGTGACTCCCTGGAACTGCTGCGCACGACGATGGAGCAGCGCTACGCCTGACGCGCGAGTGCCCCGCGCGGGACGAGGCGCGTCCCGCGCGAGGTACCTGCGTCACTTCCACCGGTGTCACGTCTCCACGGGGATCAGCGTCACTTCGCCAGGGGAATCCGCCCCACACCGCCGAACTCGATCCACTCGTGCGTGAGCTGACGGGGTGCCACCTCGGTGTCCGGACGCCACGTGGACACCTCCACCAGCCCCGGCTCCAGGATCTCCAGACCCTCGAAGTACGTGGCGACGTCCTTCTCCTCACGCACGCGGCCCCAGTGCCCCTGGGTCGCCTGGTCCATGAAGTTCGTGACGAAGGCACGGACCTCGGGGTCCTCGCTGACCAGCTGGCACATCACCATGAAGCTGCCGGGCGCGAGCCGCTCCCGCACGCGGCGGGCCACCGCGAGCGGCCCGTCGGTGTCGCTGTCCGGGATGCAGTGGAACACCGAGTTGAACAGCACGCACACCGGCTCGGAGAAGTCGATCAGCCGCTTGGTGTCGGGGTGGTCGAAGATCAGGTCGGTCTCGCGCATGTCCGCGTGGATGACGCTGGTGCGCTCGTCCTGCTCCAGCAGCGCACGGCCGTGGACCAGCACCATCGGGTCGTTGTCGACGTACACCACGTGGGTCGTGGGGTCGATGCGCTGGGCGACCTGGTGCACGTTGTCCTGCGTCGGCAGGCCTGATCCGTGGTCGAGGTACTGCCGGATGCCGTACTCCTCGGAGAGGGTCCGCACGACCCGCTGGAGGAAGCGCCGGTTGTTCAGGGCCAGGCGGCGCGTGCTGGGCACGACCTTGTCGAGTTCCTCGCACGCGGCACGGTCGGCCGCGTAGTTGTCCTTGCCGCCCAGGTAGTAGTCGTACATGCGCGCTGCCGTCGGCACGTTCGCGTCGATCTCGGTGGACAACTGCTTCTCGGAGTGCATCGTTCCCCCTGCGTGGTGCCGCGCCAACGGACTGGCTGGACAGGAAGTACATCCTAGGGAGGGGGAGTTGGCCGCTGCCAGCCCAGTGGCGAAGGTGCCCACGATCGAACGACCGGGTGATCGCCTCCCGCGACGGTGTGTGCCCTCTGTGGCATGCTTGTGTACGCAGCGTCACCGGACTTCGGGGGTCACGGGTGGGGTACTCGCCACGGGACGATCTCCTGTGGGAGGTGGGACCATGGACACCTCGACCGACCGGATCGCGGATCCCTGGGGTGCGCGCACCCCATACGCCGCCGGCACGCCCTGGCTGTCCCGGACGGACACGCACCTGCGGGCCGGGACCGCCGAGCAGGACGTGGAGCGGTGGGTGCAGTCCGCCTCGCTGCTGCACTCCAACGGCGACGCGATGGACATCGCGGTGCGCGAGGGCCGCATCGTGGGAGTGCGGGGCAGGGCCGCGGACCGGGTGAACCGTGGGCGCCTGGGTCCCAAGGACCTCTACGGCTGGCAGGCCAACGCCTCTGCGGACCGGCTCACCAGGCCACTGGTCCGTGAGCAGGGCCGGCTCGTCGAGTCCGACTGGGACACCGCCATGGACCGGATCACCGCCCGGACCCGGCACCTCCTGGACGACAAGGGCCCGGGCTCGATCGGCTTCTACACCACCGGGCAGCTGTTCCTGGAGGAGGAGGGAAGCGACCCGCCCCGCCTCGTGTGCGTGGACCCGCGGTACACGCAGGTCGCCCGGCGCGCCGACGTCCACCTGGCCCCGCGCGCGGGCACGAACGTCGCCCTCCTCAACGCGCTGCTGCACGAGATCATCCGCACCGGCACTCGGCCGGCGCCCCGCGACCGGTCTGCTCCTCCTGCACGACCTGCACGACCTGCGCGACCTGCACCTGGCGGCCGCGCGCAACTCCCTGCACTGGGAGAAGCTCGCTCAGGCGGCGCAGGCCACCCGGGACGAACGGCTGCTGGCGCTGGTCACCGACTGCCACCCGCAGACGCTCCGGCAGCTGCGCTGGACCAACACCCAGATCAAGATCCTCTCACCGCAGGTCCTGACCAGCGTCTGAGCGGCCTCCCCCCAGGTGTCCTCCCGCCACTCAAAGATGCCCCGCTCATCTGGAAATACGAGAATTCATCGGTGATCGAGGGTGCGTCCGCAACCGCTATTCTCACGGCTCCCGGCCGCTTTCCCAGGAGAAACCCATGGGCGACTATTACGACCTCGGCCCGCACAGCCGTCCCGTCACCACCTCCTTTGCCGAGGCCCAACTCTGGTTCGACCGCGGCCTGGTGTGGACGTACGCCTTCCATCACGAGGAAGCCGTCGCCTGCTTCGAAAAGGCGGCCGAGGCTGATCCCGAGTGCGCGATGGCGTATTGGGGCATCGCCTACGCGCTGGGCCCGAACTACAACAAGCCCTGGGAATTCTTCGACGGCGAGGAACTGGCGCGGACGGTGGAGCGTACGCATGCCGCAGTGGAACGAGCCCATGAGAAGGCCGTCCGGGCCACCCCGGTCGAGCAGGCTCTGATCGGCGCGTTGCGAGCCCGCTACCCGCAGCCGGAGGCCGTCGAGGACTGCTCGGTGTGGAACGAGCCGTACGCGGACGCCATGCGCGCGGTGTATGAACTGGCGCCCGAAGACCCGGACATCGCGACCCTGTACGCCGACGCCCTGATGAACCTCACCCCCTGGCAGCTGTGGGACCTGGCGACCGGGCAGCCCGCCGAGGGCGCACGGACCCTGGAGGCCAAGGCCGTGCTGGACGGCGCGCTCGGGACCGACGCCGGTGTGCGGCACCCCGGGGTGCTGCACCTCTACATCCACCTGATGGAGATGTCCCCGGCACCGGAACAGGCCCTCACCGTCGCCGACCGGCTGCGCGGCATCGTGCCCGACGCCGGGCACCTGCACCACATGCCCTCGCACCTCGACGTCCTGTGCGGCGACTACCGCCGGGTCGTCGCGGCCAACAGCGACGCGATCGCCGCCGACGAGAAGTTCCACCGGCGGGCCGGCGCGATGAACTTCTACACCCTCTACCGGGCGCACAACTACCACTTCAAGATCTACGGGGCCATGTTCCTCGGCCAGGCACAGGTCGCCCTCGACACCGCCGCCCAGCTGGAAGCCGCCATCCCCGAAGACCTGCTCCACGTGCAGAGCCCCCCGATGGCCGACTGGCTCGAGGGCTTCCTCGCCATGCGCGTCCACGTACTGATCCGCTTCGGCCGCTGGGCCGACATCCTCGACCTGCCCGCTCCCGCCGACCCGGAGCTCTACGCGGTGACCACCGCCATGCGCCACTACGCGCGCGGCGTCGCCCTCTCCGCCACCGGCGAAATCGCCCGGGCGGAGGCCGAACGCGAGCTGTTCCGCACGGCGGTGGGCCTGGTGCCCGAGACGCGGATGCTGTTCAACAACACCTGCCGCGACATCCTCGCCGTCGCGGCGGCCATGCTGGACGGAGAGCTCGAATACCGCAGGGGCAACCACGACCTCGCCTTCGCGGCCCTGGAGCGGTCCATCGAGCTGGACGACGGCCTCCCCTACGACGAGCCCTGGGGCTGGATGCAGCCCACCCGCCACGCCTACGGCGCCCTGCTGCTGGAACAGGGCCGGGTGGCGGAGGCCGAGGCGGTCTACCGCGCGGACCTCGGCCTCGACGACGCCCTGCCCCGCCCCCTCCAGCACCCCGGCAACGTCTGGTCCCTGCACGGCTTCCACGAGTGCCTGCTCCGGACGGGCAAGACCGCCGAAGCGGCCCTGGTGGCCCAGCAGCTCAAGATGGCGACCGCGCTGGCCGACGTCCCGATCCAGGCGTCGTGCTTCTGCCGCCTGGACACGACGCCGCCCGGTCCTCAGCCGGCCGACGGCTGCTGCCACTGAAGGCCGCTGCGGTCAGAACCAGTGCAGGCAGTGCGGGGGACGGTCGGCGCGGAAGAGGGCGTCGGCGAGTGGGGCCGCGTTCGGGCGGTGGGCCAGGACGTGTCCGGCACGCACGAGCGTGCTCGGGGCGGTGCCGCCGAGGTAGATCGAGCCCAGGTCGCACACGTCCAGGGACAGGTCGGGCTCCCGGTCGGTCGGGATGCAGTCGGCCTTGCCTTCCTGGACGGTCAGCAGGTAGCGGCCGTGTTCGCCGAGGAACGGGTCGTCGACGTCGAGGACGAGTTCGCCGTCCGTGAACCAGCCACGTGCGGTCAGCGCTTGCGGGATGTCAAGGAGCCGTACGTAGAGCCAGTCCATCTCGTCGCTCACCTGGCCGGCGCGGAAGTCCGCAAGCTGCCAGCGCAGCGGGTGCTCGGGCGGGACGTGCTTGAACACCACCTGCGCGACCAGGTCGTGTCCGAGTACGAATCGGGCCAGGGCCGTGTAGACGGTGTCGTCGGTGGCGATGGTCTCGTCGACCGTCAAGGTCTTGGCTTCGTCGATCGAGTAGCTGGCGTACCCGTCCGGGACGCCGTCGGCGTCACGGTGGACGGCGACGTAGCGCGGCGCGGGCGAGATCGGGGGCTGCCCCGCGCGCAGGGCCCACCAGCGGTGCGGCCGGGACAGCGCGCCGGGCTGGGCGCGGCGATACCGGTCGTACACCTCTTCCAGGATCTCGCCGCACTCGGCACGCCGCAGTACCTCGACCGAGCCGTTGTCCGAGCCGGCCGCCGGGGCGCCCGCCACGGTGCGGGCCCGGGGAGCGGCGAGGGCGGCCCGGTGGCGCGGCACCTTCAGCTGCTGCGTGTAGGTCGCCGGTCCGTAGCCGAACCTGCCGTAGATCGGGGCCTCGGAGGCCAGCAGCACGGAGAGGAATTCTCCTCGGGCCCGGAACTCGGTGAGCTGGTGCCGCATCATCGTGCCGAGCACGCCTCGGCGCCGGTGGGAGGGCAGGACGCCGACGGCGGTCACCCCGGAAGTCGGGACGATGGCCTCACCGGGCAGGGTGAGTTCGAAAGGGTGCGCGGCGGCGGTGCCGACGGGCTGTCCGTCCGCCGTCAGGGCGAGCAGGCAGCGGTCCATGTCGAGCGCCGACCACCAGAGCCCGCCGCCCTCGACCGGGGTTTCCGGGAAGAGCCCGAACGCGGCATGGACGGTGTCGACGAAGACGTCGAGATCCTCGTCGGTCGTGGAACGGATCTCCATAGCTGCCGCTGCCTCCTCGGATACCGGCACCACGACTCGTGATGTCCCGCCACAGTGCAGCGTTGACCCGAGGCCCGGTCAAACGAATTACGGCTCAGCCCGCGCCCGGAGGGTCCAGGCAGGCCCGGCCCGATCTCGTCGAAGCGGTGGATCACGTCACGAAGGATTGGCAGAATCCCGGATTGTCCACCGCCCGGGGCGGGGCGAGGATGGCCGGTCATGGGCAGAGAGGGTCCGTTACCGAGGGAGGCGCGCAGCGCCTCCGAGTTTGTGGCGTGCATGCGCCGGCTCAAGGAATGGGCCGGCCTGACCTACCGCCAGTTGGAGGCGAACGCGGAACGGCGCGGGGACGTGCTCGCGCGCAGTACCGTGGCCGACGCGCTGCGCCGGGACTCGCTGCCGCGCGCGGAGGTGGTCGCCGCGTTCGTCCGCGCGTGCGGGAGGGGTGAGGACACCGACACGTGGCTGGAGGCCAGAGACCGGCTGGCCGCCGCCGAGCCGCCGCCGCGGGCGGAGAAGGGGCCGACGGCAGCTGGCGAAGGGCCGAAGCCTGACGGGGAAGGGCCGACGCCTGACGGTGAAGGGCCGGCGCCCGAGGAGACGCCGGAACACTCCGCGCCATCAACAGCCGAGATCCTGGCCGCGAACCCGGCCCCGGTCGTCGGCCGGGTCCGAAGCCGACGAACTCTCGCCGCCACCGCCACCGCCGGGTTGCTGCTCGCCGCTGTGGGGGCCTGGGCGCTGCTGCCCGGCGAGGACGGCGGCCGGGACGCGGCGGCGCGTGGGGCCGGGGCCGCAGCCGGCCTCGCTTCCTCCTCGGCGTCCACCCCGACCACCGGCGTGGACGGCCCGGAACCAGGCCAGTCCAGGATCCGGCCCGCCCTGGCCCCCACGCTGTGCGTCACCGAAGGCCACGACCGCAAGGGGCGCTACCGAAGCCAGGTCGCCGTCCAGCGCCCCTGTGCCGACGCCACACCACCGGACCTCTCACTGGTGTCGGTCGGGAACACAGGCTCGTACTACATCCAGTGGCGCCACCCGGTGTACGGCGACGGCTGTCTCACCGCGCTCGGCAGCGGCCATGTCGTCGAGGGACTGCTCGAACCCTGGCCCTGGGAGAGCTGCTCGGCGGACCGCACCAGCCAGCACTTCTTCTTCGAACCCCTTGACGGGTCCACGGGGGCGAAGGGGAACGAATACCGGATTCACGTGGTGCAGAACGGGATGTGTCTCGGCGTCAACGGCGCCGACGACCGTGCGGCGGGTGCCGAGATCACCCAGCAGCGCTGCACGGGGGCACGGGACCAGGAGTTCCTGGTGGATGCCGTCGGCTGACGAGGGCACCGCCCTCACACAGCCACCGGCGGTGTCTCCTCCAGAGGGAAGTGGCATGCCGCCCCGTGGACGGGCCCCCGGGGCGGAGGCGCGGGGACCTCCTCGGCGCACAGCTCCCGCACCCGCCGGCACCGGGTGCGGAACCGGCATCCGGAAGGAGGGTCGGCCGGTGAGGGGATCTCACCGGTGAGCACGATGCGCTGCCGTTCGCGTCCGCCACCGGCCGCGGGGGAGGGCGCCGCCGACAGCAGCGCCTCCGTGTACGGGTGGCGCGGCCGCTCGTAGACCTCCTCCGTCGGACCCGTCTCCACGATCTTGCCGAGGTACATCACGGCGACCCGGTCGGCGAGGTGCCGCACCACGGACAGGTCGTGCGAGATGAACACGTACGACAGCCCCAGCTCGTCGCGCAGGTCGCACAGGAGGTTGAGCACCTGCGCCTGCACCGACAGGTCCAGCGCGGAGACGGGTTCGTCGCAGACGATGACCTCCGGCTCCAGCGCCAGGGCGCGGGCGATCCCGATCCGCTGCCGCTGTCCCCCGGAGAACTCGTGCGGATGACGGCTCGCGTCCGACGCGCGCAGGCCGACCATCTCCAGCAGCTCGGCCACGCGGGCCGCCCGCTTCGACGCGGGGACGAGACCGCGGTGGGTCAGCCAGGGCTCGCCGATCAGATCCGCCGCGCACAGACGGGGGTTGAGCGAACCGAACGGGTCCTGGAACACCATCTGCACCTTCCGGCGCCAGGCGAGCAGTTCCGCACCCGACAGGGCGAAGGGGTCGACTCCCTCGTACCGCACGGTGCCCGCGTCCGGCCGCTCCAGCCGCAGGAGAACCCTGGCCAGTGTGGACTTGCCGCAGCCGGACTCGCCGACCAGACCCAGGGTCTCCCCGCGCCCCAGCGTCAGGTCCACTCCGTCCAGTGCCCGCAGCCGCGTGCCGCCTCGCACGGTCCGCCGGACCGCGAAGCTCTTGGCCAGGCCGGTGGCCTCCAGCAGTGCCCCGTGCTCAGGCATCGGCCAGTTCCTTCCCGAAGTGACAGGCGGCGGCCCGGCCGTCACCGGTACCGGTCAGCGCCGGACGGTGGGTGGCACAGCGCTCCCGGGCCATGGGACAGCGCGTACGGAAGGCACAGCCGGCCGGCACCGCACCCGGGTCCGGCGGGCTCCCCGGGATGGAACTCAGCCGGGAGCCCCGGTGCTGCTCGGCCGGGACCGACGCCAACAGGCCCTGCGTGTAGGGGTGGTGGGGCTTGCCGAACACCTCGGCGACGGGCCCGGTCTCCACCACGGTTCCCGCGTACATGACGGCGACCCGGTCCGCGTGCTCGGCGGCGAGTCCGAGGTCGTGGGTGATGAGGACGAGCGCCGTGCGCTGTTCGCCGCGCAACTCGCCGAGGAGGTCCATGATCTGCGCCTGCACGGTGACGTCCAGTGCCGTCGTGGGCTCGTCGGCGATCAGGACCTTCGGCCGCAGGGCGACCGCCGTCGCGATCAGCAGACGCTGGCGCATCCCGCCCGAGAACTGGTGCGGATAGGCGTCCGCCCGGGACCGGGCCTCCGGGATGCCCACGCGTTCCATCAGCTCTACCGCCCTGGCCTTCGCCGCCCGCCGGGACATGCCCTCGTGGATGCGGAACGGCTCGGCGAGCTGGGTGCCGACCGTGAGGACGGGGTTGAGCGCGCTGAGCGCGTCCTGGAAGACCATGGCCACACCGGGGCCGGCCAGCCGGCGTCTGGCCCGGGCACCGAGCCCGAGCAGGTTCTCGCCGTCGAGGCGCACCTGCCCGCCCACCACCTCCGCGACCGGGTCGAGCAGGCCGGCGACGGCGTGCGCGGTCATGCTCTTGCCGCAGCCCGACTCGCCCAGCAGCGCCAGCGTCTCGCCCGACCGCACGGAGAAGCCGACCCGGCGGACGACATGGACGGGCCCGGCCGGGGTGTGGACGTCGACGGACAGGCCCTCCACGACCAGGACGTCGGCCGCCGTCGACTGCCCGGTGCCGGCGGGACGGCTGCCGACGGGAACGGCGGTCGTGTCCGCCTCGGCGACGGCAGAGCCACGCGCTGCCGGGCCCGCGCTCGCCCTGCGCGACCACCGGGCACGCCGCCCACTCCGCCGTACGCCCTCCCGCCACCGCTGCCCCGGGTCCGTCGCCATCCGGGCCCAGGAGGCGAGAACGGTCGCCGAGACGGTCGTGAGGACGATCGCGAGCCCCGGGAAGAGCGCGATCCACCACGCGCTCTGCAACTCCTGCCGCCCCTGGGCCACCATCAACCCCCAGCTGACGTCGGGCGGTTGGATGCCGATACCCAGGAAGCTCAGCGACGACTCGGCCAGCATCACGAAGCAGAAGTCGAGCGCGGCTACGGTGAGCAGCGTCGGCAGCACACTCGGCGCGACATGCCGGCGGATGGTCGCCCAGCTGCCCGTGCCGAACGTACGGGCCGCGTCCACGAACAGCCGACTGCGCAGCTCCGCCGCCTCGGCCCGGGCCGTGCGCAGATACACGGGTATCCGGGCGACGGCCAGCACCAGCACGATGCTCGCCGCACTCGGCGAGAACACGTACAGCACCACCACGGCCAGCAGCAGGGAGGGGAAGCTGAGGATCACGTCGGCCACCCGCAGCGACGCGTTCTCGCGCCAACCGCCGTGATAGCCCGCCCACATGCCCCATACCGAGCCGATGACCAGCGAGCACAGCACGGCGGGCACCGCCACGGCCAGTGTCGTCCCGGCGGCGGTCAGCAGCCGCGCGGCGACGGGCCGGCCGAGGGAGTCGCTGCCGAGGACGAAGGCCCAGCCGTGGTCGAGGCTGAAGGGAGGCCGGCCCGGGGCCCGCAGGTTCTGACTGGTCGCCAGGTCCCCGGCCAGCAGCGGTCCCAGGACGGCGCACAGCGCGACCAGGACCAGGACGAGGGCCGCTGCGCAGGCGAACCGGTCCCGGAGCAGCAGGGCGAACCACCGGCGGCGTACGGGCGTACCGCCCGTCTCGGGTGTGGCTTTCTGAAGCATGTCCCGTCCTCGGCTCATGCCGCCGCCCGCTGCCGTACCCGAGGGTCGACAAGCGCGTGGCAGAGGTCCACCAGGATGTTGAGGGCGAAGATCGCCAGAGCGGTCAGGAGCACCGCCGCCTGCAGCACCGCGAAGTCGCGCTGGAGCACCGAGTCGATCATGAGCTTGCCGATGCCGGGCCAGCCGAAGATCGTCTCGACGACGACGGCTCCGTTGACCAGCCCCACGGCCAGATCGCCCGCGACGGTCAGCGCCGGTGCGGCCGCGTTGCGCAGGGCGTGCCCGAAGACCACCCGGGGCTCGGACGCCCCCTTGGCGCGGGCCACCTTCACGTACGGGGCGGACAGCGCGGAGACCATGGCGCCCCGCACCACCTGGACCAGTACGCCGAACGGGCGGATCAGCAGCGTGGCCACGGGCAGCACCCACGCCGCCGCGCCGCTCGTGCCGGAGGTGGGCAGCCAGCCCAGGGTGACCGCGAAGACCAGCACGCCCATGATGGCGATCCAGAAGTCCGGGACGCTGGCCGCCGTGGAGGACAGGAAGCTCGCGATCCGGTCGGTCGCCGAGTCCGGGCGGTAGGCCGCCAGGCTGCCGATGACCACGGCGCCCACGATGGCGAGCAGCATCGTCCAGCCGGCGAGTTGCAGGGTGGCGGGGAAGGCCCGCAGGACCGCCTCGCCGGCCGGCTGGGCCGTGCGCAGCGACTCACCGAAGTCGAGATGGGCGACCTGGCCGAGGTAGTCGCCGAACTGGCTGATCAGCGGGTCGTCCAGGCCGTTGCGGGCGGCGAACTCGGCCCGCATCTCGGGTGTCGCGCTCAGCGGCAGGTACAGGTTGGCGGGGTCGCCGGTGAGGCGGGCCAGGAAGAACACGCCGAGCACCACCACGAGCAGTGGGACGACGCTGGAGACCGCGCGGCGGCGCAGCAGGGTCAGCACGTGATGTCCTCCCTCAGTCCGCGCGCCGCATGTCGGCGAGCCGCATCTCGTCGTTGGTCGCCGAATCGGGCCGGTAGCGGACCTTGGGGGAGAGGGCCAGCAGGCCGGTCATGTTGGCCATGACGGCGTCCCGTACGACCTTGTCGTTCTGGTGGGCGAACGCGTCCGCGAACGCCTTCTGCCGTTTTCCGCCCGAGGCGAGCTCGGCCTGTTCGATGAGCGTGTCGAGCGCGCCGGTGCCGTAGCTGCTCTGGGCGCCCTCGCTGCCGTAGATCTGCCCCATCGTGAACGCGGCGTCCCCCGCCTGGTTGCCGTGCTGCGCCTGGAGCAGGGTGGGGCCGGTGTCGCCGGCGGGGAAGGGGCGCAGCAGGTACTCCAGCCAGGCGTTGACGTCGAGCATCTTGATCCTGACCTTCAACCCGGCCTTGATCAGGCCGTCCTGGACCACCTCCATGGCCTCGGCGGCCTTCGGGTAGATGCCGTTGCGGCCGATGATGGTGAGGGTGGTGCCGGTGCGGACTCCGTCGGCGCGGGCCTCGGCGACGAGCTTCCGGGCGCGTTCCGGGTCGTAGGGCCACGGCCGCAGGCGCGGGTTGTGGCCGGTGACGCCCTTCGCCACGAGCTGCCCGGTGGGCCGGCCGGCGAAGACCGCCGTGACCAGTCCCTCCCGGTCGATGGCGTAGTTGACGGCCTGCCGGATGCGGATGTCGTTCAAGGGCGCCTTGGTGGCGTCCATCCGCAGGTACGAGACCTCGTTGGTGGTGAACTCGACGGCCCGGTCACCCGCCCCGTCCTCCGGCGCGAGCCCGATCGCGACGTCCGCCTCGTCGTTCGTCACCATCGCCGCGCGCACACTGCCCTCGGCGCGCCAGACATACGTGGCGGCGGCGAAGTCGGGGGCCTTGCCCCAGTAGCGGGGGAAGCGCTTGAGCCGCAGATACCGGCCCTGGTTCCACTCGTCGATCCGGTAGGGGCCCGTGCCGACCGGCTCGCGCACGCGGGAGTCGGGGTCGGTGCTCGTCGGCACGATCTCGACGAAGGACAGGCGCAGCGGCAGGATCGGGTCGGGCTTCGCCGTGGTGACCCGGAGCGTGGTGTCGTCGACGGGCGTGGCGGTGAGCTCGCTGTCCGCGAAGATGTAGCCGTCGACGTTGCAGTCGATCCCCGACTCCGTGGCGCGCTTCACGGAGAACGCGGCCGCGGCCGCCGTGAACGGCGAGCCGTCGTGGAAGGTGACACCCCTGCGGAGGGTGAAGGTCCACGAAGTGGCCGAATCGCGGGTCCACTTGGTGGCGAGGGCGGGTTCCAGGCGTCCGGTGGACGGTTCGCGCTCGGTGAGTGCCTCCGTGATGTTGGCCCGAGTCACCCGGCCCGTCGCGGTCAGCGAGGCGTCGCAGGGTTCGAGCGTCGGCGGCTCCTCCGGCAGGACGATGCGCAGGGTGTCCGGGCCGCCCCCGATGGGGTCGGCACCGGCCACCGAGCAACCGGAGGCGGCGAGCAGGACGGCGAGGGACGCGACGATCGGACGACTGCGGGATAAGCCTGAACCGGTCACTGCGCCTGCCGCGTTCACTACGCCTCCCGCGTTCGCTCGCGTACACAACAGAGAACGTCGTTTAGATATGTGGACGACATGTGGGCGATCATTATTGGGCTGGCGAGGCGGAGCGCGTCAAGGGGTGTGCGTCGGTTCCCAACTCGTCGAACCTCTTGACGTGTTGATTGCCGTCCTAAAACATTCGGGAAACTCGATTGGTTCTGCGCGGTTCTGTTCGCTCTCGAAGGGAATTCATGTCCAGCAGACATCGCCTCGCCCGGGCACTGGCGGCCGGCGTCCCCCTGGTACTCGGTGCGGGACTCGTGACCGCACCTCCTGCCGCTGCCGCCGAACCGCCCGGCAGCGCGGTCACGGTACGGATCGACCCGTCCTACCGGCAGCAGGAGTTCGAAGGGTGGGGGACGAGCCTCGTCTGGTTCGCCAACATCACCGGCCGCTATCCGGAACCCATCCGGCAGAAGCTCGCCGACATGCTCTTCGGTGAGGACGGCCTCCGCCTCAACATCGCGCGCTACAACATCGGCGGCGGCAACGCCCCGGACGTCCGCAAGGACTACATGAAGACCGGCGCGACGATGGACGGCTTCTGGAAGGCCCCCGAGGGCACGACCAGGGAGGACACCGACTGGTGGAACCCCGACAACCCCGACCACTGGGACTGGTCCGCCGACCCGGGCCAGCGCTGGTGGGTGGACCGCGTCAAGAAGAAGGTCACCCGCTGGGAGGCGTTCAGCAACTCCCCGCCCTGGTTCCAGACCGTCAGCGGCTACGTCTCGGGCGGCTTCGACGCCAACACCGACCAGATACGGCCCGACCGCGTCGACGACTTCGCCACCTACCTGGTCAAGGTGACCGAGCAGCTGGAGAAGAAGCACCGCATCAAGTTCGACACCATCGCCCCGCTCAACGAGCCCAACACCAACTACTGGGGAACCCAGATCGGCCCCGACGGACAGCCGACCGGCGGCCGCCAGGAGGGCGCGCACGCCGGCCCGGAACTCCAGCAGAAGGTCGTCCTGGCCCTGCGGCGCGCACTGGAGAAGTCGAGAACCCGCGCGACGATCTCCGCGATGGACGAGACCAACCCCAGCACCTTCGTCCGCAACTGGAACGCCTACGACAGCTCCGCCCGCGCCGCCGTCGACCAGCTCAACGTGCACACGTACGGCACCGGCATGCGCACCAGCGCCCGGGACAGCGCCAAGGCCGCGGACAAGCCGTTCTGGATGAGCGAGGTCGAGGGCACCTGGGGGACCGGCACCGACTTCACCGGCATGGAACCGGGCCTCGGCATCGCCACCCGGGTCGTCGACGACATCCGTGAACTGGAGCCGTCCGCCTGGGTGTTGTGGCAGCCCGTCGAGGACTCCATCCCTCAGGCAGCGGCCGGCAAGAACTGGGGCAGCATCCACATCCCGTTCAACTGCACCGCGAAGGACACCCTGGAGACCTGCCCGGTCCGGGCCAACACCAAGTTCCACACCCTGCGCAACTTCACCCACCACATCCGGCCCGGCGACCACTTCGTCAAGGCCGACGACCCCTCCAGCGTCGCCGCCGTACGCAAGTCCGGCCGCGGGGCGACCGTCGTGCACGTCAACAACGGCACGACCCCGCGCGCCGTGACCCTGGACCTCTCGCAGTTCGAGCGCGTCGCCCCCGGCGCCACCGTGACGCCCGTGGTGACCAGTGCCGGCGGAGCGCTCGTCCGCGGCACACCGGTGAAGGTGAAGGACGACTCCGCCACCGTGACCGTCCCGGCGAAGTCGGTCACCACCCTCCTCGTCGACGGCGTGTCCGGCACCTCTGAGGACGCCGCGCTCGTCCAGCCAGGCCACGTCTACCGGCTCCAGGGAGCCCAGGGCGGCAAGTCCCTGGCCCCGGCCTCCGACGGCAAGGGGGTCGTCGTCCGTACGGCCGACCCGGGTGCCAAGTCCCAGCTGTGGTCCGTGAAGCAGCTGACCCGCGGGGACAGCAACCGTGAGCGCTACGCCCTCGTGAACGCGGAGACCGGTGACCGTCTCGCCGTACGGGACGACGAGGCCGTTCTCGAAGACACCGACACCCCGGCCGGGCAGTGGATCATGTCGACCACCGGGGACGGCACCTGGACCTTCGTCAACGCCGCCACGGGCCGGCTGCTCGACGTCGTCGGGCAGTCGACGGCGGACGGCGCCCGCGTGTCGGCCTTCCTCCCCACCTCCAACGCGAACCAGCGCTGGGCCGTGACCGACGAGACGGTGCTGCGTACGCAGCCGGCCGAGGCGTTCACCGTCCCCGGCCGCGCGCCCGAACTGCCCGGCACCGTGACGCCCGTCTTCCGGGACGGCGCCCGGGGCGCCCTCCCCGTGCAGTGGGCACTGCCCTCCGAGGCGCGCTGGAGCAAGCCCGGAACCGTGCGGGTCAAGGGCAAGGCGACCGACACCCTCGGACGGACCGTCCGCGCCGAGGCGGTCGTCACCGTGGACACCATCGCCTCCACCCTCCCGGCCCGCGCCAAGACCTACACCGGCGGACGGCCCGACCTGCCCGCCACCGTCACCGGCGTCGGACGCCACGGCGGCACCGCCGAGCTCCCGGTCACCTGGAACCCCGCAGCCGACGGCGCGTTCGACGACGCCGGAGTGGTGACCCTGCGCGGCACCGCCCACGTCCCCGGCGGCACCGATGCGGCGGCGACCGTACGCGTCCAGGTCACCGCACCCCGGGAGAAGAACGCCGCGCCCGACGAGGGCGTGACGGTCGGCGCCACGTACACCGAGAGCGGCTACTCCGCCGAGGGCCTGCGCAACGGCAACACCTCCGAGAAGGCCTGGTCGAACTGGAGGTCCGGCACGAAGAACCCGTCCGACACCATCACCTTCACGCTGCCCGAGGCGCGCGATCTGACCCGGGTCGTGACCCACTTCCACCGCGACGGCACCAACGTCAGCTTCGCGGAGTCCCTCAAGGTGCAGGTCCGCGGGGCCGACGGCACCTGGACCGACGCGAGCGAGACCGTGCCCGTCGGTACCGAGGGCACGCCCGTCGTCGACGTCCCGGTGCGCGCCTCGGGCCCGGTGACCGGGGCACGCGTGGTCATGACGGCCCGGCCGGGCGGCTACATCACCCTCGGGGAGATCGAGCTCTTCGCCAGGACACCCGGCGCCTCCGCGGACGCCGCCGCCGCGTCGGTCGAGGTGGACGGCCTGGCGGTCGGCGGCTTCGACCCGGACCGGACGGACTACCGCGTGAGCACCGACCGCCCGGACCGGGCGAAGGTCACCGCCACGCCGCGCGATCCGTACGCGAGCGTGACCGTCCGCAGGGAGACATCACGCATGGCCGTCGTCACCGTGAGCAGCGAGGACGGCTCGCAGACACGGCAGTACAAGATCGAGCTGACCCGCTCCTGACACACGGGAACGCGGGGCGTGCCAGCCGGACACGCCCCGCGCCGTCCCCAGGGGTCAGACAGAGGGATCAGCCAGAAGGTCAGACCGCCGGAGCCGGGAACGTCGGGTACTCCACCCCGGACACGTGCTGCACGACACGGATGACCTGGCAGGAGTAGCCGAACTCGTTGTCGTACCAGAGGTAGAGGATCGCGTTGTCGCCCTCGACCTTGGTGGCGCCGGCGTCGACGATCGAGGCGTGGCGCGAGCCGATGAAGTCGCTGGAGACCGCGTCGGGCGCGCTGATGAAGTCGATCTGGCGCTTCAGCGGCGAGGTCAGCGACACCTCACGCAGGTAGTCGAGCACCTCCTGGCGGGTGGTCTCCCGCGCGAGCTGCAGGTTGAGGATCGCGATGGAGACGTCCGGCACCGGGACCCGGATGGAGCTGCCGGTGATCTTCGCCTTGAGGTCGGGCAGCGCCTTGGCGACGGCGGAGGCGGCACCCGTCTCGGTGATGACCATGTTGAGCGGCGCGCTGCGGCCGCGGCGCTCGGACTTGTGGTAGTTGTCCAGCAGGTTCTGGTCGTTGGTGAACGAGTGGACGGTCTCCACGTGCCCGCGCTGGACCCCGAACTCGTCGTCCATCGCCTTCAGCGGCGGCACGATCGCGTTCGTGGTGCACGAGGCGCAGGACAGGATCTGCTCGTCCGGCTTGATGGTGTCGTGGTTGACGCCGTGCACGATGTTCGGGACGTCGCCCTTGCCGGGCGCGGTCAGCACGACCTTGTCGATGCCCGGGCGCAGGTGCTCGGACAGGCCCTCACGGTCGCGCCACTTGCCGGTGTTGTCGATGAGGATGGCGTCCTTGATGCCGTACGCCGTGTAGTCGATCTCCGACGGGTCGTTCGCGTAGATGACCTTGATCGCGTTTCCGTTGGCGACGATCGTGCTGTTCGCCTCGTCGACGGTGATCGTGCCCTGGAACTGGCCGTGGATGGAGTCGCGGCGCAGCAGCGAGGCGCGCTTGACGATGTCCTGCTCACCTCCGCCGCGCACGACGATGGCGCGCAGCCGCAGGCCGTTGCCCGAGCCGGCCTTCTCGATCAGCAGCCGGGCCACGAGCCGGCCGATGCGGCCGAAGCCGTAGAGGACGACGTCCCGGCCCTCGCGGCGCTCGATCTTGTTGGCCCCGGTGGCACCGGCGACGGCCTCCGCGGTGAACTCCGCGACCGACAGACCGCGGTCGTCCTCGCGGTACGTCGCGGCGAGCATGCCGATGTCGATCTGGGACGGCCCGAGGTCGAGCTCGGCCAGGGTCTGCAGGAACGGCAGCGTCTCGGTGACCGAGAGCTCCGCACCGGCGATCTGACGGGCGAACCGGTGGGTCTTGAGGATGCTGACCACCGACTTGTTCACCAGGGAGCGGCTGTGCAGCAGGACGGTCACGTCCCGCTCCCGGTGCAGCTTCCCGATGATCGGGATCATCGACTCCGCGATCTCCTCGCGGTTCTTCCAGTTGGTGAACGAGTCGTCGTTGACAGTCACAGATCCATCTTTCGAGCTAGGCGGCGCTCATATGTTAAACCGTCGATTTCTGGATCATGAACGGGGTGCCTCCGAAGCGTTCCGCCCCGCCGTAACGCCGCGCTCCACGCGCCCCTCGCGCCCTCGCCTGGGATGATCGGAACAGCGCCGCCACGCGAAAGGGACGCTCATGGACTTCGACGCTGTGGCCGACGAGCTGTACGCCCTGCGGCCGGAGGAGTTCACCGCCGCCCGCTCCTCGGCCGTGGCCGCCGCCCGCACGGCCGGCGACCGTGAACTCGCCGACCGGATCGGCACGTTGCGCAAACCCAGCCTCGCCGCCTGGGCCAGCAACCTCCTGGTCCGCAGCCGGCCCGGCGATGTCGAGCCCCTGCTCCGCCTGGGCGAAGGACTGCGGCAGGCCCACCACTCCCTGGACCGCACACAGCTGCGCGAACTGAGCCGGCAGCAGCACGCGCTCATCCGCGCCCTGTCGGCTCAGGCCCGGCAGCTCGCCGTGGAGGCCGGCCATCCGATCGGCGAAGGCGTGCAGCGCGAGGTCGAGAACACCCTGCACGCCGTCCTGGCCGACCCCGAGGCCGCGGAGGCATGGGCGAGCGGCCGGCTGGCCAAGCCGCTCAGTGCCGCCGTCGGATTCCCGGCCGCCGCCGCGAGCGCCGTGGCGGAGGGCACCGTCCCGGAAAGTGCCAGGACACAGGGTCGCCCATCCGCCGCGACGGCTCCCTCCCGCCCGGACCGGAAGGCCGGCGAGCAACAGCGGCGACGGCTGGCGCAGGCCCGCCGGGACGCCGAGGCCGCCGACCGGGAGCTGGGGGCGCTCAAGGACGAGGCGGCGGCCGCCGGCCGGGCCGCGGAGGAGGCGAAACAGCAGGTGGACCGCCTTCAGCGGCGCGTCGGCGAGCTCACCGAGGAACTGGCCCGCACCAGGGAGGAGCACCAGCAGGCCCGCTTCGCCGAGCGGTCGGCCCGGGAACGGGCGCGCACGGCCGACCGCCGGGTCCGCGAAGCGGATCGCAAAGCCGCGGCGGCCGCCGCCCAGCTCGAACGCCTGACCTCGTCGGACAGCCGATAGGCGGGAGGGTTCTCAGTCGGGCACCTGGACCGCACCCGACCGCACGCCGATGCGGTCCCCGGGCGCGGGTGACGCCGGGATGGGCGGCACATTGGCCCGGGTGAGCGCGGGCGCGTGACCGGGCTCGCCCCCGCGCGGCACGGTCCGTACGACCTGGCTGGGCGGCAGCGGACGGCCCTCGGTGAGCCGGGCCCACATCAGGTCGAGTGCCTGCTGGAAGTAGAAGCCGAGCGGGACGTAGCGGTTGTCGTAGCCGGGCGCGGTGCTGTCGCTGTGGTGGGCGTGGGTCACCTCCACGTAGGACAACGCGCTCCTGCCATGCTCGGTACGGGAGTTGAGCCCGAGGTAGGGCCGGGAGCTGTGGTTGACCGGGACCCGGGTGTCGTCGCGGCCGTGCACGATCAGGGCGGGTTTGCCGTGCAGGTCGCCGTCGCGCCGGGTCGCGTCGAGGCCCTGGCCCACCCGGCGCGCCCACGCCCCCTCCTCGGGGCCCGCGGCCTTGCCGGGGAACGCCAGCCGGTAGGCGCACAGCTCCCCGTCGAGGTTGTAGTCGGGTGCGCCGTCCGGCCCGACGGACCGCCGGTCGGCGACCGGCCCGCCGAGCGAGTCGTCGTCGACGAGGGTGCCGGGGGAGGGCGCCCGCCCGCCGCTGGTGGCGTAGGCAGTGGCGAGTTGGGCCCGGGTGTAGGGAGCGGGTCGGCCCGAGGCGTCGGTCGCCGCCCAGCTGTAGCCGCACAGCGCGTCGGTGACCGAGGCGCGGGCGAAGCTCATCTCGTACGAGACGGGCGTCTGCGGATCGTAGTGCGAGGCCTGCAAGTACGCGGACCGCGCCTGGAACCCGGCCCGGACCAGCGCCTGTTGCGCCAGTCCGGGCAGCCCTCGCACCCCGGCCCGTTCCGCGTCACGCCGCAGGATCAGCCGGGGGTCCTCGCCCACCAGGTCAGAGCAGCGCCGCCGTGCCGTTCGCGGATCGAAGGACGAGTAGCCCGGCGCCGAGGGCTCGGTGAGCACCGCGCACGGCTGGAGGAGCGAGGCCAGCGACGCGTACCGCACGAGCGGCAGCCCGGCGTTCCGCACCCGCTGACCGCCCTGCTGGACGGTGACGCCGCGCAGGGGGGCGAGGTTCATCTGCGGTTCCGAGGCCACGACCGCGTCGATCAGGCCGTGCCGGTCCTCCTCTCCGGCGGCGACGGCGGCACCACCGCCGTTGGAGACACCCGCCGCCAGTACCTTCGTCGTCGCGGGCGTGTACCCGGCGGCGGGCGCACCCTCCCGCCAGTCGTGGTTGAGCAGCGCGAGGGCGAGCTCCACCGAGCGCAGGACGTCGCGGCCCCAGCCGGCCTGGGGGTTGTGCCGGGAGTGCGCCTGCTTGAAGGCGACCCGGTAGGGGCGGCGCGCGTCGTACCGGCGGCGTGCGGAGTCGTCGAGGCCGCTGTCGAAGGCCGCCCGGGGGCCGGTCCGCGTGCGGGGGCCGGTCGTGCCGTCGGTGGCCATGACGGTGTCGGAGTGCAGGTCGTGGAAGGCCGGGCCCATGCCCTTGTCGGTGAGGGCGACCGCGCAGCGGTGGTGCAGCCCCCAGGCACCCGCGCCGCTGACGCCGTTGTACACGTTCGCCAGACCGGTCGCCGGCGCGGCCACGACACAGGGCCGTGCGCGGTCGAAGTCCGCGGGGACCTGGACGACGAAACCGACGCTCCGCACGCCCGTTCCGACGGTTGCGGTGTACTCGGTGCCGGCGACCTTCCCGTCACCGGGAACCGGTCTGCCGTCGGCGCCGATGTTGGGCCCGTACAGCCGTCCCAGCCCGCCCGCGTCGCCACCGGAGAGCCCCGCCGCCGCCCACACGGCCCACCGCCGCAGCTCGGCCGGCGTGGGACGGGCGGGGTCGGCGACGGCCGGGGGAGTGGCCCGGCGCAGTCCCGCGAAACCCAGCCCGGCGGTGAGCAGGTCGTCGTCGCGGCCGTCGTACTCACGTGAGGTGACGGAACCGGCGAAGGACGGCAGACCGCTGCCCGGGTCCGCCCGGGCGGTGGCCGCCGGCAGGGCGGAGGCGGCGAACGACACGGCGAGCAGCAGCGGGACGAACCGTGAGGGGCGGGCGGGCATGCCGATCCTCCGTCAGAGGGAGAAGGCGCCGGTGAGGACGGCACCGGCGGTCATCACGAGCGTGGTGGCGAAGGCCCAGCGGAAGATGAAACGCTGGTGCTCGCCGAGCTGGACGCCGCTCATGCCGACCAGGATGAACGTGGCGGCGGTGAGCGGGCTGAGCGGGAAACCCGTCGTCATCTGGCCGAGAATGGCGGCCCGGGCGACCTCGGCCGGGTCGGTGCCGAAGCCGTGGGCCGTCTCGGCGAGGACGGGCAGGACACCGAAGTAGTAGGCGTCCGGGGTGAAGACCAGACTCAGCGGCATGCCCGTGACGGCCACGAGGACCGGCAGATGGCCGCCGAGGGAGTCCGGTATCACGGACACGAGCGCCTCGGCCATGTCGTCGATCATCCCGGTCCCGGTGAGGACCCCGGTGAACACACCGGCCGCGAAGATCATGGTGGTCACGAGGACGACGTTCTTCGCGTGCCGGTCGAGCAGCGCCTGCTGCTGTTCCCACGTGGGGTGGTTGACCAGGAGAGCCACCGCGAACCCGAGGACGAACAGCACCGGCAGCGGCATGACCTCCAGGATCAGCGCCACGACGAGCACGACGGTCAGCAGCAGGTTGAAGAGCGCCAGCCGGCGCGGCGCGGGCGCGGCGACCCGGACGGCACCCGGCCCGTCGCCGGGCGCCGGGGCCGTCGCGGGGACCGTCTCGTCACCGGGCGCGGATGCCGTCGCGGGAACCGGCTCGCCGTCGGTGGCTTCCTCGCCCGGCCCGGTGAGAGCGCCGAGCCGCTGCCGCTCCCGACGGCCGATCAGCCAGGACGCCACCAGGACCCACGCGATCCCGAACCCCATCGCGGGCAGCACGGGCGTGAAGACGTCCGAACTCTCCAGCTTCAGTGCCGCCATGGCACGCACCGTCGGCCCGCCCCAGGGAATCATGTTCATCACGCCCGCCCCCAGGCAGACGACCCCGGACAGCACCAGCGGACTCATCCCCAGCTTCCGGTAGACGGGCAGCAGCGCGGAGACGGTGATGAGGAACGTGGAGGCGCCGTCGCCGTCCAGGGCCACGCAGAGCGTGAGAACGGCCGTGGCGACGGTGACGCGCATCGGATCACCCTTGGCCAGCCGCAGCAGACCGCGGATCAGCGGATCGAACAGACCCGCGTCCACCATGAGGCTGAAGTACAGCACCGCGAAGGCGATCATGATGCCGATCGGCGCCACCTTCGACAGCCCGTCGAGCACCATCCCGCCCAGCTCGCCCGCGAACCCGCCCGCCAGCGCCGCGAGCACCGGAAGCACCACCAGCGCGACCAGCACCGAGACCCGTTTGGTCATGGTGAGCAACAGGAACAGGGCGATCGTGGCGAAGCCCAGGGCTGCCGGCATGGTGACGCTCGCTTTCTCGGGTCGCGGTCCCCGGCGGCGGAGAGCGGGGCGTACGGGGATAGCCGAGAGTGTCCGAGCGCCGGATGATCCCTGTCCAGCATCAAACCGGCATCTGTCCATGCGATCCCCGCATCAATCGGCTTGCTCTGACGTACGCTTCCCGGCCATGGATGCCACCCTGCGTCAGCTGACGGCCTACGCGGCCGTCGCCCGGGCGACGAGTTTCACCGCGGCGGCCGCCCAGTTGGGCGTCTCGCAGTCCTCCCTCAGTCGCGCGGTGGCCGACCTCGAGCGGCAGGTCGGCGCCCAACTGCTCGAACGCGACACGCGCAACGTACAGTTGACCGCCGCGGGCGCCGAGGCGCTGCGGATCGCCGAGCAGATCCTCAGCGCCCACCGGGCCGGGATGAAGGAACTGGACCGCTTCCTGCTCGGCGAGTCCGGCACCGTTGCCGTCGCCACCCTGCCCTCCGTCGCCGCGGTGCTGCTTCCGCAGGTCATCTCCGGCTTCCGCACGGACCGGCCGCGCGTCGCCGTACGCCTGCTGGACGGCCTGGAACGGGCCGTGCTGAACCGGGTCCTGTCCGGCGACGCGGACTTCGCCATCACCACGGTCGGCGTGCCGCCCGAGCGGCTGGAGCACCGCCCGCTGGTGCGCGACCGTTTCGTCGCGGTCCTGCGCGAGGACCATCCGCTCGCCGCCCGCGACGAGGTCGGCTGGGCGGACCTGGCCCGCGAGCCGTTCCTCGCCGTCGGACGGGACTCGAGCGTGCGGCGGCTGACGGACGCCGCGTTCGGCCAGGTCGATGCACGCGCCGTACCGGCGGCGGAGGCCGGCAGCGTCGCCACGGTGGGCGGACTGGTCGCCGCCGGCCTCGGAGTGAGCGCACTGCCCGCCCTGGTGCTGCCGCTGCTGGGCACCGGCCCCTTCGTGTTCCGGCCGCTGGTCGACCCCGTGGTCGACCGGCGCCTCGACATCGCGCTGCGTGCCCGCCGCACCCTCCCGCGCGTCACCGAGCACTTCCTGGAGACGCTCGAGGACTTCCGGGCCCAGGGCAGGGACCTGCCGCCGGGAGTCTCCTGGGCCTGAGCGCCGATGGGGGCCGATTCATGCGCCAACCGCATGGATTGATGGCCTTCTTTTGCTGGACAGGCATTTCTGCGCCTCGGCAGTCTGAAGAACCGACCAGCTGAGCCGAGGGGACGCATCCGTGCCGGACAAGGACATGCCGAACGCCACCGGACAGGGGCAGTTGCGCGGACTGAA
Source organism: Streptomyces sp. HP-A2021 (assembly GCF_022807935.1). NCBI lineage: Bacteria > Bacillati > Actinomycetota > Actinomycetes > Kitasatosporales > Streptomycetaceae > Streptomyces > Streptomyces sp. HP-A2021. Next base: position 9,259,054 of record NZ_CP094344.1, read on the forward strand.
AGTGGTCGAGTTCGCTCATGTGGTGGCCGGCCCGCTCGCGGGTTCGATGCTCGCCGACCAGGGCGCGGACGTCGTCCACGTCGAGCCCCCGGGCGCCGGTGACGCCGCCCGCGCGATGGGGCCCCGGCGCAACGGCGTGCCCCTGTGGTTCAAGGTGGCCGCCCGCAACAAGCGCTCCGTCACGCTCGACCTGCACCACGAGGCGGGCCGGGCGGTCGCCCACCGGCTCGTCGCCTGGGCGGACGTCGTCATCGTCACCCTGCGTGCCGGGCGCCTGCGCCGCTGGGGCCTCGACTGGGAGTCCGTGCACCGGATCAACCCGAAGGCCGTCCTGCTGCAGATCTCCGGCTTCGGCGCCACCTCCAGCCAGGCCGACGCCCCCGGTTTCGGCAAGATGGGCGAGGCCCGCAGCGGCGTCGTCCACCTGACCGGTTCCCCCGACGGGCCGCCCGTCCACACCGGCTTCTCGCACGGCGACGCCGTGACCGGCCTGATGGGCGCCTACGCCGTCCTCGCCGCCCTCCACCGGCGCGACCACGACCCCGGCTTCGACGGCGAGTGGATCGATCTCGCCCTGTTCGAGCCCCTGTTCCGGCTCGTCGAGTGGCAGGTCATCGTCCACGACCAGCTGGGAACCGTGCCGCAGCGCTCCGGCAACCAGCTGGCGGTCGCGCCCGCCGCCGTGATCAACACCTACCGCTCCCGAGACGAGCAGTGGATCACCGTCACCTCCGCGACCCTGCGCTCGGTGCGCAACGTGGCCCGGCTGCTGGGGCTGCCGGAGGAGGAGTTCGCCACGTCGGAGCAACAGCACGCACGGCGCGGGGAGTTGGACGACGGATTGCGGGAATGGGTGGCCGGCCGCAGCGCCGCCGAGTGCCTGGAGGCCTTCGCCCGCGCCGAGGTGGTGGCCTCCCGGGTGTTCGACGCGGCCGACATCGCCGCCGACCCGGTCTACGCGGAACGCGGCGACATCGTCACCGTGGCCGACCCCGACCTGGGCGACGTCCGGATGCAGGCGGTCATCCCGCACTTCCGGCAGCGCCCCGGCCGCGTCTGGCGCACCGGACCCGCGCTGGGCCAGGACAACGACCTCGTGTACCGGGACTGGCTCGGGCTGAGCGACCGGGAACTGGCCGAGCTGGAGAAGAACGATGTCGTCTGAGCCTCACAGTCGCCCCCCGCTCCGCTCCCTCCTCTTCGTGCCCGGACTCCGCACGGACTGGCTGCCCAAGGCGCGCGCGGCCGGTGCCGACGCCGTCGTCCTCGACCTGGAGGACGCGGTGCCCGCCCCCGACAAGCCGCTCGCCCGCGCCCGGGTGGCCGAGGCCGTGGCGGAGGCCGCTGCGGAACCGGCCGGTGGCATGGCCCTGTTCGTCCGCGTCAACCCGCTCGACGACTGGACCGCCGCCGAGGAACTGCGTGCCGTCGTACGCCCCGGACTGGCCGGGGTGGTCCTGCCCAAGGTGCACACCGCCGCCGACGTACGGTTCGCGGACCGCCTCATCGGCTGGTGCGAACACGAGCACGGTCTGCCCGCCGGCGCGACGACCCTCGTCCCGCTGCTGGAGTCGGCCCGCGCCCTGCACGACGCCTACGACATCGCCGCAGCGGCTCCCCGGGTCGCCTACGTCGGTGCCCTGACCGCACCTGGCGGCGACGTGGAACGCGCCGTCGGCTACCGCTGGAGCCCGCAGGGCACCGAGACCCTGGCCCTCCGCTCCCGCGTCCTGCTCGACGTCCGCGCCGCCGGAGCGCCCGGCCCGGTCACCGGACTGTGGACGGACATCGCCGACCTGACGGGCCTGCGCGCCTTCGCCGAGCAGAACCGCGCCCTCGGCTACGAGGGGATGATGGCCGTCCACCCGACCCACGTCCCCGTGATCAACGAGGTCTTCGCGCCCACCCCCGAAGAGGTGGACCGCTGTGCGCGCCTCGTCGCAGCCGTGGAAGCGGCCCAGCGCGACGGCGTCGGCGCCCTCACCTTCGAGGGCCGGATGGTCGACGAGGCCATGGCCGAAACCGCGCGGGCGGTGCTGGCGCGACACGGACACGGCTGACACCATCCCGCCACCGCTCCGAAGCGCGATCATCGACGCTGTGACGGAGCTCACAGTGCGCCAACGAGGCTGCCGCATCAAGCCGCACAGGCGCCACACCGAGCCGCACCAGCGCGACACGAAAATTGAACCCTTCGTTTTCTTGAATCATTCGTGTTTGTGCGGCTAGGTTGTCCGCCATGACCGCATCCCGGAACCCCACCGTCGCCGAGGAACTGCGCGGCGCCGGCCTGAGGGTGACGGCCGCCCGCGTCGCACTGCTCCAGGCCGTGCGGGACGGCGACCACCTCGGCGCCGAGGCGATCGCCTCCGAGGTACGCGGGCGCGTCGGCCACATCTCCGTCCAAGCCGTGTACGAGGGGCTCCACGCACTCACCGCGGCGGGACTCATACGCCGCCTCGAACCGCCCGGCAGCCCGGCCCTGTACGAGGGACGGGTCGGCGACAACCACCACCACCTCGTGTGCCGGTCCTGCGGGACCGTCGCCGACGTCGACTGCGCGGTCGGCCACGCCCCCTGCCTGACCGCGTCCGACGACCGCGGCTTCGCCGTCGACGAGGCCGAGGTCATCTACTGGGGCCTGTGCCCCGCCTGCTCCACCGCCCGCAGTACCTGAGCGATGTGATCCACCCGAGCACCGTGATCCACCCCGTCCGGAAGGATTTCCATGACTGAGAACCACGACGCGATCGTCACCGACGCGAAGCAGGAGGAGACGAGCGGCGGCTGCCCCGTGGCGCACGGCCGCGCCCTGCACCCCACCCAGGGTGGCGGCAACCGTCAGTGGTGGCCGGAGCGCCTCAACCTGAAGATCCTTGCCAAGAACCCCGAGGTGGCCAACCCGCTCGGTGAGGAGTTCGACTACGCCGAGGCGTTCCAGGCCCTCGACCTCGCGGCCGTGAAACAGGACATCGCCGAGGTGCTGACCACCTCGCAGGACTGGTGGCCGGCCGACTTCGGCAACTACGGCCCCCTGATGGTCCGTATGGCCTGGCACAGCGCGGGCACCTACCGCATCAGCGACGGCCGCGGCGGCGCCGGCGCCGGCCAGCAGCGCTTCGCCCCGCTCAACAGCTGGCCGGACAACGGCAACCTCGACAAGGCCCGCCGCCTGCTGTGGCCCGTGAAGAAGAAGTACGGCCAGAGCATCTCCTGGGCCGACCTCATGATCCTCACCGGCAACGTCGCCCTGGAGCAGATGGGCTTCGAGACCTTCGGCTTCGCCGGCGGCCGCGAGGACGTCTGGGAGCCCGAGGAGGACGTGTACTGGGGCCCCGAGACCACCTGGCTCGACGACAAGCGCTACACCGGCGACCGCGAGCTGGAGAACCCGCTCGGCGCCGTCCAGATGGGCCTCATCTACGTCAACCCCGAGGGCCCGAACGGCAACCCGGACCCGCTCGCCGCGGCCCGCGACATCCGTGAGACGTTCCGCCGCATGGCGATGAACGACGAGGAGACCGTCGCCCTGATCGCCGGTGGCCACACCTTCGGCAAGACCCACGGCGCCGGCCCGGCCGACCACGTCGGCGCCGACCCCGAGGCCGCCTCCATGGAGGAGCAGGGCCTGGGCTGGCGGAGCACCTACGGCACGGGCAAGGGCGGCGACGCCATCACCTCCGGCCTGGAGGTCACCTGGACCTCGACGCCCACCCAGTGGAGCAACGGGTTCTTCAAGAACCTCTTCGAGTTCGAGTACGAGCTCGAGCAGAGCCCGGCCGGCGCCAACCAGTGGGTGGCCAAGGACGCCCCGGAGATCGTCCCGGACGCGCACGACTCGTCGAAGAAGCACCGCCCGAAGATGCTCACCACCGACCTGGCGCTGCGCTTCGACCCGATCTACGAGCCGATCTCCCGCCGGTTCTACGAGAACCCGCAGGAGTTCGCGGACGCCTTCGCCCGCGCCTGGTTCAAGCTGACCCACCGTGACATGGGCCCGAAGTCGCTGTACCTCGGCCCGGAGGTCCCGGAGGAGACCCTGATCTGGCAGGACCCGCTGCCCGAGGCCGAGGGTGAGCCCATCGACGCCGGGGACATCGCGACCCTCAAGACGAAGCTCCTCGAGTCGGGTCTGTCCGTCTCGCAGCTGGTGACGACCGCCTGGGCCTCGGCTTCCACCTTCCGCGGCAGTGACAAGCGCGGCGGTGCCAACGGCGCCCGCATCCGCCTTGAGCCGCAGCGCGGCTGGGAGGTCAACGAGCCCGACGAGCTGGCCCAGGTGCTGCGCGTCCTGGAGAACATCCAGCAGGAGTTCAACGCCGGCGCCGGCGCCAAGAAGGTCTCCCTGGCCGACCTGATCGTCCTCGGTGGCACCGCCGCCGTCGAGAAGGCCGCCAAGGAAGCCGGCTTCCAGGTGGAGGTCCCCTTCACGCCGGGCCGTGTGGACGCGACGGAGGAGCACACCGACGCCGAGTCCTTCGAGGCGCTCGAGCCGACCGCCGACGGGTTCCGCAACTACCACGGCAAGGGCAACCGCCTGCCGGCCGAGTACCTGCTGCTCGACAGGGCGAACCTGCTCACGCTGAGCGCCCCCGAGATGACCGTCCTGGTCGGCGGCCTGCGGGTGCTGGGCGCCAACTACCAGCAGTCCCAGCTCGGCGCCCTCACCGCGACGCCCGGCTCGCTGACCAACGACTTCTTCGTCAACCTGCTCGACCTGGGCACGACGTGGAAGGCGACCTCCGAGGACCAGACGACGTTCGAGGGCCGCGACGCAGCCACCGGCGAGGTCAAGTGGGCCGGCAGCCGCGCCGACCTGGTCTTCGGCTCGAACTCCGAGCTGCGCGCGCTCGCCGAGGTCTACGCGAGCGACGACGCGAAGGAGAAGTTCGTGAACGACTTCGTCGCCGCGTGGGTCAAGGTCATGAACCTGGACCGGTTCGACCTGGTCTGACTGGTCTGATCACCTCCGCATGACAGCACGCCCGGGCCGGGAGGCCCGGGCGTGCTGCCGGTTGCCTGAGGGACCGTCAAAAACCGTTCAAGGTAAGAACATCACTTACCCAACTCTCACCATGAAACGGCAAGGACCGCGGTCGGGCGCCCCGTCGGGCATACGTTCTGGCCGTGAACTCACATGCCACCGCCCACAGAGGCACCGGCCCTGAACCGCACCCCTTCGCCGGTCCACGGCCGACCACAGGCGGCACCGTCCGCCGCACTCTCCTGCGCACCGCGCTGACCGGGGCCGCGGCCCTCGGTGCGGGCCTCACAGCCGCCCGCCCGGCCACCGCCGCCACGAGCGCACCCGCCGCCACGAGCGCACCCGGCACCGGACCGCGCCCGAGCACCCCGCAGGAGGCCCTCGCGGAACTGGCCGCGGGCAACCGCCGCTGGCGCGCCTTCCGCGAACGCCATCCGCACGAAACCCCCGCGATCCGACGGGAGTTGACCACCGCCCAGCACCCCTTCGCGGTCGTGCTCGGCTGCATCGACTCCCGCGTGCCCCCGGAGCTGGTCTTCGACCAGGGACTGGGCGACCTGATGACGGTACGCACCGCCGGGGAGGTCCTGGACGAGGCCGTACTCGGCAGTGTCGCCTACGGCGTCCTGGAACTGGGCATACCGCTGGTCGTGGTGCTCGGGCACCAGTCGTGCGGCGCGGTACGTGCCGCGGTCGAGGCGGAGCAGTCCGGGGGGCACCTGCCCGCCCACATCCAGTACCTCGCCGACCAGATAAGCCCGGCCATAGACCACGGCACGGTAGGGGACGCGCGGATCGACGCCACCGTCGACGCCAACGTCCGCCTCGTCCGCTCCCGGCTGGCCGCGGAACCCGACCTCGCCGCCAAGGTCGGCACCGGCAAGCTGGCGATCGTCGGCGCCCGTTACGAACTGACCAGCCAGGCGGTCCACCGCGTCGTCTGAGAGCCGGCCCGGCTCGCGATACGCCACCGCGGGCCGGGCCGCCCGTCTCACGCCCGCAGCGGATTGAAACGCGCCGCCGCCATCAGGTACCAGGCGGTCGCGCCCGTGTGCCGGTACGGGTAGTAGCCGAAGCCGAACCCGGTGTCCAGCGGACTGCTCGCGGACACCACCCCGGCCCGCTCGGGCAGCGCCCTTCCGCCGACGGTCTGACCGGCGCCCAGCAGCTCCTGGGCGCGCTCGGCCGACGCGAGCAGCCGCCGGGCACGCGCCTCGTCGCCACGCCGCCCGCGGTCCCGCAGGGCGAGCGCGAGATGCGCCGTCCCCTCGAACCACACACCGTTGCGGTCGGGTCTGGGCTGTCCCTCCGCGATCGGCGCGTCCTCGTTCGCCACCAGGCTCGCGGAACTGAAGGTGACGCCCTCGTACGACTGCCCCGCGGGTACCGTGCTGTTCGTGCGGCCGGAGTGATCCAGGACGGCCAGCTCCGCAACGGCCCAGTCCAGGGAGCGGGCGTACCCCCTCGTGCGGGAGCCGAGCGCGAGATGGGTCCAGGTCTGGGTGTCCTCCGGAATCGGGGACTTGTTGACGGTCACACCGTCGTTGGTGCCGGTGTAGAAGAAGCCCCCGGCCGGCTCCCACATCCGGCGCACGAAGGCCTCGGCCCGCGCACGGCGCTGCAGCCACACCCTCTGGCCGGTCAGCCGGGCGAGCCGGCCGAAGAGGCACACCAGGTCGGTGTTGTGCTCGGTCGAAGTGAACGGCAGCCGCTGATTCGCCCCGTCGACCCCGAACTTGTAGCCGCCGAGCGGTTCGTCGGTGCGGCCGGTCCGCTCGATCCACTCGCCGATCCGTACGGCACCGGTGAGGAAACGACGCGCCCCTGTACGGCGGGCGAGGGCGCTCAGCGCGATGCCCGCCCAGGCCATGTCGCCCACCGCCGTGCCGGTGAAGCCGAACTGCGTACCGACGTTGGCGGTGCCGTCCGCCCGGACGAAGCCGTCGGGCTGGAGCGAGCCGTCGTAGAAGGTGTACGGCCCGACGTTGTAGGCCTGCCGGAGCCTGAAGTCGTCGTACGCCGGGTCATGTGTCTGCGCGTAGAGCAGGGCGTCGCCCAAGGCCGTGGCCCTGGCCAGGCTTTCGGGCCCGCGGGCCGCGAGGTGGGCCAGGATCGCCAGGGCGTTGTCGTAGGTGAAGGCGGTACTGAAGAGGCCCGCCTGGTCGGTGTAGCTCTGGGTCAGGCGGATGTCGCCGTGGTCGGGGTAGGTATCCATGGCGGCGGCGAGGAAGGCGCGCCCCCGGGCCGGGGCCGACAGCGGGCCGGCGCCCTCCGAGCCCGCGACACCGTCCCGGCCGGCGGCGTCGTCCGAACTCGCCGCCAGGGCCTGCCCGGAGCCTGCCGCGGCGATCCCCGCGGCAGTGATGCCGAGGCCGGCACCGATGAGCGAACGCCGGCTCACAGCCGGGCCTTGTCTGCCAGTCATGGATCTCCTTTGAGAGCGCTCTCAGCACTGGGCGCTCATTGTGCTGGGGCCCTGGGGACGGGTCAACGCCCCGGCGGGAAAGGAGAGTTCCACGGGTGGGCGAACAGCGGGTGGATCACTCGCACACGATCTCGTCACGTGGCGTGTAGTGCGTGCGGAACGGCTCCCGCTTCACTTCCCTGCCGTCGTTGTAGAAGACCCGCTCCACGGTGACGTCGAACCCTTCGAGCGGCGTCTGCGGCACGCACTCCTTGTCGTCGCTCACCTTCTTCTCGGGCTTCTTCACCTCGGTGCGCGGGCCCTTGACCGACTTGATCTCGTCGTACTTCCTGGTGCCGAGGAAGGAGACGGTCACGGACGTGTCCGTGGACTCGGCCTGGATGTAGATCGCCTTGCCGGAGTCGTTGGTGAACCTCAGATCCAGGCTGCCCCAGGCGACCGTCGCCTCGCGGCCCTCCGGGTAACGCTCGATGTAGAAGGAGTGCGCGCCGTGTTCCACGGGCTTGACCCCGGCGAAGAACAGCGCGTTGTACACGGTCGTCGCCACGGACGAGACGCCGCCGCCGGACGCCTTGGTGAACTGGTCGTTGAGGATGATGATGCCCTCGACGAAGCCGTTGGCCTCGGTGCGCTCGCCGACGGTCCGGTTGAAGCTCCAGGTCTCGTCGGGCCTGACCAGGGAGCCGTTGATGAGTTCCACGGCCCGGCCGATGTTCTTCGTGCGGTACTCCGCCGGTTCGAAGTGGACGGTGAAGGAGGACATCTTCTCCGTCAGCCCCAGGTCGGCGGCGTTTTCGCGGGTGACCTCGGGCTGGGTCCTGTCCACCGCCACCTCACCGCTGCGGTCAGCGCCCGACTTGGTGAGCAGCGGCAGCACCGCCTTGCCCAGCGCCTTGTCGGTGACCTTCTGGCCCACCGTCGCGTCCTCGGCCACCACGGCCTTGTCGCCGTCCGGCCGGAGCTTCGCGTTCTCGGCGGTCCTGGTGACGTCGTTGAGCGGTCCGGCCACGGCGGGATCCTCGCGCAGCCCCTCGGCGTCCAGCTCCGGTCTCAGTCTTCCACCGCCGTCCGGCCGCATCGCCAGGTGCTCGCCCAGGACGGCCGGCCCGACCGCGAACCGCTTGCCGCCCGCGGTGAGCGTGACGGGCGCCGACATCGCCGGCTCGGCGAACGTGCGCACGGCCCGCCGTACCTCGTCGGCCGTGACCTTCGGCCGGGTCTCGCGGGCGGGCAGCGGCGTGACCGAGCGGGTGTCGCCCCGCAGGCCCCGCAGGAAGGAGGAGCGCAGCGGGCCGACTGCGCCGGCCACGTCCAGTGTGTACCCCGTGCGCGGTGCGACCACCTCGACCCGCCCGTCGTCGAAGGCCACGGCACCGTCCCGGACCTTCTGGTCGAGCCCCTTCGCCACCTGACCGAGGGCGGCCCGGGCCTTGTCCTCGTCGAGGCGTACGACCGGCTCGACGGCACCGCCCGAGCGGAAGAACCCGCCGATCACGCTGACCGGGCCGGCGCCGGTGCGCGCCGCCCGGTCGACGGTCTCCTCGGCATCGAAGGAGAGCCCGGCGCGCCGCGGATCGACCGTGCCCGTGCGGTCACCGATCCTCACGGACAGCTCCCGTTGTCCGGCCGCGTCCAGGTGCCGCTCCAGCTTCCGTACCGCCTCCGCACGGCTCAGGCCCCCGATCTCCACCCCGCGCACCGTCGTACCGGAGTCGATCTCCCCGCCCGTCAGCATCAGCCCGGCGAGATACAGCCCGCCGACACCCACGGCCAGCGCGCCGCCGGCCAGGGCCAGGGGCGGGAGGGACGTGATGCGCGGGACGGAGGTTATGCGGGGGCGCATGGGTCTCCTGGAGATCGATGACGACAGTGCACCCGATGACGCGACGCTGCTGCGGGCAAACACATCAAGCTATGCATATTCGGGCGGCAGACCGGTATGGCCCAGACCACTTATGTCCGAGATCACTCGGGAACCGGCCGGTCCGTACCCGTATTCCTGCAGGCCACAGAGTGATAACGGCGAACAACTGTCGGGTGGTTGGCGCCGTCTACGCCGACATGAAGATTTCTTTCCTGATTCACAACGCCTATGGAATCGGAGGCACGATCACCACCACGTTCAACCTCGCCGGGGCGCTCGCCGAGCGGCACGACGTGGAGATCGTCTCCGCGTTACGTCACCGCGAGCACCCCAATCTCGTCCTGGACCCCCGGGTGCGGCTGCGCGCGCTGGTGGACCTGCGCAAGGAGGCCGACCATCCGCTGCACCAGAGACCGGCGACGGTGTTCCCGTCCGCCGAGTACCGACACCGCCAGTACAGCGAGCTGACCGACCAGCGGATCGGCGAGTGCCTGGAGGCGATCGACACCGACGTCGTCATCGGCACCCGCCCCGGCCTCAACGTGCACATCGCGCGGCAGGCCCCGCAGCGTGTCCTGCGCGTCGGGCAGGAGCACCTCACCCTCGACAACCACCCGCCCGCCCTGCGCACCGCGCTGCGCCGCGCCTACCGCCGCCTCGACGTGATCACCACCGTCACGGAAGCGGACGCCGCGGCCTACCGGCGCAAGATGTGGCTGCCCGGCGTCCACGTCGAGGCCCTCCCGAACAGCGTCCCCGACCCGGCGCTGCCTCCCGCCGACGGCACCGCCAAGATCGTCATCGCCGCCGGCCGGCTGGTTCCGGTGAAGCGCTACGACCTGCTCATCGAGGCGTTCGCCCAGGTCGCCGCCGCCTTCCCGGACTGGCAGCTGCGCATCTACGGCAAGGGCGAGGAACAGCCCAGGCTGCGGGAACTCATCGAACGGCTCCAGCTGTGGAACAACGTGTTCCTGATGGGGGCCGCCACGCCCATGGAGGCCGAATGGGCCAAGGGCTCGATCGGCGCGGCCGCGTCCAACTTCGAGCCGTTCGGCATGACCATCGTCGAGGCGATGCGCTGCGGACTGCCCGTCGTCAGCGCCGACTGCCCCTACGGCCCCGGTGAGATCATCGAGGACGGAGCCGACGGCCGGCTCGTGCCGGTCGGTGACGCCGACGCCCTCGCCTCGGCCCTGCTGGAACTCGTCGGCGACGACGAACGGCGCCGCCGCATGGGCCGCACCGCCCTGGAGAACGCCCACCGCTTCGCCCCGGGCCCCGTCGTCGCCCAGGCCGAACGCATCCTCGAGGACGCCCTCACGGCCCGGACCACGGACCGACCGACCTCCACCACCCAGAACCACCGGAGCAACAGCGCACTGATCGGCCGGAGCCACGCCGCCCGTGACGCGGTCCACGCCGCGGCCGCCGGCGCACTCCGCGCGATACGCAAGGGACGCCGATGACCACGCACCTCGACACCCACCTGCGCACCCACTGCGCGATCGACACGGACGGCCGCATCACCTTCCGCCTCCCATCGGCCCCGTCCTCCCGTCCTCAGCTGCTGCTCCGGCTGCGACCCAAGAAGGGCCGCCCCGAGACGACGCTCCACCTCCTCGACCTGGAGCCCGGCCGGGCCGACGGCGGCCTGCACGCCGTACTGGAACCGCACCCGGCCCTCGACGAAGGCCGCTGGGACCTGTACCTGCTGCCCGAACCGGAAGCCGAACGACAGCGGCTGCGCCCCGGCCTCAAGGACCTGCGCGCCCTCGTCGACGGCCACCTCCGCGACCGGCCGTCACCGGTCGCCGTCAGAATCCCGTACGTCACGAAGGACGGCTTCCTCGCGCTCAGGGCATGGCGGCGCACCGCCCACGCGGAGGCCCGCACCATCGACGTCACGGCACAGGCCCTGACGGTCGAGGCCCGCCTGCACGGCGCCGAACTCCGTGCCGACGCCACCGTACGGCTGCGCCTGCGGGGGACCGACACCGTACGGGAACTGCGCCCCCGGATCGACGACGACGGCAGAGGCTTCTCCTTCACCGCCGGCCCGGAGGACCTGACGGGCGACGGCGAAGCGCCGGGCCGGATCTGGGACGCCTTCGTCCGGCCCACCACCGGCGCGCCGCCGGTCCGCATCGGCCGGTTGCTCGACGACGTGGCGGACCGCAAACACGTCTTCGTCTACCCGGCACTCACGGCGGCCGGGTCCTCCTCGCGCCCCTACTACACCGTCGACAACGACCTCGCGATCGAGGTGACACCGACCGAATCGCCGATATGCCCGAAATGAAAATCCCTGGACTCCCGGATGGTTATTTCGTCGGTATGTCGCGACAGGCGTGTGTGGATTCTGTGCAAAGCGGCGGCAAAAAGGTCAGGTGCTCGTCCGCAACAGCCGTAAACGCCAAGGGGACTTGCGGCAATAAGCAAACTCAAGTACCTAGATGAATCATGAACCTGTTCAACCGCGTCGTGCCGTCCCGCCGGCAGGCGCCGCCAGTCCCCCCACAGCGTCCCGCCGGCGCGCCGGCTTCCCCCACCGCGGTCCTGCCCGACCCCGACCTGGCGAATCTCACCGGCGAATGGGTCGTCGACCCTGCTCACAGCAGGATCGGCTTCTCCGTCCGGCATGCCATGGTGACCACCGTGCGCGGTTGTTTCCTGGAGTACGAAAGCCTCCTCTACTTCGACGCGCGCAACCCCGCCCGATCACGGGCCGACCTCACGCTGTTCACCGCCAGCGTCGACACCGGGGTGGAACAACGCGATGCCCACCTGGTCGGCCGGGACTTCCTGGATGCCGCGACTTATCCGCGTATGCGCTTCACCAGTACCGCGGTGGAACAGATGGGCGCCGACCTCTTTCACATGTCGGGTGAGCTCACCATCAAAGGCATATCGCGGCCGGTCGTCCTGGAGATGACCTACATCGGACACGTCACCGACCCCTTCGGATACGAAAGGGTCGGATTCGACGGCACCACCACCATCAACCGCTCCGACTGGGGCCTGACCTACAACAGCAGGCTGGCCGAGGGAGGCGCGATGGTGAGCGAGAAGGTGCGCCTGCAACTCGACATCGCCGCCATCCGCACGCCCCCGACGGCCGGCTGACCGCGCCGGGCCCGGCCACGACGCAGAACGTCGCCGGGCCCAGCGTGATCACCCCGTCGCTCAGCGGTGTGCACCGCACACCGCCCCGCCCGAGAAGAGCGCGCTGGGCGCCGGGGCCGATGGTCACGTCCATCCAGGCGCACGGCCGGGCCGGCCGGTTCACCTGAGGGACGCGCTCGTCGGACGGGCCGGGGAAGGGGCTGTCCGACGGCCGTCCGGTCAGCCGGTGCGCGGGCGACACCAGCAGTTGCAGCACCTCCGCCTCGGTCATGGCGTCAACCCTGTGCCTCGGTCACCACCGCCCGGCGGGCCCACTGGAGGCGTACGATCACTCGTCCTGTCTCCGCCTGATCCCACTGTCCTCCAGAGGGCTGCGGCCGTCCGCCGATTCGCCGGCGGTGAGGTGCTCCAGGACCTCGACCAGTTCCTGGCACGCGCGCTCCACCGAACGCCGGGTGTGGATCTGCTCGGTGATCACTGCGGACAGGATCAGCGCCGTCAGGGCCATCGCCCCGTTGAACGCCTGCAGCTTGATCATCACCTCCACCCTGGTCAGCCGCTCGAACGGACCGGCCCGGTCGGTCGCCGCCACCGTGGTCATGACTGACGCGAAGAGGGCGCACAGCATGCTGCCGGCCAGCTGGAAGCGCAGAGCCGCCCAGATCAGCAGGGGATAGACGAGGAAGAGCAGACTGACCGAGCTGTGCGCGGTCAGGGGAACGACACAACAGACGATCAGCGCCAGGCCCGAGGCCTCCTTCCAGCGCGACAGGCGCAGCGGCGGGCGGACGCGGGACAGCAGGAGCAGCACCGGGGTGACGATCAGCACGCCCATTGCGTCACCCACCCACCAGGCCAGCCACACCGCCCAGAAGCCCGGCCATTCGAGCCTGCCCGTGGCGAGCAGGATGCCCGCACCGGTGGTCGAGCTGATCAGCATGGCGGTGAACGCGCCCAGGAACACCAGGGCGAGACCGTCCCGCAGACGCGCCAGATCGGTACGGAAACCCGTCCGGCGCAGCAGCAGGTACCCCACGACGGGGGCCACCGTGTTGCCCGCCAGCACGCCGAACGCCCAGGGGCTCAGGGACGTGAGAGACAGGATCACCAAGAAGGCGCCCAGGGCGATCCCCGGCCAGCAGCGCAGCCCGAAGATGAGCAAGCAGGCGACCGAGACGCCGGTGGGGGGCCAGATCGGAGTGACGACCGAGCCCTCGACGACCAGTTCCCGCAGCAGGCCCAGCCGCCCCGAGACGTAGTAGCAGGCCGCCACGGCCAGCGTCTGCAGAGCGACGACGGCCGACGTACGCAGATCCCGGCTACCCACCACAGCAGCCATGAGACACCGGGACCGCCGCGGCGGCGAGGTGAGAGCGGGGCCCCTGCGGCCCTATGGCTGAGGCTCCGGTGCGTCGAGGCCGACGACCAGCACGGCGGCGTCGTCGTCATGCCCGACCCGCTCCGCGCCCTTGATCAGCGCGGCCGCGAGCGCGTCCACGTCCATGCCCGCCACCGCCGCGATGCCCGCGAGCCGCATCACCTGGTCGAGGCCCTCCTCGAGCCGCAGGCAGGGCCCCTCCACGACACCGTCCGTGAGCAGCACGAACATGCCACCCGTCGTCAGCTCGTACCGGGTCACCGGATACGACATCCCCGCCAGGATCCCCAGCGGCGGCCCGCCCTCGTCCTCGGCGACGCCGGACTTCCCGTCGGCCGTGGCCCAGACGCAGGGCAGGTGCCCGGCCCGCGCGCTCTCCAGTACGCCGGCACACGGGTCGAGCCGCATGAACGTGCAGGTGGCGAACAGATCGGAGCCCAGGGACAGCAGCAGCTCGTTGGTCCGGGCCAGGACCTCGCCCGGCTCGCTGGTGACGGAGGCCAGGGCCCGCAGCCCGGCCCGCACCTGTCCCATGAAGGCGGCGGCTTCGATGTTGTGGCCCTGGACGTCACCGATGGACAGACCGATACGGCCGTCGCCCAGTGTGAAGGCGTCGTACCAGTCGCCGCCCACGTTGAGCCCCTGGTACGCGGGCGCGTACCGCACGGCGAGATGCAGCCTGCGGGCTACGGGCAGGTCGCGCGGGAGCATGCCGCGCTGAAGCGCGATGGCCAGCTCGACCCGCGAGCGCTGCATCTCGGCCTGCGCACGCGCCTGGGCCGTCAGCGCCCCGAGCCTGGTCAGCAGCTCGTCGCCGTCGTCCGTCGGGCCGGTGCGGGACATCGATCACTCCGGCGAGGATGGCCACGGTCGGTGATCATCCTCGAATGCAAATCATCTAATTTGTGTCCATAGGATGATACGTGGCTGGCGCCTTGTCGACGACTCGCGCTCCTCGCGCCCGCCCGACCGCCGCCAGGACGAAGGTGACGCTGATCAGCAACGCCCAGGCGCCGAACTTCTCCACCCCCACCGGCTCCCAGCCGTGCTCCTGGTACGGATAGCGCCACGCACCGACGAATGTGGCGAGGTTCTCCGCCACCCACAGGAAGAACCCGATCAGGACGAACGACAAGGCCAGCGGCATCCGCCGGCGCACGCCCCGCACCGTGAAACACACCGACGTCCCCGTGGTGACGGTCAGCAGCAGGCCGGCCAGGACCCAGCGGGCGTCGGGCAGCCAGTGGTGGCTGAAGAAGTTGACGTATATGGCCGCGGCCACCACCGCCGTCGCCCGCGGCCGGTAGCGCACCAGGCGGAGGTCGAACAGCTGCCAGGCCCGGCACACATAGCTGCCCACGGCCGCGTACAGAAACCCGCCGTACAGCGGAACGCCGGCGAACTTCAGCACGCCCGGCTCCGGGTAGCTCCACGAACCGAGCGACACCTTCACCAGCTCGAAGGCGAGACCGATGACGTGACAGATTGTGATGACGGCGACGTCCCGCCCGTTCTCCCAGCCACGCAGCCAGAACACCAGCGTGAGCAGCACGCCGTAGACCACCAGCAGGTCGTAGCGCGCCACGGGCAGGTCGGGCAGCAGGGTGGACACGGCCACGCCGGACAGCAGCGCGATGGCGAACGCGCACGCCCGGGTCTGCGTCCAGGCGAAGTCGAGCAACTGCCGAACAGGTGCGGCCCGGGGGCCGGCGAGACGTGTAGGGATCATGGTGCCCTGTAGGACGGGCCCACGCGCCTACCGGTTGCAGCGACCCTTCCCGGCCGACATCCGCCCATCCCGGGCCACGTCGTCCCGGGCTTCGGACACGGCCTTCCGCAACAGCCCGGCAAGAAGCTGATCCGCGTCAGGCGCGGCACACAGAACCCGGAGTGCGTCTTCGAGGTACCGCCGCCCCGGGCCACGCCACCACAGCAGATCGGCGACACTGCTCGGCATCCCGCCGGCACGGAGATGAGCAAGCTTCTCGCTCCGCCGACGGCACGCACGGCCGTGCCGCGCCAGACGCCGGGACGCTGGTCGCAGCACGCGTGCCGCGTCCACGACCGTGCCGACGAGCAGCGGCGCGTACGCCCGGTCCAGGGGACGGGCGTCGGCGAGCTCGGCGGCCAGCGGCCACAGGGCATGCCGCGTGGCGTCAGCGACGCTGTCGTTGACCACGCGGGCCAGTGCCGCAAGCGCCGGATGGGTACCGGCCGGGCTGTCGGTGAACCCACGGCCGGCCAGCAACGCGGCGCTCTCCATCAGGCAGGCGCCGTCGTCGGGGTGCAGATGCGCGAAACGCCCGGGCATCGGAAGGCCGTCCGGCGGGTGTGGCGGAAAGGCGGTCATGGGGCCTCCGGGCCGGGATCACAGACCGGTGACGGCGTGCAGAAGGAGGTAGAGCGCGGCGGCGGGAATCCCGGCGCCGAAGAACGTGAGCACCCAGGCCGTGACGATGGAGCGGGCCACTTGCCAGCGTACGTCCGAGGCACGCCGGGTGGCACCGGCACCCAGAATGGCCGCGGTGATCGTCTGCGTGGTGGAGATCGGCGCCTTCACCAGGAACGCGGTGGTGTAGAGGACGGTCGCGGCGGCGGTCTCGGCGGCGAACCCGCGCGGCGGATCGAGGTGCACGATGCGCCGGCCGAGCGTGGTGATGATGCGACGCCCGCCGGTGTAGGTACCGGCTGCCATGGCGGCCGCCACGGTGGCGATCACCCACACCGGAACGGAGAAGTCGTCCTGCCAGCCCGCCGTGACCAGGGCGAGCACGATGACCCCCATGGTCTTCTGCGCGTCCTGCAACCCGTGCCCCAGCCCCATCGCGGCGGCGGAGACGGTCTGCGCCATGCGGAAGCGGTGCGTGGTCCGACGGGGCGTCGAACGACGGAACGTCCACAGGATGGCGACGTGCAGCAGATAGCCGAGGGCCACGCCGACCAGCGGGGACAGCAGCATCGGCAGGACGACCTTGTCCACGATCCCGGACCAGTGCACGGTGGCCGAAGCGGCGAGCGCGGCACCGACCAGCCCGCCGATCAGCGCGTGCGAGGACGAGGTCGGCAGCCCACGCCACCAGGTGAACACGTTCCAGCCGATGGCCCCGAGGAGCGCGCACAGGACCAGCAGCAGACCCGATTCGCCCTCGGGCGCGCCGATGATGCCGCTACCGACGGTCTGGGCCACCTCCGTCCCCAGGAAGGCGCCGCAGAAGTTCATCACCGCGGCCATGGCCAGCGCCACGCGCGGTGTCAGGGCCCTGGTGGAGATGGAGGTGGCGATCGCGTTCGCGGCGTCGTGGAAGCCGTTGGTGAAGTCGAAGGTCAGCCCCACGATGATGATCAGCACCACCAGGGTGAGCTCCATGACCGATCACCTTTCCGCGGGCAGGGCACCGGACCGCCACACGCGCCGTCGGCGCACGGATCCATCGTGCCGCGAAACCCCCGGACGGACCCGCCCGGAGCAGCGGTAGTGGGACGGGGAGTTCCGGTGATCCGTTCTACGGTGTCCTGGTGCGATCTGTACCGAAATGGGTCCTGTTGTCGTCGACGTGCGCCCCAGCCGTGTTGATCATCGGCTGGATGGCGGCTGCGGCACTGCAAGGACCCGCCTACGACCCGGCCGCTCAGACCATCAGCGTCCTGGCGGCCCCCGGAGGCTCGGGCTACTGGGTGATGACAGGCGCGTTCATCACCCTCGGCGTCTGCCACCTGCTCACCGCCTGGGGGCTGCGCCCGGCCGCGACCCCGGGCCGGCTGGCCCTTGCGGCAGGGGGAGTGTCCGCCCTCGTGGTGGCCATGGTCCCGGCGCCGAGCAGCGGCGGCTCGCTGGTCCACGGCTCGGTCGCCGTCGTCGGCTTCACCGTCCTGGCGGCATGGCCCGTTCTGGCCATCCGGACCGGCGACAGCGTCCCGTGGGCCCTGCGGCCCTTACCGTCCCTCGGAGCCACCGCGGTGATGGCGGTGGGCGCGGCATGGTTCCTGCTCGAGACGCATCTCCACGGCGTCGCCGGCGTCGCCGAGCGTGCGGTCACGACCCTCCAGTCGGTCTGGCCGTTCGTGGTCGCGCTCTCGTGCCTGCGCCACTCCGCCCACGTGGGCCGTTGAGCGTCGGTAGGGTGACCGACGTGACCGTGGGCAGCGAGGAATCCCGGCTGATCGTCCTGCGCGGCAACAGCGCCTGGACGTACCGCTCGACGAAACCCTGGCCCGCCATGGCACCAAGCCGATCGCCGACGAAGTGAACGAGACACAACTGCGCGACTGGTACCGGCCGCTCGATCTGCTGCCGGGCGGAGTCGAAACGGTCATCGGCGCCGACAGCACCCTCGCCGCGACCATCGACCGCATCATGCACGACACCGGCCTGTGTCGTCAGACGCGGCAGCGCGGCATCTGCTCGCCGAATCCGAGCCCTGCACAGACACACTTCGTAGACCTCGGGGACGCTGTACGTACGCGCTTGGTACGCGAAACCTACGCTCCACGCTAGGGTGACGGACCAGGAGGTGCCCCGATGTCGGAGCTGTTCGACGCGGTCGACGCGCTGGTCGCGTCCCGCTCCCCGCTGCCGCCCCCGGCGGAACGCAAGCGGCTGCGCCAGGCCCACGGCCTGACGCTGGACGAGGTGGCCGCCGCGCTGCAGGTGCGGCGTGCGACGGTCAGCGGCTGGGAGGCCGGCAAGACCGAACCGCGCCCGCCGGAGCGCGACGCATACGCCCGCATGCTGAAGCAGCTCGCCCAGCTCTACCCTGCCACCCACGCCGCGGTGCCCCCGAAGGACACGTCGGTTCCCGAGACATCGGCCGCCCCTGCTGCACCGGCGCCGCCCGCAGCCGCACCGCCCCAGGCCCGCACAGGATCCGCAGACCCGGCCCCGGAAGCTGCTCCCGGGAACGCCGCACCTCACCCCGTCGGCCCCGCCGGTCCTGCCGCTGTGCCGCGCCCGGCGGCATCGACGACCAGGCCGTCGTCGACGTCGCGCCGACCCGCCACCAGGAAGGCGGCTCCGGCGAACCCCCCGACGACCGACACCGATCCACGGTTCGCGAACGGCCCCCTGCTCGTCATCGACGCCGACGACAGCTCCCAGGTGACCGGGTACGGCATCGGCGGCCTGGTCCTGGACGTGCCCGCCAAGTCGCTTCCCGCGCTGGTGGAGTGGACGCTGACGGAGGCTCAGCTCGGGGCGGAGAGGCTGCACGGCTCCGGCAGGGATGCCGACCCCCTGCTCGTGCTCACCGAGCGGGCGTGCGAACGGTACGGGCTTCCGGTGGCGCTGTCGGACGCCGAGCGGCTCACCGGACGCCTCCCGGACGGCCGCAAGGTCCTCAAGCAACTCGACCGTGCCGGCTGGCAGTTGACCAAGCGCGGGTTCGGGCCGTGGGCGCGGATCTACCGCCCCGCCCAGGGCCGCCGACGCCAGTGCGTGCAGCTGTGCATCCCGTCGTGGGAGGCGCTCGACGCCCGCACCTGGGGCCACGCCGCACAGCTCGAGCCGGCGGAACTCGCCCGCGTGCTCGGTACCTACGCGGCCCGCGTGATGACACCGTGCGGCTCTACGGCCGTCACCGGCCTGGAACTGATGACCGCACTCAACCCGCCGACCCGGGCGAGCGAGGCGGACGAGACGGGGAAGCGGCACAGGGAACACCGGCCCGGCTCCCTGGGCGAGCACCCGATGGACTGCGCGCCGTGCGAGGCCCCGGACGGGCATCCGCTGCTCGCCGGCCTGCCCCGCTTCCACCAGCGGGGCCCGGACGAGATGCTGTTCGAGGAGGCGTACGACTGGGCGCGTGAGCTCACCGACGCCGAGTGCATGCAGCGGTACCTGGTCGGCATCGACGTCAACCTCGCCTTCGGCGCTGCTGCCAACGGTGCTGTCGTCGGCCTGGCGACGCCGCCCGTGCACGTCGCCAACCCCGCCTTCGACCCGGCGCTGCCCGGGTCATGGCTGGTCGACCTCTCCCACGTCGACCTCTCCCGGGTCCTGGTCGGCAAGCAGTGGCGCCGGCTCGAGAGCGCGTTGCTGCCCAGCCCGTTCACGCCGACCGGCGAGCGCCCGGAGGGACCGGCCTGGTACGCGACTCCGACGGTGGCGTACGCGCTGGAACTCGGCTACGACGTCGCCCCGGCCGAGGCCTGGGTGCGGGAGGACAAGGGCAGGTTCCTGGACGGCTGGTACAAGCGGCTGCGTAACGCGTACGTCGACACCATGGGGGACCTGGGCGTGGGTGAGAAGCTGGGCACCCGGGAGTTCCTGGAGGCGATGGACGGCTGCAAGCAGCGCGATCCGGAGATGGCGATCGTCCTGGACGCGGTCAAGTCCACGGTGAAGGGCGGCATCGGCAAGCTGCGCGAACGGGCGCGTGGCGGCGGCTGGAAGCCCGGACAGCCCTGGCCGGCCCTCTCCCGCCCCACGTGGCGGCCGGACATCCGCGCCACCGTCATCTCCCGGGCCCGGATCAACATGCACCGCAAGATGATCAACCTGGCCGCGGCGACCGGCCGGTATCCGGTGGCGGTCCTGTCGGACTGCGCCGTCTACGCGGCCGACGGCCCCAGCCCGCTCCACGTCCTGCCGTACGACGCCGACGACAAGACGGTGCCCGGCAGCTTCCGGCTCGGAGTGTCACCGGGGATGGTCAAGCACGAGGGCACCCAGACCACCCTGTGGGCCGAAGCGGTGCGGGAGAAGTACGGCGAGGTCCTCAACCTCGCCCGCTACGTCAAGACCGGCGAGGTCACGGCCAAGGACGACGGAGAGTAGGGGAGCGAGCCGATGGACACGGTCGGGGACGGTCTCGACGCCGCGCTGCGGAAGGCGTTCACGCGCCCGATCCCCAAGAGCGCGGGCGCGCAGATGCGCTACCTGGTCAGACAGCTCAAGGGCACCAGGCCGGTCGCCGAGTTGCTCGGCATCACTCAGCGCACCGTCGAACGCTATGTGAAGGAACAGATCAAAAGGCCCCGGCCCGACCTCGCGCAGCGCATGGAGAGCGAGGTCAGGAAGCGGTGGCAGCCCCAGGTCCGGGCCCGGGCCAAACAAGCCGCGGCCACCACCGGCGGCATCGTGATCGACACCCGCGCCCGGTTCGGCTACACGGCCGCCCCCGGCTCCACCGACGACGCCCGGCTGCGCCATCTCACCGTCGCTCTGCCCCCGCAGTACGCCGCCCGTCTCTTCGAGACGAAGGAAGCCGGCGGCACGGAACAGCAACTGCGCGACATCGCGGCCGAGGCGCTGGGGGAGGTGTACTTCCGCGACAACGGCCGCCGCGCCCATGGCCTCGAAGTCGAGTTCACCGACGTGGAGCACCTCGAGTTCGACCTCTGACACCGTGTCGGCCGACGTCGATCGCGAGTTGCCGGTGGGCGCGGGCCATGTCGGTCAGATCGTCGCGCAGCTCGCCGAGCCAATCCGGTTCCTGCGGGGCGGGTTCGCCCAGCGCGCGCGTGATACGCACGAGAGAAGCCGCGGCATGCAGGCCGGCGAACAGCGGCAGGCGCCCCCAGTCCTCGTCGTCGAAGGGGCGCACGCTGCGGTATCCGTCGAGGAAGGCGTCGAACCGCGCCCGGTGCACGGGCGCGGGCCGGCCGGTGTGGTCCGTCAGGTCGCGCACGGCGTAGGCGATGTCTGCGGCGTACCAGGAGAGGGCGGCCTCGTCGAAGTCGTAGGCGATCGGCCCGTCCGCTTCCCAGGCCATGTTGTCCAGCTCGAAGTCGCCGTGCACCACACCCCAGCGGTCCCGGCAACGCGGTAACTCGCGCATCACGTCGGCGAGCCGCGCAGTCGCTTCGACCAACTCGGCGTCATCGGCGAACAGCGCCCCGACAGAGGGGAGTTCACCGAAGGACTCGGGCAGCCCGGCAGCAAACCCCGCGGCATCGCGATGCAGACGGGCCAGCGCCCGCCCCCACTGCCATGCTTGCGATGCGGTGAGTTCACCGACGTCGTGGCCCGCGCCGGGCGCCGGTTCGACCACCATGGCGTGCACGGCACCGAGACCGGTCGGCACGGTCACGGTCAGGGCGCCGGACTCGGCGGCGACCGGCCGCACCACCGCCGATCCGCCGTCGCTGAGCCGCGCCATCAGCTCGGCCACCGCGGCCAGGGACTTCGGTCCGCGGCAGGAGTCGGGCACGAACCGCAGATAACGCCGTCGGCCGTGCTCCGGGAGCACGAACACATGGGAGGCGCTGGAACGCCACCACTTGGCAGTGCCGGCCGGGTAACCCCACTGGGCGGCGACATCGTCGGCGATCGGGCTGTCCCACCCTTCGGACACGGTCTGCTTGAGTCGATCGATCTCAGTCAAGGGCATCATCGCGAGTCAGCCTTGGCCATGCGGCCGGCAGTCACAAGCGGATTACCGAACCGATGCGAACTGTGGTCCGTTTCGGAGTTCGAGGTGTAACACGGCGCCGCTCGCGTGGCGCAGTAGTAGGCAGGAACGAGCCAGTCCGAGGCTGAATCCCACTGCCTGGGGCGACCCCTGTAAATCTCTCACGCGCGAGATGGGAATTTCCTGTGAACAACACCGACCCGGTTTCCGGATACCAGACATACGACCAGCCGCCGGGCCATGGCCGCCCCGGGCGCGACCAGGCCACATCGCGGCGCATAGCCCTTTCCGTCTGCACGATCGCCGACGTGGCGGCCGGTTTCCTGGGTCTGTGGATCGTGCTCTACCTGCTCGATGCGAACCAGGGGAATTCCTTCGTCGAGTTCGTCCACGGAGTGGCGGACTGGCTCTCCGGATGGGCGCAGGACATTTTCACGATGGACACAGAAGGGCTACGCGTCATCCTCAATTACGGCCTTCCGGCGGTCATCTATTTGCTGATCGGCCACGGAATCGCCGCCCGGCTCAACCGGGCCTGAGGGCTTTACGCCATATCACTCCTCGTCGCGCAGCCGGGCCGCCAAGGACGTCAGCGGCTCGGTCTCGTCGGTGTGCCCCAGGGCCGTGAGGCGGACGACAGCCGCGTCCAGGCGGGTGAGGGCGGGGGC
Organism: Streptomyces sp. HP-A2021; assembly: GCF_022807935.1. Lineage (NCBI taxonomy): Bacteria > Bacillati > Actinomycetota > Actinomycetes > Kitasatosporales > Streptomycetaceae > Streptomyces > Streptomyces sp. HP-A2021. The sequence continues at coordinate 9,281,844 of NZ_CP094344.1, forward strand.
GGGGCGTTCCAGGTAGATGCCCTCCACGACACCCGCGAGACGGACGCACTCGGCCCACTCCCCGGCGTGATCCTGCTCCGCTCCCGGCTCGCCGAGCAGAGCGAGGGCCTTCTCCAGGGCGGCCAGGGCGTCCTCGTACTCACCGGTGTAGGCGTTGACCCGCCCGTGCTCGTAGGCCAGTGCGGTGTCCAGGGAACGGCCGCGGGCCTCGTACCCGGCGGCGCGGGCCTCATCCGCGATCCGGCCTGCGTCGGCGAGGAAGTCGAGGGCGCCGGCCAGTCCGTCGGGGCCCTGCTGCTGGCCCTGGAGCCGGGCGAGTTCGCGCAGGCAGTTGCTGAGCTGCTCGTAGCGCGCGTCCCGGGCGTGGGCGGCCAGTGCCTGCTCCGCCGCCTCGCGGGCCCGGACGAACTCGCCGGATTCGCCGAGGAGTACCGCGGTCTCCGCGGCGATGATGGCGTGGCTCCCCGGGTCGTCGTCCCAGCCTGCCGACTCGGCCGCGAGGGCGAGGAACTCCGCAGTGGCGGCCTTGAGATCGTCCCCCGCGTGCAGCGCGCGGGCGCGGGTCAGGCGCAGTTGGGCGACGAGCCGGTCGTCCAGTTCTCCGGCGGCGACGTCCGGTTCGGCCAGCAGGGAGTCGAGCAAGGCGATGCAGTCCTCGACGCGGCCCAGGTCGAGGCTGAGCTGTGCCGCGTTGCTGTACGTGCAGAACGCGTCCGTCCGACTGCCGCCGCGAAGCTCCACCTCCGCGGAGCGCGTCAGATGCCGCAGTGCCTCGTCGGGGCGGCCCAGATGCATGCACGCCTCGGCCAGATCACCGTGGAGGCGGCTGGTGTCGACCGCGTCCGCGGGCCAGTCGGCGGCCAGTCGCAGCCCCTCGGCCAGGTCCGCGTACGCGGCCTGCGCGTCCCGGAGAGCGAGCTGGAGCCGGCCCCGCAGGCCGAGCGTGCGGGGCAGGTGCCACGCGGGGCCGTGCGCCCTCAGCCGGTCGAGGAGGACGTCGATCCCGGTGACCGCGGCGGGCAGGTCGCCGGAGATGGCGTACGTACTGGCCCGCAGCAGCAGAGCGCCGGAGATCTGCCCGACGACATCGTGCCGGGTGGCGAACTCGTGCAGCAGGTCCACCTCGGCGAAGGCCGGCGCGATGTGCTCCTCGCTCCTCGACGTCTGAAGCCGCAGGCCGAGCGCGGTCGCCCGCAGCCGCAGCAGGCGGGCCTCCTGGTACGGGGCGAGGCCGGAAGTCTCCTCGTGCAGGCGGACCATGGATGCGTGGGCGGCGGTCAGCGCGGCGGCCTGCGCCTCGGCCGCGTCGTCGCCCGGTGCCGGGATCTCGGCGCAGGCGAGCAGGGCACTGGCGCGGGCGACCGCCGCGTGACCCGGCAGCCCGGCGTCGTCGTACAGGCCCGCGGCCTCCTCGTAGAGGTCGGCGGCGAGGGCGAACTCGTCCTTCTCGCCGGCCCGGCTCGCCTCGTCGGCCAGCAGGTCCGCGCGCAGCTGTACGAGCGGGCCCACGGCCGGGTCGTCGGGGTGGGTGTAGCCGCGGGCGGCGACGAGGGTCCGCAGCCGCGACCAGCAGGCGTGGGTGTCCGGGTGCCCCTGCTCCTCCGACTTCCTTGCGTGGAGGATGAGTTCGGGCAGCTCATCGGGGACGGCGGCGGCCGTACGGCCGGCGGTCGCGGCGACGGGGGCGGCAGCCGGGGCCACGTCGTCGAGGCTGCGGCTGCGCAGCGTCAGTTCCAGCGCCTCCAGGAGCGGGGCACGGTCGAGGCGGGACCGGCGGCGGTCGGTGTGGGCCGTGGTGCCGTTGCGCGCGTCGAAGCGGGCGGCGAGGTCGTCGGCGCGGCCGCGCACCTCGGCGCGCAGCCCGGCCACCGTCCAGGTGCGGCCCGCATATCCGGCGGTCGGCAGTTCACCGTGGCCGAGGTGCTCGACGCGTTGGAGGAGGACCTCCACGCCGGTGAGGAAGCCGAGCAGGTCCAGCGGCGAGTCGACCTCCTCGAACAGGTTCCGGTTCTCGGAGAGCAGTTCCAGGCCGCGGGCCTCGTTGCCGGTCAGCGCGCAGAACTCCAGGTGCCGGCCGACCTCCTGCGCCATCGAGGGGTTGCGGCGGCAGCCGCGGTACCCGGCGAGGTGCAGGTCGCGGGCCCGGTCGGTACGGCCGGTGCGCAGCAGCGGCAGCAGGGCGTACGACACCGAGCGGGCCGGCTCCTCCTGGCAGGACTCCTTCCCCGCCAGGACGGGCTCCCAGGTGCGCAGCGCCCGCTCGTCGTCGCCCGCCGTCAGGTGGTACAGGGCGCGCTCGCAGGTCTCGCAGGCCTCGCAGTCGCTCAGCCGGGTGCGGGTGCGGGCCGCCCACAGCTCGTAGGCGGGGGTGGTGTCCTCGCCGACGTGGGCGGCGAGCTGGTACGCCTGTCCGTAGTACGGCTGGAGGCCCAGGCCGGCCTTCTCGTACCGGTCGCGCATCTCGGTGAGCCACTGGCGCAGGCTGGCCAGCGGTATCTCGGGCAGCTGGCGCAGGGCGTGGGCCACCCACTTGAACCGCCAGAACAGCATGTGGCGCAGGCGCTCGTCGAAGACCTCGGGCTGCTCGTCGAAGAGGGTGAGCAGGCGGGCGAAGACGACGGGCGATTTGCGGGGTTCGGCGCCGTAGGTGTACGCCTCCTGCAGTTCGAGGAGCGCGTGGACGAGCGGGACGGGCTCCGCGAACTGCTCTGCGGCGTCGGCGAGTTCCTCGGCGGTGACGGTACGGGTGCGGCCGTAGGGGCGCCGGTCGTTCTCCTGGAGCGCCCGGTACAGCTCGTCGGTGGTCTGGGGTGCGGTGGGCATCGTCAGCTGTCCTTGCGGAGGGCGTGGGCGAGGAGGTCGAGGAAGGAACGGTTGATGAGGCTCGATTCGGCGGGCCTGAGCGGGCGCCGGGACAGCATCGCGGCCTGCCCGTAGAGGGCTTCGGCGCTGGTGCGGGCCAGCTCGGGCTCGTCGATGGCGACGGCGGTGCGGACCAGCGGGTTGAGCTGGTTGAGGATCAGCTGGGCCCGCGGGGCCTCCTGGCGCAGGGCGCCCAGGATGTCGCCCCACAGGCCGCCCTCCTGCTCACGGGCGAGCTGGGAGCGGGTGCGTTCGTGCCGGGCCTCGCGGCTGTCGACGAGGAGAGCGGGTGCGGAGGCGGGCTGGAAGGTGCGCAGCGCGACGTCGCAGTCGAACACAGCGAGGGCGTCCCGGGCCTGGGCGAGGTAGGCCGCGGCGGCGAGTTCCGTCTCCCGGTCGACGGGATCGAGGTGGGCGGTGAGGGTCGCCGGGTCGAGGTCGGCGACGGTGGCCTCGGGCCGGATCTCGGGCAGCCGGTGGACCAGCTCACGGTCGTAGGTGTAGCCGCCGTTGACGACGCCGAGCCCGGCCGCCGAGGCGATCGCGGCGACCTGCCGGAACTCCTCCACGGTCGACGTCACGAGGACGGTGCGGTGGGTGCGCGCGAACTCGTCGAGGGTGCAGTGCCCGTCGGTGGTCTCGAACGGCAGCCAGGGCAGCAGCATCCGCAGGATCTCGTCGTCGTGCACCGCGAGCGACTTCACGGCCAGGTGGTGGGCCTGGAGGAAGCGGCCGAGCAGGTCCGGGTCGCTGGCCGCGGCCCGGGCGATCCACGCGCGCAGCCGCTCGGCGAGGGCGTCACGGACGGCGGCGAGGGTGTCGTCCTCGTACAGGGACTCGCGGGACGCCGTCGGGCGCAGGCTCTCGGCGTCGACGACGCAGCGGACGAAGAACGCCCACTCGGGCAGGATCTCCTCGGCCTGCTCGGACAGCAGCATGCCCTTGACGTGCACGCGGTGGCCGTGGCGGCGCCCGGCCGGCACCGCCTCGGGCAGCACGCACGCGATGCCCTTCAGGCCCACGGCAGGCAGGTCCAGCTCGATGGTGTCCAGCGGCGTGAACCCGAAGACCTCCTCGCCGTACGCGGCCAGCGCGCGGGAACGGGCTCCCGGCGTGGGGTACGTGCGCGCCCAGGGCGCGGGCTCGGGGTTGACGGGCACCCCCGGACCACCCGGACTGCCCGAGCCGCCTGTGCTGCCTGTGCCGTCGTCGAAGGTCACCGGGTGGCGCAGCAGGGAGCCGAAGTGCCGGGCCAGCGCGTGCACCTGCGCCGGCCGGGTCCACTCGCCCGCGTCGGCGCGCGGCGTCAGGGTGACGGTCGTGCCGGGCCTGGGACGGGCGGAGGCGGGCAGGGTGCGGACGGTGTAGCTGCCGTCGCCGCGTCCCCGCCACTCGACGGCGGGTGCGTCGGGGGTGCGGGCGGACCGGCTCAGGACGTGGATCTCGTCCGCGACCAGGAAACAGGAGAGCAGGCCGATGCCGAACTGGCCGATGAAGTCCGCGCGTTGCTCGGCGACCTGCTCGGCACGCTTGCTGCTGCGGCCGATCGTGGCGAGGAAGGTGTGCACGTCGGCCTCGGTGAGACCGACACCGTCGTCCTCGACGCGTACCACCGAACCGTCGGCGTACAGGCGGATACCGAGGGCGCCGGAGGATGCGGACGGTTCGACGCCGTGCCGGGCGGTCAGCGCGTCCACCGCGTTCTGCATCAGTTCACGCAGGTAGACGCGGGGGCTGGAGTAGAGGTGGTGGGAGAGGAGGTCGACGAGGCCGCGCAGATCCACCTGGAAGGTGCGGTCGGCGCCGGCCGGGTTCGCGGCGGTGTCGGGCAGAGTCATCGGGCAGTCCGGAGTGGGAGAGATGGCGGGCGGGATCGGGGCCGGCGCGCTCAGGCGCGGCGGTGATGGCGGACCGGCGTGCGCTCAGGCGCGGCGGTGGTGGCGGGCGAACTGCTTCTCGGGCTCCGCGAAGTAGGTCCAGGGCCAGCTGGTGTAGGCGCCGTCGAGCGTCTGGAAGACGCGCCGGACCGTGTGGCGCTCACCGGCCAGGGCCAGCGCCATGGCGAACATGTTGAAGTCGTGCTGCCAGCCCGGGCGATACGCATAGGCGGGGTGCAGGATGCTGTGGTCCGCCGCCTCCCGCAACTGCGCCCGGATCTCGTCGGTTTCGAGGTAGTCCCCGCGCTCCGACTCGACCCACTCCTCGATGTACGCCATGGCGATCACGCAGCCGAGGCGGTGTCCCTGCGGGGCGCGGGCGACCGCCTCCTGGGCGAACGCCAGGGCCTGGCCCGGCTCGCCGCCCCAGCGGGGCTGCAACTGCGAGACCCACTCCAGGTGGGTCTCCAGGTCCAGCGGGTCGCGGCGCAGGGCGGCGTCGAGCCGGGTCTCGTTGACGGCGCGGCCCAGCGACATGCCCCGGCCGGAGGTGAGGAGACGACGCCACGGAGTGACCCACTCCGGCCGCAGCTCGGCGGCCTCCAGCAGCTGCTCCTCGGCGATGTCGAGCCGCTCGTGGAAGACCCGCCACTGCTCCTGCGTGACGTTCACGGCGCGCTCGGCGGTGCGGGCCTCCCAGCCCCAGATGATGTGACGCGCCCCGGATATCAGCAGGGCCGTCGCCCGATGCTCCTTGTCCTCCTCGACGGCCCGGCCGATCCAGTCCTGCACACCGTCGACGTCGGCCAGCTCACCGAGGACTTGGTGGTCGCGGCCGAGGTCGAACGGAGCCAGCGCCGCCTTGACCGCCGTCCAGTCACCCGCGTCGGCGGCCTCGACCAGCGCGAGCACCCGGGCGTCCCCGAGCGCACGCAGCGTGTACATCCCGTTCTTCTGCCTGCGCGGGACGGGCAGGGCATGCGGATCCGCCACCGGTCTCTCCGCACCCCTGCCGAACAGCTTGCCGAACATGCCGCGCCCTCCCCTGAGCCCACGTGATCGTCCGGTGCAGCATATGCGGCCTCACTGACACCGCTTCCACAGGGTTTTCACCGGGGTTTCACGGGTCTCGTCCGGGGTCAGGACACGGTCGGCCGGTCGGCGTACGCCGTGCTCGGGTCCCCGCCGACCGGCTGGTCGTGTCAGCCGGCGAGATCGGCCTTGCCGAACAGGCCGGCGTAGCCGGAGGGAAGCTGACTGAGGACCTGGTTCAGCTCGCCGCCGCTGACCGCCTCGGCCAGGGTGGTCAGGACGGCGCTGGCGTCCCACTCGGCGGTGCGCGGCCGGGCGCCGATGCGCTCGGCGACCCTGCGGCAGAACTCCTCGATCCCGAAGCTCTCGGCCTGCTGAGGCTTGGCATCCGCGAGTGCCTGTCCGAGCGGTCCGGGCAGCTGGGAGGCGAGGTCATCGACCTCGCCCGGGCTGATCCTCTGGGCCAGCACGCCCAACACCGCCTCGGTGACCTTCGCGGCCTCGTCCTGGCTGCCGTACTCGCCGAGCTCGCGTACGCGGGCGAGGTACTCGTGGTGCTGCATCGTTCGTCACCTCCGCTTGCTGGAGCGTCGACGGCATCGGTGCGATGCCCTCTTTCCCGGTACCCAGGTATGCGACATGTGCGCCGGTCACCGCGGGCCGTGCCGCGCGTCAGCTTCGCGCGATGGGGAACGGCGGCGCACCACCGGCGGTGGAAGGGCGTACGCCTCGGTCGTCCCCGTGCGCGCTCCTCGCCGGCGGCGCCGGCCCCGAGACCTCCACATGGGCCGGGCGCAGCAGGTGGTCGCCCAGGCGATAGCCGGGCCGGAGGACCGCCGAGCAGACCAGGCGGTCCCTGCCGGGGGAGGCGTGGTGCGCCACGGCGTCGTGGCAGGCGGGGTCGAACGGATCGCCCACCTCGCCGAACGACGTGACGCCCAGCGAGCCGAGCTGCTCCTTCAGGCTGTCGGCGATGTCCTCCAGTCCCGGCGTGAGCGGCTCGTGCGCACACGCCCGGTCCACTGCGTCCAGCACGGGCAGCAGCGCCCGGAGCACATTGGCCACCGCGATCTCACGTACGGCCAGGCGGTCCCGCCGGACCCGTTTGCGGTAGTTGTCGTACTCGGCCTTCACCCGCTGCAGGTCGGCGGTCCGCTCCTCCACCAGGCGCCGCAGCTCCGCCAGCTCGGTGTACCGCGGCCCGCTCCTGGTCATCGTCAGCCAGCCTCCGGCTTGTCATCGTCGACGATCTCGGCCTCCACCACATCATCCTCGGACGAGCCTCCGGTCGCATCGTCGCGATCGCCTGCAGGATCACCCTGGTGTCCTCTCCCTTCAGCTTCTCCTTCTCGCCCGTCACTGTCTCTCACGTGTCCTTCGGGGGTATCGGGACCTCAACGGGACGTCCGCTCCCACCGGACGGGACCGGCGCGCAGCGCGGGCTCGGGGCGGGCGGCCCCGAGCAGGACGACGTAGCGCCGCGCGGGCCGTACGGGCGGAGCCGGGGCGCGCCCGCGGTCGTACGCCCGCTCGCAGGACTGGTCGTAGGCCGCGCGCAGGGCCGGGTCGCGCAAGGTCTCGTAGGCCTGTCGCACCTCACCGAACCGTGCGGCGGTGGCCGCGTCGACACGGGTGTCGGGGCGCAGTTCACGCACCCGGGCGCGAAAGGCGGAGGTGATCAGCTCGGCCGACGCCGAGGGCTCCACCCCCAGCACCGCGTACAGGTCCGCTCGCTGCTCCCGCGCCTGCATCCCGGCCACCTCCTCGCCGCTGCGAGCTGCGCTTTCACCCTTGCTTGCTCACAGTCCTGAAATAAAACTTGAGTCTTCTCTTGTCAAGCACCGCTGTCGGGTCCCCGATGGCTCGACCGAGGATCGAGCACTCCCGCTGCCGCTGCGGGGCCACCTGGACCAAGGTGTTCGACGCCGACGGCGGACAGCCCGAACAGCCTTCCCGGTAGCACCCCCCGCCCACTGGCCCCGGACCGGTGCCGAGGCCCGCCGCAACCCCGGCCCGCCCGACCGCGATGACGTACCCTGAATCCTCCAAGGAAGATAATTCTTCGGAAGATGAGTGATGGCTGACCTGAAGCGGCTGTACCGGGAACTGGTCTCGCTGGAGATCGAGTTGTGGAACGGCATCGAAGGGCGGCTGCGGGCCGAGTACGACCTGCCCCTGACATCGTTCGAGGTGCTGCACCTGCTGCGGCAGCGGCCCGGGCGGCGGGTCCAGGACATCGCTGAGGAGTTCTCGATCACGGTGGGCGGCACGAGCAAGGTGGTCGACCGTCTGGAGGCGGCGGGCTTGTGCGAGCGGCGGGCCAATCCGGACGACCGCCGTTCCTCCATCGTCGGGCTGACGCCGGAGGGGCGGAAGCTGGTGGACGGGGCGGTCAAGGTCTTCGAGGAGGAGCTCGAACTGCGTATCGGGTCGGTGATTCCCGAGCAGTCCGTACGCGAGCTGACCGCGGTCCTCGGCGCGCTGCGGGCCGCCGGACGCACCCTGGACGCGGAGCGGAAGGCCGCCGGGCAGACGCCGGTGCAGGGCGCGCGGGCGCCGAAGCAGCCCCGTCGGCCGGCATCGTGAGCCACGACGACTCCGGTATGTCCGTGGGCTGATGGCCGGGCCGGGGATTGAGCCGGCCCGGCCATCAGCCCACGCTCATGCAACGGCCGCCGAGGGGGCCGCCCCGGCGCAGCATGTCGTCGGGGTCCTCGGAGACCGCCACGTGGCCCTGGGGTCGGCCCCTGACGATGCCCGAGGGCTCAGCTTCTGGCACCCATGGGTTCAGCGGCCCCAGAAGGCGTCTTCGGCGGCCTGGTCGGCGGAGAAGAGCCACATCTCGGTGATCTTGCCGTTCTCGATGCGCAGGACGTCGACGCCGTCCATGCTCATCGACGCCTCGTCGCGGCGGCCGCTGAAGCGGATGGTGGCCGCGACCAGGTCGCCGTTGCCCATGAGCGTGTGGATCTCGTCGATGGCGAAGGTGCCCCGGCTGGTCTCCATCATGCTGCCGAGCATCTGGAAGACGGCGCCCTGGCCCTTGTGGTCGCCGGAGAACTGGTTGGCGCCGGGCTGGTGCCAGACGATGCCGGCGTCGAGGAGTTCGCCGAGAGTGGCCATGTCTCCTGTCCGGACAGCCTGGAAGTAGGTGCGGGCGATGTCGATGTTCGCGTTGCTCATGGTGCTTGCTCCTGGGTTCTCGTACTGGCGTGGTGGCTATCGGGCGAAGTCGAGGCGGTCGGCCAGGCCGGCTTCGGTGAAGGCGGCGTTGATCTCCTGCCGGCCTTCCTTGAAGTGGGCCCAGCTGTCGAAGTGGGCGGGGACGACCCGGCGGGCGCCGAGCATCACAGCGGCGTCGGCGCCTTGGGCGCTGTCGAGGGTGAGCAGGGCGTTGTCGAAGGCGAAGGCCATGCGGGCGCCGCCGAGGAAGAGGATCGCGGTGTCGACGGGAGCGAACCTCTCGGCGATCTCCTTGACGTGCTCCAGGGCGGCGTTGTCGCCGCTGACGTAGACCGAGGGCAGGTCGTCGGAGGTGAGTACGAAGCCGACGACGTCACCGGAGACCGGTTCGCAGCCGATGGGGCCGTGGCGGGCGGGCACGCCCGTGACGGTCACGGTGCCGCCGTCGGGCCGCTGGAGTTCGACGGTCTGCCAGAAGGCGAGACCGCGGGCGTTGCCGCCGAGGCGGCCGGCGCCGCTGACAGTGGTGAGGACGACGGGGACCTCGGGCAGGAGAGCGCGCCCGGAGTTGTCGAGGTTGTCGTCGTGCTCGTCGTGGGAGAGCAGGACGGCGTCGACTCGGCCCAGGTCGGCGGCGGTGACGGGCGGCGGGTCGGTCTTGACGAGCTTGTGGTCCCCGGGAAGAGGCATGGGGTACTCGCCGGGCGGGTCGAACGTGGGATCGGTGACGAACCTGAGTCCGCCGTACTCGATCAGGGTGGTCGGGCCGCCGTAGACGCGGACGGGAATCTTTTCGCTGAGGGTGTCGGCGCCGGACATCGAGGGCCTCCCGGTCGGGGACAGTGCAGACGCGGTCCTGGACTCCGGCAGGAGGCAGGACGCAAGCAGTGGATCGGCTGCTGTCCAGCAAACCATTTACATTCCATGGAAGCAACTTCTGGCGATTATTGTTCCGTGTTGCGTAGTGAGCTCCTCGATGCGCCGTCGCCCGTACGCCGGTCTCGCGAGGCGTCTTCAGAACCGGCAGAAGCACGTGTTGCCGGCGCCCCCGTCCCATAACCTCGTGCCTGGATACGTCAGATGCCATGTGGACCCGCATTGAGGAGGCGTTGGTGTTCGGTAGGGGCATGCGGTTGCTCGCGGGCGCCATGACAGTGGCCTGCATGGTGCTCGTCGGCCCCAGTGCGCCAAGCGGTGCCCTGTCCGGCAGATCGCTGCCTGTCACCGCCGTCCGGGAGGCCGTACCGAACCGGGTCATGACCTGGAACATCTGCAACCCCTGCAATGTGAGCAACGCTGGCCGGGCGGCGGAGATCGCGACGTATGCGCCCCAGGTCATCGGCCTGCAGGAAGCGTGCGTGCGCGACGTCGAGAGGATCCGGGAGTACCTGGAGAGCCTTCACGGGCTCGTCTACCACGTCGAGTACGGCACGGTTCTGCAGGACTGGAGCCGTTGCGGGGGAGTGCCGTGGAGCCCGGGGGCCTTCGGCCAGGCGGTCCTCTCGGCTGCGCCGATGACCGACCGCGTCAGCGTGGAATACCCCGACGGCGGATCCGAGGACCGTGGGTACATGGCAGTCACCACCACGGTCGACGGCCAGCGCGTCCGGGTCTTCAACACGCACCTCGCGCAACGGCGTCAAGAGGAAGTCCGGGCGGACCAGGTGGGCGTACTCGCCGCAGAAGTCGCCCGGTACGACCGCGCCGTCGTTCTCGGCGACTTCAACGCGGTGCCGGATGCTCCCGAACTCGCCCCCATGTGGGAGCTGGCCGCGGACACCGACCCCGGGTGCCGTCCCTCGCCCGCCGGCACCTGCGAGCCGACCACCGACTGGCAGAGCAAGTTCGACTACGTCTTCCCGCGAGGCATGGCCCCGCTCGAGCACGGCGTGCGACCCACCTCGTACTCGGACCACCATCTGGTGCACGCCGACCTGGGCCCGGCTTAGGGTCTGTCCGGCGCACCAGGCCCCGCGTCTGCGGCATGATCCGCCGGACACGCCCAAAGGCGCTCCGGGATCGCCGGCACCGCATGTGACGGCCCGTCAGCCTTCAGTCTTCCCGCAGGCGTGCGGTCTGTTCGCTGCCGACATCGGTGATGCGCCGCAGATACCGCTCGATCACTGCGAGTTCGGCGTCGGTGAAGTCGTCCAGAGCGCGGTCGAAGGCCCTGCCGGGCGTGTCCCAGGCGGCCTCGAGGTCTGAAGTGCGCGCGGTGGTGAGGCGGACGAGCGTCTTGCGCCGGTCGTGTGGGTCGGGCCGGCGTTCCACGAGGCCGGCCTTCTCGAGCCGGTCCACCAGGCGGGTGGCCGCCCCGGAGGTCAGCCCGGTCAGTTTCGCGATCTCGCCGGTGGTGTGCGGGCCGGGCTCCAGGCCGAGCAGGCTCACGCACTGCAGGTCGGTGGGATGCAGGCCGAGCCGTTCGGCCATGGCTTGGTTGAACAGGGTGTAGGCGGCGTGGTGGCGCCGGGCCGCCGCGGTGACCGCCGCGATCGCCGACGCGCGGGTGGACCGGTCTGACATGACGTCACCTCTGGCTTCTTACTCGTCAATATCTGTGTTGCGCAGATACCGTGTGATGCAGCATCTTTCTATCATGACAACACAGCCAGAACCCACGACCGCGCACAACCCCGCGAACCTGCGCGCCCTCTACGACCGTTGGAGCCGGATGTGGCGAGGTGATCTCCGTCAGGCCGAGGACATCCTCGCTCCCGGCTTCCTCGTCCACCAGGCGCGCCCCGACGGCAGCGACTCCGAGGCGGTCACCGGCCCTGCGCGGCTGGTGCCCGAGATCGAGCAGACCATGGCCGCCTTCGGTGACATCACCATCACCGTCGACCTCGGACCGATCGTCGACGGCGACCTGATCGCCGCGCGCTGGACCATGCGCGCCACCTACACCGGCGGCATCCCGCAGGCCACCGCCCCCGTCGGCACGAAGATCTCCTTCAGCGGCCACGACATCCTGCGTGTCGCCGACGGCAGGTTCGTGGAGTACTGGACGTGCACCGACATCCTCGACGGCCTGGCCCAGCTCGGGGCCGTCTCCGGCCCCAACGGACCTGCTCGGAACTGAGCGGGAACAGCCGTCGTCCGTCACGCAGGTGCCGCTCTCCGCGACCGGCACGCCCACCGGTGCCTTCCGGGCAACGCACCTGCTGTTCGGCCCCCATGACCCCGGGGACGTTCCGGCCTGAGGAGGAGCCCTCCATGCTCCCACCTGCCACAGCATTCCCTCACTGTCCGTGTTCACCGTGCGATTCGCTGGTGTGGGCGAAGCGGCCCTGGGTGTTATTCAATGAGGTGTGCGGTCAGGGATCTCCGGGCCCCGCCGCACGGGTCCGAGTACTGCCCCGGTGCCGTCCCGGGGATTGCTGAGAGAGCCGCATGGACTCCACACCCTCCCCTTCGTCCTCTTCGGCGTTCGACCTGGTCAGCAGCGCCTTGGAGCGCTACATCCCGCGCGGGGGAGCGGCAGCGGCCGCCGCTCTCGCCGACACGGAGGGCGACCGCACCACGCCCCGGCGCGTACCCGACACCCCGGCAGCCGGCCGCCAGGAGCAGATCCTCGGCGCGGTCGGCCTGGACAGGGATCTGATCATCACCCGCTGCAACCTGGACGCCCCCGTGTTCACGGGTCTGGACGCCGTGGTCGGGAGGCCGTTCGTCGATCTCCTGCCCCCCGGGGACGTACCGACGGTCACACGGCGGCTGCGGCAGGTCGTGGAGACCGGTGAGGCGCACGTCGCCCGAATCCAGCGCCTGCGGCGCGGCGACGGGTCGGAGCTGGTGGTCTCGATGAGCATCCTGCCCGCCGCCGCACTTGAGGAGGGCCTGACCGTCTCCCTGATCGCCATGGCGAGGAGGCTGCATCTTTACGCCGCCGAGACCGCGATCGGCACCTCGCTGGACATCGGCGAGACCGCGCAGTCGCTGGCGGAGTCGCTGTTGGCCTGGGGAGACGTGGCCGCCGTCGACCTCGACTTCGCCGTATGGACGGGTGAGGGGGTCACCCCGCGGGCGAAGGGGCCCATCCGACTGCGGCGGGCGGCCCTGGTGCCGGACCGGGCGTGGCCCGAGGGCTACGTGACTCCGGGCGACGATCTTCCGGGCGACGCGAGTCGCCTGCTGGCGCAGGCGGTACTGCGGGACGATGCTCCGCAGACCATCGTCATACCCGACCGGGAGGCGGTCGAGCGGGTATTCGCCAGTCCACGAGTGGTACGTGCCCTGGTGCCCGGCGAACGGGCGGCGGGTGTGGCGTGCATACCCCTGGTCCTGGACGGCGCGCCGCCCGTCGTCCTGGGCGTGGCGGAGGTCTGGCGGCGGGCGGACTGCCCCTTCCGCGACAACGAGCTGTTCGACCTGCAGGAACTGGTGGCCAGGACCGCCCATCACGTCGACCTGGCGCGTCAGCACCAGCGCGAGCACACGCAGGTGCTGGCGTTGCAGCGTCGCCTCCTGCCCCGGACCGGTGGCGACACGATCCAGATCGCCAGCGTCTACCAGCCCGCCACCCCCGACAGCGCGGGCGTCGGCGGAGACTGGGTGAACAGCTTTCCGCTGCCTGACGGCCGTACCGCGCTGGTGGTCGGTGACGTCGTCGGGCACGGCCTGGGAGCCGCGGCAACCATGGGCCAGCTGAGCATGGAGGCCCGCGCGCTGCTGTCCGCGGGACTCGCGCCCGACGAGGTGCTGGAGCACCTGGACGAGACCGTGACGCTGCTGGACGACGCGGAGTCCGGGCTGGCGGCCGGCTACAGCGCCCTGGGTTCGACGTGCTGCATCGCCCTCTACGACCCGGTCAGCCACCACGTGACGCTGTCCAGCGCCGGCCACCCCCCGCCGGTCCTGGTCTCTCCGGACGGGCACCCGGGCCCGCTCCCGGTCCAACCCCACCCCGGTCTGGGCGCGGAGTTCGCGTTGCGGGAGCCGTTCGACGTGTACACGTTCGACACGCCCCCGGGATCCCTGCTCGCCCTCTACACCGACGGCCTGGTGGAGGATCCGGCCGTGTCGATCGACGAGGGCATCGGCAGGCTGGCGGACGCCGTGTCCACGGTGCACCCCTGGGACGCCCTGCAGCAGGCCGCACGGCACGTCGTATCCGCGCTGGCGCCCGCGCGCCAGCGCGACGACGTGACCCTGCTGCTCGCGCGGATGATCGGCTACCGCAAGGGGGACACCGCGACCTGGCGGCTGCCCGCCCGCTACGACGCCCCCGCCCGTGCCCGCGCGCAGGTCTCCGCGCTGCTGAGGCAATGGCGCACCAGGGACGACACCCGGGACAGCGCGGTGCTGCTGGTCAGCGAGCTGGTCACGAACGCGGTGCGCTTCGCCACCGGACCCCTCACGATACGGCTGATCAGGACCGGTCACGGCCTGGTGTGCGAGGTGGGCGACACCGGCAACGGCAGACCGCGTCTGAGGCGGGGCGGCCCGCTCGACGACGGCGGTCGCGGCCTGGGCATCGTGCACAGGCTCACCACCCGCTGGGGGGTGCGGTGGACGGACACCGGGAAGGTGGTCTGGGCGGAGGTCGCTACAGCCACTCCCCTTCCAGGGCGGTGGCGGTGAGACCCGGTGCCGCCGCGTACAGCACGGCGCGGTCGCCGGGCTTCAGCCGCCCCGCGTCATGCGCCCGCCGCAGGATGTCGAACACGGCGGCGCCTCCGCGGTTGCCGCTGGTGTAGCTGTCCCGGCTGTAGTCCAGCAGCCCGGACGGCCAGGCGTCGGGCATCGTCTGCTCCATGTACTCCAGCACCCGGGTCCCGCCGGGGTGCGCGAGCAGGACGTCGGGGTGCCAGGAGCCGGGCTCGTCCTGGTAGCGGACGCGCAGCCAGTCCCACATCGCGGTGACCGTCTCCTGTACGGCGCGCGGTCCGCGCCGGTCCATCACGAAGTGGGTGCCGTCCGCCCGTGTCTCCAGGCGGTGCAGGTCCTGGGTGCCGGGCAGGGTGTGGTGCCAGGCGGCGTCCAGCCGCAGCACCGACTCGGGCCTCGGGCGGCCCGTGACCACAGCGGCGACCGCGGTGTCCGCGAACAGCAGCCGGACGATCAGCGACTCGAGGGTGTCGTCCGCGGGCTGGTAGGTCGTGCTCAGCGCCTCCGCGATGACGATCAGGACCACCCGGTCGGGGTCCGCGGCCACGAGATTCGCCGCGAGCGCCAGGGAACGGGTGCCCGCGATGCAGGCCCACTGCGTCGCCGGCAGCAACATCACGTCGCTGCGGAGCGGAAGCTTGTTGGCCAGGGCGATGTCCAGACCCGGCAGCGCCGGGGTGGTGGAGTTGCTGGTGATCACGCAGTCGATGTCCGCGGCGTCCAGCCCGGCGCTCTGCAGGGCCCCGCGCGCCGCGTGCTCCCCGTAGGACTGCACGGCCTCCCAGGCCGGAGCGGTGCGCTCCTGGACGGTCTGCGGCGCGGGTATGGTCTCGAGGGCGGCGATCACGCGCTCCACGTCCTGCTGGGTGAACCCGTCGCGTGCCAGCGCCTGTTGGGCCGACTCGATGCCGACAGCCCGCAGGCCGCTGCCGTTGCCGGGCGCGACGGCGGTCTCCAGCGGCAGCATCCAGCCGCGGGTCTCGATGCCCGTACTGGCAGCGATGCCGTCGATCCGCGGCGCCCACGCCGCGTGCGGGTGCCGGTCGCTCACCTCTGCCACGATCTGGCTGGTCGTTACGGCGTGCTTGCCGTGTATCACGGTAGGAGGGCAGAGGTAAGCGGCCATATTGGGGCACCTTCCAAGGGGGAACAGGGGGTGACAGGGGAACGTCGCTAGTGCTGTGTCTTGGGTCACTTCGGAGCTTCGCGCCCAGAGGGTGTCGATGGGCTCTACTTCGGGCGCCGATGTCCGTTTCGAGCATGGACGCTAAATGGACATTTCCGCTGTGATGGACGCAACTTAGGCGCCTTGAGTCGCGTGATACGGCACACACCGCCGCATCGAGCTGCACGGCCCGGGGCGCAACTTTCACGACACCTCGCGCATCAAACGTGTATGAACCCTCAGCGCACGGTGTTCGGGGCAGTACTGGCTGCCTCGGTGCTCGCCCTGGCGCCCAGCGCACCCGGTGCAGCCGCCGTAGGCGACGACCCCTCTGCAACACCGTCCCCCCTGCCGACTCAGGCGTACGCGACGATCAGCGCCGAGAAACAAGTCAACGTGGGACCGGGGGCCCAGTCGGCCGCCGTGGGCTGGATGTTCTGGGACGGCGGGGCACAGGTCCCCGTACCCACGAACGACTCGCTCGTCATCGATGCGCGTGACCTGGCGGGCATCGCGAGCGTCACGGTCGACGACCCGCGGTGCACAGCAGACGGGCGAGTCTTCACCTGCGTCAACAAGGGCGCCTCGCAGAGCCGTTCGGTCGACTTCACCCTGCGTACGGACGCGGGCGCCAGACCCGGCGTCAGCGGCACGATCGCGTACACCCTCACCGCCGACCGCGCCACCGGCGCCACCGCGAAGGCGGAGGTGGTCGTGGGCACCCCGAAACTGGACGTCGGCAGGGTGTCCGACGTGACGCACGCCAGGGTCGGTTCCCGTATCGATGTGCCGCTCCGGCTGCGCAACACCGGGGATCTGGCCACCGACCGGCGCATCATGCTGCGTTGGGAATCGGAGGGCAGTCTGGTCTTCGACCGCAAGTTCTCCAACTGCGCCTACGGCGAAGGCGATGACCCCCGGGAGCCCGGCGGCCGGACATCCGTCACGTGCGTCTTCCCGGTTTCCTCGGACTCCGTGCCCGCGGAGGGCACCGTGGAGCTGAGCAGCCCCCTGACCGCCACGGTCGGCAAGCGCGTCCTGACCGCCGTGACCGACTACTCGGCCAGGCTGCTGAAGCCGCTCGAACAACCCGGCGGCGGCAGCCACCGGGGCACCGGGCCGGCGCTCACCCTGGTACGGGCGTCCGGAACGGGAGGCGGATTCGAGCACGGTGCCGAGGGCCGGTTCACCGTCGCGGCCGACAACTCCGCGGACCTCGCGGCCGAAGCCGTGACAAAGCCGAGCCGCAGGGCGGGCGAATGGCTCCTGGACATCAACGCCGTGAACCACGGACCGGCCTCCGCGTACGGGATCGACGACAAGTCCGTCGCCGTGGTCGACGTCGTCCTGCCCAAAGGTGTGGTCGCCGGCGGCACCGCGCACATGGAGGAGGAGGACAGCCCGTACGGCCCCTGCCTTCTCCGCGTCGGCAGCACCACGACAGCACCTTTCGAGGCAGGCCACCGGCACTACGTGTGCAGCGTGCCGTTCGGTGTCGCCGCCGGCAAGGGCCAGCTGTTCGAACTGTGGGTGAAGCGGGCCAAGGGCTACGACGGCGCCAAGGGCAGGGCGACGGTGCGTCCCGGCCCGGCCGGCATCCCCCTTCACGACCCGGACGCCTCCAACGACAGCATCACCTTCGCCTTCGGCAAGCCGTCCACCCCGACCGCGGCGGCACCGTCCGGCGACACCCTGACCGCCACGGGCACGGGCCGCACGCTCATCGCCACCGCAGCCGGGGCCGCTCTGCTGGGCGCCGTCGTCCTCGCCGTCCGCCGCCGCGGGCGTACCCGCTGAAACGCCGAGTCAGCTGACCTGCGGTGTCGGTGCGACGTCGGAGCACTGTCGGTCGCTGTCGGTGGCCCGTCGGTGAGGGCTGGCACCTTTCGAGAGACGGCCGACCGGAACTCACCGGGCGGCCCGATCCCGAAGGAGCCACCATGCACACCCCAGTCACGATCATCGGCGCCGGACTCGGCGGACTCACGCTGGCCCGCGTCCTGCATGTGCACGGAATCCCGGTCACCGTCCACGAGGCGGAGTCCTCCCCCTCGGCACGCGCGCAGGGCGGACTGCTCGACATCCACGACTACAACGGGCAACTCGCACTCAAGGCGGCCGGACTGATGGACGAGTTCCACGCCATCGTTCTGGAGGGCCGCCAGGCGCTGCGGATCCTCGACCGGGACGGGACCGTCCTGCTCGACCAACCCGACGACGGCATGGGCGGACGCCCCGAGGTGCAGCGCGGCGACCTGCGACAGCTGCTGCTCGACTCACTCCCGGCCGGCACCGTGCGGTGGGGGCACAAGGTCAGCCGCGTCCGTGCCCTCGGCGGGGGACGCCACGAGGTCACCTTCGCCGACGGCGGCCCCGTCGTCACCAGCCTGTTGGTCGGCGCGGACGGCGCGTGGTCACGGGTCCGGCCGCTGCTGTCCGCCGCCACCCCCGAGTACATCGGCAAATCGGTCGTCGAGACCTACCTGTTCGACGCCGGCACACGACACCCGGCCGCCGCGAAAGCCGTCGGCGGCGGGATGCTGATCGCTCCTTCGCCGGGCAGGGAGATCTTCGCTCACCGGGAAAAGAACGACACTCTGCACGCCTACGTGGGCGTGTCCGAACCGCAGGACTGGTTCGCCGCCATCGACTTCACCGATGCCGCCACGGCCACCGCGCGGATCGCCCAGGAATTCGACGGCTGGGCGCCGGAGCTCACCGCGCTGATCACCGACAGCGACGTCGCGCCGGTGCTGCGCCCCCTGCACGCGCTGCCGGCCGGGCACCGGTGGGACAGGGTGCCGGGAGTGACCCTGCTCGGCGACGCCGCCCACCTCGCGGCTCCCAACGGCGAGGGCGCCAACCTGGCCATGCTCGACGGCGCCGAACTCGGTGAGGCCCTCGCCGCCCACCCCGACGACATCGAGACGGCACTCACCGAGTACGAGCAGGCCATGTTCCCCCGCAGCGCCGAGACCGTCATGGGCGAGATGCCCGAGGTCGACGCCCACGGCGCGATCGACTGGTTCACCGGGAAGGGCCGATGAGCCACTCAAGCCTCGAACTGGTGCTCAGGAACCCCCATCCCGGGCCATCAGGCTGAGTAGCCTCGCAGTGTGGACGACCGGGAGCAGTACGTGAGGTACCGAGAAGACGCGAAGGTGCTCGCAGCGATCGGGGAGTGCATCCAGGCCCAGGCCGGCCGGGTCACCGTGCGGTTGCCCAGGACTGTGGCCGAGGCCGCGGTTGCGGCTTGGGAGCGTGACGATTCGGCTGGGCCGGGTGAGGAGAGCCGTGAAGAGTACGCACTGCGGGACCAGGCCGCGGAGCTGGCGTTGATCGGCCTGGCAGTCTCGGAGCGTGGCCGCTGGGAGGGGGAGGAGGTCGTCATCGTCCTGGACGTCGCCTCCGCCGGGGCTGCCGTGCGGGCGATGCCGTAAGCCCGACGCCGAGCATTTCCGCGATGACGGTGGTTGATTCCTCCTGCCTGGCTGAACCGCGCCGGTGCGGTTGGATGTGCCG
Organism: Streptomyces sp. HP-A2021; assembly: GCF_022807935.1. Taxonomy (NCBI): domain Bacteria; kingdom Bacillati; phylum Actinomycetota; class Actinomycetes; order Kitasatosporales; family Streptomycetaceae; genus Streptomyces; species Streptomyces sp. HP-A2021. Next base: position 9,301,092 of record NZ_CP094344.1, read on the forward strand.
GGATGCGCGGCCGGCCTTCAGCGGGGAGCCAGTCCGCGCTCCTGGGCCGCCGCTCCGAAGTAGTCGCCACCCTTGCGCTTGGCGTCGTCGGTGCCCCAGGCCCGCTCGTCGTCGGCAGCGGAACGGTCCGCACTGTTGGTGTTCTGCCGGAGCGGTGCTCTGACCAGCCTCGGTATGTGCTTCGAGCAGTGGATGTACGCCTCTTCGACCTCGACCTCCACCCACAGGTGCGGGCGACGGCCGGGTACTGGATCGACCGGTAGGTCCGGAATCCTCTGGCGCATGGTGCCATCGGTGACCAGCTGTGCGCGGCCGTTGACATGGAGGCCGATGCGGTCCCGGGAAAAGTCGATCATCAGCATGCCGACGTGCGGGTTCTCCCGGATGTTGCCGAGCGAGGCCATGACGCCGTTCCCGCGGTACTCCGGGTAGGCCAGAGTCGCGTAGTCGAGTACCCGGAGAAATCCCGGTGGGCCGGCCCGGAAGGTGCTGTCGCACTCGCCGTGACGGTCCGCGGTCGCGAGGAAGAACATCTCCTGGCGGGCCACGAACTCCTTCATACGCGCGTTGAGCCGGTCCAGAACCTGCTCGTCGTAGAACCGGTCGGCGCGGCCGACCGTGCCCAACTCGTGTTGCATCTGGTGCTCGCCGTGGCTACCGGGCCGGTCTGCCCGTTCATCGTGGTGCAACGGTCCTCCTGACAGGGATGTCGGCAGGGCAGCGGCTCGTCGAGCCGTGGGATCGGGACTCGTGTCTGTGTTCCGGCCCTGTTTCTCGGTGTTCACCTCGGCCCACGTGACTGATTTCGTCACCTGGCAGGCCGAAAATCGCCACCGGCCATGGCTGACAGACTAGACGTGTTCCGCAAACGATCTACGGACTGGTCGAGGTGTGCTCCTCGCCCCGACCACCAACCCTGCCCAAGCCGCCCCTGCTGTCGCAGAGGCGGCGAGGTCGCATCACGCGACGGCGGTTCCCTCCAGCTCGACCAGCTGGCCGGGGATCGCCAGCCGCGTCACACCGAGCATCGTGGTGGTCGGCGCCACCCCGGCCGCGCCCAACCGCCCCGCCAGCACGCCGTAGTGCTGGAACAGCAGATCGACGTCGGTCGTGTAGACGTTGAGCCGGACGACGTCCGCGAGGGACATGCCGGCCTCGCCGAGCACGGCCTCCAGGTTGTCGATGCTCAGCGCCAACTGCGCCGCCATGTCACCGTCGTGCTGGGGTTTGCCCTCGTTGCTCATCGCGGTCTGCCCCGAGATGTACAGGGTCCGGGTGTGCCCGGAGACGACCTCACCCTGGTTGAATCCCAACTCCACCGACCAGGTCACCGGGTTGACCGCTGTTCGTTCCACTGCCACGTCAGCTCCGTTCGAATCATCGGGAGTACGTACGGCCATCGGCTCGGCAGCCGCCGGCGTCGCCGTCGTGTCGACGAGCCTCGCAGCGAATCACGACACCCATAGTCATGTATTCCGATAGAGTTTTCGCATGCGTGCCGACCGGTTGGTCTCGCTGGTGCTGCTGCTGCGTCAGCGCGGTCGGCTGACTGCGGACACGCTGGCCCGCGAGCTGGAGGTGTCCACCCGCACCGTGCTGCGCGACATCGAGGCGCTGTCCGCCGCCGGCGTCCCGGTCTACGCCGAGCGCGGCCGGCACGGCGGTTTCGCCTTGTCGCCCGGTTTCCGCACCGAGCTCACCGGTCTGAACCACGACGAGGCCCTTGCCTTGCTGACCGCCGGATCGGGGCGCGGCGAGCTGGTGTTCGGCCTCGGCTCGGCGCTCGCTTCGGCCATGCGGAAGGTGGTCGACGCGCTGCCCGAAGGCCACCGGGCCACCGCGAGCGACGCGGCCCGGCGTTTTCTCGTCGAGCCGGAGACCGACCTGCTCGCACGTCGGCCGGCCACCGAGGAGGTACCCGACGCCACCATGATCGAGGTCCGGCGCGCGGTGCTCGCCGGCCACAAGCTGCGTATCCACTACGCGGCCACGGGCCGGACACCACAGTGGCGCACGGTGGACCCGATCGGCCTGGTCACCGTGCGCGACCGGGTCTACCTGCTGGCCACGAGATCCGGCGCGGACCGCACTTACCGGCTGTCGCGGGTGCTGGCCGCCGAGGAACTCCCCGAAACGGCACAGCGACCGAACCAAGTCGATCTGGACCGGATCTGGCGGGAACGCTCCGCGCGGTTTCTCTCCGACAGCGACCACATCACCGTGCTCGTACGGGTGGACCCGGCGCGGCGGGAGGACCTGCTGGACACCGCGCTGGCCGTCCGCGCGGAGGAACCCGACGCACACGGGTGGCTGCGGCTGGAGGTGACCTTCCAGGACTCACGACACGCCGAATGGGCGCTGTGGCAGCTCGGCATGGACGCGGAAGCCCTCACCCCGCGGTCGTTGCGCACCTCCCTGCGCAACCGCGCCGCCGCGATCGCCACCCGCTACGCCGAGGACCCCCAGAAGTGAGGTGCTCGGGGACGAGAAGGACGGGCCCAAGGCCCTGGAGGCGACCGAGCGGGCGCTGGCGCTGGACTCCGAGGACACCGGAGCGCTCGTCATGCACGCGCACGCCCTGCGCGCCACGGGCCGCTTCCTGGAGACCGAGGGCGTACTGCGCGAGGTGATCCGCCTCGCCCCCGACCACTGGTACGGCTACGCGCTGCTCGCAAACTGGCTCTGGCGCATCAGGGCGATCCGCTCCGGACAGGCCAACGGCGGCCAGGTCCGGCGTCAGGACCAGGACGCCGCCCTGCGGGAGGCCGGCGAACTGGCCCAGGAGGCCATCCGGCTGGGCCCCGAGGCGGTGTTCGCCTACGAGGTGGCATGGCTGATCGCCGACATGGCGGGCAACCGGACCGTCGCCGATCAGCTCGACGAGGCCATCCTGCGGCTCGACCCGCAGCACGAGCAGGCCCTGGCCCGGCGGACGAAGAAGGCGGCGACCGCTCCCGGCGTCAACGCGGCGCAGGCCGCCACCCTGTACGCCGACGCGCTGGCCGCCGCCCCGACTCCGCGCCGATGCGCAGCGGCCTGGACGACGCCTCCTACCGTCTGCTGCGCGGCATCCGCTGGCTGGCCCTGCTCTGCCTCGCACTCGCCGGCGTGGGCATCGACCTGTTCGCGACGGAGGGCCAGACCCAGCGGGAACTGCCGCTGCCGCTGGGCCGGCGGCTCTGGGACCTCGTCCCCATGGCCGTGATCTGGACCTTGGGCGCCCTGCTGAGGTACCGGCGGCTGCGCGCAGGTGTCCGGGGCAATCGGCGCTCGCTGCTCCGTCGCCGCACCTGGCCCCGTGTCGTCCTGGCCCAGGCGGCCTGGGCCATGGCCTGCGCCCTGCTGATCACCCAGATCCCGTGGACGGGCCGCACGGTCCCGCAGGTACTGTTCTGGGCCGGTCTGCTGCCGACGGTGGCGACGGTGTGGTTCGACCGGCGCAAGGACGGCTGAACGGACCTGTGCGAGGGGAACGCACGGACGCGTTGCCCCTCGCCCCGTTTTCGCGGTCAGCCGTACATCGCCACGCGGTGGAGAGCCGCGAGTGCGTCGTCGATGGGATGGGGCTGAGGCCTGCCGGAGGAGTCGAGCCTGTTCCACCGCTGCAGGTTCACCGCGACGGACATCTGCCGCTTGCCGTCGGCTCGGATCATGGCCAGCGTTCCAGCACCCCACACCGTGCCGCCATGACCCCAGAAGGTGCCCTGGCCGGGAGCCTCCATCGGGTGCAGGCCGAGCCCGTAGTCGATCGTCTTTCCCTCTTGGGAGACGACCGGGACGGTGCGCTGCATCTGCTCCAGCGACGACGGGCTGACGATCTCGCCGGCCAGCAGCATGCGGAAGAAGCGGTTGAGGTCCGCGACAGTCGATATCAGCGCGCCGGCCGGCCCCACCCATGACATGTCGAAGACGCTGTAGTCGCGCGGCGGGTCGATCATGCCGAACCACGCCTCGTAGATCCGCGAGTGCGGTCCCTCGACGTACGGTTCGGCGGGGAGCTCGGTGTCCCGGAGCCCGGCGCGCTCGATGACGTTCCGGGTGATGTACCGCTCGGCCGTCGTGCCGGTCACGTGTTCCAGGAGTTCGCCGAGGAGCAGGTAGTTGGTGTTGGAGTACACCCCCGGAGTGCCGCCCGGCGCCCCGACTGCAGGTGCGGTGACCCCCATCTCGATCAGTTCGGTGGAGTGGAACCGCGTGAACCGGTTGTCGTCCATGCTCTCGGGCCCGGTGTCCGCGAGGGCGGGGAACGCCTTGAGGGAGGGATAGGCGTAAGGGAGGTACTCGGCGAGGCCGCTGGTGTGGTTGATCAGCATCCGGATCGTGATCGCCTCACCGCGCTCTCCGGGAACCAGCCTCGGAAGGTACCGGCCGATCGGCTCGTCGAGACCGATCCGACCGCTCTCGGCCTGCTGCAGCACCGCTGCGGTGGTGAAGGTCTTGGTGATGCTGCCGACGCGGTGCCGCATGTCGGCGGTGACGGGGCGACCGGTGGCGACATCGGCGACCCCGGCGGCACCGCGCCAGACCTCGTCGCCGTCGCGCACCTCGGCGAACAGGCCCGGCATGCCGGCACGGTGGACGTTTTCCATGGCGGCGTTCAGCTTCGCGGGGTCCAGTGGGTTCCTCATGACGTGCGTCCTCTCATTCCCGGGTCGCTCGGCAGGCGCAGGCGCCCATGCCCCCATTATGCACGCGGTGCGTGCAACAGTGAGTGCATAAGTTAGGCTGAGTCTCGACGAAAGAGGGTGAGATGGCAGGCCGAAGGCGCTGGTCGACCGAGGAGATCCTGGACGCGGCGGCGGAACTGCTGCGCACGAGCGACGCCGAGTCGTTCAGCGTGCGCAAGCTCGCCGCGGTGCTCGGGACCGACTCCTCCAGCCTCTACCGGCACTTCCGCAGCAAGACGGAACTGCTGCGGGCGGTCGCCGACCGGATCCTGATGGCTGCCATGGACGGTTACCGTCCCGAGGGCGACTGGAAGCAGCGCATCACCGCCCTGGCCCTGCGCGTGCGGGAGGCCTTCGGCCGGCAGCCCCAGCTCGCCGCGGTCTGGGGACGCTACGCGTCAGGCGGCGCCGGTTCCCGGCTGGTCATGGAAGAGGTGCTGCAGGCCCTGCGCGCGTCGGGGCTGCCCGACGAGGAGATCCCGGCGCGCTACCACCGGCTCGCGGTCCTCATCGCCGCCTTGATCGCCTCCGAGGCCGGGGTCAGCACCATCACCCCCGAGGAGCACGAACAGGGCATGGAGCTGTTCCGCGTCGCGGTACTCGGCGCCGACCCGGAACGCTTCCCCGCCCTGGCCCACTTCGCCCGTGACGTCCGCCCCCTGGGCGCGGACCGCCGCGCCGCGTTCGAGGAGCTCCTCGCCGCCCAACTCGCCGACGTCGAGGCCGCACTTCGCCGCAGTTAGCCCGTCGACACCGCCGCCATGGAGAGCCACGCTATGTTCGGGATGCTGTGCGCCGCCATCGGGCGGTGAGTCCGCGTATGAGGAGGCTCTGTGGCGGTCCTGCTGTACTACCCGCTCGTGAAGCCGCCGACGGAGATCCTGCACCAGGCGCTGCTCTACTGGGACGGCATCGCGTCCATCGTGCCGCAGGAACGCCGGGAATACGACGTCGCCGTGCCCGCGGAACTGCAGGAGCTCCAGGAACGGCGCCTGTACACGCCCGTCACCTTCGAGCTGGGCGATATGGAGGAGCTGGACGATCCTGAGTGGCGCCGGGACCGCGGCCAGGCTTCCCGCGTTCTGTTGCAGGAGCTGCGCAGGATGGCCGTCCCCCCGAACCGCCACCAGCTGTCCTTCCCGGACGCGTACCTCTACGGTTCGAAGATGAGCCTCTGGCTGGAGCGGGAACTCCTCTCACTCCGCCTGGCCCGGCCGTTCCAGGGGGACTACTGGAGCCTCGTCGTCCCGCAGGAAGTCCAGCAACTGGTCATCGGCACCCTGGCCCGCGAGATCGCCGCCGGCCGTCGGGTCTCGTACATCCCCTGTACCGACCGCGTGGACGCGCACGCGTGGGCCCTGCGTCCCGCCGGCGAGGACCGGCTGCCCGCCTGGGAACTGGAGCTCGGCAAGCTGCTGCCCCTGCCCGTCCCGGGCACCCCGACCGCCGACGTCGTCGCCTTCCGCGAGCGATACGCCGACGAGCGGCACCGCCTGATGCGGGCTGTGCACCGCATGCTCGGGGACCTGCGCCGCGACTACGAGCACCCCGCTGACGTCCTGGCCCAGTTGCGCCGGGAGATCGAGGAGTCCGTCGACGACTACCGGGCCGCCGCCAGGAGCAGCCGGATGGCATGGGTCGACCGGTCCGTCATGGTGACCCTGGCCCTCGCGGCCGCAGCCGGAGGCGTGGTGCAGCCTGGCCTGACCTGGGTGCTCGGAGCGGTGGGCGGCTACGCGCTGAACGTGGCCACCCGCGAGATCCGCCCGCTCAGCAGGGCCCGCCGGGACCACGACTTCAGCTACCTGCACCGGGTCGGCGAAACGCTGACCTGAGGCACGCGCGGGGGCGGCGTCACTCCGCACCGGCTCTCCTTCCCGGCATGTCCGTTCCACCGGATGCCGGACCACCCCGTGTGAGCGGGCGGGCAACGTGGGACCGATCCTGCATGCGCAACGTGATCACCGGTGACGACGGGCCGTGGTCCTGGGCGACCGGAAACAGAGCGGGGGAGGGGCGCAGCGAAAGGACAGTGCTGCACCCTCGTACGGTGTCCCGCGCCCTCGGCGATGCGGTCAATCGGGCGCCGGACGCGGTGGGGCGATGCCCGTGACTGCCGGCACGGCCCCCGCGCGCCCCGGACCACCGCGTGCGCTCGCGCTGCTCGCCGCCGCCCACGGCGGGCCCGCTCTGGCCGTCACCGCCGGCACGGGCCTGCTGGCGCTCCGCGGCGGCCTGCACCCGCCGGCCGCCGTCGCCGTCACCGCGGCGGTGTTCACCGGCCAGCTCACGATCGGCTGGGGCAACGACCTGCTCGACCGCTCGCGTGACCGCGCCGTGGGCCGCACCGACAAGCCGCTGGCCGTGGGTTCCCTCCCGGCCGGCTGGGTGGCACGCGCCCTCGTCGTGGCCGCTGTCGCCTCCCTCGTGCTGTCCGCGCTAGCAGGCTGGCGCAGCGCACTGGTCAACACCGTCCTCGCCACCGGCGCGGGCCACGCCTACAACTTCGGCCTCAAGGCGACCCCCTGGTCATGGGTGCCGTACACCTGCGGCTTCGGGATGCTGCCCTCGGTCGTCACCCTCGCCGCCTCACCCCCTCACTGGGCGCCCTGGTGGATGACCGCGGCCGGCGCCGCGCTCGGCGTCGGAGCTCATCTGCTCAACGTGCTGCCCGACCTCGCCGACGACGGAGCCACCGGGATCCGCGGCCTGCCGCACCGGATCGGCGAACGCCCCTCGCGCGTCCTGGCCGCCGCGCTGCTCACCGTCGCCTCGGTGCTCGCCGTGACCGGTCCCGCCGGACCCCCTCCGGCGTGGGCATGGACGGCCCTGGCACTGGTCACCGTCCTCGCGGGGCTCACCTGGTTCGGCCGCGGGCGCACCCCCTTCCGTGCCGCGGTGACCATCGCCCTGCTCGACGTCGTGCTGCTGACGGTCGCCTGATGGCACCGGCAGACACCGCTCCGTCCGGCGCCGGCCCGCCCCGCGCCACGACCGCCCCGGCAGTCCCGCCCCAGCCCCTGCGCTCACCGTCACGGTCGAGCTCGCGCTCGGCCTCGGCCGGGTGCTCCCCGCGCCCCACCGTCCCGTCCCAGGAGCCAGCATGACCATGCGCGTCCTCAGCGTCCGCGGCACCCTGCCCGAGCACTGCCACCGGCAGCAGGAGATCACCGAGTCCTTCACCACCACGCTGGTCGGGAACACGGTCGATCGCGGCGTCGTAGAGCGGCTCCACCGCAACGTGTGTGTCGAGACCCGGCACACCGTGCTGCCGCTGGAGGAGTACGGCCGGATCGAGGACTTCGGCCAGTCGAACGACGTCTTCATCCGGGCCGGCGTCGAACTCGGCGGCCGGGCGGTCGTCGACGCGCTCAAGAGCGTCGACCTCACACCGGCCGACGTCGACTACATCGTCTCCTGCACGGTGACCGGCCTCGCCGTGCCCTCCCTGGAGGCCCGCGTCGCGGCGGAGATCGGACTGCGCCCCGACGTGGTGCGCCTGCCCCTCGTCGGCCTCGGCTGCGTCGCCGGCGCGGCCGGCATCGCCCGCCTCAACGACCTGCTGCGCGGGCGCCCCGACGCCGTCGCGGTGCTGATGTCCGTCGAGTTGTGCTCCCTCACGCTCCAGCGCGACGACACCTCGGTCGCCAACGCCGTGGCGAGCGGCCTGTTCGGGGACGGCGCCGCCGCCGTGGTCGCCGTCGGGCGCGAGCACCCTCTGGCACAGACCGACGACCCAGCCGCTCCCGAAGTACTCGCCTCGCGCAGCCGCCTCTACCCCGACTCGGAACGCATGATGGGCTGGGACGTCGGCTCCGGCGGGTTCAGAGTCGTCCTCGACTCCGCCGTCCCCGACCTGGTGCGCCGGCACGTCGGCGACGACGTCCGCGGCTTCCTCGCCGATCACGGGCTGACGGGCCGTGACCTCGACTGGTACGTCGCGCACCCCGGCGGCCCCAAGGTCCTCGAGGCGTTGCAGGACGCCCTCGGCGTCGAGCGGGACGCGCTGAGCGTCACGTGGGAGTCGCTGCGCCGGATCGGCAATCTGTCCTCCGCCTCGGTGCTGCATGTCCTGGCGGACACGCTCGCCGACCGACCGCCCCCGCCCGGCTCCTACGGGCTCATGCTCGCCATGGGCCCGGGTTTCTGCTCCGAACTCGTACTCCTGCGCGCCCCGGGTGGTGGACTGTGAGCGGCGAGGCCTGGTTCACCCTCCTGGTGCTGGCCGTCGGTCTGGAGCGGGTCGCCGAGCTGGCCGTCTCCCGGAGCAACGCCGCCTGGAGCCTCGCGCGGGGCGGCGTGGAGTCCGGGCGGGGGCACTATCCGTTCATGGTGGTGCTGCACACCGGCCTGCTCGTCGGCGCGCTCGCGGAGGTGTGGCTGCGCCGGCCGGACGTCGTACCGGTCCTGGCCTGGTCGATGCTCGCCCTCGTCGCGCTCGCGCAGGGGCTGCGCTGGTGGTGCATCGCCACGCTGGGCCGGCAGTGGAACACCCGGGTGATCGTCGTACCCGGCGCCGCGCGAGTGACCGGCGGACCCTACCGCTGGATCCCGCACCCGAACTACGTCGCCGTCGCCGCCGAAGGGCTCGCGCTTCCGCTCGTCCACTCGGCCTGGATCACGACGGTCGTCTTCACCGCGCTCAACGGGCTCCTGCTCGCCACCCGCGTCCGCGCCGAGGACGCCGCCCTGACACGGCTGGCCTGAGGAGGCACGCATGGATCTGCTCGTCGTCGGCGGGGGACCCGCGGGCCTGGCCACGGCCTTGCACGCGGCCCGGGCAGGCCTCGACGCCACCGTCTGGGAGCAGCGCGCCGGCGTCGTCGACAAGGCGTGCGGCGAGGGCCTGATGCCGGGCGCCGTCGCCGCGTTGGCCGCGTTGGACGTGCACCCGCCGGGGCACGACCTGCGAGGCATCCGCTACGTCGCCGGACCCCGCCGCGTCGACGCCGACTTCGGAGTGGGCCCGGGGCGCGGAGTGCGTCGTACGACGCTGCACGCGCTGCTGCGCGAGGCGGTGCTGGCAGCGGGCGTACGCGTCGACCAGCGCACCGCGCGTCACGTCGAGCAGGACCAGGACGGGGTGGTGGTCGACGGCATCCGCGCCGGCCATCTCGTAGCGGCCGACGGCCTGCACTCGCCGATCCGCCGCGCCCTCGGGCTGAACCGGCCGCGTCGGTCCCCTGCGCGGCACGGGCTGCGGCGCCACTACGCGCTCGCTCCCTGGAGCGACCACGTCGAGGTGCACTGGGCCCGCGAAGCGGAGGCCTACGTGACCCCGGTGGCCGACGACCTCGTGGGCGTGGCGGTGCTCACCACCGCCCGCCGGCCGTTCGACGACCATCTCGCCGCCTTCCCCGAGTTGCGCGAGCGGCTGGCCGGGGCCGGCCTCGCCGGACCGGTACGGGGGGCAGGCCCGCTCCGGCAGGTCGCGAGCGCGCGCACCGCCGGCCGGGTGCTGCTCGTGGGCGACGCCGCCGGGTACGTCGACGCGCTCACCGGCGAGGGCATCGCGCTGGCACTCGCGCAGGCACCCGCCGCGGTGCGGGCCATCACCAGCGGTGACCTGGCGGCCTACGAGCGCGAGTGGCGGCGGCTCACCCGGCGCTACCGCTGGCTGACGCACGCACTCCTCAACGCCACGCGGAAGCCCCCGCTTCGCGCGGCGCTGGTGCCGGTCGCGCAACGGCTGCCGTGGCTGTTCTCCGCGACCGTCGCCCTGCTGGCGGGCCCGGTGGGCTCTCGCGGAGTGACACACAGCGGCGCGGCACGGCACCTCGACTCACCGCACCAGGGATGGCACCGTAAATGACCATGAAGCGGACCGAGTCAGGGCAAACAGTGCGATCGGTGCGCTGGAGGCTCGTACTGGCCAGCACCACCATGCTCTTCGTCGAGCTGGCGCTGATCAGATGGGCGGGTGCCAACGTCGTCCACCTGAGCTACTTCTCGAACTTCATCCTGCTGGGATCGTTCCTCGGTATCGGCATCGGCTTCCTGATCCCCGCCCAGCGCGGACAGTGGCTCAAGCGCTGGACACCCGTTCCGCTCGCGCTGCTGGTCATTCTGGTGCGCGAATACCCGGTGCAGGTGCGCCAGAACAGCAGCGAGGTCCTCTACTTCACCGCCGTGAAGACCACCGGCCTTCCCGAGTGGGTGACGCTGCCGGCCATCTTCCTGCTGACCGCGGTGATCATGGCGGGGATCGGGAAGATCACCGCGGATCTCTTCCGCCAGCTGCCCTCGCTCGACGCCTACCGCTACGACCTGCTCGGCAGCATCACCGGCTCCCTGTCCTTCGCCGTGCTGTCCTGGCTGCGCGCTCCGTCGGTCGTGTGGGGCGTACTCGCCGCCGCGGCCCTGCTCGTCCTCGGAGGGCGGCGCAACACCCTGCTGTACGGCATTCCCCTCACGGCGATGGTCGCCGCCCTGTTCCTGGAGACGACGACGAGCGGCATCTCCTGGTCGCCCTACTACAAGATCGAACTCGAACCCTCGCCGACCACCACCCGCACCTGGTACATCTCCGCCAACGGCGTACCTCACCAGAGCACCGCCCCGCTGGACGTGCTGATGCGGAAGGACTCGCCCTACCGCCAGGCGTACGACCAGACACCCCGCAACCCGCACAAGCGCGTGCTGATCATCGGCGCCGGAAACGGCAACGACGTCGCGGTCGCACTCGCGTACGGAGCCCAGCGCGTGGACGCGGTCGAGATCGATCCCCGGCTCCAGGAGATCGGCTCGGACCTGCACCCCGCCAGGCCCTACGACGACCCGAGGGTGCACGTGCACATCGACGACGGGCGCGCCTTCCTGGAGCGGACGAAGACGAAGTACGACCTGATCGTCCTGGCCCTGCCGGATTCGCTCACGCTGGTCGCCGGTGCGAGCAACCTGCGCCTGGAGAGCTACCTGTTCACCCGGCAGGCCTTCGAGGCCGCACGCGAACACCTGGCGCCGAACGGCGCGTTCGCCATGTACAACTACTACCGCGAGAGCTGGCTGGTCGACCGCTTCGCAGGGAGCCTCGACGACGTCTACGGTCACGCCCCCTGCATGACGACGTTCAAGCGGAACGCCGCCGTGCTGGTGGCCGGGATGACACCCGCCGACCAGTCCTGCGCGAAGAGCTGGCAGCCCAGCGGTGAGGTCCCGGCGGCCGCGAGCGACGACCACCCCTTCCCGTACCTGCTGCACCGGAGCATCCCCACGCTCTACCTGGGCGCCCTGGGCGCGATCCTGCTGGTGACGCTCCTGTCGGTGCGCCTGACCGGGGTCCGCATCCGCAGCACGCTCCGCTACACCGACATGTTCCTGCTCGGTGCGGCCTTCCTGCTGCTCGAAACGAAGAACGTGATCGGCTTCGCCCTCTACTTCGGCACGACCTGGCTGGTCAACGCCCTCGTCTTCTTCGGCGTCCTGGTCGCCGTCCTCGCGGCGGTGGAGGTCCGGCGCAGGCTGCGGAAGGTCAACCAACGGCTGCTGCAACTGCTGCTCTTCGGCTCCCTCGCGGTGGTCTGGCTCGTCCCCGTGGACGCGGTGCTGTCCCTGCCCTTCGCCGCCCGGCTCGCCGCCGCCATCGCCCTGGCCTTCACCCCGATCTTCTGCGCCAACCTCATCTTCTCGGACCGCCTCGCGCTCGCCCCGGACCCGACCTCCGCGTTCGGCGCGAACCTGCTCGGCGCGATGACCGGGGGAGCGATCGAGTACCTCGCCCTGGTGACGGGCTATCAGGCACTGCTCCTGGTCGTCGCCGCCCTGTACCTCGGGGCGTTCATCGCCATGCGCTTCGCGGGGCGGGATCAGACGGCTGCTGTCACCTTCGCACCGCCGCCTGTGAGCCGACGGTGATGCCCAGCCGCTCCGCCACGGTGGTGAGCGCCGCTCCCAGCGAGAGCGAGACCCGGGTGAAGGCGTGCCGGTCGCCCCTGGTCGGCTCCCGGTTGACGATCAGCACCGGCTTCCCGTCCTGAGCCGCCTGGCGCACGAAGCGGAGCCCGGACATCACCGTCAGCGAGGAGCCGAGGACCAGCAGCGAGGCCGACTCACGGACCAGTTCGCGGCAGTGCTCGACCCGTCGGGGCGGAACGTTCTCACCGAAGAACACCACGTCCGGTTTGAGGATGCCGCCGCAGCTCGCGCAGGGCACCACGCGGAAGTCCGCGACCTGCGCGTCCGTGAGGTCGGCGTCACCGTCCGGGTTGATTCCGGCGGCCACGGGCGCGAAGCCCGGATTGGCCTCCTCCAGCCGCTCGGCGAGTTCGCGGCGCGGGCTGAAGGCACCGCAGGCAAGGCAGACGACCCGGGCCAGGCTTCCGTGGAGTTCCACCACGTCCTCGCTGCCGGCGACCTGGTGCAGGCCGTCGACGTTCTGGGTGATGACCCCCGAGAGCAGGCCGTGCCGCCCGAATGCGGCCACGGCCCGGTGCCCGGCGTTGGGCAGGGCGCGGCCGAAGGTGCGCCAGCCGAGATGGCTGCGCGCCCAGTACCGGCGCCGGGCCTGGGCGCCGGCGGTGAAGTCCTGGTAGGTCATCGGTGTGTGCCGGCTGAGGCTCCCGCCCTCGCCCCGGTAGTCGGGAATGCCCGACTCCGTGGAGATGCCCGCGCCGCTGAGCACCAGCACACCGCCGGTGCTCAGCGCATCGGCGACCGGCGCCGGATCCGTGGTGCCCGGCGGCAGGTCATCGGTAGGCGTCCAGCTCAGAGTGGGGCGCATGCGCATGCCGTCAGGGTACGCGCGAGCTGAACGGCAGTTGGCGGGCAATCGTCTTTCCTGCGATCACGTGTACAGATCACAGTCTCCTGCGCGCAAGGTTTCCCCCACACGATCGGCATGTCCCCGACATCGACCAAGGAAGTGGCTGTGAGAACGCACCGCACTCCGCGCAGAACCGCCGCCCTCGTCCTGGGCACCGCCCTGCTCGCCCTCCTGACCCCCGCCCGGGCCGGGGCCGACGACGAGGGACTGCCGACGGTCACGCCCGTCAGCGAGACCCCCGCCCTGCACGACGACGAGGCGGGCGGCAACTCCGACGCGGACGATCCGGCGATCTGGCGCAATGCGGCCGACCCCGGCCGCAGCCTCGTCATCGCGACCGCCAAGGAGGGCGGCCTGCGGGTGTACGACCTGGACGCCCGCTTGGTGCAGTCGCTGCCCGCGCCCCGTCCGCCCGCCGAGGACGACGCCCCGGGCCGGTACAACAACGTCGACCTGGTCACGGGCCTGCGCACCTCCACCGGCCGGGCCGATGTCGCCGTGGTCAGCGACCGCGGCAACGACCGGCTGCGGATCTACCGCATCGACCCGTTGAAGCCGGGCGGCCCGCTGACCGACATCACCGCCCCGGCGACCGCCCCGGTCTTCTCCACCGACCAGGCCGAGATCAACGACCAGCGCACCGCATACGGCCTCGCCACCTGGCAGGACAAGTCCACCGGACGCTCCTACGCCCTGGTCAGCCGGCGGGAGCGGACCCGCCTGGCGCTGCTCGAGCTGAAGCCGACCGCGAGCGGAACCGTCACCTATCAGCAGGTCCGCACACTCGACCTGCCCGCATCCTTCCGCCTCCCGAACGGCACCACCTGGTCCCCCTGCGCGGAGCCCGGCGAGCTCCCGCAGGTCGAGGGCATGGTGGTGGACCCCGCCACCGGCACGCTCTACGCCGGCCAGGAGGACATCGGCATCTGGCGGATCCGCGCCGACCTCACCGGCAAGCCGGTCCTGGTGGACAAGGTCCGCGAGTTCGGCGTCCCCGGCGTCTACGACGAGGAGACCGAGGAGTGCGCGGCGGGCGCCGACCCCGGCTACGGCGGTGAGCGGCTGTCGGCCGATGTCGAGGGCCTGACCCTCTTCCAGGAGTCCGACGGGGACGGCTACCTGCTCGCCTCCAGCCAGGGCGACGACACCTTCGCCCTGTACGACCGCGAGGTGAGTGAGGACAACGAGTACGAAGGCGGCTTCCGCGTCGGCGCGGCCTCGGCGACCCTCGACGGGGCACAGGAGTGCGACGGTGCCGCCGTCCTGAACGCCCCGCTCGGCAGCCGCTACCCGAACGGCCTGCTGGTCGTCCAGGACGGTCACGAGACCCCCGAGATCCCCGACGACGAGGGCGGCACGCGCACCGCGACCGGCTTCAAGTTCGTCGACCTGGGCGACGTGGTGGACGCCGCCGACCTCTGAGTCGCTGCGGCGCACAGACCCCACGTTCCCGCGCAGCGCCACCCGCGCGACTCATGTGCCCGGGCCGTGCGCCTCCACCATGCCCACGTCACCGGCCTCGACGCCCGCGCGCTGCAGAGCCAGACGGTAGAGATCGATCTGTGCGGGCTCCGAGGGCGCGCTCAGCCGCGTGCCCCGTCCGTTCTGGTCGACCGCCGTGCCGCGCACCACCGCCAGTACCCGGTCCCCGTCCCGTACCGCGTCCGAAAGGCGCTTGAGCACCACGACGCCGCAGCCCTCCCCGCGTACGCAGCCGTCGGCGGCGGCGTCGAAGGTGTGGCAGCGACCGGTGGGGGAGAACACCCCCCACAGCGCCGGAGCGATGACGCCCTCCGGCCCGAGACAGCATGGCGGCCCCGGCCACGGCGAGGTCCGACTCGCCGGTCGCGAGGCTCTGGAGCATGAACCCCACGCGGCCCGGCCCGATGCTGTCGAAACCGGTGTACATCGCGTAGGCGTTGACCTCTTCCAGAGGCCGCTGCACACGCAGGCCGGAATACCGGCGTGCTCGATGGCCTCCCAGACCACCTCGGACGGCAACCGGTGCTCCGGGTCCACCCAGGGCGCTTCCTGCGCGTTGATGCCGAAGAACTCCGGCTCGTAGGCGTAGACGTCGTCGTCCGGGAAGCAGCCGTAGCGCAGCCGGGCCGCGACCTGCGCGGGAAGACCGGCCGGCTCGGCCTGCTCCCACCGCTCGGCGGGCACCTCCCGCACCGTCTCCCGACGCGCCATCAACAACCGTCACAGTGACTGGGAACGGTAGCGCGCAGGGCGACGCCACATGTCCCTGTGCATCGGGTTCATCCGCTTGGGCGGGCGCGTCGAGGATTATCGGCGTCGAGACCGCGAAGGCGGGGTGGTGCCGCGACCCCGGTTCGCGCTCCCACCGCCGTGTCGGCAGGATGGGACGATGACCGAGATCCGCACCCCCCGTCTCCTCCTGCGCCGATGGCTTGACGACGACCTCGTCCCCCTGTCCGAGATCCAGGCGGATCCGGTGGTGATGCGGGGCGTCGGCGACGGCAGGCCGCGCTCGTTGGAACAGACGGCCGAGGACATCGAGGCGTGGGAAGAGGAGTGGGACGAGGAAGGCTTCGGGATGTTCGCGGTCGAGCTCCTGGGATCCGGTGAGTTGGCGGGCGCCGTCGGACTGTCCGTGGCCGGCACTCCGGCCGAGGTCGCCGGCCAGGTGACGATCAGCTGGCGGCTCGGGCGGGTGTTCTGGGGGCAGGGGTACGCCTCCGAAGCGGCGCACGCCACCCTGGAGTTCGCGCTCCAGGACCGCGGCCTCGACCGCGTGGCCGCCGTATGCCGGGCGGGCGACAGGGCATCCGCGAACGTCCTCGGCAAACTCGGTATGCAGGCGGAAGGCACCGCACAGCACCC
This sequence comes from Streptomyces sp. HP-A2021, assembly GCF_022807935.1. Lineage (NCBI taxonomy): Bacteria > Bacillati > Actinomycetota > Actinomycetes > Kitasatosporales > Streptomycetaceae > Streptomyces > Streptomyces sp. HP-A2021. The sequence goes on from NZ_CP094344.1 coordinate 9,317,367, forward strand.
GGTCCACGGCCACGACCTCGCGGTGTACGGCATCGACCTCACGCAGTACCAGGAGTAACGCTCGGTCTCGGGGCGGGCCGAGATCTCAGTTGCGGTCCGTGGTCGCCGGTCCGTCCTCAGCGCTCGATCCCCGTGCCGGCCCGGAGGCCAGGACCCTGGTGGTGAAGTTCGCCAACTGGGCACGCGCTGTTTCCCGCGGCACGCGCTCGTGTCCGGCCAGGTGCTCGACGAGGTCGGCTCGGGTGGCGGCGAGCAGGGCGTGGGCGGTGAAGTCGCTGTCGGTGAGGCCGGGGACCTGGTCCAGTACGGCTCGGAGCAAGCCGTGCCACCACGCGTAATGCTCCGCCTGGTACGGGCTGCCGCTCCCGCTTTCCTCCAGAGCCAGCGCCAGACGCCGGTTGTCGAACTTGAAGCACAGGATCGCATCGAGCAGGGCGGTCGCGCGCTGCTGCGGTGGGGTGCCGGGCCCCAGGGGCGGCGGGCCGGCTTCGGCGGCCTCCCGGATCGGCTCGAGCCGCGCCTCGTACAGCGCGCGGAGCAGCCCGGCGCGATCGCCGAACGCTCGGAAGAGCGTGCCCTTGCCGACCCCGGCCGCTGCCGCGACGTCGGCCATGGTGACGTCCTCGGGACGTCCGCAGCGGGCGAAGAGGGCGTCGGCGGCCGCGAGCACGGCCTCCCGGTTGCGGACGGCGTCCTTGCGGGACTTGCGCTCGGGCATGCTGCTCCTCCACTTGAAAAGCGGACCGCTGGTCCGTATCTTCAAAACGGACCCAAGGTCCGGATTCTATGAGATGGAGGATACCCATGCCCGAGCCGACTTCTCCGGCGGATCTCTACCGCCACAGCCTGCGGCTGCTACTGGACAAGGACATCGCCGGCTGGGTCGGCCTGTGGGCCGAGGACGGCGTGATGGAGTTCCCCTTCGCCCCCGAGGGCTGGCCCCGGCGCCTGGAGGGCAAGGAGGCCGTCGCCGCCTACATGCGCCACTACCCCGACCACATCGACCTGCACGACTTCCCCGCCCTGCGGATCCACCAGACCACCGATCCGCAGACCATCGTGGTCGAGATGCGCGGCGTCGGCCGCCTGGTGGAGACCGGCGCCCCCTTCGACATGACCTACATCGCGGTCGTGACCGTTCGAAACGGGCACATCACGTCCTACCGCGACTACTGGAACCCCCTCGCCGTCCTCGAAGCCGGTACCGACTTCGCCGGGAGCCGCCGATGACCACCGCCGGCACCACTTTGGTCATCGGCGCCACCGGCACCACCGGCAGCCGCGTCGCCGCGCAACTGACGGCCGCCGGCCACAGCGTCAAAGCCGCCAGCCGTCTGGCCGGCCCGGTAGCCGGCGCCGGACCGGTCCGCTTCGACTGGTACGACCCCGCCACCCACGCCACCGCCCTCGACGGCGTCGACCGCGTCTACCTCATACCACCCTTGGGCGACCCCGACCCCGCGGCGATCATGCTGCCGTTCCTCCATCAGGCCCGCACCGCCGGCGTGTACCGCGCGGTGCTGCTGAGCTCCTCGGCCATCCCCGCGGGCGGCCCTGCGGTGGGAACGGTGCACCAGGCCCTGCCCGATCTGTTCGAACAGTGGGCGGTACTGCGGCCCTCGTGGTTCATGCAGAACTTCACCGGCACGCACGCCCACGCCCGCAGCATTCGCGACGACGGCACCATCCGGACCGCCACCGAAGGCGGCCGGGTCGGCTTCGTCGACGCCGAGGACATCGCGGCCGTCGCCGTCCGCGCCCTGACCGACGAGCAGGCCCCCGACACCGATCTCGTCATCACCGGGCCCGAGGCACTCAGCCACGACGACATCGCCGCGATCATCACCGAGGTCACCGATCGGTCCGTGGTCCACCGCCGTCTGTCCTACGAGCAGATGCGCGATCGGCTCACGGCGGAGGTCCCGGTGGAGTTCGCCGCAATGCTGGCCGCCATGGACCGCGCCATCGCCGCAGGGGCGGAGGACCGCGTCACCGACACCGTCCAGCGCCTCACCGGCCGGCCCCCGCGCACGTTCCGTGCCTTCCTCGAAAGGGAGATGGGAAGGACGGGCATTCCCGGCTCAGGCCCGCGCGCCGCCGTCGACCCGTAGGACCGTGCCGGTCACGTAGGAGGAACGGTCGCTGAGGAGCCAGGCGGCGGCTTGCGCGATCTCCTGCGGGTCGGCCGCGCGGCGCAGTGGGGTGTGCGCCGTGAGTCGCTCCCGGAGCCCGGGGGAGGCCTGCTCCCAAGTGCGGATCATCTCGGTCGGTGTCTGGCCGGGGGCGATGGCGTTGACGCGGATGCCTTCGGGGCCGTAGGTGATGGCGGCCGACTCGGTGAGGCTGTTGACCGCTCGTTTCATCGCGCCGTAGGCGGGCAGCTCCGGGTTGCCCATCAGGCTGCCGACGGATGAGTTGTTGACGATCGCGCCCGTCCCGGCTGTGGTCCGGATGGCGGCGATCTCGGCGACCATGGCCAGCCAGACGCCCTTGAGGTTCACGTCGTAGATGCGGTCGAAGTCGGCCTCCGGCATCTGGTCCATCGGGCCGGGTTGCTGGATCGTCGCGCCGTTGTTGAAGGCGATGTCGAGCCGGCCGTACAGGCGCACGGCGCGGTCCACGGCGGCGCGCACGCCGGCCGCGTCGGCCAGGTCGCACACCACGTACTCCGCGGTGCCGCCGGCCGCCCGGATCTCCTCGGTCACCGTCTTCAGCTGGGCCTCCGTCCGGGCCGCCAGAAGCACTCGTGCGCCCTCGTCGGCGAAGAGCCGGGCCGCCGCGGCTCCGATGCCGCGTCCGGCACCGGTGATGAAGGCGACCTTGTCGGCCAGCAGGCCCAGGGCGGCAGGGGTGGCAGGGGCGGTGGATGGGCTGGTGGCAGGTGTGTTGTCCATGGCACTGAGCCTGCGCCCGTCCGCGAAGCCGAGCCAGGCACCGACGGTACCTGGCTGGGCCGGCCGGCGTCCGTACACACTGGGCAGGTGGATCGACGAGAACTGGCGAACTTCCTGCGCAGCCGACGGGAGCGGATCACCCCTGCCGAGGTCGGTCTGCCCGCCGGCCCACGCCGCCGCACCCCGGGGCTGCGCCGCGAGGAGGTGGCGCAACTGGCGTTCATCTCGACCGAGTACTACACGCGGCTGGAGCAGGCACGGGCACCGCACCCGTCGTACGAGGTGCTGGCCCAACTGGCACGGGCACTACGCATGTCGGACGCCGAACGTGACCATCTCCACCACCTCGCCGGTGCCCCGCCGCTCCCGTCGGCCGGGCCTTCGCGTGAGGTACGGCAGAGCATCCTCGACCTGCTGCACCGACTGCCGCAGGCGGCGGCAACCGTAACGTCCGCGACCTTCGAGGTACTCGCCTGGAACGATCTGGCGGCAGCCCTGATGGAGGACTTCTCCGCGCTGCCGCGACGCGACCGCAATCTCGTCCGCCGTGCCTTTCTCGGGCCGCACACGCACGGGCAGCGGCTGTACGGAGTGTCGGACGCGGACGCGTTCGCCCGCACCTCGACGCAACGGCTGCGCGCCGCCGCCGCCCGCTACCCCGACGATGCGGAGGTGGCCGAGCTGGTGGCCGAACTCCTCGACGGAAGCGAAGAGTTCACCCGCCTGTGGGAGTCCCACGACGTGTCCGCCGAGCCCACCCTGTGCAAGACCTTCCAGCACCCGGTGGTCGGTCCGGTCACCGTCAACTGCGACGTCCTCGACATCACGGACCGCGACCAGCAGGTCGTGATCTACACCGCGGACCCGGGCTCGCCGTCCGAGGAGGCGCTACGGCTGCTGTCGGTCATCGGCACACAGCGCATGGACACCACCCACTGAGTCTCGACGTGCTCAGGGACGTCACGCACTGCCTGCGGAAGGCTGCTGTTTCGTGCGGGCGGCTGAGGCTTGCCGGGTGTCCGCGCCGGAGCTGACATGCCCCTGGGTCTCGTGGACCCCGTGCCAGTCCAGGCACATGGCGGTGGCATCGTCCTCGAGCCGGCCGCCGGCGGCGTCGCGGACCGCGGATGTCAGTGCCGGTGCGGTCTCCCGCGGGCGCAGGTCCCGGGTGTCTTCGAGCAGGGCGGGCAGGTCGACCTTCTCCCCATGGCGCTCGAGCATGCCGTCGGTGACCATGAGCAGACGGTCCAGTCCGAAGGGGTGGTCCACCTCGCAGGTGATCACCTCCGCAGTCCCGTCGCGCAAGCGCAATGGCCAGGGATGGCCGGCATTGACGAGCTGGGCCTGACCGGTACGGAGATGGACGCGCAGCAGCTGCCCGGTGGCGTGACCTTGACCGTGGTCGATCAATGCCTGGTCGGCCCGGTGGGCTTGCTCGGCCAGACCGGCTCCCGCGCGGCGGGCGCCGCGCAGGGCGCTGACCAGGACGATGGCGGCCAGGGCGCGGCTTCCCCGACCGCATCGAGGACGTCCGCGCCGGGGTCGGCCGGAAGGAGCAGTTCCAGCAGCCGCATGGGAGCCGCCGAGGTGGGCGTCAATCCGTGCGACTTGATATGCAAGTGAACACTTGCCTATTGTGTGGTCGTGGCCGATGACCTTTTCAAAGCTTTGGCCGACCCCACCCGCCGTACCATCCTCGACGAGCTCACGGAGAAGTCCGGACAGACGCTGTTCGAGATCTGCTCCCGACTGAGCATGAAGCACCAGCTCGGCATCTCGCGCCAAGCGGTCTCCCAGCACCTCGCCGTGCTGGAGGCTGCCGGGCTCGTCGAGACCCGGCGGGAGGGCCGCTACAAGTTCCACGAGCTGAACACAGCCCCGCTGCGGCAGATCACCGAGCGGTGGCTGGTGGCCGATACGTCCGGACCGGAGAAGAGCACCCCATGAAGATCCATCTGACCAGCGTTTTCGTCGACGACCAGGCCAAGGCCGAGCACTTCTACACCGAGATCCTCGGCTTTGTGAAGAAGCACGACGTCCCGGTGGGCGAGAAGGACCGGTGGCTGACCGTCGTCTCACCCGACGAGCCCGACGGCACCGAACTCCTCCTGGAGCCCGCCGGCCACCCGGCCGTCAAGACCTTCCGCGACGCACTCGTCGAGGAGGGCATCCCACTCGCCCAGTTCGCCGTCGACGACGTGAAGGCGGAGTACCAGCGCCTGCGCGGCCTCGGAGTCCGCTTCACCCAGGAACCCCTGGAGATGGGCCCCGTCACCACCGCCGTCTTCGACGACAGCTGTGGCAACCTGATCCAGATCGCCACCAAGCCGCAGTAGGCGTTCCTCGCAACCCGGACGGATTTACTCCTGGTGCAGAGACGCGAGCCAGCGGTCATCCTGGAACTCGGCAGGCACCTCGTCCTCCCAAGGATCGATCCCGCGGCGCTCCAGCTCGTCGAACCATCGGTCGCGCTGCGACTCGGGGAAGCGCCGTCCGCACCAGGGGCAGAAGTCGATCGTGACGCTCGACGTGCCGCCGTCATGGATGATCAGCCCGTACTCCTGGAACTTGGCGCTGAAGTCAACCAGCGCGTCCGGGCAGGCGAAGGGGTCATCGTGCTGGTCGCAGTCCACGTTCACGCGGCTGGTCATCGCTTCGCAGCAGTGATTGGTCATGACCTCGACTTCTCGTTGATCGGCATCGCGACCTGAAGTATCCCGTGGCATCAGCTGCACCCTTGTAGCCTCATCCGGATGATGATCGAGGCAGGCGTGATCGAACGGATCTGGCGGTATCCGATCAAGTCGACAGGGGGCGAGTTGCTCCACCGGGCGGAGGTCGAGGCGAGGGGATTCGTCGGCGATCGTCTCTTCGCGGTGCGCGACGCGCAGGGCAAGTTCGGTTCGGGGAAGAACACTCGTCGCTTCCGCAGGATGCCGGGCCTGCTGCAGCTGCGTTCCCGCTACGTGGACGACGTCGGTGAGCCTGAACTGCTGGACACGCGAGGCGCGGTGGTACCGGATCCGAGTGCCTACCTTCGTCGCTACCTCGGTCGTGAGGACGTCGAGTTGGCTCGCGAGGCGGCAATTTCTCACTTCGACCAGCTGCCTGTCAGCGTGTTGACCACGGCCACCCTTGACTGGGTGCGTTCGGCGGTGCCCGAGGTTCCCGTCGATGAACGACGCTTCCGGCCGAACCTCCTGGTACGGACACCACCAGGCACCCCTCCGTTCGTGGAGGACGAGTGGTTCGGGAGCAAGGCGCGGATCGGCGACTCGGTGTGCATCGAGTTCGTGCGATCGAGTGAGCGATGCGTGATGACCAACGAGGCTCAGCAAGACCTCCCCCACTCCCCGCTGGTATTGCGGGCCATCACGAAAGCGCACGACATGCGGTTGGACGGGCTTGCCACGGTCGTGTCCCCAGGACAGGTGCAGGCCGGAGACCCCCTTGTTCTGCTCTAGGGTCCAGGCTCCCGGTGGTCGGCCCGGCGGCCGCTTCCTACGATCGAAGGAGGACCCGAAGAGGGAGCAGGGGCATGGACACCACCGAGATGCGGCGCCTCTTCGAAGCCCACCGCGAGGCGGAGACGGCACGGGACATCGACGGCATTCTCAGAACGTTCGTCGAGGACTGCTTCCTCGAGACGAAGGCGCTCGGGCTGCGCAGCCGGGGAAGGGACGCGGTGCGCGCCGCGTACCAGCAGCAGTACTTCACCGCGTTCCCGGACCTCACTCCCGAGGACGAGGGCATCACCTTCGGCGATGGCGTCATCGCCGTATGGGGGACCCTGCGCGGCACCAGCCGCGGGGAGTGGCTCGGGGTACCGCCCGGAGGGGGCGCCTTCGAGGTGCCCTTCGCCAACGTCGTCCCCTTCCAGGACGGGCTGATGGCGGGCGAGGCGATCTACTTCGACCTGGCCACCCTGTGCGAGCAGGCCGGTATCCCGCTGGACCGGATCCGGGCCGCCGCCGCGGCGCGCCGGGCGGGTACGGCCGCAGCCACGGAGTGACCCGCCCGGCGTGTGCACGCCGAGGCGGAGTACGACCTATCGGACAGGCCTTTCGGGGATGGTCGGAAGAACCTTCTCAGCGATGCCGAGGAGAACGCTGTCGTTCGGGAGGGCTCCGGACGTGCTCCACACGGTGATTTCGTAGTAGCCGCCCCGGTCACTACGGTCGAGGGCCACGGACAGCGTCCTGGCCAGGGGGCCTTGTTCGACCGGTCCGCCGGATCCGCCACTTCCGAGGTCGATCTCGATCTTCATGGTGTGATCCGAGGAGAAGACCGCGGGCCGTCCGAGAACCGTGAGCGTCTTCGTGTCCTCCGCATCCCCGAACTTCATCAGCTTCACGTACTGGTCGGTCGACAGCTCGTTGTAAGTGGCCGAGACATTCACGGTGTACGTGTCGAACGTGACCTCGGCCTCCGGCTGGGCGACCTTCCCGTCCGTCAGGGGAGCGGTGTTGCTGGTGCCGGAAGCAGTGGTCGCGGTCTCTGCAGGCGTTCCGAGGAGCGTGGCCAGGTCCGGCCGGTTGAGCGCCTTGCACAGCTCTTCACCGGTCACAGGCTGGGGCTTCTCTTTGTAGGCCTTCGGCAGTTCCCCGTGTTCCCCGTCCGAACACGAGGCGGGCTGCGGGGTGCTGTCGTCGGACGGCAGCACGCGTGGGCCCAACCACAGCGCGGCCGCGAGTGCTCCGAACACGGCTACGGCCGCGATGGCCTGGCCCCATGCGTTGGGCTCCTTCTCCGGAGTGTCCGGGCCGGGACGCGGCTCAGTCACGGCCTGAGCCTGGGCCACGGTTTGCACTTGGGCTTGCACACTCGGATTCCGGCGTGCGCGCAGGGCCCGGATCACCGCGTAGACGCGTATTGCGGTGAACACGAGGAACACCACTCCGAGACCGGCCGCGACCCGATCGTGGTCGTGGACGGCGAGATACATGATGCGTACGCCGAGAACGGACCCGACCGCGATGAGCAGGGGTTCGCGGACCCAGAACGGCAGGAGACGGAGAAGGAAACCGAGCATCCGGTGATCTCACCAGGAGTAGACCACATCCGCCGTGGTGGAAGCCACAGTTCCGGGCACGTGCAGGGCCTGCCGAAGAGCGTGGCGGGGACTCAGTTGCCGACGCCGAGGCTGGACATGAACGCGGACGGGTAACGGTCGCCGCGCGCCGCGCCCGGCGGCACCGCCTTCTCGATCCCGGCGAGGTCGTCCGCGGTGAGGAGCAGCTCCATCGCGGGCAGCGCCTCGGCCAGCCGCTCGCGGGTGCGAGCGCCGACCAGCGGCACTACGTCGTCGCCCTGTGCGGCCACCCAGGCGATGGCCAGTTGAGCGACCGTGCACCCCTTCGCGTCGGCGACCCGGCGCAACGCTTCCACGAGGGCGAGGTTGTGTTCCACGTTCCCGCGCGAGAAGCGCGGGCTGAAGCCGCGGCTGTCGCCGGGGCCGGCCGTGTGGCCGACGGACCAGTGCCCGGAAATGAGGCCGCGGCTGAGCACTCCGTACGCGGTCAGGCCGATGCCGAGCTCCCTCAGCGTAGGCAGAATGTCCGCCTCCACGGCGCGGGAGATCAGCGAGTACTCGATCTGCAGGTCGGATACGGGGTGCACGGCATGCGCCCGGCGGATCGTCGCCGCGTCGACCTCCGAGAGGCCGAGGTGCCGGACGTACCCGGCGTCGATCATCTCCTTGATCGCGCCCACCGTCTCCTCGATCGGTACGGCCGGGTCCAGCCGGGCAGGGCGGTAGATGTCGATGTGGTCGGTGCCCAGGCGAGTGAGCGAGTAGGCCAGGAAGCTCTTCACCGCCTCGGGACGGCCGTCCATCCCGCCGAACTCCGGGCCCGGCCCTCGCAGCATGCCGAACTTGACGCTCAACTGGTAACTGTCCCGGTCCCGGCCACGCAGCGACTCGGCGATCAACAGCTCGTTGTGGCCCATGGCGTAGAAATCACCGGTGTCGATCAGCGTGACCCCGGCCTCCAGCGCAGCGTGGACGGTGGCTATACTCTCCGCGCGGTCGGCCTCGCCGTAGGCGCCCGACATGCCCATCGCGCCCAGTCCCAGCGCGGAAACGGCCGGGCCGGTGGTGCCCAGGGTTCGTGTCTGCATCGCGTTCTCCTTCATCGTCGATCTGCCACCCACCCTGCGCCGGCCCCACGACGCACGGGAGCGGAGCGTTCATCCTGGGAGAGGCGCTCCCTGGATCGGCCCGGCCGCTGCGAGGACCATGAGGGCCATGGGGACCATGCAACGTGACCAGCTCGCCGACTTCCTGCGCCGCCGCCGCGAGGCGATGCGTCCGGCCGAGGTCGGCATCGCCGAGGGCCCCCGCCGCCGCACCTGCGGCCTGCGCCGGGAAGAGGTGGCCACGCTCGCGGGCATGTCAGTGGACTACGTCGTACGCCTCGAGCAGGGCCGCAGCAGCCAGCCCTCGGTCCAGCTGCTCGGCGCGCTGGCCCGGGCGCTGCGCCTCTCCGACGACGAGCGCGACCACCTGTTCCACCTGGCCGGCCACCAGCCCCCACCCGCCGACGGAGTGGCCCGCCTGGCCCGCGCCGGCCTGATCCGCATGCTCGACCTGCTCGGCGACACCCCGGCCCTGGTCCTGTCCGACCTGGGCGAGGTCCTCGCCCAGAACCAGGCCGCCCTCCTGCTCACGGGCAACCACACGGGCTTCTCCGGCGACCGCCGCTATGCCGTGTACCGCTGGTTCACCGACCCCCCGGCCCGCGCCGTCACCCCGCCCGAGGAACGGGAACGCCACGCCCGCCGGCTCGTGGCCGACCTGCGCGCGGCCGCCGGCCGCCGGACCGGAGACTCCATGGTCGCCGGACTCGTCGACCGGTTGCAGGCCGCGAGCGCCGACTTCCGCCGGATCTGGGCCGAGCACGAGGTGGCGGTCCGGCGTGCCGACCGCAAGACTCTGCTGCATCCGCGGGTCGGCCGCCTGGTGCTGGACTGCGAGACCCTGGTCACTCCCGACCAGGGCCAGCAGCTGCTGGTGCTCACCCCGGCGGACGCCGAGACCCGCGAGCGGCTGGAGCTGCTGCGGGTCATCGGTGTCGAGGACTTCCCCGCGGAGGCAACGGATCCGACGACACGGTGAAGCGGCCGGCCATCGCCGTCGACGACCAGGCGCCCGCTGAGAGCGGCGTCAGCCGCCGGCGAGTCGTGCCGTGAGGTGGGCCGTGCCCGCGGATACGGCGAGAAGAGTGCCGAGCGCCGTCCGCTCGGCCGACGCCGACGATCCGGCGTCGCCTGGTTCCGCCTGCGCTCCGACCAGCAGCACCTGCCACGGTCCGGGTGCCCCCTCCGCGTCAACCGTGACCGTGTCGCCGTGGCGAGTCGTCCGGAAGACGGCCGCCGAGCCGTCCCGGACGCCCGGGGCCGGGATCCGTGTCACGACCGTCGCACCGTCGACGGGCGCGTGGACCCGCAGTGTCACCCCGTGCGCCCAGTCGTACTCCGCCGCGTCGTCGCTCGAGCCGTAGGGGATGACCGAGCCGGGCCGGGCGAGCAGGGGCAGGCTGTCGTAGCCGTACCGCTCGCGCCGCCAGCCCGACCCCTGGACCTGTTCGCCCGACAGCAGATGCGTCCAGGTGCCGTCGGGGACGTAGTAGTCGACGAAGCCGTCGGCCGAGAACACGGGGGCGACGAGCAGGTCCTCGCCGAGCATGTACTGCCGGTCGAGGGTGTGGCAGGCCGGGTCGTCGGGGAACTCCAGGACCATCGCCCGCATCATCGGCGTGCCGCGCTCGGCGGCCTGCTGTGCCGCACGGAACAGATAGGGCATGAGCCGGTGCTTGAGGCGCGTGAAGTCGCGGGTGACCGCGACCGCCTCCTCGTCGTAGTCCCACGGCACCCGGTACGACTTGCTGCCGTGCAGCCGGCTGTGCGACGACAACAGCCCGAACTGCACCCACCGTTTGAACACCTCGGGCGTCGGCGTCCCCTCGAAGCCGCCGATGTCATGGCTCCAGAAGCCGAACCCGGACAGGCCGAGCGACAACCCGCCGCGCAGCGACTCGGCCATCGCGCCGAAGTGCGACTCGCAGTCGCCGCCCCAGTGCACCGGGAACTGCTGTCCGCCCGCCGTCGCCGACCGGGCGAAGAGCACGGCCTCACCGGCGCCCCGGGCCTCGCTCAGCACCTCGAAGACCGTCTCGTTGTAGAGCTGTGTGTAGTAGTTGTGCATGCGCTCAGGGCCGGAGCCGTCGTGCCAGACCACATCGGTCGGGATCCGCTCGCCGAAGTCGGTCTTGAAGCAGTCGACGCCCTGCGCGGTGAGCGTGCGCAGCTTGCTCGCGTACCACTCCCGCGCGTCCGGATCGGTGAAGTCGACCAGGGCCATACCGGCCTGCCACAGGTCCCACTGCCACACGTCGCCGTCGGCCTTGCGGACCAGATAGCCGTGCCGCTTGGCCTCCGCGAACAGCGCGGACTTCTGTGCGATGTACGGGTTGATCCACACCGACACGCGCAGGCCGTGCTCCTCCTTCAGCCGGCGCAGCATGCCCTCCGGGTCCGGGAAGACCTCCGGATCCCAGGTGAAGTCGCACCACTGGTACTCGCGCATCCAGAAGCAGTCGAAGTGGAAGACGCCCAGCGGGATGTCGCGCTCGGCCATCCCGCGCACGAACCGGTTCACCGTCTCCTCGTCGTACGAGGTCGTGAACGACGTCGACAGCCACAGCCCGAACGACCAGGCAGGCGGCAGCGCCGGGCGGCCGGTCAGCGCCGTGTAGCGGTCCAGGACGTCCTTGGGCGTCGGACCGTACAGCACGAAGTACTCCAGCGACTGGTCCTCGACGCTGAACTGCACCTGCCCGACGGCCTCCGAGTCGACCTCGTAGCTCACCTTGCCGGGATGGTTGACGAAGACGCCGTAGCCGCGGTCGGTGAGGTGGAAGGGGACGTTCTTGTACGCCTGCTCGCTCGCGGTGCCGCCGTCGGCCTGCCAGATGTCCACGCTCTGGCCGTTCTTCACGAACGGCGTGAACCGTTCACCGAGCCCGTACACCAACTCGCCGACATTGAGCGTCAGTTGCGCCAGCGAGTAGTGGCTGCCGTCGCCCAGGACCGCGAAGCCGGTGCCGCGTGCCTTCGCCGAGGTGAGGACGCGCCCGTTCGCGGTGAAGTCCAGCCGCCACGGGGCCGCGGTGTCCACGCGCAGGGACAGCTCCCCGGCCGTGAGTTCCAGCAGCGAGCCCTCCCGGGTGACCCTTGCCGTGTGGCCGGGTTCGGTGTGCAGGGCGAACTCCGGGCCGCGCTCGGCAGCGCCCGCGTGGTGGGTCGAACGGATGCCGATCACGCCCTCGGCAGGGGACCAGCACTCGACGGTCAGCAGCGGGCTGTTGAGGGTCTGGCCGCGGCGCGTGACGTGGCGCACGGGCGCGTAGAGCGTGAACCGGTCCTCGTCGACGCGGACGTCGGCGACCTCCGCGGCGTACGACGCCCGGACGCCTTCGCGCATCATCCAGTAGCCGTCGGTGAACTTCATCGAGGGTCCTCACCAGGGGTGGTACGGGCGCGGTGGGCGGCGATCAGCCGCTGGTACCAGCGGTAGCTGTCCTTGGGTGTGCGTACTTGCGTGTCGTAGTCGACCCGGACGATGCCGAAGCGCTGGCCGTAGCCGCGGGCCCACTCGAAGTTGTCCAGCAGCGACCACACGTAATAGCCGCGCACATCGACGCCCGCGCGCAGGGCGGTGGCGAGCGCCTCCAGATGGCTGCGGAGGTAGTCGACCCGCTCCACGTCGCGGACCCGGCCGTCGGCGTCGCGGGTGTCCGCCTCCGCCGAGCCGTTCTCGGTGATCAGGAGCGGCGGCAGCGCGGGATAGCGCTCGGCCAAATCCACCAGCAGGTCCGTGAAGGTGTGCGGGACGACGGGCCAGCCCATGGTGGTGTGGCGGACATCGTCGCGCCAGGTCTCCTCGGCCCGGACGTCGACCGCGGTGCGGGTGGCCGGGTCCGCGTCGCGGTACGGGGCGTCGGAGACGGTGATCGGCCGGTAGTAGTTGATGCCGACGAAGTCGAGCGGTACTCCGATGAGACCGAGGTCGCCGTCGAGGCGGTACGAGCCGTCGCCGGAGGGCAGCAACTCACCCCAGGTCTCGGCTTCGTGCTCCGGGTAGCGCCCGGCGAACAGCGGCTCGAACCACACGTCGTTGTGGAGCGTCCCGACGCGGCGTACGGCGGCCATGTCGGCGGGGGAGTCCGTGGCCGGCAGCAGCCGGTCGGGGTTGAGCGTGATCCCGACCTCCCGTGTCCCCGCCGCGCGCAGCGCGCGCACGGCCAGCCCGTGGCCGACGAGCAGATGGTGTGCTGCGGCCAGCGCTCCGCGTCCCTCGCGGGCGCCCGGGGCGTGGGCGCCCGCCGCGTAGCCGACGAAGGCGCTGCAGAAGGGCTCGTTGAGCGTGATCCAGCGGTCCACCCGGTCACCGAGCCGGGCGGCGACCACCCCGGCGTACTCGGCGAACCGCTCCGCCGTCTCGCGTACCCGCCAGCCGCCCCGGTCCTCCAGGGCCTGGGGCAGGTCCCAGTGGTAGAGGGTGGCGGCGGGGGAGATGCCGGAGGCCAGCAACTCGTCGACGAGCCGGTCGTAGAAGTCGAGCCCCGCCGAGTTGGCGGGGCCGGAGCCGGCCGGCTGGATACGCGGCCAGGCGATGGAGAAGCGGTAGCTGTCCACGCCCAGCTCGCGCAGCAGCGCGATGTCCTCGCGGTAGCGGTGGTAGTGGTCGCAGGCGACGTCACCGGTGGCGCCGTCCGCGACGCGCCCGGGCTCACGGCAGAAGGTGTCCCAGATGGACGGTCCCCGGCCGTCCTGGTCGTACGCGCCCTCGATCTGGTAACTGGCCGTGGCAGCACCGAAGAAGAAGCCGGCGGGGAACTCGGGGAACTCGACGGACTCGGAGACACTCACTGAAGGCACCTGCCTACTTGGCCGACCCACCGGTGATCCCGGCAGCGATGTACTTCTGGGCGACGACGAGCAGGATCGCGGCCGGTACGGCGGAGAGCACCGCGGTCGCCATGACCGCGCCCCAGTCGCTGACATGTGCGCCGACGAACTGGTAGATGCCGAGCGTGATGGGCTTGACGTCGTCCGTGGTGTTGAGGGTGAGCGCGAACATGAAGTCCGACCAGGCGAAGAGGAAGGTGAAGAGTCCCGCCGTGATCAGGGCGTTGCGGCTCATGGGCAGCACGATCCGCACGAACGCGGTGAAGCGGTTCGCACCGTCCACCATCGCGGCCTCGACGACCTCGCTGGGAATCGACACCATGAACGCCCGCAGCAGCACGACCGCGAACGGCAGACCGAGCGAGGCGTCCGCCAGGATCAGCCCCAGGTAGGAGTTGACGAGGTCGAGCTGGGCGTAGGCGCTGTAGAGGGCGTTGGCGATGACGATGCCCGGAACCATCTGCGTGATGAGCGTCGCGAAGACGATGCCCTGCCCGCCGCGGAGTCCGAACTGGGCGAGACCGTACGCGGCGGGCGCGGCGAGCGCGAGACAGACGACGACGGCGCCGAGCGCGACGACGAAGCTGGTGAGCAGCGAGCCGCCCTGGGTGCTGATCGCCGTGTCGAAGTTCTTGAGGGACGGTGATACGGGGAACCACTCGGTGGCGGCGATGCTCGACTCGGGCTGGAGGGCGGTGTTGAGCATCCAGTACACGGGGAAGAGCAGCACGGCGAGGATCAGCAGCGCGGCGGCGGTGTTCCACACCGAACGAACGCGCAGCAGGCTCGCAGGTCGTTTCATCGGTCGGTTCATCACCGGTCACTTCCCCTTGCCGAAGTCGGCGCGGTTGGCCCGCAGGTACAGCACGGCGAAGACCGCGCTGATGAGGATCAGGACGTTGCCCACCACGGCGCCCTGGCCGAAGTCGAGCTGAAGGAAGGAGAGCTGGTACGTGACCGTGCCCAGGGTCTGTGTGGAGTCCGCGGGGCCGCCCGAGGTCAGCGCCAGGATCAGGTCGAGGATCTTCACCGTCGACATGAAGCCCAGCACGAGCACGACGGTGATCACCGGGCGCAGCATCGGCAGCGTGATGCTGCGGAACGTCCGCCATGGGCCGGAGCCGTCGAGCGACGCGGCCTCGTACAGGTCGCGCGGGATCTCCTGGAGACCGCCGTAAAGGATGACCATGTTGAACGGGATGCCGATCCAGATGTTGACCAGGACCGCCGACAGCAGGGCCACGCCGGGGCTGCTCAGCCACGGCACGCCGTCCTGCGGGGCCAGGCCGACCGCGTGGAGGGCGGTGTTCAGCATGCCGTGGTCCTGGTCGAGGATGCGCCGCCAGACGACGGCGGAGACGACCATGGGCACGAGCCACGGCAGCAGCAGGACGGCGCGCACGAAGCCGGAGAGCCGGAAGCGTCGGGAGAAGAAGACGGCGAGGGCCAGGCCGAGGGTGAACTGGCCGAGCAGCGAGCCGACGGTGAACAGGGCCGTGTGCCACAGGGCGTCGGTGAACAGCTCGTCGGCGAAGACGGCCCGCCAGTTGTCGAGGCCGTTGAACGGTGCCTCGCCGGTGAAGTACGTCTTCGGCGTGTAGTGCTGGAAGCTCATCACGATGTTGCGGACGAGCGGGTAGCCGAAGAAGAGCGCCATGTAGGCGAGCGCGGGAGCGACGAAGAGCCAGCGCAGCAGCCCGCGGCGCAGCGGAGCGCGGCCGGTTGCGGACTTCACAGGGGCGGCGCCGGCGGCGGGCGCCGGGGAGGTGATGGTGGTCATGGCCGGTTCCTCACTTCCCCGCCGAAGCCTGCTGCTGGGCCCGGCGCAGGGCCTGTTCCGGACTGGTCCGGCCCGTCAGCACGGACTGGAAGGCGCCCGCGAGCGCGTCGCCGACGACCGGCCAGCCGGTGCCGACCTTCGCCGTACGGGAGCGGGCGGTGGTGACGAGCTCGGCGAAGGCGGCGAGCTTCGGGTTCTGCTTCGCGTACGCCTGCGCGGCCGTGGCGCGGGTGGGCACGTTGTTGACCGACACGCCCCATTGCAGCTGGTTCTTCTCGGAGTTGAGGCAGTTCAGGACCTTGCC
This sequence comes from Streptomyces sp. HP-A2021, assembly GCF_022807935.1. Lineage (NCBI taxonomy): Bacteria > Bacillati > Actinomycetota > Actinomycetes > Kitasatosporales > Streptomycetaceae > Streptomyces > Streptomyces sp. HP-A2021. The sequence continues at coordinate 9,333,316 of NZ_CP094344.1, forward strand.
GGCGTTCTTCTCGCGGGCCGGGTCCTCGTCGTTCTTCGGTACGGCCATGACGGTGCCGCCGATGGGCGGCACCGCCGGCTTGCCCGCCTCGGGCACCGGAATGCTCGCGACCGCCCAGTCCACCTTCTTCTGGGCACTGAGGACCGGCACCTGCCACGGCCCGTTGATCATCATGGCGGCGCGGCCGGCGACGAACTGGTCGTTGACGTCCTGCTGGTTCCAGTTGACGACGGACCTGGAGGCGGAGCCGTCCGCGACCAGGTCCTTCCAGAGCTGGAGGGCGGCCTCGCCCTTGCCGTTGTCGATCTCGGCCTCGTCACCGCCCGCGGACCAGAAGAAGGGAAGGAACTGGTAGACGCCGTCCGCGTTCGGGCTCGCGCTGAAGGCCATGCCGTACGTGTCGCCCGCGGTCAGCTTCTTCGCGGCGGCCCGCAGCTCCTTCCAGGTGGTGGGCACGGCGATACCCGCGTCCTCGAGGAGCTTGGTGTTGTAGATCAGCGCGAGGGAGTTGACGGAACGGGCGATGCCGTACTGAGTGCCGTCGTATGAGCCCAGGGACTTCGCGCTCGCGGAGAGGCCGGAGGTGTCGACCCCGACCTCGTCGAGCGGCCGCAGGCCCTCGGTCTGCGCGAACTGGGGCAGCTCCGAGCCGTCGAGCTCCAGGATGTCGGTGAGCGAGTCGGACGACGCCATCCGCAGCGCCTTGGAGGCGATCTGGTCGGCGGGCACACTGACCTGCTCGACCTTCAGGCCGAGCGGCTTGCCGCAGCGGTCGAAGAACCGCTGGTTGGCGGTGTGTTCGGCGGTGTCGGTCGCCGAGTTGAGCACGGTGACGGTGCCGGGGTCGGGCTGCGCAGCACAGCCGGTCAGCCCCGGCGCGACGATGACACAGGCAAGGGTGACGGCCAGCGCGGGAACGCGTCCGCGTCTTGTTCCGATGCGTCCTGCTGAGAACGGCAAGGCTGGTCCTCCGTAACATGTGCGGCTCTGGACATGCGGTGTCCGGCGATGGGGCGTCGCCGGCCGTGCCGTACGGGCGGTCCGAGTGCTCAGCCGGGCGACGGCGGGGCGATGACGGGCCCGGCCATCCGCGGCTGGATCAGGTGGTGCGGAGCGCCGGAGGGCATGCTCGAGACAGGTGCCGCGAAGGGCTCCCGCGAAGTCGATGACCGGTCGTCGCGGCCGGAGCCGATCGCGTCGATGGCGAGCCGGGCCACGGCCGTGGACATCTCCGCGACGGGCAGATCGATCCGCGGCAGATGCCGGATGCCCATCTCGTCCGGGAGGCTGCCGACGAGCACGACGGTCAGATCGTGGGGGACCCGCAACCCGGCCGCCGCCACCGCATCCAGCAGGCGGGGGAGGAGAATCAGGTGCTGGACGACCAGCGCGGTCGGGACGGGCCGCGCGGTCAGCGCCTCACTCAGCCGCCCCGTGAGGACGTCCGGGTCGCGGTGGGAGGGGATCACGCGGACGTCGGCCCCGGTCTCGACGGTCGCTCGCCGGGCGCCGTCGAGGCCGTGCAGGGCATAGCCGCGGCGTGCGGCGACCTCGTGCTCGGCCGACGAGAGGAAGAGGATCCGCCGGTGGCCGGCCGCGGCGGTCTCGCGCACGGCGAGGGCGACGGCGGCCTCCCAGTCGAGGTCGGTCCAGGGCAGCGCCGCGTGATCGTCATGACCGAGCAGCGCCCCGGGGAAGCCCAGTTCGCGCAGGACCTCGACACGGGGGTCGCGGTCCTCGACCGCCATCAGCACCGCGGCGTCCGCGAGCCTGCTGCGGGCCACCCGGCGCAGCCCACCGACGCCGTCGCCGTCCGTCATCAGCAGCACGTCGTACCCGTGCACACGGGCGGCGTCGGTGACGTCGATCGCGAATCGCCCGTCGATCGCCCGGTACGCCCCGGGCACGCGCGGCGCGGCCAGCGCGAGCACCCGGGTCCGCGCGCTGCGCAGCGTACGGGCACTCGCGCGCGGATGGTATCCGAGCTCGTCGATCGCGGCCTGCACCGCGCGCCGGGTGTCCTCGGAGATCTTGCGCGACCCGCTCAGAACGTACGACACGGTGCTCGGCGCGACGCCTGCGCGCTCGGCGACGTCCTTGATCGTGGTCATCCCCACCTCCACCCGGGCCCGTCTTGGGCCCCGTTGGGCTCGGTCGAACCAATCGAATCGATTCGACAAACGGGGTGACCTTAAGCACGGCGGGTCGGGAAGGGCAATACCTTGTGCCTCCTGCCGTCAGCTCTCGGTGGGTTCGGGCTGTGCCTCAGCTTCGGGCGCAGCCGTCGGCTTCGGCCCAGGCGCGCTGTAGAAGACGGACCTTCCCTGCTTGGTGCGCTCGGCCTTGCTCTTGGCCACCAGCCCCTCGAGGGTGACGCGCACGACCTTCGTCGCGATGTCGCGATCGGGGTGAGCCTGGCCGAGCGCTGTGGAGATTTCCGCAGCGGAACGCGGTTCCGTCTGCTCGGCGAGGTGGCGCCGAATGAGCTCGACCAGGGTGGGCTCGGCGGTCTTTGTGGTGTCCGCCGTCTTGGCCTTCGGCTTCCGGGCTGTTTTCTTCGCCGGCGCGGCAGGTGACTTGTGCGCCTTCTGCTTCCCGCCGGCCGCAGTGCCGACCTTGTTCCGTCGTGGGGAGGGCACCGACGCACTCTTGGGCTCGGCTGCAGACCCGGTCGGCGCCTGTGTGATGCCGAGTGCCTGCTGCATGCTCACCAGCACGCCGTGGTCATGTTGCAGAGCGGCAAGCTGCTCCTGAAGGGAGGCGATTTCCGCACCGATGCGTTCCTGCTCCTTGAGGTTTGCCTCAAGGTCGCCTGTCACCTGGGCGATGTACTGCGATGCGAGTTCAGTGGCGGGAGCCGTTGTCTCGGGCATGGTGTTGAACCTTTCCTGGCATGTGGGGACGCCGCATGCGCCGCAAGATGCCTTGGTGAGAGATGGTACGGACAAGAGGAGCCGGTTGTTCCCAGTCAGTAATGTTCTTTTGCCCGGCTCAGGCCTCAGGGCCGCGATGGTCAGGGTCGCTGCCGTGGCCATCAGCTTTGCTGCTGGTCGATCTCAAGTTGTACCCACGGTGTTGGTCGTCAGCAGCAGATGCGACCGGGGCACTGTCCCGGCGCCATCCCGGTGTCGGACCGTCGCCTTATGTTGTCCCGATGACTCGTGATGTGTTCGACCACCGGGTGATTCAGGCCGCAGCCGCCGATGTCCGGCTGGCGAGAATCCAGGTCGACTACGCCCACCAGGGCCCTCTCGCCGACGTGGTCACCACGAAGTCGGCCCTGCACCAGCTCCCGGACTTCTGGAAGCAGCAGGCACTGCTCAACGCAGCAGGGATGCTCCGTCCCGGCGGGTCCTTCTACCTGTGGGACGTGATCTTCAGTTTCGAGCCCTCCAGCGCAGAGGCACATCTGCAGCAGTGGATCGATACAGCGGGCCGCCCGGCCAACGAGGGTTTCACCAGGGCCGACTTCGAAGCCCATGTCCGGGAGGAGTTCTCCACCTACACCTGGATCGTCGAGGGCATGCTGCAGCGAGCCGGGTTCGACGTCGTCTCCCGCGCCTTTCCCCGTCCCACTCATGCAGAGTTCTGCTGTCGCCGCCGGTAGCCGCCCAGACCACGCCTCGTTCCGCCCGCCGTGGCCACCACCTTTCTTGACGCTCACTCAGTCACCCGCGATGTCCCAATGCGGTCCAAGTTCTGCACCTGTGAGGTGGATTGTCTGCGGGGTGCGAATGCGAGGTGAAGATCACAGAAGCATATAGGACGTTTCGGTCTTCGATCTTCACGGAAGGCTCACAAGTTGGCTAAGTTGACCACTGCGTGCACGACTTCTTCCGACAGGCAGGTGGTTTCGTGCACTCGGACGGAAGGAGCGCCCTTATCCATGGCGTCGGAACGAACCTCGCGCCCCGAAGCGACCGACTTCGCGGACAGGACCAACTCCCTTGCCCCGGCGGCTTTCACCGTCCAGGCCCGGCTCTCGCAGACTGCTGGATCCCGCGTTGGTGAGTGAGAGCGAGGAGCCGAGCCCTGACGAGGTTCGGCGGTTGATCGACAGCCTCTACGACCGGGCAGAGAGCGACACGGGTACCTTCAACGCGACCCGCGCCGCTGCGATCCCGCGCCAGCGGGGCGCGGCCGCCCGCAGCCGGTCCCAGGGGGACAGGGAGCCCGCGGTCGGAACCTTTGCCCGACAGTGGTTCGAGGCTGCCCGTGCCAAACTGGGCCCGACCGTGCCGGCGTCGCAGCCGGACAGGAGGTTGCCGGCCCGTCCCGACCGCGCGCCCCAGGCGGTACGACCCATGCGCCCGGCGGAACGTCCCGCGGAACCCCGCGCTCTCGAAGCGCCCCCGGCGCCCACCGGTGTTGCGTGGGAGCTGACCGGCGGATCAGCTCAGGCCCCGGCCACTGGACTTCTCCCGGAGCTCCCCGACCAGCGTGTCGCACCGGCTGCGGCAGGCGAGTCCCGTCGGGACGAGAGCGCCTGGCAGGCCGACGCGCAGCCGGCCCTCGGCGACCAGCCGGCGCGGCCGCTGTACGAGCCCGCACCAGCGCCCGCCCCGGAGTCCGGCCCACTGCCCGGCCCGCAGTCCGCCGCGGCGCTGCCCACCGTCCCGCACCCCAGCGTGGGTACTCACCATGCGGATCCTCCAACAGGCGGGATGGAGACGTACGGTGCCGATCCGGCGAGCGGCGCGACCGCACCGTACGCCACGGCTTTCTCAGCCGATCTCACCGCTTACTACACCTCCGGCCCACCGGCCGACGGCACCACCGCGACCTATGGTGCTGGTCTGCCGAGCATCTCTGCTCCTGCCCTGGCGGCCCCTCGTCCGGCGGTGCCCGCCGAGCCGGCCACCGCACCCGCCCCCGCTGCGCCGACCGCGGCTGCCGCCCCGGCGGAACTGGTTACCTTCACGGCACGCGAAACTCCCTCCACCGCCTTCTCACCCGGTGTCTACGGTGGATCATGGCTGCCGCAGGACGCCGGCCACAGCACCCAGGCCGAGCGAGTGGTCGCCTTCGCCCGAGCGCAGATCGGTCGGCCCTGCGTATGGGGCGCGGTCGGGCCGGGATCGTACGACGCCCCCGGTCTGACCCAGGCCGCGTGGAAGGCTGTCGGCGTCACGCTTCCCCGGACCATCCAGGACCAGTGGGGAGCGGGGGTGCAGGTCTCGCTCGCTGACGTCCAGGTCGGAGACCTGGTCTTCTTCCACGACGACCTCGGCCACGTCGGCATCTGGAGCGGCGACGGCATGATGATTCATGCCCCGGGCCCCGGAGCGCTCATCCGTGAGGAGTCGGTGTTCTTCGCCGGCCAGTCGGCGATCAAGGGCGCGGTCCGCCCGGCCTGACGTCCCCCACCGGCCGATTGCCGTCTGCCACGGGGACGGCTATGTACTTGTACTCGAGGAACTCGTTGATGCCGACGCGTCCGCCTTCGCGGCCGAGGCCGGACTGCTTGACGCCGCCGAAGGGGGCGGCGGGGCCGAAGACCTCGGTGTCGTTGATGGCGGCGTCGGGGGTGATGCCGGTGAGGACGGTGGGCGGGTAGAAGCAGCCGGGGCCTTCGGGCAGTTCTTGAGGTTCTGGGGCGAGGTCGGCAGCGTGGCCAGGACAGCTCGGGGCTGATGAGGGTGCCGCGCGAGACCGGGGAGAGAGGAGAGAACGCTGCCATGTGCAGCGGTGTTTCGCGCGCTATCAAACAGCGGCTATGACGCGACAGCGTATTTCCTGTCGCTTTGCTTGCCGCCGGAGCCCGCGGTGACTCTGTCACACAGGTGCGGAAGGCACCGGATTCTTGTCCCGCACGGCAAACACAAACCGCGGGAGAAACCGGGGTGTGTGCCGTGCGGGACGGGTGTTGTCTCGGGTCAGATGCCGAGCATGGTGTTGAGCTCGTCCAGGGACTTCACCGTCACGTAGTCGTAGCCGTGGGTCACGGGGTCGTAGCCGCGGTCCAGCAGGATGAGGTTGCGGAAGCCCATGTCGTGCATCGACATGTGGTCGTAGCGGGTGTGCGAGGCGACGTGCACGAAGTCCTCGGGGGAGGCGTCGAGCTGGTCGAGCATGTACTCGAACGCGGCGTAGCGGGGCTTGTAGTAGCCGGCCTGCTCCGCGGTGAAGACCGCGTGGAAGTCCGCCCCCAGGCGGGGCACGCTCTCCGCGAGGAAGGAGTCGTCGGCGTTGGAGAGGATCACGAGCTTGTAGTTCTCGCCCATCTTCTTCAGCGGCTCCACGACGTCCGGGTGGGGGCCCCAGCTGCGGACGCCGTCGGCGAACCGCTTGCCCGCGTCCGGTGCCGCCTTCACACCCCACTTGCGGCAGACCCGCTCGAAGGAGTCCTGCAGCACCTGCTCGTAGGGGTAGTACTTGCCGCGGACCTGGTCGTAGCGGTAGCCGCGGAACTCCCGGACGAACTGGTCCCAGTGCTCGGCGGGGATCTGGTCGCCGACGAGTTCATGCGTGATGGGCGTGATCGGGTACTCGATCAACGTGCCGTAGCAGTCGAACGAGACGTACTTCGGGCGGAACTGGAGCGAGGGAATGGGCATGAGGATGTTCCTGTCATGTCATGGGAAACTGCACATGTTCGGGACTGGCTTTCAGGAATGCCCGTGACGGGCTTCCCTGAGGTGCGCGACGACGTCGTCCAGGCTCACGGTCAAGGAACGCTCGATATTGATCCAGTCGTCCTTGGCGTGGCCGAGGAGGTACTCGCGCCGTTCGGGTGCGCGCTCCGCGCGCCAGTTCGTGATCAGCGCACGCAGTGTGAGCCGTGCCAACGCGGCAACCGGGAGCAGCGGAAGTTCCGAGGCCTGGATCGGCCGCTTTCGTTGGTAGCCGGCAGCGAAGGCGCAGGCGTCCCGCCAGGGATGATCCGGCGTCCTGCCGAGCAGGTTCGCCATGGGAACGGCGGGGTCGAAGATCACCGCGCTGCGCACGGTGTCGCCGAAGTCGATGACTCCGGTGACGAAGTGATCGCTCTTTGGGTCCACCACGATGTTGTAGGGGCTGAAGTCGCCGTGGAGCACTTGCGTTTCGAGATCGCCCAGCCTCGGGACGATGTTTTCGCCGAAGAGCCGGAAGATCGACCGGGCCAACTGGCGGTGCTCGGGGCTCGGCGTGTGGTCGACCAGTTCGGTCATCTGGTGGAAATGTTGGATGTCCCATGCCAGACCTCGTCGGTCCGCCGGGTGCGTGAACGGTCTGAGCGCCACGTCGATCAGCCCCAGCATCTCGCCCGCCTTGGCGAGCCGCTCCGCGTCCGGGTTCGCATCGGCCAGGACCTGGCCTTCGACGAAGTCGAACACCCGCAGGACTCGGGTCCTGCCGTCGTTCAGCCTGATCGTGACATGGTCGTCTCCGCCGGCGGTCAGCTTCACCCGCTGGACGGGCAGGTGCGCAGCGGTGGTTTCGAGGTAGCGCATCGCGGCGGTCTGGAGGGCGACAACGGCCTCCGTCTCGTCAGGTGGTGAGACCTTCACGAGGTAGGTGCTCGAGTCGGTGCCGAGTTGGAACGTGTCGTCCTTCTCGGTCGCCAGTCGCCCCAAGCGCCCGGTGAGGCGGTAGTGCTCCTCGAGGAGAATGCTCACCAGCATCACGTCGATGGGCTCGTGGGACGACGTCAGGCCGCTCTCCTCGAGGAGCCGCTGAGCATGGTTCGCAGCTGGTGAGGTGGTCACGGTCAGTCCCTTCGGCCGGCCTGTCACAGACGGTTTTTCGCGACCTCGGCGAAGGTCTCCAGGAATCGGGTCACATCGGCGGAGTCGAAGGCCAGCGGAGGGCGGATCTTCAGCGTGTTCGCCGACGTGCCCGTGCCGCTGATCAGGATGCGGCGATCGCGCATGTCGTTGATGACGTCTTCGGCAAGTGCGCGGTCGGGTTCGAGGGTCTCCCGGTCCTTGACGATCTCCACGCCGACGAAGAGACCGGCGCCGCGGACTTCGGCGACGTAGGGGGAGTCCTTGGTGATCTCCCGCAGTCCCGCGCGCAGAGCGTTGCCGTTCTCCAGGACGCGTTGCTGCACGTTCTCCTTCTCGAAGACGTCCAGCACCGCGGCGCCGGCGGCCACGGGGATGGAGCTGCCGCCGAAGGTGTTGAAGTAGCGGACGTTGCGTCCGAACTCCTCGCAGACCTCGGGGCGGAAGACCACACCCGAGATCGGCATTCCGTTACCCATCGGCTTGCCCATGGTGACGATGTCCGGCAGCACGCCGTGGCGGCTGAAGCCCCACATCGAGTCCCCGAGCCGGGCGAATCCCGACTGGACCTCGTCCGCGATGTAGACACCACCGGCCGCGTGCACCTCCTCCACCACGGCCTGCATGTAGCCGGGCGGGTCCGTGAAGATGCCGTCGCTGCTGTAGGCGCAGTCGGTGATCAGCGCCGCCAGGCGGTAGCCGTGGCGCTCGAGGTCGTCGATCGCGCCGCGCACCTGCTGCCGCATGTGCTCGTCGAGCGTGGAACCGGGCGCGGCAAGGCGCGGGTCCGGCGGATCGATGAGCCGGACGTTCGGGCCCAGTGGTGATCCCGCGCCGAGGGTCGGTGAGAAGCTCGCCACCTCCCGGGTGACGCCGTGGTAGGCCCAGCGGGTGACGATGATGCCCTCGCCGCCGGTGTGGAACCGCGCCACCCGCACGGCCAGGTCGTTCGCCTCGGAGCCACTGCACGCGATGCTCAGCCTGGACAGCTCCTCGGGGAACGTCGAGAGAAGCCGCTCCGCGTAGTCGACGAGTGCTTCCTGGACGTAGCGCGTGTTGGTGTTGACCGCCGTCATCTGGCGGGCGACGGCCTCGGCCACGTGGGGGTGGGCGTGACCGACGCAGGGGACGTTGTTGTAGGCGTCGAGGTAGTCGTTGCCGTCACGGTCGATCAGGTGGGCGCCGTGACCGGAGACGAACTCGACCGGCTCCCTGTAGATCAGTGTGTAGCCAGGGCCCAGCACCTCGTTCCGGCGCTGGATGGTCTCTCGGAGGTGTTCGGGGAGCTCGCTCAGTACCCCGGGGTCGAACCGGTTGGGGTAGTGGGCGATTGCCCGACTCAGCGTCGAAGTCATCGGCAGGCACACCTTCAGTCTGTTCCGGGTTGCTCGCTGTGTTGGCCGAAACCATACCATCATTTATTCCAGTTCCAATCTGAAACTAGAAACTTTTCTGAGGGGCTTGCAGGGGCACCTGCGGGCCGCTCCGCGTGCGCGGGAGGGCACGGGTGCCTGGGTGTCTGGGGCGGGTCCATCCATGCGCGAGAGGGGACGCAGGGGGAGGGGAGTGGGGCCGGCCCGAACTGCTTGACCCGCCGAGCGGGGCTGAGGGGCTGGAGCGAGGCCGGTGTTCAGGCTGTCTGCAGATGCTCGCTGACGCGCAGGCCGCAGTCCAGCCCCAGGGCGAAGACGCACGTAACTGATGAGACCCAAGGGCGTGTCGCTGGCGTGGCGCAGGACCTTGTCCTCGTCGTTGAAGGTACCGAAGATCGTTGGCGTCTCCAGGACGGTGACCAGCTGGTACTCGGCCACGGCCTCCAGGACGCGCCAGCCTTCACCCCGACCGGCTGGCCCGGGTGTGTCCTGGTTGATCGGCGGCGGGGCGAGGGGTTCCGTGAGGTGCTGGGCGGGCGCGGATGCTTCGGTCACGGGGGAGGTGGTCGATCCGGGCGGCTTCGCCCACCGCCCGCATCATGTGATGCGTCCAAGGAACGCGAGGGCATCACTGGCGTCCGCACCAGGAAGCCGGCGGAAAGCATCGAAGCAGGAGGCGTGCGGCTGCGCCAGGGCCCGGAGGCGGTTGCCGACCGGGCCCCCGATGAGACCAGCACGGGGGAGCTCCGCAGTGGTCCCCGCGGGTGCTCAGCGTCTCCACCCCATGCCTACTTGATGATGTCCAGGAACTTGTAGAAGGCGCCTGCGAAGGGCAGGAACCACGGCGGGCCGAAGTGGCCCGGAATCCGCTTCAAGGGCAGGTCGCTCCAGGGATTGGCAGCCGGAGTCCCGTTCATGTACGAGGCCATCTGCTTGCCCATGTGCGTCGCCATCTGGACGCCGTGGCCGGAGTAGCCGAGCGAGTAGAACAGCCCGTCGTGCTCGCCGGCGTGCACCATCCGGTCCATGCTCATGTCGACCAGGCCGCCCCAGCAGTGGTCGACGCGCGCGTTCGTGAGCTGCGGGAAGACCTCGGTCATCGCCTTGTGCAGGATGCGGCCGCTCTTCGCGTCCGACTGCGGGCCGGACATCGCGAACCGGGCGCGGCCGCCGAACAGCAACCGGTGGTCCGGGGTGATCCGGAAGTAGTTCAGCAGGTTCATGGACGTCGACGCCATCCGCCGGGTCGGCATGATCTGGTCGCAGACGTCCTTGCCCAGCGGTTCGGTCACGATGATGAAGCTGCCGACGGGCGCGATCCTGACCTGGAGCCAGCGGAACGGCCGGCCGGTGTAGCTGCTGGTCGCGACGAGCGCCTGATCGGCCCGGACGGTACCGCGCGCCGTGACCACCTCGTGCTTGGTGCCGCCCAGCCGCCGGACCTGCTCGACCGGAGCCTTCTCGTGAATCGTCACGCCGATCCGCGCGGCCGCCTCTGCGAGCCCCTTGGTGAACTTACCGACGTGCAGCCCCGCGCTCCTGGCCTCGACCAGTGCACCGTGGTAGCAGTCGGAACCGATCTCCGAGTGGAGCTCGCTCCTGGGTACCAGGTGGGTCTCGAGCCCGAGCCGGCCGGACATGATCTCGTGGGTCTTGCGCAGACCCTCGAAGTGAGCCGGCTTGGACGCCAGGTTCAGCTTGCCCGTGCGGGCGAAGTCGCAGTCGATGTTCTCTTCCTTGACGAGGGTTTCGATGGTGTCGACCGCGTCGTGATAGGCCAGCAGGTACGCCTTCGCGGTATCGAAGCCGTAACGGGAGACCGCGGAGCGGAAGCCGATCGACATGCCCGTGGTGGCCATGCCGCCGTTGCGGCCCGACGCGCCGAATCCGACCGTGTCCTTCTCGAAGACGTGCACGTTCGCGCCCTTCCGCGCCAGGTGCAGTGCCGCCGAAAGGCCGGTCAGGCCGGCCCCGATGACCGCCACGTCGACGTGTCCACCGATGTCGGTCCGGGAGCGGTCCGGACCCTGGGGAGCGGTGTCGAGCCAGTAGGGGGTGAACTTCATGTCGCTGCTCTCTCCTGCCATTGCTGTCAGCCGCTCTGGGGGTACGTGAGTCAGGCACGTCGGAAGGTGCTCGCTGCTGGGCTGGGACCTTAACAGTATTTGTTGCAGTTCCAGCCTGAAACTAATACTGGTATGCTCGCGGTATGCGGTCAAGCCGTCCCGAAGGAGGGGCGGCGACCCGGCGACGTCGAGGTCGTTCCGGCAGTCAGTTGGTCGTCGGCCCCGGCTTCCAGGCTTCGCCGCGACGTGGTGCTGCGCTCCTGGAGTGCTTCGGAAACCCTGCGGAGTGCATGACAGATGAGTCGAGAACCGTCCGGCGAGGCGGAAGACGCCGACACGGACCCCTTCGAGCGCGCCCAGGCGGGAACGACAGATCCGTCGAAACGACCACCTCTCACCGCGCCGAAACCCTTGGGCGTACCGCCCAAAGCGGTCCCTGCCCGGTCGGCGCACCGGGCTCGCTATGGTCATCACGTGACCAACCCGACCTCACGCGACTACAACAAGGCATCAGTCCTCGACGTGCTCCTCTCTCACGCGCCCTTGACGCGGAACAAGCTCATCGAGCTGACGGGCCTGAGCAAGGCCACCGTGTCCAGAGCTGTGGAGGAGCTCCGTGCCGACGGCTTCGTCGTCGACGGCGGGGTCGACGAGATCACCGGCCGCGGCCGCCGTTCCACCTATCTGGACCTGCCCCGCACGACCGGTCACGTCGCCGGTGTCAGCTTCGGCGCCCAGACCACCGGTGTGCTGGTGACCGACCTGAGGGGGCGTGAGATCCAGCACGTGACGGTGCCCACCGCCGATCACCAGGAGGTCGAGGAGGCCGCGCGATGGCTGGTCGACCTGATCGCGCAGGCCGCCCGGTCTGCGCAAGGTCCTCTGCGTCAGATCGTCGCCGCGGTGCCCGGCCGGGTCCGGGGTGGCACGGAGATCTTCGGCCCCGCGGAGTCGATGAAAATCTTCGCGGGATCAGGCCTCCATCAGGCCGTCGAGAACCTTGTCGAGGCCCCCGTGCTCCTCGACAGCGATGCCAACGCGTCCCTGCTCGGAATCCTCACCGACGACGCGACCATCAGGAACGCCGCGCTCTTCAGCGTCAGCACCATACTGAACTTCGCCAGCTGCACGGATCACGAGCTCGCCCGGGGAAGTACACCCGCGTTCGGCGACATCGGTGTGCTCTCCTGCGGAGTCGGCGACGAGAACCTCGACGAGCTGCTGAGCACCAGGGGTCTGCTCCGGTTCGCTCGCAAGCGGGGGCTCGACCTGGAGCGCGTCGAGGATCTCTGGCTGCAACCGCACACCGAAGCGCCGCACGCCGAGGTGCTGCAGGCGTTCACCACGGCGATCGTGACCGCTGTCAGTGTCGTCGCGGTGACGCTCGACCCGGAGTCGGTCTACTTCGTGGGCCGGCTGCGCCCGCTCGTCGACGTCGTCCTTCCTCAGGTGCGTGAGCGGCTCGGCCAGAGCCTTCCGGCGGTGCCGGAGATCAGGACGGGTCCGCATCGGATCGGCCTGTCGACGGCACAAGGAGCGGTCTACGCGTGCCTGACGATGGCTCAGGAACGGTTGAGGGAAGCCGTGCTCGGTGCGCGGCGCCAGAGTCAGGCCGCCGAGCAGGCAGCACCGGCCTTCTGAGCCCATCGGCAGGCGACACCCAGAATGATCGAGATCGAAAGCGGGCTGCTCGGCAACGATCAATCCGCTGATCTGGGGGTTTTGCGCTGGTTGGCGTTGAAGCGCGCTTTCTTCTGACGATTCCCGCACGTGTTCATGTCACACCACTTGCGCGTGCGACTCTGGCTGGTGTCGAAGAAGGCGGCTCGGCAGGTCGGCGATGCGCACAAGGCCAGTTTTCCGTCTCGATCGCCAGCGATGATGCTGATCGCGTCGGCGGCGATCACGCCGAGGGCATCTTCCACGCAGGAAGCCGAGCTGAGCCGCCATCGCCGCTCACCCTCGGGTGTCAGGATGGCCGCGGCCCGGCCCTGGGCGCTGCAGTCGTTGATGACCTGGACAGCTGACGCAGGGAGAGCGTCCTGGAGCGCGGCCGCTGTCGCGGCGGCGTGAATCGACTCCCTCAGTTCCCGAGCGAGGTCGAGCTGGGCAGGGGTGCAGGAGTCCACGGTGAGGCCGTTCACCGCCAGCCAGTCGATGAGTCGCTGCGGCACGGGAATGCGCTCCACGGCGTCGCCGTGACGCTCCGACAGAGTCCCCGTGAAGCTGGTCGCCAGCACGCTGCCGAGGCGGAAGTCAGGAAACCCAGAACGCATGGAACCACCTTAGCTGGTTGCAGGCCGACATGGAGGCCTGCTAGAACCGTCTTAGCCGGTTCGCGATAGTTCGCAGCCGCTTCCACAATGGCCAGGAGGTCTCATGCCCCGTCGAACCAGCGACGTGCAAGCATTTGAAGCCCACGCAACTGACGCTGACCTCGACGATCTGCGCGCTCGACTGGCCGCGGCCCGACTACCGGAGGCCGAGACGGTCTGTCGCGCCGCGCCCGGCCCTCGCCGATGGGAACAGGGCGTTCCTCTCGCCGACCTCGTCCATGTCGTGAACTACTGGCGCACCGAGTACAACTGGCGGTCGTTCGAAGAGCGCCTCAACCGCATGGGCCAGTTCCGCACGACCATTGACGATCTGGGAATCCACTTCCTGCACCGCCGATCCGCGCGCGCCGATGCCACTCCTCTGATCATGACGCACGGCTGGCCAGACAGCATTGCTCGGTTCGTCGATGTAGTGGACGAGCTGGCAGATCCGAAAGATGCAGACGCTCCGGCGTTCCACGTCGTGGTCCCGTCGCTACCAGGCTTTGGTTACAGCGACAAGCCGGCCACCACCGGGTGGGGAACCGAAAGGATCGCGGCCGCATGGGTGGAACTGATGGGAAGGCTCGGCTACAGCACGTTCGTAGCCCACGGCGGCGACTGGGGAGGAAATATCACCACGGTCCTCGGCGGCAGGTTCCCGGCGCACGTTCTCGGTATCCACACCACGTTCGCGGAGGGACCGCCCGGGTTGACAACGGACGGGCTGACGTCGGTCGAGCGCAAGTGGACCGAGGAAACCCGCGACTTCTGGCGCCACCGCGCGGCGTACGCGAAGCAGCAGGCGACCCGACCGCAGACCATCGGCTACTCGCTCGTCGACTCACCGGTCGGGCTTCTCGCCTGGATCCTCGACAAGTTCGCCGAGTGGTCAGACACCGAAGACAGCCCGTTCGAGACGATTTCCAAAGACAGGGTTCTTGACGACGTCACCCTGTATTGGCTGACCCGGACCGGCGCTTCGGCGGCCCGCATCTACTACGAAAGCCACAACTCTCTGGACCCCGAACTGCGGGTCGACGTCCCGTCAGCACTCACCATGTATCCCCGCGACGTCGAGAAGTGTCCGCGCCCCTGGGCACAGGAGCGGTACCGACAGATCGTCCGATGGAGGACGCCCGAGAGTGGGGGACACTTCCCGTCGCTGGAGGTCCCCGAGTATTTCGTCAAAGATCTGCAAGAAGGCCTCGCGGCAGTGCTGGCCGCCAATCGGTAAAGCGGCCTGAAAGCCCCAGACGTTGGCGCATTCTGCGAGTGCCTGCGGGCCGTCGCCGTCTCGGATCGGCCACGGCCGCCGAGTCCAGCTGCTGCTCGACGCTCCGTGCTTCGGACGGCCGGTGTGGATCCAATTCAGGCCCCGCTCCGGCCCAAGTCGGCCTGTAGTGCGTACGCACCAGGACACGTGACTGGCTGGTCCGGGTGCACCAGGGAAAGACGGTGACGGGGGGTGATGCCCGCCACGGCGCTGGAGCGGAGGGTTGGAGGCGCGTGAAATCTCGCGCATTCCCCTTGCCTAGCGGTGTCTGGAGTGATCAGCGATGGCAACTTGCCTTGACCGGATCGGACAGTGGGCTTTCCGGCGGCGCAGGCTCGTGGGCGGCCTGTGGCTGGGTGCCCTGGTGCTGGCCGTCGCAGCCGCCGCCATGGCGCCGGCCGGGGAGGAAGAGGACCTCTCCACGCCCGCCACCGAGTCGCAGAAGGCGTACGACCTGCTGGACGAGCGCCGGTGAAAACGACGTCCGTACCCGAAGCCGTGGTCTCTCCGGTCCGCATCGGTTGGCTGTCGATCAGCGCCCTCGGCATCCTGGCGCTCGCTCTCGGCACCCTGCAGTCAGTGGTGGAGCCTGCGCTCCCGCTGCTGCAACATGAGCTCGGGATCAGTCCTGCCGAAGGAGCTTTGATCGGCAACGCATTACTCATCACCGGCGCGGTCATCACCCCCGTCGCGGGCAAACTCGGCGACCGCTACGGCGGAAAACGGGTGCTGGTCCGGCTGATGGCCGTGGTCTCCGCCGGTGGTCTGATGGCCGGCCTGGCGCCGAACCTGCCGGTCTTGTTGCTCGGTCAGGTATTGCAGGGCGTCATGGTGGGTGCGCTGCCCCTCTCCTTCATCCTGGTGCGCAAACACCTCACGGCAGGACAGTCGCAAGCGGCGATCGGGCTGGTCGTCGCGCTGTTCACGGGCGGCAGCATGGTGGGAATGGTGTTTGCCGGGCCGATCGCGGAAGGCCTGTCCTGGCAGTGGATGTTCGCGCTGCCGACGATCGCGATCATCGCCACGACGTTGGTCGTGACTCGGCTGCTGCCGCATGATCCGCCGATCCAATCAGGCGACGGGATCGACTGGCCTGGCACGGTTCTGCTGAGTGGCACGTTGCTCGCGTTCATGCTCGGGCTCGTGACGGTGACGAGGGACGGCGGCGTGCCGCCACTCGCGGTCGGTGCCATGGCGGTGGCCGTGGCCGCCCTCGCGACCGGATGGGTCGTCGTCGAGCGCCGGGCAGCCTCGCCGATGGTCGATCTGCGCATGCTGGCAAAGCCCGCGATGTGGAACGCATGCGTGCTCACCTTCGTCATCACCGCCAGCTCCGGGATGGTGCTCTTTCTCCTCCCACAGCTGTTCGCGGTATCGGCCGACGGCTACGGCTTCGGAGCCGGCACCACCGATATCGGACTGTTCCTGCTGCCCGGCGCCATCGCCGGGGCGGTCAGCGATTCGGTCGGCGGGATCGCGGCGCGGCGTTTCGGTCCGCGCGCGGTGGTCATCGTGGGCACCGTCGTCACGGCGACCACGATGATCGCCCTGGCGTCGCTGCACACTGCGGAATGGCAACTCGTCCTCGCGAAGGTGCTGACCGCGTTCGCCGCGGGCGTCGGTACCACGGCGTTGCTTGCCGGCACCGCCACCGCCATCGAGACCAAGGACATCGGCATCGCCACCAGCTTGCTCGTGGTCACTCGCGTGATCGGCGTCGCCCTGGGCGCCCAGGTCGGCGGCGCGATCCTCGACGCCGGGGCCGAGCCGACGACGGGCCGGCCGACTGATTCGGCCTTCGCCACAGGGTTCGCCGTGGCGGGCCTCGTCGCCGCGTTGTCACTTCTCGTTGTCCGTATGACGAAAAAAGGAGTCCAGGCATGACACCGGCCGGCCTGTCGATGGGTGTGGGTACTACCGCGAAGCGCAATGTTCTGATCTCCGGGGCAAGTATCGCCGGACCCGCACTGGCGTACTGGCTGCACCGGTCCGGATTCGCGGTCACCGTGGTGGAGAAGGCAGGCGCACTGCGCGACGGTGGTTACCCGATCGACGTCCGCGGTACCGCGCTGGAGGTGGTCCGGCGGATGGGGATACTGCCGCAATTGCAGGACGCGCACATCGACTCGCGGCGCTGCACTTTCCTCAACGCCGATGGCAGTGAAGTGGCCTCGCTCACCCCGCGTGCCGTTGCAGGCGGGGTCGAAGGACAGGACCTCGAGGTACATCGTGGGGAACTGACCGCGATCCTCTACACGATGGTGCGCGACGACGTGGAATTCCTCTTCAACGACTCCATCGACACCCTCGACCAGTCCGGACAAGGGGTCGACGTCACTCTCCGCAGTGGGCAACGGCGCACGTTCGACCTGGTGGTCGGCGCCGACGGTATGCACTCACATACCCGGGAGTCCCTGTTCGGCCCAGAAGACCAATTCCACCGCTACCTCGGCTACTGCTTCGCCATATTCACCATGCCGAACACCTTCGGGCTCTCCCGCGAGGTCATGGTGTGGAACACCCAGGGGAAAGCCGCGGCCCTCTACGCCGTCGGGGACAACGACGAGCTGCACGCCCTCCTGAACTTCCACCAACCAGAACCGCCGTTGCATACCCTCCGGCACCCTGACGCCCAGCGGGACCTGGTCGCCACGACCTTCGCAGGCGCGGGATGGGCGGTCCCTGACATGGTCAACGCCATGCGCGACGCGGATGACCTCTTCTTCGACACGGCCGGTCAGATCCGCATGCCCCACTGGTCCAGCGGCCGCGTCGCGCTCGTCGGCGACGCCGCATACGCACCCTCGTTCCTTACCGGACAAGGCACAAGCCTTGCACTGGCCGGTGCCTACATGCTCGCCAACGCCCTGGCCGCGAACCGGGACCACACTGCGGCCTTCGCCGCGTACGAACGCGACATGCGCGAGTTCGTAGCCATAAATCAGGCCCTGGTCGACAACGGTGCGGCCACGCTCTTCCCCACCACAGCGCGAGCCCTGGAGCAACGCAACACCATGCTGCGCGCCCTCGTCACCATGCCCTCGGCGACAGCACGACCGGCCCACTCAGCCCTTACGCTGCCCGAATTCGCCCCGATGCCGTGACTCTCGCCGACTGGAGCGGCGCCGTCCAACTCCGCGGCCGGTGACGCCGAGAGCCTGGGGGCGCCATCGGGGACCGACTGACTCGATCACCGGATTACGACAGGCGATCCGTACCACCGTCGGGGGCGGCGTGGGCCAGGCCCGTCCGGTAGGCGATGACGACGAGTTGAGCCCGGTCGCGGGCCTCCAGTTTCGTCATGGCGCGCTGGACGTGGGCGCGGACGGTGAAAGGGCTGAGGAACATCCGCTCGGCGATCTCCTGGTTGGACAGGCCGGTCGCGACCAGGGCCACCATCTCGCGTTCGCGCGGGGTGAGCACGGCGAGCTGTTCGGCGTGGTGCGGCGTGGCGTTGTCCGGCGTGGCCAGGAAACGGGCGACCAAGGAGCGGGTCGCCGCCGGGGACAGAAGAGTGTCGCCGGCGGCGATCGTACGCACGGCGTCCGCCAGGTCCTCCGCGCCGATGCCCTTGCCGATGAAGCCACCGGCCCCCGCGCGCAGGGCCTGAGCGACGTACTCGTCGGTCTCGTACGTGGTGAGGATCAGGATGCGGCTGGTGCGCAGTTCCGGGTCCGCGCAGATCTCCGACGTGGCGGTGAGACCGTCCACCTCGGGCATACGGATGTCCATGACCACCACGTCCGGGCGCAGCTCCCGGGTGAGTCTCACCGCCTCCCGGCCGTCGCCGGCCTCGCCGACCACGGTGATGTCGCCGGCGCTGTCGAGAAGCATGCGGAAGGCCCCGCGCAGCAGGGCCTGATCGTCGGCGAGGAGCACCCTGAGCGTCACGGCGTGTCCCTGGCCTCTCCGTCGCTCGTCCGTCCGTCGCCTGTCGTTCCGTCAGCCATCCGTCCCTCCCCGTTGGTTGTGGCTTCGTCGGTGCTCCGTGTCGTGTCCTTGACGGGCGGGAGGCGCAGCAGGGCGGAGACGAGGAAACCGCCCTCCGGACGCCTGCCCGCGGAGAGGTGCCCCCCGACTGCGGCGGCACGTTCACGCATCCCGATCAGACCGTGACCGGGCGGACGGTCCGGCAGCGTGGACGCACTCGGTCCCGTGGCCGCGGTCGGCGCCGTACGGGCGTCCCGGCCGTCGTCGGCGACGGTGATGGTCACGCGATCGCGGTTCCAGACGAGGCGGACCCGGGCGCTGCCGGTGCCGGCGTGCTTGGTCACGTTGGTCAGGGCCTCCTGGACGATGCGGTAGGCGGTGAGGTCCACTCCCGGCGGCAGCGGCCTGGCCGTGCCCTCCTGGTGTACCGACACCTCCAGACCTGCGCGGCGGAAGGACTCGAGGAGCGTGGGAAGCCGGGACAGCCCGGGCGCCGGTTCGGCGGGCGTGGCCGCGTCCCCGGACTGACGCAGCAGACCGACCGTGGCCCGCAGGTCGTCGAGCGCGTCGGCGGTGGTTTCGACGAGTTCCTTGAGGCTCTTGCGGGTCTGCTCCGGGCGGGTGTCGAAGAGGTGGGCGGCGACCGTGGCCTGCGCGTTGGCGAGGGTGATCTGATGGGCCACCAGGTCGTGCAGTTCCCGGGCGATGCGCACCCGTTCCTCGGCCACTCTCCGGCGCGCCTCGCTGTCCCGGCTCTCCTCGGCCCGCCGGGCCCGCTCCTCCACGGCCCCCAGGTAGGCCCGCCGGTTGCGCACCGAGTGACCGAGTACGCCGGCCACCAGCGGGAACACCGCCACCACTCCCATCCTGCTCGCGTCCTTCCACGAGAGATCCCCGGACAAGGAGATGGAGGCGACCAGAGCCACGGAAGCGAGCAACACCGCGCTCGCCGCGCGCCGTTCGGTGCGCGCGGTGAGTGAGTAGGAGTAGGCGGTGATCACAGCGGGGGCCACGATGAGCGGGGTGAGGAGGAGGCCCAGGGGCGTGACCAGCACGCCGACCGCGGTCGTGGCCGCCAAGGCGGCCAGGGGTGTCCTGTGCCGCACAGGCAGCACGGCACAGGACACCACGGCGATGATGTAGGCGGCGGCACGCGGCGCTGACAGCGTGTCGTCGACCTGCATCACCCCGCCGAGCAGACAGAACGCGAACGCCGTCGCCGTGAGCGCCGCCTCCCGCCACCACGCGCCGCGTGGTCGCGGGCCACCGCTCCCCGTGTTCGTCATGGCCAGCTCAGCCCCCGCCGACCGGGAGCCGCCGCTCCGCTGCGTCCGGTCCGGTTGCCGAAGCCGGGACTCGCCTGCTCCGTGCCTCACCCTCGATGTCGATATTCGGCAGCACACAGTCAGGATACGAGGCAGCCACCGGGCCCGGTGGCCGAGCAGCGCCAGGACCGCGGGTGCGATCGCCATCCGCCCACGAAGGCGTCGAAGGCGACGGCGACGGCCAGACCGGCGCCCATCGTCTGGATGGTCGGACTGTGCATCCCGATGAACCCGGCGAACACGCGATCATCGTGCCGGTCACCAGGACGGCGGCGCCCGTCCCCGCCTCGGCGCCGGAGACCGAGCCCCGGATCGCGTGCACCAGGTCCTTGGTCTCGCCGCTGTTCGGCGCGGTCCGCGGAACGGCGGTGAGGACGGCCGTGTCCTTGGTCCGGCTGAGAACCGGCTCACCGACGGACGCGACGCCGTCCACTCCCCGTACGGTCTTGGCGACCAGGTCCGTGGTGGCCCGGGTGTCCTCGGACTCCGACGTGTCCACGACCACGGTCAACTGGCCGTTGAAGCCGGGGCCGAAGCCTTCCGACAGCAGGTCGTAGGCACGGCGCTGGGGTGGTCTCCACCGACTTGGACTCGTCTCCGGGCAGCCCGAGTTCCAGGCTCAGTGCCGGTAGGGCGACGGCGCCGAGACCGAGTACGGCGATCACCAGCACGGCCGCACATCTTGGTCAGTGCGGGGATCCCGACGACCCCCAGCCCTACCAGGGCGATTGTCAGCCGGTCAGGCAGGGTCCAGGTTTTCAGCAGCCAGCGCCCGCCGCTGCGCCAGAAGGCGTTGATGACGCCGAACTCTGTCCCCGGCCGGCCGGCGTCGCACTTCTCGTCCTTAGTGGTCGGCTCCGACAATCCTTCGGGGCTGCCTGTGGAGCCTCGTGTTGTGTGTGTTGCGGGGTCAGATGCCGGGGCCGGTGAGGTAGAGGGCGAAGCCCAGATACTGGCGGATCCGCCGCAGCGTAGACGCATCTGTTCGCCGTCATTCAACTCGAGGCGTCTGACAGCGAATCCAGTCGTTCAGGCTTCCTCGTCAGCGAACCTGGTCGCTCCTCGGCCCGATGCCATTGACCCTGGTCGGAGTTCCCTCCGGGGCGAACGAGTGGTGGAAGGTGAAGACGTGCGGTGCGGAGCCGTGGTCGTGGAGGTGTTCCAGCCTGGAAACCCCGTCCTCACGCCGTCGGAGACCCACCAGATCACGTAATTTGGGTGCTCTGTCCTCTCGAGCTTCCGCACGCGCGAGATACCCGGGGTTGCTGACTGATCTTCCGGTAGAGCGCAGTGCTCGCCGTGACGAATACGGGCCTTGCTCTCGTCATCATGGTCCACAGCACCGAACCCACCGGGACCAGGGGACCGGCCGGCGATCACTTTGCGGCGCGTGCTGCCGTAACTGTGCGGTCAAGCGGGTGCCCAACTCGGTCGTCAAAAACCGATGTTGGCCACTCGCCTGCCTTCGTGAAGCCCGGAATGTGGAACTACTGGTCTAGCCGAGCCAGGCCTTGACCTTGTCCGGGTTCGCCTCGATCCACTTCTTCGCCGCCGCCTCCGGTGTCATCTTGTCGAGCGCGATGTACTTGGCGACGGTGTTCTGGTCGTCGTTGGCCCACGTGAAGTTCTTCACCAGCTTGTAGCCAGGGCTGCCCGACTTGGCGAACTTCGTGCTGACGATCTTGTCGAGGTCGAACACGGGGTAGTCGCAGGCGACCTTCGCCTTGTCCGCGTCGCAGCCTTCCGTGTGCTTGGGCAGGTCGACCTTGACCAGCGGTACCTCGGACAGGAACCACTGCGGCTCGTAGAAGTAGCCGATCACCCACTTCTTGTTCTTCTCGGCGTCCCGGAAGGCCTGGATCAGGGCGGTCTCACTGCCCGCGTACACCACCTTGAAGTTCAGCTCGAGGTTCTTCGCCAGGGCCTCGTCATTGGTCTGGTACGACGGGTCGCCGTCGAGGAGCTGGCCCTTGCCGCCCGACTCGGAGGTCTTGAAGTTGGCGGCGTACTTGCCGAGGTTCTTCCAGCTGGTGATGTCCGGGTACTTCTTCGCGATCCACGGTGGGATGTACCAGCCGATGATGCCCTTGTTGCCGGTCGAGCCGAGGTTCACGGCGATCTTCTGCTGATCGATGTACTTCTTCTTCAGGTCCTCGTGGCCCCAGTTCTCCACGATGGCGTCGACCTCTCCCGTCTCGAAGCCCTGCCAGCTGATCTCCGCCTTCAGATCCTTCGTGACGACCTTGCAGCCGAGTTCCTTCTCCGCGACGTACTTGATGACCGCCGCGTTGGCCTCGTAGCCCACCCACGGGTTGACCGCGAGGTTGAAGGTGCCGCACTTGCCCGAACTGCCGGCGTCAGCGGCGGAGTCGTCGCCGATCTTCGCCCCACTGCAGGCGGTCAGGGTGAGACCGAGTACGGCCATCCCCGTCGCGCCGGAACGCCAGTTTCCTGTTCGTATTGCCATGGTGCTGCTCCTTGTGCGCCGGGCGCCTCGCGCCGTTGCCGGGGTAATGGGGTCGAAAGAGGTCACGGCATGTCCAGGACGCACCGGAATCCCACGTTGCCGGTTGCCGAGTCCGGGAAGAGGCCCTGCCGCGCGGCGACCCGATATCGGCGGCAGTAGGACGCGTGGCACAGGTAGGAGCCGCCCTTGGCGACGCGCTCCTGTCCGGTTGGAGAGGGAGAGAAGCGGTCCTCGCACCATTCCCAGACATTGCCGGTGGCGTTGTACAGGCCGAAGCCGTTGGGCTCGTACGCATCGACGGGGCAGGTGCCGTACCAGCCGTCGGCAGTGGGGTGGCGGTGGGGGAAGTCGCCCTGCCACACGTTCATGCGGGGACGCCCGCCGGGCTCGAACTCGTCACCCCAGGGAAACACCTTGGCGTGCAGCCCTCCTCGGGCGGCGCGTTCCCATTCCGCCTCGGTGGGCAGGCGTTTGCCGGCCCAGGCGGCGTAGGCGCGGGCGTCGTCCCAGTCGATGTGGACGACGGGATGATCCGGCCGGTCCGCCCAGGTGGAGTGCGGTCCGTCGGGACGGCGCCAGTCGGCGCCCTCGACCTGCCGCCACCAGGGCGCCGCCGCCACTGCCCGGGTGGGCGGGAAGTCGTCCGGGAGCAGCCCGGCGAAGACGAACGACCAGCCGGTGCGCTCGGCCGAGGTGCGGTAGCCGGTGTCAGTGGCGAAGCGCGCGAACTGGGCGTTGGACACCGTGCAGGCGTCGATCCGGAAGGCGTCGACATACACCGTGCGCACCGGGCCTTCCCCGTCGGCCGGGTAGGAGAGCGCGTGCTGGCTGCCCATGAGGAACCGGCCGGCGGGGACGGCCACCATACCCTCGGTGACCGCCGGGCGTACCGTGGACTGCCGGAGTGGCGACGGCCGGTCCGCACCGGGACCGCCGGACGGTGCACAGCAGTTCACTGTGCCCCCATGACGCGTCGGTGCAGTCCGCCGTCGAACTCGGACGACTCGGCGCTCTGGGCGTCGAGGTCGATGCGCACCGTGTGGATGGTCCCGGTGAACTCGTTGTCGAGTACGGGATAGTCGTCGGTCACCGGTGTGCCGAGGTCCACGCCGACGTCCAGCGTCTCGTCGAACGAGAAGTAGTACGGGATGGTCTGCTCGACCCGTCCGTTCGCGTGCTTCTCACCGTCCACCAGGAGCGTGGCGTTCCCGCCCTTGCCGAGCCCTCCGCCGTCGTAGTCGAACTCGAGCCGGATCTCGTGCCGTCCCGGTGCCAAGGGCTCGCCCCCGCGCACGGTGTACAGGTTCATGCCGAAGTAGTTGTACGCGTAGGCCGGCCTGCCCTCGGTGAAGTAAAGGGTCCAGCCGCCGAACCGGCCGCCCTGCGCGATGATCACGCCCTCGGCCGCCGTCCGAGACAGCTCGATGTCGGCCGTGATGCTGTGCGAGCGGTTCTTGACGTTGAGTGTGGTCTCCTCGGTGAACCGCCGCATTCCCGCGCGGTAGGTGACGCAGGAGCGGTCGCCGAGCAGATCGATACGGCCGGCCATGGCCGGGTTCTCCCGCTCGGTGACGCGGTCGTCCAGGGGGAAAACCTGATGCTTCGCCGCCTCGATCAGGAACAGGTCCTGCAACCGGCGCAGCCTCTCGGGCTGTTCGGCGGCAAGGTCGTGCGCCTGACTCCAGTCCTTGCTCAGGTCGTAGAGCTCCCACACGTCGTCGGCGAACTTCCGGTCGTTGTCCGGCACCATCTCCCAGGGGATGCCGTGCCGGGTGACCGCCATCCAGCCGTCGTGGTAGATGCCCCGGTTGCCGCACATCTCGAAGTACTGGGTACGGCGATGCTCGGGCGCGTCGGGATCGGCGAGCGTCTGCCGCATGCTCGTGCCCTCGATGGGCTGCTGTGCGACCCCGTCCACGCTGAACGGTGCTGGAATCCCCACGCAGTCCAGGATCGTCGGCAGGACGTCGATCACATGTGAGAACTGGTGCCGCAGCCCTCCGCGCTCGGAGACTCCCCGCGGCCAGTGCAGGATCATGCCGTCCCGGGTGCCGCCGAAATGCGAGGCCACCTGCTTGGTCCACTGGTAGGGAGTGTTCAGCGCCAGTGCCCATCCCGCCGGGGCGATCGGGTAGCTGAGCGGGCCGCCGATCTCGTCGATGTGGTCGATCATCTCGTCCGGGTCGTCCACCACGCCGTGGCCCAGCCGGTGCTCGACGATCGTCCCTTCGAGGCCCCCCTCGCCCGAGGCGCCGTTGTCGCCCAGGATGTAGAGGACGATTGTGTTATCCAGCTCGCCGAGTTCCTCCAGTGCCTCGAGGAACCTGCCGACCTGCACGTCGGCGTGTTCGGTGAAGCCGGCGAACGTCTCCATGAATCTGGCCGCCAGCCGGCGCTGGTTGTCGGTGAGTTCGTCCCAGTGGGGAACACCCTCCGCCCACGGGGCGAGCTCCGTCTCCGGGGGCACGACGCCGAGTTCCCTCTGCCGCTGCAGGGTCACCTCGCGCTGCCGGTCCCAGCCGTGGTCGAACCTTCCGCGGTACTTCTCCTGCCATTCGGGGCCTACGTGCAGCGGTGCGTGCGCGGCGCCGAGCGCGAGGTAGGTGAAGAACGGCCGGCCGGGAGTCAACGTGCGCTGAGTGCGCACCCAGTCGATGGCGTGGTCGACAAGGTCCTCGGACAGGTGGTAACCGTCCTCCGGCCGGCGGTCCGGCTCGACCGGAGTGGTGCCTCGGTACAGCAGCGGGTACCAGTGGTTCATCTCGGCGCCCATGAACCCGTAGAAGGTGTCGAAACCCTCCCCGGTCGGCCAGCGGTCGAACGGCCCGACCGCGCTGATCTCCCGCGGCGGGGTCTGATGCCACTTGCCGAAGGCGGCCGTACTGTAGCCGTTGCCCTGCAGGATCTGGGCCATGGTCGCCGCACTGCGCGGCCTGAATCCGTTGTACCCGGGGGCCGCGGTGGTCATCTCGGTGGTGCCGCCCATGCCCACCGAGTGATGGTTGCGGCCGGTCAGCAGGGCTTGCCGGGTCGGCGAGCACAGCGCCGTCACATGGAAGCGGGTGTAGCGCAGCCCGTTGTCCGCGAGTCGGTCCGCGGCGGGCATCTCGCACGGGCCGCCGAACGCGCTGGAGGTGCCGAACCCGAGGTCGTCGACGAGCACGATCACCACATTCGGGGCACCATCGGGCGGAGGGACCGGGCCGACCGGGGTGAAGGGCGTCTCCTGATCGTGGACGTCCATGGCGGTCGTCAGGGGCGGACGGGTATCCGGCCGCGGAAGTATGTGCCGACCGGCGTCGAACTCAGTCATGTATTTCTCCGATTCATGCCCGGCCGGAAAATGTCACACCCTATTGGCACGGCTGAATTACGGGCGCAATGCAGCTGTGCTTCAGCGGCCTGGAATGCCTCTACGTGCGACGCAGTCAAAGTGTCAGTGGCCTCCGACGGCGGTCAACAAGGCGCCCTGAATGATGGTGAACCGGTTTTCAATGGAGGCAATAGAAAGCTTCTATACCTCCATGGCCCCAGACCGCGGCGGTGAGGACGCCAGATCCACAAACGCCTGGACGACCGGCGACAGCGGGCTCGACCGCCGGACCGGTCGGGCGTGCGCAGAACCAGCGGCACGATTGATGGCGGCATGTTCTGCCGAGCGATAGAACGATTCTATGGAACGTCGCCAAGTCGAGTACTTTCTCGCCGTAGCCGCGCACCGGAGCTTCACCAGCGCCGCCCACACCCTGCGTGTGGCGCAGCCGTCGCTGTCGCACGCGATCCGCCTGCTCGAGCGGGAACTGGGCACCCCTCTCTTCCACCGGCTCGGTCGCGGAGTCATGCTGACTTCGGCGGGCGTGGCGTTCGTGGAGCCGGCCCGGCAGATCATGCGCGATCTGGAGACTGCTCGGTCGGTGGTGCGCACCATCGCCGGACTGGCGGGCGGCACGCTGGACATCGTCGCGCCGACGACGCTGGCGGTCGATCCGCTGGCGGACCTCGCCGGGGCCTTCCGCCGGCGCCATCCCGCGATTGACATCGTCATCGTCGAGCCGCCGCACGCAGCGGCGGTCGCGGACGTGGTGCGTACCGGCGAGTGTGAGTTGGGGCTGGCCGATGTGAGGACGCACGGCACGGCCGTCGAGACCTTGGAGCTGTGCCGGCAGGAGGTGCTGGCGGTGGTGCCACGGTCCGACCGCTTTCCCCAGGCCGGACCGGTGGAGCTCGGTGAGGTGGCCCGGATGGACCTGGTGGCGACCGCGCGCGGCACCGCGACCCGGGCTCTGATGGATCAGGCGCTGGGCGGAGAGGGGCGCAGTCCACGCATCGCGGTGGAGACGGTTCATCAGGCCGCGGTCGTCCCCCTGGTGCTGGCCGGAGCGGGGGCGACGCTACTGCCGCGCTCTCTCGCCGAGGAGGCGGCGCGGCGCGGCGCGGTGGCGCTGGCGCTCCGTCCGCGCCTTGCCCGGCCGGTCTGGCTGATGTGGCGGCGTGGGCCGCTCTCGCCTGCCGCGCAGGCGTTCATCGAGGTGGCCCGCGAGGTCTTCGCGCGCCCGGTGGCAGCGTTGTCGGAGGACGACAAGCCAGAGTGATGTTCTATCCCTTCAAGCGCAAAGTTCTTCCCATTCGCCTCCTTGGCCGCATTGCCCGTTCGGATCGAGCCCGAGAGCCTGGGGCACGCGTCGCGCCGGCGGCCCGTCGGGAACTCCGAAGGGAAAGCCGGAGCCCGTGCACGCCGCAATCGGGATGGCCTCCGACCGGAGCGCGATCACGGTTGGCCGGCTGGTCCGCGCGGCCTGGGCCGAGGAGGCGGGCAACCGCTTGACGTGAGGATCGTCCGGGGAATCGTGCAGCGGCGGCTCTGGCAGCCGACGTGCAGCATGCAGGAGCCGACTCTCAGCAGCGGTAACGGCTCGCTGCAGCAGGACGGGTGCAGCGAGGCTGTGTTGTACGGCCGTGCTGCACGCGCGCGAAAGTCGTCGGTGCCGCGGTAGCGCAGGCACCGGGCCGGCGGGAGGCCTCGGCCGTCCCCGGCCATTGCCGGCCCGGCGGTATCGGGGACGTCAGTCGGTCGCCGCCGCAGGCCGACGGCACCGGCGCCTCTCCCGCGCCGGCGGGCTCGCAGGGCGGCGCCGCGGTATCCGGGCGATGTCCACCTCGCCGGCGTTGATCAGCGCCTCGCGCTGCCGTATCCAGGTCACCATCGGTGACTGCGCCCGCGCCGTCCACGCTTGCGTCGGCGGCTCGATGGCAGCGTGAGACATCACGGGGTACGGAGGCCCGGCAAGACGACCTGGGCGAGGACCGCGTCCGCTATCTGTTCGATGGTGTGCGCGTCGGTGTCGATGCGCAAATCGCCGATCGCGGCGGCTTCCAAAGCGGTGGCGGATGCCACCGCTTGGTCGGCGGCCTGGACCAGGCGTGTGCCGGACTGCCCGAGCAAGGGGTCGCCCGGCTGCAGCCAACTACCGCCTTGCCCGCGAAGCATGATCCGCCTGGTCAGCTGATCCCGCCCGGCGTGCAGTCGGCATACCGTGAGGTCCGTCGCGGACAGCGCATCGGCGTACGCCTTGGCCACGGACTCGTCCTCAACCGGTCCGGTCATGATCAAGCATTGAGCCCCAGCTGCCCGGTAGGTCCGCCACACAGCAGCCATGTTCCGGGCCTTGACCCGGTGATTGCCGGGATCATCGTTCGGAACCGGGTGGCAGAAGCCGAGTTGGTCGAGATCGAGATAAGCGGCCATGACCCCGGCCCGCAGCACCCTTTGGTAGACCTCGAAGCCGACCGTCGACTTGCCGACGCCGGTCGCACCGCACAGCCACAGAACCGGATCATGAACCAAAGACGCCGCCTGCGCCGAGACCGGGCTCCTGTCCGGTGCGGTCACCGCCGCGACCGTAGGCGGCTTGACCGCGCCGCCCGGCTGGACCGGAGTGAGGGCCGGCCATCCACCGGTGCGCTCCCTGACCAGCTGCGTCACTTCGTGCACCGGCAGGCCGCTGGTGTCAACGCACGTGTCCGCGAAGCTGCTCGCGTCCAGGGCATCGGCTTCCCGCAACACTCCGTCCATCAGCTCGGCAGGCCCACCGCGGCCCGTGAACCGCTGCCGAAGCTCGTCCCGGTCCGCACGCAGACGACACACCGTCACCGCGGCCTGCGGAATCTGGTCGACATGCACTCCACGGACGGGATCGACGACGCCGGAAACGATGAGACACCGCGCGCCGGCCGCCCTGAACCCTGCGGTCACCGCATCAAGGTTGCGCGCCTTCATTCGATGCCGGCCCGGATCCGTCGCGGGCTCGGGGTAGCAGATGCCCAGCTGGTCGATGTCGACGAAGCCGGCCTCTATCCCGGCCCGCGTGAGCTGGGAGTACATCGCCCAAGCGGCCGTGGTCTTACCCACTCCTGGCGGGCCGCACAACCACAGCACGGGAAGCAAAGCACCCCTCACCGACATGCCTCCAGATCCGGGTGACACGCCCCTCCGGGTGACGCGCCCCGACTGCGGGGACAGCCGACCAGATGGGCAGAGATCACGGCACGGATTCTCGCGACCGCAGACGTACCTGTCGACCGATTTAGCTCCCAGGGAGAGTTAGACGAATCCGACGGATGCCCGTCCCTACGCTGCCCAGCGAAGAATGATCATTCAGTACCGTCCACCTACCCAGACCCGCCTGGACGGACGAGCAGCAGACCTCGTGGGAGACCGCTTGGCGGGCCTGGCGAGACCTCGCCGGCGACGTCCAGGCCGCGGTTACGGATTGCGCGAAGGAGCAGGGAACTGCGCGCCACGAGGTCGAGGCGGATGTGAAGAAGGTCCCCGCCCGCCACCCGGGCCTCCTGGCCGGTGGCTGACCTACGAGCCCTCCGGCCAGCTCGCGAGCACCTGCTCGCCGTCGTCGGCGCACTCGGTCAGAGCGATCCGGGCGCCGTCGATGCTGCCCCTTGGGCGGTCGCGGTGATCGTGACGAACGGGCGGGTGACCGCGCCGGCCGTGGACTTCGTCAGGCAGCAGCGGCTGCATGTGGTGGAGCGCCAGACGCCGGCTGTTTGGGCGTCGGGCTCCCGGCCGTTGTGGGAGCTGCTGCGGGCCGTCCCGCCCCCTGGACGGCCAACGTCTTTGAGCTGGACTGCGCTGCGAGTCGGCTCCTGCGCCGTGTGCCCGTCCGTGGCCGGGCGCTGCTGCGCCGGCTGAAACGCTTGCGGCGGGTTCCCGCGCTCTTCCGGTGCGAGAACCCGCCGCTGGCGTGTCAGGGGACGGGGTTGACGGTGACCTCTGTGCCTCACTGGAGTTTCACGGCGGTCCAGTTGGCCAGGTAGTGGCAGCGTTCGGCGGGGTTGTCGGGCACGAGCCAGGTGGTGGGGTCTTGGTCGGCCTTTTGCCGGTCGGAGCGGGCGCTGACTGCCTCGAGGTGCCGCTCGTCGTCGAGGTAGTTGGCGGTTGGTGACACGGCGTTGCTTGGTCCAGGCGGAGGCTCCGGAGTCCCAGGCTTCGGCGAGTGGGACCAGGTGGTGGCAAACCCATCGGGTTGGCCCATGCCGAAATGGAGCCCGGAGGCACACCTGAAGTTCATGCACTCACGACTCCGGCGACTGGGCGTCCACAAGCCCATCCGTGAGACATGTGGACGCCCACGGAATCGTCTACCGCTGCGCTATGCCGGATTTGGGGCACGAGGTTGGCATCAGCGACGGTGTGTCAGATTGGTGTTCATCCACCTGCGCGAACCGCACCACGGTCCTCCGTGGGCCGCGTCCTCGCACGTAGCGCTGTCCCACCCGGTGTTCGCCGTCCGGCCCGACGGTCGGTCAGGCGGGCCACCACCCATTGTCATGCAAGCGACGGATGGACGGGTACCTGCGTTCGGCGGCCCGTCGACGAGGGGCGTCCGAGCGGTGCGAGTGCGCGGAGTGGGGAGATCGAAGATGGGATTGCGCGAGGTGCGGGGCGCCCGGGCCTTTCAAGGCTGCACCCGAGTTCTGGCGGGCCGCTACCGTCTGGATGCGCGGGAGCGCTGCTGAACGCTTCGCGGGTGGATTCAGCGACTCCTACGGGCCCGGCAGGCTACCGACCAGCCAATTGAGATGACCTGTAAATACCTGGCGGCTCACAACGTGGGCGAACAGCCTGGAAAACGGCCCGGCGACACCTCGCGACCTCGATCTCTAGGAGGAAGACGAACGTGATCTCAAGACGGAACAGAAAGACCGACCGGGGGACCGGCCGCCGGGGGTGGCGCGCGCTGCTCGGCGTCGCCTTCGCGTTCGGCCTGGCTGCGCTGACGCCGCTCCAGGCCCAGGCGGCCCCCATCCAGAGCGTTGGCTACGGCGCCCTCCCCAACGAGGGCCTCTACCCCGAGCAGACCTCCTGCTCGGGGAGCTACTACCAGCCCGGCGTGCCCGGCGGGGCGACGAAGACGGCGGTGTACGGCGGGCGCACCATCACCCTGAAGTACTTCTACAGCCCCGGCTGCGGCTCGTTCGCCCGCATAGAGAACGCGCCCCAGGGCTGCGCCGCACACAGCAACCGCCTCACCGATTCCGGGATCGTGTGGGTGCTCGAAACGGTCGACCCGGGCATCAACTACGCCTACACCAAGGTGATCAACAACCTCAACGGCCGGCAGAGCAAGGCGGTGCTGTTCTGCGACAACCAGCGCCTGGCCGAGACCGCCTGGTACTAGGACCCGGGGCCCGGTCCGTTCCCGTCCGGGCCCGCCCCGGACGGGAACGGACCGGGAAGGACCGCCGCCTGCGGACGCGGGGAGCATGAGCGGCGGGCGCCGCAGGACGTCGCCGCGGTGGGACCAACCCCGTCGGTGTGTAGGGAGCAGTCGTTCACGGTCTCCGCGAGGTCGTCGGCCTTGGGACCATCCCCTGGGTGCGCGAGCAGGCTTTTTACCTGCGAGTTTCCGAGAACCGGGCCCCGCTGTCAGCACTCGTCTGCGTGCCCGGAGAAGTACGCGGATGAACGTGCCCAGCTCGCGACACCTGCCGTTCCTTCTTGATCTGAAGCTTGGTTGAGGTATTAACGTCACGGCACGTTGATCACCGTTTGATGACAGGAGAAGTCCTCATGATCCTCGTGACCGGAGCCACCGGGAATATAGGAAGTGCCCTCTTGCAAGAGCTCCAGGCGTTCGGCGCCGGACAGTTGAGGGGGCTCACCCGTGACATTGCACGGGCCGCGTTCCCGGCAGGGGTCGAAGCCGTTGCAGGTGATTTCGATGAGACGGCCTCATTGAAGCCCGCGTTGGAGGGGGTCCGATCGCTGTTCCTTGTGTCACGCATGGGTTCGGACGCCGAGATCATCGAGGCGGCCAGGCGGGCAGGCGTGGAACACGTGGTGCTGGTCTCGTCCATTACCGTCCAGACCCATCCGCACCTGGGCCCCGCCGGCGAGAACCTGACTGTCGAGCAGCTGCTCAAGGACAGCGGCATGACGTGGACGATCCTGCGGCCGACGCAGTTCGCCTCGAATGCCCTGTGGTGGGCGGGAACGATCCGCGAACACGAAACGGTCCGCGTGCCCTTTGCGGACATCGGTCTCCCCACGATCCACCCGGCGGACATCGCATCGGTGGCTCGGGTGGCACTGACCGAGTCCGGCCACCAAGAGCGGACGTATGCGCTGACTGGTCCGGAGAGGGTCACGGCTCGGCAGCAAGTCGGTGCCATCGCGGCAGTGCTGGGGCGGGAAGTGCCGTTCGCCGAGATCAGCCGGCAGGAAGCCCATCGTCAGATGGCCGTCTTCCTGGGCGACGAAGCCGCTGACGCAGTGCTCGACCTGACGGGTGGCAACGTCAACGACGAGCTGCTCATGGTGCGTGACACCGTTCCCCAGATCACGGGTGCCCCGGCCAGGACGTTTCAGCAATGGGCCGCGGAGAATGCCACCGCCTTCCGCTGAGCCGCCCGATCCTCAGCACGTTCATCGTGCCCCGACAGCAGGACGGCTGGCCGTCGGGGCAGGCAGTGAGGCAGAGATCAGCCGGCCTTGGCGGGCTCTGCCCCGGAATCCCCGCGGGCGCGGGGAGGAGTGTCTCGACTCGAACGTTCCGGTGCCGGCCGCGGGACCAGCCTCGCGTGCGCGAGGAGTTGGCGTGTTGGTCCTGGCCAGACACTAAATGCGCGGTCGGCCCTGCTGGTGAGGGCATTGTCGCGTCCGGTCCAGCCGCCGGTGCGTGGTCCGCCGTGCTTGAGGAGGTCGTCGAGGAGCTGCATGTAACGGCCATAGCGTCCCGGTGCGCGAGTGAGGGTGAGGCCGAGGTCGTCCAGAGCGTGTTGGACACGGCGGTCGTAGACGGCCATCCGTGTGGGCGCCGCTGCGGTCAGGACAGCTGACGCCAGGGCATCGCCGGTACGGAAGCCGGGCAGCTCCCACATGATGTCGCGCCCGCGCGGGCAGCCTCACCGCGCGGTACCGCGGTGTCGCGGACGGCCGTGACGGGCCGCTCGGTGACTGCTCGCACGTGGGCGTCGGAGAGTGACATGAGCGCCGACACCCACGGGGTCTGTGCGGACAGCCGTTTCCAGACCACCAGGGCTGCGATGTCCATCTTGCCGAGACTCCCTCCGCGCAGGGCCCTGCTCCCCGCGCCCCCGGGGATGGTCCCCCGCTCAGCACCGACTGCTCTTCTGTCTACACACCGATGATCATCGGTCGCCATTCCGGTTCCCGGACCAGCCCATCAATACGATCACGCCCTGCGGGCGAAGTGAGGCCCGGCCCAACCGGTGGCGGCCACTACCTCCCGCGCGATGTCAACGACGAGCCGTGCGTCCGTCGCCACTCGCACGGTCTCTGCGTGGGCCCGCTGGTCCAGAAGCCGTGCCTTGCGGGCACTTCCTTCCAGCTCCTGCTCCAGTTCTGAGCCGAGTTCTCGTCCCACCAGCCGCTCCCGGGCGGTGGTATCCGAGGCGGTAAGCAGGACTCGTGTGATCCCCACTCCGCCCCCCATGGCACGCTCAAACATGCTCGTCGCCTCCGGCAGCACACTCATGGTGTTCGTGTAGATGAGGCGTCGGTAGCCGCGCTGGGCGAAGTTCGCCCACACGGCAGATAGATTGGTCTCGGTGATCTCCGCGCGGTGGGGGTCTCCCACTGGAGCTGGATGCACCTGGCCCATGAAGTCACCGTCGATGATCGCGTGAGCGACCGCCTCGGAGCGCAGCAGCGCCGAAACCTCCCACCCCACCGTCGTCTTGCCGACGCCAGCTCGTCCGCCGATGAGCAGTACTTCTGCGTGATCCATGGGGGCAGCGTGCCAGGGGGCGACCACCTCACGCGATCTGATATCGATCCGTTCGGGGGGGCCCGCGGCATCGATGAACAAGGTGTGTACGCATTACGCACGAGAAAGGCACCAGGCCGGTCGCCGATCTCCTCGCGGTGTCCCAGCGCACCGTGGAGCGGTACGTCGCGGGCAAGCTCAAGCGGCCCCGCCGGGACCTGCGCGAGCGCATAGAACGTGAGGTCAAGAGGCGGTGGCAGCCGCAGATCCGGGCGAAGGCGAAGAAGGGGGCCGCGAGCACCGGCGGCCTGGTCGTCTCCACTCGCGCATCGTTCGGGTTCACCGCCGCGCCGGGCACGACCGACGACGCCCGCGTCCGCGACATCACCCAGGCCCTCCCGCCACGCTGGGCAGACCGTCTCTTCGAGGCCGGTGACGCCGGCGCCAACGAGCGGCAGCTCCAGCGACCACGCGGACGCACTCCCGTGTGGACGGGTCCCACAGCCGGGTCGTCTGCTCCTGGCAGACCGGGAAGAAGGCGCCCAGTTCTGGCTCCAGTTTCGCCGCCGGGGGCGGCCAGGCCACCGGTGCCATCTGCCTCTACCTCATGCACCTGCGCCGCGGTGAATGGCGGGATGCGAAGTACTGGGCGAGGCAGATCGAAGCCCTGGAGGGGGAACCTTGCCAGTGCGCGCCCGTCCCGCACGAGGTTGTCGACACCAGCACCAGCGCTGCCGGCCCCGATGGCGCCCTGACCGTTTTCCTCGACATCCGGTGCTCTGCTCGGCGGTGTGTCGGGCCAGGCAGTGGCGGCGTGCACGCCCGATTCGACGGCGTGCCGCGGCTGAGCTCGGCCGACCTCGTAGCGGTGACGCTCTCGCATCTCGTCCGGGACGACGATGGCCTGCACAACCCCTACGGGGTCGCACAGGCCGTCGTCATGCAGGTTCCAGATTTACCACCAGCGTCCCGACAGTTGGGCTGGGGTGCCGGCGTGCCTCGTCACTGGTAACGGGCGCGGTGTTCCATGTGCCGACCGTTCTTGGTGAGGCACACTTCGCCAGTACCATCCGGTCCGGCACCTGCCATGAGACCGTCGCACAGCAACGGTTGCGAACCGTTCATTCAGCGATCAGCTGGTCTGGACGAAACGCTTCAGCAGCCGTCGACGTACCACACGGGACGCCAGTCGGCTCGCGCATCCGAAGAAGGAGCGCCCGGGGTGGTGTAGATGAGCCTCTTGTTCTTGTCGTACATGCGGGCCTTCGTCCCGGCCGACTGGTTATTGTACCAGGACCCGCCGCCGTTCAGGCCGTCGGGGATCTCCTGGAGGTAGCAGTCCTTGAACTTGAAGGCCAGGACCTTGAAGTTCGCCTGCTTGTAACCACAGAAGTAGTACTTCGGGCAGTCGGACGGCGCCGCCGCCACCTGAGGCTACGCCGAGGCGGTGGTGGTGAGGGTGCCGGCCAAGCCGAGCACCACGGCCGACGCTGCCAGGCCGAACTTGTGCGATGTCCGCATGGGAAATCACCTTTCAACGGTAGCCACCTGCCACACGGCTGATGGCGCAGATCCGACCTTCGATTCACGGGCACGGCTTGTGCCCACGGCGGCACGCCGTCGGATCCCGGGGCGTGCCGTTCGGTTGGTTCGGCATCGAGTTCATAGGACTGAGGGTTGTTGCACAGCCGGGCCCCGGGCGTGAAACAAAGCAGGTCACAAGCCCGGGTTGGCGAGATGGTGTCTTTCGCGGTGGTGGGGCGCGTGCTGGGATGAGACGCCGCTGCAGGTCACGGGGCGGCACGGGGAGAAGGAAGCGACACGGGGCGTCCGGAGGCGGACGTCGATCCGGGGCTGGGTCCGGTTCAGCGGTTCGCGTTCGAGCTGCGCAAGCTGCGTCAGGAAGCGGGCGTGAGGCTCGACGTTGTACCGACGGATGGGCGGGGGCGGAATGGGCCGTAGTGAACGCGAGCTGGACCCGGCGGCAGGCCCGGTTCAGGCGTTCGCTTTCGAGTTGCGCAAACTGCGTCGAGAAGGCGGGGCTCTCACCTACCGGGTCTTGGCGCAGCGCACGTCGTATTCGGCGGCCACCCTGTCACGGGCGGCGTCGGGGGAGAGGTTGCCGTCCCTCGCGGTGGTACTGGCCTATGTGCAAGCGTGCGGTGCTGATGTCTCGGAGTGGGAAGATCGCTGGCACGCGGCGGCCCGGGAGGTGGCCGCCGAACCGCAGTACGGGGAGGATGCACAGACTGCGCCCTACCGTGGGTTGGCCCGCTTCGAAGCTGCCGACACTGAAATGTTCTTCGGCCGGGACCAGCTTTCGGCTCAGCTTGCCGAGTGGGTGCATGCCCATCGTCTGGTCGCTGTCGTCGGGGCTTCTGGGAGTGGTAAGTCCTCTCTGCTGCGTGCGGGACTGATTCCTCTGCTGCGGAGCGAGGCAGCCACGGATAGGCGGCCGGCGGCGATCCGCATCCTCACTCCCGGTCCCCGGCCCCTGTCCGCCCTCGCCGCCGTGATGAAGGCGAGCGATGAGCGCGGGGACACGGTCGTCATAGTCGACCAGTTCGAGGAGCTGTTCAGCCTCTGCGCCGATCCCGCTGAACGACGGGCCTGCCTGGACCTGCTGCTGACCGCGACGGACCCGGAGAACAACGTACGGGCCGTGATCGCGGTACGCGCGGACTTCTTCGGCCACTGCGCCGAGCACCATGCATGGGCCGCGGCACTGCGCCGCGCCACTCTGCTCGTCGGACCCATGAGTCCCACCGAACTACGCCAGGCGATCGTCAGGCCCGCAGCTGCCGCCGGTCTGATCGTCGAGCGGGACCTGACCGCACAGATCATCAAGGACGTCACCGAGAAACCCGGCGGGCTGCCGTTGATGTCCCACGCCCTGCTGGAGACCTGGCGCCGACGCAAGGGACGCGCCCTCACCCTGACGGCCTACAAAGCCGCCGGAGGCGTTGCGG
Source organism: Streptomyces sp. HP-A2021 (assembly GCF_022807935.1). Classification (NCBI taxonomy): domain Bacteria; kingdom Bacillati; phylum Actinomycetota; class Actinomycetes; order Kitasatosporales; family Streptomycetaceae; genus Streptomyces; species Streptomyces sp. HP-A2021. The sequence goes on from NZ_CP094344.1 coordinate 9,369,986, forward strand.
GCGCTCTCGCCCAGACTGCGGAGCAGCTCTACACTCGCCTGTCCACCCACGAGGCCCGAGCAGCCCGGCTCATCCTTCTGCGGCTGATCACTCCCGGAGAAGGCGTGCAGAACACCTGCCGGCCCGTGTCGCTCAAGGAATTGGACCCGGCCAACGCAGACGCCTTCGCCGCCACCGGTGAGGTTCTGGAGCGGCTGGTCAAGGCCCGCCTCGTGACACTTGACGGGCAGACGCTCAGCCTCGCGCACGAAGCCCTCATCGCGGCCTGGCCGCGCTTGGGCGGATGGATCGACGAGAACCGCGAACGCCTGCGTCTGCACCGGGGACTGACCGAAGCAGCCCGGAATTGGGAGGAACTGGGCCGAGATCCAGGCGCCTTGTACCGGGGCAGCCGCCTGACCGCCGCCGACGAGTATCTGGAGCGCCGGGAGCTCACAGGTCTGGAGCACGCCTTTCTCACAGCCAGCCTTGACGCTCGCGACCACGAGCAGTGGGCGACTCGCCGGGCGGCGCAGCGGCTTCGTCGACTGAGGACGGCCCTGTGCATAGCTGCTGCACTAGTGGTGATCGCAGGTTTGGTGGCCTGGCAGTGGAATCGCATCGGCGAGCGGCGGCTGGCTGAGGCGACATCCCGGCGGGTCGCGTCGGCCGCGGAGAGCTTGCGCTATGCCGACCCGCAGACCGCGCTGCGGCTGAGCGTCGCAGCCTGGCGTATCAGCCCCACCCTGGAAGCCAGGGCTGCCCTGATGAGTGCGTTGACCCAGCCCGAGCAGGACGCCTTCACGGAGCCCGGCACGGCTGTCAATGACCCTGTCATGGGCCCTTTCTTGAGCAACGACGGCGACATGCTGGTCTCCGGTGGCGCCGGACGGGTACGGCTGTGGAACCTGAGCACGCATCGGCTCATCCGTTCCGTGCACGTCGGGAAGGACGACGACTTGTTCCGCATCTCTCCCGACGGGCGGCGGCTGCTGCTTTTCGCGGCGGGCAGATGGCAGCTGAGAGACGCTACGTCCGGCGCGGCGACCCAGCTTCCGTTTACGTTGACCGACGGCACGGTGAGCTTCGGGCCCACAGACGACATGCTCTTTCTGCATGACGACAACGGCCGCTTGACAGCCTTGTGGGATCTGCGACGGCACCGCAGACTGCCGCCGCACGGATCCGCGCAGACCTCGGGTACCTCGCGCGAGGGCCGGAAGCATCAGGCAGAGTGCACGCCTTCCGGCGAACTCCAACTATGGGACGGCAGCTCTGAGCGCCGCTTCCGCAGCACGGGCCCCTTGGCCCTCGCCGTTCGCCTGTCCTGTGGCCCGCGTCCCCCCGACGTCGTCCAGCCGTACCCCCTGTATCCGGGCAAGGAACGCCTGATCGTCGTCACCGGCTCCCGGATACGTACCTGGGACGTGCGAACCGGTAAAGAGGGGCCGCCCGTCCGCACATCCCCACACTCTCCCGTCACCGTGACGGCCGATGGAGATTTCCTTACCCACGCAGATAGAGGGGCCATCCTGGTACGGCGGCTCAGCAACCCCGGCAAGCCGGTCTACCGATACCCGCTGCACGGCCGAATCGTCTCGGACGTGCGGCTGGAACCGCGCCACAAAGTGATCCGGTACATAGAGCAGCAGCCCGCCTCAACACCCGTCGTGCGCTCCCTGTACCTGGGTGACGCCGTGGATCCTGGTTGGAGAGTCCAGGCCTCGGAGGATGCATCTTCGCCCGTGGAACCCGGAGGCCAAGTCACCACCCGCCTGACCTCCGTTGCTGCTGACCCGGTGCACAGGGACCGGATTGCGGTCGGTGACGAGTACGGGTGGGTGACCATCTGGGACCGCCCGCTCAAGCACCGCTTCGCCATGTTCGATGCTCTCTCCGCAGGCAGGGAGAACAAAGCCCCCCAGGCGGTCTCAGCACTCGCCTACTCACCCGACGGCCGCATCCTGGCCGTTGCGGGCGGCAGCACCGTGCGGCTGTGGGATACGACGACGACAAGGCCTCTCGGAGACGGTCTGCTTACATCCGGGGACCAGGTGGGCTCCCTCGCTTTCAGCCGCGACGGAGCCACACTCACAGTCCGTGGCGACCACACCCCACCGCGCACCTACCCTGTAGCCCCCGACCTGGTAGCCAAAGCTGTGTGCGCCCGGGCAGGAAGCGGCTTGTCCGGCCGAGACTGGAGGGCCTACATACCGGGCTTCCCCCACCAACGGACCTGCTGACCGTCCATGGTCCGCGACGTCCTGGAGATCGCTGTGCGCTCCCCGTGGGGTTGGCCCCAGCGGAACGTCGGCGATCCATGAGGCGAGGACGTCGTCCGCGCCGCTTCCATCGGGCAGCTGTCCGCCGTCTGCGTGATCAACCGCCTCACGGATCAGGTCGATCGCCGCGGCCCACGCCGCCGAGTCGGCGCCCTTCGGAGTCACGACGGTGTCGGCGGTCGTCAACGATGCCGCCGCGCAGGGGGGAGCAGCCCGCCACCCGCTGTCCGGGAGTTTGTTCCGCTTTGACGGACACATCGGTGGGGTGGTCAGGTCGCCGAGGCAGCCGGCTCCGCGCCTGAGGTGCTCTCGGCCTTCTTCGGGTGGTGGGGCAGCAGTGCCACCGCCAGGGCGGGGACGGCGGCGAGGATGAGCCATGGGACGGCGGCCGGGAGGTCGAGGAGGGAGCCGGTGACTGAGCTGCCGATGAGGACGATCAGGCCGGAGACGGAGGACAGCGCGCCGGTGTAGAGGCCGATGCGGCCGTCCTCGGCGAGGTCGGGCGCCCAGGCACGGGCGGCGGGGACGACCAGCATCTGTCCGAGGGTGAGCAGAACGACGTACCCGGCGGCGGGCAACAACCCCGCCACCCCCGTCCAGCCGGCGGGCCGGGCGGCGGCCACGACCCCGAAACCGGCCGCGATGAGCAGCAGCCCGGCGATCATTGAGCGGCGCAGGCCGAGCCGGTCACCTGCCCAGTGCGCGAGGGGCAGTTGGGCGCAGACGACCAGCAGGGAGGACAGGGCGAACAGCCAGGACAGGGCCGCCTGGGAGCCGGTCGCGCGCCGCACCTCGTCCGGCAGGGCGAGGTAGAGCTGGTAGTAGGCGAGCAGGTAGGTGCCGTAGGCGCAGCACAGGGCGAGGAAGCTGCGGTTGCGCAGCAGTGCGCGCGTGCCGCCCCGCTGTCGGGTGCGCACCCGGCCGGGGATGTGCTGCGGCATCAGCCATATGTGCCCGGCCAGGACGAGGACGAAAACAGCGGCTCCGGCGAGGTAGGTGGTGCGGAAGTCCACGGCGAGCAGCAGGGCGCCGAGCAGCGGGCCGATGAAGGCACCGGCCTGTCCGGCCGCGCTCAGCAGAGCCAGCACCCGAGTGCGTGAACCGTGGCCCTCCTCCTCCCTGATCACCGCCTGCCGGGCCACTTCGGACTCCACCGCCGGTGAGAACAGCGCGGCGGCGAAGCCGATGAGGAGCACCGCGCGATCACCGTCCAGGTCTGTTCCGCGTACCCCAGCCATGCGAATCCGGCGACCCGCAGCCCGCAGCCGGCCAGCACGATCGGGCGTACGCCGATGGGGGTCCCTCCCGCTCGAGCGAAGCCGAGAGTGGGGGAGGTCGACGAGTGTGCCGCCGACTACGAAGAGGCCCTGCTGGCTGAAGGTGCGCAGACCCAGGACGAAGCCGACCATCCATCCCGCCATGCCGAGCGCGGTGCCGAGGTGCTCGGCGAGGAACGGCAGAACGGCGAAGGAGCCGATACCGGAGGTGAGTTGGGTAAGGATCAGCAGCCGCAGCAGCGGTGACAGATGCTTCCAGGTCCGCTCGCGTGAAGGCTTGGGTCGTCCGGACGGTTCGGCGGGTCAGGGCGCGGGAGATGAGATCGGACATGGTGGTGTCCGTCTGTTCCTGGGTTGTGTGAGTACGGGCGTACGCGGTCGTTCCGACACCGTCTGCGCCGTCCCGCTGGGATGGTCCGTATGCACTCCGGGGTGGGCCGACGCCCGCCGCCTCAGCCGCGGGATGCGTACTCCACCGGCCGCCGTGACCGCGAGCGCCCCGAGCAGGGCCCCAGGACGGCGGCCGGGGCGAGGACGGCCCAGAGGGCGCGTTCGGCATACGGCTGGTTCTCGGCACCGTTGCGGGACATCAAGAGTTGAGTCCTGCAACGACCGTCAGCCGGATGGCGATACCGAGGCCATTGCGCCGAGGCGGCAGGAGTGGGCGGTTACCTGGTCTTGAACCGGTCCGGACGCACGAAGTCCAGGCCTTCCATGGTCTGTTTGCCGAGCGCCTCGTGTGCGGCGATGTGGCCATAGCCGGTCGCCATTTTGAAGCCCTTTCCGGAGAACCCGGTGGCACAGTAGATCCTGCTGTTCTCGTCCAGCCGGCCGACGAGGGGATGCCTGTCCTCGGTGAACAGGTCGGGGAAGGCGTCCGAGCGCGCGATGGTGGGGATCAGGCCGGGGAAGAATTCGGTGACGATCTCGGTGACCTTTTCGACTTCTTCCCGGGTGAGTTCCCTGGGTACGGAGTCCGGGTCGGGGGTTGCCCTTGCGCGCCCGGCCAGCGGTCCGTCCACCGATGCCTTGACCGTCACGCCGTCGACGGCGGGTGCGCCGTACATGGAGCGATCCTCGTACCACCGGCTGAAGGCGGGGAAGTTCTCCGGCGAGAACTGTGTGCCGTCCTGGGCGATGAACCAGGTCAGGACGAGACGATGGGTTTCGGTGACGGCCTTGAGGTGGTCGGGCATGAGTTTTCGGGACCAGCCGCCCGAGGCGACGATGACCTTCTCGAACGTCCAGGTTCTGTCGCCCGAGGTGACGACGACGCCATGGTCGGTTTCGGTGATGCTGTCCACGGGTGTGTTCTGAAGAACGGTGGCACCGTTCGCCTGGCCCGCCGAGATGGCGGCGCTGACGGCGCGGTCGGTGCGCAGAACGCCGCCGTGGGGGTCGTAGACGGCGCAGTCGTCGGGGCGGAGGTTGTGCTGCGGGTAGCGTTCGGCCATCTCCTCCCGGCTGAGGACGTAGTGCTCGGCTCCGGTGATGCGCGTTGCCTCGAGGAGGCTGTTGATGTAGCTGCCGTTCGCTGTCCCGATGGACAGGCCCCCGGTAGGCGTGAGGATGTCCTGCTGCCCGGTTTCGGCTTCGAGCTCGGCCCAGAGGCTGCGGGAGCGTTCGATGATGGGGTAGTACTCGGGCCTCCCGAGGTAGATCATGCGGAACAGGCGGGTGTCCCCGCCCACGGCACTGCGGCCGTGGGCAGGGGTGGCTGCCTCGAAGCCCACCACCGAGCCGGACAGCCGGGAGGCCTGCCACAGGGCCATGCTCCCGATGCTGCCCAGGCCGATGACTGCGAGTTGTGCGTCCATGAGAGCAGTTTCCTTTTCGTCTACTCGTGGAGTCCGGCGAGGCGGCTGCCGAATCGGGCCAGGAGTGAGGTCTTGCTGGAGCCCCTGCGCTCTTCCCACCGGTCGGCGATACCGAAGAGCCGGTACATGGCATGAACACCCAGCCAGCGGATGGGCTCCGGTTCCCACTTCGGCGCCCGGTGGCCCACCCAGGGAAGCGTGGTCCGTTCGGTTTCCTTCTCGAAGGCGAGCTCCACGAGAGTCCTGCCGCCGACATAGGCCGCCGTGACACCGTGTCCCGCGTAGCCGGTGGACGATCCGACCCCGGATGCCGGGTCCCAGTGCACGCCGCCGTTCCAGTCCCGCGTGACGCCCAGGACTCCCGACCAGGCGTGATCCACCTCGAAGGGGATGCCCGGGAAGAAGGTACTGAGCTTGTGCGAGATCAGGTCGATGGTGGACTGGGCGGTCGCACCGGCTCCCCCAGTGCCGGACCCGAAGCGATAGGGGACACCACGGCCCCCCATGGCGATACGGCCGTCCGACGTCCGCTGGGAGTAGATGAACGTGTGAGCGGAGTCGTTGAGGCACTGGGGCCCGTCCCAGCCGATCTGCTGCCACGCCTCCTTCGGCAGGGGCTTGGTCACGATCATCGAGGAATTGACCGGGATCAGGCTCCGGCGGCCCAGCAGCTGTCCCGAATAGCCTTCGGTGCAGATGAACGTCTTGGCCGCGGTGACACGCCCGTCGGCCAGGGTGAGGGTCTTGCCCTCGACACGGTCCACGCGGCTGCTCTCGTAGATCCTGACGCCCATGGAGGTCAGGGTGTCGGCGAGGCCGTAGACGAGTTTCGCGGGGTGGATCCGCGCGCAGTGCTTGTAGAAGAGCCCGCCGTGGACGGTGGAGATGTTGATCCGGGACTGGAACTCGTCCCGGTCGAGCAGGTGGACCTCGTCGTCGGTCAGCCCGTACTTCAGTTCGGCATCACGCCGGGTGACAAGCCGGCCCAGCCCCGCCCGCGTGTGGGCGGCGACGAGCGCTCCGCCCTTGTGCTGATCGGCATCGATCCCCTCGGCCTCAAGGATGTCCAGGACCGCGTCGACGCCGGCGACGAACTCCTGCTGCAGCGCCCGGCTCGCCTCCAGCCCTCCGCCGGCGCGGGCGAAGGTGGCACGGTTTCCCGGCGGCATGGCCGAGAGCCAGCCACCGTTGCGCCCCGACGCGCCGTAGCCCACCTGCTCGGCCTCGAAGACGGCGACCGAGAGCGACGGTTCGAGCTTCTTGGCGAAGTACGCCGCCCACAGTCCGGTGTAGCCGCCGCCGACAATGGCCACGTCGACGGAGTCCTGGCCGGTGAGACGGGGGAACGAGGGCTTCTTGTCGGCCAGTTGGGCCATCCAGAAGCCGAGCTCTCCGTTTCGGGGTGGTGCCGCAAGCGCGTTCATGTCGTGTCCTTCTTCTGTGTCTGGGAACCGTGTGGGCCGGTGCTGGAAGGCGGTGTGGCCGCCGTCGACGGGGCGGGTTGCCCCGGTGATGTACGAGGACTCAGACGACGCGAGGAAGAGGACGGCGGCGGGCGATCTCCACGGGGGAGTGGCGAGGTGCCTGAGCGGCTGCCGGCGCCGGCCCCCAGGCCCCCCACGCCCGCGGATGGGGGCCTCGGGGCCGCTGACCTGCGCTGGAGGGAGGCCTTGATATGTGAGTTGTGACGTATGGCCTGGAGTCGAGGCTGTGCTCGGCGCCGAAGTCCTGCACACGGCCGATGGTTCCCGCATCACGTCGACCGGCACCATCGGCGCTTCGGTACGCGCCGCTACACCGCGGTGCAGATCATCTGGATCTCCACCGGGGTGTTGAGCGGCAGCCCGGCGACACCGATCGCGGTACGGGCGTGCCGTCCGTTCTCGCCCAGTACCTCGATGAGCAGTTCACTGGCCGCGTTGGCGACCTGCGACTGCTCACCGAAGTCCGGCGTACTGGCCACGAAGACCAGCATCTGCACGATCCGGACCCGGTCCAGATCGCCCACCGCCTGCACGGCGGCGGCAAGGCAGTTCAGCACGGCATGGCGCGCGAGCTCCTTCGCGGTCTCCAGCTCCACGTCCCGGCCGACAACGCCCTGACCCAGCAACTCACCGTCCCGATAGGGGAGTTGTCCGGAGATGTGGATGCTGGAGTCCACCGCCCGGTGGTGCACGAAGTATGCGTTGCCGGGAAGGTCGGGCAGCTCCAGTCCGATGTTCTGGAGCCTTTCCGAAGCCGAGTCGCCCTTGACGGTCTGAGGCAGGGGCAGGCTCATGCCGCCACCGCCTTGCTGTGGACCATTTCCTCAGTTCTCCTGTTTTCGGGTTCTCCAGTTCTCCGCTCGGACGTCAGGGGCGCGGCAGGCCGAAGAGGACCGGGAGGTCGGCGATGTCGGTGATCCGCTCGTAGCCGAGCCAGTGCTCGTCATGCTCGAAGCCGCGGTCGACGTACACCTTGTTCTCGATGCCCATGACGGTCGCGGATCGGTGGTCATACATGGGGCTCGCGGAGACGTGGACGATCTCGTCGGGTGTCACGCCGAGCTTGTCAAACATGTACTCGAACGCGCTGAGTCGCGGCTTGTAGACGCCCATCTCCTCGGCGCTGATGACGACCTCGAACGGGGCCTTGAGGTTCTCCGCGAGGCGCACGGCGTGCGCGGTGTCGCTGTTGGTGATGATGACCAGCGGGACCTCCTCGGCCAGGCGGTTCAGCGCCTCGGTGACACCGGGGTAGGGGCCCCAGGTGGGGATGCGCTCGTACACCGCCCGCGCCTCGTCCTCGCGGTACTCGAGGCCGACCTTGCGCGAGGCGCGTTCCATGGAACGCGCGACGACCTGGTGGAACGGCTGGTACGCGCCCGTGCACTCGTCGATCCGGTACGCCTTGCAGATCCGCAGGTACTCATCGGCGACCTCGGCCGGCAGTCGGTCGCCCAGGATCTCGCGCATCGTGTCGTTGATGCTGAACTTGATCAGCGTTCCGTTCATGTCGAACGTCGCGAACTTGGGCTTGATGTCGAATGCCACTGGTCCTCCTGTGTGTTTAAGTGGAGCCGCCTGACACTGTGGTCGATTGTCGACCATCTGTTTGGTCGATTGTCGACCAAACGTGTCTGAGCTGTCAACAGCGCCAGAGGAGCGCCTTGGGCAGGACGGCGCCGACCCCCTTCCGTGCGCATGAGGTGATCCACCGGCGCAGCCCACTCGATGACGTTGATGCAACCGGCGGAGGTATAGTCGACAAACGACCAAGTGGTCGGCAATCACCGAGGGAGGGCCACGGGGTGGACCACAAGTTCGAGTGGCAGGAGCAGCGGATGACGACGCCGGACGGCGTCTACCGCACACTGCGTGCCGCCATCCTCGATGGGACCGTGCCTCCTGGTGGCCAGCTGCGCGAGGCGCACATCGCCGCGGATCTCGGCATCAGCCGGTCCCCGCTGCGCGAGGCGCTGACCAAGCTGGAGGAGGAAGGCCTCGTCGTGAAGATCCCCTACCGTGGGGCGTTCGTCGTGGAGGTGAGTGCTCGGGAGGTCGCCGAGATCGACTCGGTCCGGCTGCGCGTCGAGCCGTACGCCGCCGAGCTCTCGGCCGAAGCGCTGCGCGGTCCTGAGCGGCCCCAGCTGCTGCAAACCGTCGAGGATCTCCGCCGGGCCATGGAGAAGGACGACATCCCGGCCAGCATCGACGCGCACCTCCGATTCCACCGGCTCTTCTACGAGCTCTCGGGGCACGGCGTCCTGCAGAGTCTCTGGAACGGCTGGGAGACCAAGCTGCGCCTCCACCTCAGCGTCGACCACCGCACCTACAGCGACGACCCGCAGCAACTGGTCGTCGAGCACGAGCGGTTGGCCGCGGTCGCCCTGGAAGGCGACACCGACGCGTTCCGCCAGGAACTGGCTGCCCATTTCCCCGTGGGGCTGGGAGCCCGGGCGGGAGACCCGGGGGAGCCCGCGTCCCGGCATGTCTGAGTCCATGCCGCCTGCGTGAGACATCCAAGCCCGCTCGCCACGGCGTCGACGTCGCTGCGTTCGGTGATCGAGGTGTGCGACCACGGGCAGGGCATCGATGAAGGGTCCGCCGGCGGGCGCATGCCGGATCGAGCGGCTGGGCCGAGTCCTGGGTGCCTCCTGTCGTGGCCGCGATCGGTCGGCTTCCGTCCGGCAACTGCCGCGCGCACGGTGACGGACCCGCCCGCGCACCGCGACCAGGCAATGCGCCGATGTCGCCGACTCCGTTCGGGGTGGGGCAGCCGTGGCCGGTCGCGGCTGGTGAGGCGCATGCGTAACCGTTGATCGGCATGCATTCCGGCGGCGCCGTCCGCGCGGTGCCGAGGTTGCCGACGTATCTGCGGGCGACTCCCCCTGGAGCGCGGTGTCGCGAGGCTCGGGGACGCGGGCCGCGTTCGCTGTGCTGTTGAACGGCAAGCGCTGACTGGTAGTCAGGTCGGGCGGATCAAGAGGGCCAAGCGGTTCAGGCGGGTCAGCGGGTCACGGGGCAAGAGGATCAAGGGGCTTCACTTATCGCGCACTGGCCATGCGATCGCGATCGAATCTCAGTCTTGACAAAGTCTAAACTGGAGTTTACTTTTCAAGCTCCTTGAGTAGGTGTGCGTGGCCTGGGTGGGTTTGTTCTTGGGGGTTGGCTGCTGCACCGGGCCCCTGCTGAAATCGGAGTTGAGCATGATGTGCTACGACTGCCTCCAGGAGGCGCGCAGCGACACCACCGGCATCGGTGTGTGCTCGCGCTGCGGCTTGGCCACCTGCGAGAACCACGCCCGCGTACGTCAGGTGCAGGTCACCCGCCCGATCGGCATGGGCGCTTCGTACGGCCGCATCCCGGCACGCAGGGTGGTCTGCCACACCTGCGACATGGCCGAGACGGCGCACTGACCCGCGTGGTGCGCTTGTCGCACCGCATCATCGGTCGCCGAACGCGCGCTGCCCGTCCGGGCGCCCCGTTCTTGGCCTGCCCGGATGCCGCCCCGCACACTGGTGCGGCGTCCGGGCCTCAGTCGCGGCCATGGTGGGTGCGCCGTGCTGGAGGCGCGACCGCGGACGGCAGAGTATCCATGATGTCCTCGCCGGCGGTCGTCCCGGCGCGGTGATGGGGCCGGCGTTCCTCCCGGCCCGCGAGTGCCCGTAGGCACTCGGTGCGTCCCGAACCCGCCTGGCGTCTCACGCCACAGGCGCTTCCCTGAACGGCCGCTACGCAGTGCCTGAACGGCCGCTGCGCGCTTGCCCTGAACCGCCACGTCGCACTCTCGAACTGATTCCGCGGCCGCGTTCGAGGGCGAAGCTCGTATTGACAGTGCTCGACGGGCAGCCATATGGTCGACAAACGACAATAGGTTGACGGTTTTAAGCCAACATAAGGGGTTTTGTCGCCGCCGTTACTCGAGAGGAGAGCCGAGTACAGATGATCAAGAATCATGAGACTTCGGCAGCGAACACCGACTCGGCTTCCGATCGGCTTCAGGCCCTGGGGCTGGCCCTTCCCGAGCTCCGGGAGAACTCGTACTACGTGCACCACCGGACGGTGGGCTCCAGCATCTACATTTCGGGCCAGCTGCCTTACCGGGACGGTTGGCTGCTGGGGCAGGGCACTGTCGGCAGGGACATCGACCTCGAGACGGCGCGGTCACTCGCGCACGATGCCGTGCTGAACTGCCTTGCCGCCGCCGTGCAGGCGGTGGGCGATCTGGACCGGGTCCGGATCGTGCAGATGCTGGTCTTCGTGGCCAGTACGCCGGACTTCGGTGAGCAGTCGCAGGTCGCCAACGCGGCCAGTGAACTGCTCATCGAGGTACTGGGCGAGAACGGACGGCACGCCCGCACCGCGATCGGTGTCGCCGGGCTGCCGCTCAACAGTCCGGTCGAGATCCAGATGGTCATCACCGCTGCGTAGGGCGGCCCCGACGGCGGTGTACCCGAGTGCGCGCGATATCGCGGGGCACGCGCGTTCGGCATCGAGGGGAGTCAGCACCCGCGCCCCCCGATCATTTCCCCTCGATCGTTCCCCTCGATCGTTCCAGGCAGAACCACAAGGAGGGCAGCGTGAATCAGCTGCAACGAGCACTCGACGCTCTGGTCGAGCGGATCGACACCCCCGCGCCGATCGTGCTGGTCGACGTCATGCAGGGCAACATCGACCGCATGCAGGGCTTCGCCGACCAGCACAACATCAAGGTCAGGCCGCACGTCAAGACACACAAGTGCGTGGAGATCGGTCGGCGCCAGATCGAGGCCGGCGCGGTCGGGATCACCGCGGGAAACGTCGGTGAGGCAGAGGTCTTCGCCGCGGCCGGCTTCGACGACATCTTCCTCGCCTACCCGATCTGGGCCTCGGGATCGAAGAAGCCCCGGATCCGCCGGCTCGCCGAGTCCGCCCGGCTGCGGGTCGGCGTCGACAACGTCGCGGCGATCGAGGCCCTCGCCGACGCGATGGGAGACGAACCGGACCGCCTGCAGGTCGTGATCGAGGTCGACTGCGGCGCCCGTCGTTCCGGGGCGCCGCCCGAGCTCGCGGGCGACCTCGCGCTCGCCGCCCGCAAGCGCGGTCTGGTGCCGGCGGGCGTCTTCACCTATCCCGGTCACGGCTGCCTCGGTCGCGACGCTCGCCAGCGTGCCGCGCAGGACCAGGAGGCCGCGCTCACCACCGCGGTACGCAGCCTCGAAGGCGTCGGGGTCACCGCAGAGGTGGTCAGCGCCGGCTCCACGCCCACCGTCGAGTTCTCCACCAGCAGCAGCGTGATCACCGAGATCCGTCCCGGCGAGTACGTCTTCGGCGATCTGAACAACGCCCGGCTGGGCTCCTGCACGGAGGACCAGATCGCGCTGTTCGTCGCCGGGACCGTGGTCAGTGACTGGGTCCCCGACCAGGTCATCGTCGATGTGGGCAACAAGGCCCTCAGCAAAGAAGGCAGCCCCGAGATCGGCTACGGCGGCATCGCCGGCACGAAGGCGGTCCTGTCCAAGGTCAACGAGTACCACGGGTTCCTCCCGCTGCCGGACGGCGACTTCCGCCCCAGCGTCGGAAGCGTCGTACCGGTGGTGCCCAACCATGTATGCCCCGTCGTCCTCGGTTTCGAGGAACTGATCGTCACCGACAGCACGGGCACGTCGCTGGAGCGGTGGCCGGTCGACGCCCGCGGATTCCTCAACTGACCGGCACGGGACGAGACCCCCGTCCTCCCCAAGACCCCACCCCCGACCGACCTCCCCCGTAATGAGGAGTGCCTGACATGAGACTCGAGAACGTCACGGCCTTGGTGACAGGCGCCAGCAGTGGCATAGGGCAGGCGGTGAGTTCCCACTTCCGCCGTGAGGGCGGGCGGCTCCTGCTCACCGGCCGCAGGGAGCGGCTCGACAGCGCTGAGCCCGACGATCTGTACGTTCCCGGAGACCTCAACGACGAGACGTTCGTCGAGCACCTGGCCAAGCAGGCCGCAGAGACCTTCGGCACCGTCGACGTCGTCGTCCTCAACCACGGCCTGCAGGCCGACAGTCCGCTCACCGAGATGGCCTGCGACGACGCGAGGAACGTGCTCGAGAGCAACCTGCTCAGCGCGTTCCTGGTGATGAAGCACTTCGCCCCGCTGATGCCCGAGACCGGCGGCTCGTTCGTCTGCGTCAGTTCACGGCTGGGCATGGTCGGCATGTCCGGGCAGGTCCTGTATTCCGCCGCCAAGGGGGGCCTCATCATGCTCGCCAAGGGCGCCGCGATCGAATGGGCCCCGCGCAACATCCGGGTCAACGTCGTCGCTCCGGGTCTGACCGCCACACCGATCATCGAAGCGGCGTTCCAGCGCAGGCCCGACCCCGAGGGCTACCGCCGTCAGCGCGAGAGCACGATCCCGCTCCAACGCCTCGCCACCCCCGAAGAGGTCGCCGACGCGGTGCTCTTCTTCGCCTCGCGGGAGTCGTCGTACGTGACCGGATCGGTCCTGACCGTCGACGGCGGGTACACCGCTGGCTGAACACCTTGCTGGGCATCACCATCAGCAAGGAGCTGAACGACCTGTTCTCCGTCGCTCCTTCTGCCTCGGGCGTCCGCCGATTGCGACATGAACCGTCGAACAAGCGTCGAGCGCGTGCCCCATTCGCCTGCCCCGCTCGAACGGCGTCACCCTCAGTGCGCCCGTGCCGACAACCGTATCCGAGCCACCCGGGCACCTCGGCACGAGCCACGATGCCTCGTATCGGCCTCCGCACATCGGGAAAGGGCCATGCCCACGAGCGTGTGTCAGATGCCGCTCGGCAGCAGCTCGTCGACCGTGGCCGCGGCCACCAACTTCTCAAGCTCCAAAAGGAAAGACATGTCGCTCCTGAAGGCCATCGACACCAATCCCTCCTTCACGCCGCGAGAGTCCGGCCCGCTCCCGGAACGCCTGATGTCCGGCAACCCTGCTTTTCGGACCTGGGCCCAGGACGTCGCCCGTGGGGAGTCGATCCATACGGGCGTCTGGGAAGCGACGCCCGGCGAGATGCGCTCGATCAAGGGCGAGACCTTCGAGTTCTGCCACATCCTCTCCGGCATCGTCGAACTCACACCCGAAGGCGGCGAGCCGGTGATCTACAAGGCCGGCGACAGCTTCGTCATGAAGCCGGGCTACGTCGGCGTCTGGAAGACCATCGAAACCGTGCGCAAGATCTACGTGACCGTGACGTGATGCCGATGCCCGGCCCCGATCGCCTTCAGGGTTTACGCGAAGCTACCTGCTGAGCAACGTCGCCGTAGCCGATGGTCCGCTCGGCCCGTCCCTCAGCCCCAGGCCAGGATCTGCTTCATCCCTCATCAGAGCCCTCATGCTCCGGCTCTGCTGAGGACCACCCCCACTCCGCTGGTCACCCCCTGTCCCGGCTCCAGTTTCCCCACCGCCACCCACCCGGTCACCCAGCCGACGTCGCTCCCGCGACAAGCTCGTCGGGAACTTCGAGCCACGGCGAACACGCGCCCCAAACGGCGATCGGCAAGGCAAGCGGGCGATGTTCTGTCCGCGTTCGCCGCCCTGAACAATCCCCCCCCCGCATGCGAGGTAAAGCCCCCGCACAGCTGGTCCCAATGCGTCCCCAGATGAGGAGTATTGCCATGAGTGATGCCCAGATCGGTCGTAGAGCGCTCCTGCGCGGAGCAGGCGGTCTGGCCGCCCTCGCCGCTCTTCCCTCCCTCGCCGCCTGCGGCACCGGCTCCAGCCGGACAGCCGGTGGGAGTGGTGGCAAGGGCGGCAAGACGGTGGTCGTCCGTGACAGCGGCGGTTCCTACGGTGCCGCCCTGCAGAAGGCGATCTACACGCCGTTCACGCAGGAGACCGGCATCAGCGTCAAGGTGCTGAACCTGGATGACGCCCCGCTGCTGGCCCAGATCAAGCAGGGCCGGCCGCAGTGTGACCTCATCAACAACTCGATGATGTCGCACACCAAGTACGTCAAGCAGGACGCGCTGGAGGCGCTGGACCTCGACCGGATCAAGAGCGTGAAGAGCGCGAAGATCCCCGAGGCCCAGATCACCGACCACGCCGTCGGCCACAGCTTCTACGGTCAGTGCATCGCGTACCGCACGGACGCGTTCGGGGGTAAGAAGCCGGAGTCGTGGGCGGACTTCTGGGACACCAAGGCGTTCAAGGGCGCTCGGGCGATGGTCCACCCGGACGGTGACCTGCCGGAGCTGGAGTTCGCGCTGCTGGCCGACGGCGTCCCCATGGACAAGCTGTACCCGCTCGACCTGGACCGCGCCTTCAAGATGCTGACCCGGCTGCGGGGCGACATCAAGAAGTTCTGGGACAGCGGCCCGCTGCCCGGTGTGCTGCTGAGCCGCGAGGAGGTGACGATGTCGACCGTCTGGGACGGCCGGATCGCGGATCTGCAGAAGCAGGGTGTCCCGGTCGAGCGGCAGCTCAACGGCATGCGCCGCCAGTTCTCGGGTTACGCCATCGCCAAGGGCGCGGCCAACGCGGACAACGCCTACAAGCTGATGGACTTCGCGCTGCGTGCCGAGAGCCAGGCCAACCTGGCCAAGGCGTTCCCGTCGAACCCGTCGTCTCCGGTGGCTTACGCCAAGCTCACCGAGGAGGAGCGCAACGCGCTGGCGGGTGCGCCGAAGTACTACGACAAGGGTTTCGATGCGGATGTCGACTGGTGGCTGAAGAACGAATCGGCCGTCACCAAGCGCTGGTTGGAGTGGGCTCGTGGCTGAATTCGGTATCGCGGCACCGTCGGTGAAGGTGGCCGGCGTCAAGTCGGCCACGGCGACCGGCAAGGCGCTGTCGGTGGTGGCACTGCGTAAGACGTACGGGGACGTGGTCGCTGTCGACGAGGCGTCGATGGAGATCGCCGCGGGGGAGTTCGTCACCTTCCTCGGCTCCTCCGGGTCGGGCAAGACCACGACCCTGATGATGATCGCCGGGTTCTGCGAACCCGACTCCGGCACCATCACCGTCGGCGGCCGTGACGTCACCCGCCTGGCGCCGCAGAAACGGGGCCTCGGTTTCGTCTTCCAGCAGTACCTGCTGTTCCCGCACATGACGGTCGCGGAGAACGTCGCTTTCCCGCTGACGCTGCGCGGGGTGCCGAAGGACGAGATCCGTCGGCGTGTCGGGGAGACGCTGGAGATCGCGGGCCTGTCCGGGTTCGGGGGCCGTAAGCCGCGTGAGCTGTCCGGTGGTCAGCAGCAGCGTGTGGCGTTGTGCCGGGCGCTGGTCTACCGGCCGCCGGTCATCCTGATGGACGAGCCGCTGGGCGCGCTGGACAAGAAGCTGCGTGACCAGCTGCAGGTGGAGATCAAGACCATCCAGCAGGAACTCGGCCTGACCGTCATCTATGTGACGCACGATCAGGAAGAGGCGCTGGTGATGTCGGACCGTATCGCGGTGATGCGCAACGGTCTTATCGAGCAGTTCGACACCCCCCGCGAGCTGTTCGAGCGGCCGAGGACGCCGTTCGTGGCGGACTTCCTCGGCGCGGCGAACTTCCTGCCCGGGCGTATCGAGCAGCACGACGGCGAGCACACCCTGGTCCGTCTCGACAACAGTGGTGGCCTGATCAAGGCCCGCCATCACGACCTCGCCTCGGGCACCCGGGTCAAGGTCGCCGTCCAGCCCGGCCGGCTGCGGGCCTGTGCCGCCGGCGACGGGTTCTGTACCGGCACGGTGGAGAACGCCACCTACGTCGGCACGCTGGTGCGCGCCGGGATCCGGATCGACGGTGGTGACGGGCCGCTGCTGCGCCTGGAGGTCCCCGCCGGCCGCGGGCCCGTGGCCGGCGAGCGGGTCGGGATCAGTGCGGACCCCGAGGACGTCAACCTCTTCCCCACCGACGAAAAGGCGGGGTGAGTCATGGCAGCAACCCTCACCGCGGGCGCTCCGGCTCGTCCGCGCAAGCTGCTGGCTTCGCGGCGGACGCGGGTCGGGATCCTGTACGCGCTCCCCGTCGTCGTGTATCTGCTGGTGCTGTTCGTCTACCCGATCTTTTCCACACTGCTG
The DNA here is from genome assembly GCF_022807935.1 of Streptomyces sp. HP-A2021. NCBI lineage: Bacteria > Bacillati > Actinomycetota > Actinomycetes > Kitasatosporales > Streptomycetaceae > Streptomyces > Streptomyces sp. HP-A2021. The sequence goes on from NZ_CP094344.1 coordinate 9,386,825, forward strand.
CTGAGCCTGAAGGACGCCGACGGCTCGTTCACGCTGCACTGGTACGCAGACGCGCTGACCGGCGTGAACCTGTCGGTGCTGTTCACCACGCTGCGGATCTCCGCCGAGACGGCGGTGCTGAGCCTGGTCTTCGGGTTCGTCCTGGCCCAGGCGATCACCCGGCTCAAGCCCATCCTGGCCGGTCTGGCGATGCTGGTCGTGGTCGTCCCGCACTTCGTCAGCGCGCTGGTGCGCACGTACGGCTGGATCATCATGCTCGGTGACAAGGGCCTGGTGAACGAGTCCCTGACCAGCATGTCGGTTCCCGGTGCCCCGTTCCAGCTGCTCTACAACGAGCTGGGTGTGGTCATCGGTACGACGTCGATGATGCTCCCCTACACGGTGCTGCTCCTTTACGGGGTGATGCGCGGGGTGGACCGCCGGCTGCTGGCGGCCGCGTCCAGCATGGGCGCGGGCAAGGTGACGATCTTCCGGCGTATCTATCTGCCGCTGGTCGCCCCCGGGCTGGCCAGTGCCGGGCTGCTCAGCTTCATCCTGTCGCTGGGCTACTACATCACCCCGGCCCTGATGGGCGGACCGAACCAGACGATGATCGCCACTCTCATCAACCAGCAGGTCACCAAGGAGAACCAGTGGAACGGAGCGGCCGCCCAGGGCGTCATCCTGCTGGTCCTCACCCTGGCCGGACTGCTGCTGGTCAAGGCCGTGACCTCGCTGGGCGCGAGCCGTAAGAAGAGGAGCGCGTGATGATGGAACTGCGCAAGACCCTCGCCGGCCGCATCGCCCTGACCGCGGTCGCCACCGTGGTCCTGCTGTTTTTGGCGCTGCCGATCGTCGTCATCCTCGTCACCTCCTTCAGCAACAACGCCTTCGCCTCCTTCCCCCCGGAGACGTGGACGCTGAACTGGTACAAGGCCCTGTTCGCCGACGGCAGCAAATGGCCCGCCGCACTGTCCCTGTCCGCCCTGGTCGCCGCCCTGAGCACCGTGTTCTCCCTGGTCATCGGGGTCACCGCGGCCACCGCGCTGGTCCGCAGTGAACTGCCGCTGCGCTCGGCGGTGTTCGCCCTGGTCCTGGGACCGCTGGTCATCCCGCAGATCGTCACCGCGCTCGGGCTGTTCCTGTTCTTCGAACCGGCCGCGATGCTGGGCAGCCCCATCGCGATCGCGCTGGGCCACACGGTGCTGGCCTCACCGATCGCGGTGCTGATCCTGATCGCGACCCTGCGCGGCATCGACGAACGCCTCGAGGACGCCGCCGCCAGCATGGGCGCCGGCCGCCTCACGATCGCCCGGAAGATCACCTTCCCGCTCGCTGCGCCGGGCATGATCGCGGCGGCGATCTTCTCCTTCATCACCAGCTTCGACGAGTTCTACATCTCCCAGTTCCTGTCCTCGGTCGACACCGTCACCCTGCCCGTGCAGGTCTACAACTCGCTCACCTTCGAGATCGACCCCAGCGTGACCGCGGTCAGCGCGATCCTCATCGCCTTCGCGATCCTCGCCCTGGGTCTGGTGGCCCTGGTGCGCTGGCTCGGCTCCGGACGGCAGGACTCCCTGCTCTCGGTCGAGAACACCGTCGGTGTCGCCAACCCGGGAGGCGAGGCCGTATGACCACCCACCGATCGTGCTCTCTCAACACACCATCCTGCGATCAGCGAAAGAGCCACGCGCATGACTGACACCCTCACCGCTCCCTCAGTGGAGTCGGCAGTCCTGGAAACCGTCCCCCGTGGCTTCCTCGCCCACGACTGGCAACCCGCCACCGGCGGTCGCACCTTCGAGGTGCGCAACCCCGCGACCGAGGAAGTCATAGCCACCGTCGCCGACTGCGGCGCACAAGACGCGCTGAAAGCACTGGACGCGGCGGCCGCGGCCGCCGACCAGTGGGCCCTCAGCAGCCCGCGGGACCGGGCGACCGTCCTGCACCGGCTCACCGACGCCCTGACCGAACACCGTGAGCGTCTGGCCCGCATCATCACGCTGGAGATCGGCAAGACGATCACCGAAGCCCGGGGCGAGGTCGACTACGCCGCGGCCTATTTCCGGTGGTACGCCGAGGAGGCGGTCCGCCCCCACGCACGCAGCACGCCCTCCCCGGACGGCAAGAGCCACATCGTCACCGTCGCCGAACCGGTCGGGCCCTGCCTGCTGATCACCCCGTGGAACGTGCCGCTGGCCATGGCCGCCCGCAAGGCCGCCGCCGCCCTCGCCGCAGGCTGCACCGCCGTGCTCAAACCGGCAGCGCTCACTCCGCTGTCCTCCCTGATGCTGGGCGAGCTGGCACGCGAGGCCGGCGCGCCCGCAGGCGTCCTGACCGTGATCACCAGCAGCGACGCGGCAGCGGTCACCACGGCGCTGCTGGCCGACCCCCGGCTGCGCAAGCTGTCCTTCACCGGGTCCACTCCGGTCGGCAGGCTGCTGCTTCAGCAGAGCGGTGCCCGGGTGCTGCGCACCTCGATGGAGCTGGGCGGCAACGCGCCGTTCCTGGTCTTCGACGACGCCGACCTCGACCTCGCGGTCCGCGAAGCGATGATCGCGAAGATGCGGCTGGGCGGCCAGTCCTGTGTCGGCGCCAACCGGTTCCTGGTGCAGGAGGGGATCGCCGACGAGTTCGCCGCGGCGCTGGGCGAACGGATTGCCGCCATTCGGGTCGGCTCCCCGGACCGGGAGGACACCGAGCTCGGGCCGCTGGCCGACCACCGTGCGGTGGACAAGGTCCGCCACCTCGTCGAGGACGCCGTGACCCGGGGCGCCGTCGTCATCGGCAAGGCGGAGATCCCTGAAGGGCCGGGCCACTGGGCCGCCCCCACCGTGCTGGACCACGTCCCCGCCGACGCCGCGATCATGCACGAGGAGGTCTTCGGACCCGTTGCCGCCATCCACCGGTTCTCCACCGAGGCCGAGGCCATCACGGTGGCCAACAACACCGAGCACGGCCTCGCGTCGTACGTGATGACGTCCCACATCGACCGCGCCCGCCGGGTCGCCGCCCGGCTGGAGGCCGGAATGGTCGGCATCAACCGCGGCCTGGTCTCCGAGGTCGCGGCACCCTTCGGCGGGATCAAGCAGTCCGGCCTGGGCCGTGAGGGCGGGCCCGAGGGCCTCCACGAGTACCAGCAGCTCAAGTACCTGTCATTGCCCGGCTTTCACAGCTGAGCAAGCCGACACCAGCGGAGCCTTCTCCCCCCCCGTCGTGCAGGGCAAGGCAGTGACCGGGGTGAGGGTCCATTCCACTACGTCCTGGTCACCGACAGCAAAGGACATCCAGCAGTTGGCGGGGCAGGGCGTCTGGGACGTCAAGCAGCCACGGCAGCCCGGTGGGGAGTCTCGGTTCTTCCTCACCGGCACCCCACCATGCTCCGCAGCCCTCATGGCACCCGTGATCCGAGTGCCGTGGGACGGCCATCTCCACCGACTTGACGAAGTAGACGGTTGGCCGTGGACGCCATCGACGAGAAGATCATCGCCGAGCTGACCCGCAACGCCCGCCTCTCGCACTCGGAGCTGGCCAGCAGGGTGCTGCTCTCCCGTAATGCGGTGCGCCAGCGCATCGAACGGCTGGAGCGGCACGGCCACATCGCCGGCTACACCATCGTCCGCCCGGGCGAGGACACCGGCAATGTCGTCTCGGCGCTCGTCCTCGTCTACCGCCAGGACTGCATGCGCGGAGGCGACGTCCTGGCCGCACTCAAGAGCATTCCGGAGGTCGTCATCTGTGAGATCCTCAGCGGCGACTACGACATCATGGTGCGTTTGGAGGCAGCCTCGCTGGAACGCGTACGAGTCGTCTGGGAGAACATCGCCCAGATGCCCGGCGTACGGGACACGGTCACTCACCCTGTCAGCATCGTCAACCGTCCGCGAAGAAAACGGCGTACCACGCCATCGGGGTGAGCAGCGCCGCCATCGCCACTTCCCCGTCCAGTTCACCGTGACCATAAAGACCACCACCTCCACCCCGGTGGCCAGGGTCTCTTCGACACCCAGGCGGTCGCCATAGCGATGTGGGGAGAAGGACAGGCGGCGAGCACACCGACCGGGCGGCTTGGCGGGCCAAGTACTCCTCCTTGGTGGTGATCCTCCGTCGACGTGCAGCACGGCACTCTTGGCGTCGACCATTCCGCCGTGGAAGCGGTCGGAGCCGATCTCGGAGTGGATCCCGCTTCGGGGGATCAGCCGGGTCTCGATCCCGAGCTGGCCGGACATGATCTCGTGGGTCTTGCGCAGGCCTTCGACGTGGGCCGGGCGGCAGCTCCATCCCCGTGGCCGCCGGCGCGGCGGCTTCGTTCGGCTGCTACGGCACGATGAGTGCCATGCCGGGCCGTTCGATCACGCCGGAGTCCTCCGCCCAGAAGCTGCTAGGCATCACCCCGCGGACCACGAGCCAGTGGCTGGCTGACATCGGGCTGTAATCGCGATCGCTGCCGGCTTCCGCTGGGCGGCAGCGATGACGTGGGAGGTCTCCGTTGCGGGCAGCCTGCCACCTGTCCCGAGCAGTCGACCGCCCGCGGCGAGACCCGCTCCGACTTCAACACGCTGAACCTGACAGGGAAGTGCCGGGCGTGCCGCGCCCGGTAGGTCTCGGGCATGCCGGTGACCGCGGTCCGCTCCCGCCCGAACCGCTTGATGATCGTGTCGTACACCTCCAGCAGGCGCTCGGACTCCACATCGATGTCGATGTCCGGCAACGGCGTACGCCGCTCGCTGAGTAAGTGCTCGAACAGCAGCCGGTGTTCGAGCGGGTTGGCCGTGGCGACGAACAGCGCGTGATTCACCATCGAGCCGGCGCTGTGATCCGCACGCTGTAACGCGGATTCCCAGCGCCCGGGTATCCGCCACCACACGGGCCACGGCCAGGAAGTACCCCTTAGGGGTCCTTGCAGAATGATCCTCTTGTGGCACGGTGGGAGGTCAGTGACGAGTTGTGGGCGGTGATCGAGCCGCTGCTGCCGAAGCAGGAGCGGTTCCGGCACCCGGGGTGCAAGCGGATCGATGACCGCAAGACGCTCCAGCGCGTGCTGTTCGTCCTCTACACCGGCGTCCAGTGGGAGTTCCTGCCGCAGGAGTTGGGGTTCGGTTCGGGTCCCACCTGCTGGCGGCGTCTGGCCGAGTGGCAGCGGGCCGGAGTGTGAGAGGAACTCCAGCGGGTGCTGCTGGACCGGCTTCGGGCAGCGGACCGCCTCGACTTCTCCCGCGCCACGATCGATGCCTCGCACGTGCAGGCCAAGCGGGGGCGAGGCAGCCCAAAAGTCGGCCCGAGCCCGGTTGACCGCGCACGGCCGGGCTCGAAACACCACGTGCTGACCGACGCCTGCGGCATCCCGTTGCGCGTGTCCCTGATGGGCGGTCACCGCAACGACATCACCCAGCTCCTGCCCCTGGTCGACGGCCTGCCGCCGGTACGTGGCAAACGAGGCAGGCCCCGGCGCAAGCCCCGCACGTTATACGCCGACCGCGGCTACGACCACGACATCTACCGCCGCCGGCTGCGCGAACGCGGCATCACACCGAAGATCGCCCGGCGCGGCGAGCCGCACGGCTCGGGCCTGGGGTAAATCCGATGGGTTGCCGAGTCCGCCATCGCCTGGCTCCACGGCCCCCGCCGACTGCGGATCCGCTGGGAAGCACGCGACGACATGCACGACGCCTTCCTCCACTCGCCCACTGCATGACCCTCGCCCGGAAGAATCCGGCATTCTGAAAGGACCCCCGAAAGCCCAACCGGCCGATGACCTCCAGCTCGCCGTGCAGAGGCCCTGAACTCCTGGGCACGGCCACCGCAGTCGTCGCAGCAGCGTGTAGCCCGAGCCCGGGACCTGCTGGAGCCGAGCGACCTGTCGGTGGACCAGATCGCCGACCGGGTTCGGCTTCCCCAGGAGCACCTCCCTGCGCCAGCACCTGCACGCGGCGATCGGCATCTCACCCCAGGCGTACCGGCGTACGTTTCAGGCGGCACGCTAGTGCTCACCCCTAGCCACTACTTCGGTGAACTGATTCGGTGCGGGAAGTGTGCCGGCCGGGCCCGCCGGCCTGTCGGCGCGGCGCGGTTCCGCCGGTCGGCGGGGCAGTCCCAGCCGGTCGGCGGGGGCGTTGCCGAAACCTGTCGGATGTTCCACCTCCTGGCGGCACCGAAGGATTCGTCGTATGACACAGGTAAAGCCGCCGCAGGAGCTGTCGGCTCCGTAGAGGAACGCGACTCCACCGCCGAAGGCCTCGTCCGAGTCCGCCGGGCAAGTCTCGGGCCGCCCCTCGATGGGACGCCTGGTCGGGCTGGATCTGGCCCGTGCGCTGGCGGTGTTCGGCATGTACATCGTGCACATCGCCCCGATGGACTCCCCCCAGGGCAGCGTCGGCAGCTGGGTGTACTTCCTGGCCGAGGGACGCTCCTCGGCCCTGTTCGCCACCCTCGCCGGGTTCTCGCTGATGCTGATCGCCGGCCGCCGTGAGCCGAAGACCGGCCTGGCGGGCCGGCAGGCGAGGGCCCGCATCGCGATCCGCGCCGTGATCCTGCTGGCCCTGGGCACCGTGCTGGCGATGGAGTACGGGGACATCATCATCCTCGCCTACTACGGCGTCTACTTCCTCCTCGCACTGCTCCTGGTACGACTGAGCGCCAGGACACTGGCGCTCATCGCGGCCGGGATCGCGCTGGTCATGCCGCAGCTGGCGTTCGTTTTGAAGATGTGGCTGAGCGACTCCGTCCAGCAGACCATCAACGCCTACGACCCGCTGGAACGCCTCAGCACCGTGGGAGTACTCGATCTGCTGCTGACGGGCCTCTACCCGACCATCACGTGGATGGCGTTCGTGACCACCGGCATGGCTCTGGCCCGCCTCGACCTGTCCGCCCCCGTCGTCCGGCGGCGCCTGGCCGTCCTCGGTGCCGGCCTCGCCACAGCCGCCTACGGCCTGGCCACACTGCTGACCGGCGCGAGCGCGGTATGGAACGTCGGCGGAGGTGGGGGACCCTCCAGCGGCTCCGGTCCGGGCTCCATGGGCAGCGGCTCCGCGGTCTCCGGCTCCATGGGCAGCGCACCCGGCGGGCCCGAGCTGTCGGCCTCGGACCTGCTGGGCGCCGTGTCCCACACCGGCACCACCTTCGACACCATCGGCTGCGCGGGCATCGCGATCCTCGTGATCGTGGCCGCGACGGCGGCGATGGACCGCCTGCCGCTACTGCGCCGCCTGGCGAAGCCGGTCATCGCCGTGGGCACCATGTCCCTGACCGCCTACGTAGGCCACTTCCTCGCACAGTCCGCGTGGCCCGCTTCCGGCGCTGGCACCACGACGTCCTGGGTACCCGTGCTCACGTACATCGTGACAGCGATCGTGTTCGCCACGATCTGGTCCCGCTTCTTCCGCCGCGGCCCTCTGGAGTATCTGCTCAACGCCGCAACCAAACCCGCCAAGTACATCCGCTGATGTCCGGTCGGGGTGGCTCGGCTTCCTGCCCCACCCCGGCCTGCACGGCCCGCTCGGCCCGCAAGGGGACAGCCCTTGCGGGCCTCGGCCGTGGACCTGGCCGACTGATCTCAGCTCCGCCTGACGCCGACCTGCCGTCCGCGGCGCGGCCTGGGCAGTGGCCGGCCATGCCTGGCCAGGGGCCGGGACATGGTCCCCGGGGCAGGTTGCCTTACCTGATGGGCGCCACCGTGGCAGGTCCAGATATGCACCTTGATGCCCTTAGTGGTGCCCCCGCCGGCGGCATCGAGGCACTTGCCCATGGAGCGCACGGTGCCGTCGGTGCAGAGCGACCAGGCCTGATTGCACTGACGCTGCAGCCCCAGACCTGGGCGGCGGTCCTCATCGGCGGTGCCGGCACCGTTGAGATCCATTCACTTGCCGGCGATGCCGGACCGCACGAGTGCGGATGCGGGGGCCGGGTTCTTCAGCCAACCGGCGCTGCCCGCGGCTTGGACGCCGCGGTGGAAGGCGTCCGCCATCTTCTGATAGCCCGAGTCGTTGGGATGCAGAGGGTCAGCCAGGTCGGCCGTGGTCAAGCCGCTCATGTCAACGTATGCGACGCGCTTGCCCGCCTCCTGGGCGTCGCTGGCGATTTGGCGGACGGCCTGGCAGCCACGGCTTGGGCGACCAACGCCGCTTGAGGCTACGGGGCTTGGGGTGGTTCACGCCCAACCGGTTGACCGGCCCGACCGCCTGCTCCAGGGACATCCAGGGACTCCCAAGGTCGTTGCCGCCGATCCGGACCAGAGAGAACAGGAGCCCCTGAAGACAGGGCGCCGATGCGGCGCCCGTTGAAGCGCCTTGAGGGCCGCCGAAGAACCACAGACTGTTCGTGAGGCCCGCAGCGCGACCGCCCCACCCGGGCGAAGGGCTCCGGGCACGCTTCTCCGGCTGCGTTTTATCGAATGCGTCGGGCGATCCCGGTCGCCTTGCCCATCAGCCATTCGAGTGGCCCGCGCTGGAAGAAGCGGGACCAGAGGGTGGCGAGGAGGGTGATGGACGCGCTGAAGCCGAGCAGGACGTACAGCGGCGGGACGGCCGAACGCTCGGTGTCCAGTAGCCAGATGGCCACGATGTGGTAGACGTACGCGGTCAGTGACATCGAGCCGACCGCGATGACGGGCTTGGCCAGGCGGCGCAGCCTGGGGAAGGCGTCCATGACGGCCAGGCATGCGGTGATCACCAGGATCGCCACACCCGTGGCGGCCATGATGGACAGGGTCGCCTCGCTGTGCGGGGCTGAGGCCAGCATCCCGGCTGGGGTGTCGCCGAAGATGCCGATGCTGTCGGGCGATACGGATGACACGGACGACATGCCCGACCCCTCTTCGGCTTTCCGGACGGCTTCGGCGGCACCGGGTACGAGACGCACCGCCAGCCAGGAGCCGCCGTAGCCGGTGACGGCGAGGGCCACGCCGGTGAGGGCGAGGCGTATCCGGACGGCCGTGGCAGTCAGGTCGCAGCGGGCGACAGCCATACCGGCGATCACGAACGGGACCCAGGTCAGGGCCGGATAACCGCCCTTGAAGAACAACGAGACGGGGCCGTCGGCCTGGCCGTAGGAGAGGAACACGCGGCCGCCGACCACCGGCTTCAGCGCGTACAGCAGTTGCGGGCCCACCAGGGCCCATCCCGCGGCGACAAGCGCCAGTGGCTTGGCGTCCAGCCGGTACAGCGGCAGCACGAGCAGGAAGAACAGTCCGTAGAAGGCGAGGATCGGCACGACCGGGGTGCCGGTCATGGTCAGGGCGGTGCCGAGGGCCAGCAGGATCACGGCCCTGATGATCACCTTGGCGACGGCCTGACGGCCGGCCAGGCCGGTCTTCGGCGTGCGGCGCCCGGTGATGAGAGCGACCGAGAAGCCGGCCAGGACGGCGAACAGGGCGGAGGAGCGGCCTTGCGCCAGCTCCATCAGGAAGCCGATGACACCGCCCTGAGCCGGGGCGGGGCCCACGTGGACCGCGTACATGCCGAAGACGGCCAGGCCGCGGGCCAGGTCCAGCCCGATCAGCCGGCCCACTCCGGGCGCACCGGTCGAGGGCTCACCACGCTCACCTCCAGAAGACGGGGTATCGGCCGGGAGCAGCGCGGAGTCCGGGTGATGGGTCATAGCCCTCAGACTGGAGGCCGGGCCGATCACGGCCCATCCGACAGAAGGCTGCCGCGGCCCTGCCGAGTGGTGGGTGCTACCCCGCCGTGTGGCTGGAGCTGCAGCTCAGCGGGCCGCCGGGACCGATCGGGGCTTTACGGTCGAGTCGGCGTGGGCCGGACGGTATGAACGAAGGGTAGGGGGAGCGCATGATCCGGGTAGTGGTGGTTGACGACGAGGCTCTGGTCCGCTCGGGCTTCCAGCTGATTCTGGGCGCGTCCGAGGACATCGAGGTCGTCGCGACCGCGAGTGGCGGCCAGGCGGTCGAGACGGTCCGCCGGGAGCGGCCCGACGTGGTGCTGCTGGACACCCGGATGCCGGACGTCGACGGGCTCACCGTGCTCCGGGAACTCCGCACGATGCCGGACCCGCCGGTGGTGGCGATGCTGACCACGTTCGACGCCGACGAGTACATCCTCACCGCACTGCACTCCGGCGCGGCCGGTTTCCTCCTCAAGGACACCGAGCCCGAGCAGCTCGCCCACCTGGTGCGCACCCTGGCCGCGGGCGGTGTGGTGCTGTCCCCCAAGGCGTCGCGGACGCTGCTGCACAGCCACCCCGGCACCGGGACGGCCGTCGACGAGGAGGCCGCGCGGGTCCGGCTGCTCACCGCGCGGGAGCGCGACGTCCTCGTCCTGGTGGCGGAGGGGCTGTCGAACGCCGACATCGGGGCGCGTATCCACCTGGGGGCGGGCACGGTGAAGGACCACGTCAGCGCCATCCTGACGAAGCTGCGCGTGGCGAGCCGGGTGCAGGCGGCGCTGCTGGCGCAGCGGGCCGGGCTACTCGACGAGCGCCTGCGGTCGGAGGTCGGGGGATGAGCCGTGCACGCGCCCTATGGCAGCGGGTTCCCGCGCCGGTCATCGACCTCGCCCTGGTGGCCGCGGCGGCCGTGGACGTGGCTGCTGAACAACTGGGAGCCCACGCGCCTCGAGCTCGCGCTGGCGGCTGTCGGGTGCACCGCGCTGGCCTTCCGGCGCCGGTTCCCGCTCGTCGTGTTCCTGCTCACCCTGCCCGTCGCGCTGATGCAGGATGTCGCCGTCGCTGTGCTCGCGGCGCTGTTCACCCTGGCCGAACGCTCCCGCAACCGCGCTCTCCTCGCCGTGTGCGTCGCCCTGGCCGCCGTCGCGAGCAGCACTCCGTGGCCCCTGGCCGAGGTCGACCGGACCATGACATTGGTCTTCTTCGTGTACGGCCTGGCTACGGCCGCGGCACCGGTCCTCTTCGGCCAGCTACTCCAGGCACAGCGGGACCTGGCGCGGCGGTTTGCCGAGATCGAGGAGGCAAGGGAACACGAGCGGACCCTGCACGCCCAGGCCGTCCTCGCTCGCGAACACGCCCAGCTGGCCCGGGAGATGCACGACGTGGTCTCCCATCAGGTCAGCCTGATCGCCGTACGGGCCGGGGCGTTGCAGGTCGCCGCCCGGGACGTGGACGCCAAGGAGGCCGCCCGCACGATCCGTTCGCTGAGCGTCACCACGCTCGACGAACTGCGCACCATGGTCACCCTGCTGCGGGCCTCCGGCGGCGACGCCACCGAGCTGACGCCTCAGCCCACCCTTGCCGACCTGCGTAAACTCGTGGAATCGAGCGGCACTCACGTACAGCTGACTGGGGAACTGCCGCCCACTGTGAGCACACCCACCCAACGCGCCCTCTACCGTACGGCTCAGGAAGCGCTGACCAACGTCCGCAAACACGCACCTGGCGCCACGGCCAGCGTCGAATTGTGGCAGGACGGCGAGGGCATCGGAGTGACCGTCACCAACACCCCATCCCGCACGGCGTCGAGGAACGCCATCATCACGATCGCCGCGACGAACGCGACCGCACCCGTGGCCGCGGAGACGACCGCCTCCGTGCTGACCGCCCGCAGCAGCGTCGTGTCCGAGGTGACGCGGGACATCAGATCACCCGGCGGGATCCGCTCCTCCGCGATCCGCAGCCGCAGCAACCGCCCCACAAGGGTGCGCCGGGCGGCCAGGACCACCGACTCCGCCGTCCGCTCCAGCACATACGCGCCGAACGCCTCGACCGCCGTGCCCACCACCACCAGCACGGTGAGCCCGATCAGGATCCCGGCGATGGTCCCACCGGAGGCCATCCGGTCCACCAGCGCCTTCGTGGCCAACGGCTGCAGCAGCGCCCCGGCGGCCCCCACCAGGGCACACAACAGACCAAGGGCAACGGCCCAACGGTGCGGCCGGACATACTCGTACAGCGCCCTGACCGTCTCCCGGGCAGACAGGGACGTCGCATCCTTCGCCGGGGCGGATGCGGTGTTCACAACATTCCTTCCTTCTGCGGTCCGCCCGGCACCGCATAGACGGTGCCGGGCGGACCGGGCGTGATGGTGTGCCGGCTCAGCGGACGAGTCCGGCTGTGCTCGAGGAAAGGGCGCGCATCAACGCTTCGGGGAGCTCAGGGCGTACGACGACCAGGACGAGGGCGCCCGCAGCCAGCACCAGGCCGAGGAACTCCAGGAAGTCGCCCCTGCGAGGGACCACGTCATGCCCCGGTTCGTCAGCTGGTGAGGCGTGGGAGGTGTCGGGCTCCCTGTGCCGCGCACGGTGTGTCATGCCTCCACCCTGGAAGCCCGGCCGCCCCGCACCCATCCGGCAACCGTCGGGTCCACCCCCGCCGAGTGGCTGGACAAGACCACCGCCCGGTCGCACCGGACCGGGTCGGGGACGAGGTTCCGCCGGTCGGCAGGGCGGTACCCGCCGGTCGACGGGGGCGTTACCGACGCCTGCCGGATGGCCTGCCCCCTGAGCTCCGCGCGAGGTTTGCCGTATGACACAGACGCAGCCGCCGCAGGAGACGTCAGCTCTCCCGGAGAACTCACCTCCGCCGCCCCGAACCTCCCCCGAGTCCGCCGTGCCGGCCTCGCCCGGTCCCTCGATGGGACGCCTCGTCGGGGTGGACCTGGCCCGCGCACTGGCGGTGTTCGGCATGTACGTCGTGCACATCGGCCCCCCGCTGTCCGCCACGACCGGCGTGGCGAGCTGGATCCGCTACATAGCGGATGGCCACTCGTCGGTCCTGTTCGCCACTCTCGCCGGGTTCTCGCTGATGCTGATCGCCGGCCGCCGTGAGCCGAAGACGGGCCTGGCGGGTCGGCAGGCGAAGGCCCGCATCGCGATCCGCGCCGTGGTCCTGCTGGTGCTGGGCACCGTGCTGGCGATGGAGTACGGGGGAGTGATCATCCTCGGCTTCTACGGGGTCTACTTCCTCCTCGCCCTGCCGCTGGTGCGACTGCGTGCCAGGACACTCGCGATCATCGCGGCCGCCTTCGCCCTGGTCACACCGCAGCTGGCGTTCGCCCTGAACTCGCTGCTGACTTCGTCGGTCCAGGAGAGCATCAACGCATACGACCCGCTCCGCCGCCTCAGCGAGGTGGGAGTGCTCGACCTGCTGCTCACCGGCTTCTACCCGGCGCTCACGTGGATGTCGTTCGTGATCGCGGGCATGGCCCTGGGCCGCCTCGACCTGTCCTCCGGCACCGTTCAGAAGCGCCTCGCCGCGCTCGGCGCCTCCCTCACCGCGGCCGCCTACGGCATGTCCCTGCTGCTCGCCGGATCGGGCGCGTTGAGGAGCCTCGCGGAAGACGGGTCGTCGTCCGGCAGCTCCGGGGCGATGCCCCCCGCCAGCGGTTCGATGCCGCCCGACGGGGGGTCGTTCCCCGAGATGTCCGCGTCGTTCCTGCTGAAGGCCGGGCCGCACAGCGGGACCACGTTCGACATCATAGGCAGCGTGGGCGTCGCGATCCTCGTGATCGTGGGCGCCACGGTGGCGATGGACCGCCTGCCGCGACTGCGCCGCCTGACCAAGCCGGTCATCGCCGTGGGCACCATGTCCCTGACGGCCTACGTCGGCCACTTCGTCGCCCAGTCCCTGCTGCCCGCGGCCCCCGGCACCGACACCCCAGGCTCCTGGATACCCGTACTCACCTACATCCTGGGCGCGATCGTGTTCGCCGCGATCTGGTCCCGCTTCTTCCGCCGAGGCCCCCTGGAATACCTCCTCAACGCCGCCACCAAGCCGGCGAAGCGCATCCGATGAGACCCGGCCGGGGTGGGACGCCCCCTCGCTCCACCCCGGCACCGAGATGCCCGAGCAGTTCCTCATCCCCTTCCCCGACTCCGACTCCGAGCCCCTGTCGGCCCTCGACAGGACGGCACTGCGGGCCCTGAAAAGCACCGCACCGACATGGAGCCCTCGATCTCACTACCGAGCGGCTGCGCCACCTCCAAGACGCCGTCTCATCTCCACCAGCACCGACGGCACGAACTTCACCCAGGTCGCCTCCGGCACCTGGGCCGGCAACCAGGCCCTCAAGGTGGCCGAATGGCCCGCCCGGAACATCGGCTTCGTGCGGCACAGCGGCAAGGCCGCCGACGTGGAGCGCGGGGGCACGGCGAACCGCACCAACGTCCTGCAGTGGCCCTGTCTCAACAAGGCGAACGAGAAGTGGACCTTCTCCAAGACCGGCGACGGCTAATACGAGATCAAGGGTGGGCAGCGGCAAGCTCCTGGAGGCCGCGGGTCTCTCCCGCGCCGACGGCGGCAACGTGGCCATCTGGGGGGACGCCAACGCCGCCAGCAGCACTGGGCCCTCACGCCCACGGGTGACGGCTACTACTTCCTCATCAACCGCTACAGCGGGCTCTGCCTCGCCGTCGACGAGGGCAGCACCGCCGACGGAGCCACCATCGAGCAACAGCCGTACCCGTCACTGACGCGGCAGCAGTGGTAGATCATCGCCGTCTGACGATCCCGACGACGGTCGTCGCCTCTACCGACGCCCACCGCTGGTGCCGATGCGGAGCCGTGCGAGCGTCCGCTCGCACGGCCCGGCGCGCGTTCGGTGGGGGTGGGGGGGGCACCGCAGGCGGTCCGGGCCCGGGCACCGGCCGCTGGACGAAGCGCAGGTGGCGCAGTTCCGGGACAGCGCCAGACGGGCGACCACGGCCCGGCTCGCTGCGGTGGCACGGACCGCACCGCGTGGCGGTCTGCCCGTCCAACGGTCTGCCACCAACTCGTCGCCGGTCTCCCCATACGGCGCGCCCAGCAGGGTGCCCCGGTTCTCGTTCGTCACATGACGCCTCTTGGGCACCCCCTGCTCCTCTCGGATGCAGTGGTGCCGACCACCGGTGGGCGGCAGAGCGGCTCAGGTACGGGGTTCGAGGCCTGGGCACCACTCGCACGGAGGTGCGTCATCCCCCGAAACCGGAAGCCTCCGGGAAGAAGTCGGCACCCTGGACGTAATCCATCGCCTCGGCCCACATGTACACGGCCTCCCACACCCCGCACGGGATGAAGTGCGTGAACAGCGCGATGTAGGTGTCCGAGACGTGGTGGTAGGCGATGCCGCCCGGCTTGCCGTACCTGACGCTCGTCTCGGAGAGCAGGTTGTCGAGATAGGTGTCCATATGGGTGCCGTCTGCCGCAACGGCGGTCCCGTCACCCCACGCCTGCGAGATGTCCAGGCGGGCGTGCGCATTGACCAGGTCGGAGACCGCCTCGTTCAGCAGCGCGATCGAGAAGTGCCGGTTCGCCGTGTACGACAGCTCATGCCCGCTCTCGCCGGGGGATGTGCCGGGCGGCCTCGTACGGGCCCATGTTGGTGCCCTTCACGAACATCGTGATGACGTACCGGCCGAACGGATCATCCAGCTTGGGCTCGTTGCCGGAAGGCGGGCCGAAGCGGCGCCACCATTCCACCCAGTACGCGGTCCGGGCCACGATCCCCATCAGGGAACGCTCCGGCATCCTCGCCTTGATCTCTTGCTCCAGCCGCTTCGCCGAGGGCCGCTGGCCTTCCGCCCGGTATGCCTTCAGCGACGGCTCGCTGAGCCTGGTCAAGCAGTAAGTGATCCCCGCCATCAGCCGGGAGACCCTGCGCCGGATTCTGCGCGCCGGGAAGGTCTCCTGGAAGACCACCACCACGTGCAAGGCGTCCACCGACCCCGATTTCATCGCCAAGATGCAGCGTGTCCTGGCGCTGTAGGACCCCCGCCGGCCGACGGGCGATTGATCTGCGTCGATGAATTCGGGCCGCTGAACTTGATGCCCCGCAAGGGCAAGGCATGGGGGCCGGTACGGCGTCCGCGCCGGCTGCGGGCCACCTACAACCGCTACGGTGGTGTGAGACACATGCTCGCCGCCCTCGATCTGGCCACCGGCAGGCTGTACTACCGCATCCGCCCACGCAAGCGGTGGCGCGCAAAAGCTTTCATCGGAGGCGATGGCGGCACTGCTCCGGTGAACTCCGGACGGCGGCGGTTGCGGTGGCGCCTGCGCGGTCCCCAGGGCCTCACACCGCTGCGCGCCGATCTTGGGCGCAACACCGCCAACGTGATCTGTCCAATCACCGCGCCATGTCAATGCGGTTGCGGAAGTCTCGTAGAATTTTGGTGATCATGCTCAGGGGTTTCGGTGACGGCATGACGGTGAGGATGGGGGCGGGGTGGGCGGTGAACAGGCGTCGTTCGGGGCTGTATTGCGAGAGTTCCGGCTGGCCGCGTCGTTGACCATGGAGGGCCTGGCGGAGGCGTCGGGCGTGAGCGTGCGGGGCATCGGGGACCTGGAGCGGGGGCGGCGGGCCGCTCCGCAGCGACGTACGGTGGCCGCGCTCGCCGACGGTCTCGGGCTGAGCGAGGCGGACCGGGAGCGGCTCCTGGAAGTGGCCCGCAGCGGTCGCAGCGCGGGCTACAGCCCCACGGGAGTACGGACCTTTCCCCGCGGCATAGACGACTTCGTCGGGCGCGAGCAGGAACTCGCCCGGCTCACGAAACTCGCCGAGCGGGCTGTCTCCCGGAGCCTGACCGAGGTGACCAGCGGACCGGGGAGCGGCAGTTCCCACCCGGTGGCGGTCGCCGTGTCCGGCCCGCCGGGCACGGGCAAGACGACGCTGGTCCTGTACGCCGCGAGGGAACTCGCCGACCGGTTCCCGGACGGGCAACTGGTACTGGATCTGCGCGGGATGGACGATGCGCCGCCGGGCCCCGCCGAGTTGATGCTCGGTGTGCTCAAGGCGCTTCAGGTGGCCGACCGGGAGCTCGCGAAGGCCGGGCCCCAGGGACACGCCGGACTGTACCGGCGGCTGCTGGCCGACCGGCGGGTCCTGCTGGTCCTCGACAACGCCCGCGACGAGGCGCAGGTCCGCCCGCTGCTGCCGGGCGCCGGGGCGGGGATGGTCGTGGTGACGAGCCGCCGCATGCTCACGGGCCTGGAGAGCGTGCACCGCATCCCGCTGGGCGAGCTGAGTCCTGACGAGGCCGCCACGTTCCTGACCACGCTCGTCGGGCCGAAGCGGGTGGAGGCCGATCCGACCGCCCTCGACGATGTCGCCCGGCGCTGCGGACATCTCCCGCTGGCGCTACGGGTGGCGGGCAACTGGCTCGCGACCCGCACCGGTTGGTCGCTGCGCCGCCTCGCCGACCGCCTCGCGCTCGACGAGCGGCGACTGGACGCGCTGGCCGCCGGTGACGTACGCGTGTCCGCCGCGTTCGACCTGTCCTATCGGCAGCTCACCCCGACGGCCGCCCGCCTCTTTCGCCGCCTCTCCCTCGTCCCGGGGCCGGACACCGGCGCTCCTCCTGCCGCCCGGCTGACCGGACAGCACCTGTTCGACGCCGAGGACACCCTTGAGGAACTGGTGGAGGCCGGGCTGTTGGGCACCGACCGGGACCGCTACCGCCTGCACGACCTGCTGTGCCTGTTCGCCCGTAACCGGCTGGAGGCCGAGGAGAGCTCGGACGACATCCAGCGGGCCCGCACCGATCTGTACCGGTGGCTGCTGGAGACCGCCGTGGTCGCCGGCCGCTGGTTCGAGCCGGACCACGGTGCCCCGCCCGCCACCTGGCGCGGGACCGTGGACCTGTCCTCCGCCGACAGGGCGCTCCAGTGGCTGAAGGCCGAGAGCGCCAACTGGCTGGCCGCCTTCCGCGCGGCCGCGGAGGCCGGTGAGCACGCCACGGTGGTGGAGGTGGCCGAGGCGCTGCACTGGTTCTCCGACCAGTGGATCTTCTGGGGGCACTGGCCGGAGGTCTTCGCGACCGCCGCGCGGGCCGCGCGGGCGCTGGGCGATCCGCTTCCCGAAGCGACCCAGACCAACTACCACGCCTGGGCTCTCATCGTGTGCGAAGGGCGCCCGCGCGAGGGCGTCGACCGTGCTACCGAAGCCCTCGCCGCCGCGCGGCGAGCGGGCGACACGTCGCAGCAGGCCTGGGCCCACAGCTACCGGGCCTGGGGCCTGCGCAAACTCGGCGAACAGGAGGCGGGGCTCGAAGACATCCGCGAGGCCGCGGGCCTCTTCGAAGCGGCTGGAGACCTGCACGGAAGCCTTCAGGCGAAGCAGGGCCACGCCCTCGGTCTCATGGAACAGGGCCGGACCGAAGAGGCCCTCACCGCCTATCAGGGTGTCGACGCCCTCCTGGAGGAGGCCGGCGATCGCATCGAACCGCACGTCGCCGTCATCACCCGCATTGAACTGCACTCGAACATCGGCGTGACCTACGCGCAGCTCGAACAGTGGGACGAGGCGGTCGCGCACCTGCGGATCGCCGTCGACCTGTACCACGAGAACGGCAACACGGCCATGGAGAGCCGCCGTCTCCACACACTGGGCATCGTCCTGCTGGACGCCGGACGAACAGCCGAGGCGCACGAGGCCTTCCGGCGTACCGCGGCCATGGGTCCCGGTGCCGATCCGCGGATCGTCGCCGACGCCCGCGAGCGCGTCGCTCGCCTCGAAGCGTCCGGCGCTTGAAGTCTTCTCGGTCTTCTGCGATCTCTGGCCTTCTGACGTCTCCTGACAACTCCTGACGGCTCCTGAACGAGAGGCTATGTCGGCCGGGCGCAGAAGTCCGTTCTCTGAGCGCACTGGTTCCGTTCTCTCCCTGCACAGCACCGGTCATCCGCACCGGCAGGACTTTCTGCCTGCTTTCTGCCTGGAGGTCGCTACAGCCCGCTGATTGTCTGGACACGGCGGAGAAACCGGGCGGCGACGTTGCCGACCGGACATCCGCGCAGGACCAGGTACCGGCCGACGCCCTTTCGCGGCAGCGGCGCCGGCCCCGGATCCTTGTGCGCTCGGATCCGAGGTCTCCGTCACAGCGCGTGGAGGGAGAGGAGAACCGGATGGATCTGGTGCTGACCACTGCCGCGGTTTCCGAGAACGATCAACTCGCCTACTGGTGCGAGGCGATGGCCGGAACGCGGGTGCCCATGGCCGTCACACCGAGAGGCGACGGACCGTTCGCCGGCCGGATCACCATCGGACGGGTGGGGTACCTCCGGGTCGCCACCGTGGAAGCGGACGCGTACCGCGCCGGCCGGACGGCGTCGCACATCGCGCGCTCGGCCGAGCAGTTCGTGGGGATCGGCGTGCAGGTCTCGGGCCGGACGGCCCTCGCCCAGGGCGGTCGGCGGGCCGACGCGGGACCGGGCGACCTCTACGTGTACGACACCGCGCACCCGTACATCCTGGAACACCCGGAGCGGTTCTCCGTCCGTATCGTTCATATGCCCCGCCGGGCGCTGGGCCTGTCCGACGCGGAGCTGCGCCGTGTCACCGGCACCGCGATCGGCACAGGGCAGGGGTGCGGCGCGGTCCTGATGCCGTTCCTGACGACGCTGGTCAACTCCACGGACTCGTACTCCCCGACGGCCGCGGGCAGGCTGGCGGCCAGCGTCATCGAACTCTTCGCCACCCTCGTGGCCGAGACGGCCCCGGACGCGGGCGCCGAGGAGGAGACCTCGCGCGGTCACCTGGTGGCGCGTATCCGCGACCACATCGACCGGAACCTGGGCGATCCCGCCCTGGCACCGGAGGGCATCGCGAAGGCGCACCACATCTCCGTGCGCTACCTGCACCGGTTGTTCGAGGACGAGGGGATCACCGTCGGGCGGCTCGTCCAGCGGCGTCGGCTGGAGGAGTGCGCCCGCGAGCTGGGCCGGGGCGGAAGGGCCGCCCCGACCGTGTCGTCCGTGGCGCAGCGGTGGGGTTTCGTCAACCCCGCCCACTTCAGCCGGGTGTTCCGCGGCGCCTACGGAATCTCGCCCCGCGAATGGCGCAGCGTGCGGGCCGCGTGGAACGGCGACGGGAGCGGTCCCTTCGTCGTCCCGGACCGCCGTTCGCTGCGCCAACTGCCCCGGCTGCCCTAGACCGGTGACTGGCCCCGCACCGGCGACGTCTTGCCGAGCCGCCGGAGCGGGTCGCCTCGCCTCGCAGGTCATCGCCGCAGCAGGAAGACCGTGCACGGCGGGTGCGGTGTGGCCCGACGGGCCCACTCGGCGTCGTAATGCACCGGGTGGTTGTCCGCCGCACAGTCTGTAACGCGGCGGCGTGGGCGTCGGTCAGGGTGCGGCAGGAGGCCCGGAACACCTCGCCGATCCTCAGGTCCGCGAATGTCCTGGCCGGGACCACCAGGAACGCCCGGGGTCGAACTCGGCTGCGGGGGAGGGGGTTTGGGTTTCGGAGTGCTGCGTGTTCACCATCACGGGCTCCTCCAGCTGGATACGACTGACGATTGACGGCTACGGCTACGGTGCCTATCGGCCGGGCGCGATCCGCGCGGCCAGCACATGGGGATCCTCGTCGGTGAAGTGCACACCGCTGGCGACGTAGGCGGTGGCGCCCCGCACGGCGAGGGAGGTCGGATTCTCCAGGCCGTCGGCGCCCGTCAGGACGACACGGTGGCTGCCGTCCGGCCGTACCAGGGCGACCTCGTTGTCCGCGTTGACCCGCGGCCAGCGTGACGGCGCGATGTGGGATCGGTGAGTTCATGGGTTCAGCTCCTCGAAGTGGCGGGCGGAGGCAGGCGTGGAGGGCGGTGGGTCAGGCGGTGGTGGCCCGGACGGCCTTCTCGATGAGGTCGACGACCGCCTCGGGGTGGGCGAGCATCACCAGGTGCGAGGAGTCGACCTCGACGGTGGTCATGCCGGCCCGCTCGTAACCGAAGCGCTCCACATCGGGGTTGATGGTGTGGTCGGACGAGGAGACCAGGCCCCACGAGGGCTTCGTCTCCCAGGCCGCAGCCGGGGCCGCCTCGGTGAACGCCTGTGCGGCCAGCGGGCGTTGGGAGACGGCGAGCACGGAGGCGAGCTGCGGGTCGACGTCGGCGGCGAAGACGGCCGGGAACTTGTCGACCTGGACGGACACGTCGGTGCCGGGGGTGGTCGAGCCCTCGATCGGGAAGGGCGTCTGGACGAGCGCGGCGGCGAGGTCGGAGTCCGGGAAGCGGCCCTGCAGCTCGCCGAGGCTCTCGCCCTTCTGCAGGGCGTATCCGGCCAGGTAGACGAGCGCCCGCACGTTGTCCTCCACGCCGGCGACGGTGATGACGGCGCCGCCGTAGGAGTGCCCCACCAGGACGACGGGGCCGGGGATCTGGCGGACGATCGAGGCGACGTACGCGGCGTCCCCGATCAGGCTGCGGTTGGGTACGGCGGGTGCCACGACGTCGAGTCCGCGGGTGATCAGTCCGGGGATGACGCGGGCGTAGCTGGAGGCGTCGGCGAAGGCGCCGTGGACCAGGACGACGGTCGGCTTCTCGGTGGTGGACATGGGTGACTCCCTTGAAATGTGGGCTTGTTGGTGGGTGGTTCGTGGGCTGTGGTGACCGGGTGCTGAAGTCCTCACCCCAGTTGGTCAGGACGGGGCAGTCGATGAGCCGGTCGGCGTCCTCGTCTCGGGGCTGAGCATCTCGGGGTCGTAGGACCAGCTCCGGTAGAAGTGGGTGAGCCAGGTCTCCTCACGGCCGGCGATCAGCGCCTCGGGCAGGTCGGGCACGCCGAGGAACGTGAAGAACCAGTAACCCATCCGCGCCAGACGCACGTCGTACGTCTCGGCGATGACACGGGTGGGGATGTTGTCCATCGCCACGAACCTGTCGACGCGCTCCCGGTGGTCCTTGGCGAACCGCGTGCCGACACGGGCCCCGCGGTCGTGGCCGACGAGGGCGATCCGCTCGTGGCCGAGGTGGTCCATCAGCGCGACGACGTCGTTGGCCATGGTCCGCTTGTCGTAGCCGGCGGCGGGCTTGTCGGTGTCGCCGTAGCCGCGCGGGTCCGGCGCGATCACGGTGAATCGTTCGGCCGGCACCGGGATCTGCTTGCGCCAGCCGTACCAGGTCTCGGGGAAGCCGTGCCGCAGATGGACTGGCGGGCCCTGCCCGGCGCTGACCCAGTGCTGCTTGATCCCGTTGAGTTGCGCGGTGTGGTTTGTGAGGTCGGGCGGTTCCGGCATGGGCGGTCCTTCGCGGAAGCGAGGGGAGGCCGGCGGAGGGGCCCGGCCGCGCGGCGGCGGGGCAACTGGTGGCGCCGCGTCAGCGCGTGCCGAGCATGCCGCGGAGGGTGGAGATCGCCAGCGCGATGGCGGTCCCGGCGGCGTGCGTCTCGCGCAGGGCGTTGAGCATCACGAAGTCGTGGATGACGCCCTGGAAGCGGACCGCGGTGACCGGGACACCGGCCTGACGCAGCTTGTTCGCGTACGCCTCTCCCTCGTCGCGCAGCACGTCGGCCTCACCGGTGACGACCAGCGCCGGCGGCAGACCGGCCAGCTGCTCGGTGGTGGCCCGCAACGGGGAGGCGGTGATCTGCGCCCGCTCGGCCTCGTCGGTCGTGTACTGGTCCCAGAACCACTGCATGCCGTCCCGGCGCAGGAAGTAGCCCTCGGCGAACTGGCGGTACGAGCCGGTGTCGAAGCTCGCGTCGGTGACCGGGTAGAACAGCACCTGGCCCAGCAGCGGCACCTCGCCGCGCTCCTTGGCCATCAACGTCAGCGCGGCGCTCATGTTGCCGCCCACCGAGTCGCCGGCCACCGCGAGGCGCGCCCCGTCCAGACCGAGCGCGGCGCCCTGCTCGACGACCCACCGGGCCACCGCGTAGTTCTGCTCGATGGCCACCGGGTACCGCGCCTCGGGCGAGAGGTCGTACTCGGGGAACACGACCGCCGCGCCGACACCGACCGAGAGCTCGCGCACCAGCCGGTCATGGGTGTGCGCATTGCCGAACACCCAGCCCGCACCGTGGATGTAGAGAATCACCGGCAGCGTTCCGGCGACACCCGCGGGCCGCACGATCCGCGCCCGCACGCTCCCCGTCGGACCACCGGAGACCGTGACCCACTCCTCGTCCACCTCCGGCAGCTCCACCGGTCCGGACTGCACCTCGTCGACCGCCTTGCGCCCCTCCGCCGGCGCCAGCTCGAACAGGAACGGGGGACGGGACGTCGCCTCCGCGAACGCGGCCGCAGCCGGTTCGAGTACCGGTACGACCGGCTCCACAGCATCCGACATGAAAGGCTCCTCAAGGACTTGCCGCACACCGGACCGTCCGGCGCGACGCCCCCGACCGGAAACGACGTCCGCTCGGGGCGATGCCGTAAAGCTAGAAGCGCCAGAACGCCGGGAATTGCCCGCCAGTGCACCGTGTATGCCCTGACAGCGCACTGCGCCCGGCCGGTGCGCTCTCGGTATCAACGGAGTGCGCTACGGGGATACTTGGCCGTCACGGACCCGCATAACGTGGCTTTGCAGCCGCAGGCCGGCCGTCCCTTCGTGGAACCGGCTGCCGGGGGGAAGAAAGCCGCGTGAATTTCCCGGGAATTCACGCCGGTTGTTCCACGAACCGGGTGGGCGCCGCAGGGGCGCGCGTCCCCGTTCTCCTCCGCTTCGCCGCTGACAGCGAACGCAATCGACGTTGCTCATCCCGCAGGAGGGTGTCCAAAGGTGTCGACGATGCCGGTCGGGGGACTCACGCCCCAGGCCACCGACGACGCGGCGGACCTGATCGTCCGCAACGCGAAGATACACACGGGCGACCCGTCCAGGCCCCAGGCCGAGGCGCTCGCCATCCGGGCCGGAGTCATCACGGTCGTCGGCGACGACACCGACGTGGCCCCGCAGACCGGGCCGGGCACGAAAGTGGTCGACGGCCTCGGCCGCCGCATGATCCCCGGGCTCAACGACGCCCACCTGCACGTCATCCGGGGCGGCCTCAACTACGTACTGGAGCTGCGCTGGGACGGCGTGCCCACGCTGCGACAGGGCCTGGCGATGCTGCGGGAGCAGGCCGCCCGCACCCCGAAGGGGCAGTGGGTACGGGTGGTCGGCGGCTGGTCGGCCGAACAGTTCGCCGAACGCCGGCTGCCGACCGTCGCCGAACTGAACGCGGCCGCGCCCGACACTCCGGTCTTCGTCCTCCACCTGTACCAGGCGGCGGTCCTCAACCGTGCGGCGCTCAAAGCGGCCGGGTTCACCCGGGACACCCCGGAACCCGGGGGCGGGCAGATCGTCCGGGGCCGGGACGGCGAGCCGACCGGCATGCTGCTCGCCGCCCCCAGCGCCCTGGTCCTCTACTCCACCCTGGCCAAGGCGCCGGTGCTCCAGGGCGAGGACAGGAAGACCTCCACCCGCCATTTCCTGCGCGAGCTGAACCGTTTCGGGCTGACCTCCGCCATCGACGCCGCCGGCGGATTCCAGAATTTCCCTGACAACTACAGCACCGTCGTCGAACTCGCCGAAGCCGGCCAACTCTCCGTGCGCATCGCCTATCACCTGTTCCCGCAGACCGCGGGCCAGGAGATCGACGACCTCACCCGCTGGGTCGACATGGCCAGGCCCGAGGACGGAGACGAATGGCTGCGCCTCAACGGCGCCGGCGAAAACCTCACGTGGGCCGCCGCGGATTTCGAGAATTTCGCCCAGCCGCGCCCCACACTGTCCTCCGGATACGAGGAGCAATTCGAGAAGGCCGTACGCCTCCTCATGGAGAACGGCTGGGGTTTCCGGCTGCACGCCACGTACGACGAGACCATCCGCCGCGATCTCGCCGTATTCGAGAAACTGGCCGCGGAAGGGCTCTTCCCGTCAGGGAACCGCTGGTTGTTCGACCACGCGGAGACGGTCTCGGCGGACAGCCTCGACCGCATCACCGCCCTCGGCGGCGCGCTGTCCGTGCAGAACCGGCTGTCGTTCCAGGGCGAGGCGTTCCTCCGCCGCTACGGACCGGGCATCGCGGCGGACGCCCCGCCGATCGGTGCCATGCTGGAGCGCGGTCTGACCGTCGGCGCGGGCACGGACGCCACCCGGGTCTCCTCCTACAACCCGTGGATCGCCCTGCACTGGCTGATCACCGGACGCAGCGTCGGCGACCTCGTCATGCGCCCGCCGCACAACCGCGTCGACCGGCGCACGGCACTCGCCATGTTCACCGAGGCGGGCGCCTCGCTGACCGGTGAGCAGGACGTCAAGGGCGTGCTGCGTCCGGGGTTCCTGGGCGACCTGGCCCTGCTGTCCGAGGACTACTTCACCGTGCCCGAGCCGGACATCGCACACATCGAGTCCCTGCTGACGGTCGTCGGGGGCCGCATCGTGCACGCCGCGGCCGAGTACGAGGGACTCGACGAGGAACTCCCGCCGGTCAGCCCGGCCTGGAGCCCGGTGGCGCACTACGGCGGCTACCGAGCCACGCCCCCTACCGGCCTGTCGGGCACCCGCCAGGCCGAACTCCTGGGCCAGGCCGTCGCGGAATCCGAACAGCACCGCCAGTGGCGTGCCCGACGCGGCCTCACCCCGCAGACCGCGAACACGCCCTTCGATCCCTGCTTCGCGCTGTGAACTCCCGGGCGACCTGAGGGCCTCGCCGCCCGTTCCCGGGCACCACCCGCACCCCGCCGTTCGCCGAACGGCCGCCCACGACTCCACTCAATGCACTGATCACCCACTCAAGAAAGGCACCCCCATGGTCGACGTCTCCGAGGTCACCGCGGTCCCCAGCCCCGACCTGCTGACCCCCGACAACTGCGCCGTGCTGTTCGTGGACCACCAGCCGCAGATGTTTTTCGCCGCCGGGAGCGCCGACCGCTCCTCGGTCATCAACTCCACCGTGGGCCTGGCCAAGGCGGCCAAGGTCTTCGATGTCCCCGTGGTGCTGAGCACGGTGGCCGCCGAATCGTTCTCCGGGCCGCTCATGCCGCAGCTCGCGGACGTCTTCCCCGACCAGAAGATCGTCGACCGCACCTCCATGAACGCCTGGGAGGACGCCCCCTTCGTCGAGGCCGTCAAGGCGACCGGCCGTAAGAAGCTCGTCATCGCCGGTCTGTGGACCGAGGTCTGCGTCGTCCTGCCGACCCTCTCCGCCCTCTCGCAGGGGTACGAGGTGTACGTCGTCACCGACGCGTCCGCCGGGGTCAGTCCGCAGGCGCACGAACACGCCGTGCAGCGCATGATCCAGGCCGGTGCCGTCCCGGTGACCTGGGTGCAGGTGCTCCTGGAACTCCAGCGGGACTGGGCGCGCACCGAGACCTACGTCCCGGTCACCGACGTCGTGAAGGAGCACGCCGGCGTCTACGGCCTCGGCGTCGTCTACGCGCAGTCCGTCATCGGAGCCCACGCGGCCGGCTGACCCGCCCGGAGCCGGTCAGCAGCGGCCGGTCAGGAACAGGCAGTCAGGAACAGGCAGTCAGGAACAGGCGGGAGTGAATGGACAGCGGACTCTTGGTCCTGCGGCTGGTGGTGGGACTTCTCCTCGCCGGGCACGGAGTGCAGAAGGTGAGCTTCCGGCTGGGCGGCAGGGGCCTCACGGGCGGAACCGACGAGTTCCGGCGCGACGGCTTCCGGGGCGGGCGGCTCACGGCGCTGGCGGCGGGCGGCAGCCAGATCGGCGGCGGCCTGTTCCTGGCGGCCGGGCTGCTCACCCCCTTGGCGGGCATGGCCGCCATGGGCGTCATGACGGTGGCGAGCACCGTCAAATGGCGCAGGGGACTGTGGGTGCAGGACGACGGCTACGAGTATCCGATGGTTCTCGTCGTCGTCGGCGCGGCCCTCGCGCTCACCGGCCCCGGCCGTTTCTCGGCCGACCACGTCGTCGGTCTCGACCCCTGGCCGGTGTGGAGCGGCGTCGCCGCGATCGTGCTGGGCCCGGCCGGCGGACTGCTCACCCGAGTGGCCCTGCACCGTCCCGCCGTCCTGGAAGGAACATCCCGCCATGCGCAAGCTGTTGACTGACGCGGCCCTCACGCTGGCACCGCCCAAGGGGGACCGGCACGGCCCGCTGATGCCGCTGATGTTGACGCTGACGGTGGTGACGGGTCTCGTCGACGCGGTGAGCTACTTGGCGCTCGGCCACGTCTTCGTCGCCAACATGACCGGCAACGTGGTCTTCCTCGGATTCGCCCTGGCCGGCGCCGATGGCCTGTCCGCGCCCGCGTCCGTCGTCGCCATGGCGGCGTTCCTCGCCGGCGCGCTGGTGGGAGGCCGGTCCGGCACCCGGTTCGCGGCGCACCGGGGGCGGCTGCTGACCGTCGCCACGGCCCTGCAGACGCTGCTGGTCGCCGGGGCCGTCGTGACGGCCGCCGTCACGCACGGCACGGTGGGCACCGGGGCTCAGTACACCCTGATCGTGCTGCTCGGCCTGGCCATGGGACTGCAGAACGCGGTCGCCCGGCGCCTCGGCGTCCCGGACCTGACCACGACGGTCCTCACCCTGACCCTGACGGGGCTCGCCGCCGACTCGTCCCCAGCGGGCGGGGCGACACCCCGTCCGGGCCGACGCCTTCTCTCCGTCCTGGCCATGTTCCTCGGTGCCCTGGCGGGTGCGGTGTTGCTGCTGCACACCGAACTCGCGCTCGCCCTCGGCCTCGCGCTGGTGTTGCTCGTCGTGACGTCGGCGGCCGTGCACCGCCTCTCCGGCTCGGACGACCCGTGGATCAAGCCGCTGACCTGAAGCGGCGCCCGTACGTCACAGGGCGCTCGGCAGGAGATTCCCGAGCAGCGTGGACGTCTCCTCCCGCAGGTCGAGCTGGTTGTCCTCACCGTGGTCGGCCTCCGGGCACGACAGGGGCCGCGCGTCCGGGGCCGCGTACCGGTGGCCAGCACGACACCGCGCCGCGCCTCGAACGAGCGATCGCCGACAGTGACCTGCCGCGTGCCACGAAGCCGCCCCCTCCCACGGACGAGCCGGGCGCCCTTGCCCGTCAGTCCTGACCTCGGGCCGGGTGGTGATCGCTACCCGCGACCGCTCACGGTCAGACCGCCTCCTCATATGGGCGCCAGTTACACAGCGGCGAATTGGAGGAGTTCCGCAACGCCTTGGGCACGGGCGTAGGGCTGGAAGCGGGGGAGCAGGTCCTTGATGAGGTGGTGGCCGCGTCCGGTGTCGCCGAGGTCGAGGAGGGCCCTGGCCGGAGTCCACCGCGAGGTCGGCTTCGGACACCCAGGCGCACCAGGCGGGCGGCCTGCGCCCGGGCACCGCCAGTGCCGCATGCGGGGCGCTGTTCCAGCCGATCTTCTCGGCGCGCTTCTCGATCGCCTCTCGTACAGCGTGAGCTGCGGCTTCGTCCTCGAAGAAGGCGATGGACAGTCCGTTGCCGGTGGCGGGGTCGACGAGGTGATACGCGCCATGGACGCCGGGCACCGTGGCGGCGGCATCCAGCACCCAGTCCCGGTCGTCAGTCGGCATCGGTTCCCACACGGCCACTCTCGCGATCATCGCAGCCGTCAACGACGCATTTGGGACGACGTCACAGTCACGGCCTCGGCGAGTGCGGGTCCACGCTGGACGTCAGTACCGGGTTCTGAACCCACGGAGCGACGGGCTCGGCAGCCTGAGAGACTACGAGGTCCCTTCATTTCTGTCCGTTGTCCGTGCCACGGACCGGCCCTGAAACAGGCTCCAGACAGTCTGCTGCCCACAAGGCAGTGCGGCGAGCGCTGCTAAGCGATCAGCGAGTTGTAGAGCTCGGTCATTTCGGTCTCGAAGGGAGGCGCGTTGAGTTCCTGGGCTGCCGGGATCACCCGTTCGCGAAGAAAGCGGTCGTGATGTTCCGCAGACTCCCAGACATCGACAACCTGCCAACCGCCTCCCTCCAGCGGCGCGGCGTAGTGGGCGATCATCCCACTCGGCAGGTTGTCAGGGTCAGGAATGACCTGGTCGATGGTCGCCTGGTAGAGCTCCTGGGTCCAGTCAGGGCTGTGGTGATACGCAAGGATGGGCATCCGCCAGCCCTCCTTTCGTGCTGGTCGGGCTTTGCTCACGACGCTAGGTATCGGGGCTGAGGGCCGCGACCGCTGATACTCCAACCAGCGTGCTGCCGCAGCATCCGCTTGGCCGCCGGGGCGAGAGACGGCGCTTCAAGCGGCTTGGCGAGGCCCTGATGGCGGCCTGCCCGCCGGGAGCCGACACTCGCTGGCCCGCCCTGTACGTCAAGGCCCGTGTGGACGGCGACCGCGCGGTGCGCCCGAGGCGTTCGACGCGATGGCACGCGGGAGCTGGCTGCCGGGCGATCCCGGAGGCGGCTGCCCGTGCGGCCGCCTCCGGCGCGCAGTGGGTCGACACCGCCTTGAAATACGCCACCGGCCGTGCCCAGGACTTGCTGGCTCCGGCCCTGGCCGCCCACCCGTCCTTGCGGGTCTCGACGAAGGCGGGTACTTCACGACGGCCACCGGCAGCGGCGCCTGAACGCCGGTGCCTCACCGCAGACCAGGCCTCAGCTGGGCACAGCCTCGCCCCGGACTACGTGCACTGGCAGATCCGCCGTAACCGCGAGCAGCTCGGGCGTGAGCGGCTGGACCTGGTCCTGCTGCACAACCCCGAGCACGCCCACGCCGGCGAACGTCCCGCCCTGCGCCGCGCGATGCGGGACGCGTTTGTCGTCCTTGAGGAAGCCGTGGCGGCCGGGCAGGTGGCCGGGTACGGGATCGCCACCTGGGCGGGGCTGGAAGAAGAAGAGTTCACGTGGCGCAGCTGCTCGCCCTGGCCGTCGAAGTCGCGGGCGGGCAGCACCACCACCTGGTCGCTGTCCAGCTGCCGGTCCGCCTGGTGATGATGACGCCGATTGTCCAGGCCCTGGACGGCGCGGGCCGATCCCGGCCGCCGTGGGCGCGGGCCTGCGGGTGATGGCCTCAGCTCCTCTGCACGGCGGCGAGCTCCCCGGCGTGGTCGACCAGGAGCTTGCTGACCTCATCCGGCCGGGCCTGACCCCCGCACAGGCGTGCCTCCTCACCGTCGCGTCATGCCCAGGAGTGACGGACATCCTCATCGCGGCCTCGCTACGCCACACTTGAGGGAGGCTGGCTGACGCCGTCGCTCAACCCTCCCTGACCGCCGCTAAGTTGCGGGAGATCACTGGTGTACTCGCCTCCCGCTGACCCGGACACCGAACAGCGCATGCGCACGCACCACGCCCGCGCCGCGAAGGCCCTGGACGTCCAGACCGAGCCCGGCGGGGAGTTCTGGGGGCGCCCCGGTCCGCACCGCCGCTGGCGCCCCGGCGTGGCTGCGGCTGGTGTCCGCACCGGCGGACAAGGCGTCGGGGAAGCTGTGGGACGGAGCCCTGAACGCACAGCACGTCTTCGGCGACCTCGACGGGCACCGGCCCGAGCTCCTGGGCGTGCATGACGCCTTCGACGACGGCACCGCCTACCGGGCGGAGCTGTCAGCCCGCGTCGACCACCCCGTCCTGTCCGACGACCCAATCCTCCAGCACGACCTCAGGCT
Source organism: Streptomyces sp. HP-A2021 (assembly GCF_022807935.1). NCBI lineage: Bacteria > Bacillati > Actinomycetota > Actinomycetes > Kitasatosporales > Streptomycetaceae > Streptomyces > Streptomyces sp. HP-A2021. Next base: position 9,416,942 of record NZ_CP094344.1, read on the forward strand.
GCCGGGCTCCTGGTGGGACGACCTGACCAAGGCGAGAAGGTGTCGGCAACTGTTACCGACCGTGTCGCCGTACGACAGCAGTACATGGACCGGGCGATCCCCGAGTTCGTCGGCATCCCAGCCCCGGCCGTGACCTGCTGGACCACCGCCCACGCTGACCTGCACTGGGCGAACGTCACCTCGCCCCTGCGGCTTCTGGGCTGGGAGGGCTGGGGGCGCGCTCCGGAGGGGCTCGACGCCGCCACCCTCTACGCCTACTCACTGCTCCGAAGGCCCGCTCCGAGACTGGTCCGAGGAACTTCGCCGGAATCTCTCCCACAGGACCAAGTCCATGGCCTGGCGCACCTCGTCAGTAATGTCACCGGGTCGGAGCTCGCTCATCGCCCCACCTTGGGCGACCGCCCTCACTGGCCAGACCGACCACGACGCCGACAATGGGAGTCGTTTTGGCGTGACTTCGGGAGTCGTTTTGCGATGGGCGTCATGATCAATGTCGGTGACTTTTGATGTCACCCGGGTGCTGCGGGGCCGCCCGCTTGGTCATGATGAGAGCCGGAATGGCTATAGGGCGGCCCCTCCCGTGTGCCGCCTGTCGGCCTGTGGAGGAGATACGTGAGGAAGGGGCCACATGTCATCACGGTGCCGCTCAACGCGTTGCGGGCGGGCGGCGGACTTCGTTATGAAGCGGCTGGATCTGCAGGCGACGTCGTGAACAGCTCCGCGAGCAGCTTCCCGAAGGCTTCAGGGGCTTCGAGCATCACCATGTGGCCCGTCCCGGGCAGCTCCGTGTAGCTGGCTGCAGCGGTCAGCGCCCATGCGGGAACGTCCCATCCGCCGCGTGAGCGCGCTCCGGCGACCAGATGCACCGGAGTGCGCTCGAACACCTCGCGCAGCAACTGCTCATAGCTGGTATTTGCGGTGTAGCCGACGACGGCACGGGCCATCGCCTGAATGGTGGTGGCGGGCTGGTAAGCCAGGGCCTGCGTGGCGGCGCGGATGCGCTCGTCGGTCGGCTCGATATCTCCGTTGCGCAGCCAACGCTCGGGGTCGGCTCGGTTGGCCCGCATGATCTGCTCCACTTCGGCGGTCGTTTTCGCCGCCATCTGGGCTGACCAGAAGGCATCTTGGAGGGTGAAGTTACCTTCAACGTTGACGAACGATGCCGTTCGTTCTGGGAACCGGTGGGCGAACGCGGCGGCGATTACACCGCCGACAGAATGGCCGACCAGGTGCATCGGTTTGCTGGGCGCCGTCCGGTCAACGGCGGCGAGCAGGTAGTCCACCTGCGACTCAATGGTGATGCCTGCGTGGTCGGCCCCTGCGTCCGCTCCGTAGCCCAGCAGGTCGGGGCTGAGAATCTGCGCTGGATGTAGACGTGCAAGGGCACGAGGGTCAGAGAACGGGCCGATAAGACCGTGAAGGAAGATCACTGGTAGCACGGGACGTCAGTTTCTCACCCGTCGTCGGGAACCGTCTACCAGGTGGGAGAGACCTCTGCGGTGGCCCAGGCGCGGACACGGGGCGCCACGCGGCGCTTACTGCGACTGGGCCCCGTGCTGCACCGGCGCAGTTTGGCCCGGTCAGCTGGCCTGGGCTTGTTCGGTTTGGGCCTTGGTGTGGGCGAGGCGGTAGGACTCGGTGCCGCTCTGGATGATGGCGCCGTTGAAGGTCAGCCGGTCGACGATGGCCGCGCAGAGTCGCGGGTCGGTGAACGTCTTCGTCCAACCGCTGAAACTCTCGTTCGAAGCGATCGCGACGCTGTTCTTCTCCTCGCGCTCGGTCAGAACCTGAAACAGCAGCTCAGCGCCCCTGCGGTCAAGTTCCATGTAGCCCCGAGTTCGTCAATGCACAAAAGATCGACACGGCCGTAGCGGGCGATCGTCTTGGACAGTTGCTTGTCGTCGGCGGCTTCGACCAGTTCGTTGACGAGTTTGGTGGCCAGCACGTAGCGGACGCGGTAGCCGTGCATCGCGGCCTTGTGCGCATGCATCCGCGACCTGTACGAATCACGATGAAACTTCCTCATGGGGTTGCCGTGGAACTTCGACCAGATCGAGCCGGGACTGGAGCAGCGCGGGTCAGGAGCGGCAAGGTGCCCTGGTGGTGCTTCGTATGACGAGGTGTGGTGTGACGACGACTTCTCGTTCCTCGTCCACCGCCCCACCCTCCAGCCGGGCGACGGCCCGGCTCACGGCCCGGCGCGCCAGCTGGCGGGCTTCTTGCCCGACCGTGGTGAGTTGGACGTGGGCGAGGCGGGCGAGGTGGCTGTCGTCGAAGCCCACGACCGAGATCTCGTCGGGCACAGGGATACGGGCGCGCAGGAAGGTGTCGAGGACGCCGATGGCGCAGTGGTCGTTGAAGGCGAGGACGGCGGTGGGGCGGGCAGCCTCGGCGAGGAGTGTTCGTGCGGCTGCCGCGCCGTGGTCCTCGGTCAGCCCGCCCGGCACGAGGCGGACGCGGTCGGTGAGGCCGTGGTGCTTCATGGCCGACTTGTAGCCGCGGCGCCGATCGGCAGCGCCCGGCGCCCTGCCCCCGTCGATGTGGACGATGTCGCGGTGGCCCAGTGCCACGAGGTGGTCGACCGCCTGGCGGGCGCCCTCGTCGTCGGCAGCGCGGACGACGTCGACGCCGTCGGTGAGCGGACGCAGCCGGCGGGCCACGGAGACGACGGGAAGCTGCGCCGCGAGTTCCGCCAGCCGGGCCGCCGGGGCATGGGGGCTGAGCAGGATCAAGGCCTCGCAGCGGTCGGCGAGCAGCGCCTCCACCGCCTCCTGTTCGCTGCGGCTCGCGGCGACGGCGCTGAGCGCGATCTGATAGCCGGCCGCCCCCGCCGCGGCGTAGAGCGCCTCGACCATGTCGGCGTGGAAGGGCTGTCGCAGGTCGAACTGCACTCCCACCAGGTGCGAGCGGCTGCTGCGCAGGAGGCGGGCCCTGCTGTCCGGCCGGTAGCCGATCTCCTGCGCGGCCCGCAGCACCCGCTCGCGACTTGCCGCGCTGGGCCCCTTGGCACCGCGCATGACCATGGAGGCGAGCGGCACGGAGACACCCGCCCGCGCCGCGAGGTCGCTGAGCGTCGGCCGCTTTCCGTCCGGAACGGCAGAGCGCGATGGCACCGTCGGCCTTCCTGATCGAGGGTCTTCTCCGAGGTGATCGTAGACCGAGCCAAGCAGGACACGTAGTGGTCAACGTTGTTACAACGTTATAAATCAAATGTCCGCACAAACCCTTGACAGGCGGCCCGGCGCCTGGCGTACTGCTCCTGTTCTCTTAGAACGTTATAAGTCTGGAGCTGCGATGTACACGTTGGCGGTCTGTGCCGAGATGGTCTACCGCGACCTGCCGGTCGAGGAGCGGGCCCGGCGCATCCACGAGGCCGGCTTCCAGGTGGAGATCTGGGACTGGACCCGGCACGACCTGAACGCACTGGCCCAGACCCCCGCCGAGTTCTCCTCGATGACCGGCTACATCCGCGGCACCCTGACCGACCCGGACGGCGCAGCCGAACTCCTGCGCACGGCCGAGGAGTCGATCAAGGCCGCCGAGCATCTCGGCTGCCCCCGGCTCAACCTGCACGGCACCGGCCTGGACAGCGAGGGCCTGCCCGTGGTGCCGGTGACCGGCGAGGCCACCGGCGATATGTGGATCACCGCCCACCGCACGCTCACCCGCCTGGCCGAACTGGGCGAAAGCGCGGGCGTCACCTTCACCTTGGAGAACCTCAACACCGCCGTCGACCACCCCGGCGTCCCGTTCGCGCGGGCCGCCGACACCTACGCCCTGGTCGCGGCAGTCGATCGGCCCGGTCTGCGGATGAATCTGGACCTGTACCACGCCCAGATCGGCGAGGGAAACCTCATCGAACTGATCCGCCGCGCGCACGGCGCCGGCCTGATCGGAGAGATACAGGTCGCCGACGTGCCCGGCCGCTGCGAACCCGGCACCGGAGAGATCAACTATCCGGCCGTCGCCCGCGCCCTCACCGACCTCGGCTACGACGGCACGGTCGCCCTGGAGGCATGGCCCTCCGGCGACAGTCACACCGCCATGGAGCGGTTCCGCGCCGCGTTCACCCTCTGATCCCACCTCCAGTCGCACAGCAGGCCACCCAACAGCTCCCCGCCCGACCCACAACGGGATGTGTTGCGTCCCGCCGGTGGATCACCCCTTCCCGCAAGTCAGCACAGTGAGGTGCCGAAATGAACCGCTCGCTTCCCTCCCGCTCCCGCAGATTCACCATGCTCGTGGCCATGGCCGCCAGTACAGTCCTGGCACTCGTCGGCTGCTCCAGCAGCTCGGGCGGCAAGAAGTCGGATGAGAGCGCCGGTGGCGTCTCGGCCGGCAAGGCCACCACGCCCCGCATGACCATCGCGATGATCACCCACGCCGTCCCCGGTGACACGTTCTGGGACACCATCCGCAAGGGCGCCCAGGCCGCGGCCGCCAAGGACAACGTCAAGCTGGTCTACTCCTCCGACCCGAACGGGGGCAACCAGGCCAACCTGGTGCAGAACGCGATCGACCAGAAGGTCGACGGCATCGCCGTCACCCTCGCCAAGCCCGATGCCATGAAGGGCACCGTGGCCAAGGCGGTGCAGGCCGGTATACCCGTGGTCGGCTTCAACTCCGGTGTGGACGACTGGAAGAAGCAGGGCCTGCTCGAGTACTTCGGCCAGGACGAGACCGTCGCGGGCGAGGCGGTCGGGAAGAAGCTGAGTTCCCTCGGCGCCAAGAAGGTCGCCTGTGTCATTCAGGAACAGGGCCAGGTCGCCCTCGAGGCACGCTGCGCGGGCGTGAAGAAGGGCTTCTCGGGCACGACGGAAAACCTGTTCGTCAACGGCGCCGACATGCCGTCCGTGAAGTCGACCATCACCGCCAAGCTCAAGCAGGACCCTTCCATCGACTACGTCGTCACCCTCGCCGCCCCGGTCGCGCTGACCGCCACGCAGGCGGTGTCCGACGGCGGCAGCAAGGCCAAGGTCGCCACCTTCGACCTCAACAAGGAACTCGTGAAGGCGATCCAGGGCGGCAGCATCGAGTTCGCCGTCGACCAGCAGCCTTATCTGCAGGGCTACCTGGCGGTCGACTCTCTCTGGCTCTACAAGACCAACGGCAACTACAGCGGCGGTGGCGTGGCGCCCGTGCTGACCGGCCCGGCCTTCGTCGACAAGTCCAACGTCGAGGCCGTCGCCACGTTCGCCGCCAAGGGGACACGGTGACGACCCGTACGACCCGGGTCACGGCCGGACCCGTGTGGGTTCGGTCGGCCCTCTCCTGACCGTCACCGCCATCGCCCACCCTCAAGTCAAGGAACCACATGACCTACCGCACCTCCCTTGGAGTCGCCGTGATCGGCGCCGGCCGCATGGGAGCCGACCACGTACGCAGGATCAGCGAGGTGACCAGCGGCGCCCATGTGGCCGCCGTCGTCGACGTCGACATCGATCGCGCCAAGACGGTCGCCGCCGACGTCGACGGATGCGCGGCCTATGGCGACGTCGCCGAAGCGATGGCCTCACCCGACGTCGACGCGGTGCTGCTCGCCTCCCCGGGCGTCGCCCACGAGGCGGCACTGCTCACCGCGTTCGAGCACGACCTGCCCGTCCTGTGCGAGAAGCCCCTCACCCCCGACGCCGCCTCCGCCCTGCGCGTGCTGGAGGCCGAGCAGCGGCTCGGGCACCGCCGGGTGCAGGTGGGCTTCATGCGCCGTTACGACCACGAGTACATCAAGCTCAAAGCGCTGCTGGACAGCGGGGAACTGGGCCGGCCGCTGATGTTGCACAACCGGCACCGCAACCCGTCCTGTCCGCCGGACTTCACCAGCGCCATGCTCATCAACGACTCCGTGACCCACGAGATGGACATCACCCGCTGGCTGCTCGGCCAGGAGATCACGTCCGTCACGGTGCTGCGGCCGCGGCCCTCCGGCAACGCGCCCGAAGGGCTGGCCGATCCGCAGTTCGTCGTCTTCGAAACCGACGGCGGCGCCCTGGTCGACGTCGAGATCTACGTCAACGCCCGCTACGGCTACCAGGTCCAGGCCGAGGCGGTGTGCGAGCACGGCACCGCCCGCATCGGCGACCGGCACGACATGCTCGTCAGCACCGGCGGACGCTGGGGCGGCACGGTCACCCCCGGCTTCGTCGAGCGGTTCGAGGAAGCGTACGACCGCGAGGTACAGGCATGGATCGACGCCACCCGGCGCGGCGAGGTCACCGGCCCCAGCGCCTGGGACGGTTACGCCGTGGCCGCGGTCTGCGAGGCGGGCATCCGCGCCCAGACCGAGGGCCGCCGCGTCGAGGTGGAACTCGCCGACCGACCGGCCCTCTACATCTGACCCCACCGCCGGCACGCCGAACCAGCGGGGAACGACCCTCCCCGCCCGACCACACCGCAGACGGGACGCATCATGAAAATCGGTCTGAACACCGACAGCGTCGGGCAGCTCACGCTCGACGAGACCCTGGACCTGGCCGCCGAACTCGGCCTGGACCACGTGGAGTTCGCCACCGGCGCCTGGTCCACCGCCCCGCACATCGACATCGACCGGCTTCTCGACAGCGACGGCGCGCGCCGCGAACTGCTGGCCAAGCTCGCCGACCGAGGACTCACGATCAGCGCCCTCACCTGCTCGGGCAACCCTCTGCACCCCGGGCCCAGCGGCCGCGAGCACGACCAGGTCGCGCGCAGGACGATCGCTCTCGCCCCGCTCCTCGGCGTCGACCGCGTGGTGATGATGTCCGGGCTGCCGGGCGGGCCGGGCGACGCCAACCCCAACTGGATCACGGTCTCCTGGCCGCCGGAGACCACACAGATCCTCGACTGGCAATGGACCGAGGTCGTACTCCCGTACTGGCGAGACCTCGTCGCCCACTCCCGTGACCGGGGCGTACCCAAGCTCGCTCTGGAGATGCACGCCCACCAGGCGGTCTACAACGTCCCCACCCTCCTGCGCCTGCGCGAGGAGGTCGGGCCCGTGGTCGGAGCCAACTTCGACCCCAGCCACCTGATGTGGATGGGCGCCGACCCGCTCGCCGCCATCGAGACCCTGGGCGAGGCGATCTACCACGTACACGCCAAGGACACCCGGCTGGAACCCTCCCGCCAGGCCCTGACCAGCAGGCTGGAGACGCTGCCGGTCATGGCCGCCAAGGAACGCTCCTGGAACTACGTCACCCTCGGCTACGGCCACGACGACGCGTTCTGGCGCGCTTTCTGCCTCGCCCTGCGCCGAGCCGGCTACGACGACGTCCTGAGCATCGAGCACGAGGACGTTCTTGTGGCCCCCGTCGAGGGCGTCACCAAAACCGTCGACCTGCTGCGCCGCGTCATCCTGCGCGACCCCAGCTCCTACAAGCCCCAGGAGATCTGAGCCGTCCTAAGCCGCACGGACACGAGTTCCGCGCGGCTCGGTCCGCCAGGCCGAGGTCGACCGCGACGACAGGCTGTCGACCGCCGAACACGAGGAACTGAAGCAACTTTGGGCGCTACGGGTCAGCGGGGTGGTCATCGTGCCCGCGGCCTTCCTCTTCCTCGCCCTGGGCCGGCAGATCTCCTCACTGCTGTTCGCCCACGGAGCAGCCGACGTCGCCTCGGCCCGCCCGCTGGGCTACATGCTGCAGGCCTTCGTCTCGGGCTCATCCCGTTCTCCGCCCAGTACCTGCTGCTGGGCTGGGCCGCAGCGCGTGCGCCGGCCTGGGAGAGGGAACGTGGCCTACTGCCGTCGCATTGGCTGCCCGGGCACTCGCGACAGCGGCGCGCTCATGGAGGATTTCCCCACCGGCCAGCAGGCAGCTGGTGGTCAGCGCCTGCGGGTAGACACCGCCGACGCTGGAGACCAGCACGTCGATGGTCCGGTCGACGCCGCCGTTCCAGCCTTCACCGCAGGAGGTACCGCGGGCACCGGGTGCGCCGCCGGGCAGTTCTTCGACCGAGCAGTGGGCTCCAGCCACGGCGCCGGCCTCGACACCACAGACCAGTTCGTCCGCGTCACCGGGCCTCACTCCCCGTGGCAGCGAGGACTGCGAGTATCCGCATCCGGTCGTACCGCCGTCATCTGGTAGTCGCTCACCCGTAGCCGCGGGCCAGCGCTGACCTCCCGCATCCCCGCACCCTCTGAGCGTGTGGTCATCGGCCTGCCCCTTCTTCCGCCGCCCACTCCAGCCCGAGGCCGGCAGCGCCGACAGCAGCCAGCGCCCGCCGGACAAACCCCACATACATCAGGAACCCGGCGCCGGGGTCATCGCGGGATCCGGTACGTGGCCGGGTGCGGTAGTGGCGGCCGTCAGCCGTGCGGCCGCTTCGGCGTTGAGGCGTCGGAAGTCTGCGGCCTCCGTGGGATGACGTTCGGCCCAGTGGCGGGTGGCTTGCTCGTACAGGCTGCGGTGGGTCTTCGAGCGGCCCACCTGGCGGTCGCACTCGGCTGTGGCGACGGCGAGAGAGATGGCCTGGTCTCGTTGCAGGGTGCTCGCCCGGGCGCGGGCGTTGTCCGGGGTGGTGAAGTGGTGGCCGCGGGCGCCTACGCAGGTGCTCCAACGGGCGGTGGCCTCCTTGTAATCGGGGCTCTTCTTGACCTCCTCGTCCACGGGGCGGAAGCGGGCGTTCACGAATGTGTCGGCGCGGGCCCACCTCTCGTAGTCACCGAACAGTCTGATGCGGGCCTCCGCGAAGCACCCGGCCGTAGGGTGCTCCATGGTGCCGACTCCAGGGACGCTGACCTTGATCCTGCGTTGTCCTGGCTGCCCCATCAAGGCCTTCTCCCAGGCGTTGCGCCGCTGGGGGGACAGCCCCGCGAGGTACGCCTGCTCCTGACGCTCCGCGGGGGAGGACGACCGCGCGGGTGCACCGGGGGCTGGGCCGAAGCCCTCACGCCGGGCGCGGGGCACGTCATCCAGCGTCAGCTCCCGGTTCGTCGCGGCGGCCTCAGCCCGCAGCTCGGCGAGGTCGGTGGAGTCGTAGAAGAAGGAGAAGCCCTGGCGGGCCATGCAATCCCGTACCAGGGCTCGTTCCGCGTCCGCGAGCAGCGCCCTGGTCTCAGCCGGCAGGTCGAGGGCTCCGGGCCGCGCGGCTGCCGGAACGGGTGCGGGAGCGGGGGCCGACGGGGAGGAGCACGCGGACGCCGTGACGACGAGTGGGGCGGCGGCGAGGAGGAGGATCAGGGCTCGGGCGGTATCGCTGCGCGTCATGGGGGGTCCTTCCAGTACCCGTTGCGGGCACGCGGGCGGTACCGGCCGGACACGACCAGTACCGCCCGCGTGTGGACATCGCGTCCGTCAGCAGGTGGACACCTTGCTGAGGGACGCCAACTGCTCCGCCGGGCGGTGCTGGTACCACAGGGTGCCGGGGCGGGAGCAGGCGTAGACGGAGCTGCTGGTCCGGTTGGGCTGGTAGTGGAGCTTCATGGCGTACGACGACATGCGGTTGAAGGAGGAGTTGTCGGCCTGGAACACGGTTCCCGGCACAAGGTTGGAGTTCCAGCTGAACTTCTCCCAGAACCCTGTGTGGTTGGGACCGGTCCACACGCAGTAGTTGCCGGACGGGCAGTCGTGCGGGACAGCCTGTGCGGGGGCAGCGGCGAGAACGCCCCCGACGAGGAGCGCGCCCACGACGGACGCCACGGAAACCGTTTTCTTGATCACGGAGTCACCTCTGTTCGAAGAAGGTACGGAAACGCCCGGCGGCATGGCGTCGGGCGAGGTAAATGCTGTGACCCGTTCTTCCGGTGCGGCAACGGACGCGGACTGTCCCGGACAAGACTTCCAGCGTCCGCGCTGGTCGGACGCTTGTCCGGGAGCGCTGTCCCGGACAGGCTGACGAATGAACACCTGAGGCACGCGGGCTACGCCCCCGGCCAGCACCTGCCGCAGCCAAATCCAGTTCGAGTGAGGTTCGCGCTGGTAAGCGACTCAGGCGGCAACCAGTGACGTGTGGATCCGACGGACGGCACGCAGGACCTCGTCTCGGTTCTTCGCCCGCTTGATCCATGCCGGAAGACGGGCCACCAAGGTCATGGTCGGTCCGGTTTCGTACCAGGGCGCCCGTTCCCGCAGCGACGCTTGGACGAAACGGCGGATCAGGTCGAGATGCTCGAGGTTGTACGCCCACAGCCACCCATGCCGGGTCTCAACCTGGAGCCACAGCGGCATACCGAAGTATGGATCCGTCGCGGGTTGAGCTGTACCACGCGACAGCGTGACAACGCGGCCGCTCCACACCCGTGACAGTCCGCAGCCACGGCAGACCAGACGTCGCGGCCTGAACAGCATCCGACCTCCGGGGTCGGAGTCGTCGGGCGCTGGAACGACACGAACGGCCTTCGCGCAACCGGGGCATCGCACCATGATCGAGCTGATGAGGTCGTAATCGGTGCTGAGCGGATCCCGGAACCGACCGGAGAGCAAGGCCATGCGCTGAGTGTGCAGATGCCGCGCAGATCAGCGCATCCCGATTCGACCACTCTTCGAACCTCGGGCCGGAAGGCGGCTGTGACGATTGCGGCCAGTACATCGGCGGTCCGTACTTCGCCGAGGCGATGCTTCACGCGACCATGGTCGGGACCAATTGAGTCGTCGGTTGATTTCTTCCAGGGCAGAGGGCGCGTATGGACATTCGGCAGCTGGAGTACTTCCTTGCGATCGTTGATCGTGGGGGCTTCAACCGTGCGGCCTCGGCTCTGTACGTGTCGCAGCCGTCGCTGTCGCAGGCCGTGCGGGCACTGGAGCGTGATCTCGGCTCCGAGCTGTTCCATCGCATCGGGCGCAGGGCAGTCCTGACGGAGGCCGGAAGGGCCCTGATCGAGCCTGCCCGGGAGGCCGTGCGGAGTCTGGAGACGGCGCGGGCGAGTGTCGCGGCGGTGCATGAGCTGCGTGAGGGGCGCCTCGACGTGGCGTCGATGCCGTCGCAGGCGGTGGAGCCGCTGACGACCTTGGTGAGTGCCTTCAGCCACCGGTATCCCGGCGTCTCGGTGGCCATCCATGCGGCGTTCACGTCGCGCGACGTGATCGACATGGTCCGCACGGGCGCCGTGGAGTTGGGGCTCCTGGCGTCCGCCGGTCCGGTCTCCGACAAGGAGGTCGTCTCACATGAGCTGGGGCGGCAGCGTTTCGTGCTGGTGGTGCCGGCCGACGGCCCGTTCGTTGACCGGACGGCGGTGGATTGCCGGGAGCTTGCGGGACAGCGGCTGATCGTCGGGCAGGCGGGTACCGGGATGCGCGCCTACGTCGACACGCTGCGGGAGCAGGGCATCGAGTTCACCGTCGCCGCCGAGACCGAGCACCGCGTGTCGCTCATGCCCCTGGTCCTGGCCGGGGTCGGGCTCGCGGTGGTCACGGATTCCTGGCGGGACGTCGCCCGGCGACTGGGCGCCCGCGTCCTGGACATCGAGCCGGAGACCAGCTTGGACATCGCCCTCGTCAGCCGCCGCGGCAGCCTTTCGCCCGCAGCCGCCGCGTTCGTCAGGAGCGCCACCTCGGCCACCGACAGCTGATAGGCACCGCTTATAAGGGAGATCCGCTTTGCGTCTTGGACGCCCCACGGACCGCCTTGCTGCAATGACGGCATGACGACGAACCACCGCATTGCCCTGATCCCCGGCGACGGCATCGGCGCCGAGGTACTGCCTCCAGCACAGCAGGTGCTCGATGTTCTCGGCCGCCGCCACGGCTTCAGCCTGTCTTACACGTCGTACGACGACTGGTCGTGCGAGCGGTATCTGCGGGAGGGCGCCATGATGCCCGCCGACGGGATCGACCAGCTGCGCGACAAGGACGCGATCCTGCTGGGCGCGGTGGGGTACCCGGGGGTGCCCGACCATGTCTCGCTGTGGGGGCTGCTGATCCCGATCCGGCGCAGCTTCCGCCAGTACGTCAATCTCCGGCCCATCCGTGTCTTCGAAGGCATCGACAGTCCGGTGCGCGGCGCACGGCCGGGCGAGGTCGATTTCGTCGTCGTGCGCGAGAACATGGAAGGCGAGTACAGCGAGGTCGGCGGCCGGCTCAACAGGGGCTTCCCGGACGAGATCGCCGTGCAGGAGGCCGTGTTCACCCGGGCCGGCGTCACACGCCTGCTGGACTACGCCTTCACGCTCGCCTCCCGGCGCGGCGGCCGCCTGACCTCCGCGACCAAGTCGAACGGCATCGTGCACACCATGCCGTTCTGGGACCAGCTCGTCGCCGAGCGGGCCGCCTCGTTCCCGCAGGTAGCCTGGGACCAGGAGCACATCGACGCGCTCGCGGCCAAGTTCGTCCTCGAGCCGGCCCGCTTCGACGTCGTCGTCGCCTCCAACCTCTTCGGCGACATCCTCAGCGACCTCGCGGCAGCGGTCGCCGGATCCATCGGCATCGCCCCGGCGGCCAACCTCAACCCCGAGCGGGACTTCCCCTCGATGTTCGAGCCGGTGCACGGCTCCGCGCCCGACATCGCGGGCCAGGGCATCGCCAACCCGCTGGGCGCGATCTGGTCCGCGGCCATGATGCTCGACCACCTCGGCCATCCCGCCGCGGCCAGGGACATCACCGACGCGATCGCCTCGGTCCTGGCCAAGTCCGATGTCCGCACCCGTGACCTGGGCGGAACCGCGACCACCGTCGAGTTCACCGACAAGCTGATCGAGTTCCTCTGAGCCATCTCCCCCTCGGTGGGCGCTGGCACGGCGCCGCCGCCGACCGCTCACCGGGCACTCCCGCGCCCTCTCCGCTTCCCTGAGCCGCGCCCCCACCGGCCCTTCCGCGTGGCGAGGACCGTTCTGCGTCGCCGACATCCTCACGGCTGGCTGTGTCCCTCGGCCGGCACAGCGATGGAACCGGTCGGCATGACCTTCGTCGCAGCCATCGGTCCGCACAGTGTCCGCACCGTGTCCGCCCCGTGCTGGGGCCCGCCTACCACCCAGACCACATCATCGAAAGGAGCGACCTCATGCGCATCCCGAAGCGCGTCGCCGTCATCGGCGCCGGCACCATGGGCAGCCAGGTCATGTGGCGACTGGCCGCCCGCGGGGCCGAGGTCGTCGGCTACGACCGGTACGCGCCGGGTCACGACCGGGGCGCGGCCGGGGGAGAGAGCCGCATCTTCCGCGCCGCCCACCTCAGCGAACCCGGGTACATTCCGCTGCTGCGGCTCGCCGACCGGATGTGGGAGCAGCTCCAGGCGGAGACAGGACGGTCGCTGCGACGCCGCAGCGGCTGCCTCGTAATGGGAGAGACCGCATCACCGGCCATGCGCCAGCTCCTCTCCTCCAGCTCCACCCATCGTCTGGATCACGAGGTACTGGACCGGGAGGAACTCGCCCGCCGCTACCCGCAGCACCGCCTCCCGGACGGACACACCGCCGTCCTCGACCGCGAGGGCGCCGTCATCCGGCCCGAGGCGTCGGTCCAGGCGGCGGCCACCCGAGCCGAGCAACTTGGCGCCCGGCTGCACCGCTACACCCCGGTGCGGGAGATCGTCCCCGCGGCGGGCGGCGGGGTGCACGTCGTCACCGACCAGGGAACGGACCACGTCGACACCGCCGTGGTGACCGTGGGCCCCTGGATCAACACCCTGCTCCCGGACCTCCCACGGTCCGTGGACGTCCGCCGGGTGGTCTGCTCCTGGCACCTGCCCACCCGCCATGACTGGTTCGCGGGCGGGGCTCCCCCCTTCGTGCGCGCCACACCCCACGACTGCTTCGGGCTCCCGTCGCCGGACGGCATCTCCGTCAAGCTCGGTCTTTCCCTCGCACGCCATCTGCCGGTGCCCGAGCCCGAACGGCTCGACCGTACGGTCCGCCCCGAAGAACTCGGCATCTTCCGCGAGCTCATCGCCGAGCTGATGCCCGACCTGAACCCCGACCCCATCAGGATGTCGGCCTACATGGAGGGCTACACGGAGTCCGGGAACCCGCTCGTGGGTCATCTCCCCGGCGAGGACGACATCATCGTCATGGCCGGATTCTCCGGAAGCGGCTTCAAACTCTCGCCCGGCATGGGCGAGATCGCCGCCGACCTTGCGCTCAACGGCACCACGGAACACCCCATCGACTTCCTCGCTCCGGCAGGTGTCGCCGCCGCCTGAGCCCCGTCGATGCCGACGGCATCACGCCTCACCCCGACACCTCTGTCATTGGCATGCCTGAAACGGCGAGCACCGGCCACAACCAGTTCCCCGCAGCAAGACAGGAGCATCCTCATGCCCATTCCCTCGTTCCAGTTCCGCCCGAAGTACGTCTCGTTCGACTGCTACGGCACGTTGATCGAGTGGCCGATGAACCCCATCACGCGTGAACTCGTCGGCGACCAGATCCCCGCCGAGCACTGGGACCAGTTCGTCCGGGAGTTCCGCGGCTACCGCTACGACCAGGTCCGTGGCGAGTACTACCCCTACGAGCAGGTGCTGCAGGACTCCTTCGAGCGGGTCTGCCGCAAGTGGGGTGTGAAGGCGGCACCGGACGCGGGCAAGCGGTTCGCCGACGGCGTGCGCAGCTGGGGCCCCCACCCGGACGTCGTGGAGCCGCTGAAGAAGATGGGCGAGCACTACAAGCTGGTGATCCTGTCCAACGCCGACGACTCCTTCCTCGCGGAGAGCGTGCCCCGGCTCGGGGCGGACTTCCACGCGGTCTTCACCGCGGAGCAGGCCGGCTTCTACAAGCCCCGCTACGCCGCGTTCGAGTACATGCTCGACCAGCTCGACGCGTCCCCCGAGGACTTCGTGCACGTCTCCTCGCACACCCGCTACGACCTGATGCCGATGCACGACATGGGTTTTCGCAATCTGGTCCTGCTGGACCGTGGCTGCGACCCGGTCACCCACGGCTATGACTACGTGCCGGTGAAGTCCCTGGACGAGCTCAACACCATGCTCGGCATCTGACCCGCGACGCAGATCGTCGTGCACGGACATCCGGTGCCCGGGCTCCTCGCAGGGACCGCCGGCTGCATCGGCGAAGAACGGCATGCGGGGGTCGTCTCGTTCTCCGGCTATGGACACTGACGTCTTCGCCCTACGCTCGAGGAGGTCATCGACTGCCACATGACATCTGCCCGCTGACGGAGTCGGCGTGGGGTGCGCGTCCCCGCTCCACGCCACCACTGGACGGCTTCGGGCGCAGCCACGGGTCTGCACATCCGGACGTCGGCGACCCGTTTGGCGCGTCCCGCCGGGCGGCGAACCGTCGCCGCGTTCGCCGTCGGACGCGGCACGCCGGACGCGGCAGCTCTGCTCTACCTAGCTTCCAACTGCACTGACCTCGTGGGTGGTTGGGCCTACTGAGCACGGCGCCACGGTGGCTCACCCCGGCGCCACCAGGCTGCAGCGGCCGCATGCCAGCGTCGCACCATGCCGCCCCTCACCGGCCGCGCCGAACGCCGGCACGCCGGACGCGCCCTGCTCCGCTCCCCATTCCTGCGGCAGGTCGCGCTCGGCCTCGCGCTCGGAGTGTTCTTCGGCGCGATGCAGGTGCTGCCGCCGGCCCTGCGACCAGAGTCTTTGGCGGGCCCCATCGAAGAGCCCTGCCCCGGACCACTCGAACACACCGAATGTCGGCCACGGTCGAAGGCTTGCCCGGCCCGGAGGAGCCGGGCACAGCCCCGTCAGCCCGCCGCGGGAGCGTCCGAGCGCGTGATCGGTGGGCTCCCGGGAGTGGGCCGCCCCCTTTGAGTGCTCCGGCAGCGTGCTGGTGTGCCCGGACGATCACTGACCGGCCGGGCACATCCGATGAACTGACCAGCCCATCAAGGAGACACGACCTAGTCGTGCACGGTGATGCAGGCGCGGTCGGTGGTGTCCGTCCAGCCGAGGCAGAGTTCGGTGTTGTCGGGCATGTAGATGTTCATCTCGAAGTCCTGGCTGAGGAAGCCGTTGCCGCAGACTTCCGATCCCATCCTGAACAGACGCCCGTTGGCGTACAGCAGCGGCGTGGCGCAGCCGTAATCTCTGAACGACTCGTAGCTCTCACCGGCACCGAGTGTGTCCACGTAGAGCCCGGTGCCGCGGACGGCCACGCAGACCGACCGGTTGCTGAACCAGTGCCAGGTGCAGTCACCCGCGGTCTGGGTCCCCAGCTCGCCGGTGACGGACTGGCTCATGGCCTTGTCCGGCGTCTGCCCGTCCCCCTGCCGGGATGCCGCGGATGCGTCGGTGCCCAGGCTCGTCTGGGCCGCGGCGAGGGCGAATGCCACCAGTGCTGTCCTTGCCCATGCTCTGCGCATGTGAGTTCCCCCTTCGGATCATGGTGTCGAGCCCGCACAGAACTGCCGGCCCGGTGTGCCGGGTGGGTGACGGCAGGTCAGGTGATCCGCGTGCACGCCTCCCACTCGTTGCTCGCCGACGTCCCTCCCCGCGAGGTGTAGGCCGTGACGACGTTGTTCGTGTCGGCGTTCACGATCACAACGGCGTCCATGTCCCTCGTGGACCGCCGGTACATGACGTTGTCTTCGCCGGTGGCCGGCAGTTCGTAGGGGGCCGTGGCGAGGACGTGCTCGATGCAGCGCACGGTGGTGTCGTTGAAGGGCGGGTGCCCTTCGTTGATGTGGAGCACCCCGAACCCGGTCTCGCCCGCCCTGCCGCAGCGGAGCGTCGATGTCCGGAAGGTGAGGTCGCTGTGTGTGGTGGAGACGACGAGATTCGGGTCCGCGCCGGGAGTGAAGCAGTCCTGGTAGCCGGCCGCGGCAGTCGGTGCGGCAGCAACGGTCGCGGCTCCCTGCACACCCAGGGTGAGTGCGCCCGCGAGCATGGCGGCACCGGCCGCTCTGATCAAGTTCATGACAATCCCCCTTGTTGTGTCTGATCCAGTCACGTCGTTCTGGTGCGAGCGGTGTGCGCGTCGGCGTACCGCTACCGCTCGAGTGCGGCGCGGATCGCGGCGACCGTGTCGGCCGGGTAGGGATGCCCCCATCCCTCGATGTGTCCATTGGGCCTGACCAGAGGGGCGACTCCGGTGAAGCCGGCCAGGAAGGCGCCGAGGAGTTCCCTGCGGGGCTGAAGCGAGGTCAGCAGTACTTCGCCCCGAACGGGCATCCAGTTCGGTGCCGCCACTCCCGCGATCCAGTTCCGTTCCGCCATGCCGTGTACGACGAGCGCGACATGGTCGGGAACGACGGAAGCAAAGTCCAGGAAGACGCCGCCGGGTTCACCACCCCACAGCACCGCCCGCAACCGGGTCTCGTGCCCTCCGGCCGCCAGGTCCGCGACCGCGGCTACCAGACTGGCGAAGGCGTCGTTGAGGGCGGTTGCCCGGAACGTACGCATGTCGTGCTCTCCGACGGCCAGCGTGAGGTCACACCAACCCGCCTTGAAGCGGAACGTCACCGTCCCGCGGCCGGCACCGTCGTCGAGGTGATGCGACATCGCTTCCGGCCTCCCCCCCTGGTGCCTGTGCCGGTCCTTACTCGGACACTCGACAACCGTCCGCTGTCCGTTGCCCACATTCCCAACTTTCCGTCCGCCGCACATCGGCCTTTCGCGTCATCACCACCCGGCTGGGACACGGCGGTTGTGTGCAGCGATTCACAGTCCGGAGGAACGGGGACGGGCGCCGAAGCGTCATCGGGATGGATATGCCGAGGTTGACCCCGGAAGATTTATGGAGAAGGTGAGGGAGAAGAGAGGAGTGTGCCCGAGGAGTATCTCCTCGCGTGAAGGGTTCCGGTCGAGGGGCGGGACGGACGAGGCGATCGGCCTGGCCGGATCGAGGCGCGAGCGGTGATACGCGGCGTCGGTGCCCATACCGTGCGAATCCGTCCGGACCGTTGACGGCCGTACGCGCCTGCGGTTGCCCGCTGTCGTGGATGGGGAGCGAGTGTCACGGGCTGTGGTCTCGTCCGTCCCGTGGGGCGAAGGCGGCGAGGGCGTCGGCGTCGGTCGCGCGAGCGTGCAGGAAGTAGTCGGCAAACTCGGTGATGCCGGGGTAGGACGAGTCCTGGCTGAGTTGGGTGGCTGCGGCTTGGAGGTCGTAGTGCGTGGTCCGGAGTTCGACGCCCGGGCCCAGGAGGGCCCAGTGTGCTCCCGTTCCGCATGGCAGAACAGCACCATTCCCAGGCCGTCCACGGACAGAGTGAGTGATCGTGGGAGCGAGCTGAGAAGGTCGAGATGGTCCTCGCGGAGCTGTTCGGCTGCCCAGGGGGCGATCGGGTCGGGAATCGTGTCGCGTTGCCCCCTACGGTATTCGAGGAGTTCGCGGTCGGCGTTGCCGCTGATCCACATGACGCGATCGCCGAGGCTGGTCAGCAGGTCGAGAACCTGGGTGGGTTGCGGGCCGGCGGTGATGTCGCCGGTGAGCACGATGTGATCGGCGGTGCTGACGTCTGGTTCCGCGAGCACTGCCTCCAGGGCCGGCAGGACTCCGTGAATGTCGGACAGGACGGCTACTCGGTTCAGCATGGTCACCACTGTGGGGTGAGGGCAGCCGAGCGGCCCGATCTTTCGCCCGGCGCGTAGTGCAAGGTTCAAGGGGGCCGTTCAGCGTGTGTGGTCGCCGGGTGCGTAGTTCTTCCAGGGGTGCTCCGGCCTCGGATGCAGCGTCCCGTCCACCCGCCGGTCGGCGTTGGCGACCTGGCGTGTAACCGCTTCTCCGCCACCGCGCGCACCCTGGCGACCCGCCGGGCCAACACCGACACACCCGACAGCAGCACTCCGTGGCGCCGCAACTGCTGGTCAGTGTTTCCGTCCGGCCACGTTCCTGGGCCGGGCTGCCCCATGTCATGGTGGTCGCGTGGACAGTCAGGTGAGATTCGACCCCGACCTCTACCAGGGGACGGCCCGGTACTACGAGCAGTTTCGGCTCCCCTACCCCGACGCGATGATCGCCGACCTCGCACGCCGAGCCGCCCCCTCAGGGCGCGGACGCCTGCTGGATCTGGCGTGCGGCACCGGCCAACTCGCCTTCCCCCTGCGCGACTGGTTCACGGACGTTTGGGCTGTGGACGCCGAACCCGGCATGACCGAGGTGGTCCGCGCCAAGGCAGACGCCGTCGGCGCAGACCACGTCCGGGCGGTCACCGCCCGTGCCGAAGATCTGGATGCCGAGCCGGGCGGCTTCGAGCTGATCGTCATCGGCAATGCGTTTCACCGGCTGGACCGCTCCCTGGTGGCTCAGCGCGCCTACACCTGGCTCAAGTCCGGCGGCTGCCTCGCGTTGTGCTGGTCGACCTCGCCATGGGCCGGGCCCCGGGACTGGCAGCAGGCGCTCGACAGGCTGCTGCGCTCGTGGCAGAACACTCTCGGCGCGTCCGGTCGCGTCCCGCCCGGTTGGGACCGAGCACGGCAGCAGGACCCAGACCACGCAGTACTGTCCCGTGCCGGGTTCGACGTCGCCGGACGCCGCGAGTTCTCGGTCGAGTACCACTGGACGATTCCGGAACTCGCCGGCCACATCCGGTCCACCTCGTTCCTACCGCCCTCAGTGCTCGCCGACCATGCTTCCGAGTTCGACGCCGACCTCATGGCCGAACTCGGCCGCCATACGGCCAACGACCGCCTCACCGAAACGGTCGAGTTCGCCTACGAACTGGCTCGCGGGTCAGCTCGCGCGTGACTGCCAGGACGTTGGGAAACAGGTGTCGCTCAGCGCCGACAACGCCTCGGATTGAGGCGTGTGGATGTCGGTGAGTTTCGGCAACACCGGGATGCTCGCGGTGGGGCATGGATGTGCTCCGTGCTGCACCGGGGGGGCCAATGGCGCCCGAAGTCGAGCAGGCCGCCGTGACTTGAAGCGGAGGTGTAGTCAGTTCACCAGGGCGCGATGGTGAGCTTCCCGGATGATGCGGTCGGCAGTCTCCTCGGGAGTGAGGGCGGCGGAGTCGAGCCACCAGCCGGCATCGCCGAGCTCGCGTTTCATGTCGGCATCGAGTGCTTCATAGCCGTCGAAGTCGAACCGTTCTTGTGGGTCACGGATGGTGTTTCGGTATTGGCAGACCTCGATGCCCGGTGCGAGAACTACGAACAAGACCTGCAGGGCCGGCAGGAGAGAGTCGACGAAGTTGTTCGCCAGCGTGCACAGATTGCGGTTGCACAGCTCCACCTGCCGCGCTGCCTCGTCGGCAGGCTCACCCAGCGCCCAGACACGGCCGCTGACGATCAGCCTGCTGATGAAATCTCCATCCAGCCGAGCGGAACATGGCAGGCGCTCAGCGACGAGCCTGGTCACCGTCGACTTCCCGGCCCCCGGCATCCCCGTCACGATCAGGCAGTCCGGTGTTTCAGCAGCGATCACCCCCGCAATCGTGTCAGCGCGCTTGGCGGTCGGCAATCACAATTTCAAGGCGCGGCACCCGTGGGCTGTCCGCTCGGCTTGTTCTTCACCTTGGCCTGAACACATGCCATTTGGCCCACTCGTAGGCTGGTGGCAAAGTGAGCCGGATGATCGGACGCCTGTACACCGTTGTCATCGACTGTCCCGACCCGGGGGAACTCGCCGGCTTCTACGAGAAACTGCTGTCGCTCTCGCGGCAGGAAGACGCCGGTGACTTCATCGTGCTCCAGAACGCCGCGGGCATCCCGGTGGTCGCCCTCCAGCGCGTGGACGACTTCCGCGCGCCGCGGTGGACGGATTCCGCGCACCCTCAGCAGATGCACATCGACGTGATGGTCGCGGACCTCGATGTAGCCGAGGAGCAGGTGCTCGCCCTCGGTGCGACGCTGCTGGATGGTTCGGACAAGCCGATCGGGTACCGGGTGTACGAGGATCCCGTCGGCCATCCCTTCTGCCTGATCACTCCCGAAGGAGCTTGACCTTGGCGTCTAGGCTCCAGCGTCGAAGCTGCGGTGGGGGAGCGTCAGGGGAAGCGAGCCCTAGAACTGCGTGCCGGCCAGCACCGTGCGCAGGATGCCAGGGATGTAGTACGGGGCAACGGCGTCGTGGGGATCTCGTACAGGAAGGAGATGCCGTCCTCGCCGACGTCGTACTTCTCGTCCTTATTGGTTGGCTCCGAACATCCAATCGAGGTGTTTGACAGCGAACCCATTCGTTCATGCTTCCTCGTCAGCGAATCTGGTCGCTCCTCGGCTCGATTCCTTTGATCCTGGTCGGAGTTCCGTCCGGGGCGAACGAGTGGTGGAAGGTGAAGGCGTGCGGCGCGGGGCCGTGGTCGTGGAGTTGTTCCAGCCTGGAAACCCCGTCCTGCCAGGTGGGTATCACGCCGTCGGAGACCCACCAGCACACGTAATTCGGATGTCCTGTCCTCTCGAACCAGTCGTAACGCCTGTTCAACGCCTCACGGTGCAGACCGGTGTAGACGGCGTCGAAGGCGGGGCGCAGGTCGGTCCAGAGTGAGAGGGTCGCGGCCAGGGCGGTGGTTTCCACCGTACGCCCCTTGCCGTACCAAGTCGGTACGGTGAACTCTCCCCATGCACCCCAGTCCGCCTCGAAGAGCATGCCCCGGTCACCGTCTGCCGCTTCCGCACGCGCGAGGTACCCGGGGTGCTGACTGATCTTCCGGTAGACGGTCTCACCAATGTCGTAGAACTCGCGCGTGAGAGGTGCGGGATCGGCGAGAGGTGACTTCAGGACGCCGAATGTGTACAGCGCAAGATGGGGCATGAGTCTCTCCCTGATTGGGGGGCCTGGTGTGGACCCGGTTCGGTGGCCTACGCATGGGGCGAGGATTCGTGGGGCGTGACCAACTCACCCCGTCGCGGTGGCTCAGCCTGAAGGAACTCCTGTGCGACCGTGGGCGATCGCCGAAGACCAGGTGAAGGTAGCTGCCTCTGCGGGCCATGTCGAAGTTGCGTTTCCTCTGTCAAAGTGGCCTCTGCACCGGTCATTGCTGGCGCTGGGCGGGGCAGGCTGCGAGGTACCAGTGATCCACTTCGGCCGATCGGTTCGCCCGCCAGGACCGTCCGCACCCCCTGTCCGATAGCCCCGTGCGCCGCCGAAGGTATTTGTGGTTGAAGAAGATGGCCTACGGCCACATGACCGAGCACCGGCTGCGGGTACGTGCACAGGCAGTGCTGCACGCCGCGCATGGACGCTCCAACGCATGCCTCGCCCGGGAGACGGGCCTGCGTTTGGACACCGTGCGCCGTTGGCGTGGCCGGTTCGCCCAGGCGGTCTCCAGGCCCAAATACGCAGGTAGCGCCCGGTGTCGGCCGCGGGTCTGCCGCTGTGTCAGCGCGTACCTTTGCGACGAGGTTCGGCTGGACGGTGACGTACTACCGGAGTTTGTCCCGGAGCCTCATCCAGTGCCACGCGGCGGGTCCCGGACGGGTGCGGCGAGGGCGAGCGGCACAGGGACTCCACCCGCCAAGGGTGACCCGGCACCGTGAATTGAATTGATCGGCGAGGCGCAATGCTCAAGCGCGCACGCTGGGATGTCGAGGAAGCATGTGAAAAAGGCGCAGACGGCACGCTGCGGCTGATCGTCTTCATGGGAGCGGCCACCTGTGCCGCACCCACCCTCGGTGGTGGCGCCTGGCTCGCGGGTCTGCTGTAGCGGTCTGAGGCGCGGTCCAGATTCTTCGGAGTTCGGCGGTCTGAGGATGTCGAGAACGTGCCACCAGCTCCGTCCCAGGGACATCAGCGGCCACCACCGGCCGCACGAGGAAGAAGGAGAAACGAGCATGGCGATTCAGCGGATGGACAACGTCGGCATCGTCGTCGAGGACATGGATGCCGCCATCGCGTTCTTCGTGGAACTCGGTATGGAGCTGGAGGGCAGGGCGGAGGTCGAGGGCCTCGTCGCCGACCAGTGCACCGGACTCGACGGCGTCCGCTGTGACATCGCGATGCTCCGGACCCCGGACGGTCACAGCCGGCTCGAGCTGGCGAAGTACCGCAGCCCCGCGGCTGTCAGCGCCGGGCCGCGCAACCGGCCGCACAACATCCTGGGCACGCACCGCGTCATGTTCGCCGTCGACGACATTGAGGACACCGTCGCCCGCCTGCACCCTTACGGCTCCGAACTCGTCGGCGAGATCGCCTGGTTCGAGGACAGCTATCTGCTCTGCTATGTCCGCGGCCCGGAGGGCATCATCGTCGGACTGGCCGAGCAACTGCGCTGAGAAGGAGGAGCCGAACCATGCAGCCGAACGGGATCATCGAGGTTCTGGACCGCCCGATCAGCCAGGAGCTGCCGGCACGCCCGCCACTCGTCGCTGTTGCACCAGACCTATCAGCACGGTTCGGTGCTGCTGGGCAGCGACAGGCCTGGTGAGTGCTGGACCTACAGAGCGCAGCTGCTTCCGTCCGATCGATCAAATCCTATGTTTGACAAAGTCTAATCTTGGCCTTAGTTTCAAGCTCCTTGAGTAGGTGTGTGTGGCCTGAGTGGGTTTGCTCGTGTTGGCCGCCACGCCCAGCCCCTACTGAAATCGGAGTTGGACATGAGGTGCTACGACTGCCTTCAGGAGGCGCGCAGCGACACCACTGGTATCGGTGTGTGCTCGCGCTGCGGCCTGGCCACCTGCGAGAACCACGCCCGCGTACGTCAGGCACAGGTCACCCGCCCGATCGGCATGGGCGCTTCGTACAGCCGTATCCCGGCGCGCAGGGTGGTGTGCCACACCTGCGACATGGCCGAGACGGCGCACTGACCCGCATGGTGCACTTATCACACCCGCCCCCGGTCGCCGAATGCGCGCTGTCTCTTCCGAGCACGCGCTCTCGCTGCCCGGATGCCGTCCCGGAGCACTGGCGCGGCGTCCGGGCCTCAGCCGTGGTCACGGCTCGGTGCGCCATGCTGGAGGCCGACCACGGACGACAAGACGTCATAGGAGCAGGACGATGACGGATCAGTGGCCAGGTGACCTGCTCAAGGGCAAGTGGCTGCGCAGCACGGCCTAGCCGCGCGCCCCTCGTCATGAGAGGCGCCCGTGGCGTCGTACGAGGCCAGTCCGGGGGGCTCAGGGGACGCGTACCCGGGCGCGTGGGACGTGCGTGGGCCGACATCGCCGGGCCGCCTCCCGGCGGCCTCCTCGCTCCCGGACCGCGCCCGGATCCGTGCTGTCAGGAGATGCGGATGTCCGACCAGTTGGTGGTCTTGCCGACCTGGGACCGGTTGTCGAAACCGCCCTTGCCGTTGCCCCGGTTCAGCCAGGCTCGGCCGTCCTTGTCGAGTGAGACCAGGTCGGCCCGGCCGTCGCCGGACAGGTCGAGTCCGCCGACCACGTCCTTGTAGGACGTACCCCAGTCTTTGAAGACCAGCGACCGCGGCTCGAAGGCGCCGGCGCCGGTCCCGTTGAGCCGCCACAGCTCGTTCGACGCATCGATGGCCAGCAGGTCGTTCTTGCCGTCGCCGCCCAGGTCTCCCGCGGCGATCAGCCTCTTGTAGCCGCCGAAGCCGGACCCGGCGAGCGCTCGGGCCTTGAAGCCGCCCGCGCCGTTGTTCGCGTACACGTACAGCTTCCCGGTCGAGGCGGACCGGGTCAGCAGGTCGGCCCTGCCGTCGCCGGTCACGTCGCCGGGCGAGACGACCGCGTTGTACGCGCTCCAGTCCGAGGAGACCTTCACGGAGAGCGACTGCTGGTCGGGCAGCCCGCCGCCGCAGATCGTCGGGTGGACGCGGGCCTCGCCCTTCGAGGAGCGGACGAACACGTCGTTGCAGCGGTCGCCGTCGAGGTCACCGAAGGGCAGGACGAGCTCGCTCGTAGCGGAGCTGCTCGCGCGCTGCCCCGCGGTCAGCTTCGTCGCGTCACCCGCGTACACCTTGAGCCCGGTACTGCCCCGGCCGAACAGGTCGGCCTTGCCGTCGTCCGTGTAGTCACGCCACTTGGGCAGCGCGCGGGCGGTGGTGGTGGCCTGGTACACGCCGTCCAGGACGATGCTGTTGGTCTCGCTGCGCAGGTACTCGTCCCACAGCACGACGGGCCGGCCGAGCGCGTCGGCGGCCACCTGCGGTACCCCGGTGAACTTGGCGCTCTTCGCGCTCAGCCGTCGCGGGGTGGACCAGGTGCCGCCCTTGAAGACGGCGGCCATCGTGTACTCCTCGTACGAGTAGCCCTCCCGCCACGTCACCGTGACCGTGCCGCCCGAGGTGGCGGCCGCGGCGACATGACGCACCTTCTGGTGGGTGGAGAAGCGCTGCGAGTACGGCAGCCAGAGGCCGGTGGCCGCTGAACGCACCGCGTACCAGGGGGTGGTGGGCCCGCCGGCCACGAAGAGGTCGCCGTTGGGCAGGTAGACGGGCGCCGTCATCCTGTACGTGCTGCCATGACTGTCGGCGGACTGCGGGGTGCTCCACTGCGTGGCGCCGACGGGCCGGCGGGAGTGCATGAGGTGCGCGAGGTCGTCGTAGAAGACGTCGAAGCCGCCCTGCGGATCGGCGAACACCTTCGGGCGCGCGAGGTCCTTGTCCGGGACCGGGAAACCCTGGACCGCGATCCAGGAGGAGGCGCCGGGGGCCTTCTCCAGGGCGACGACGGCCTTGCTCGCCTGCCACTGCCACACCAGCAGGGCGGTGCCGTCCTCGGCGACCGCGAGGTCCATGTTGGCGATGTCGCGGCTGCCGGACGGCGGCTGCTCGTTGAGGTCGGCCGGAGCGGTCCACGCGGCCTGTGGGCCGGTCTTCTCGGCCGCCCTCACGACACCGGAGACCGACCACACGGCGACCAGCCGGCCGTCGGGGGCCGCCGCCAGGTGGTGGTAGCCCTTCTCGGGGACCGCGGCGACGTATTCGGGCTCGGAGAAGGCGGTCGCGCCGGGCGTGAGGGTGGCGACCTTCAGCCAGTGGTTGCCGTGGTCGTCGGCGCGCTCGGCCCGCCAGGCCAGGCGTACCGAGCCGTCGCCGAGCGACACCAACTCGGTGCTGTATCCGCCGGCGTCCGGCCAGGTCTGCGGGGTGAGCCAGCGGGTGCTGCCGGCGGGCCGGATCCGGGTGGAACGCCCGTCGTGGGTGAGGGAGACGAGGGCGCCGTCCCCGGCCGACACCAGGGCGGTCAGCCCGCCCGAGGCTTCACCCGGGTTGGGGGCCGGGGCGTGGAGGGCGCGGGTGCCCCACGGGCCCGGCGCACGCGCCTCGACGGCGGCTACAGCGGTGCCGACGGCCGTGGCAGTGGTGTCGGCGCCCGTGGCAGTGGTGCCGGCGCCCATGGCGGCGTTGGCCGTGGTGGTGCCAGTGGCCGCCGTGGCGGTGGTGTGGGCGACGGCCGGGTCGACGGCCGCCAGAGCGAAGACGGGAGTGAGCGCGATGCCGAGCACCGCGCGGGACTGCGAAGTCATGGAAATGCCCCCCCGGGCAGGACGAATCGGTTGGCATGGATTCGCCGAACTGTTCGAACAAGTAGGCGCAGCGTATATCAACCAAGATCGCCCCGCGTGGGGGAATTCCCTCACCGTGCCCGGAGGGGTTCGGCCGGCGTGCCGGGAGCCGCCGTGAAGTCCGACGCCCCGGCCCGGCAGATGCCACCTGGCTGGCGGTGCGTCTCCGCGACCTTGGCCGGACGTACTGACGCATCGCGAAGAGGCCCTCCTCGTTTGCACGGGCTGCCTCGTGATCACCTCATCGGGATGCTCCGTTCTTCGGCGCACCCGAAGATCGTCAGGGCATCAACTGCCTATCAGCCCAGCTTGCCGACGATGTCGGCCACCTGTCCGGGCATGGACAGGAATGGCGAATGGGAGGAGTCGAGTGCCACGACTGAGGTCGGGCTGTCCGGGAAGGCTGGGAGAGCCGCGTTGTGTGGCGGCTGGCCGTCACGCTCGTTGCCGAGCTCGGCGGGCCTCACGACGGCGCCACGCTCTCGATCGGCAGCGGCCGGAACACTACAGCGCATCCGGCGTCGGCCACCGCCGGCGATGGTGATCGTGCCGCAGACCGAGCAGGTCGGCAGCCGGCTGATGCCCGTGCCGCCGTTCCCGGGTCGGCACCCGAAGGGGCCGGGGGCTGTTCAGGGAGGCGCGGAGTAGGCCGGGCGCCCAGTGTGACGCCTTCCGCTTTCATTTCCCGGCCGCCGGCGCTGGCGGGCAGGGGTCAACAGCACCCTCAAAACATGACGCAGCGCCCAACAGCCGACGTGGCCGCTGCACCTGCCCCGTCAACGCTTCCACTTACCCCCGGACGGTGGATCACCCGTATCGTCCTCAGGCAGTGAGGCCCTCGGCGATGCGCCTGCTCAGTTCCCTGGCCGCCAGGCCGCCCGGCTCCCGGCCCCGGGACACGCTCTCCCGGGCGGCGTGCTGAAGGGCCGCGTTCACCGGGGTGGGCACGCCATGCTCCCGGCCGAGCAGCACGATTTCGCCGTTGAGGTAGTCCGTCTCGATCGATCCCGCGCCCCGCGCCAGGCTCTGCCAGGACGAGCCGCGCGTGGGCTCGCCGGCGATCGGCTGCGGGTCGACCGTCCCGCCGCGCAACTTGGTGATCTCGGCCTCGCTCGCGTAGGCGATGCCCGCGGCGTCGAGGGCCGCGGCACCCTCGGCCTTCGCCCGGGCGACCAGGTCCTGCGCGGCGGCGTCCGAGGCGGAGCCGCACACGGCCTCGACCACGTTGGCGAGGTTGCCGAGGAGTTTTCCGTACTTCCAGCGCATCACGTCCGTCGTTACCGGCGCCAGGAAGTGGGCCTTCTCCAGATCGTCCGCGATCCGCCGGGCGGTCTCGTCCGGGCCCGTCCCGTACCGGCCGAGGACCAGGGCGCCGGTGTACGGGCCGCAAGGCGCGACGACCTCACCCGGGTCCAGGTAGGTGCT
Source organism: Streptomyces sp. HP-A2021 (assembly GCF_022807935.1). Taxonomy (NCBI): domain Bacteria; kingdom Bacillati; phylum Actinomycetota; class Actinomycetes; order Kitasatosporales; family Streptomycetaceae; genus Streptomyces; species Streptomyces sp. HP-A2021. The sequence goes on from NZ_CP094344.1 coordinate 9,444,525, forward strand.
GGGCAGGACGACGCACATGCCGTACACCTCGTGGAAGCGGCGCAGTGCCAGGCGCTCGTTCTCCACTCCGTTCTGGGCGCACACCAGCGGCAGGCGTTCGCCTGCCGTGCCGCCGCCCGCCACCGGCCGCGCGGCCCAGGCGTCCAGGGCGGCCACGCTGTCCTGGGTCTTGACGGCGAGGACGAGCACATCGTCCTCGCGCAGTTCTACGTCCTCGGGACCTGCCACGACGGGCACGTCGAGGGTGAGCGTGCCGAAGGGGACAGTGAGCCGCAGCCCGTTGTCGCGCAGCGCCTCGTAGTGCGCGCCGCGGGCGACCAGGACGACGGACCGGCCGCTTTCGTGCAACCGTCCCCCGATCGAACCGCCGATGGCTCCGGCCCCGATGAAGATGTAGCGCATTCCGCTCCCTGGCTCTCCGCTTCAGGCGTCGTACGGGTCGTGCAGGGCTGTACGGCTCGAAGCGGGCTCGAACTGAGGTCAGTCGAGGGCCGCGTGGTCGTCCTCGCCGTGGTGTCCCGTCCACCGCACCCCCCGTGGCGTACCACCGGGCGAGTTCCTGTGCCCGCCGCTCGATCTCATGGTCGTCGGCACCGGTCAGGACGTAACCCGCCACGGGCACACCGGACTTCACTCCCTCCGGTACGCCGTTCCACCGTACCCCGCAGGCGGGCGGGGGTGGCGACGTCGCGGGCGACGTCGACGCCGACCTCCACTACGAGCTCGGCACGCACGAGCTCAACCAGGATCGGGAACATGTTCAAAGAAGCGTGCGTCAAACGCCCTTCAGGACACGATCAAGTGCCGCCCGGCCTACAGGGCCCCAGTTCGGCTTGCCCCCGGGAAGACCCCGCTCTCCGTTCTGCCCCATGAGCAGCAGGAAGAGGCTCTTCATCGCGGCCAGCCCGCGGGCGCGCCGGATCGCCGCCTCGTCTGCATGGGCGTACGTGTCGAAGAACCGTGAGGCCGTCCCCGCGGGGAGCAGCACCCATGCGGCTGCGAGGTCCCACGCCGGATCGCCGGCGAACATGGCACCGAAATCGATCACGCCCGAGAGCGTCCCGTCCGAGACCACGACATTCGCGGGATGAAGGTCACCGTGCACCCAAACTGGCGGACCCTCCCACTCGGGCGCCGCAACGGCATCATCCCAGACGGCCCGAACATCCTCGGCAATGCCGTCGGGGACTACGGCTTGAAAGAAGTGGTCGAAGCCGTCCGTGCACTTCTTGGGGTGAGCGCCGAAGTCCGAACTGGTCGGCGCCTCAGCGGGCGCCTCCACGTGGAGCGCTCGGAGGAAGCCCGCCAGCGTGTCGGCCGCGTGGTCGCCGCGGCTGATCGAGCCGTGGTCCAGCGGCTCGCCGGGAACCCACGTCATCACGGTCCAGTGCTTGGGGAAGCGCTCGGACGGTGCGCCAAACCGCACCGGAGTCGGCACCGGGAGCGGCAGGCGCGGAGCCAGCACGGGTAGCCACCGCCGCTCCTTGAGCTGGAGCTCCGGTGTGGGGTCCATGCGCTGCATGCGCACGGCCAACTCGTCCCCGAGACGCCACATTTGGTTGCCCCAGCCGCCCGCCACCTCGCGGATGGCCAGCCCTGCAAGGTCTGGATGTTGCTCCTGCAGCAGGTCGCGAACCAGGTCTGCCGTGATCTCGGTGTCGGTGCCGGTCATGCGAAGTCACAGTACTGAGGCGGCAGGCGGAGCGGCTCTCGCTCTCCGGAACATCTCGCTGTGATTCCTCTGTCATCGCAGATTCGGTTTCAGAGTGCTACAGATCAGAGGCTTCGGGACGGACCGGCCCTCCAAGTTCAGAGAAGCCTGCGTCCGTTGCTCCCTTCTTCGCCCCGAACACGCCCAGCGCGGCCGTGGTCAGCCAGATTGACACGGTGTCCGAAGGCGGTCCCGTGCTCCTAGGCATACCGGCACAGCGATAGTCCCTCGGCACCTGCTCTTCCGTCGCCGATCCGGCCGCGCGCCGCCGCTCACCAAGGTGAGCACGGGCACCTAGAGCGAGCTGAACCGCAAAGGGTTCTTCGCGAAGGTCTCTTTGCGAAGAACCCTTTGCGGACTACTGTGCGTCGCATGGCTGATGCAGTGGATAGGCCGGATGGCCTGGACGTTGAAGACTCGGTTGTCCTGGACGCCACGGGACTGCGCGCCCTGGCACATCCGGTGCGCGTGCAGTTGGTCGGGCTGCTGCGGAAGTACGGCCCGTCAACGGCCACCCGCCTCGCGGAGCGACTGGGCGTGAATTCCGGTACGGCCAGCTACCACCTCCGGCAGCTCGGCGCGGCCGGTTTCGTCGAGGAGGACACCGAACGCGGCAACGCGCGAGAGCGCTGGTGGCGTTCGGTGCACCGGACGACCTGGTTCAACGATCCGGAGCTGGCCGAGCGGGAGCCCGAGGCCGCACTGGCCTACCTGCAGTCCGTGACCGCCATCTACACCCTGCGCACGCAGCAGACCCTGAACGGGCTTCAGACGATGCCCCGCGCATGGCGGAACACCTTCGACATGAGCGACTGGGCCTTGCGGCTCACGCCCGAGGAAGCTGCCGCCCTGTACCGGGAGTTGACGGAAGTCATCGCGCACTACCGGCGAGACGCGCCGGAGACGGCGGCAGGTGCCCCCGAGGGAGCCGAACGGGTCGCCGTGATCACGCAGATCCTGCCCGAACTGGATGCGCCTGCCGCGTCGTCGCTCCCTTCCGGCCCTCAGGGAGCTGAAGGAAGCCCGACGTCATGACCGACGACGCCTCGGAGGCCGGCGGCATACCCGGCAAGAGATCCTTACGGCCGCTGGGCGGGGTGTTGGCGGCCATGGCCGTGTCGCTGACCGGCACTCGGATCTCGGTTGTGGCACTGCCCTGGTTCGTCCTCGTCACAACCGGCAGCGCCACCCAGACCGGACTGGTCGCCTTCTGCGAGATGACTCCCTACGTCGTGGTCAAGGCGTTCACCGGACCGCTGGTGGACCGGATCGGCCCCCGGGCCGTTTCCTGGACCACCGATCTGGCCAGCGCGACCGCCACCGCCGCCGTTCCCCTGCTCCACACCCTGGACCTGCTGTCCTTTCCGCTCCTGCTGGCACTGGTCGCGCTGATCGGCGCGGCCCGGGGGCCCGGCGACCTAGCCAAGGAGGTGATGGTCCCGGAGGCGGCCGACCGCGGCCGGGTGCCACTGGAGCGGGCCACCGGTCTATCCGGTGTAATCGAGCGGCTCGCCTCCACCGTCGGCCTGGCGGCCGGCGGATCCCTGGTGGCGCTGCTCGGACCTCTGACAGGGCTCACCGTCAACGCGGGCTGCTTCGCCCTCGGATCGGTGATCATCAAACTCGCGCTGCCTCGCGACATGGGGCACACGGTCGAGGAAGCCCCCTCACAGGCCGGGGAAACGGAACCGGGTTACTGGCGGCGATTCGGCGAGGGCTTCACCTTTCTGCGCGGCGAGCCGTTGCTGATCACCGTCATCGTCATGGTCGGCATCACCAACCTGCTGGACGCGGCGTTCAACTCGGTACTCGTACCCGTCTGGGCCAGGGAGTCCGGCAACGGGCCGACCGCGATCGGCCTCACGGGCAGCGTCATGGGGGCCGCGGCGGTCAGCGGAAGCCTGATCGCCGCAGTGGTCGCGCACCGCGTGCGGCGGCGGGTGGTGGTTCTCACCGGCTTCCTGCTGGCCGGGGCACCGAGGTTCCTGATCCTCGCCTTCGATGCCCCGTTGGGGGTAGTACTGGCCGTCTTCGCGGTCAGCGGGTTCGGTGCCGGCTTCGTCAACCCAGTGCTGGGAGCCGTCCTTGTCGAACGGGTGCCGCGCCGGATGCTGGGCCGGGTCAACGCGCTTTTTGACTCGCTAGCCTGGGCCGGTATCCCTCTCGGCGGCCTGATCGCCGGGGCGGCGGTGACCGCTGCCGGACTCGTTCCGGTGCTGCTCGCCGGCGGCGCCGCATACTTCCTCACCACGAACCTGGCTGGACTGCGGCCGGAATGGCGCGAGATGGACCGTACACGCGGGCGTGGCGTCCTGAAGCCGCATTCCAAGGAAGACGCCCCACAAGGCAGTGCGAATGTAGCGACATGACGTCCACGGGAGGGAGGCCGACATCTGGTTGCCTTCCGCTGTCCTGGTCGGTGACGGAGACCGGGGCCACGATCCGCTCGGTGCTCTCCACTGTCAGCCGCAGTGAGATCCTCGCGTCAGTTCAGAGAAGTCACCAGCCCGAACGACACCACGCCGGTCCAGATCGCGCGTGCCATGACCGCCCACTCCCATCACCGCTCGGTCAGGGCTCCGGTCGGCCTCACGAGGCACGTGCCGGCCTCGCGGCCGACTCGCAGTTGGCCACCGTGGCGCACAGTGGCAACGGTGGACTGTAACGGGCCGGCACCGCGTCGGCAGGATGTCGGCCGTCGAGCGGGCCTGTCGGTGATCCGTAGGCGATGTGTCGGGGGCCGCTGGAACCGTGGGCGTCGAGCTGGCCTGCAAGCCAACCGCAGTCGCCTTCAATAGCAAGGGAGTGGCCCCGCCGCCATGTCGTCCACATCCTCCATCCTGCCCTGGGATGTTCAACGGCTGCCGCGTGCCGATGGCAGCGTCTTCCTAGTCACCGGTGGCAACGCCGGCATCGGGTACTTCGTCGCGGAGCAGTTGTCCGCAACCGGAGCCACTGTCGTACTGGGCAGCCGGAATCCCGCGAAGGCCGAAGTCGCCACGGCCTCGATCCGCTCGCGTGTCCCTGGCGCGCGGGTGCGGGCCGTGCGGCTGGATCTCGCCGACCTCTCGTCGCTCAGAACAGCCGTGGAATCACTGGAGGTGGCATGCCTCGACGCGGTGGTCCACAACGCCGGCGTCGCGCTCGACGACCCGCCGCGCCGGGAGACCGGGGACGGTCACGAGCTCATGTTCGGCACGAACCACCTCGGGCACTTCGCGCTGACCCACTGGCTGATGCCGCTGTTGTCGGCCGCACCGGCGGCCCGCATCGTGACCATGGGCAGCTTCGCGGCGAAGTCCGAGCGGCTCGACCTCGACGACCTGCAGTCCCGGAAGGACTACCGGCCCAAGCGCACCTACGGACGCTCCAAGCTGGCGCAGATGTACTTCGGCCTCGAACTGGACCGCCACCTGCGCGCCGCCGACAGCACGGTGGCAAGCGTGGTGGTCCATCCCGGCGGCGCGCTGGACTCCCTGACCCCGTCACGGCCGCCAGTCCATGTGCGGACCGCTGGTGCTCGGCTCTGCGGGGCACCAGCCGCCCTCCTCGTCCAGGGCAAGCACGCCGGCGCATGGCCCGCGGTCCGAGCGGTGCTCGATGCGACCGTGCGCGGAGGACAGCTGTGGGGACCGCGCGTCTTCAGCCTGCGCGGCAAGCCCCAACGTGAACCGGTGTGGAACCACCTCGCCGACACCTCCGTAGCGGCGCGGTTGTGGGACGCAAGCTGTGACCTGACCGGCGTCGACCTCGGCGCCATCCTCGGATAGCCCCAGGCGCGCGCCGGCCGACAAGGAACCTCCGCCATCTTGATTTCGGCTGGTCGCGGGCACCGGCGTGATGGTGGGTGGGGCTGCTCGGGCTCGCCGCCCTGTACAACGACCTGCTCAGCACGGCCAAGGAACTCGGCAGCGGCGTCCCGTACGTCGTCTTGCTGCCGGCGGTCCAGTGTTTCCCACGGCCTGCGGGGAGCGGTCGATCTCACCGACCGCTGCGACCGTTGACTGCTGATCGTGAGCGACGAACTCCCGCTCAGCGAATGCCACCGATGGCCGTGTCCTCGCCCTGATCTCAGGCGGGGACGCTCCCCCCAGGCGCGCGGCGGGGTCAGTTGGCGTTCACCAGCTCGTGCGCCGGCACGGTGACCGTCCGCTTACCCGGCTTGCCTCCGAGCACGATCTTCCGCAGGGCACTGTTGTTGTCGAGGTTGGTTTCCTTCAGCCGCTTCTCCGGGTTGGCCAGCACCTGGATGTAGTAGGTGCCGTTGGGCACGTCGGTGATGTCGAAGGACTGGCCCGGCAGGTCCTGGGTGTAAGTGTCACCGGAGCCGACGTCCAGCACCTCGCGGACGGAGATCGAGGTCTCCTCACCGCAGGCGGTGGCCAGGTCCGTGTTGTACGGGTGCCAGTTGGCGTTCTTCACCGTGTAGTCGATCGCGTCGGTGTTGGCCAGGCAGAAGGCTTCCTTGCCGCTGCGCACGGCCTCCTTCTTGTCCGCCTTCAGCAGCCGGTAACTGGCGAAGTCGGTGAAGTGCCAGTGCACGTGCCCCGGGCGCGGGTCCCACTCCATGGTGCCGGTCGGGGTGTAGCCGACCTGCTTGCCCTTGGCGTCGTAAAAGTACTGGAAGGCGTCCATCTTGGCCTTGCCGGGCGAGCGGAACCCGTCCACCACGAGCTGCGCCGGGCCGGCGTTCCAGACGTTGGCGCTGAACGCCAGGTGGTCCTTGCCCGGGATGTCCTTGCCGCCGTCGCTGATGGTGATGCCGTAGGCCGGCAGCGAGCGCAGGTCCGGCTTGGGGACGTCCGGGACGGAGGGCTTACCGGTGGGCCGCTTTGACAGCGGTTTGAGGGCGGGCGCCTGACGCGAGCCGTCGGTCTGGCCGCCGATGTCCCCGGCCTGTGGAGACAGCGCGGACTTCTGCTTCTTCTTCAGCGCCCACGGCAGGGCCGGCGGCGCGGCCTTCAGCGGACCGTGGCCCACGTTGTACGAGGGACCCGCACCGCTCGTCACCGGCGCGGCGGCCTCGGCGGGGGCCGGGGCATGCCCGGGCCCGTGACCGGCGTGCGCGGTCGGCGCCTGGTGACCGGCACCGTGCCCGGCGTGCTCGCCGACCTTCGCGGACCGGGACACTGCCTCGGTGGTGCCCTCTTCGTCCTCGTAGCTTCGTTCCACCACGGTCACCTTGACCGTGGCCGCCTTCTCGGCGATGCCGAACAGGTCGCGGTACTTCTTGGCGACACCGATCTTGGCCGTGTACGTACCGGCCGGCAGCTGGACCGGCTCGGTGTAGGAGCCCGCGTAGGTGTTGGCCGCCCAACCCTTCTCGACGCCCCACACGGAGCCGAGGGTGAAGGGGTTGGTGGGGCAGCTCTCCGGATACTTGGAGGTGGAGGGTGCGTCGGGCCGCACCCGGCCGGTGGCGTTGTTCGGGCAGAAGCTCTCGGTGCGGGTGAGGACCTTCTTGCCGGCTTTGTCGGTGAGGGTGATCTCTGCGAAGCCGGGCAGCCCGGAGAAGTCCTTCACGGTGCCCATGGGTAGCTTCTTCGCCTTGGCCTTGCCGCCCTCGTACACGGTCTGGGCGACAGTCACCGGGTCCTTGTAGGACTTCCGGGTCACCTTGAGCTCCAGCGGCGTCCCCTCGGCGATGAGGTAGGTGCCGAGGTCCAAGTACACACCCGGCTGCTCCTTCCAGGAGGTGAGCGTCACCGAAGTGGTCGCCGCGATGAGGCTCAGCTCGGGGCCCGTCGCGGCCTTCGCCGGCTCCTGCGCTGCGGCCACGATGCCGGCCGTAACGGCTGTCACGGCTATGGCCGTGGTGCCGGCGAGCAGCGTGCGCCGCAGCCGAGCGGTGCGCTTTCTGGTCATGGTTCCCTCGTCCTCCGGTGCTGTGAGAAGGATGCAGGCGGCACGGCCCGTCCGCGATGTCCGGGCCGGGGCCGTCACCTGAGAGGCGTTTGCTTCGCCCGCGCTGTGAGAGGAACGGACCGGTTACTCGGTTGTCCGGAAGGTGGAAACGGGCGGTGTGTTGGCCGAATGCCGTCGTAGTGACGAGATCCGGTCGTCGATGCGGGCGCACCTCACTCAAGGACAGTCCTTCTGACCCGTATCTGCCATCCTGCTGCGGCATTTGACGGCGTGTGGGAGCGCCCGCCCCGCATCTCCTTCGGAGCGCGCGCTACTGACTCCTTTTATTCCGCGTGGAGTTCGGCGAGGAAGCGGAGTGCGTGGGCCGGGACGAGAGTAGGCCGCCAGTCGTGGATGGCTATATGGGAAGGGCCCGAGGTACGTCATCGGGCCCCTTTCACCGGGGCAGAGCACGCGATCTAGCCCTTCAGACCTGGACCGAGGCCGGCAGGCAAGGCGGGAGCGCTGCGGAACGCTCAGTGTCCTTTGTCATGCTGCCGATGGAGAAGCGGCGGCTCAACCGGGCGGTGTGACCGGGGGCCACACGCCGAACCACTGCTCGGCGCCGTACTCCTCGAACCGCTCCGCCTCGGTGAATCTCAGCTTCGTCGGGCAGGGGCTGCACTCTGCCGTATGACCGGCCCTTGAGCCAGCCCGCCACGACCGGGCTGTGGACACACTCCGCCTACTGGGACCTCCCAGAACTTGCTTCAGCGATCAGCGACATCAGCTCTCAGTAACCGCTCCAGCCTCAGGAGGATGACGCCTGAGGTAAACCTCTGTGCTGCTCACCGGCCACGGCGGCGTCGGCGTACGGCTCGTTCTGGGGCCACCTGGTGGGGCTGCGAGCGGGAGAGTTCGCCAGGTGGGCAAGGGATGTCAGATCGCGGCGCTCGCTGAATGTTCCATGTCGTCGCGGGAGCTGCCGGGCGGGGGCGTGCCACCCCGGGTGAGCAGCAGTGCGAGCACGGCGATCAGGGAACAGCCGGCCATGCCGACGAAGAGTGGCACGGCGGTGTCCTCGCCGCCCAGGCCGACGATGGGTGGGGCGACGCCGCCCAGGACGCTCTGCAGGGTGCCGAGTACGGCCGAGCCGGTGCCGGCCGCGTGGGGGACCCGCTCGAGGGCGAGTGCCGTGGCGGTGCCGAAGACTTGGCCGATGCCGAGGAAGGCGATCGCGATGAGCCCGAGGGCCAGGACACGGTTGAGCTGACCGGCGAGGGTGACCAGCAGCGACGAGAAGGCTACGGATGCCTGGCTCACGGTGAAGCCGAGGACGTTTTGGAGCAGGAACGCCGAGCCGGCGATGCAGCAGAACAGCGCGCCGCAGGCGAAGGAGAAGGCGAGGGTGTAGCCCACGTAGGCACGGTCGGTAAGCACGGACCGGGCGGCCTGCAGGGTGGCTCCGACACCGCCAGGGCGGCGCCGCTCCTTGGGGAGGCTTTCGGGGATGAAGGACAGCGCGGCCAGGAACATCAGCAGCGATGCCCCCGACAGGATCCAGAAAACGGCCCGACAGCCGCCCGCGTTGCTCACGAGGGCGCCGCCGGCCAGGGGAGCCACGATCGGGGCGATGCCGCCGAGGGCCATCAGCCCCCCGAAGACCCTGGCCGCGACGGCACCGGTCGCGACATCGGAGATGACGGCCCGGCCCACCACGAGGCCGGTCGCGCCACTGAAGCCGGTCACGAAGCGCAGCACGATGAGCACGCCGAGGTTGGGAGCCGCCGCGCACAGAGCCGTGGCCAGGGTGCATACCGCGGCGCCGGTCAGGATCCGCATGCGCCGTCCGTAGCGGTCGGAGAGCGGGCCGAGTACCAGATGGCCCGCTGCGGTGCCGAACAGGAAGGCGGTCAGGGTGAGCTGGACACCGGAGGCGTCGGTGCCCAGGTCATCGGCCATCGCCGGGAAGGCTGGGAGGTACATGTCCGTGGCGAGCGGTAACACGAACGACAGCAGTGCCAGCGTTGCCGTGAGCAGCGCCGCCGGCCTCTGCGCCGCGCCAGTGGACGGTATGGGCATCTCGTGCGGCGTGCGGCACGGGATGTCCCGTGCTCTGAGTGAGCGCGGCAGTTGGCAGGTGAGCGTTCGGCCGGCTCACCAGCCGGAACGGGCTGCGGGGAGCCGCCCGTTTCGGTGCCCGTCAGCCCCAGTAGTCCCGGTGGTCCTGTCTGCGCCAGCGGTCGTAGTCGCTGTAAGGCGTTGGCAGCCCCAACTTCAGCCAGACGAGGCGACCGGCTCCATAGACTACCGGGAGTGCCGCGCCGACCACCAGGCTCTGCTGTTCAGACAGGTCGAAAACCTGGCGGGTGGTGAAGTAGCCGATTGCGAAGAGGATTCCGGCTCCGACGAGGTACAGCAGGAAGCTGACGAGGCCAACCGCATGGCTCATCACGGCCCCCATCAACGTGAGCCAGACGAACGTGCCCAAGCTGACAGTGGCGATGATCACGAGCAGCACCATGGTGCACAAGGCTACTCAAGGGGCCGTGGCCTCGTCTGCTGTCGGAGCGAGTACGCCAGGCTCCCCATCCGAAGAACGCGGCCGAGCGGACCGGCGGTCGACGGCTACACCGACGACGAAGTTTTCGACTGCGGCGCCGGCTGACACCCCACCAGCCGGAAAGGGATCACCACGTGTCCGTCCGCACCGCAGTGCGCCCCTTGCCGTTGGGGACGAGCCCCCGGCTGGAGGAGCTATGAGCGCCCAGCCCCACGACGCGCCCGTCCCGACGGCTCGGACGGCCCCGGCGGGCCCGACCGAGCCGACCGCGGTCGTGCTGCTGCTCGCCCAGCTCCGCGAGAGCCACGGCGCTGGTGCTGTGACCGGAAACAATCACCGGCGTGGGTGTGGCGGCCGGGCCGACACGCGTACCTACCGCGGCCAGGCCTGCGTGACACCCGAGGGCGCGACGGACGCCTTGGGCGTATGGAAGGACCGACTCACCGCCATGTTCCCCGAGCCGACCGACCGCGACGAACGCGTGCGCTGGCGGTGGGCGCGTGACCACGGCCGCGGGTACGCCTTCGAGCACGACCTGCGGACGTTTCGTGGCTACCCGCGACTTGGAGACCGGGCAGTCCACCACTGCCCACTGATCCGAAAAGGAGTAAGGGGCTGTCAGTCGTTGGCCTCGGGCTCGTCAGATCAATCGGCCGGTGTCTGCCGTCGGGCCTACCGGCTGAACCGTACGGGCAGGCTGCGCGGGCCGCGGATCATCATTCCCGGGCGCCAGGTGATCGCTGCGGGGTGGATGTCCAGGGTCAGGCCGGGGCAACGGTCCAGCAGTGTCATGACGGCGATGCGTGCTTCCAGGCGGGCCAGGGGCGCTCCCAGGCAGTGGTGGATACCGTGCCCGAAGGCCACGTGGCCGCGGGCGTCGCGGGAGATGTCGAAGCGGTCGGGTGCGGGGAAGCGGGCCGGGTCGCGGTTGGCGTCGGCCAGGGCGACCAGGACGAGTTCGCCGCCTCCGGGGATGAGCGTATCGCCGATCGTGACCGGTTCGGTGGTGAAGCGGTAGGTGGGGGTCTCCAGGGGGCCTTCGTAGCGGAGCATCTCCTCGACCGCGGTGTCGATGAGGGAGAGGTCCGCGCGCAGGGTGGCCAGTTGCCGCGGGTGGGTGAGCAGGGCGAGGACGCCGTTGGAGATGAGGTTCACGGTGGTCTCGTGTCCGGCGACCAGCAGCAGCCAGGCCATGCCGAGGAGTTCGTCGTGGGAGAGCGTGTCGCCGTCGTCGTCTGTGCCGTGGATAAGCGCGCTCAGGAGGTCGTCGCCGGGCCGCTGCCGCTTGCCCTGGACCAGTTCCGCCATGTAGCGGGCCATCGAGGTCGCCGCTGCCTTGCGCGCTTCGGGGTCGGTGGCGCCAAGAGCGTTGTTCGACCAGGTCCTGAAGGACTCGCGGTCCAGGTCGGGCACACCGAGGAGTTCGCAGATCACGGAGATGGGCAGCGGGAAGGACAGCGCTGTGACGAGGTCGGCGCGCCCGTCGGGTGCCGTGAGCATCCGGTCCAGCAGCGCGTCGGTGGTCTGCTGGATGCGCGGGGAGAGTTCCGCCACCCGGCGCGAGGTGAACTCCCGGGCGACGAGTTTGCGAAGCCGCGTATGGTCCGGCGGGTCGGCCCTGAGCATGTGCGGGCCGGAAGAGACGGCACCCAGCGGCAGCGAGGGAGATGCCTTGCTCCAGTCCTTCGACAGCCTGGCATCCGCCAGTGCGGCACGCCCGGCCTCGTATCCGACGACGAGCCACGCAAGAGCACCACCCTCGGGCATGCGGATGCGGTGCACCGGGCCCTGAGCCCGTAATCGGCTGTACACGGGATAGGGGTCGCGGGTGAAGGACTCACCGAGCGCGGCGAGATCGATGATCTTCATGGAACTGTCCACCTCGTTCGTGGGGATGGATATCTGGTCGGGGAACCTCACGTTCGCCGGGTCCCCTGGGGCCAGGGGCCGCGGCCGGTGTGCGGCAGCGGCCCCGGAGTTGAGGGTGACCCAAGGCGGGGCAGGGTGCGTCAAGCGTGTGGCTCACTTGCCGGTCGTCGCCTCGAGCGTCGCTTGAGCGGACGAGGGGCGCCGTCACCCGGAGCGAGGTCGCGTCTTCGGGTCAGCTTCCGCTGTCGGCGGGGCGGCGGACCTTCAGGTCGTAGGCGAAGGCGGCCTCGCACGTCAGATCCACCTGATGTCCAAGCGCGTTCACGGCGACAGCGGCCGACAGGGGCGTCTTCCACCCCTTCGAGACGACCCGGCCCCACGGCTCGTCGTACACCTCATGAACCCACTGGCGTGGACCGGTGGGTGCGTAGGAGCCGTTGATGAGCACCGTCTGCGAGGATCCGGCTGTCTCTTCCTGCGGTTCGATGACCAGCCGGCGGGAGATCGTGCCGTTGTTGAACAGGCCGCCGTCCGTTTCGCCGCCGCGCAGGTACTCGGTCTGTGCCGTCTGCACGGACACCTGAGCATGGGTCCCGAAGGCGGAGTTTTCGTAGAGGTCGATACTCACGCGCACCCCGCCCTCCTCTCCGGCGCAGGCGAGCAGGTGGCCCTTTTCCACGATCCAGGTGTACGGCCCCGCGGCGCCGGGCGTCGCCGCGACGGCGGGCGTGGTCGCGAGCAGCACCGTGGTGAGAGCGCCGGGCACCGCCAGATGGGTGCGGTAGATCATAAATCCCCCCTGAGTTGAGTTGGTTGGTGCGACAACGCCGGCGGAACAGGCAACGTTCACCGCGGTCGGGCTGCGCGTCCGTCACCGACGGGTGTGCGGAACGGGCCGTCCAAGGCCGCCCACTGCAGCAGCATGATGGTCTTGGCGTCGGCGATCTCGCCGCTGCGGATCATGGCCAGCGCCTTACGGAAGGGCAGCTCCATGACGGTGATGTCCTCCCCCTCCTCGGTGATGCCCCCCAGGGTCGCCATTGCGGTCGTGGTCCGGTAGGGGGCGGCGAAGAAGTGCAGGCGTTCGGTGACCGAGCCGGGACTCATGTAGACGTCGAAGAGGTGCTCGGCCGCACCGATGACGTGTCCCGTCTCCTCGGCCGCCTCCCGGCGGATGGCGTCCTCGGGGCTGTCACCGTCCAGCAGGCCGGCCGCCGCTTCCAGCAGCATCCCGTCGGAATGCCCGTTGACGTAGGCGGGCAGGCGGAACTGACGGGTCAGCAGGACGGTTTCGCGGTCGGTGTCGTAGAGAAGGATGGTGGCGCCGTCGCCGCGGTCGTAGGTCTCGCGCTGTTCGCGACTCCAGTGGCCGTCACTGTGCTGGTAGTCGAAGGTGGTCTTGCGCAGGACGTACCAGTTGCAGGAGAGGACCTCAACGTCGACGATCCGCACCCGCGGGTTGCCGGTCAGGTCACGGCCATGCCGGTCCAGGCCGGTGCGGCCGCGCCGGTCCGGCGTGTCGATGCCCGCGGTCATCGGGCGGCCGGGACATCGTCGAGGCTGGTGTAGACGGCCTTGCCCCCGGCGCGTGCCCGGGCGGTCATCCGGTCGGCGCCCTCGGACGGGCCTCCGATTCGCAGCACCGCGTCGCAGCGGGCCAGCAACTGCTCGGCGACGGGGTGGAAGATCTCCTCGTAGGCCGCGTCACCGGGGCCGGTGCTGCCTGCAGTATCTAGCAGCGGCAGGGCGAGGGCCTCACCGGTGACTCCCAGATGGCCGGCGCGGAAGAGCTTCAGGGCGACCTCGTTCATGGTACGGACGTTCGCCTCCAGCTTGTGCGGGTCGTCACCCGTACCCGACCGGTACGGTCCGGCAACCAGGATCATCAGCGAGCGCGCGGCAGTAGGCACAGAACTGCTCCTTGGTCAGAAGTCATTCACGGCATGTCAGATCAGGTGGGTCTCGACGCCCGACTGCCGTAGGGCCTTGAGGGTGGCCTGGCCGTTGGGATGGGTCTGGGGGTCGTCGGCGGCGGCGTCGGTGACGAAGTGATCGGCGGCGTTGAGTGCGGCGACCTGGCTGAAGGCCCTCACACCGAGTTTGGTGGCGTCGGCGACGGTGATCGTGCGGGCGGACTGGGCGAGCCCGACCTGCTTGACGGCCGCGTCGTCCAGGGAGAACTCCGACCAGCCGTGCTCGGCGTGCACGCCGCCGATGGACATCACGAAGCAGTCGAAACTCAGCGACTCCAGCGTGCGCAGCGCCAGCGGCCCCACCAACGAGCGTTCCCCGGGGCGGGAGCGTCCGCCCACGACGAGGAGGTCGATCCCCGGGCGGTCCGCCAGGGCGAGCGCCGTCTGCAGGCTCAGTACGGCGACCGTAAGCGGGGCGCGTTCGGCGAGGTGCTCCGCGACGTGCACGGTGGTGGTCCCGGCGTCCAGCAGCACGCGTGAGCCGGGCTCCACCATCGCCGCAACGGCCGCACCCAGAAGGTCTTTGGTGGCGGTCTGCCACTGTTCCCGTGCGATGAACCCTCCCCCCTGCTCGGGGGGACGGCTGGCGACCGCCCCGCCGTGTACTCGCCGTACCAGGCCCCGCCGCTCCAGCGCGTCCAGGTCGCGGCGCACGGTCATCTCCGAGACCCCCAGACGCTGGGAGAGCTCCGACACGGACACCTGGCCGGAGCCCTGCACCAACCGCAGGGTCAGGTCCAAACGATCAGCGACACGCATGACATCTTTCTAACATAGCGATGTTCGTTTGAACATAGAGTTGTTTGATACAGGCGTCGGAGCAGTCCGGACCGGCACCAGAGGCGGGGCGGTCGTAAAACCTGGGTGCGCATGCGGCCGGGTTGTGGGCGCATGCGGCGATCGGAACTCGCGGCCGGAATGAGCGCGCGCGGGCCGAGAGAAACGCCCGCCAAGGCGGAGGCAGGAGCCGCCTGGTGGTCGAGTCGGCAGGATGTGCAGGCCGGCCGGCGGTGCTGTTCGACATCGACGGTGCCCTCGGATCGGCCAGTGACGCCGAGAACGCGGTGCAGGAGGCGTGGATCGCGCCGCAAGGCGCCGATCTCACCAGGTCGTCAACTTCCGGCGGTCCCTGACCACCGTCGCCAGCCGACTGCGCCCGGCCCGGCCCCGCCCGGCCTGGTCAGGACAGGCGACACTCCGGGCGCCGCCCTGTTCAGTGGTTTGGCAGGCCGCCGCTGCGCTGCTGGGCCGGGTACTGGTGGCTCGGCTTACGAAGAAGCCACGGACGTGGGCGGTTCGCTCACACTCGGCGAGAGGAAGACTGCCCCACCGGATCCGGCGGGGGAGAGGGGCGGTTGTGTGGTGTACGGAAGGTGCGTCGGTAGCCCTGCGGTGTGATGCCCATTCGCCGGATGAAGTGGTGGCGCAGGCTGTCGACGGTTCCGAAGCCGGTGCGCCCGGCGATCGCTGTGATCGGGTCGTCGGTGGTCTCCAGATGGTGCTGGGCGAGCGGCCGTCCGTCGTCCTCGAACGTCACCTACACAGGGCGAAGTTCGAGCAGCAGGCCACCTTGGGGGGCTTCGACTTCAACGTCTCCCCGAAGCTGCCCGCCGCCCAGATCCGTGACCACGCGGCCCTGCGCCGGCTCCACTCCGGCGAGTCCGTCATCCTGTTCGGACCCGTCGGCTCGGGAAGCCACACGTCGACGCAGGCCCTCGGCCACCAGGCCGTCCGCCAGGGCGCCAATGTCCGCTTCGCCAAGACCAGCCGCATCCTGGCCGAGCTCGCCGGGGGCCACGCGGACCGCACCTGGGACAAGCGCATGCGACCTCATCCGCCCCGACCTGCTCATCCTCGACGACTTCTCCATGCGCCAGCTCACCGCACCCCAGGCCGACGACCTATACGAACTCGTCTTCGAGCGGCAAGGCCGATCCCTGATCATCACCAGCAACCGAGTGCCCAGCGACTGGTATCCGCTCTTCCCCAACGCCCGTCCTCGCCGAGTCGCTCCTGGACGGCCTGATCAACGCCAGCCACCAGGTCATCATGAACGGCCCCAGCTACCGGTCCAACAAGCGCCCCAGAAACCCAACCGCCAAGCCGCCGACCGATGAGAACAGGCTCGGGATCGGGCTCCGCAATGATCCCCGCGAAGCGCGTGGATCAGGAGACCATACGGCGAGCGTGCTGGATGCACCTTGATCCGCTTGGATATCACCGCCGGCTTCGCGACGCGTAGCCATCATGCAAAGGGGCGCGACCACAGTGGACTTGCTGAGAAATGTGCTGGCCGACAACGACTACCCTGGCCGCGGCGTGTTGTGGTGCACCACCGGCGACGGCACCACGCTCGGCGCCTACTTCCTCACCGGGCGCAGCCCCGCCTCCCAGGCTCGCACCCTTCACCGCACCTCCACAGGGGAACTGATCGTCGCGCCCTCCGACGTACGCGAACACGACCACCTGCGGCACTATGTCGCCGCCCGTCAGAGTCCAAACTGGCTGGTCTTCGGCAACGGAGAGCAGGTCTCCGCTGTCGCCGACCAACTCGCCCGCGGACAGGCTCCGCTCCTGGCCCTGGACGGACTGGACTACGAACCCGACAGCCCGATCTTCACCCCCCGCCTGACCGTGATCGCAGACAACCACGAAGGCGGCCAAGCCTGGTTCGGCTCCGCCCGACACAGTGCCGGGGACCGCACCGCCACCAACCGGCTCACCGTGCACATCAGCGACCTGCGCCCCAGTGAGGCAGTGCTCATGACGACCTACCACTCGAACGGACAGGAGATCGCCACCGGCGCCCCATTCACGGAGATCCGCACCACCGCCGAGACCAGCGGCGACCTCCTCGACGAGCTGTGGTCGGCGCTGCCACCTCATCTCCGCATCGCCGCGGCTGTCTTCACCCCCGGGGACCTGGCGGGTTCCAGCATCCGACAAACCCCACGCACACGCGCCTGACCTTCCTCCTGCCGAGCCGGAAGGATCAGCACCGGAGAACCCAATCAGCAAGATCACCACAGAGGGCAGGGCCCAGACCAGGGGCTGTGGAATTACGTGGAGGCTCCGGACTTCCCGGCGGCGATGGAGGGCTACAAGGAGCGCGACCCGCAGCTGGCGATCGCCGTTTCGGCGATCAGGGCCACGACGAAGGGCGGCCTGGGCAAGCTGCCCGCGCACCCGCGCGACGAGGGCTGTCGGCCGGGTGAGCCGTGGCGGGCGCTGTCCCGGCCGACATGGCGGCCGGACATCCGGGCGGCGGTCATCTCCCGCACGCGGATCAACCTGCACCGCGAGATCGTCAAGCACGCGCCGTTCACTGGCCATACCCCGGTGGGGATCCTGTCCGACCGCGTCGTCTGGCGGCCGACGGAACGTCGTCGCTGGACCTCCTGCCCTACCGGGACGGCAAGCCGCTGCCGGGTGGCTTCAAGCTCGGCATCGACCCGGGCTTGGTCAAGCGCGAGGGCACCCAGAGTGTCTGTGGGGCGAGGAGGTCCCTCAGCGGTTCAACACGCCGGAGCTCAACCTCGCCCAGTACGTCAAGGGCGGCACCGTCACGGACGTCGACAACGGAGAGTAGGAGAGGGCGACGATGAGCCTGTTCGGGGACGGCCTGGAGGCCGCGGTGCAGAAGGCGTTCCCCGCCCGGCACCCAAGAGTGCGGGCGCGGAGATGCGGTACCTGGTCAAGCAGCTCAAGGCACCATGGCGGTCGCAGATGCTGCGGATCTCCCAGCGCACCGTCGAGCGGGTACGTGAAGGACCAGGTCAAGAAGCCACGTCCGGACCTTGCCGCGCGCTTGAGCGCGAGGTGAAGAAGCGGTGGCAGCCGCAGATCCGGTCCCAAGGCACGACAGCAGGCGGCGATGACCGGCGGGCTCATCGTCGACACCCGGGCCCGGATCGGCTACACCGCGCCGATCGACTCCACCGACGAGGACCGCCTCCGCCATCTCACGGTGGCGCTGCCGCCCCGCTATGCCGCCCGTCTCTTCGAGGCCCAGGAGCAGGGCGCGACCGAGCAGCGTCTGCGGGAGATCGCCGCCGAAGGGCTCAAGGAGGTGTACTTCCAGGACAACGGTCGCCGCGCCGGCCGGCTGGAGGAGGTGCGCTTCACGGACATCGAGCACTTGCAGTTCGATTTGTAGAGGCCGTCCCCGAACAGCCTGCGAACCCGGACGTGAGTGGGCTTCGGCCGGCGAGTGAACGCTTGAGTTGGCGGAGGGGGGCAGCTTCCGCGGTGGAGATGAGTGTCGACATGCTTACTGCGGCGCATGATACGACCACCTGGTCGTGTCGGTCCCGGACAACCGCAGCAGATCGAACGCGACGAAGTGCACCGGCCGCTCATCAGCCGCCCGGGCCGCCGCCCCGGCGCCGCGCCGCTGAAGCCGGTTCTGCAGCGAGCGCCACCCGAAGCTGCTGCTGGGGCAGGAAAACCACCCCCGACGGAGATGGCGTTCGCCGGGGGTGGTTTCCTGCTCGTCCCGGGCCGCGTACGCCGGCACGTCGATGAGGGCGCCGCGGTGAGGCCGTTTCACATGTTCATCGGGAGGATCTGTGCGTTCGGCGCTGGTATGGCTCGTACGGCTGTGCTCGCTCGCGGCGTGGGTCGCGGCCGGCGTCGCCTGCATGTGGCTGCTGGGGGCCACCGCCATGGCCCGGCCCTGGCACGAACCCTTCGTGTGGGGTGCCGTCGCCGTAGGGTGTGCGGTGGTGCGGGTTGCGGCGCTGTGGGTGCTGCGCGGTGAGCCCAAGGACGACGGGTTCACGGACGGGTTCTGGGTCAAGCTTCGCACCGGTGCCCTCTGGGTCCTCGTCGCGTTCTCCTCCGCTGTGTTCGCCGTCGCTCTCCTTACCTCGTCCAATGCGGGCGACAAGCTCGACGCCCTGCGAGACGCGGGCGCGGAGGTGAGCACCGCGGCGGTCGTGGAACGGCAGTCGACACGACAGGAGTTGAGCGACGGCGTCGTGAAGGGATACGTGTCCCGGCTCGTGGTCTCCGTGCCCGGCGGTGCGGAACGGCTCACCGTGCGCGGTGCTTTCACGCGCGACAAGCCCGGCAAAGGAACCGAGGTCGACGTCCTGTGGGCCCGGTCGGACCCCGGTCTCGGCGGTTACGTCAATGAGAGCAAGGACCTGCCCACGCTCGCCGAGAACCGCTGGAAGGCCTTCCAGGACGACGAGTTGGGCATGGGCTCGTTGATCGCCTTCATCGTCGTCGCGCTCATCGGCGCGATCCTGACCCCGGTGTTCGCCCTCGTGCCCGACGCCGACCACCTTCAGGAGATGGCCTGGTCGGCGCCGTTCCAGACCGTGCGCACGGCGCTGACCGTGCTGGTGTTCTGGGGCTGGAGTCCCCTGATGCTGGGGAGCCAGCCGAGCCTTCCGCAGATGCTCGTCGTCGTCGGCAGCTGCTGCCTCGTACTGCTGGGGTACGTCGCCACCTCACTCCGCGGCTTCGGCTGACGTACGACGACGCCCTTTCGAATGAGGCGAGCCCACCAGGAGTGTGGGTGGCGCCGGGACGTTCTGACGAGCGAGTACGCGGCCGAGCCAACCGAACGCCAGGCCGGTCCCCGCAGCATCGTCCGAGCGGCCGCGACGAAGGCCCCGACCGGGCTGACCGGTCGGGGCCCTGAAGTCCGCGAGGGCTACTTCTTGGCCGTCACCCGCAGTGGCGCGAGATCCGGGCTCGGCGCGGACCCGGTGCCGCCGGACAGCGGCTGCGCGGTCGTGGTCTGCGGTGCCACGCCCTTGTAGTACGGCGTGTAGACGTAGCGGGTGCCCACGCCGATCGCCGCACCGATCTTGGGGATGACGGAGGCGTCGACCGATGCCGAGCCGCCGAAGACGGCCACGTGGTACATGCTCGACGACATCCGCATCAGGTACCGCTTGGTGTCGTACGGCAGCGAGGTGACGTCGGTCCACAGCAGCGGGCCGTAGGTGGTCATCGCCGAGGACGCGGAGACACCGCCTCGCCAGCTCCCCACGGAGGCCACGGCGGCGTTCGACGGCAGCGACCACCACAGGTTGGCGAGCTGCACGGAGTTCGACTGCGGCGTGGAGCCGGCGACCCGGTAGTAGCTGTACGAAACGGGCCAGTTCGGCATCTTCCCGGCCTTGTATGCCTTGGTCAGCGCCGACTCGGCGTCGGTGCCCACCGTGATGATCTTCGTCGTGCCGGGACTGTACTTGTTGAGGTACCCGTAGACCGATGCGGTCATGGTCGAACCGTCGGTCAGCAGGACGGTCGCGGTACCGGCGGAGCCCATGGAACCGGCGGCGGAACTCGCCGCGAGGGCGTTGTGGTAGTCGGTGCCGGTGGCGAGGAAGACGTACTTCGGCGTGCTGGTGATGGCCTTGGCCACGGCCACCGAGGTCGAGTAGCGCGAGACGTCGGACAGCCGCTTGGCCACGTACCCGAGCGAGGTCACCTTCGACGCCACCGCGCTGCTGAGGATTTTGGTGCCGCCGACCAAGTACACCGTCCTGCCCTTGGGCAGCATGCGCTTGAGCTCCGTCTGCACCGAGGAGTCCAGGCCCGTCCCGGAGGTCATCAGCACCGGCCCCCGCTTCTTGCCGGCCAGAGATGTCGCGGTGGTGGCGTAGGCCGCGTCGGACTTGCTGATGAGCACGGCCGCGTTCGCGTTCGGCAAGCCGGTTGCGCCCGCGCCGACCGTGTTCCAGGTCCACTTGGACGACGCGATGTTGGTGTCGTAGGTGTCGGAGCCGTAGACCCGGGAGATCGCGTTGTCCCTGAGCGGCTGCCAGGCCACGTCGGTGCCGGTGCCCTGGGGCACCTGCGTCTGCGTGCCCGTGCCGAGGTCGTGGATCCACACCTGGGGCCCGCTGGGGATGTCGGGGTCGCCGGAGACGAAAACGTCGTACGCGATCCGGTTGCCCTGCGGCGACCAGGCGGGCCGGTTGTGGTCCACGGCGTCCGTGGTGAGCTGGGCGAGCCCGGTGCCGTCGGTGTTGACCTTGAAGAGCTGCCTGTGCCCGTCGACCGACCGTGTGAAGGCCACCGACCGGCCGTCGGGGGAGATGCTCGGGTCCTTCGCGTTGTCGGCCAGCTTGGTGAACGCCCCGGAGCGGCCGTTGTAGACCCAGACGGCCGGGGCGCCCGCGGTCCCGCAGCTCGTGCCCGTGCGTACGAAGGCCAGCATGCCGTTCACCGCGCCGCTGGGCTCGGAGTCGCAGCCGTCGACATCGGTGCCGAACAGGGCCTTCGGTGTGCGGGTGCCGTCGGCCGCGGTCAGCCGCAGCCGGCCGCCGGCCGTGAAGACGATGTCGCCGCCGCCGTACCAGAAGGTCGGATCGGCAGGATGCCAGCCACTGCCCGACGGCATGGCGATGTCGACGCCGGTGTCCTCGGAGTCGGCCCATGCCGTGCGGATGTGGTCGTCGTAGTGGTTCACGAAGGCGACCTGGCTGCCGTCGGCGGACCAGGTGCCCTGGTCTCCGGTCGGGTGGAACTGGGACCACGATGACCCGTCGGGACGGACGAACGCCATCTGGCCGCCGACGTCCGTGTAGAGCAGCTTCCCGTCGGTGGCCGGCCAGTTGCCGGGAACGGCGGCGGCCGGACCGGGAAGCGCGGCGATGAGGCCCGCCGCGAGCGCGGCGGCAGTGGTGAGCGCCGCGGATCTGCGGCGCGTACGCAGGTTCAATGTGCCCCCACAGTGAATGGATGGCTGCCGATCCCCTCCCCCAAGGCGAATGGACGGTTTCACGTTCGTCCGCACGACAGCGGCGAAACAGTAGCCGCAGGTCACGACCGCTGTGAAGGCAGGGGCTCTCGGCTTTACCGGCCGGTGACCAAGCGGCCGGAACCTGCGGTCGGCCGGCGATGCGTGTCGCCACCTCGCTCCGCGGCTTCGGCTGACGTACGACGACGCCCTTTCGAATGAGGCGAGCCCACCAGTACCACCCCGAGACATGAGTCTCACGTGCCGCCGACTACTTGCCTCACGTGCCAGAAGCGCAGTAACCCATGTTGTGCTGCAAAGAAGACTTGACAACCCTGTAGGTGTCGCGGAACTCGGGATCGTTGAGGTCGTCGCAGCTCATGATGTCCATGAGGGCGAGAGCGCTGTCGATCTCCTCGTCGGTCAGCTCGACGAGGAGGGGGCAGTAGTTCCTCCGGCGACCTGATTTCGTCGGGCCAGCGCATGGCGTGCAGCACGATCACGCCATCCCGCACTCGCAGCAGGCCCCATCTCTCCCGGCCTGCCAGGCGTACTTCGTGACGGCCACCTTCGACGACCGGGCGAGCGCTTCCCGCAGCCCCGTGTACGGCTTGGCCGCGACCTGCCCGGACGGCTGGGAGTAGTAGCCCTCGCCGATGCGGACCGGGTCGACAGACCCCAGCGGGGGATCGCTTTCGCTTGGTCCAGCGGAGGGAGGTCGACACAGTGAACGTTTGCGATCAGCGCGGCCTCCACAACGTCCGCCACCGTGCGGTGAGTTCGTCGTTCATATCGATTCGCGGTTCGGCGAGACCAGCCAGCTCCGCAGCGGCCAACCGTCGGTTGCCATCGATGACGACGTACTCGGCTTCCTCCCGGAAGGCCGTGCCGCACCACGGTGAGGGGGCTTGATCTGCTTGATACGCAGCGACTCCGCCGTCTCTTCGATCTCGGTGAGTTCCTCCCGCGGATTGAACGGGTTACCGGCGAGAAAGCTTGACTCCACCTCGGCCGGAGGTGCGCGGGTTGGGACATTATCGGCGAGGCCGGCCAGGACGTGCGCCGCCTTGTGGCTATCGAGCCCCGTCGATCACTCAACGCGCGGTCGGTTCAGCCGTTTCGGGCTCGTCCGGCACGGGCCCCGCCTCTGCCGTAATCCGGGCGGTCGCAGTCCCGGAAGGCTCGCTTCCCCTCGCGCCCGGATTCGCCGTGGCCTCCTGTCCCCGCTCGATCATGCCCAGCGCCACCCCGACGATGATGATCACGCCGCCCGTCACCTGGGCGAGTCGGATGGACTCCCCGTTGATCACGACGGCGCCGATGACGCCGAAGACCGGTACCAGGTTGAGGATGTTGACCGCGACGCTCGACGCCATCCTGCGCAGGCCGTAGTTGTAGAGCAGGAAGCCGCCGACCGAGCACGCCACGGCCAGGTAGACCAGCAGTGATGAGGCGGTCGCGCCCGGCATCCGCCAGTCGTCGGCCTCCAGCAGGGACGCGAGCAGGAAGCCGGCCGCACCCGCCAAGGTCTGGTAGTAGGTGACGCTCGCGGCGTCCTGGCCGGCGCTCGCGCGCTTGCCGAGCACGTTGTAGCCGGCCCAGGCCAGCCCGCCGAGCAGCAGCAGGACGTCCCCCAGCCAGCGCGAACTGCCGCCGACCTCGGCCCCGTTGCGTACGACGAGGAACGCGCCGACGGTAGCCAGCAGCACGCCCGTCACACGCGGCAGCGGCATCCGGGTGCGGAAGACGACCAGTTCCACCAGCATCGTCATCAGCGGGTACGTGGCCACGATCAGCGACGCGTCGGATGCCGTGGACAGGTCGACGCCGACATTCTCAAGGATGAAGTACACGGTGATGCCGAGGAACCCGCTCAGGTAGAGCTGCCGCCGCTGCCGGGGGTCCGGACAGGCCGGGCGGTGCCTGCTCAGCCGTACCATCACGCCCAGGAGTAACGCCGCAAGGGTGAACCTGATGGCGCCGATACTGAGCGGGCCCACATCCTCCAGCACCTGCTTGGTCACCGCGTACGAACTGCTCCAGAACAGCGCCGCCGCCATGACCGCACACACCGCCCACACCGTGGGTCCTCGTTTATGCATAGCAAGTCGCCCCTCTCCACTACCCATTGCCGCCCACCGCGCTGTGACCGAACAAGCATCGGTCAACTAGGCTGGAGGTTAACAAGATCATCGAAGGTGATGCGAAGAGTCCGAATTACCTTCGGAATCCGGCGGGGTGAGGCAAGCGTGGACGAACTAGATTCGGCGTTGGTGCGGATGCTCCAGGAGGACGGTCGGCGCACCAACCGGGACATGGCCCAGGAACTCGGTATCGCCCCGTCCACGTGTCTGGAGCGAATCCGGTCGCTGCGCAGGAGCGGCATCCTGACGGGATTTCATGCGGAGGCAGACCTCGCGGCGATCGGCCGCGGGTTGCAGGCGGTGATCGCCGTACGGGTCCGCCCGCCGACACGTGCTGTGATCGAGGCCTTCCAGACCTTCTTGGAGGGGATGCCCGAGGTCGTCTCGATCTTCGTCCTCACCGGGAACGACGACTTCCTCGTGCATGTCGCCGTCCGGGACACCGACCATCTGCACGCAGTGGTCCTGGAGAAGCTGGCGAAGCGCCCGGAACTCGCCGACGTACGGACGTCGGTGGTTTATGGGCACATGCGCAAGAAGGTCATCGGTCCGGCGTGAAACCGGCGCGGACCCCGCTCGCGGCGGCCACCGGTTCCGCGGTGCGGTCTCCTTGGCCGCCGCAACCAGCAGGTCGTTCGCCTCAGGGCGGCCCATGGTCCCTCGCAGGCCGCTGCCCGGGAGGCCCCGGACCAGCAGACCGCGGCGCTCCCAGCTGTTCTGCAAACCGGCCTCACCACTTGGACCTGGTCCGTAGGCGACAGCGCCGCCCACGACTAGCCCGTCGAGGGCGGCTTCCTGCTACTGGGACAACGGTGCGACGGCCGCAGCCCTGCGCCGGGCGGTCAGGAAGGAGCCTGCCGCGACGACGGCCGCGGCCAGGCCGAGCAGGCCGACGGCGGCGGCCAGAGTGCCGAGGGCGGACTCGGCCGCGATCAGCACCAGCGGGCAGATGAACCGGCCGATGAAGAACGACGCGGTCCACAGGCCGGTGCCACGGCCGCGGTCGGCGAAGTCCAGCCTGGACATGGCGATGGTGAGCAGGGAAGGCAGCAGAAGACCGGTGCCGAGGCAGTTGAATACGGCGCCGGCGATCAGCAGCGGCGCGCTGTTGGCGAGCCACATCACCGCGAACCCGGTCGCGCACAGGGCGAAGACGAGTGGCAGCCGGGGCCCCGGGGTCCCGCGCAGCTTGGTAAAGGTGATCGCGCGTATCAAGCACGGGTGGTCGGGAGGGGCAATACCTGAGCGATGCGTCGGGCTTGCGCTGAAGCCCCCGCTTTCTCGATGGGACAGGGGCCTCTACGGCGTGTGGGCCATCGCTCAGGGACAGCGGTTCAGGCGATGGAGGCCGATATGACAGCGGACACAGCGAGATTGCAGGACGCTGTGACCCACACCGCGGGATGAGGCTCTGCCTCGACCAGCGTCGCACCCAGGCGCCCCGGCGTGATCAGGTCCACCACCAGGAACGCCACAGCCATCATCACGAGCCCCAGCAGCCCGAACGCGGCGGTCGAGACCAGCCCCTTGCCGAAGTCCTCGTACGTCGTCCAGATGGACGTGAACACGATGCCGCCGATACCGAGCAGTGCGGAGCTGAGGACCATGGCGGCGTTGCGATTGCGCTGCTCCCAGATCTGTCGGCCGAGCTTTCCAGGCGTCAGCACGTCGACCAGGACGATGCCGAGGACCAACAGGACCAGCCCCAGGCCGCCGTACGCAGTGGCCCGACCGAGTCCGTTGACGATGTCGCTCATGGGGTTGCCGACTCCGAAGGGTAGAGATCGTGAGTGATCGCGGTCAAAGAGAGGCAAAATCTAGCGCATGTGTTCTGCCTGCTGATCGGCGCCCCACACAGCGGAAAGGTGGCTTCGTCCATGGGGGAGGTGAAGTTCGAGCGGACTCCGTCGACAGTCCCGTGACGGAGTCCGCTCGGCCGTGCTGATGAGGGATCAGGCCGTGTGCAGTGTCAGCCCGTACCGGTTGAGGATCTCGTTGACGGGCTGGTGCCAGGTCTGGCCGCCGCCGCTGCAGTTGCCCCAGCCGCCGGAGGTGACGCCTTGGGCCTGATCGCCGCTGATGAAGGAGCCTCCTGAGTCGCCGGGTTCGGCGCAGACGCTCGTTTTCGTCATCGGGTCCACCAGCCGCTGCCCACGTTCACCCAGGCGTAGTCGTTACCCGGGAACGATGACCCCTGGAAATTGCCGATGTAGGACCGGTCCCAGCCGTACACGGCCGCACTCGGCGAGCCGCAGTGCCCGGCGGTGACGAAGCCGCCGTGCACGGAGAAGCCGATGGAGCAGCGGACGTTGCCGGTGTAGTAGGGGTCACCGCCCACGGTGCCGGCGGCAAAGGTACGCGGTGCGGTGGGGGTCTGGCGCACCGTCACGGGGCCCGCTTCGCGGGCTCGGGCGAGAAAGGCCCGGACATCGTTGTCGTCCCGGTGAGCGGCGACGATGTTCACGACGACCTTGTTGGCTTTGGGATCCACGTGCCAACTGGCGACTTTGGCGGGCGCGGACAGCGAGTCGATGCTCTTCTTCGCCGCGTCGAGCTGCCGTGCGTCGTAGCGCACGAGGCGTACGGCCGCTCCGGTCGCGCGTACGGCGTCGGCACGCGCGGCACGGGTGACGGCGACGGTGAGTCGGCCACTGCCGGCGTCGAACCAGGAGCCGCCGTAGGCCGAACCGGCCGCGCTGCGCGCCTTGCGTTCGACGGCCGTAGCGGTCTTCTCCGCGGCCAGGCGTGCCACGGCCTCGTTCCGCGTCAGCGCCAGGTCGCGCTGCATCGCGGACAGGAGCTCGGGGGAGGCCGGTGCTTCGGCGGAGCGCGCGGGAGCATCCGCGGCGGAGGCAGGCAGGACGCTCGCGGTCGCCCAGGTGCCGAGCAGGAGGAGTGCGGACAGTGCGGTGCGCAGTGTTGTGGTGCGTCTCAAGGGAATGACCCTTCGTTGTTCCAGCAGGGTGAGGGTGGAACAGCAGTGCTTGAGAGCGCTCTCGTGATGTGCGCGGCAGAGCCCAGCCCGTGCTGACGTAAAGGTCTATGCCAATTCCGGTAGCAGTTGCGGGCGTTGCCCCCCATCGCAGCGGTGTTCGATGTCCTCCTCCGCCTTACAGCCGCACGCATCAGACCCCGCTCGCCGGCGCTGACGAGATGGGGCACGCTCCAAGGAGCGGACGGTGACGTGCCGGGAGTGGGCGTGCGACAGCGCACCCGCCGGACATCGCTGCGTTCGCCGTTCCCGGGGTCGCCCCCACGCGCCGGTGGCGAGCCAGATGCTCGGGTCGCCGCCGCCGCTGGGTCGGCTCGTGCCACTACCCCCTAACCACCGAACGGGAAGCGGCCTTTGCAGGCTGTTTCGCCGGATCGGGGCTGTTGTGAGGCCTGGTAGGTCGTCCAGACGAGGGTCAGCACCGCCAGCACAGCGGCCAGCAACAGCAACTTTGACGGCGGCACCGCGTGTTCGATCAGGGCGAGCAGATACGGTGCCCCGAAGCCCAGGTAGGCGAAGGCCTGGAAGATCGCGGTCAGCCGGCCCAGGTTCTCGGTGCCCGCCAGGCGCTGGACCTCCATCAGCCCGCACACCAGGCAGCAGCCGTAGCCCGCGCCGAGCACCAGCGCGGCGACAGCGACGATCCACCAGTGCGCGTCCGCCGCGGCCACCGCGCCGAGCACCAGCCCGCCCACCACGATGCCCAGGGCGGTCGCGATCAGATACGGCTTGTCCGGATGGCTGACCCGGCGCGCCAGCGGCTGGACAGCGATGCCCGTGACCATGGTCAGCATGGTCACGACCGCGCTGAACATCAGTGCGTTGTCACCGAGCCGGTCCAGCACCAGGCCGGGCAGATAGGCCAGTGCGATCGCGGACGCGGCGAACACCCAGGGCGCCAGCGGCGCGACGACCGTCCAGAACCGGCGGCTGCTCTCCTCCGGCAACCGCAGGCGGGACCAGAGCGGGGCGTCCCCGTTGGCCGTGTGGGTCTCCGGGGTGCGCAGTACGAACGGCACGGCCGCCAGGGTGAGCACCACGTGCGGCACGTAGGAGATGACGACCGGATCCGGTGCCGCCTGCGCCAGCAGACCCGCGATCAGCGGGCCCACCGCGAAGCCCGTGGTCATGCCGATCGTCGCGCGGCGGGCGCCGGTGTGCTCGTCCCGGCCGGAGCCGCTGACGGTGAGTTCCTTGATCCACGCGGTGCCCGAGCTGAACGCCGCTCCGCTGGCGGCACCGGCGACCAGCCGACCGACGAACAGCCACCCGATCCCGGACTCGGCCAGCATGAGCAACCCGCTGGCGAGCGCGGAGATGACCAGCGCGGGCACCAGCACCCGACGGCGGCCGTACCGGTCGGAGAACGGGCCTCCGAGCAGCAGCCCGGGGATCAGTCCCACCGCGTACAGGGCGTAGGTCGCCTCCACCGTCGTCGTGGGGACGCCCAGCTCCGAGCGGTACATCAGCAACAGCGGCGCGAACTGGTTCGCCCCCAGCCGACGGCAGCAACCCCCAGAGCGATCGCCAGCCAGGCCCGGCCGCCCGCATCGGAGAACCGGGCCTCTCCCCGGGGAGCTTCATGGGACGTAGGCGATATCGGATAGCTCATGAATACGACACTGACGGCGGCCCCACGACGTCCTCAAGCGGCCGAAACGACATTCACCGTACAATTTGTGCCATGACGCTTGTCGCCCTGGCCGTCACGGACGGGATGCCGCTGTTCGAGCTCTCCATCCCCTGCGCGATCTTCGGTCCCGGTAACCCCGAGGCCGCCGGGGCCGGTTACGAGCTGGTCGTCTGCGGGGCCCCCGGGGCCAATGTCGGAGGCTGGCTGCGCTCGGAGACCCGGCACACGCTGGACGACCTGGTGGAGGCCGACACAGTGATCGTCCCCGCCTGCGACGAGGCCATGGAGCGGGCGCCCGCCGACCTGGTGAAGGCGGTGCGCGCGGCACACGAGCGGGGCGCGCGGGTCGCCTCCATCTGCACCGGAGCGTTCGTGCTGGCCGCCGCCGGGCTGCTCGACGGACGCCGCGCGACCACCCACTGGATGCACACCCGGCGACTGGCCGACGACTATCCGCGGGTCGACGTGGACCCCGGAGTGCTCTACATCGACGAGGGAGACGTCCTCACCTCGGCGGGGCAGGCGGCAGGGATCGACCTCTGCCTGCACATGGTCCGCAGCGATCTCGGCGCGACCATGGCCAACACGCTGGCCCGGCGGCTCGTGGTCGCCCCGCACCGCGCCGGCGGACAGGCACAGTTCATCGCCAGCCCGCTGCCGGACGGCCACGGCTCGGGTACCGGAGGTGACCCGTACGGTCTGCCGGCCCTGCTGGACCAGACGAGGCAACACCTCCACGAGCCGGTCACGGTCGCCGAACTCGCCCGCCGGGCAAACATGAGCCTGCGCCACTTCAGCCGCCGCTTCATCGCGGTCACCGGGACCAGCCCCCTGCAGTGGCTCCTCACCCAGCGCATCCGCCGCGCGCAGGAACTGCTGGAGACGACCGACAACAGCATCGAGCAGATCGCCGAACAGGTCGGCATGGGCACGGCCAGCACCCTGCGCCGGAACTTCCACCGCATCGTCGGCGTCTCTCCGAGCGCCTACCGGCGCACGTTCTCCGAATCCCGTGGCACGGCCGGAAGCGAGGGAAACCCTGACCGCGCGCCCACGCTGGATTAGCCTCGCCCTGCCACTACGACGAACTGGCGTACGTGAAATGGGCTTCGGGGACCGTGTCGGAACAGCGGTAGGTGCCGTCGGACTTACGGCTGAACGAGACCACCGCCGTGCGCTGGACCGGGGCGTAGTTGAACTGGCCGACGAGGTCGTCCCGCCCCGGACGACCCCAGGGCCGTCACCGCGGCATGGGAAGCGTGGGGGACCGAGGTGGCCTTCGCTGAACGGTTCGTCACCGAGGCCCCGGACCTGGAAGTGGAGCCCGCACCAGTGCCGGACTTCCAGCAAGCAACGTTGCGCGACAGAACACTTGGCGGTGTCACCTGAGACGGTGCGCAGGTTGGTAGAGCAGCAGTTTCCTGAGTGGCGGATCCTGCCGGTCAGGAGCATCGTGGCGCAGGGTACGGTCAACGTCATCTTCCGCAGTGGCGATCGGTTCGCAACCCGATTCCCTCTTGAGTCCGCAGACGTCGAGTCGACCCGGCGCCGGCTGGAGTCCGAAGATGAAGCCACCGCACCAGATGTCGGGACGCGCCCAGCACACAGGCCCGGGAGCGACTGGTCTAGCACGGAGCCCGAGTGCCCGCAGCCATCCTTGCCCTGCTGTCGGCTGGCTCATCCTGCTTACGGGCGGACACGCGGCAACTGGCCAATCTCCTGCGCGCTATGCCTGGCAACAGCTGGAGACCCAAGCCCGTCTGGTCCCAGCGCATGAGGCGTACGACGGCTTTGACCGACGCCACACAGCCCTCGGCGGCCTGATTGAACTTCGTGCTGCCATTGCGCACGCTGAGTGTCGGCTGATCACTGCGGCTCCACACAGCCGGACGGGAACAGTTGCGCCCGGAACTGGCCGCGGACGTACAGGTGCCCGCACGACCGGTGAACACGCATATGATCCGGCTGACCGGGAGGAAGAGTCGTGTCGAAGTCACCGCGGGCTGACAGGTCCGGACATCAGAGGAAGCGCAGCGATGACCAAGAGGGCTGCTGCCTCGGAGCACTCGACACCTACATCGGGTGCAGCCGATGCTGTCCTGCCGCGTGGCTGACGGTCCTGTTTCTCGCTGTCTTCCGGCCCACTGCGATCGCCGGATCAGGCGAAGACCGTGCAGCCCCGCGGCCGGCGGGCCGCGTAGCCTCCGCGATGTACACGGCGGTTCGCCACTACCGCGTCGCGATCAGTCCTACGCGGCGAGCGTGCTGCGCGTACACCCCGACGTGCTCCACATATGCCGTACAAGCTTTGCACGAACACGGGGCACTTCATGGGGGGCGGCTGATCCTGGCCCGGTTGCTGCGCTGCCGTCCACGGGCAGCCCGACGACGCGGCTTCCATGACCCGGTACCGAAATGAATCCCCGTACCGCAGACCTCTGGCACCACTACGGCCGCACCCGCGCCGACACCGACCGCGAGGTGCCCGCCGCGTTCTACTGGAACTGGGGCCAGGACGCCGGGCCCGGACCGGAAATCCTGGGCGACCTGACGGACAAGTGCGTGGGCGACCTCGGCGCCGGAGCGGCCCGGCACGCCGCGTACTTGGTGACTCGTCACCACCCCGCCCAGGTCATCGCGGTGGACGCCTCACCCGCCCAGCACGCCATGGCGACCGACCTGTACGGGCACCTCGCCCCACGCCTGCGCCTCGTGCACTCCGACGTCGTCAACCACCTGCACGCCAGGGCCGCCACGTACGACGTGCTCTACAGCGTCTTCGGGGCCGTCGACTTCACCGACCCGGGCAAGCTGCTGCCCGCGGCGGCCGCCGCGCTGCGGCCCGGCGGGCGACTGGCGTTCTCCACCCTCGCCCACTACCTGTCCGGGACGAGGGCCCAGCCCGATGTGGTGCCCGCCGGCATCCCGGCGAAGACGCCGGATGGCGAGCCAGCCACGATGCGCCGCTGGGTACTCCAGGAGCACGTGTGGACGACGGCGCTCGATGCGGCCGGATTCACTCGGATCGATGTCGGTGTGCTGCCCGCCACCGGTGAGGGCCCTCGCACGGCCGACGCACTGTTGGTGAGCGCCCACCTTCCGAGGTGACGCGAATTTCCGCACGAGATCTATGCACGACTGCTGGATCAATGCCTCGGAGCCCTGGTCGGGCCACAGAAGGGAACGAAGTCGCCCGCCCTTGCTTGGCATAGGGGACCCTGCCAGAGTGGCGAGGAAGGAAGGTCATGGCCCTGCTCGGTGGGGCTGACCCGGCTGCGAAGGTACGGCAATCGGAAAGCGGCAGCGAACCGTGGGAATGGCCACGGCTTGTGGCATGGCCTGGCAGACTCCGCGCTCATGGAGTCGGAAGTGATAGCCGCGCTCATTGGCGCACCGGCGGTTCTCGTCACAAGCGGCGGCGGCGTGGGCTGCCGGCCGTACGCAGAGCCGAGGCGCATACCACGGGCCTGTCGACGCCGTTCGCCGCACTGCTCAGCGTACGGGGGCCCGCCCGGTTGACCCGACCGGCGACCCGCGATTTGGCGTCTGTTGTGGGCGGCTCCGGTCAGGCATGCGGCACCGACTGCAGGGGCCGACGGCCGCTCACACTCTCGCATCGTGCCGTGATGATCTCGGTGTGGGGCGAGGGGATCTTTCTGATGACCAGTGGGCAGTGTTGTGCCCGTTGCTGCCGGTCGCGGTGTTGGGCAGGCCGTCGGTGCGCCAGCGGAAGCTGATCAACGGGATCCGCCGGCGGGTTCGGACCGGGGCCCCGTGGCGGGATCTGCCGGCGGAGTACGGTCCGTGGCAGACGGCCTACGGGCTCCTCCGCCGCTGGCAACGCGCTGGGGTCTGGTCGTCGGTACTGACCAGACTGCAAGCGCGGGCGGACGCAGTCGGGCTGATCACCTGGGAGGTGAACGTCGACTCCACGATCTACCGGGCACACCAGCATGCGGCCGGTGCCCGGCGGGACGACCAAGCACAGAATGAACCGCCGGGCGGCCACCAGCGAACCTGACGATCACGGCTTGGGCAGGTCCCGCGGCGGCTGGACCACGAAGATTCACCTGGCCTGTGAGCAAGGGCAGCGGCCGTTGTCGCCGCTGGTCACAGCAGGGTAGCGGGGTGACAGCCCGCAGTGCACGGCCGTGCTGGAAGCCATTTGGGTTCCTCGTCTCGGACTGGGGAGGCCCCGGGTCCGTCCGCTGTTGGTGCGAGGCGACAAAGCGTATTCATCGCGCGCGAACCGTGCCTGTCTGCGGCAGCGCGGGATCCGCTGCACGATCCCGGAACCTGCCGATCAGGCAGGCCACCGCGACCCCCGGGGAGCGGCCGGTGGGCGTCCACCGGCCTTCGACCGCGAGGACTACAAGGCCCGGCACGCGGTCGAGTGCGGCATCAACCGGCTCAAGCGGAACCGGGCCGTGGCCACGCGGTTCGACAAGCTCGCGGTCCGCTTCAAAGCGACCGTCCTCATCGCAGCGATCAACGAGTGGCTGTGACCTGTCGGACGTCTGGTCCCGCATCTCATTCCGGCCGCGATCAGGTCAGCGGATCGAGGGGAGACAGCGGCGATGGGCGCCGCGTAAGGCGACGTCCAGTTCGGCTACGAGATCAGCTCCTCGCCCGGCGGCCAGACCCGACAGTGGGGCCGGGGCCGGGGACCGCTGCCGCGGTGAGCCTGTCCCACAGCGGACCCCCGTAGCTTTCGCCCGTGCTGCTGCTCTCGAGCCAGGTGATCAAGTCGCCCAGCGGCAGGGCACGCAGGGGGGTTCCGGAGGCGACAGCGGGAGGTAGCAGTCCCTGGCCCGGTTCACGGGTGACCATGTTCCTTACCATCCCGTCGGCAGGCTCCTGAGGAACGGGGCAAGCCGGTCGGCGATCACCCGGTCGTCGTGAGCCGAGGTGTGCCCGTCAGATCCGAGGAAGTCCAGGCCCGACTGATCGAGGAACCAGTAGTGGACCCCGCTGTCGCCGGCGTCGTTACGCGCCTCGACCACCTGCCGCACATGCTCGGCGTTTCTGTCGAAGCCGACGGCCACGAGGGTGGTGCCGGCACCGTAGCGAGTCCGCAGTTTCCGGAGGAACTCGCCGTAGGCGGTGCGGTAGGCGGCCGCGAGGCTGTCGGGCGTCCACGGTTCACCGGGGGTGAGGTCGGAGAAGTCGTTGGAGCCGAGGTTGACCACCACGATCTGGGGGCGCCACGTCCCCGGCTGCCAGACGTCGCCGTCCACGTTCAGCAGGGCGCGGTCGTAGTAGGTCCGGTAGGTGACGTCCGGGCAGATGCCGGCGACGTTGCGCACCATGCCGAGGCCGGAGAAGCCGTTGATCTGGTAATCGGCGTCCAGCTGCTGGGCGGTGAGGGCGCCGTGGCTCACGTCAGTGTTGGTGTTCCGCTTGAGCTGCTCCGGATTGCAGTCGCGGGTGCCCGAGACATTGCCGTAGCCCACCGTGATGGAGTCCCCGATGAACTCGATCTGGCGGTCCCGGGGCGCCGGCTTGCTCAGTACGGCGCCCCCGGGCGCGGCGACGAAGCCTCCGAACGTGCTGGTGTCTCCCGGCGTGTCGTTGCGTTTGACGACCCGGACCGTGTGCTCGCCGTCCCGCAGGCCGTTGATCCAGTGCGTGGTGTCGCCGGGTGTGACCAGGGTGGCGACGGTGGCCCCGTCGACCTGGACGTCCTAGTCGGCGGCCGCGCAGTCGAGTACCACCCCGAGGCCCGTCCCGCGGAAGCGGCCCTCGAAGTACACCCCGGGCCAGCTGAACTGCACCGCCTCTCCCAGGTCCCTTACCCGCCCTGCGGTGTACACCTGCTCCGAGACGCTCTTCACGGGGACCAGTTGTCTCAGCTCATACCACGAGCCCGCGTCCACCGCGGCAGGCGCCGCCGGGCGCCTCCCGCGCCCCGGCTTCGGGTTCCCCCCTCTGAAAGTCATCTGCGTGCCATCTCTCCGTCCCTGTGACGCATCGGTGGGTCACGGCTGAACGTCCGACATTCCACCCCTGAATGTCAACCAATTTGAAGGGAAGAAATAGATCAACAGGCACCCGATTTGCGCGACTTGTGGGGCGGACCTTGGCCAGCGCGCGCCAGTTCTTCAGGTGCGCGAAGCCCGTGCTCGAGCAGGGCCTGGACGGCGGCCAGGGCCCAGGTGTATTGACCCGCAGCGTCGTGACGCCCGGCACGCCGAGAGCACGCTAGTCGACCGTGCCGCCGGCGCGGCGCTGTTCGGCAGCATCATGATCGGTGCCCGGCTGGAGAACCTCCGGAACTGGCTTGAGCGGACCGGTAACCGGGAGCGGTGGGGCCTGCCCGCAATCCCGGACGGCCCGGTCAACGCCCGCATGTCCA
Source organism: Streptomyces sp. HP-A2021 (assembly GCF_022807935.1). Classification (NCBI taxonomy): domain Bacteria; kingdom Bacillati; phylum Actinomycetota; class Actinomycetes; order Kitasatosporales; family Streptomycetaceae; genus Streptomyces; species Streptomyces sp. HP-A2021. The sequence continues at coordinate 9,479,311 of NZ_CP094344.1, forward strand.
GTCGGCGGGCGGCCGCGGCGGCCTTGCCCGCCGCGAGCACGCCCTCCGCGACCGCACACGGTCCGAAGGTCTCCACACATGGGCGCCAGCTACGCGACGGCGAGCTGGAGGAGTTCCGCAACGCCCTGCGCACGGGCGTAGGGCTGGAAGCGGGGGAGCAGGTCCTCGACGAGGCGGACGCAGCGGGGGGCTCCGGTGCGCCGGGCCAGGAGCAGGGACTGGGTAGCTGCGGCTGCGGCGGGCTCGGGTTCCTTCAGGTCGAGGTAGCTCGCGGCCCGGTAGGCGAGGAACACCCCTCGTGTCTTGCCCCGGCTCTCGGGCAGCAGTCGTTCGCCTTCGTTGATGAGGTGGTGGGCGCGGCCGGTGTCGCCGAGGTCGAGGAGGGCTTGTCCGGAGTCCACCGCGAGATCGGCTTCGGACACCCAGGCGCACCAGGCGGGCCGGTCGGTGCCGGCGTCGTTGAGGTGTTCTCCGCTGCGGTGAGGGCGCGCCGCACGGCGCGTCCTTCGTTTCGGTCGCCTCGTGCGGCGAGAGTGCGGGCGAGGCGTAGCTGGAGCAGGCAGCGGGCGGCGGGGTTCTGGGCCCGGGCCAGGGCGTAGTTGAGGATGTTCTCGGCTGTGGTGTGGTCGCTGCGCCAGGCGGCCTGGTAGGCGAGGTCGCTCAGGAGTCCGGCGCCCATGTCGTGGTCACCGGCGGCGTGGGCGTTGTGCAGACCGGCGATCCAGTGCTGGCTCGCGTGGCTGTGACGGCCCAGGTCGAAGCGGTGCCAGGCGGTGGTCTGGCACAGGGATGCTGCAAGGGTGTGCAGCCGAAGCCCGAGGGCGGGTGTGTAGCGGCCGTGTTCGAGTAGTTCGGTCACCGTGGACAGGTGGGCGTCCAGCAAGGTCAGGGTGTGCTGGGGCTGCGCGGCGGCGTGAGCAGGGAGTTGCTGGGCGGTGCTCTCCAGGAACGCGACGAACTCTTCGCCGACCGGTTGTCCGTCGTGGCTCTGGGCAATTGCGGCGAGCGGGCCGGTGGCCCAGTCCGAGGCCAGCTCGGACAGGGCGGCGCCGGTGATCGTAAAGAAGGTTCGGCGGTCCATCGCGGTTCGCAGGGCCTCCCGTAGTGCGGGCACGGAGCTGTGGGGCCCGAGCGGGACCACGCCAGGTGGTGAGCTGCAGTCACACGCCGACCCGTGGCTGAGGCCCTGGCGGCCGTGGAACCGCCGACGTGCAACCGTGCCTGCTTCGACGTCCTGGATCAGGTCTACCAGGTGCTGCGCGTTCCGGGTTGGCCTTGACATAGGCGTCGCGGTTCATGGCCGTGATGGCGTTCCGCGCGGGAACGAGTATCGGCAGAGCAAACCAGGTCCTCCACAGCGTCACACTCGTGGCCTGCGATGGCAGCCGCGAGGCCGTCAGCGCTCGCCGGGCAGGTGCGGAGAAGGGCTAGGCCGTGCGTACCCCGCCGAACAGTGTTGCGAGCAACTCGCCGTCGGCTTCCGGCTGATGCCCGCCACAGGCCAGAGAGGATTTGCAGGCTATCTGTCCGTTGTCCGTTCCACGGACCGGCCCTGAAACAGGCTCCAGACAGTCTGCTGCCCACAAGGCAGTGCGGCGACGACTGCTAAGCGATCAGCGAGTTGTAGAGCTCGGTCATTTCGGTCTCGAACGGGGGCGCGTCGAGTTCCTGGGCGGCCGGGATCACCCGTTGGGCATGATGTTCTCCAGCAGGCGGCGCAGCTGCTCGGGGAAGTCGGCGTCTGGGTCGGCCGGGAGGTCGAAGCGCAGATGGAGGATGTGACGGCCCACGATGATCACCCAGCGCTTCCCTGACTCCGGTGACCGAGCCGGCGCAGGTCCGCCGAGCGGGTACCGGCGGGCAACATAGTGGAGATCCAACGGGTTCCCCGGTTTGCCCTGACTCCGCCAACAGCGCTGTTCAGGCTGGTCAAGGGGTCTCATGGAAGTTCCACTCGATGGTGTGAGGTTCTGACGATTGCTGGCAGATTTCGCGCTCCGTCGCGCACCTCGACCACACGCCGGGGAACTGCGACCCGGCCCAGCCTCCGCGCCATGTGCCAGGGCTGCCACCTGCACTACGACCAGGACCACCGCGCCCGCACCTGTAGGTTCGCATGTCGCGTGTCCCGCAGTAGCCTGATCGGGCGGAGTCCGTGAGACATGGGGGGTGGTGAGTGCAAGCGCCTGCGACCGGTGTGCAGCTCGCTCTGCTCGTCCTTCTGGTGCTGCCCGGGGTCACCTATCAGTTCGTCCGGGAACGCCGCCGTGGGCCGGTGCCCGGTGAGCGTGATCTGGGTGAGCGGGTGTTGCGGGCGATCGTCGCCTCGATCGCGCTGGACGCCCTGTACGCAGTGGTGGCGGGGCCGGCGCTGGTTCGCCTGGCTCGAGGCGCCGGCGGCGGCTGGGACGGCTTCGTGGAACGGCCGCGAGTGGTCGGCTTCGTCGCCGTAGTGCTGTTCCTCGTCGTGCCGGCCGTGGCGGCGGTCACCGTTTCCCTGGTGGATCGGCAGCGGCGCAAGGCTCGGTTCCTGCGCACGCCCAGCGCCTGGGACCACGCGTTCCGCGACCGCGAACCGTGCTTCGTGCGCGTGCGGCTCAAGGACGGCAACTGGGCGGGCGGCTGGTACGGCAACCGGTCGTACGCCTCCTCGTACCCCCACCCGGCCGAGCTGTACCTCGAATCGGCGCGCGTGATGGGTGCCGACGGGGCGTTCGGCGCGCGCGTGCACGGGACGGCGGGCCTGCGGTTGCGGGCGGAAGACTTCGATGTGCTGGAGTTCGTCGAAGCCGGAGAACCGGCGGCCGTGCCGGGGGAGGAGCGATAATGGCGCACGAACCCGAGCTCTCGCACGAACCCGAGCTCACGCCCGAAGAGGCGGCGCTGCTGCAGGAGGGCACGGAACGCGGCTACACCCCGAAACGCACGGTCGCCGAGCCGGACGAGGCGCCCGGCGGCCCGGCCGGCACCTCGAACGGCAACGAGGACTGACGCGTGGGCGGCGGGCCCGCGAACGGTCTGGCCGAGCGGTTCTGGGAGGCGTTCCGGGTGGCCCGGCACAGCGCGGACCCCGCGTCGGTCGAGAAGGCGATCGAACTCGGCCATGCCCTGCTGGCCGCCGAGGACGTGGCCGAGCGCCGCTCGGTCCTGTCCAATCTCGGGGGCCTGCTGCAGACCCGCTACCACCAGACCGGAGACTTCGAGTTCCTGCAGGAAGCCGTCCGGGCAGTGACGGAGGCTTACCTCCTGGCGTACGGAAGCCCGGAGGACTCGGCCAGCTACGCCAACAACACCGGCATGCTGCTGCACACCGCGTTCCAGCAGAACCAGGACCGCGGAACCCTGGCCGACGCGCTGGACTGGAGCAGGACGGCCGTCGACGAGGAGCCATCCACGAAGAAGGCGTTCTACCTGGGTAACCTCGTTGTCGCGCTGCGGACGGCGTTCACCGTGACGGAAGACCTCGCCCCCCTGGCGGAGGCCGCCGAGCACGCGCGGGCCGCCGTCGCATGCTCCCCCGATGACGTGTCCACCGCCAGGAGTCTGCACTTCCTCGCCGTCGTCCTGCGCGACTGGTCCCAAGAGACCGGGGAGACCGGTGTCGTGGAGGAAGCCGTCGACGCCGCGCGGCGAGCGGTGGAGCTCACGCCGGCCGGGTCGTCCGACGTGCTCGACCGGATGAAGATACTCGCGTACCTTCTCGACGACCGCTACCGGGCTCGCGGAGCGCGGGATGATCTGGCCGAACTGCTTCGCGTCCGGCAGACGTTGGTGGCCCACACCCCGGTCACCGATCCGCGGCACTCGCAGAACCTCGTCGAGCTGACGACCACGGAACGCGACTGGACCGCGCTCACCGGCGAGGGCCCGAAATCGGACCGTGGCTGGGAACGCGCCGACACCGAAGCCGAAGTGTGCGGCCGGTACGCCGCCGAGTTCGAGCAGACCCGGGACTCGGCCCTGCTCGAGCGGGCGATCGAGCTCGGACGTTCGGCGGCGGCCGCCACTCCCGCCGGGCACCCCCGCCGCGGCGTGCGGCTGGACCACTTCGCCACGGCGCTGGCCACCCGGGGTGAAGCGTTCGGGGACCGCGCCGCGCTCGCGGAGGCCGTCATCATCGAGCGGGAGGCGGTCGCGTGCACGTCGGCGGGCCATCCGCTGCGCGTCCAGTTCATGGGCAACCTCGCCGTCAACCTGAACGCGTTGTTCCACGCGACCGGAGACCTGGCCCACGTCATGGACGCGATCGACGTCGCTCGCCGTGCCGCCGAGGCCACCGCAGGGCAGGGCGACCACCCGCGTTCGCTCGGGATCCTCGCCGTCGTGCTGCACAAACGGTTCGAGGTGACCGGCGAACTGCAGGTGCTGTCGGAGGCGGTCGACCACGCGAGGGAGTCCGTCCGCCTCGGCGCGAGCCTGGTCGCCGGGCAGGCCCAGCGGCTCTCCAACCTTGGCGCCATGCTGTCCGACTTGTTCACCAGGACGGGCGAGGCGAGCGTGCTCGACGAGGCGATCGACGCGCACCGCGCGGCCGCGGATGTGACGGCGGACGACGACCCGGGCCGGGCAGTGCGGCTGGCCAATCTCGGCGGTGTCCTGGGGCTGGCGTACGAGAAGTTCGGCGACCGGAACGCATTGCGGGACGCGATCGCCGCGCGTCGCGCGTCCGTGGCCGCGACTGCGCAGGACAGCCCGCACTGGCCCGGGTACACCGCGAGTCTGGCCGCCGCGCTCGGCGACTGGTGCACGAACCCCGTCGCACCCGCCGCCGCGCGACGGGAGCCGCCGGATCCGCAGGTCCTCGCCGAGGCGGTCGGCCTGGCCCGGAGTGCGGCGCGAAGGCCCGAGCAGGACGCCTATTCCCGGGCGGGTTTACTGACCCGCGTCGCCAACGTCCTGGCGCTCGGCTTCCGGCACCTCGGCGACGGCGATGCGCTGACCGAGGCACTCGGCTGCTACCGGGAGGCCGCGGCGTCTGCCGGATCGCCGGCGGAGAGCCGGGCGGAAGCGGCGGACCGGTGGGGCGATCTGGCCGCCGAGGCCGGGCAGTTCGACGTGGCCGCCGAGGGGTACGCCGCTGCGGTCCGGCTGCTGCCCCGGCTCGCCGGGCGCCGCCTGGGCCGCGAGGACGCCCAGTACTGGCTCGGCCGGTTCGCCGGGGTCGCCGCCGACGCGGCCGCGTGCGCGCTGGCCGCCGGCGACGAGGTGAGCGCGGTGACCCTGCTCGAATCCGGGCGCTGCGTGCTCGCCGCCCAGGCACTCGACAGCCGCGGCGATCTTTCCGACCTGCGCGAGCGGGCACCCGAGCTGGCCGAACGCTTCCGGACGCTCACCGCGGAGTTCGAAACCGACACCACGAGCGACCGCGTGGCCCTCGCCGACGAGCTCGACGCGGTGACCGACCGGATCCGCGCGCTGCCCGGGATGGAACGGTTCCTACGGCCCCCGCTGCTCACCGACCTCACCGCGCAGGCACACGAGGGCCCGATCGTGTACGTCAATGTCAGCCGGCACCGGTGTGACGCGCTGATCATCACTCCGGACGGGGTCCGGTCACGCGCGCTGGACCGGCTGAGCGAAGAGACCGTGAGCCACCGCGTACGCGCTCTGCACACCGCGTTCACGAAGGGGCGGCTGGCCGCCGAGCAGGCGATCCATGACACGCTCGAGTGGCTGTGGGACACCATCGTGGGCCCTGTGCTCGGCGAACTGGGGCTGACGGCGGAACCGGCGGCGGATGGTCCGTGGCCAAGGATCTGGTGGGCCCCGGTCGGGCCGCTCAGCCTGCTCCCCCTGCACGCGGCGGGCCACCACCGCGACGGCGGACCTGTGCTCCTCGACCGCGTCGTCTCCTCGACGACGCCGACGATCCGCGCCCTGGGGCACGCCCGCGCGGGCCGCCGCGACGACCGGAACGAGCCGCGGCTGCTGGTGGTCGCGATGCCGCACACTCCGGATGCCCCGGACCTGCCCGGCGCACAGGCCGAAGCCGACCACCTGGCCGCGCTCATACCCGGCGCCACGGTCCTGGTCGGCGCGGACGCGACTCGTGACGCCGTTCTCGACGCCTTGCCGGCCAGTGGCTGGGCGCACTTCGCCTGTCACGGGTACAGCGACCCGGACAACCCTTCGGACAGCCACCTCGCGCTGCACGACCACGACCGCGCGCCGCTTCGGGTGCTGGACCTTTCCCGGCTGCGTCTGCGGAACGCGGAGTTCGCGTTCCTGTCGGCCTGCGACACGGCCCGCACCACTGCGCGCCTGTCCGACGAGGCGATCCACCCGTTGGCGGCTTTTCAGATAGCCGGTTTCTCCCAGGTGGTCGGCACGCTCTGGCGCGTCGACGACGTGGTGGCGCCAGCCTTCAGCCAGCAGCTCTACGGCGAGTTGATCGCGGACCGAGCCGGTGCGTTGTGCGCGTCGGCGGCGGTCCATCGCACGGTCAGGCAGCTCAGGGCGAAGTATCCGAACCTGCCGTCGGTGTGGGCCGCACACGTCCACGCGGGCGCCTGATGACGCGCAAAGGGCGGGATAAGGCCACCGACTCCCGGGCCGCTGACTTCATCGCCGTCCGGCCGGAGATCCACGCCCGCCACGGTTTCGGGGCGGACGAGAAGGACCGGCCGTACCCGGTGCAGGTGGAGCTGGACGCCGTGGACCCGGGTGAGCTGCGCGGCCTGTACCAGCGGGCGATCGACCGGTATTGGGACGCCGCCGCTTTCCGGGCGGCGCTGGCGTCGGAGAAGCAGCACCGGGCGGTTCTGCGGCGCCTCGCCGCGGACCTTTGAACCAGCGGTGCTGTTACTTAACAGGGACACCCGTGCTGTTCTGCCAGCGGCAGAACACCGGCCGGGCCGGGCTCGAAGATCACTACAGTCCAGGCTCATGACGGCGATTACGACGCGTACGGTCGAGTACCCGGCCGACGGTTTGACGATGATCGGGCACCTCGCGCTCCCGGCCGGTGTCGACCGCCGGCCTGCGGTGCTGCTCGGACCAGAGGGCATGGGGCTCAGCGACGTCGAGCGCCGCCGGGCCGATGCTCTCGCCGAGCTGGGATATGTAGCGCTGGCCTTCGACCTTCATGGCGGGCGCTATTTGGGTGACCCCGAGGAGATGCTGGCCCGTTGTATGCCACTGCTCGCTGATCCCGACCGGATGCGGGGGATCGGCCATGCGGCGCTCGACGTGTTGCGCACCGAGCCCCGGACCGACCCCGACCGGATCGCCGCCGTCGGCTACGGAACCGGGGGCGCCGTCGGGCTGGAACTCGGGCGCGGCGGCGTCAACCTGCGCGCGATCGGGACAGTCAACGCAACTACCACGGGCCGACCGGGCGAGGCGGCGCGCATTCGCTGCCCGGTGTGGGCCGGGGTCGGGTCGGAAGACCCGATCATGCCGCCCGGGCAACGGAACGCGTTTACCGCTGAGATGCAGGCCGCGGGCGTCGACTGGCGCCTCACGGTCTACGGCGGAGCCTTGCACGCCTTCCATCACCCGCCGGTAGACCACCCCGTGGTACCCGGCGTCGGCTACCACCGACAGCACGCGCAGCGAGCCTGGCGCGACGTCGTCGACCTGCTCGCCGAGTGCCTGCCCGTGACGGAGGACCTGGAAGCATGACTCAGGCAAACATGCTGGTGCCAGGCCTGGTCGGCGTCGCGCACTGACAGTCTCCTCCCCTCAAGCCCTCACAGCAGACCCGCATTCGGACAGTTGTGCGGTCGCGGAGACGTATTCCCAACTACCGCAGTAAATAGGGGATTTACTGCGACGGAGCCCTAGCCGTGATCGTCGCGACCTGCGGCGGACCGTTCCGGCTTCCGGGGCGAGATGTACCCATTTACTGCGGCGTCACTGTGCTGACCACGCGTAAAGCCGCATCCGGATCTACTCATTGCCCCCTTGCCGCGTATCTCGGCTGAATCCCGACTCGGCGGCCTGTTCCAGCACGGCTTGTGCGGGCACTGTCACGTTGGCTGGCCAGTGGGATGATCTTCGGGTTGATCAACCTGAGAAGGGTCGTCCCGTGGGGAGCACGTCGCTGTCGTACAAGGGGCACCGGAAGCCGGTCGAGGTCATCTCCCACTGTGTGTGGCTGTACTTCCGTTTCCCGTTGTCGTTCCGCGAGGTCGAGGAGCTGATGCTCGAGCGCGGTGTCGTCGACTCGTACGAGACGGTGCGCCGCTGGTGCGGCAAGTTCGGGCAGGCCCACGCCAACGCGCTGCGCCGCCGGCAGCCCCCCAGTTGGGGGGCAAGTGGCACCTGGACGAGATCTTCATCAAGATCAACGGGCGATTGCAGTACCTGTGGAGGGCCGTCGACCAGGACGGGAACGTCCTCGACATCGCGCGGTGCCGCGGGTGGTCGTCACCGACAAGCTCCGCTCCTGCGGAGCGGCCCACCGCGAGGTCATGCCCTCCGTCGAGCACCGCTCCCACAAGGGCCTGAACAAGCGGGCGGAGAACAGTCATCAGCCAACCAGGCAGCGCGAACGGGCGATGAAGGGCTTCCGCGGCATCGGCGCAGCCCAGCGGTTCCTGTCCGCGTTCAGCGGCATCTCACCCCACTTCCGACCCCACCGCCATCTGATGCCCGCACACGACCACCGAGCCGAGATGACCGTCCGCTTCGCAATCTGGGAGCAGATCACCGGCGCCGCCGGCCTCTCCACCACGGCCTTGGCACAACCCGGAACCGGGCTCCACCACGCCACGACGCACCATCAGCCACCTACCCCCGCAACAACGTGACAGCAGCGCCCCGGCGGGCAATGATGCTGCTGGCCTCGGCCGGCGGTAACCGGGTCCCCGTGATCGCAAAGCTCGTGCAAGCCGATGAGGACACCGTCCGCGACGTCATCCATCGGTCGCCTGCACACGTGCAAGCGCTGGCGCAACGCCAACGCCCGCCACCGCGACCTCCTGGCCGCCGAGAGCAAGGAACGCGCCTGCATCCGCGCCGCTGACGACAGCATTGGATGTCGTTCGGATCATCCAGAGAGCGCCAAGAGGATCAGTTGCAGGGGCATCATGAGGAACGCGAGTGACAACAGCAGTCCGCCGGCCAGCGTCACGCCCGCTGTGCGCCACACCAGGGTTGAGGCTGCCAGCGAGCAGATAGCCCTGTCGGGCTGCTGACGGTCGTAGACGACTTCGATGCGTCTCGGGTCGCCGCCGATGCGCCTGGCCGCGTAGTCGGGCTCGATCTCGTGAGTCTCGCCTTCCAGGTCGGTGTACCGGAAGAACGTCCGCTTGCCCTCTCTCCGGTCGAATGCCGCGACGACCGTGACACCCCGCCTGCGCACGGTCCACCGCTTCCACGCCCACCGGAGCGAGGGCACCACGATCAGCAGACCGAAAAGGGCGGGCGCCGCCCCGAGAAGCCACCACGCCGCCTGCTGCGGTTCACCGGCCGACGCCAGCAGGGCGAGCCCGCCGACGTATACGAGAAGGAGAACGATTCCCGCGGCGCGTTCACGGCGTGTCAGCCCCAGGCCCTTCTTCCCGCCGGAGGTGCTGACCGGCCGCTCCTCGACCAGGGCTGCCCCGCCCTGCGGCGGACCGCTCCTGGACCGTGCTTGGTTGACCGCCTCGACGAGCCGGCCCGCCGAGGCGGCGTCGCGGCCTTTCAGGGTGAACACAGGCCCCGGAGTGCCGTTCACCCCCCACAGCGCGATCTCGACCGAGCGCCTCCCCCGGCCCACGGCCCGCGCCTGCTCCACGGCCTCGACCGGTATCCGCCGTAGCAGCCCCTTCTGCTCCAACACCACGGCCCGGCCTTCCAGCCACATGGTGTCGCCATACCCACGCAGCGAGATCGACGGCAGTGGCGACGGCGGTGACGGCTCGTACCGACGGGACATCAGAACCTCATTCGTCGAAGTCGGAGGGGGCGGCACGAGCACTCAAAGCATCCTATGCATCCCGCCGGTTCGGCGTTGCCGTTGACGGGCCTGGATCGGGCACGGGCCCTGCAGCATCCGGGCAAACGCTGTGAGTGCAGCACGAGTTCCGGTCCATCTGCCCGTGATCAAAAGGCGCCCGGTGACATCAAGTCTCCGGGTGCCTTTTGAGGAGCGGACCCACCGCCTACGAAAGGAACTTGTAGCCGCTCCAGCCGCTCGCGATCTGCGCCCGCGGACCGAACGAGCCTTTTCCGTCCCCGCTGTTGCGCCACACGTTGCCGCTGGTGTCGCGGGAGACCAGGTCCGGCCTACCGTCGTCCGTGATGTCGCCGACCCCGACGAGGGTTGTCGGTTGTCCGAAGGGGGCGGGGTTGGTGGGGGAGTGGGGGGTGCCGGATGAGTCGGTGTGGGGGAAGTCGAGGGGGTTGGATCCGGGGGTGGCGCCGTATCCGCTGATCCGGCATCTGTTGGATGCTGCGGCGATGGCGCTGCACTTGTGGGATGCCTACTTGTCGGGGAATCAGCGTGTGTGGATCGCTGAGGGGATGGGGCTGGCAGGGGAGGTGGACCGTGCCAGGGCGGTCGTCGGGCTGTGTGCCGGTCTGCACGATGTCGGCAAGGTGTCAGGTTTCCAGTTCTGTTCTAGGCGCGGTGGCCAGTTCCTCAGTGGGGAGCTGGGCGGTGACCGGGTGAGGATGTCCGCGGAGCGGGTCGGGCATGACGTGGCCGGCGTGCAGAGTGTGAAAGAGGTGCTGGCGGGTCTGGGTTTTGCCGGTGACGCGGAGTTGTGGGTCGCGGAGCGGCTGGCCGAGGTTGTCGGTGGTCATCACGGTCGTTTTCACCGTCTTGAGGACGGTGTCGCTGCGGCGTTTTTGGGTGGTGTTGCGGCTCTCTTGGAGCTGAGCAGTCCTTTAGAGCTCGTAACAGGATCTTGGTGGGATGTCCTGGTCGGGCGTGCCCGATGTGCCGATTTAGCCGTTGGCGATGCCGTGAGTACTCGGCCGTGGATCGTGGACGACGACTTGTGGGCCCTGATCGAGCCGCTGCTGCCACCCTGGGCTGAGAGGTCACCGGGGCCACGGCCGGTGGAGGACCGGCTCTGCCTGCAGGGCATCCTGTACGTCCTCTACAACGACATAGCCTGGCAACTCCTCCCGCCGGAACTGGGGTTCGGCTCCGGGCAGACCTGCTGGCGACGCCTGGAGCGTTGGCAGCGGGCAGGGGTCTTCGACCAGTTGCACCGGATCCTGTTGGTCGAACTGAACGCGGCCGGCCGCCTCGACTGGTCGAGGGCCTGCGTGGACGGCTCCCATGTCCGCGCGAAAAAGGGGCTCCGACACCGGTCCGTCGCCGGTCGACCGGCGGAAGACGGGCAGCAAGCACCACTTGATCTGCGACGGGCGCGGCACTCCGCTCAAGGTCGTCACGACTGCGGCGAACGTCAACGACGTCACCCAGACCCTCGCCCTGGTCGACGGCATCCCACCGGTCGCGGGCCGCCCCGGCCGTCCTCGCAGACGCCCCGAGGCTCTGCTCGGTGACAAGGGCTACGACTCCAACGTGAATCGGGAAGCGCTGCGCAAGCGCCGGATCCTGCCGGTCATCTCCCGCAAAGGTGCCCCGAACATCCAGGGCATGGGCAAGCTCCGCTACGTCGTCGAGCAGACCTTGGCCCTGCTCCACCACTTCAAAAGGCTCGCTGTCCGATGGGAACGCCGCACCGAACTCCACGACGCATTCGTATCCCTGGCCTGCAGCCTCATCTGCTGGCGACGTCTCAACAGGCCCGCGTCATGAGAGTTCAGAAGGGCAGCGGTTCGGCGTGCAGTGGCTCGGTGTATCCCAGGGCCCAGCGCCCGGGGACGGTCTTGCAGATCGTCTCCAGGTCGGCCCGGGTCCGGCCCCGGACGTGCAGCCAGCTGTGCACGCCCAAGCCATCTTGGCGTAGCAGCTGCCCCGGAGCGGAGTACCAGCGCACTGGAAAGTCCTCCGGACCCGTCCACATCGGGTAGTCGGGCAGGGCGACCCGCTGGAAGCGTTCGGGCACCGCACCAAGCAGGTCCGTCGGCAGCTCGCACGCGTTGTACAGCCGACCTCCACCGCCGAACAGTGCCTCGCTCAGTACGAGCTCGACGCAGGCCAGAGAGACCCGGTCCAAGAACGGCACCCATCCGTGCCGCGCCTGGACGAATACCGGCGGATCGTCCTGATCAAGGTCGCGCAGGCGCACCCCCCAAAAGGCACAGCCCTGATTCTCGCTGCGGAAGACGAGGACACCGCCGCACTCGTCATGCACGAACATCTCGGCGGGCGGCAGCAATGGATCCTGGTTGCCTATCAGGTCAAATCGCGCGCACAGGAGCGTGTGGACCTCGCGCAGCGCGGCCGGCAGGGAGTGGCCGAGTGTCGCCTCGGCCCGCGCCAATTCCGCTGCTGGCGTGCCGTCGCCCTCGGTCAGCGGCTCGCCCCAAGCAGCGGCGAAGACGCGAATGAAAGCCCACGCCCGCTCCCGGTCGGAGATTCCGCCGTCCAGAGCCTCGGCCGCATCGAACGCGCCAGTCATGCCGCGAACCGTACCGGATGCAAACGCCGCATCACCCAGAGACGATCAGGCCGCCAGTGCGAGCAACCCTGCCAGGCTGGTCCGAAGCTCCGGTGGGTCCCCCGAGTAGGGCATGAATCCAGCGAACGCCATGTCCCGAGCACAGTCACCAAGATCGTGTTACGAGTTCTTAGGTGCTGACCAGGGTGTTGCTCGGTTTTAGAGAGCGGAGTTCGATAGAAGTTACTGATTGGTAGTTTTCTGGTGCTGTGCTGAGTGTGTGTCTGAGAGTTGGCTTGACCTGCCGCTTTGCGGGGCGTCTCCGTGGCCTGCTCAACAGGAGCGTTGACTGCTCAGGGCTGAGGAGTCGCCGGTGGTGGCGGTCGAGGGGGCGCCGGTCGACCTCGTCGTGGAAGCAGGCCTCTGACGCGTACTTGCCGCGCCAGAAGAGGTGGCAGAGGTGGGTTCGGCGGCCACAGTGGTAACAACAGGTCGCCGGGCTGCCCATGCGATGCGCGGCGGTCAGTAGCGCACCTGAATGCCATAATTGAGACGCATGTTTGAATTGGGATAGGAGGGACCCGTGCCGTCCTACGAGCTTGCCAACCGTCTGGTCATCGGGATCGCCTCCAGCGCCCTCTTCGACCTCGCAGAGGCGGACACTGTCTTCCGTGAACAGGGAGAAGAGTCCTACCGGGCTTACCAGGAAGAGCACCTGGACGACACCCTGAGCACGGGGGTCGCCTTCCCCTTCATCCGCCGCTTGCTGTCCCTGAACGATCTGAGCTCACCCGACGACCCCCTGGTAGAGGTCATCGTCCTGTCGCGCAACGACCCCGACACTGGCCTGCGGGTCATGCGGTCCATCGAGGCGCACGGCCTGGCGATCAGCCGGGCCATCTTCATGCAGGGGCGCTCGCCCTACCGTTTCATGCCGGCCCTGAACATGTCTTTGTTCCTGTCCGCGAATGAAACCGATGTCCGCGAGGCGGTTGCCCTGGGGTTGCCAGCAGGCCGCGTGCTTGGCCCCGCCGCAGCCGATGACGCCGACGACCAGGATCTGCGGATCGCCTTCGACTTTGACGGAGTCCTCGCCGACGACTCCTCGGAGCAGGTCTTCCAAGCCGATGGCATCGAAGGCTTCCGTTCCCACGAGATCATGAACGCTGCCACGCCGCACGACCCGGGCCCGCTGCGGGACTTCCTCGCCAACGTCAACCGGCTCCAGCGGCGCGAAGAAGAGCAACGGACCGCAGACCCGGACTACAAAATCCGCGTTCATGTCTCACTCGTCACCGCCCGCAACGCACCTGCCCACGAACGTGCGGTGCGCAGCCTGAAGGGATGGGGCGTGACCGTCAACGACGCCTTCTTCCTCGGCGGCATAGACAAGAGCACGATCATGCAAGTGCTCAGGCCCCATATCTTTTTCGACGATCAGGTCAGCCACTTGGCCGGAACCTCCCGAAGCACCCCCAGCGTGCACGTTCCCTTCGGCAAGATGAACGAATGAAACCCGGAGGGAGGGACCTCTCCCACGACGCTTCGGCCACCGCTACGGGCTGCAGGACACAGTGAAGGATCCCTTGGCCAGGGTCTTGGTATAGGCGCATGCGCCAGCGAGGAGGTGCTGCTGCCCGCTGGCGCATGCGGCTGCCGACAGCCCAGGCTGGGCGATCACGCAGGTCTGGCCCGCTCATCCCGGGCTCTGGTCGGACGGGGCATCGGCTTCCAACGAGGTATCCAGAACGCAGACATGGGCGGTGATGCCTTGCCCGGCCAGATCGGCTGCATGCTGACGGAGTTCTTGCCGGAGCCGGTCCAGGCTACGGCGGGCTGACTGCGCGCGTCGGCTGTCGCCGGTGTCCCAGGCGCTGCCGCCGAAGTAGACAGCCACATACACACCCGTCGTCCCGTGGGGGCCCTGCAGGTAGCGCAGGCCGAGCTGGTCCCGGATGGCAGTGACGACCTGTCTGTGCCAACTGCACTTCACCTCGCCAGGCACGGACAGCGCCTGGGTACCGGTGGTGTGGGCGACGGCCAGCAGGTCGGGGATGTCACCATCGGTTTCCGCCAGGCGCGGGTTGATTTCGACCTCCCGCAAGACGGCCGCCCGGTCCCGCAGCCGTCGCTCCAGCTCACAGGCCAGCCAGGTCGACACCTCGCGCTCTTCGGCGGGCACATAGCTGACCCAGTCGTTGTCCCGGCGCTGGCGATGCCAGAGCTGGGCGCGCAGCGCCCGGTCGGTACGCAGGTCGTCAGCGATGCCCCTCAGCGCTTCGGCGACCACGGCAGCGAACTGCTCCCGGGACCCGATGAGCCGGCGGGACGGTGAGGTGAGAACCTCTCGTACTTCCGCGACGGTGGGTGGCCGCCACGCCTGGGCTCGCAGGGTGGCTCGCATCTGCACCGCGTCCGCCTGCAGCCACACGCTGCCGGTCTGCGCGGCGAGGCCGGCCAGGATTGCGGCGTTGTCCAGGGAGGGCTGCGAGATGAGCGGGCCCGCGATGGTGGAGGCGAATTCGTCGACGGGGCTGCTGCGCACGATGCGTCCGGGGGCGGTCAGCTGTCGAGGAAGTGCCCGGTGCGCCCACAGGTACAGCTGTCCGCGCTGCGACGGGGTCAGAGCGGACCAGGCGTTGTTCGCGTTCCTGTGGGCCTGGTCGATGATGTCCCGCGCGAGCAGGACGTCGTCCTCGAATATCTTGATCAGGGCGTCGAACACGGGCGCAGCCATCGGGCACGCCGCCAGGCAGGCACCTGACGTCACCGCGGTCTCCCGGTCAGCGGAAGTATCCGTGCCGCTGTCCGCGCAGACGGCAACGCTGCGTTGCAGCAGACCGAGGGCCGTCTCGGCCGCCTCTGCGGGCAGCGCTGCGGCGGCGATGTCGAGAAGCGCGGCCAAGGCGTGGGCCGGGGGGTGCCCTTCGTAGAGGCAGTCCAAGGCCTGCGCACTGAGCTGCGGTAGTCGCATATGCCGTTGGTGGAAGGCGACGCCGGTGACGTCCGAGGTCATCGTCTGTGTGAGGAACGCGAGTGTGGCGCCCTCGTTGTGTGCGGCGGCCCGCTGGAGTGCCGAAGACAGCAGCGCGTAGCCGCCCGGCACCTTCCACAGACCGGGCAGCCACTGCAGCCAGTGCGCGGCTGGCACACGATCGAGCAGGGTGGAGTCGCAGGCCTCGACCACCCGGCAGGCGTCGGTGATCAGGTCGGCACCGACCTCGTCCGCGGCGTCCGGACCGGCACACAAAACGACAGGGCCCGCTCTGCGACGGTCTGTTGCTGGGCTTCGGTCAGGGCCGGCCAGGCGGGAACAGGCCGTGCTCCGCCCGAAACGTCCGCCTCACGGTGCAGGGCGCGCATCAACGCGGCGAACTCCCTCTCGCCCAGGGCGTCTTCGGCGCTCCAGCGCTGGCCGTCGCCGCGACAGGACACCTGCCGCTGACGGGCGCGCTCGGCGCGCGCGGTGGGAGCGAAACGCACGGTCAGAGCCTCCCACCGTGGGGTGGCTGCCTCGGCCGCAGCAACGACCCGGGCTGCGTCCTGTTCGTCGACGGCGTCCGCCAGCACGTCCAGGGCGAAGAACGCCGGTGCGCTGCCCATCGAGCCGGGCGGCTGCTGCTGGGCCTGTTGTCGGACCTGCCCCGCAAGAACTGCTGGACGATCGCGGAGTGGGCCGGGGGGGCCAGCCCTCACGGTATGCAGCATCTGTTGTGCCGGGCCGTCTGGGAAGCCGATGCCGTCCGCGACGACGTTCGCGAATACGTCGTCGAGCACCTCCATGACGAGGCCGCGGTGCTCGTCGTGGACGAGACCGGCGACGTGAAGAAGGGCATGCACACCGTCGGGGTCCAGCGCCAGTACACCGGCACAGCCGGACGGATCGAGAACTCCCAGGTCGCGGTCTACCTCGTCTAAGCCGGCGCCCGGGGACACGCGGCGGTGGACCGGGAGTTGTATATCCCGCGTTCCTGGACGAGTGATCCGGATCGCTGCCGGACGGCGGGGCTCGGCGAGGACACCGTCTTCGCGACCAAGCCGGACCTGGCCCTCAGGATGATCGAACGGTTCTGGGATGCCGGACACCGCGTCGGCTGGGTCACGGGTGACGAGGTCTATGGCGGCAACCCGAGACTGCGCGCGGCGCTGGAGGAGCGCGGCATCGGCTATGTCCTTGCCGTTGCCTGCTCGGCCGAAATGGCCACGGGCGCAGGGAGGTGCCGCGCTGATGCCCTGGTGAAGAAGGTGCCGAAGCGGGCCTGGCAGAAGGTCTCGGCCGGACGCGGCGCGAAGGGACAACGGTTCTACGACTGGGCCGTCGTCGACTTCGTCGCCCCGACGCCGGGCAGCAACCAGCTCCTGATCCGACGCAACCGCACCACCGGCGAACTCGCCTATTACCGCTGCCACTCCACCGAGCCAGTCCCGCTGACTGTGCTGGTCAAAACCGCTGGTTCGAGGTGGCGTGTGGAAGAGACCTTCCAGGCCGAGAAAGGGCTGGCAGGACTCGACGAGCACCAGGTCCGCCGCTACCGCTCTTGGACCCGCTGGGTCACCCTCTCGATGCTCGCCCACGCCTTCCTCGCGGTAGTCCGTGCCGACGAACACGCCCGCAGCCCCACCCCGGACGGCCTGGTCCCGCTGTCCTGCAACGAGATCCAGCGCCTGTTCATCACGCTCACCGCGCAGCCTCGCCACGACATGGCCTACCGGCTCGGCTGGTCGCACTGGCGGCGGCTCCATCAGCAGCGATCCCTCACCAGCCATTACCGGCGACAAGCCGCATCCCCGACATGAAGATCGCGATCTACAGCTGGAGTACTAGGTCGTGTCCGCAATGTCAGGGCAGCCAGAGCTGTAGGACGGCGATGGTGACCAGGGCCTGGTAGTGGCGGGCGAGTTTGTCGTAGCGGGTGGCCAGGGCTTTGTTGTGCTTGAGCCGGTTGAAGCAGCGCTCGATCATGTTGCGCCTCCGGTAGGTCACCCGGTCGAACCCTGGGGGCCGGCCGCCGTGGCCACCGCGCCGCAGCCGGTGTTGTCGCTGGTCGGCCTTCTCGGGAATGGTGTGCGCAATGCCGCGTCTTCTCAGGTAGACACGGAAACCGCGGGAGCTGTAAGCCTTGTCTGCGATGACCTGGCCGGGGCTGCACCGGGGCCGACCCGGGCCGGTGCGGGGAACGCGGATCCGTTCCAGCAGGGGGCGTGCGCAGACGCTGTCGTGGCGTTGGCCGGGCGTCACCAGGATCGCGAGCGGGCGGCCCTTGCCGTCGCAGGCGATGTGAATCTTGGTCGTCAGCCCGCCTCGGGATCGGCCGAGGGCGTGATCGTCCGGTTCGTCCCGCCAGTGCCGCCCCCTTTTCGGCCGGTGGCGGCGGCGTGCTGGTGGGCGCGGACGATGGTGGAGTCGATCTGGACCAGCCAGTCGATGTCGCCGTCGGCATCGGCCTGGGCCTGGATCTGCTGCAGAGCCCGTGTAAAGACTCCGTCGAGTGTGTAGCGGCGGAAGCGGGTGTACACGGTCTTCCACGGCCCGTAGCGCTCCGGCAGGTCACGCCAGGAGATCCCGGTGCGGATCTTGTAGACCATCCCGTTGATGACTTGCCGGTCCTCCATGCGGGGCCGCCCCGTCGCGGCCCGGGGTATCAGCGGAGCGAGCAACTCCCACTCCTGGTCAGTGAGTTCATGACGACGTACCACGACACCATGATCTACCACCCGGATGATCTTTGAAGACGGACCCTAGTGCGGGTCGCCGGCTCCCGCTGGGCGATCGAGTCCTGCTTCCAGAGCGCGAAGAACGAGTGCGGCCTGGACCAGTACGAAGTCCGCCGCTACCCGGGCTGGTACCGGCACATCACTCTCGCGATGCTCGCCCACGCCTTCCTCGCCGCCATGCAAGCCCAGGCCCAAGACGCAAAGGGGGCCGCAGAAACGGATCTTTCCTCGTCCCGCTCAGCCTGGCAGAGATCCGCAGGCTCCTGGCGACTTGCCGCCCCAGGACAAGCCACCACCGCCAGCACACCCGTCATGCCCTGAGGTGGTCCTGCTTCCGACGCCGACACCAGGCCACCGCCATGCGCTGCCACTACAAACGCCGCACCGCCGGTCACGAACTCCCGCCACATGACAACACGTCAGCTGAGTACGCTCAGAAACCAGCCTCTGACCAGCGGCAATAGCGAAGTGCAACTGGAGTATTAGAAGACGGTGAGCCAGTCGCGGTCGGCGATGTGGCGGCGCATGTCGGCGGTGAGGTTGTCCCAGACCAGCCCAATCGGGCCGCCAAGCTGCTGATGGGCGGTCTGGATCAGGTCGCGGTAGTCCCTACAAGAGAAGCTTTTGCGCCCATCGGGCCGGGCGTCTGGGCAGGGCCGGTAGACCAGCCGCGAGGATTCGCCGGCCTTGCAGCAAACCAGGGCGGCCACCGATAAGCGGCGGCGAGAGCGGCCCCGGACGCGGACCACAGAGCTGTAGCCGCGGCGAGACCAGGTGCGGGTGGTCGGCGGCGTCATCGAGAATCCGGCCTCGTCCTCGAAGACGAGCCAGGCGTCGAGCGCCGCCACGGTCCTTCCACCTGAGGCCAGGTCTCCTTCATCCAGCCGGCCACCAGGTTCTCGTCCCGATCGATCGCTCGCAGGGCGGGGACCTGGCAGCTCCAGCCGTGTTGCTTGAGCAGGGCGGCCACCCCTTGCACGGTGTAGCTCTTGTGGAAGCGGTGCCTGATCAACGTCTTGTGTGTGTTTTCCGGACTGGGGCCCGTCTTCATTAGGCCGCGACACCACGGCCGTGACTCTCTCAAACGCTGAAGGCTCGGCGTGCCGCATTCGACAGCCGCCATGGGAGGTGCGGACTGTGGATGCTTACCCAATGCCAGTGCCCGGGATACGCTTTCGGCCTCGACGGGCCCGCGCACCCTGGGCGCTTGTGACGAGGGTAGGGCCATGAGCTTCCACATGCACCTGCGCGTCGTCCAGAAAACCGACTTCCGGCACGCCACTCCCTGTGGCTCAGGATGCCCGCGCTTTCCGGCTGTCCGTGTTCCGCCGGGTACAGGTAGTGGTTCCGGTCCTCCTCCGGCTTGTCCTCCTCCACGTGGATCCGGTGGGCCTCGGCCCAGACGTCCTGCCGCACCCCTGTCACCTGCCAGGACACCTTGATGCCCGGCTGATCGGCGCGCACGGTGAAGCGGTTGCCCTTGATCTCGCTCGTCACCGCCACCTGTGCCAGGGAGCCGATCGGCGTGAGCTGTTAGCGAAGTCGCGGTTCAGGGCTTCGAAGTAGTCCGGCAGGACGACCGTCGCCTCACCCACGTCATCGGTCTCCACCACTCCGGCGTAGAGGTTCGCCATGTCGGGGGACTCCACGAAGGAGTGGGACAGGTCTCTTGTGGGAATGCCCTGAGCGAAAGGGAGGACTAGGCTGGTTCGTAGTTCCTCAAGGGGTAGGGCATGGGGTACGGCATGCAAGAGTTCGCCGAACGGGAGACGAGGCCGCTGCCACCGGCATCCCAGAAGCCCGAAGCGGTGCGGTACGGCTTGCGCACGCGGGGCGAGGCACTGGAGCCGTCCGTACGAACCGCGATGGAGACGCGGTTCGGCGTCGACTTCTCCCGGATCCGCGTGCACACCGACGCCGCGGCGTCCGAGTCCGCGCAGGCCATGTCAGCCAGGGCCTACACGTTCGGCCATCACATCGCGTTCGCCCGCGGCCAGTACGCGGCCGGCACCGCGGCTGGTCGCCGTCTACTCGCCCATGAACTCGCGCACGCGGTCCAGCAGTCCCGGGGAACGGGAAGGCAGGCCCCGGGCGCACTCGCCGACCCGGGGCTGGAGCACGGCGCGGAGGCCGCCGCGCGCGAGGCGGAGCTGCCTGGTGGCGCGACCGTGGAGGTCGCCGGAGCCTACTCGCCGGGCGTGATGCGGCAGCCCGCCGCGAACAATCCGCTGCTGCTGCCTGCCGAAGTCGTCGAGATGCCCTGGGTGGGCAAGGGAGAGGGAACGACATCCAGCCAGCTCGGCTATCTGCGTGACTCCCAGCTCTTCTGGCAGCGCTGGAGGGACCACTACGGCACCGGCGGTGCTCTGAGCCGGAGCAACCTCGATGCCATCGCGCATGGGCGCTCGCCGGTGGTCGACGACGTGTGGGTGAGCAGGTACCCGCAACACGCGGCGTACAAGGGCCAAGTACTGGAACACCACCATGTCGGCCAAGGCGCGCTGGCGACTCCGGTACCGCACGACCTCCACGCGGCGCACTCCGTGCTTCACCCGAAACGGCAGACGGTCGGCGCACCCAACCGCCCGGTGAAGGCCATGAAGCCCCAGCCCGACCGGCCCACTACCGAGGCCGACGTGGCGCGCCACACCGCTTCGGGAAAGATCAGGGGAGAGGGTGTCACACCCACGGCACCGCCCAAGGTGGGGCCTATCCCGCCCTCGTCACCGGCCGCCGTCGCCCCCACCGCCGGACAGCCCAAGGTCGAGCTGCCGCAAGCGCTCAAACAGGCGACGGAATCCGGGGCGACGGCCGGGGTCGAGGCTCTGCCCCGGTCGGAGCCGGTGATACCGCTGCGAGCGCCGAGGGGTATGGCATCCGGAGTACGGGGCGGCGGCCTCACCCAGGCGGTGGAGGGCTTCGCGGGGCGGATGATGGCGGTCGCGTCCGTGGTGGACGTCATCCTGATGTACCGGAAAGGCGCATGGGAGACACCCGTCGGTACCTGGATCATCGATGAGCGCAAATACTTCAAACACCTGATGTTGAAGTACTACGGGCTTGATGTCGACCAGCTCGAAGGGAAGATCATCGAAGAGAACGGCGAGAAGTTCATCATCATCGACGGACTGCCGCAGGAATGGGACGAGGTGAACAAGAGAGCCAGGCCGCTACGACCGCGCTCACCGGCGGTGGACCCGGACAAAATGGCCTGATGGCGGGGCCATGACCGGCGCCGATCCCGAGCTCGGAATTCGAACTGGACGTCGTTCTGCTCGCCCTCGCACCGGAGGTCGACCCCCGGTACGAGCGGCTGTACGGCTATCTCCAGGACGACGTCAACCGCAGGCTCCCCACGGTCGGCCTCGCGCTGGACCTGCTGACGGTCACCGCGCGGGAGCGCACGCGCCGCCACTTCGGCGCGGAGGCTCCGCTGCTCGGCCGACGCGTACTGAGGCTCGAACCGGATCCGCACACCGAGGCGGCGCCCGTCGCCGACCGATTCCTCGTGCTGGACGAGCAGATCGTGGATGTCCTGCTCGACCAGGGCAGCCTCGACCGCAGGCTGACGGCCTACTGCGAGCTGCTGGCACCGCCACCGGCCCCCCTTGAGGACGAGGCGCTCTACCGCATGGTGCGCGACGCGTGGGGACGCGCACCGCTACGGCTGTACTTCCAGGGCCCGCCCGGCGCGGCACAGCGGCGCACCGCCGAAGCACTCGCCGGCGCACTCGCCGTACCCGTCCTGGCCGTTGACACCGAGGACATCCTGCATGACGACGCCGTCCTGGAACTGATCTTCCGTGAGGCGACCCTGCAAGGCGTCCTGCTCCACCTCGACGACGTCGAATCCCCCTGCACACCGGCCCTGGCCGACCGGCTGGCGGCCTACGCCGACGTCGTAACCCTGGCCGGCAGCCGACCATGGGCGCCGACCAAGCGTCGACCGCTCGGCGTGCTCACCGTGCCGTGCCCGCCCGGGGAGGCCACCCGGCGGCGCACCACCTGGCGACAGGCCCTCGCGGCGTATGGAGCCGAGGCCGCCCCCGCGGACCTCGACGCACTCGCCGTGCGGTTCCGCCCTTCACGCAGACCTACTTCGACGTGCCGGTCTTCCGTCGAGGGATATCCGTCGAGGTGAAACAGGGGCCGAACCGGATCGTCGGCGTCACGAACAACACGGACGCCGGTCTGGAAGGCGAGCTGCCGAGCCAGGAACGGATCGACTACTACCGCAGGCTCTTCCGGGACGGCGACCGGATTTCCTGGGCCGCGTCACGCACCGCGAGAACGCTGAGGCCGACGTCCCGACCGAGGTCGCGGAAGCGACAGACGTCGTCCGGCGCGCGCTCGGGCTCACCGGACCGGCCGCCAGGAGGCGAGAGGGACAGCCCGCCGCGACCAGCCTGATGAACGGGCGGTTCGTCGCCTACCGCTACCGGCCGGATCTCCGCTTCGACGGCAGATCCGGGCCCACCCGCAACGACCTTCCCCGCCCGGAAGGCGAGGAAGAAGTCCCTGAGGATGGGGCCAGGGAGGGCACCACACCGCCGTTCCCGGACATCCCCCCGGTCGACGCATCGATCGAGCCCGGACGCACCTATCTGTGCGCCGAGATGATCGTCCGGCACGCCCTTCCGGAGTACGGCGACCTGGTCTGGCTCGTCCTCGCGGAGGTGGAGACCGGATCAGTGCTCTACATCGAGTGCCAGACCTGTTTCGTCAGCGGCATGGTCTTCCGGGTCGACCCGCAGGTAGGCAGTGGCGACTTGAGCGTCACCTCCGACGACAGTGACACCATTCTGCAGAACCACGACTCCAGCGAGGTGCTCAACGATCTGGACCCGCCGGTCGCGGGGAAACAGAATCTGCGGGGCGCGTTCGTGGAAATCCAGGACGTCGAGGCACCGGACGTTGCTCCTCCCAGCCGCCCGGCGGGGTCGGACTTCAACTTCCCGCCGAGGACCGATGACTTCGCGGCCGTGAACGCCTACTACCACCAGACCCAGCTGTTCCGCAGAGTCGCCGATCTGGGCTTCCCGATAGCCAGCTACTTCGACGGGACGGACTTCCCCATCCCGATCGACCACCGCGGCACGGGCGTGGACGACATCAACGCCCACTGGTCGCCCAACGGCTTCGGCGGCACAGGCCACCAGTGCTATTCCCTGTGCGACCTCACGAACACCGCCCAGCCCCTGGGCCGATCGGTCGACCCGTGGGTGCACTGGCACGAGATGGGTGGTCACGGCACTCTCGGAGACCATGTGGGCAAGGGCACGTTCGACTTCGCACACAGCGCCGGCGACGGCCTGGCCGCTCTGCAGATGGATCCCGAGTCCGCGTTGCGGGGAACGACGGAGCGGTTCCGCTACGCCATTCCGGCGCGGGCCGCCGCGGCGCTTCGACCGCACATGGCTCTGGGGGTGGCCCCGAGGACGACAAGCAATAACAGAGCGAACAGAGCCTGGCCACCTGCCACTTCCGGATCTACCGCTTGATCGGTGGCGACCACGCGGACCTGGGAAGGCGGTTGTTCGCCTCCCGCGCCGCGACATACCTAATTCTGCGGGCCATCGGACCGCTCACCCCGCCCACCAACCCTGACAACGCCGACCTGTGGTGCGAGCAATTGCAGAAGGCGGACCTGCAGAACTGGCTGTCCGAGGGCCTGTCCGGCGGCGCCTACAACAAGGTGATTCGCTGGGCGTTCGAGAAGCAAGGATCGTACGGCGGCAAGCCACCGGCCGTCGACGTGTACATCGATGACGGGCGCGCCGGTGAGTACCAGTTCGAACCGGTGCACTGGGCCAATCAGTCCATGTGGAACAGGAACGCGCCCGACGGCCTGCCGGGACACCAGAACGCCATCGCGGGCGCAAAGAATTTCTTCTACGTGAAGGTCAAGAACCGCGGTACCTCGGCATCGGGGACAGTGACCGTCCAGGGCTACCACTGCCTGCCGGGAGCGGGGCTCACCTGGCCGGACGACTTCACGGCCATGTCACCGGCAGGGCTCACCGTACCCAGCATTCCCGCCAACGGCGCGGGGGAGGTCGTCCTCGGTCCGTTCGAATGGACACCCAACGAGAACGTCCACGGCCACGACTGCGCGCTGGTGATCGCTACCACGGCGGGCGACCCGAGCAACGTGGTGCACATCACCGGCTCGGAGTCGATCGAGGAATGGCGGCTGGTGCCCAACGACAACAACATCGGCCGGCGCAACGTCGTCGTCGTGCCCGGCGGCGCGGGGTCCGAGGCGCTGCTCGCGTCAATGGCCGACGCCGTTTTCGTCGCCGGCAACAATCTCCCGCGGCCCGTGCATATGAAGCTCAGGGTCATCATGCCCAGCGTCCTCGCGGAGAAGGGGTGGGCGCTCGACCTCGACGACGTGGTGAACGGATTCCGGCTGGAGGCGGGGGCGAAGCGCAGACTGAAGCTGCAGCTGGTGCCGGGCGAGTCCTTCACCGCCGAAGAGCTGCGACAGGCCGGGGATCACTCGATCGAGGTGGGCCTGCTGGCCTACGTAATGGAGATCGGTGGCATGCGTTACACCGTCGATCCGGGCCGGGCGAACCCGGAGAGCGGCCTGCGCGAGGCACGCGTCGCGGGCGCCCGGAGCGGTAACACGGACTTCGGCCTGCTGGAGAGCCTCGGCGTGGGGGAAGCCGACGTCACGAACGTCACGGTGAAAAAGGTCAGCCTGGACATCGAGTTCGGGCACGCCGACTGACCATGCGACAGTCACGACTGGCGACTGGGACCACCACCCGCGTCGGATAGCGCCTTCACGCAGCACTGGAACCAACGCCCGTCCGCTCGTCGTGGCGATCAGCAAGGCACGGATGCCGGTCCGGTCCCATGAAACCCACCCCGTGCACAGCACCTGGAACTACACCCTCCGCGCGACGCCGCCCGACCAGACAGCCGCACCAGCGCCTTCCCTGACAGGTCTTGGGGCCATCGGCGTGACAACGTGCGCCAGGTCTGCGCCGGAGATGCCGCAGCTGTTGCGCAGCAACTCCCGGCAGACCAATCTAGTCCGCGCTTACATCCCCGCCTCGCCACCCGCACACGACTAATGAGCAAGTTGTGTTGCGACAAACGTCAGAACCCAAGCGTCGATACCGGTCCACTTCTTTCATCCGTCGCCGGCAGTTCTGACCAGGACGGCGAGTAGTATCGCAGCCGCAATTGCTTTTCACGGATGGTTCGGCAGGTCGTTGAGATAGTGGCCGGAGGGGGTCCCAGACGGCCTACAGCGCCTGATGGACGAGGCCGATCGGGACCCCGATGCAATGCGGGACGCGGTCCGTGGCTTGGTACTGGAGAGGGCGTCTACTCAGTCGGGCGCGCAGGCTGGTCGGGGGTCGCCCTCGCGCAGCGGTTAGCCGATTCGCCCCGGACGTGGTGGGCCGACTGCGTACCCCTCACTTCCTCGCGTTGCCGCAGCGCCAGGCCAGGCGGACACTGTTGGTATGTCCCCGCGGGCCTGCCCGTGGACCGGGTCGGCGAGCGGCACAAGGTCTCGGACGCTGTCGGCCCCCTTTTACGGGTCTGCCCCTCCACCACTGGCTCCGGCGATTCCGGGGCTGCGATCCGGTCGTGGGAGGGCCCATGTCCACGACATTGCGGTTGGCGACCTTCAACGTCGAAAATCTCTTCGCCAGATGGCGGTTCAGAGACGGTTTCAACCCCGCTCACGCGAACACACGCGGCTGGGTCGTCGATCAGACCCAGTTCGAGGAGCTGGGCGTCGACGACAAGGCCATCACCGGAGCAGCCGTGCGTGAGGTCCGTGCGGATGTGCTCGCCTTCCAAGAGGTCGAGAACGTCGACACCCTCAAGCACTTCCGGGCACAAGCCCTCGGCGGGCGCACCGAGTACCCCTATGCCGCAGGTGTGGACGGCAACGATCCACGCCTCATCGACGTCGCCGTGCTGTCCAAGTTGCCCATCACTCGTATCCGCTCGCACCAGCACCTGATGGACCCCGGGAGTCCGACCGCGACGCTGTTCTCGCGGGACTGTCTTGAGGTCGATGTCGAGGTGCGGGAGAGCGAATCGAAGAGCACGACCGTGACGCTCTTCGTCAACCACTTCAAGTCCATGATGGGCGGCCGCCCTCAAACCCGTGGAAAGAGGCAGCGCCAAGCCGCCAAGGTGAAGGAACTCATCATCCAGCGCTTCGGATCCGCCTCTCCCGGAGACCATCCGTTCGTCGTCCTCGGCGACCTCAACGACTACCTCGGGCCGGACGGCAGCTCCGGCATCGACAGCCTCGTCGAGTGGGACCAGGTTGAGAACGTGGTGACCCGCCTTCCTGAGGCCGACCAGTGGACCCACTTCTTCAAGGGCGGCAACGAGTACCGGCAGCTCGACTACCTGCTCTCCTCGGCGTCCCTGGCCGAGGCATCCGTTGAGTCGGTGCCCGAAATCCTTCGCATGGGCATGCCGCTACGAGCCGACCGTTACACCGGGCCGCGGTTCCCGGGCGTCGGCATGGACAAGCCCAAGGCCTCCGACCACTGTCCCGTTGTCATCGACCTCACCATCGCCTGACAACTTCTGAGTGACAACGCTTACGGAATACGGAGCTCCAGATGGCTCGCATCACCATCAACGGCGTGACGGTCGACCCGCTGGCCCAGAGAACCGAGTTGGCCGACGCCAACCTGATCGCCGAGGACGCCTCCCAGTCCAACTACCTGCTCGTCCAGACCGACCACGTGCTCTCCCCCGAGGAGAAGGCAGAACTGGCGCAGCTGGGCGCAGTAATCCACGAGTACGTGTCGGTGAACACGTATCTGTGCGGCTACCAGCCGTCCGACCTGGCCGCGGTCCGTGACCTGCCCTTCGTGACCTGGGCGGATGTGTATCTCGAGGGTTTCAAGATCGCTCCTTCGCTGCGCGGGGAAGGTATGCGGCCCGATATCTCGGTCCTTCGAGCACCCACCGAAGCCCTGGTCCCGGGGACGCGCACGGTCGACGTCGTCCTCCACGACGATGTCGACCCGGGCTCGGACGAGGTGCGGCAGCGGATCGCGGCGGCCGCCGGGATCAGTCCCGACGACCTGTATCCGGCCCGTGACAAGCTGCGTGTGGAGGTGCCGGAGGAGTCCCTGGCGGCTCTCACGGCCATGGACGAGGTGCGGCAGATTGAAGAAGTCCCCGAGCGGAGTCTGTACGACGGCGTCGCCAGGCCGATCCTGCACGCCGACGTGCTCGTGGACGGCACCCCGCAGCAAGGCGAGGGACAGATCGTGGCGGTGGCCGACACTGGCTTCGACCTGGGCTCCACCACGAATGTGCACAGCGCATTCACCGGCCGGGTCGCCCGTCTGTATGCCCTGGGCCGGCCCACCCGGGCGGACGACCCCGACGGGCACGGCACCCACGTCGCGGGCTCCGTGCTCGGTGACGCCACGTCCGCCGCGATGGGTGGAGCCGTCCAGGGCACCGCACCCCGGGCCACCCTGGTGCTGCAGTCGCTCCTGGACCGACGCGGGAAGCTCGGCGGAATCCCCGTGGACCTTCGCGACCTCTTCACGCCTCCCTACGACAACGACGGCGCCCGCGTGCACACCAACTCCTGGGGCTCGGTGCAGCCCGGGCTGCCGTACGACCGCAGCTCGTTCGAGATCGACGACATGGTCTGGAACAACCAGGACCTCGTGATCTGCTTCGCGGCGGGCAACGACGGCAATGACCGGGACCGTGACGGCCGCGTCAACCTGGGAGACGTCGGATCGGAAGGGGCGGCCAAGAATGGCATCACCGTCGGGGCCAGCGAGAGCGGCCGCCCGGGAATCCGCTCCACCTACGGCCAACTCTGGAGCCGAGACTTTCCGGTCAACCCGATCCGCGACGACCGGCAGGCGGACAACCCCGACGGAATGGCTGCCTTCAGCAACCGCGGACCGACGCGGGAAGGCCGGATCAAGCCGGACGTCGTCGGCCCGGGCACCTCGATCCTCTCCGCACTGTCGCGTGCCGCATCAAGTCTCCCCGGCGACCCCTTCGGCGCCTCTGCGGACCCGAAGTTCTGTTTCCTGAGCGGTACGAGTATGGCCACGCCCCTGGTGGCCGGTTGCGTGGCGGTCCTGCGCGAGACCCTGGTGAAGAACGGCACCCCCCGGCCGAGCGCGGCCCTCATCAAAGCCATGCTGATCAACGGCACGGTCAAACTCCTGGGCCAGTACTCCCCGTCGGAAGCGGGCCCGTCGCCCAACAACAACTCCGGCTTCGGCCGCGTCGACCTCTCCCGCTCGGTGGTCCTCCCCGGAGACGACGCGCGTGCGGGCTTCCACGAGGGCGGCCCGCTGGACCAGGGCGAACAGAAGCTGCTGCGCATACGGATCCCGGAGCGGGACGGTGGCCCGGAGCCGACGTTCAAGGTCACGCTGGTCTGGACGGACCCTCCCGGCGCGGCTCTGCAGAACGACCTCGACCTCGTCGTGCAAGCCACCGACGGCCGGGAGCGCCACGGAAACATGGGCACGTCGGCAGGGTTCGACCGCATCAACAACGTCGAGCAGGTCGAGTGGGAGGACATCCCCACCGGAGAAATCGCGGTCATAGTCCGCGCCCACCGCATCACCCGATTCCCGCAGCCCTACGCCGTCGCGTGGCGCATTGCCTGACCGGCTACCGGCTGTCGGCCGTAGACCGCCGGGTGTCCTGAGCGGAGTCCCGCAGAGGCGGCATGTCATCGGGAGGCGTCCCGCCCGCTCCGCACGGGACGTGACGTGGCCCGCCGCGAAGCTTGATCGTGTCGGTGGGCCATGGGTCGTAGGGGCGGCCTCACCCATCCGCGCGTGGGGTGGACAGCGCGAGCGGACGTCATCGTGCCGTCGCTGGGGTACGGAGCGGCCAGTGCCGTGCAGAGCCGCTTCGAGGGGCACGCTGGGCTCGCAACCGGGAGCCGCATCTCCAGCGGGAGGCAGCCGAGTCAGTGCCTTCGCGAGCGACGCGTGCAGCAGTAGGCAGCCAGCCGCTCGGCGGGATACCAGCTCTCGGAGTGCTTCCGACCGCGAAGGGCGAGTGCGGGCGACCACTGTCAAGTCAGAGCTGAAGTACCTGTGGCGGGCCGTGGACGCCGAGGGCAACGTGCTCGACATCCTGGGGCAGAGCCGCCGGGACAAGGCTGCGGTCCGGTGCTTCTTTCGCCGCCTGATGAAGAAGACGCGTACGGTCCCGCGGGTGGTGGTCACCGACAGGCTCCGCTCCTACGGCGCCGCCCACCGCGAGGTCATGCCCTCCGTTGAACACCGCTAGCACAAGGGCCTGAACAACCGGGCGGAGAACTCTCATCAGCCCACGCGGCAGCGGGAACGCGCGATGACGGGCTTCCGCAGTACCGGCGGGGCCCAGCGGTTCCTGTCCGCGTTCAGCGGCATCTCCCCGCACTTCCGGCCGCACCGGCACCTGATGACCGTCCTTGATTGTCGAGCCGAGATGACCATCCGCTTCGCCTCGCCATCTGGGGTCAGGTCACCGGCGCTGCCAACCAGGCCTGAACGCAGGTCCTGACCGCGGGCCCACCACGCCCTGATGCACGCACCATCGGACAGTCACGCACCCAACAACGTGACAACACCGTGCCGCTCGCGGCGACCCTCAATAGTTCGATCCGGAGTGGTGCGCGCCGGTGAAGCGGCCGGTGCGCGGGTTGTGGTGCACCGTCCACTGGACGCCCGCGCTATCCACCACGTACCAGGTCTTGGTGAACCCCTGGGCGCGCAGAGCCGGATTCTCGGTCTCCACCTTGCCGACCACTTGGGCCCGCCCTTCGACCTGGCCGATCGCCGCCTCGGGTGTGGGATACAGCTCCGCCAGCGTGTTTCTCGGAGTCGCGGTTGCTGCTGCTTGCTGTTTCCGGAGGGCGTCCTGTGCCTGCTGCCACTTCTCGTCGTCGGTGAGCTGCCGCGGCGGTGCGGGCCCACCGCTCCCGGATCCGGACCCGGGGGCGCCGGTGGCCTTGGCCGGAGGGGTCCCGGTCGCCGCGGGCAGCGGGGTCCTCGGACCTGGTGTTCCTGGTTTCGTGGTGTACGTGGTGGGCGGCCGGGGCTCGTAGCGGCGGGTCACGGGAGCCGATTTCACGAGGCCTTGGGAGGCCGCGCCCGTCCGGGTGCCGGACAGCCCTCCGGCCATTCCGGAGAGGAAAGCGTCTCTCACGGCCTGTTGGCCGGCTTTCTTCGCCCGGTCCACCTGGGACGCACGGCCGACCCGGCCCTCGGTGACGAAGGCGTCCCTGTAGGGATCGGGGACGAGCACCTCGTCGATGACGACAGGCTCTGACGTGTCCATTTCGGGGCGCCGCAGCGTGCCGTTTCTCACGAGCTCCGCCTCCAGCTCGCGGGGTGTGATGACGATGGGACCGCGGCCGAGACGGAGGACGAGTTCAGCGAAGCTTTTGCCGGTCAGCCGTTCGAGCTCGCTGCGGATCCCGGAGTCGGTCCGGCCGTCTGGCCCGGGCTTCTCCTGGCGTGCGACGACGGAATGGCCGGAGGCGTCGTGCTGCACGACATGGGCGAGCTCGTGAGCCAGCAACTGCCGGCCGGCCGGGCCGTGCACGGGTTCCCCTCGGCCGACGACGACGTCCCGCCCGTAGGTGTAGGCGCGCGCACCCAGGGCCCGCGCCATCCGGGCGGCCTCCTGTCCGCTGTGCAGGCGTACGCCGCGGAAGTCGTGGCCGAAGGCCGATTCCATCTCCACGCGTATGGGTGCGGGCAGGGGCCGCCCGGGGCTTTCCGGCACGACTCCGGCTGCGGAGGAGGGGCGTTCCTCAGGGTGTCGGGCGGAGCGCTCGGCCGGTTGCCTCCAGCCTGCTGCGCCGAGCCGGTCGGCGACGGCCAGGGCGCGGTCGGCGAGCATGTCGGCCGCCTGCTCGACGGGGCTGCCACGCCCGGTGACGACCTGGGTGCGCGGGGGTTGCGCGGTCTGCAGGGCTTGGCCGGGGCGCTCTTCACGGTGCGTGCGAAGGAAAGTGTTCATCACGGCGGCTTTCTGGTTCCGGGATCGTCGGTGCTCAGGAGGCGAGGCGGCTGCCGATGGAGCGGGCCGCGTGGACGTGGACGAGGTGCTCGGCGATGGTGTGGGACGGTTCGCGGGCGTTGAGGACGGCCAGGTCGGTGAGTGCGACCGTCGGCCCGAATCCCCAGTCGTCGGTCAGCGGGCATCCGATGGCCACCGCGTCGGTCGGGCACCACACGTTGAGCCAGTCCGTCACCTTCTCCGGGTCCCGCGGTCCGCCGCAGAGCAGCCGACTGTACGGCTGTCCATGCCGAGCGGGCTGCCCGCGGTGGGTAGGAGGACGGCCTCGACACCAGGCGGCAGTCGAGTGAGGAGGTCCATGCCGACGATCGTGCCCAGGCTGTGGCTGACCAGGAAGGACGATCTCGCCGGTGCCAGGAACGGTTTCGAGCACGCAGCTCAGGACCTCGTCGCGGACGCGGCGGTCGTCGAGGTAGGTGGACAACTCGCGGAAGATGAGGGAGATGGTTCAGGTCTCGAGGTCGCTCCTGGCGGCCAGCCAGCCCAAGTGCCGCCTCAGGGCTCCGATGGCCGGGTCCAGGCCGATCCGCGCGGGGCCCTGCTGTGTGAGGGGGCGGTATGTGCCAAGTCGTGGCTGCCTCGGTGAGGAGTTCTTCGTAGAGGGCCCGGGGGGTGGGGGCGGTGGGAACGGCGGTGGCCGGGGTGACGGGGTCATCGGTGTCGAGTGGGGCGGCCATGGGGATCGCAACGTGTTCTGCCGGGGTGTCCATCAGCCGGTTGCCGTAGAACGGGAACCAGATGTCGGTGGGGTCGACGGGGGGCTGTCCGGCCCAGAGCAGGTCCTGGTTGAGTTCGGCCGCCCAGTCGCGGCGCAGAAGTTCCGGGTCCTTCCCCGGCTGGGAGCGGCCCTGCAGGAAGAGGAGGTGCTGGCAGCCGCCGAACGCGCCGTCGCGGGCCCGCAGGCCCGTGCAGGCGGGTGCCGCCTCGGTGGTGGCCCGTGCGGGGACAGGATCCGGTGCCGGGACGGGAGCCGGTCCGCCGGTGTCCGTGGCCGTCGGGGAGGCCGTGGGCGGCGGGTTGCCGGTGCCGGTGGTGGCGGTGGTGGTGTCCAGTCCCGATTCAGGGCTCATCTCGGCGAGCAGTGCCCGTTGTGCGGGGGTGACGGGCAGGGAGGCGAGGTGCCGCAGTATCGAGCTGATGCGCACTCCCTCGTTGGACGTCCAGTTGGCGGCGTCCTGGCAGTCGAAAGGCTGCCATACCTGTCCGTCGCGGCGCAGGACGCGGCCCTGCTCATCGGTCTTCGGCACGCCGCTGTGGTGGAGCGCCACGACCTCCCTCTGGTCGCTGAAGACGGGGGCTCCGGAGTTGCCGGGTTTGGTATCGGTCCGGTAGCGGGCGAAGTCGTCGAGGCGTGCTTCGAGGGCGTTGTCCCGTACGGCGATCTCCTTGAGGCGTCCCATAGGGTGGCCGATGACGTTGACGGGTTCGTCGATGACAGGTTTGTCAAGGTGGGCGCTGAGCCGGTGCCAGTCGAACGTCTGTCCTGGTGGGGTGCCCTCCGGGCCGGGGGCGACCATGACGGGGGCGAAGTCGAGGCGTTTGTCGGCCAGGAACAGCGTGTCGGGCGCGAAGCCGAGCCGGATGGGCAGTTGGGGGGTGTTGTCGACGGTGACCTGGGCGTCGAATTCGAGGAAGCACGTGAGTGCGGTGTCCGCGTCGGGCAGGACGTGGTGGTTGGTCATCAGCAGGCTGGGGGAGACGAGGAAGCCGGTTCCGACGGGGAGTTCGCGGCCGCACTCGCAGGCGGAGATCCGGGCGACGCTGCGGGCGCGGCGAGGCAGGAAGTTCCATGCGTGCAGTTCCTTGGAGACGCCGAGGATCCGTTCGAAGGCGGCGGGTGCGTCCAGGGGTTTGAATTGGACGGCTTCCCCAACCATGGCGGCGGGTACGGCCTGCCGCTCAAGCAGGCGGGCTGCGCGGGTGGCGAGTGCTTCGGGCGAGTCGGGGAAGGGGACCACGGCCTTGAGCTGCTGGCGTGTCTGTCGGCGCCGTTCGCTGGTCTCCTCGTAACGGCTGGCGGCGGCCGCCTGTCGCTGTTGTTCCTGGCGGGTTTCGTCCCTAACGCCCATGGCGGTTCACGGTCCTTCGGCGGCGTCGTCCCGGGACGGGGCGTACGTCGTGGTGGGGGAGGACATCGGCCGCCCGGTCATGCCTGGTGCGTCCGGTGCCGACAGAGGCGGTGGGCGGCAGCACCGGGCCGGGCCGGTGGGGGTGGTGCCGATCGCCGTTCGGCTCCTGGTTCCGCGGGTCCGCCTCGGCGCTCCTCGTGTGTTGTGCCGCGTGGCCTTCGTGAAGGAAGACTGCGCCACCAGGGTAGGCGTGGCTGCCGGCGTCGGGGCCGAACGCCTTGCCTGCCCGTCCCTTTCATGGTGCGCCTTGCGGGGGGTTGTGACCAACTGGAACCGCCCGGAGGCACCTTGCGGCGCCTTCCTCAAAGATTCAGGCAGAAAGCGTCCGCCTGACCTTTGCCCTGCTGTCAGCCTCAGGTCCCGTCGTGGTCCGTGCCAGACCATGTCGGACCGTACCGGACCCTTCACGGTTCCCATACAGGCCCCTCCCCGTCGGGGTCTCACCTGCCTCCTTTTCACCGAGGCCCGCCCGAACCGCGAGGCCCCGGCCAGGGCTGCCGAGGCTCCGCCCCGGACGGAACGGGCAGTTACGGCACGTTCACCGCGCGGGCAGGGGCCGGCGGCGAGGCACCGTCGACACTCTCGCCCTGCTTCCGGTCCGGGCCGTCCCCTTCCTGGGACACCATCTCCTCCAGCACCTTGATCGCCCCGCTCACCCGCAGCAGCGCCTCACGCGTCGCCGTCTCCTGTGCCACCAGGCCACGCAGCTGCTCCTGCCCCTTGCCGTACTCCGCCCTGAGCTCGGCAAGACGCTCCCGCATCCGCCTGGGCGCCGTCACCTGCTCACTCATCACACACTCCTTCCCTGTGCTCCGGCAGACCAGCACTTCTGGGCCGGCCGTGCTCCACCGGGTTCTGGAAACAACCACGCTCCGCCGGCGGCTTGTCCTCCTCCACGGCGATACGGTGCGCCTCGGCGAAGGCGTCGTGCCGCACCCCCGTCACCTGCCAGCTCACCCGCACACCCGGCTGATCCGTGCATACCGTGAACCGGTTCTCCTTGATCTCACTCTCCACCGCCGCCTGGGCCAGTATCCCCACCGGCGTGAGCTGATAGCGGAAATCCCGGTTCAACGCCTCGAACCAGTCCGGCAGCTCTACACTCGCCCTGCCGTCCTCATCGGTCTCGACCACACCGCAGTACACGTTGGTCATCTCCGGGGACTCCACGAAGGAGTGGGACAAGTACTTGTTCGCCGGATCCAACGGATGGTCGATCCGGAACGATCCGGCCGGCTTCACGATGACGCCGGTGGTCCGCATGTCACCCCTGACATCCAGCTTGAACGAAGGATTGATCGTCCCGACGCCGACCCGGTCGTTCTCACCGTTCATTGAGACGACATCGCCACCGCTCTGCAGACTCAGAATGCCCGGTTCGATGTCCCGGACTATCGAACCGAACAGGTGCAGCGTGGCCTTCCCGTCACGCCGGCCGAAGTGCGAGCCCAGAGCCGCCTCCCCCGCGACGGACAACCCGTCACGGCACGAGACATGCCCCGAGCCCGTGTCCATCACCAGGCCCCAGCCCGCATTGGTGTTGCCCCAGAACCCCACGCTGGTGTCCGTCTCCATTCCGACGAACGCCTGGTCACTGTCGGGAGCCGTCTGATGAAACCAGATCCCGGCCGAATGGTCGGGCGGCATGTCACCCTGCCGGACTCGCATCCGGCGCCGCACGTCCAGCGCGTCACCAGACCCCATGCCCGACGTCACCAGGTCCAGACCCGACCACAACCGGGCCTTCCCGTCGAAGGCGTACCAGACCCAGCGCTCCCCCGCCGAGGGCCGCTCGACGAAATCTCCGCGGGCACGGTCCGCGAAGGAATACCCGCCCCCGCCGCCCCCCGCATGGAACCCCACCCCGTCCACATGCACACCAGCCTCAGGAGAGCCGTCCAAGGCGACACCCAGCCTGCCGGCCACACTCGTGTCGCCCGTGACATTCACGTCGGCATCGACGTCCAGCCCGCCGGCCACGGCCAGCCCGCCGGCGATCTCCAGCGAAGCGTCAAAAGACGAGTCACTGCCCACGGACAGGACTTGGGTCTGCACCGCGTCACTGACGCTCACCTCACCGGCCACACTCATGGAGCCCTCAATTCGCGCGTCCTCAGCGAACTTCAGCCCGCCGCCGACCTGCAGCAACGCGCCCACCTCCAGGTTCCCCGGCACCGCCGCCCCGCCGTCTGGATCCACCACCAGCAGATCCGTCCCGGTCTCCACAGCGCGCAGACGCCATTTCCCGTCATCACCGGCGGAGAGCGCGTACCCGGGGCCGACGTCGTCGTTCGCGAGCTCGATCTTCGCCTGCTCAGCCGAGGGTGCCGTGATCCGCAGCCCCGATGCGTTCGACGTACGCGTGTCGATCTCCAGTGCGGCGCCTGGGGACGATGTACCGATCCCCACCCGTCCGTCGGTCCCGAGGGTCGAGAACGCGATGCGCCGGGCACCTTCGGCGGTAGGCACGGTGAGGTCCAGGCCGCCGTCGGCGCGGGACCGCAGCTCGGCCCCCTCCCTCTGGCCGACGCTCGTGCCGGTTTCCGCAGTGACCCGTGGGTGCCGCAGCTCTACCCGCTCCACAGGAACGCCCACCGCACGGCGCGGACCCGGCGACAGAGCCGTGACGGCACCGGCCTCGCCGAGGGTCACCTCGGCGAGCACCACC
This sequence comes from Streptomyces sp. HP-A2021, assembly GCF_022807935.1. NCBI lineage: Bacteria > Bacillati > Actinomycetota > Actinomycetes > Kitasatosporales > Streptomycetaceae > Streptomyces > Streptomyces sp. HP-A2021. The sequence goes on from NZ_CP094344.1 coordinate 9,515,331, forward strand.
TGCCCGCCCGTGTCCTCGAACCCGTCCTTCGGCACCAGCCGCAGCCACGGGGCGTGGAACCGGAGCAGGCGGTTTTCTCCAACCGTCTCCCGCCAGGTCAGGGTCAGCAGCCGGGTGCTCGGCTGGACACCCGAGGTCGGCAGGCGCGCCCCGTCGGCGGTGACCTCCACGGTGGGGACGTTCAGCATCTGCTGGGGATCGAGGTCCTGCTTGACGACGGCAGTCCCACCGGCCTCGAGGAACAAGGTCCGCCCCGCCGCGTCGAGCGCGGTCCCGGGCCGGACCGTCATCCCGGGCTGCCCGGGCACCGCGCTCACCTCCAGGCCGTCCGCCACGCCCCAGGTGTGCAGGGCGGCTCCCCGCGCCTCGTCGAGCCTGCGGTCGTGGTTCTCCCGGTCCATCAAACTCTCGGAGCGGGCCGTGTCCCCGCTCCGCGCGTTCGCGGTGTCGAAGTTGAAGTACTCGGTGCGCCTCACCATGGCGATCAGCGCTCCTCTCGGTCAGAAGGTCGTCACCGCACTGAACCGGCAGTGACCTGGCTTGTATCGCGCGACGATGGACCGGATGTCGCCCAGCGCCCCGGTAACCTCCCGTCGTCGCTGCTCCGGGTCCTGGGAGAGGTCCTCGGCGCAGAAGTGGACGGCCACGTTGATCTCGTAGGGCGCCAGCCGGGCCCGGTAGTCGTCGAGGGTGTCGTTCCTGGAGTTCTGGCCCGGGTCACAGACGACCACATGGCGGCCTGCCGCCGTCATCCCGGTGGGACTGACGAACTGTCCCGGTTCGGTGACCCGAACCACGGCCGCCGTCGGCCCCGGCGCGCCCGTCACCCGGTGGACGCACGCGGGTACCGCGTCAAATAGAATGAACGGATCCCCCGTGCTCTCGGGCCAGAACGGCCGGAGACCGGCGTCCAACACGTACAGGCCGTCCGGACGGGTGCGGACCGTCGCGGTCGGCGCGACCAAGCCGTTGTCCGGCGGGAGAAGAGGTGTGTGGGTCCAGTCCGGGGCGCCGCGCACGATCCGCACGAGGTTGCCTCCGCCGGCGCCCCGTGCCTCCGCCTGTTGGTCGCCGCCGTCGCCGACGACGAGGGTGTCGTCGTGGTCGACGAACAGGGACAGGGGCTCCCTGACTGCCGTCGCGTCGAGTTCCTTGACCGTCACCTGCGCGGACTGGGGGCGGACGATGAACACGCGCGGTGTGGGCTCCTCGCCCGGCATCAGCCTCCGGTCCAGCACCAGCAGGTCGCCCGCGTGGTCGACGGCCATGGCCAGCGGGAAGACCGGGCCGGACGAGGAGAGCCGGGCGACCTCCGTAGCGGAGGCGGCGTCGAGGTCGGGTACGGACAGGACGGTCCCGCCGCGGTCCAGGACGAACAGTGTCTCCGGCATGCCGGTCAGAGCGGGGCGTACGGCGACGGCGACGACCGGCCCCAGGGTCTGGTCCGGGATCAGCGGCCGTGGCACGGGCGGGCTGCCGGCCAGGTCCGGCTGTCCGGTGGTGTCCAGGCGCCACACCCTGCGCCGGTGCGGCAGGGACACCTCCTCGGGCAGTCCCCGGTCGCCCACGAACAGGCTGCCGTCGGATCCGTGGGCGACGCACCAGGGGCGCAGCAGCCCCTCACGGGTCACTGCGGCAGGCGTGTCTTCCGTCAGGCCCTCCAGCAGGGGGCGGAACGTGGGCAGGGCATGGACCGGCGCGGGTGCGCCCTCCGTGAGGCGCGTGGTGAACAGGCTGGAGCCGTCGTCAACCGCCGCCCGCGGGCGTACCTTCCCCACGGAGTGCAGGTCCAGGATGCCGTTGAGTCCGGCGCGCAGTCCGCGGGCCCGGTGGATGCGGCTGATCACGGCGATCGCCTTGCGTCGCTGGTACTCGTCCCACAGTTGGCGTCCCTGGAGTTCGGGGAAGCGGAGGGAGACCCAGGAGGCCAGCCAGGGGAGGAACTCGGGGGGCGCGGCCCACGGGTCGTAGAGCTGGTCCAGGCGGGCAATCTGTTCTGCGATCGGGCGGTGGGGGTGGCTCTCGTCCCCTGCCCGGGTGTGATTCTCGTGGACGACCGGGACGGGGTCCGCGACACCCGTGAGTATCTCCTCGAAGACGAGGAGCATGCTGTTAAGCGAGAGTTCCGGTTCCTCGGGGGAGTCCTCCCACAGCTCCGGGGGAAGGTGGCGCAGATATCGGCTGTGGGGCATGGTCTGTCCTCCTCGCCGCCGTCAGGCGGACCTGCGGACGTCCACCTCGGCCGGGCCGGCGCAGACGAGTTCGAAGTCGGCGACCTGGACGGAGGCCCCGGGGTCCGTCCCGAGGGGCGGGCGGTCCTCGGGTTCGGCCATGGCGGGTTCGATGCTGATCGTCTCGATGTAGCCCACGTCCTCCGTGGGCATGACCGCCCGGAAGAGGTCGGAGCTGAAGACCTGCTGGCCGACCTCCCAGCCACGGCCGGTCGGGCCGCCGCGGGTCGGGTGGAAGAAGTCCGCGATTCTGTTCTCCACCTCGGTCTTCACCTGCTCCAGGTCGACGCCGGCGTTGACGGCGTCGTTCCACACCACGACGGACAGGTCGGTTTTGATCGGCAGGTAGCGCGGGCCGTGAACGAACAGCCGGACGGTGAGGTCCCGGCGCGGGTCAAGGTATTCCCTGACGGTGTGGAGCAGTTCGGGGGGTGGCTCGGGTCTGGGCACGTCAGGACCCTGGTCGGGGACGACGATCACGGTGACGTTGCCGGGGGCCCGGTCGATCCCGCCGAAGGTCCAAGGGTCGCCGTGGGGCGGGTGCGGGGGTAGGCACTTGCTGATCCGGACGTCGCTGCTGGCCTGGCGGGCGAGGTGTGCGTAGTCGTCGGCGGTGAGGGCGCGGTCTTGGATCTTCAGTGCCTCGGGGGCTCGCCGGAGGGTCTCCTCGACCGGTTCCTCGTCCCTCCCGCCGACGGCCGCGCGGGCGTTGGTGACGGTGAGGCCGGTGGGGACGGTGCCGTCCGGCCTGGTGCTAGTGACGACGATCCGGCCGGCGGAGACATTGCCAGCCGTGCCGGACACGACGTGCCGGTAGATCCTGGCGCGGATCAGGCTGCCCGGCGGCGGGATGCTGCCGTGGCCCTCGTTGTTGCGGTCGTCGTGGCTTCCGAAACCGATCTCCCCCGTCACCGGGTTGAGCCGGTAGGACCGGTGGGGGCCGGGTAGGAGCTCCGGCACGAGCTGCCAGGTCTCCCAGACGGGGGGTGTGCCCTGGCCGACCTGGACCTCGAGGTCGGCGTACGGCGCCTCGGGGTCGGGCCTGCGGTAGAGGGGGCTGTGGCGCAGCCGGAACACCTGGAAGGGGGTTCCGTCGCTCTCGCCGAGCGTCTCCCCGGCGCGGACGGTGAGCGCTGTGTGGGCGGGGGCGGCGTTGAAGAGGACGCGGTCCAGGCCTATCTCGAGGTCGGTGTCGGTTTCGTTGGTGAGGCGAAGGCCGATCCAGAAGCGTGGTTCTCCGAAGACGGCGCTGCCTTCGGGGGAGACCAGGTTCTCCCAGTCCTGCCTGGGGTTCTGTGCGGCCCAGTCCTGCGGTGTGGGCAGGCGTACGCGTGTGTCGTGCAGGTCCTTTCCGGTGCCGGTCGGGCCGGTGGCCGGCCAGTCGGGCGGCTGTGCGTCGGGGGCAGAGGCCGCCCAGGTGACGGTCACCGATGGAGGCTGCGGTGGGGTTTGGGGCGAGGTCTGCGGGGCAGGGCGGAACAGCCGGGGACGGAGTTCGATGTCCTCGGTGGTCGCCTCGTCGAAGCCGAGGCAGACGTGCGTCGTCGTGCCGGCCCGTACGGGGAGGGGCCGGTGGGTGGTCGCGGCGCCGGTCAGGCGGGCGGTCACGTCCTGGTGGACGAGGAAGCTGCTGTCGTCCGGGTCCGGGGTGAGCAGGACGGCGGTGGTGAGGTTGACGGGCAGTACGGTGACGGCTTCGTCGGTCTCGAAGACGACAGGTGCCTGCCCTTCCTCGGGGAGGGTGTGTGCCTGGCTGCCTGTCGGCAGGGCGAGGGGCGGGCCCTTGGTGCCGAACGTGAGGTGGGTGGCGGCGGGGGCGGCGGGGTCCCGAGTGATGCCCATCAGGTCGAGAAAGGCCAGGTAGTTCTTCTCGGGGACCTGGTTCAACCGGTAAATGACGCCCTCGCCGAGCCAGGCGAACAGTTCGATGAGGGTGATGCCGATGTCGCTCGGACTGTCGTCCGTCCATTGCGGTGCGTAGGTGGTTCTGAGGGCGCGCATCTCGGCGGCGAGGTCCGCCCAGGTCCGGTCGTCAAGGTCCGGGGGCAGGATACGTCCGCGGTTCGATTCCGGGGTCATGGCGACTGCTCCAGCGGGAAAAAGTGGACGAACCGGTCGGCGGCGCCGGTGGCGCGCAAGCGGTAGCGGATGTCGATCAGCAGGGCCGAGCTGCCGGTGTCGTTGTGGACGGTGACGTCGAGGAGTTCGATACGGGGCTCCCACCGGCTCAGCCCTTCCTCGACGTAGTACCGGGCGAGGCTGGCGGTCGACTCGTTGTTGGGGGCGAACATCAGGCGTTTGAGGTTGCAGCCGTAGTCGGGGCGCATCAGGCGCTCGCCGTGCTGCGTCCCCAGGATGATCCGTATCGACTCCTGGATCTTGCGACGGCCCGCGGATTCGGCGAGTCCGGCGTTGCCCCACCGGACGGGGTGGGCGAGGCCCCGGCCGTGGAATTCGGATTCCATCAGTGCCTCCGGTCACCGGGCGACGGAGAGGACGGTGTGGCCGGTCTCCGGCTTCAAGGGAAGCGGCACGAGGGTCGGGGAAGTGGTGAGGGAGAGAATGTCGTCGAGCAGGACGGGATCCCCGCCGACCTTGAGCTTCAGTGATTCACCGGTGACGAGCGTGACGGTCTGCTTGCAGCTCACCGACGGATCGAGGGGGCAGTTCTGGACGGTGAGTCCCTGGAGGCTCGCCCTCACGAGGACGGAATTGTCCTTGACCTTCAGCTTCTTGCTGCTGGACGCCTTGATCAGTCCAGGTACCCCCGGCGGTGGCGGCACCACCGACTGTGGCGGAGTGTGTCCGCAGGTCACGGTGGACGCGGTGGTGAGTACCAATCCCATGACTGTCCTCCTCACTCGACGTTGACCTCAATGTCGTTCATGGTGATCCGCGTGGCTCCTCCGGCCGCTGCCAGGGTGATGGTGCCGCCCGCCGAGATGTCCAAGTCGCCCGCGGCGTCGATGGTCACCGCGCCGCTGGTGGCGTCGAGGGTGATGGTGCTGCCGCGGCCGCCATCCTGGATGACGAGTTCGCCGCCCGCCCTGGTGTCGTCGAAGGTGATGCGGTGGCCGGCACGGCTTTTGATGACGCGGGTGCTGTTGGTGCCGTCGGTGTTGGTGACCGGGGGACGCTGCCGGGCGTTCCACAGGCTGCCGAGGACGTACGGCTTGCTCAGGTCGCCGTGTTCGAAGGCCACCAGCACCTGTTCCCCCACCTCGGGGAGGCTGAAGAAGCCGGTGCCGTCTCCGGCCATCGGGCGGGCACAGGGCGCCCAGCCGCTGGTGAGGCGGTTGGACAGGCCGGGGTACGACACCTTGACGCGGCCGATGGGCACGGTGGGCGGTACGGCCGCCACCTCGTGGTTGTCCTCGACGACCGCGACGACCACGCCGTAGAAGGGTTCGGTGCGGTTGGGGGGCGGTTTCTCGGTGATCTGCTTGCGGAGCGCGCCGAGCAGGCTGGAGTGACCACCCTGGCTGATCGAGAACTCCGTCATGAAGCCGCTGTCGTCGAGGCGGTGGGTGACCTTGCGCAACCGGTAGGTGCCGCTGAAGCGTTTTCCGACCCCGCGAATTTCGACGTACTGGCCGGCCGCCAGTCCGGGGACGCCGACGCACGAGCCGCTGCCCTCGTACATGCCTTCCAGCAGTTCGGCGAGGAGTGATTCGGCAAGGACCTTGGCGTCCAGGGGGTTGTCCAGGACGTGCCTGCGGATCCCTTTGCGTACCAGGTGGGTCAGCAGGTCGGCCGCGGAGGAGCCGAGCCGCTCGGTGAGCTGGTCGGCGTCGAGGTCGGCTGCGAGGGTGAGGCCGTGGATGGTCTGGGCGAGTTCCTGGTTGTAGCCGCGTACGGCCTGCAGTCCGGCGGCCGCGGAGGCGGTGATGCGTGGGGAGAAGCTCGACAGGTTGCGGCCCCGTTCGAGGACGTGGGCGGCGGTCTGCGGGCGGGGGAACTGGAAGTGCAGCCTGTCCCATTCGACGTAGACATCGAAGTGGTAGCGGCGTGCGCGTTCCTTGAGGAACGCCATGTCGTTCTCGACCTGGACGATTTTCTCCTTGAGCCCGGGAGTGGGATCCACGACGGGGACGAGGCCGTTCTCCACGGCGATGAGCGCGGCCACCAGGCTGTCGTTCATGAAGGTGTACTCGGTGGGTTCCGGCTGGCCGCTGCGCAGGCGGTAGGACCGGTCGTAGCCGGACACCTGCACGGTCGGCGGGCCGTTCCGCGGGAACGACGGTTCGATCGCGGTGATCTCTCCGAGGAAGACGGGCCGGAGGTCGTCGCCGTAGCCGAGGTGGATCTCCACGCTCTTGCCGGGGTCCAGCAGGGGCGAGTCGAGCAGGGTGTTGTCGGGGTTGCGCAGGACGAGGCTGAAGGTGCCGGCGATGTCCAGGCTGGTTTCCACGGTGAGCGACAGGACCTGGCCGGCCAGGTCGGCGGCCATGGTGAGTCCGGCGACACGGATGTCGAAGCGGGGCGCGTAGAAGGATGTGCTGGTCATCACCGGGTTCCTTCCTGCCGCCCCGGTGCGGGAGCGGCGGCCGGGTGGCGCGGGGGGATGACCAGGCGGGTGCCCGGGGTGAGGGTGAGCGGGTCGGCGACGCGGTTGGCGTCAGCGATCTCCCGCCACCGGGCCGGGTCGCCGAGGTAGCTCGCGGCGAGGCCGCTGAGGGTGTCGCCCTCCACCGTGACATGGGCGGTCCGGGTGTTCTCCGGCGCTGCCCCGGCGGCCGCCAGGGCCCGGTTGGCGAGGGCCGACGCGGTCGGTGAGGCGAGGAACACGCCGCGGCGCACCTCGACCTCGACCGGTGTGTACTCCTGGAGGCGTACGGAGAGGGCGGCGCGTACCGGGGTGCCGTTGCGGAGGAACATGGTGAAGCGCTGGTTGGCGTCGACCAGGACGCAGCGGAACTGGAAGCCGCCCAGTGAGAAGAGCAGGACCGGCGGTGCGTGGGTGCCGGGCTGCTTGTCCAGCAGCCGCACGATGGCGCCCGTGTGGGCGCGGACGTCGGTGCCGGCCTCGTAGGTGTCGAAGAAGAGGTCCATGCTCAGGGTGCGGGCGCGGCCGCGGACGTACTGCAGGGGAGGTGTGTTGAGCCCGGGTATGCCAATCTCGGCGAAGGTGTTGCCCTGGTCGAGTTTGAGTTCCTCGGGGTTGAACATCACCGTGGTGCTCTCTCCGGAGGCCGTGTCAATGATCTCGGCCTTGGCGAGGGCGGCGCTGACCCGTGCCGGGCCAGGTGCCGGGGGCAGGCGGAAGGCAGGGGCGGACATGTCAGCCTCCCCGTTCGGACTCGCTGCGCAGTTGGCGCATCAGGTCGTTGATCACGTCGCGGCGCAGCGCGGCCACGTCGAGAGGTGGCGGGCCGGCTGCGGGGGTGGTGTCGCGGTCCGCCGGGGCTGACAGGGGGCGTGCGTCGGGGACTGCGGCGGCCGCGGCGTCCGCCATTGTGGCGGAGGGTGCCGGAGCGGGGGCCGGGGACAGCGGTGAGGCCGCGGGGCCGGCCGGCGGCGTGGGGGACCGCGTGCCGGGCGTCGGCGGTACGGCCGGCGGCGTGGGGGACCGCGTGCCGGGCGTCGGCGGCACGGCCGGCGGCGCGAACGACGGCACAGGGGGCGCGAACGTCGGCGCTGACGGATCGGGGGGGCCGCCGGTCGGCAGAGCGGGATCCGGCGGGGCAGGTGGTGGCGGGGCCGCGCCGGCGCGTGTGGCCTGCTCGTTGCGGAGCGCTGCGGCCTCCTCGGCGCGGGCGCCGGCGCCGGTGGCCCGGAGCCAGGAGGCGCCGGGGCGCAGCACGGCGAGGACGTGCGTGGCCTCATGGACCAGCAGGCCGAACCCGCGGGGGTCCTGGGGGCGCAGCCTGCCATGGCGGAAGTACACGTCCCGCCCGACGGTCACAGCGTCCGCTCGGCGGCTGCGCGCCAGAGCGTCGGCCGAGGCGCCGTGGTGCGCCCGCAGCGCGTCGGCTGCGGGGCCGACGGCCGCCCGCAGCCTCGACCTGGTGGGGGCGGGCAGGGGGTCCCCCGTCTCCTCGGGCGGTTGCGCGCCGGGCGGTGGGGCCGGGGGCCGCGGCGGCTCCGTCGGTTCGGGCGGGCGGCGCGCGCCTCCCACCCGGACCGGCTCCGGGGCGCCCCCCGCGCCGGAGCCGGGGACGGGCCGGCGCGGGTCGGACGGGGCAGCCGGTGCAGGGGCGGCCGGCCACGGACGGTCGGAAGGGACGTCGATCCGCTCGAAGCGGTCGGCTCCCGCCGCCAGTGCGGCCGTACGGTCCATCAGCAGGTGCAGGGGGCCCGCCCACGGCAGGTGCGCCTGCAGGCGGGCGGCGAGGAGCCGTCCCTCGGCCTCGAGGCGCTCGCCCAGGGTGGGTGGCGGTGTGCCGTCCTGCGTCATGGCGCTCCTTCTCCTTCCCGTTCCCGTGCGGCGGCGATCTCGCGGATCCACTCCCGCCGTTCGGCGTGGTCGAGGGCGAGCGCGTCGGTCAGGGTCCAGTGGACGTGCCGTCCGAGAAAGGCCACCTCCTGGCGAACCCGTTCCACGGGGTAGCCCCTCACCCCCCCGGCCATGACAGCTCCGTCTCGTGTTCCTGGCCGCAGTGCGGGCAGGTGACCAGGAAGGTGGCGGGTGCGAGGCCGTTGATCCGGTTGTAGAGGCCCTGGAGGTGTGCCAGGTCCTCCGAGTACAGGCCCTCGATCACGGCAGGCGTGATCTCGGGAACCCGGCCAAGCCTCGTCACCACGCGGGAGAGGAGGACGACAATCAGGTACGCGGGCCAGTCTCGTACCCGCGGGTCCCGCAGGGGGTAGATCTCGTCGGCCGCCGTCGCCAGCCGCATGACGCCGTCACGGTGCAGGTTGCCGGCGTCGTCCACGTAGCCTTTCGGGAGTTCGAAGTCGACTTCCGTGACCAGCATGGCCTGTCACGCCCGCGTGAGGCCCTCGTGGGCCAGGACGAGGGTGTCGACGGCGACGTCCGTACCCTTGGCGTTGAACGAGGCGCCCTCCCACTTGGCGGGCCAGGCGCTGACGAAGTTCCAGCGCGCCACCTCGGTGTGGTTGCTCAGGTCGAACACGACGATGGAGCCGTTCTTCCTGGCCACGTTCCCGTCTATCACCTGCTGCCGCCAGGACCACAGTTCCCGCGACTCCGTGACACCCCACTTCAGGGTGATGTCGGTATAGCTGGTCCTGCCGGGCAGCTTGCGCACGGTCGTGTTGTCGCCGCCCTCGCGGTTTTCGATGATCTCCGTAGTCGATCCCAGGCCGCTGCACTCGGTGAAGCTGGCCTGAGCGATCCCGTCCAGTTCCACCAGGAAGTTGAAGTTGCGGAAGGGATCAACCCGCTGGCCTGTCTGGGGCATGATCCGTCCTCCTCGTCTATGCTTCTTGGGCGCTGCCGCCGCCGGACCACAGGCCCAGCCGGACGACCACGTGCTCGGCGGGCCGGGTAGGTGCCAGGCCGATCTCGATGAACACCTGGCCGAGTGCTCGCACCGGTTCGGGGTTGAGCTCGTCGTCGATCTTGACGTAGAAGGCCTCCGCAGCTGTACGCCCGAACAGCGCGCCGGCCTGCCACACCCGCGTCAGGAACTCGATGACGGTGCGCTCCAGGGCCTTCCACAGCGCGGTGTTGTTCGGTTCGAAGACGGCCCAGTGCAGGCCCTGCAGCAGGGAGTCCGAGATGTATGCGACGAGTCTGCGCACGTTGACGTAGCGCCAGGGGGTCTGCGTGGTCAGCGTGCGAGCTCCCCACACCACGGGCGGACCGCCGGGGAAGGTCCGCAGCGCGTTGATGCCGAGATTATTCAGGACGCTCTGTTCCTTGTCGTTGAGGTTGTACTGCAGGGCGAGCGCGCCCCGTACGACCTCGTTGGCGGGCGCCTTGTGAACTCCGCGCTCGTTGTCGCTGCGGGCCATCACACCGGCGATGTGGCCCGAGGGGGCGACCGGCAGGGTGGCCGCTTCCCCGGCTGCCGCCTCGGGGTCGTCGGTGACGATCCACGGCCAGTAGAGGGCGCCGAACCCGCGTTCGGTCGTCAGTGCGGGTTGTTGCGCCTTCACCGCCTCGAGGGGGTTCGAGGGCGGGGTCGGCTCATCGGTGGGCTCGTCGGTGGGCCCCGGCACCCGCGGGCCGTCCAGGATCGCGAACCGGTCCCCCATCACCTCGCAGTGCTCGATCACCTCCTTCTGCTTCGCGGTGTCGGTCACCCCGGGCACGCAGACGATGCTGACGTCGGGGACCCGGGTCAGCGCGTCCAGGGCGCCGGTGATTCCGTCCGTCCCTGACGCGTCGTCGACCGGAACGACGTAGGCAAGGTTTCCGCCGTTGCGGAAGAAGCCGCGCAAGGCGTGGGGCAGGCTCAGTCCCTGGAGCTCGCCGAAGTTCTGGGTGTACTGGGTCCAGTTCGTCACCAGAACGGGTTTGTCCGGCGTGACCCCCTCTTTCTCGACCTTCCCGATCAGCGCTGCCGTGCTCGTGCCGGCGCCGGCGATCGGGCCGGGCGTCTTCGTCTCCAGGAGATGGATGCCGGGGGCCTTCGTCTCGATGGCCGTGGTCATGAAAATGCCTCCTTGCCTGGCCGTGGTCCGTCAGGGCCGCGGAAGGATGATCTTGTTGATGTCGCCGCCGGACCTGTACTCCACCTCGGTGCGCAGGTCAGGGCGGCCGGAGGGCCGGACCAGCAGCGTGTACCCGCCGAAGTCCAGCCCCTGGAACGCGAAGTCCCCCTGGGCGTCGGTCACCTGCGTCAGACCCTCCTCCACCACCTCCACGCTCGCCCCGGACACCGGACGGTGCGTGCCGTCGGCGTCCTCGAGCAGCCGCCCCCTAAGGACGGGATGAACGACGGACGGCCGGATACTGATCTCCCGCACCGGCGGTTCGGGTTCCGTGGGCTGCGCGGGCTCCATGGCCAAGGTCACGGTCAGTGACAGCGCCGGGCGGGGTGTCACCCCCAGGGCGGTCCAGAACGGGCCCGCGCCCGCCGTCTCGGGCGGTGAGCCGATGGAGGCCGGGAGCGGGTGCAGCTGCGGCGGCTCCGCCACGCTGCCGCGCAGGAACCGCTTGTCGAGCACCGGGAAGCGGCTGAACCACAGGAACAGTTCGCCCAGCATGCGGTGCTCGTCCTCGGCCCGGATCGCTCCTGTCTTGTGCGACCAGACCGTCGCCAGATACGTGCAGTCCACCCGGACCGGCGGACGGCGGGTGACGAACGTGTCGTCGGGTGTGCGGCTGACGAGGGGTGCCTGGTCCCTGAGGGTCCTGTTCTCCCGGATGTCGTGTAGGAAGAGGTTGACAGTGTCCTGGACCGGCTTGAAGTCCTTGTCGGGGGTCAGGAAAGTGACGTCGGCCGCCTGGAGCACCTCAGGCGCCGCCTCGTCCCCCAGCATCGCCTTGAGCGTCGCGTCGAGGTCGTGGAACACGGCTCATCCCTCCCCGCCGTCCGGCAGCCGGCCGGGCATGACCTGGTCCAGCTTCTGGAACTCCCGCCCGATCGCCATGAGCAGGTGGCTCATGCCGATCGAGACACCGTCAGCCGCGGCGAGGAACGCCGCGTGCAGCACCGCGTCACGGATGCTGCCCCCGGTCAGCCGGAAGTCGCGGGCGAGCCGGCCGAGGTCCAGGGCGGGGTCGCGCGGCGCCCGGGGCGGGAAGCACGCCCGCCAGATCCGCTCCCGTTCCACCACGCCGGGAAACGGGAACTCGACGACGAACTGCAGGCGCCGGGTGAACGCCTCATCGAGGTTCCGGCGCACGTTGGTGGTCAGCACGACGAGGCCGTCGTGGCGCTCCATCCGCTGCAGGAGGTAGGCGATCTCCATGTTGGCGAAGCGGTCCTGGGCGTCCCGGACCTCGGCGCGCCTGCCGAACAGGGCGTCCGCCTCATCGAACAGGAGGATGGCGTCGGTGTCCGCAGCGGCGGCGAAGATGCGTTCCAGATTCTTCTCGGTCTCCCCGACGTACTTGCTCACCACGGTGGCCAGGTCGATCCGGAAGAGGTCGAGGCCGAGCTCACAGGCGATCACTTCCGCCGCCATCGTCTTGCCCGTGCCCGGCGGGCCGCTGAACAGGGCGCCCACTCCGCTGCCGCGTGCCACCCTCCGCTCGAACCCCCAGGCGTCCATCACCTGATGGTGGTGTGCGAGGCGGGCACGGAGTTCGGCGAGCTGGGCCGCCACGTCGCCGGGCAGCACCAGGTCGTCCCAGCCGTGGACGGCCTCGACACGGTGCGCCAGGGCGGCGAGCGCGTGCCCGCTCTGGCCCCGGGCCGAGGCGAACAGTTCGGCCCGCGTCGGCCTCGTCAGCCGGGGCGGCACCCACTGTCCCGCGTCCGCGGCGGCCCGCCTGCGGGCCGTGGCGCAGGCGGTCAGCGCGGCGTCCGCGATACGGCGCGGGCCGAGTCTGAAACGGGCGGCCAGGTCGCGCAGGTCGGCCGGGCCGGTGTCGGCACCGTGGGCGGTGAGTTCCTTCTCCCAGAGCGCGCGGCGCTCGGCGATGTCGCAAACGGCGACCGGCACCGGCAGCACACCGAGCACGTAGCGGCCTCCCGGCTGCCAGTCCCGGGTCCCGGTGATCACGACGTCTCCGTTGTGCCCGGCCAGCAGGCCCTCCAGGGTGCGTTCCCGCGGGAGACGCTCACCGCCGAGGCGGTCCAGCCCCTCGAGGTCGTCGACGCAGAGCACTGCGCCCAGCAGGAACGCCTCCCGGAAGGCGAGCGCGAGCATGCTCGCCGCGCCCTGGGCGTCGTCGGGCAGGCAGCGGGTCTCCACGGTGAGCAGCGGCCGACCGTCTCGCGCCGCGAGTTCACGGGCAGGACCGTCCCGGTCGGCTTCCTCGGGACCCTGGGCGTACCACCGGACGGGACCGCCGTACGGACCGGCCCATGAGGGCGGTGCGGCCGGGGCGGCGTAAACCGACCCGGCCAGGGTCTCCCGGCCGACGGCATCCTCCGCTTGGTCCGCCTGGCCGGGGACCTCGGGACGGGTGATCTCCGGGCCGGGGATCTCCAGCCGACAGCAGGAGGCGAGCCGCCAGTCCAGTCCGGGCTGTTCCAGCAGGACGTCGACGATCTGGTCGTCGAGCACCATCGCGTGCGCGAGCAGCGGGGGCGCCGCCACTCCGGGATCGGGGACGAGCGCTAGGATCCGGTGCCGGGTCAGGGGCGCCTGGGGGCCGAACGCACTGCGGACCGCGAGCCGCTCCTCGGGCGTGGCGGCCAGCAGGTCCATCGCCAGGCCGACCAGCGGCCGCCCGCGGGCCGGGTCGTCCTGGAGGCATCCGTAGAGACGCCCGTAGCGGAGGTTTGCCTCCGGCGCCAGTGCCAGCAGAACCAGGTCGAGCTCGATGTCCGACAGCCCGTACCGGGTTCGCAGCCACGCCCACGCGCCGTGGCTGGCACAGACCTGTTCCCAGGAGGGCCGTGGTGGGGGGCGGCTGAGCGGGCCGTGCGCGCCCCGGCCGGTGGTTACGGCGTCGTCGGCCTGTGCCAGCAGGTCGTCCAGTCGGGAGAACGCGCTGAGCCGCGGAGAGTTTGGAGATTCTGCGAGGGCCTGAGGCATGGCAGTCTCCTCGGGAAACCTCTGCAATCCGGTCCTGGTAGGCCGATTGGCCAGACGTTTTCTATCCTATCCATTTCGGTCCGCCGTGCGACCTGACGGATCGACGGATCGGCGGGGCGCCGGAACCACGGATCGGCCGGTCGCGGTTCTAGTAGGGCTTGGTGTGCTTCCCTCGTGAGTGGCGTGTCTGTTTGCTCGTTGGCTTCCTCAAGGACGGGGACGCCTCGGCGTGCGTGGCGAGGCAGTACACCGGCACCGCGGGCAAGGTCACCAACTGCCAGGTGGGCGTCTCCGGGCATCTGGCCACCGACCGTCCCTCGGCCGCGGTCGACTGGCGGCTGTTCCTGCCCGCCTCCTGGGATCCTGCCTCGCCACAGGCCGATGCGGTCAAGGTCGCCCGCCGCACCCGCTGCGGCATTCCCGACCACGTGGGCCGTGTGGAGAAGTGGCAGCTGGCCCTGGACATGATCGACGAGACCCTCGCGTGGGGCATCGACGTCCCCCTGGTGGTCGCGGACGCCGGCTACGGCGATGCCGCCGCCTTCCGCCTCGGCCTGGAGGAACGAGAACTGCCCTACGCGGTAGGCGTCTCGGGCCGGCACACCGCCCACCCGGCCGAAGCTCGGCCCGTCCAGCTCACCTATGCGGGCACCGGCCGGCCACCGAAAATGCAGTACCCCGAGCCCGCGCGGACGATGAAGGACCTAGTAGTACTTCGTTACGTTGAGTGATCTAGGCTGATCGTGGGCAGCTTCCCGGAGTGAGGTCGGGGGAAGTGGAGCGACTCCGGGGCGAGTTGGCGGAGTTCGTTGCCGATGTGTTCGGGTCGTTTCCGCGGCGGGATCAGCGGCGGTGGGGCGAGTGTTATCTGCGGGGCCTGATGCTCGATGGTCGGCGCAAGTCGATCCAGCCGATGGCCGAGCGTCTGCCGGACGGGAACATGCAGGCCCTGCAGCAGTTCGTGAATCAGTCGCCGTGGGATCCGCTGCCGGTCAGGCAGCGGATCGCGGAGCGGCTGTCCGAGGCGATCACGCCCGAGGTGTGGGTGATCGACGATGTGTCGTTCCCCAAGTGCGGCAAGGCGTCGGTCGGGGTGGCCCGTCAGTATTGCGGAGCGGTCGGCAAGCGGGCGAACTGCCAGGTCGCGGTCAGTGTCCATGCCGCCACCGACACTGCCTCGTGCCCACTGCAGTGGCAGTTGTATCTGCCGCGTGAGTGGACGGACGAGCCGGACCGATGCCGCAGGGCAGGAGTCCCCGACGACGTGGCGCACCGGGAGAAGTGGCGTCTCGCGCTCGGTCTGCTGGACGCACTCGCCCAGTGGCAGTTGAAGGCGCCGGTCGTGGTCGCCGACGCCGGCTACGGCGTCAGCACCCCGTTCCGGATCGGTCTCCAGGAGCGAGGGCTGTCCTATGTCCTGGCCCTGAACGGGAAGGAAGTCGCCCACCCGGAGGATGTTGAGCCGCACCAGCCTGCGTATGGCGGGCTCGGACCGCCCACTCTTGCCCGCTACCGCACCCCACCGCGAGCCGTCTGCGTCCTCGCGGCGGAGGCGGCTCGCGGTGGGGTGCGGTTCACCGAGGTGACCTGGAGGCAGGGCAGTAAAGGCGCGATGACCTCACGGTTCGCGGTGCTGACAGTGCGGCCCGCGGGCAAGCAGTCCCTGGCCGCAGCCCAGGAGGCGGGCGGCGGCCGCAACCGGTGGGACGGCGTCCTGCCCGTCCAGACACTCCTCGTCGAATGGCCACACGGCCAGGACGCTCCGACGGACTACTGGATATCGAACCTGCCCGCCACCACACCGGCCGCTGACCTGGTGCGGTGGGCCAAGATGCGCTGGCGGATCGAGCACGACTACCGCGAACTCAAGCACGGCCTGGGCCTGGACCACTTCGAGGGCCGCACCTGGCGCGGCTGGCACCACCACGTCACCCTCGTCACCGCCGCCCAGGCCTTCCTCACCCTCAGGCGCCTCGACCCAAAAGTCCGCACACCGGCCTGACCCTCTACCAAGTCCTCGACGTCCTTCAGGACCTGCTGAGGTGCTGGACCGGTACCTGCACCACCTGCGGACGGCGCCTACCCAGCCCTCGGAGCAGCCACAGACAGCCCAGAACCTAACGAAGCACTACTAGGCTGTTCCGTTCGGATCAGTCGGTCGTTGGTGCGGGTGTGCCGTCAACCGATGCGCAGTGGGCGCGGATCGAGCCGTTACTCCCGGACCGGACGCCGAGGCGGGGTGGTCGCTGGCGGGATCATCGTGAGGTGATCGACGCGATCGCCTTCAAGTTCCAGACTGGGACGCAGTGGGTCCATCTGCCGGAGAAGTACGGCAACTGGCGAGGCGTTTATAACCGGTTGCGGATGTGGGCCGTCGATGGCACTTGGGAGCGGGTTTTCACCGCGTTGATGGCCCAGGCCGACGCCGATGAGGACCTGACCTGGGCTGTGTCCGTGGACTCCACGAGCGTGCGAGCTCACCAGCACGCGGCCGGGGCCCGCAAAAAAGGGGGCTCCAGTCGGCGAACCGGCCGACCACGCCATCGGCCGGTCCCGCGGCGGACTGACCACGAAGATCCACCTCGCGGCCGACGGCAACTGCCGACCCCTGGCATTCGTCCTCACCGCAGGACAGGCCGGCGATGCACCGACCTTCACCGACGTCATGGCACGCCTGCGCGCTCCCCGGCGACGAGGACGGCCCCGCACCAACCGGATCGTGCGCGATACCGGCCGCCGTCCGGAAGAAGCCGCCCGCCTCCGACGCGGCTGTGTGCAGCGCGACGGCAAGCCCACCGTCGGCTACGACAACCTCCAACGCCGCCGCTACGGGCGCCGGCTTCCCATCACCGAGGAGACCGCACGCAACATCGAGGCATGGGAGAAGGAACTGTCGGGCCTTCCGGTGCGCGCCCTCGCACAGGAATGGCTCTTTCCCGCCCCGGGCCAGAACCGCACCGGCCGCGGCCACATGTCCGCGCACCACTTCTCCGCAAAGATTTTCCGGACCTGGCTGGACAGCATCCCCGTCCTGCTCGGCGAAGGGCTCGACGACCAGGGCAGCCCCGTGCCGTACGACCGCTCGGAGATCGTTCTGTACGGGTTGCGCCACGCCTACGCCGGCGTTCCGGTGGGCCACCGGCGCGAGCTGATGGACCATCGCGAAACCGACACCACCATGGGCTACTACAAGGTCTCCCTGGAGCGGAAGCGCAAAGCCGTGGAGACCGTCGCCCGGCTGACCATCGACCGGCACGGTAACCCCCGCGGCTACAGCGACGCACTGGCCTACGAGGGCCAGACCGTCGCGGTCCCCTACGGCGGGTGCAGCGAACCCAGCAACGTCAAGGCCGGCGGGCAGCACTGCCGTATCCGCTTCCAGTGCGCCGGCTGCGGCTTCTGCCGCCCCGACCCTTCCTACCTGCCGGCACTGGAGCAGCAGGTCGCCGAGCTGCGGACCGACAAGGAAGCAGCCCTGGCCATGGGCGCCGCCGACTGGGTCATCCGCAACTTCGACGACCAGATCGTCGGCTACGGACTGCCTCTGTCACTGGGCATCTCCGGCGCGAACATGCACGACAGCCTCGGTCTTGAACCACTCGTGAGTGGGATTCCGCCGATCCGTTCCCGGCGAGGACCTCGTCGACGGCGCCCCGCCAAGCTTCACGCAGACAAGGGCTACGACTACGACCACCTGCGTCGATGGCTCCGCAAGCGCGGCATCCGCCACGGCATCGCCCGCAAAGGAATCGATCGCTTTTTGGATGAACGGACTGATCGGACATGCCGTCACCCTTCGCAATGGACCTCGGTGGACAACGACCAACCGCTGTCACCGCCCATGATGGCAGTCCCAGGTCCGGTCCGCACGGTCTGGGCCCGCGTAACCGCAATCGCGTCGTTGGCTCCGTAAACGCGGCATCCGCCACGGCATCGCCCGCAAAGGAATCGAGTCCTCCGAGCGGCTCGGCCGCCACCGATGGGTCGTCGAACGGACCGTGTCCTGGCTCGCCGGCTGCCGTCGGCTCCAACGTCGATACGAGCGCAAGGCAGAACACTTCCTGGCCTTCGTCGGCATAGCAGCAGCCCTCATCTGTCACCGCCGCCTCACCAAGTGAAACGACCTCTCAGAGAGCCTCAGCAGGGGGCGGATGTTCGTCACGCGATGCCGTGCTCAACGACGTCCTCGTGTGCCGGTGACCCCGCGCCGGTGGCGCCGGGAGTAGGTCGGCATTCTCCGCGACGACATCGAGGTGACCGATGTCCCCCTCATCCAGATGATGCTCGCAGCTGGCACGGGGTCAGCAACTGGACGAAGGACGTCATAGCGTCCGAGGTGACCGCGCTCGTGCATGCCTTCGTCGACGCGGCACTCGTCGCGCAGGACCGCCGGAACATCCGTGTCATTCATGCCGTACCCTGCGGTCGAGGCGACCGGTGCCGGTCGCCCAGAACAGGACTGCCCCACTGCCGCCGGGCCATGATGACGGGGAAAGCGCCCCTCGTCCCGGCCTGCCCCGAATAGCCCAGACAAGGGGCCCTGAATGCCTCTCGCGACCTGGAACGGCGCCGATCACGTCGATCTGATCAGCATCCTCCGCCGCACGCTCAGCTGGCCAAATTGCGACGCTCAGTGGCCAACCAAACCGCTCCTTACCTTGTTGAAGGGTTGATTCCGGTCCTTCGTGCGATCGGGAGCCCAGGGGCCCTGGGTGTGGCTGAAAGCGCTCATGCCGTACGTGTGGCTTTGGCTGATAGGCCGCCCAGTGCCCCGCGACGACACGGCCACTCATTGGGATGAGCGAACAGATCGCTTCGTAAGGACACGTCGGCGTGGTCGTCTGCAGGGCCAGTCAACCGATCGACGAGGGAGGCTCGGGTGCCCGAGCTCTGGGCGGGGACGGATGCCGGCAAGGCCGCGCATCACTGCACGGTGATCGACACGGAGGGGGCGACGGTGCTCTCGCGCCGAGTACCGAACAATGAGGCTGAACTGCTGGAGCTGATGGGCGATGTCCTCGCACTGGCTGAGGGTGACCCGGTGAACTGGGCAGTCGACCTGAACGCGGGCGGAGCCGCGTTGTTGATCGCATTGCTCACCGGTCGCGGCCAGGGGATTCTCTATATTCCTGGCCGCACCGTTCACCATGCCTCCCGCAGTTACCGGGGCGACGGCAAGACCACTGCGGCAGCCGCCCCAGCACGTCCAACCTCAACTACTGCGCCGGGCAGACCGTTTCCAACCTGGTCGTGACCAAGGTGTGCACCGGCGGCCAGGGGCACGGGTGCCCCCGCCGGGCGGCTCGGCGCGAACAGCACCCTCACCGTGAAGGTCGCCGGCGTCCACGGCGTACCGGCCGGCCGACGCGACCGCTGTCCTGGTCAACAGTCCACCGGTCGGGGCGACAGCCATGGCCGTGGCGAGAGCCGGGCGACGGTCGGTGCGCGTGAACACGACGCTCCTGCGGAGCGCGTGGCCTGTGGCAGCCCGCGATGATCTGAGTGCGGCGGGAGGGGGACTCACCACGCAGCGCAATGGTTGCACGTCCAGTGCACCATGGGGTGGCCTCGCGAGCCGGGCTTCCCCGGCGGCTGGATTACGGGCGCATTCCCGCTCGGTCGGTGAACGGTCTGGAATTGGTCAATACCTTCCACCTCCCCTTGGCCGGGGCCGGGACGCGCTTGTTCACTGCGCCCTATGACACTCACGAGACCTTCGGCACCCATGAGATCCCTGATCCGTCCGGGAAGGACGGCCGCCGTGCTGGCCGGCGCGCTTGCCGCTCTCAGTCTGTCCCTGGGCACAGCTTCCGCCGACACGGTGCCGGCGGAGTTCGGGACCGACTACCACGACCCGGTGGCCGCCGCCCCGGCCATCTCGACGCCGCACACCAAGTCGTGTTCGGTCACGATCGCCCAGGCGCAGTTCAAGGACTTCACCCCCTACACCGGCACCTACACGCCGCCCACCGGCTGCGGCACCCCCGGCCGCTGGTCCAAGGTCGTCCTGCGGATGGACGGGAGTGTGAAGGGACGGCAATACGACCGGCTCGGTTATCTGGACATCGGAGGTGTACAGGTCTTCCGTACATCGACGCCCGAGCCCTCGCAGGACGGGATCAACTGGTCCGTCGAGAAGGACGTGACCGAGTACGAGAAGACGCTGAGCAGCGCACAGTCGGTCGACATGCTCATAGGCAACGTTGTCAACGACACCTACACCGGCGTGCTCGACGTCAAGGTGACCCTCACCTTCTACGCCCCCGAGCCCGGCCGCACACCCTTCGCCCCCGACCGGGTCATCCCCCTCAGCGACGGCGACAGCGTGACGACCGGCGCCTCGCTGACCACTCCACGCAACTCCACGCGGATCCTCGCCGAGGTGTACGCCACCGGCTCCGGCGGCGGCTGTGAGGAGTTCTGGTACTCGGTGGTCACGCCGTCCGCGTCGTACTCCTGCCAGGGCGGGGACGACGGTCCGTACCGCGAGGTGCAGGTGAGCATCGACGGGAAGGTCGCCGGAATCGCCTCGCCGTATCCGAACGTGTGGACCGGGGGCTGGTCGCCTTATCTGTGGTCGGTGATCCCCGCCCCACACGCCTTCGACGTACGGCCGCTGGAGTTCGACCTGACTCCGTTCGCGGGGCTGCTCAACGACGGCAGAGCGCACAAGGTCGACGTTTCGGTGGTCGGGGTGCCTAGCGGCCAGACGGGGTGGAGCGCGCCGACGAACATCCTGGTGTGGCAGGACGCACACAAGTCGGTGGTGACGGGGGCCGTGACGTCGTACACGAAGGCGGATCCGGCGGTGAGCAACACCTACACCGACGGTTCGCTGCGCCACCTGGTGACCGACGGCGAGGACCGGTTGAAGGTCACCGGCTACCTGGACACCTCCCACGGCCGGGTCACGACGACGGTCGAGCGGACCGTCACGACCGCGATCGACCACCAGTGGACGCCGGACGAGAACACCGACGACCAGACCGGTACGTGGAGCGACCACCAGGCCGTGACCACCAACGGCCAGGTGTCCCGCACGAACCGCACCTACACGCTCGACGGCCGCTCCACCATCGACAGCGCCAACCGCCTCCGCGTGATCATGTCCGTCGGCGACCACGCGCTCCTCGACGCCACCCGCATCGACGACATCTACCAGGGAGACGCCACCTTCACCCTCGGCGTCCCTCGCGAGGACCGGCACGCGGTGGCCACAACCAGCGAGCGCTACCGGCTCCGGGCTCCCGGCGCGTGCTACGACCACACGCTCGCGACGGAGCAAGGGGTGCTGACGAAGGACGTGCGCGGCTGCTGACCCCGGACCCAGCCCTTGGCGCGCAGTCGCCGGCAGCGTCATGCTCTTGTGGAACCTGCGCCCGATCAACGTCTTGATGCGCGCCAGCGTCCACGTCTGGTCCGGCCATCCGTGCGCGACGGGACCCTTGGCGAGCTCCTGCTCGAGCACGGTGAACAGGGCCTCACTCAGCTCGGGCCGTGATACCGGCCCGGCAGACCGCAGGGTGCCGGCGTCGTGCCAGGCCCGGCGCCAGCGCTGCGCCGAGCGCACACTCACCCTTAAGTCCTTGGCGACCTCGGCGTTGGAGGCACCGGCAGCGAATCGCTCCGCGGCCTCCAGCCGGATCCGCTCGCGAAACCCTGCCGTTCAGGCGTCAGCCCACCACCCTGCGGATGTCTCACACAACCGGCATACCGCGACGATCACGCATCGTCAGCCCCCAACGACATCACGCCGAAAAGGTCAGTGACCCAAGGCTTCCGCGGCCAACAGCGGCAGAACGCCACGCCATCGACCGCTGAAGCACCCAGTGTGCCCAAATCGTCATGGGCTGCCGTACCTTCAGTGCCCGGGGCGCAGCTCTGCCGACTGAAATCTTCGGTGCGGTCCGACAACGAGCCGCGGTTCACCGGGAAACTCCATAGTCCTTCGCGGGGCTCCCATCCCGCAGAGGGCGCGTTTGAGCAGGTCAGCGAATTCCGTCGGTTGGCCACTGAAGGAGATCGTGTCGCCGGCGAACTCTGAGGCGGTGAAGTCTCCGCCGTCGAACACGACACTGGTGAAGTCGAAGTCGTGGCCCTGCCAGGAGCGTGGATGCGGGTGCGACAGGCGGAGGTTGTCGCGGATGAGCCGGAGGTAGGCGCACACGACGTCGATGCAGGTCTGGCGGAGTTCGCGGTTGGGTGCGTCGTCGGCGAGTCCGGCCAGGGCGTGCACTCCGCCGAGGCGGACTGCGGCGGAGTCGTCGCCGAGTTGGGAGACGGCAGTGGTGAAGCGCTCGGTGTGCAGGCGGGTCGCCTCGCGCAGGGCGCCGTCCTCCTCGACCCGCTGGCGCCGGTAGGCCACGACCAGGGCGACCAGGGCGCCGGCTCCGGCGACCACGCCGAAGGAGAGCTTGACCAGGTCGAAGAGTGTCTTGGAGTCGATGCGGGGTTCGGGCTTGAGTTCCCGGGCGCCGAGTAGGTAGGTCCCACCCGGTGAAGAACACGCCGGCGGCGATGGCGATCGCGGTGACGAAGGCCAGGGGGAGGACGATCCAGACGTGCCACAGGCGCAGGCCGCGCCGTTCAACCCGGCGCCGGCGTGGAGAGTCTTACGATCTGCAGGACAGCGTGGCACCCGTTGCCGGTTGTGCCCCGTTCCGACGCAGAGGGGGGCCGCGCCGTCTGCGTCCGGTACGGACCCCGCCCAGCGGAGAACGCCGTCCACCGGCGCCGAGGCGTCATCTTCCGGGCCGGCGTCCGGTCGGAGCCGCTCACCACCATGACCGATCAGTTCGGCCGGCGCCGCCGGTGCAGCGCGGCGTGTGCGTGTTTCTGGTCCCCGATGCTTCTCGATCTTGAGACTTCGTTGCCTGCGAGGAGGCGCGTGGCGGCACATATGGCCGACGTGCTGCTGGACTGCGTACGTTTCCCCGTGCCACGTTCGAAGCCGCGAGAAAGCCGGCTGCGGGGGTGGGAATGCTGGTGACGGAGTTCAGCACGGAGGCCCCTGCCGTCCGGTTGGCATGCTCTCGTCATTCATCGACCGGAGTAGTCCGAGCATCCGAAAGGCGGAATATCAGTGACACCTGCAAAGGAGCAGAAGCAGTGGGTTATGGCGTTCGACGCCACCTGCGGCACGTGTACGGCGATCTCCTCGGCCGTGGCCGAGGCGAGCGACGGCAAGCTGAAGGTGCTTCCGCTGACCGACCCCGACGTGCAGGGGTGGCGGCGCCGGAGTATGGGCCTCGACCCGGAGTGGACCCCGACATTACTCCGCGTCGACGGACCTGCCGTCCGCGCGTGGACGGGACCCGCCATGACGGTTCCGCTGGTAAGGCGGCTCGGGCCAGGCGCGACAGTCCGGGTCCTGCGCGCTCTGGGCCGTTTGCGCTACGAGGCCAAGCACGGCTCGTCGCAATCCGACAGCATGTCGATCGGTCGCAAGCGGTTCTTGCAACTGTGCGGCGGGATCGCTGCGGCGGCCGCCCTGACGGTGACGGGCAAGACGCCTGCCTTCGCACAATCGGGCCAGACCCAGGCGCGGGCATGGGTCGAGGCCAACAAAGGCAACCTGCCGCGCACCTATACGGAGATAGCCAAACACTCGGAGCCGTACCGCAAGGCGATTCTGAGTGCGCTGCCACCGCAGGACCGAACGCAACTCTGGCTGGACCACCTCGAGCACTACCGCGCGGCACATCCCGACCTGTCGGCCCCTCAGACGCAGGTCATCGACCAGGCTCGCGAACTGGCGCCCAAGGTGTTTCTGTCCGAGGAGGACGTCTCCCAGAAGGTACGGCGTCTGGAGGACGTGGCGAAGCGTGAGTTCGGCCGCGAGGGAGCTGCCGACCTGCTCGCCCGGCTCGGACCTGCGGACGCCGGGCTCGGACCACTGGCCTACTGCTCGTGCGCGACGGAGAGCGACTACTGCAGCGGCTCTTGCCGACGAGGGGGCTGCACCATAGTTCCCTCGGACTGCGGGACGTTCTGGGCGTACGACTGCAACGGTCTGTGTGCCTGATCACGTAGCGGAAACCTGAGTAGGCCACGGACTGTCGGCTGTCTGAGTTCCAACGGCGGCAATGATCTGGTCGCCCGGGTGCCGCGCACGTCGCGGCACCCGGGGCCCTGCCGAGGCTGACGACTTGGCGGCAGTGGAGAAGCCGGTCTGCCGAAGTCGACGGCCTATCGCGTCCTCAGGATGCTCGTCCGGGTGGGGGCGGTCGAACATGAGGGCACCGGCTACCGGATCGCGTTACAGATGATGGCCATCGTGCAGCGTCGCCCGAAGGAGCGATCCGCCGTCGCGCTTCCGTACGTGCTGCATTTGCACTGGGCTAGGGCACACCGTCCATCTGTGTGTCCTTGCGCGGCTGGCGGGCAGCACCACCGGCAGGACATGCAGGTCCCGCGGAACGTGCACCACCGTCCGCCCGTGTTCGGCGCACCACAGCAGGTCTGGGAGGATGGCCGGCAGCCGTCCGTAGCGGGTCCGGGAACCCGCAGCGGCGAGAGGCGGGCGGGTACGGGCAGCTGCCCGGTGGGCGGGAGAGCGGAGCGGTGCGGCACATGCCGGAGTACCCGGAGTACCTCGCCGCGGTCGTGTTCGCCGCGGGCGGCGTCGTCAACGCCCTGCTGGCACCGCACCGGTTCTCCACCGCCGTCCTGTTCTGCCTCGCGGTGACCTCTGCCGGACTCGGCGTGGCCGCTCGCAGTGCGGCAGCCCCCCCGACCATCGCCACCGTCCTCGCCGTCGCCGCCCTGCTCCTGGCGCTCGCGCTGGGCCTGCTGCTGCTGGCCGACGGTGTCCTCCTGGTCCGGCGCTACGGACCGCAGGCAGCCCTGCTGGCGACCGGGGCCGCCGGCTGCGCGGCGCTGGCGGTGCTCGGCCTCAACGCGGTCTTCCACGCGGTCGGCGGCGAGGCGTTCGGTGCCCTCGTGGTCGCGGTGAACGCGGCCGCGGGATACCTCACTCTGCTCTTCCTCGTCTTCGCCGGCTACGTGTTCGTCCGGGGCCGTAGCACCCCCCTGCCGGAAACCACCCATGTCGTCGTCCTGGGCGCCGGGCTCAACGGCGACCGGCCCGGCCCGCTGCTGACCGGCAGGCTGGAGCGCGCCCTCGCGATCGACGCCGCCCGCGCACCGGACACGCCTCGTGTGGTGTTCGTCGTCTCGGGCGGCCAAGGCCACGACGAGGTCCGCTCCGAGGCGGACGCGATGGCCGACTATCTGCGCGGACGCGGAGTGCCCGCCGACCGGATCGTGCGGGAAGACCGCTCCGTCAACACCGGGCAGAACCTCCGCTTCAGCGCGGCCCTCGTGGACGGCACCACTGCCGGCCACCGTGTCACGGTGGTCACCAGCGGCTTCCACGTCTACCGCACGACCCTGCTGGCCCGCCGCGTCGGCGTGCTCGTGCACGTCGTGGGCGCGCCGACCTCCCCCGCCTACTGGCTGGCCGCGACACTGCGCGAATTCGCCGCCATCCTGTGGCTGGACCGCCTTCCCCTGGTCGGACTCAGCCTGCTGCTGGCAGTGCCGGTGGCGACGGCGGTCTTCGAGCACTGAAGCGCCGGCCGCACACCTCTTAAGAGGTCCCAACAAAGGCGCCGTACATGGCGCGGTTGAGGAGGGGAGAGGGCTGGCCGGGCTTCCCGACCGGTGCACGCAGCCCGCTGGGCGGGGTGCGCGCGGCTAGCTCGTCGACGATGAGGATTGCTCCGCACAGGCTGCCGATTGCGACGTAGGCCGCGGCGGCGGTGATGGCCCAGAACAGGATGTCGCACACCATCCGCGCCCACAGCGGGAACGGGGCACGCCACGCGTGGTAGCGGCGTTACATCCGCACGAGCTTGCACGAAGCGCGCTTGGATCGGCCGGCCTTTCTCTGACTTGTCCTTCCTGTGTGGCCGTTGCCGTGCGGACGTCCCTTTTTCTCGCTCACGGAGCTCGTTGTCCCTTCGAGTGCCCGTGACCACAGCAGCTCTCTCCTCTGTGGCGGGCAGCGGTCGTTCAAGACCCGATGCGCGCGAGCGAGAGGGTGAAGCCGCGCGGGCGTTCGGTGTGCTCGCCGACCGGCGGGGCGTTGGTGCGCTGGGCACGGATGCGCTGGGATCGCAGTGTTGGCGCCTTCGGCTCAGCGCCCCAGCCTTAGAACTCATAACAAAATGATCTTCGAGATGGTTGGATCACTCCGGGACCGTTGATCCGGGGGTGTGGGATGGCTCGGCCGAAGCCGTGGGAAGTGGATGACGAGTTGTGGGCGGTGATCGAGCCGCTGCTGAATACCGCCGCCTTGTCTGGGACCTCGGTGTGAAGCCCGTGATCGCTCGACGCGGCACCGAGCATGGCTCCGGGCTGCGCACTCAACGCTGGGTCGTCGAGCGCTCCTTCGCCCACCTGCACTGGTTCCGCCGACTGCGGATCCGCTGGGAGATCCGCGACGACATCCACGAAGCGTTCCTCGCCCTCGGATGCGCCCTGATCTGTTGGAGGCGTCTTGCGGCGTCACGACGGCAGCCGGTTCCTGCTGCAGAAGGTCCTTGAGGCATCGGAGCCAGTCAGTGCACGCGATCCCCGCACTCGGCCGCAAACAGCACGGCACCTGGCGGTAGTTCGCCCGGATGCCGGGCGAAGACCCGCAGGCATGCGTCGAGAGAGCCCTCCGCGGGCGGGTACTCGAGGGTGAGCCCGCTCAGCACGGTGATGGCTCCAGCGAGATGCATTTCCGCCGCGTGCACGCCGTCGGGGAGACAGCCGGCCAAGATGCCGAAGGCCGCCGTGTCGCCGCTGCCGGCGACGCACTCGCGGATCTCGAACCGCCAGTGCGCGGCCGCGTCGGCCAGCAATGACCTTCCCCTCTTGCCCAACCCGACAAGGAAATCGGCACGATCTTGCAGATAGTGGGCGATGGCACAGCAGATGGGAGCCGCAGTGCTGCCAGAAGCCGCCACCCGCGTGTATCCGACATGCGGATAGCATGACAAAGCCTCATCAAGCAGCCCCAACGCAGTGTCCTGTGCCGCCGGGTGACCCCGCTGGGCGATGTCCAGAAGAAGCGGAGTCGCAACCACAGCCGCTGGGAACACCGCGGCGCTGTGGCCATGAACAATTCCACCGCCGCCGAGCTGCGAGCCGGCCTCCGCCGCCTGTACCAGGTTCGCTGCCTCGGACAGGGCACGTAGACCACCGGCGGCACGATCCGGTTCATACCAGTCGGGATGGCCCGGTATGGAGTCCCAGTCCACCGCGTCGATCTCATCCAGCACAGCAGCATCCTCGCACGCGGCCGCTATCCACCACGAGCGAGCCGGGTGAGCGCCACCACGTTCACGGCGATCACCTTCTCCAGCAGTGCTGCATCGGTCTCGGCGAAGGGGCCGTAGCCGTTGATGCCCGCCTTGTTCACCAGCAGCTCGACGTCGTCCTCGGCGGTTCGCCGGGCAACCCGGTCCAGGTCACCGGCATCGCCCAGGTCCGCGACGACGGTTTCCACTCGTACGTCGTGCTGCCCGGCCAGCTCCGCGGCAAGTGCGCGGAGACGCTCTGCGCGGCGCGCCACCAGCACCAGACCGTGACCATCCGCAGCGAGCCGACGTGCGTAGGCCGCACCGATGCCCGAGAAGGCACCGGTCACGATGGCTGTTCCCCTGGCGGGAAGGGATTCGGGAAGGGATGCGGGATGGAAAGTCATGAAGTCCTCCTTGCGTTCGTGATTCGACGGAGGCGTCTCTCAGGTGGACACCACCCGGGTCCAGGGCCGTCGCCGGCTACGCGGTGGTGCGGTGCTTGGCCTCGGCAGTGATGATCCGCAGCGCCTCGGCGATGCGGTCGTGGTGGGTGCGGTGGGAGACCACGCACACGCGCAGGGTGTAGCGGCCGTCGACCACCGTGCTGGAGAGCACGATGCGCCGGTGGCCGTTGATCCGCTCCAGCAGACGGCGGCTTGCTTCGTCCGCCAACTGGGCGGAGGCGTGGCCGGTGTCAGCGGGACGGACGCGGAAGATCACGGTGGACAGGTCCGGGCGCTGCGGGACCTCAAGCTCCGCGACGCCGGACAGTGTCTCGTGGACGTGTTCGGCCAGGTCGAGCTTCTCGTCCAGAGCCTCGCGGAAGGCGTCCACCCCGTGCAGCTGCAGGGGAAGCCAGGCCCGCAGACCACGGATCTCGTGGGTCAGCTCGGGCCCGAGCCGGCCGGAGTCCGGGACGCTCCCCGCCGCCCCCATGTCCTGGAGGTAGCTGCCGGTGCCGTCGTGCGCGGCGTGCAGGGCGGCGAGGTCGCGGACGACCAGGGCGCCGGTGCCGAACGGCATGAACAGGGTTTTGTGCGGGTCCAGGGTGATCGAGTCGGCCTCCTCGATACCGGTGAGGCGTTCCGCGCCGCGTGCGGTGAGCCGGAAGAAGCCGCCGTAGGCCGCGTCGATGTGGAACCACACGTCCTCTCGGCGGGCCAGGCCGGCCAGTTGAGGCAGCGGGTCGACGGTGCCGGTGTCGGTGGTGCCGGCGGTGGCCACCAGCAGGAACGGCCGCAGCCCGGCGTCCCGGTCGGCGCGGATCATCGCGGCGGCGGCGTGGGGGTCCATCCGCAGGTCGGGGGTGTGCGGCACGGTGCGTATGTGAGCCGCGCGGATGCCGGCGAGGCGGGCGGCCTTGGCGACGGAGTGGTGGGCGAAGGCGGTGGTGTAGACGGTGCCGCCGGTCAGATCGTCGCCGAGCCGCTCGTGCCGGGCGGCGACCGTCGCGGAGAATGTGGCCATCGAGCCGCCGCTCGTTAGCAGGCCGCCGCTGCTGTCCGGGAGGCCGCACACATCGCGGGCCATCCAGCGGATCACGCTCTCCTCCAGCGCGGCGAGGGCCGGGGCCACCGAGGCCAGGCCGCCGTAGCGGTTGACGGCACGGTTGTAGAACTCGGCGAGCGCGGCCGAGTACAGACCGCTGCCCGGGATGTAGGCCAGGTGGCCCGGCCCGGCCGTCTCCAGAGCGCAGTCGGCGGCCTCGTCCAGGCGCGCGAGCAGGGCCTTCAGGTCGCCGCCCCGGTCGGGCGGAGGAGCCAGGAAGGACTTGACCAGGTCGGCCTCGGCCTGCGGGGACAGGGGGCTGGTGGCTGGGCGGTCCGCGAGCTTCTCTGTGCGGTCGACGACACGGTCCAGGACCAGACGGCCCATTTCGTCCATCGTGGCGCGGTCGGGTTCCAGGGGGGAGTAGTGCGTGAGGCAGTCCGGTGTGCGTGAGAGGGGTGTGAAAGCGCGGTCCGGCATAACGGCCGGAACACGTGACCAGGATGCGCCGCCGAGTGCGGCACGCGATAGCGCATACAGCGCCCGGGCGGCCCTGCAACGCAGGATTGTGCGCTGATTCAGCCATGACGCTGCATTTCATGCCACGCCCCCTGTACGACCGCATCGACCGGGCGATCCTGGACCACCTCCAGCGCCACGGCCGCACCCCCAACGTCGAACTCGCCGAGGCCGTACGACTGTCACCCTCGTCCTGCCTGCGCCGCACCAAGGCGCTGGAGGAGGATGGGGTCCTGGCCGGCTACCGGGCCGACCTGGACCGCGAGCGCCTCGGCCTCGGGCTGACGGTGTTCCTCTCCCTCAAGGTCGAGCACTCCCGCACCACCTCCCAAGTGGTCGAAGAGGCACTCAAGGCGATCGACCACGTGGTCGCCTGCCACGGGGCCCCGGCGACGCCGACTTCCTCGTCGAACTCGCCGTACCGGACCTGCGCACCTTCGAGAGAGTGCTCACCGACCAGATCCTGTCCATCGGCCCTGTCCGCGACGCCCGCAGCACCTTCTGCATCCGCACCGTCATCGACCGCGGCCCGCTACCCCTCACCTCCTGGCCTGCCCCACGCCCGTCTGACGTTCAGCGGCGACAACCTGGTTGATGAGTTCGCCAAGTCCCCGGTAGTAGGGAGTGGTTCCGTGCTTGATTCGGACATTCAGCAAGACCGCCGTCGCCATCACCGCGAAGTCCGCCGGGCGCAAGGTCTTCGGCCTCGCCACCGCAGGCGTCCGTCTCGCTTGACCTCTGGCGCGTCAGTCCGGCAGCCAGTGCAGCTCGTGCGCCAGGGTCTTGGCGACGGCACGGATGCGGCGGTGTAGCGGCGACTGCTCGCGTGGGAGGACCAGGTGGATCGTCAGGCTGGGCGCGCCCCGCAGCGGTCGCCAGGTGAGACCGGCCGGTTGCGCCGTGACCGCGGCTTCTCCGGCCGGGGCGAGGGTGACCCCGTCGCGCAGGTCGCGCTGAGACATGTCGAAGGAGACTGCGGGCGTGTGGAATCGGGGGTGTGGTCGGGTGTCTCGGAACAGTGCGGATAGCTGATCGTGGATCACCGGGTTGGCCGCACGGTCCGGGAGTCGCAGCGGATACGCGGCCGCGTCGGCGATCTCGATCTCCGGGTGTTCGGCCAGCGGATGGTGCTGCGCCAGCTGGACCCCGATGCGCGCACGCCGCAGCAGGAACCGGCGCACGCCACGGCCCGGCTGTTCACCGCGGGTGATCCCGGCATCGATGCGGCCGTCGGCGACCGCGGGGGAGATCTCCGGTGTCGCCATCGGGACCGCGCCGACCTCGAGTCCGCTGTTGCCGCGAATCAGCCTGTCCACCAGGGCCGGTGCCGTCTCGGCCCCGGTGCTGAGGCTGTATCCGATGCGCAGCGTGCCCAGTTCACCGGCCGCCGCGCTCCGGGCGGTGTCCCATGCCCGGTCCAGCGCCGCCAGCGCGGGCGGCGCGGACTCCGCCAAAGCCGCACCGGCCGTGGTCAATACGACGCTACGCGTGTTGCGGACCAGCAGGGCCGTACCGAGTTCCGCCTCCAATCGGCGCATCCGGGCGCTGAGTGCGGGCTGTGCGATACCGATCTGTGCGGCCGCGCGGGTGAAGTTCAACTCCTGCGCCAGCACCAGGAAGTACCTCAGGCTCACCGTATCCGGCGCCACGTGGCCTCCCTGCCGATTGATAACGATCCGTTCTGAGTCTATCCCGTACCGGTCTTTCCCTCGACCGCACATCAAGCCCTAACCTGCGCATATGGCGATTCAACTGACCGCAGTACCTGTCGCCGGGATCGATCGATCTGAGTGTCAATTCGAAGTCGGACGTGTCCGGCCGAACACAGGAGGTTTCCATGGCTAAGGGCTACTGGGTCAGTGTCTACCCCGCCATTTCCGACCCGGAGAGGCTGACTGCCTACGACAAGCTGGCCGGTCCGGCTGTCCAGGCTGGGGGCGGGCGCACCCTGTCCCGGATCCCGTCCCGTGGCGGTCGAGTCGTCGCCCACGAGGCCGGAATCACGCAACGCGTCGTTCTGATCGAGTTCGACAGCTTTGAACAGGCCGTCGCGGCATACGAGAGCGAGGCATACCAGAAGGCGCTGGTGGCCCTCCCTGACGGCGTCGAGCGCGACTTCCGCATCATCGACGGCATCGACTGACCGGCGAGCCCCACCATCGCTGAGCATCCGTAAGCCGGCCGCCTAGCCACACCACAGGCACCACCCTCACCCGAAAGCTCGGGCAGGGTGTCACACACTGCACACTGTCGGGCGGACCCACCCAGGCCTGCCCGACAGGCCGTCTCCGGAGAGATCCCGCACAACTTGTCAGCCCATAGCGAGAAGGCTGAGCGGGCCGCTGTCGGGAGGGTCTCCCGCGTGGCGGCCGGTCAGCTGGCTTCGGCGCACTCGGCCACCGCCTTCGTGTGGGCGAGCCGGTGGGACTCGGTGCCAGTCTGGATGATCGCGCCGTTGAAGGTCAGCCGGTCGACGATGGCCGCGCAGAGCCGCGGATCCGTGAACGTCTTCGTCCACCCGGAAAACGACTCGTTGGAAGCAATCGCGACGCTGTTCTTCTCTTCCCGCTCCGTCAGCACCTGGAACAGCAACTCGGATCCGCGCCGGTCGAGTTCCATGTAACCGAGCTCGTCAATACAGAGAAGATCGACGCGCCCGTAGCGGGCGGTGGTCTTCGACAACTGCTTCTCGTCGGGGGCCTCGACCAGTTCGTTGACCAGCTTCGCGGCCAGCACGTAGCGGACGCGGTAGCCGAGCATGGCGGCCTCGGTCCCCAGCGCGATCAGCAGGTGGGACTTGCCGGTGCCGGAGTCGCCGATCAGGCAGAGCGGCTCGCCCTTCTTGACCCAGTCGCAGGTGGCCAGTGTGTTGACCGTGGCCGGGTCGATACTGGGGTTGGCATCGAAGTCGAAGGCCCTCAGCGACTTGTCCCGGGGAAAGGACGCGGCCTTGATCCGGCGTTCGGAGCGTCGCCGTGCCCGGTCGTCGCACTCGGCCATCAGCAGTTCCGCGAGGAAGGCGCGGTAGGACCTCTGGTCGCGGGCAGCACCTTCGGCGAGGTCGTGGAACTGTTGGCGGATGGAGGGCAGCCGCAGCAGTCGGCATGCCTGGTCGATCGAGGCGGTGGCGGCTTCTTCGGTCAGGCCGCGTTTGCGTGGGCTCATGATCCCTCTTTCTCGCCGGCCGTCCGGCCGTGCCGTTGGCGCAGGAGCTGGTCGTAGTGGGCTACTGATGGAAGAGGTCGGATGTCGGGCGGCAGATGGGAGAGCTTCCAGTCGGCAAGTGAAGTGACCGTCGCCGATGACTCATCGCGGGGCGCCCCCGTTCTGGCGGAGGTTTCCGTCGTCTCGCCCTGTGCGGCCTTGCGTGCTTCCAGCGCGACCGCGTCCGCGGTCAGTGCCCCGGCCCGGTGGGCGGCCGCGAGTCCGTTGACGACGTGGTCGTGCTCCATGTGCCGGGCCAGCAGCAGCACCTCGATCAGGGCCCGGGTGCCCGCGGCCTCGCCGTGGGCTGCGCGGGCGGCAGCCCACCACTTGTCATGGATCGGGGTGAACTTCCCCGCTGCTTTTGCCTGTTCGAGCGGCGTCGACCCGGGAAAGGCGCCGGGTTCGCGCATCAGGGCTTCCAGGTAGTGGTCCAGGACCAGCCGCGAGCCCCCGCGGCCCACTACCCGTTCGTGACGGGCGACTCCCTCGCGGCCGTCGTAGACCGCCAGGTCGTTGGCGTGCAGCAGCACGCGCATCTGGCGGCCGATGAACCGGACGGGAACCGGGTAGGCGTTACTGCGGACGGTGATCTGTCTGAAGCGGTTCACGCGCGGGGTGAACCAGCGGCCGGTCTCGAACACCTCTCGCGGGAGGGGGTTCAGCAGCGGTTGCTCCTGGGCGAAGGACTCACCGATCGTGCGGGTGCGAGATCGCAGCCGGCGGCTTTCGTCCGCCACGTCCCACCGGTCGACCATCTCGTTCAGCTCCGCCAGCGAGGCGACCTCGGGAACGGGGACGAAGTGATTGCGCCGGAAGTAGCCGATCTGCCTCGACCCCGCCCTTCTCGTGCGCTCCCTCGATGCCGGGGCAGCAGTAGAAGGCGTCGATGCCCCAGTGCGAGCGGAAGGCCGTCCACCGGTCGTTCTCGACCCGGGTCCAGGCGGAGAGGCCCAGCACCCGCTCGACGGCGGCCCGCAGATTGCCGTAGCGGATACGTCCCCGCGGCAGGCCGCCGAGCACCGAGCACACGGAAGGCGTGGACGTGTCCTTCGAAGAAGGCTTCATGACCGCAGGAGGCGAACACCCGGTGGACGGCCTTGCCCGAGTAGGGCAGCCGCAGCGAGAAGAGGAAGACCTTCGTGGGCACCCCGGCCAGCACGATGTGGACGTCGCCGAAGTCAACCTCTGCCTCGGCTCCGGGCAGGTGCGTCTGCGGGATGAACGCCGCATCAGGGTCCACCCCTGCCTGGCCCCGGATCTCAGGCCGGCGGGCCTTCACGTAGACGCGGACCATGGAGTACGAGATGTCGTCCGCCCCATGCCCTTCGACCAGCCGGTCGAAGATGCGCTGTGCGGTGTGGCGCTGTTTGCGCGGAGCGTCCAGGTCCGCGCGCAGCATCCCGTCGATCAGCGGCTTGTAGGCATCGAGCCGGGACTCCTTGCGCCGCTGCTTCTTCCGAGCCTCGGGCCAGTGCCTGTCCAGAGCCCGCCGCACCGTACGCCAGGACACGTTGTGCGTCCGCTGCGACAGCCCCAGCAGATGGTCGCGACGGATCGCCGCGTACAGCGCGACCTTCCGCCTCCAGGGCGGCGAGCACGCAGACTTCCTTGACCCGCTCCTGGAGCTTCTCCAGGCGCCCGGCCACGTGAGCGGCGTCCTTCTCGTGCGTCAGGGCGGACTGCCGGCACGGCTCAAGGGTGGAACGCGTGAAATCACCGATCGACTGCTCGACCGCCCACACCGCCTCCCGCGCCGTGTCCTCCGTCTGCTGCGCCCGTGCCAGCTCGGTCTCCAGCCGCCCGTAGGCCTGCCGCGCCGAGGCGAGAGCCTGCTCCGCCTCCGCCAGCCGAGCCGCCTGGTCCGCAAGCCGCTCTGCGCGCAGCACGTCCTGCTGTTTGCACACCCGGCAGTGGTCATCGGGAAGGGTTTCCACGCGCAGCACCTGAGCGCACTGCGGGCAGTGCTGTGGTGCGACGACTGCTGGCTGAGCCCCTCCAGGTGGCCTTCGAGACGGCCCTCATGGCGCTGGGCCTGCCGCAGCCGCTCCTCCACCGGGCCGGTACGGCGGCGCGCCGACTGATGTGCCGTCTTCGCCTGGTCGCGCTGCCTGTCCAACTCGGCCAGGTGCTGCTGATGCCTGCCCAGCTGCGCCTGAGCGTGCTGCGCCCGCTCGGCCGCGGCCGCGTGTTCCTGCTTCCACAGCTGCTCAGTCGCTTCCAGGTCCAGGGGGCCGGGAAGCCCGGCATCCCAGCGCGCCGTGAGCATCGCTGCGGCCGAGGCCTTCGCCTGGGCGTGCGTGGGCCGCCTTGACCTCCTGGAAGCGCTGCTGGAGTTGGTCGATGTGCTCGTCGTGCAAGCCCAGCAGCACCCGCCCCGTCAACCGGCGTACCGCGTCGCTTCCTCCCGATCCCCAGCAGCTCCATGACGAATTCGCTGGCGCTCTGCTCTCCGCCGCGCCCGCGAGCGACCGGCCGACGCAGCACGCCGACCGCCGGTGCTCGGTGCCGGTGGCCTGGTGGTCTGCGCGCAGAAGACGGGGCAGTCGTGTGGCGAGACTGCCGTCGTCGGAGGCGTTGCAGTGGGCGGCGGCGATGACCGCCAGGCTCGCGAGCAGTTTCCTTAGATTCACCGCTTCTTCACCGTCCTCACTCCCTGGATGTCCCGCAGCAGGAGCGGGAAGCGGCGGGTACAGGCCGGTTGAAACACTGTGTCGGGATGGCGGCGCGGCATGCGCGGGGAGGGGCCGAGGTCTTGGGGCGGGATGTCGAGGGCCGGGGCGAATCTCTGCAGCACGTCGAGGATGGGGCATCGGTGACTCGCCCCGTTCCAGGCGAGGGACCCGCGCTGTCGAGTAGCCGTTGCGGGTTTTACGGGACCATCTTGCGTTTCGGGGGAGCCCTGGACCCGGGCGCTTGTCCTGCGCCTTCGTGGTCGTAAGCGGCTATGACCTCACGCTGGGGAGGCGCACTTCGCTGCTTAAGGCATGCCCGATCGCCGCAGCCGTGGCCTCGTGCGCTGGTTTTGGCGAAGCACTGTCGTGTAGCCCCCCGCTGCAGTCAGTTGTCCGACGGTGCCGTGGAAGGCAACGCGCCCCCGGCTGAGGACGGTTGCGGTGGAACATGCTTCGGTGATGTCCTCAAGCAGATGGGTTGTGAGCACGACGCAGGCAGCTTGCCCCATGTCGCGCAGCAAGGCGTGGAATTCACCTCTTCGTTCGAGGTCGAGGCCTGCCGTGGGTTCGTCCAGGAGGAGCAGTTCGGGATCGTTGACGATGGCCTGAGCGATTCCGACCCGCTGCTTCATCCCGCCGGAGAGAGTTCGCAGTCTGCGGTCGATTCGGTCGGCGAGACCAACCTGGTCGGCGGCTTCCTCCACCGCGGCGGGGATGGTGGTGCCCGGCATCTCCTTCAGCCATGCGGCATAGGAGAGGAACTCTCGCACGGTGAAGTTGCGGTAGACGCCGAACTGCTGCGGCAGGTAGCCGAGCCGGCGGCGGATCTCCAGGCGTTGGGATGGGATGGTGGGGTCGCGGCCCAGCAAGGTGAGGGTGCCCTCGCTGGGGGCGGCCGCGGTGGCGAGGGTGCGGATCAGAGTGGACTTGCCTGCGCCGTTGGAGCCGAGTACGCCGTGGACACCTGGGCCGAGGTCGAGATCGACGCCATCCACGGCGAGGGCGCGGCGCAGGCGTACGGACAGGTTCACCGTGCGGATCATCGGCGTCCTTCTGCGCGGTCGAAGGCATGGCGGCGCTTTGCCAGAAGGTGAACGAGCACGGCCGCGCCGATGGCCCACCACATCTGTGCCGAGCCCCCGATCAGCTCCCTGAGCACCTCGGGCAGCAATTCACCCAAGCCCTTGTGCCGGTTGCCGCGCTTCTTGTCGATTACCTCGGTGAAAGCGCCCACGATCACCATCCAGCCGGTCGTGGTCACCAGCGCGGCTGGCCAGCCGCCGATGTAGGAACTGGCCAGCAGGGTGAACAGCGTGAGGGTCAGTGCCGGCAGGAGCCACGTGGCGGCGCCGGGTGCCCAGCGGTTGTCGGGTAGCAGCTGGGCCATCGCGGTGAGCAGGGGAAGGCAGATCAGGAGGATTTGCCCATTGCGGATCAGTAGGATCCGCAGGCCGCCGGCCGGGGTGGTGCGGGTGACTTCGGCGAACGGGTCGGCGCGACCGCCGTAGCTGCTGGCCACGCACATCAGGGGCAGTACCGGGGCGACCGCTAGCAGCATCGGCAGCGCGGTCTCCGAGTGCCCGGCGTGAGCGAGCCACACCCCGACGGCGCACACGGCGATAACGGCCAGCAGCCATGGCAACCGCGGCCCTCGTGCCGCCCGCAGCGACGGTGCGGACGTCAGCCGGCGCAGGGCCATGGTGGGCCGGGAGGCTGGGCGTGTAGCTGGCATCACTGTGCTGCCTCGGGTCGTTGGGTGCCGTACCGCGGCAGCGGGGGCAGTTCTGGGCAACGTGATCCGCTGAAGTAAGCGTTGAGCCATGCGATGCGCTCTTGACGGGGCAGGGAATCAAGCCTGGATGTCCTGGCCGGGGTGTAGGGGGAGTACCACCACGACGTCACCAGACGCAGTTCCGGAGGCACCAGCCAGGTATAGGCCTCGCGGACGATTTCCCAGTCGCACCTGCCCCGACCCGCGTCCGTGATGATTTCGTCGGCGAGCTCGCCTTCCAGGAGCGGGTCCGGCCGGTCGGTGTCCTTCTCGACCACCACAGCGGCGGACCATGGCTGCTCACGCTGCCAGTGCTGCGGAGAGGTGACACTCACTGGCTCGGTTGTGGTGATCACATAGTGGGTGGGTGCGCCACGCACCCCATCGAGCCGCTGAGCCACGTGCCGCACTCGCTCAAGCAGTTGGTCATCATCCCAGGCGACGTCCGCGCCGACACAGATCCGCGGTTCGCTGCCGAAACAGGCCAGCTTCACGGGGGAAGCGGCCATGCGCTGGTCACCGTCAAGGGTCGCAGACACAGCCAGCCAGAGCTTGATCGGGATGACCAGCATCAGCACCAGCACCGCCGGGATCCAACGACGCGCGCTCAGCAGCACCGCTGCTGCCGCCAGGGCAAGGAAGACGGCCGTGACCAGCCAGGGGAGCCATGCAGGGATGGGGGCGCCGTAGAGAGCGTCAAGACCGGGGACGCCGGAGCCCGTGTACGTCTGCTGAGCGAAACCGTTGGTCAAACCTAGCGGTTCGCCCAATCCTCCGGCACACAGCAAGAGAACCGCCATACCAATGAGCGGGGCCGCAGCGCGCAGCGGAGCCAGGCGACCCTGGGCATAGCCGACGCAGGCCACAGCCACCAACGCCCCCGCATTCGAAGCCAGGGCGTCAAAGGGAAACCCGCCAAGGTTCGAGCTCCAGGTCCTCGCCGCGGAGGTCAGGGACGCCACCGCATAGCCGGCCAGCGGCCACAGTACCGCCGGCGCCATGCCGTCCATGATTCGTGGAAGCGCACGTCGGACAGCGGTGTCAGCGAGCCACCCCGTCCCGGCACGCGCATCCGTTCCACCAAGCCAACAGGCGAAGGCGGCGGCCAAGGGCAGACCGAAGCCGAAGGTGATCTCCCCGAGCCTGTTGCCGAAGTCCAACCACGTGCCGTCCTGACTATGAGCGCCAGGAAGGATCAGCAGGCCGAGAGCCAGCACCACCGCTCCCGACGCCCCTACCCCGTGCCGCATCCTGGGCTGCAGCACAAGTCCGTATCCGCCACCTTCGCGACGCTGCCTCCGCCCTCGCACCATGCCGAGGAAGGCCCCCACCGTCGTCACCGTGCTCCTCATGCGCTATCGCCAAAGGTAATCGTTCTATCACCGGACGTGACAGCGTGTGCTCCTATCTGCAACGCCTTCACAACAGGATCGAATCTGATCGCACGAACCCGCTTCGCACGATGGCAGGCACAGAGCAGGACCTCTTGCTCCGAGCGCGACGAACCGTTGGCCCGCCTTGCGCTGCTCGCTTCCGGCAGCGATCTCCGAGAAGCCTGCCGAGCCGAACTGGGCACTCGCGAACTCGAAGATCGACGAGCGGGAATTGCTGGCCTCGATGCTGTACCGCGAGCCGCGTCTGGCCACCGACCGGCCGGGGCTGCTGGTCATCGCGGGCAAGGGCTTTGCCTCCACGGAGTTCGAGAACGACCTCGTGAGGCGAGGCGCTGAACTACTCCGACCGTCCTTCAAAGGCGAGAAGCGCCGCAAAGGCGAGTCCCTGCTGAAGTCGGTGTGGCAGCTTCGGTCAACGACACCATAAAGGGGCAGTTGGACCTCGAACAGCATGGCGGACGCACCTTCGAAGGCGGCGCCGTCCAAGTCGCCCAGCGCATCCTCGCGATGGCCGCCGCGATCTGGCCCAAACCACAAGACCGACGCCCCCGTCCTACGGTCACTGACCGCATTCGATCAATGAACCGCCACGAACCGAACCGTGCCTCGTGCTCAACCGGCGACATGGTCTCGTCGAGCAGGGGTTTTCACGGGCGGCTGGCGTCTGGCCCAGTCCAGCCAGCTACGCCGACACACGCCTCGTTCCCCTCAGGGTCGGCGAGCACCCAGTTCGACGGCGCGTCCGCATCATTCACCAGGCGGCCGCCGGCAGCGAGCGCCGCTGCTATCCGCGCCTCGGCCTGGTCGTATGGCACCCAGACGTCGATGTGGACCCGGTTGCGCTGCGGGCGCGGTGCGTCCATGTGCTGGAAGTAGAACGGTGCCCCGCGGCGGTGCGGGTCGATCAGGTCCTCGCCGCTGTTCGCGCGGCCCTGGTACCCGAGCAGGGCACGCCAGAACGGCACCACGTCCGGACCGGCGAGGGCGTCGATAGTGACCTGGACGGTCTGCACGGTGGATGAGTCGGCCGCGATGTCCAGCGTGCGCGCCACTGCGTGGATCTGCCGGGCCAGCTCGATGTGCCGCTCGGTAAGCCCGTAGTAGTCGTCCGTGATCGTGATCAGTCGTACGGTCACGCCCTCGTGCCGCAGGTCGATGTCCGGGTGGCCGTCCCCAACGCCCGGCAACTCGCTGATCGCCTGCACGAGTCGGGCGCCGACCGTGAACGACCCGGTGCGGAAGTGCGCGCACGCCCCCTCGCCCAGCACACGCCAGTCCTCCAGGCCGACTGTCTCGTGGAACACGACTGTTCGATCTCTCGACGGCCCTGCTGCCGGAGCCATGCGTACGGGGGCATGCTCCCCACGTATGTCGCGGCGCGTGTGGTTGGGGAGCGCCCCCAACCGCCTCCGGCCGGGTGATCAGTCAAGGATGCGGAGTTCGATGTCGGGCTGGCAGTGGGGGCAGGCGGGCAGTCCGGAAGCCAGAAGGCGGCGGGCTTCGTCCCGGCCAACGGGGCGGCGGCGGTTGCCCGCGGCGTTGCAGTCGCCGGCGTGGACCTGGACAGGTGGGCGTCCGGTGCCGATGCCGAGCTGGACGATCCACTCCGACCTGGCGGGCCGGACGCGCCGACCGTGTTCCCGCTCGGCTTCCCGCCTCTGGAGTTCGGTCCGGGGACTGTGCCCGTCCTGTTCAGCGGCGCGGTAGCAGCGTTGGCGTTCTGAGTCGAGCCGCCCCGATACGCCGACGTTCGCACCCGTTGATGTCAGCCGTAGATGTCAGGTGATCAGGGCCCACCCGCACAGCACTGCAGCGAGATCCGGGCTCCTGTGACATTGACGGCTTACGCGAAGCCAGCGATCGCGTGGGGCGCGTAGCCCGCCTCCAGATACTCGACCTCGCTCTCGGTGAGCTCCAACTCCAGTGAAGCGATGGCGTCCTTGAGGTGCTTCGGCTTGGTGGCGCCCACGATTGGTGCGGAGACGACCGGATTGCGGGAGACCCAGGCGAGGGCGATCTCCGCGGGGGAGACCTCGCGCTTGGCCGCGAGCTCGTTGACCCGGTCCACGATCATGCAGTCGCTGTCCTGGTAGAAGCTCTTGACGTACTCGTCGGTTTCCGAGCGGGAGGTGGCCGCGTCCCAAGGACGGGTCAGCCGACCCCGGGCCAGCGGGCTCCACGGGATCGAGCCGACACCCTGGTCCGCGCAGAACGGGA
Source organism: Streptomyces sp. HP-A2021 (assembly GCF_022807935.1). Classification (NCBI taxonomy): domain Bacteria; kingdom Bacillati; phylum Actinomycetota; class Actinomycetes; order Kitasatosporales; family Streptomycetaceae; genus Streptomyces; species Streptomyces sp. HP-A2021. The sequence continues at coordinate 9,555,684 of NZ_CP094344.1, forward strand.
GCATCTCGCGCTCCTCCTCGCGGTAGATCAGGTTGTACTGGTTCTGCATGGAGACGAACCGCGTCCACCCGTTTGCCTTGGCTGTGAACTGGGCCTTGGCGAACTGCCAGGCGTACATGGAGGAGGCGCCGATGTACCGCGCCTTCCCGGCCTTGACCACGTCGTGGAGAGCCTCCATGGTTTCCTCGATCGGTGTCCGGTGGTCCCACCGGTGGATCTGGTAGAGGTCGACGTACTCCGTGCCGAGTCGGCGCAGGCTGTTGTCGATCTCGGACAGGATCGCCTTGCGGGACAGCCCGGCGCCGTTGGGCCCCGGCCGCATCCGGCCGGTCACCTTGGTCGCAATGACGACTTCGTCACGAGCAGCGAAGTCCTTCAGCGCCCGCCCGACGATCTCCTCGCTCGACCCGGACGAGTACACGTTGGCTGTGTCGAAGAAATTGATTCCCGCCTCGAGGGCACTGCGAATGATCTCCCGGCTCGGCTCCTCCTCCAGAGTCCATTCGGGGGCCCCCAGGGTCGGTTGGCCGAAGCTCATACAACCCAGGCAGAGCGCCGATACCTCAAGTCCGGTGGTTCCGAGTCGGGTGTAACGCATACGCTCCTCCTGTTTGGTAGCCGCCTGGGAGCAACACCCCATCACTTGGAGCGCGCTCGAGGTCAAGTCCCATCACGAGGGGTCTTGTCGTCGAGGCCCTGGGTAATCGGGCAGCGCTCGCTGCGCCCGCCACGCTGACCCCCTCCGCCCCTGCGGCTATTCGGTCGCTTCCGCCTGCTCGGCCGTGAGCCGTGCTGTCTCGTTCTGCGATCGGCCTGTTGGCACGCTCGGCCGCAATCCCTCAGTCGGGGGAATGAGACCAACATTCCGGTGGCATCACCCCTGAGGGACGGTAGGGAGCGGGGGCGGATTGTGCGGCTGATCGTCGTGGCGCTGGTGACTCTGACATGTTGGCTGACGGCATCGGCGGAGGCGTACCGCACCGTGGGAATCGCGGGCGACTGTGCCGTTCACCGGCTCACCTCCGCACACGCCTCCGCGTCTTTGCGTCTGCTCCACCACGGCCGTACGCACAGCAGGGCCGAGAGCGCGATGACCGTGCGCGTGCCCACGTCGTGGCCACTGGCGCCGAAACTCCTGATGGGCGAGGACAGCGGAGCATACCGGCAGGCCCTGGGCTGCCTGGTGCGGGAGGAAGCCGGTGCCCAACTGCTCCGCCCGGACGAGTGGAGAAAGGCCCCTCCCCGCATCACCTCCGACGGCAAGGAGGTGCGCATCCGGATGGAGACGCACGCCTGGGTCAACGAACGCCATGTAGCGCTCGGGCCCTGGCAGATCGAGGCGGGATTCGCCCGCTGGACCATCCGGTTCAAGGCACCCGAGGCCCTGCGGGCCGCGCGGTGGGACACCATCGAGATCGACCCGGGCACGCAGGGCGCAGAGTGGGCACGGCCCGAGCCGTCGGCCAGCCGAGGCGCCCACGTCCTGGTGTGGAAGTCCTCGACGGGGTCGGCGCGATCGATTCCCGAGATCGAGGTACGAACGACCCCGCCTTGGCAGCGGGCGTGGGCGGCGCGCGACGGCCGCGACATGAACAACGTCAGTGTGGTGGGCAGCTTTCTCTGGATGGTTGGGATCGCCGCGGTCGCCACCACGGCGGTCCGATCGGCCCGGCGCCGACCGGCGGGTGCGCTGGGCACGCCGGAGGAGACGAGCGCCGCTCGACGACTGGTCGGCTGGGTGTGGCTGAGCCCTGCCCTCGCCGCCCTGAACGGGTTCAGGATCGACCCGCCCAACGCAGCGGTCGTCCTGGGGGTCACCCTGTCGGCGGTGACGGCGGTCGCCCTGGCCGCGCTGTGCCACCGGGGACCCGCCGTCTTAGCGGTGACCGGAACTCTTGGGGCCGCAGCCGTCACCTCGGTTCTTGTCTCCTCCTCCACTGGGGCCCTCATCACGGCGAACCTGCTCGCTCAGTCGGCCCTGCTCTGCGGCGCCCTCGCCTGGGCCCGGCAGCTGTCGGCGCCGCACCGGCGGCCCGGACTACCCGTGCTGGTCCCGTTGTCCGTGGCGCTGGCGGCCGTACTGGTCGGCTGTCATCTGTGGCTGTCGGAGCGCGGATGGGACCGTGTGTCCTGGCTCAGTGACCCGACCACCGACGAGTACGCCACGCGGCACGGCGAGCATCTGACCAGCGGGCTGCACGAGCTGGCGGCCGACGGCGCCAGCTGGCTGCTCGGCTACGACACCGTCCTGACAGCGCTGGCGATCGTCGCACTGCTGCGGGCACGAGGCACCGCGCCGCAGTCCCAGCACGCTGCCCCATCCGCACCGGACATCCTGCTGATGATGCTGCTCTACACCGTCTTCGTCACACCCCTGATCGGGTCCTACCTCAACAACGGCGCCCTTGTATGGCTCCAGATCGGCCTAGACGTCGCCGTGCTGGGATTGCTCCTCATCGTCGGCGGCCGGCGCTCGACGCTCGCGCAGCGCCTGGACGTCTCCGGACGGCCACTGCGCGAAGTCTTCGCTGAAGCACACCGCGTGGACTTCCTCCACCGCGCCCGCCAGTACCGGGAACTGCACGCCACCCTGCGCCGACTGGACAACGGCCAATCCGACGAGACGACGATGACCCGAGGTGCGGTGGAGCGTCGGCTGCGTGGGCTCCACCGCTGGCGGATACCCGGGCACACCAACGGACAGGCCTCGGACCGGCTTCCCTCCGACGTGACCGTCGTCGACGTCGTCCTGGCCTGGGGGCCGCGCGCGACCTGGTGGAAGAACGGCCAACGGGCGGCCACGTACGCCGCCTTCCTCGCCGCCCCGGCGAGCGCGCTGATGACATGGCGGACCTGGATCGAGAACGGCTCGTGGGAGCAGACGTCATGGGGCGCGGCGGACACGGCGCTCATGCTGTTGCTGTGGGAACTGGGGTGGGTCGGCGCCGGCTTCCTGCTCGGAGCCCTGTGGCGGCTGTTGCCCGGGCGCCGTGGACCCGCTCGCGCCCTGGGCTTCGGGTTGGCGTACGCCTTGCCCATCGGACTCGACGCGCTGGCGCTCCTCGCAACCGACGAAGGCCACGGCGAGGCCGCGCTGGACGTGTCCCTCACCCTGCTGATCCTTACCGTCACCGCCCTCGCCATGGACCTGGAGACCTTCCGTGGAGAACGACGCTACTGGCCGTCACGGCTCAGTCTCCTGCTGTCCGTTTACCAGATGCGCTACCTCGCCTTGCAGGCGGCGTATCTCATCGCCCAGATCGTCGCCGCCATCACCATCTGGCAGTTCGTCACCGACGGCGGTGGGCCGACGGAGACTCCAGTCAAGTTCCAGCCTTGAACCGGCAGCACCGAAACCCCGCACGCACCGGACTGACCGACCCGGGCCGGCCAGTCCTGGCACATCCTTACAGACTGGACCGACCTTCGGGCTATTCGCCGACCGGCCGGGCGGTGGTGCGCTGAGCACGGATGCGCTGGGATCGCAGTCCTGGCACCTTCGCCTCACCGACGCCCCCAGCCAGGGCCTGAGGCGGGCTAGGCAGCCGGCCCGGGGCCGGGTGGTGGTGGGGGCTCAGCCGTGGAAGTGGATGTAGCCGTTGCCGTCAGGGTCGTCGTTGCGGTTGGTGTAGGCGTGGACGTCGGCGCGGCTGCCTGAGGGCTTGTATAGGTAGATGGTGTCCTCGTCGTCGTTCCACAGGAAGTTGCAGTTGTCGCGGTAGACGACGTTGTGGGTGTCGGAGTCGGTGCCGTGGCCGCCGCGCAGCTTCACATAGTCGCCGGGCTGCAGGTAGTGGTTGGCGGTGAAGGTGAAGCGGTTACCGGTGGCGTCTTTGACGACGTATCCCTTGAGGTTGATCGTCGAGCGGGATGAGTAGTTCTTCACCGTCAGGTACTCCTCGTCGGTGTTGCCCGAGGAGCAGCTGTTGGAGTCCCGGCCCGGCGCGTCGTACTGGATTCCGCGGATCTTCAACGCCGAGCTGTACTCGGCTGGTTTCGTCGACGGGATCCGACACCACTTGTCGCTCAGGGCCGAGAACGCCTCGTTTCGCCGGAGGGCGATGTCTGTGAGTTCTGGCAACGCCGAGGGGTTGCGGTGGGAGCATTGACGTGCCCTGCAGGATGAGGCTGCGATGACGCCACCGAAATCCAAGGTCGACTTGTACGCGGCGATCCGCCGTGATGCCCGGGTAGGGATGTCATACCGGGCCTTGATGCGTGAGTACGGAGTCGGATTCCGCACGGTGAAGGCCGCGTTGGAGTCGGTCTGGCCGGAGCCGCGGAAGAAGCCGCGGCCGCGCGGGACCCGCCTGGATGCCTACAAGCCGTTGATCGACCAGATGCTCCGGGCGGATCTGGATGCGCCGCGCAAGCAGCGTCACACGGTCAAGCGGATCTTCGACCGGCTCCTGGACGAGCACGGGGCGGAGGCGGTGACCTATCCGATGGTGCGGGCCTATGTCGCCGACCGTCGCCCCCAGATCGCTGTTGAGGCTGGCCGCGGGGTGGTACACGCGTTCATTCCGCAGTCCCACAGGCCGGGGGCCGAGGCGGAGGTGGACTTCGGCGACGTGAAGGTACGTCTGGCCGGTGAGCTGGTCACCTGCTTCGTGTTCGCGATGCGCCTGTCGTATTCGGGCAAGGCCGTGCACCGCGTCTTCGCCTCCTGCGGCCAGGAGGCGTTCCTCGAAGGCCACGTCCACGCTCTCAGCGTGCTGGGCGGAGTGCCCACCGGCAAGGTCCGTTACGACAACCTCCGCTCCGCGGCCTCCCGGGTACTCAGCTCGCGCTCCCGCGCGGAGAACGAGCGGTGGACCGCGTTCCGGTCGCACTACGGCATCGACGCGGCCTACTGCCTGCCCGGCATCGAGGGCGCCCACGAGAAGGGTGGGGTCGAGGGGCAGATCGGCTGGTTCCGCCGGAACCATATGGTCCCCGTCCCAGAAGTCGTCTCCCTTGCCCAGCTGAACGCGATGATCGAGCAGTGGGATGAGGAGGACGAACAGCGCCGGATCGGCTCCCGGCCGCGGCCGGTGAGCGAGTACTTCGCCGTCGAACGGCCACTGCTGCAGCCGTTACCGGACGAACCCTTCGAGACCGGGCGGTTGTTCAGCCTGCGGGTCGACCGCTTCAGCCAGATCAGCGTCCGCACCAACCGCTACTCGGTGCCGGTGCGGCTGATCGGCCGGACGCTCCGGGCAATGCTGCACGCGTCCGAGCTGGTGGTCTACGACGGCCAGCAGGAGGTCGCCCGCCACGAACGGCTGATCGCCAAGGGACAGACTCGGCTGGATCTGGACCACTACCTGGAAGCCCTGGTCCGCAAGCACGGAGCGTTTCCCGGGGCCACCGCCCTCGAACAGGCCCGTTCCGCAGGGAAGTTCACGCCGGTCCATGACGCCTGGTGGGAGGCGGCGAAGGCCGCCCCCGGCGAGCGGGACGGCACCCGGGCCCTGATCGAAGTCCTGCTGATGGGCCGCCACGTCCCCCACGAACACCTGGTCGCCGGGCTCGCCTCCGCGCTCAGGGCCGGCGCGTTGACCGCGGACGCGGTCGCCCTGGAGGCGCGGAAGGCGGCCGAAGCCGACGAGGTCGCGGCTCCTGTCGTCCCTGCGGAGCCGGAACGGACGAACGTGACCTCGTCGACCGAACGGCGGCTTGCCCAGCTGCCCGCCCGACGCCCGGCCGCTGCCCTCGGTCGCGGCCTACGACCAGCTGCTGCGAGCACGGCAGCCGGCCGACCGCCCCGCCATCCAGGGAGAGATGCCGTGACACTCAAACGACACCGAGGGCTGACCGAACAGGCCGCCACCGCCGCCGTCGACCAGGCATGCCGCATGCTGAGGCTGCCCACCATCCGGGCCCAGTTCCCCGAACTGGCCGAAGCCGCCGCCCGCGACCAGATGTCGTATCGCGGCTTCCTCGCCGAACTGCCGATGGCCGAGTGCGACGACCGGGCCCGCCGCCGCTCCGAACGACGCATCAACGCGGCGCAGTTCCCGCGGGAGAAGTCGATCAGGGCCTTCGATTTCGACGCCAACCCGAACATCGACCCAGCCGTCATCCACACCCTGGCCACCTGCGAATGGGTCAAGAAAGGACTGCCGCTCTGCCTGATCGGCGACTCCGGAACCGGCAAGTCCCACCTCCTGATCGCGCTCGGCACCGAGGCCGCCATGGCTGGCTTCCGGGTCCGCTACACACTGGCCACCAAGCTGGTCAACGAGCTGGTCGAGGCCGCGGACGAGAAGATCCTGACCAAGACCATCGCCCGCTACGGGCGCGTCGATCTCCTCTGCATAGACGAACTCGGCTACATGGAGCTGGACTGCAGGGGCGCTGAGCTGCTGTTCCAGGTGCTGACCGAACGCGAGGAGAAGAACAGCGTCGCCATCGCCTCCAACGAGTCGTTTGGCGGGTGGACCAAAACGTTCACCGATCCGCGACTCTGCGCGGCCATCGTCGACCGCCTCACCTTCGGCGGGAACATCATCGAGACCGGCACCGACTCCTACCGGCTCGCCAGCACCCGGGCCGCCCGGGCGCAGAGCGCAGCCTCAGGCTGACCCGTCCGAGCCTCAAAAACCGGCCAGAGACGCGTTCACCGCTATCCGTGCCACGACCGAGTGCGCGTGCGCTGAACGCGCTAAGCCGGGCGGGGGAGCGAGTTGAGGCCGTCGATCGCGATGTCGGTGGCCCTTTGAACGGCTTTGTAGGTCTGCTCCGGCCGGTTGCCCCGCTTTTGGCATGCGGCGACGACGACCTTGATCGCCCCGACCAGCGAGCCCACCGCCGCGGCGGCCTCGACGAGGTCCAGCTCGGGGCAAGCGAGGTGGAGCGCTTCGGTCAGCTGTAGCTGGATGTCGAACAGCAGGTGCAGTTCGCGCGCCTGAAGTGCCGGGACCGACGCGATCAGCCGGGTCCGAGCCGGGCCGACCTTCCGCGCCAACTCCGAGTCCGTGTCCGCGAAAACACTCTGGTCGATGACGCGCCGCAGCAGGTCGGCCACCGGTTCGCCGGGCTGCCGTTCTCCGATGATCTCGACCGCGCGCTCCAGCCGCGACCTGTCGTCGAAGAAGACGATGTCGTCCTTGCTGTCGAAGTAGCTGAAGAAGGTCCGTGTCGCGATGTCTGCGGTGGCCGCGATCTCCGCCACGGTTGTCTGGTCGTAACCCTTCTCGGCGAACAATCGCAGGGCGCCTTCGATGAGCGCTTGCCTCGTGCGCATCTTTTTCCGCTGGCGCAGCCCTGGGTCGCTGGTCACGACAGCACCTTACCGCATGCGATGTAATTTTGCATTCATTGACGTTTTGCATCGAGTGCTGCTTTATTGGGAGGTCCGTACCGACCGAGGAGCGGCCGATGGAGAGCACGTCCCCGGCAGGAGTCATGCCCACGGCCCGCCAGAACCCGTTCGATCCGCCAGAGGAACTGCGCCGCCGGCAGGGGCTCGGCCCAATCCATCGGATGACCTACGTCGACGGTGGTCAGGGGTGGTTGGTGACCGGCTTGGCCGCAGCGCGGGCGATCCTGGCAGATCCCCGGTTCAGCGTCCGCCCGGACCACATGCGCTCACCGATCGCCCAGCCGGCAAGCGTGCCCGTGCCGCCGGGGTTCTTCCTCCGCATGGACCCGCCCGAGCACGACCACTATCGGCGGTTGCTCACCGGTGACTTCACGGTGCGCCGGATAAAGCTCCTCGAACCGGAGATCGAAGCGATCGTCAATGACCAGTTGAACGCGATGGAGCTCGCCGGAGGCCCGGCCGACCTGTTCAAGGCATTCGCGCTGCCGATCCCGTCACAAGTGATCGGCGAACTGCTCGGGGTGCCCTACTCCGACAGGCAGGAGTTCCAGCGGAACGCCGCCACGCTCTTGAACGTCGACCTCACACCGGAACGCCGGCAAGAGGCGGTCAGCGAGCTCATGGCATATCTACGGGACCTGCTGCGCCACAAGCGTTCCTGGCCAGAGGAAGACGTGCTCAGCGGGCTCGCTGCGCACGAGGGACTTACTGCGGACGAGAGGGCCGGACTGGCGCTCCTGCTCCTGATCGCCGGGCATGAGACGACGGCGCACATGCTTGCGCTGGGCACTTTCGCTCTGCTGGCCAACCCCGCACAGTTAGCCGAGGTCCGCGACAAGGAGGAAGACGCCCCTGCAGTGGTCGAGGAGCTGCTGCGCTACCTCACGATCATCCATCACGTGGTCCGCGTCGCGCTCCAGGACATCGAGCTCCACGGCTGCCCGATCAAGGCCGGCGAGTCCGTCACCGTCGCACTGTCCGCGGCGAACCGGGACGCTGACCATTTCGCCGACCCGGACGCGCTTGACCTCACCCGCTCCACGGCCGGACACCTCGCGTTCGGTCACGGCCTCCACCGGTGCGTCGGGCAGCGACTGGCCCGCGCCGAAATGCGCATCGCCCTCCCCGCACTGCTTCGCCGCTTCCCGGCACTACGTCTCACTGTCGCGCCCGAGCAAGTGCCACTGCGGTCGGCCATGACGGTCTACGGCGTGCGTGAACTTCCGGTCACCTGGTAGGCAGATCAAGGTCGAGAAGAACGACGGGTGCTCGGCGACTTGCAGCGCGACGTCTGTGAGTTTGAGCAATGCCCCTTCACTGCCGGCTCCCCACCGCCATCCGGCCCTTCAAGCACCGCCCGCATCGGACCACGATCGTCTGGATCAAACTCACCCAGGCGCACGGCATGGATCAGTTGCGGCCTCCGGTGTTGTCACTTCTCATAGACATTTCCGACCCGAGTGATCGCTAAGTGCTTCCGGAAACCGCCGACAAATGTTGTCCGTTCCCACCTACGAAACCAGTCGCTCGTCGTTCGCGCGTCTCGAGTACGAAACCCCGGCCAGGCGTCGGGTGTCCCCGGCGCCGCATGTCACCGGGACTTCCAGACCTTGACCCAGAGCCTGAAGGAGCCGGTGTTGTCCCAGGTGACGTCATCGTTGATCAAGAAGATGAGTCGGGCGGGCACCGACGGCGCAGCTCGGCAGGTACCGAATTCCGAGGTGTGGCCCCATTCGCCCACCCAGCCGGTCGGGTTGTGGTTCCACCGCCACAACGAGGCGTACTTCCGCATCCCCGGAACGGGGTAGCCCTGGGGGGCGATCTCCGCCTTGCCGGAGGGGCCGTACACCTCGTACACGGGCCAGGAGTTGATGTAGATCCATCCGCTGGCGTAGATGGTGACCGCGTCGCCGGGACCTACTCCGTTGGCAGGGTTGTCCCCGAGTGGCCAGTTGGTGGCCCTCACTCCGGCCTCGTGGTCCAGAATGACATCCACGTCGGGTGCCGTGCCCCGCATACACCGGCTCAGACCCGACTCGGCGGCGTTTGCCGCGGGCACGGCGACGAGGAGAACCGCGAGCAGTGACAGTACGGACGTCACCGCCGTGGTCCGGACGCGGGTGTACCGGCTGGTCGTGGTGGTTTCACGTGGCGCACGGTTCGCGAACAACGCTCGTTCCTTTCACGCGGAGAGAAATGCGGCGGGCGGGCATCGACCTGGTGCCGGCAGCGAGGAGTGCGCGTCGCCACGGCACAGCTTCAGCGGCTGGTGCGGTGGGGTATGCCTTCGCTCCGGAAGGGGGTCGATCGGGTGCTCGAGGCGCCCGGTGGACGAGTCGCAGCGGCGTGCAACACGACCGCGTCCGTCCGAAGCGGTCGGGCCGTCGCGACGGGGAGGATTTTAGCCAGGCGCGCTCGGGACGGCTGTGAAGAATTCGGAGACCGCGCTGAACGCCCAGATGATCACCACTACCGCGACACCGATCACGACGAGTGCGAACAAGATGAGCGCGATTGTGGCGCAGGCCGCCATCGCCGAACCGCCGCCGTTTCCGTGCGCCCCCGGCCTGCCGCGGTGGGCAGCGGGCGCGCCGGGATCGGCGTGAGGGCGAGGCGACGTCTGCAACCGTTCCCTGAGCTTCCTCTGCTGCTCGATCATGCCTTGGTAGCGCTGTTGCGCCGCCCTGGAATAGTCGTGGTTCTGCCAGCCTGGCATGCGGCTTCTCCTTCCAGGCGCCCCTCTCTGTTCCCAGCCGCTCGGGGCCCCGTGACCATCGTGCGCGGGCGAGCCGATGCCGAGCCAGCCACAAAGAATGCAGCTGCAGCAACATGCAGACGCGCCGTCACGTTTGGCCGCCCAGCGCTCCTGGCAGGTTCAGACGATGACGAGCAACCCCCTGGAACCGTGGGGCATCGACCATGCGGCCCTCGCTGTCTACGAGGCCGTTCTGGCGCGGCCCGACCGCCATCCGGCCGAACTTGCCTCCGAATTGGACCTGTCACTGGCCCGCACCGGCGCGGCGCTGGAACTCCTGACAGACTTGGGCCTGGTGCATGGTGAGGAGGGGCGAGTGCGAGCTGGCCGCCCGTCCACCGCGATGTTCCGCCTGGTGCGGGACCAATTGCGGCAGGCAGCAGATCAGGCCGCCGGGACCACCGCGCTCCTCAATGCTCTGGAGCGGTTCACCAGTCTCGACGCCGCAGGCGGCGGCTCCGGAAGTCCACTCGTGACGGTTCGGGACGTGTCGGACCACTGGCAGCGTTGCTCGGCCACCGCAGCCGCTCATGCGCACGTCGAAAGCCTTTCGGTCAACCCTCATCCGGGAACGTTCGAGCTGCTGACCCCCGACTACGTGGCGCGCTTCGCCGAGCTGCTCCGCGCAGGCACCGTCACCCTGCGGTGCATCGTCTCGCCTCACCTGCCCGAGATGCCGGGCGTCAGGGCGGCCATGGACGTGCTGGCCGAAGCAGGTGGAAAGTTCCGCTCCGCGCCCGGCCTGCCCAGTTGGTTCCACATCCTTGGACCGCACCATGCCGGGATCCCCTTCATCTGGGGCCAGGACCCGTCAGCAGACGGCATGGCCCACCACCTCGTGCAGGCACCGCCCCTGGTCTCCGTACTCCGCGCGCTGTTCGAGGAGCTCTGGCGCAGAGCCGTCCCCACCACTGCCCAACCAGCAGCCGCCCGTGACCAGCGCACTGTTCTGCGTCTGCTCGCACAAGGACTGTCCGACGAGGCAGTGGCCCGCCACATGGGCATATCGGTCCGGACCGTCCGCCAACGCGTTGCGGGAGCCATGGAGGAACTCGGCGTCCGAACCCGCTTCGCGGCGGCCGCGACCGCCGCGCGCAACGGATGGTTCACCTGACCCGACGGGAACGACCAGGGCACGCCCCCACGACTCTGATCGCGGCCTGCGAGGCCGGCCCCTATCCGGCCGCATGGATGCCGCCGCCCGGCGCGCACTGCGGCGACGGCTGCTCTCGCTACGCAGGGTCAGAGTCACCCTGGCCACCACCGAGAACTGGCGACAGTTGAACACGCGAGCCCACGGGACGCCACCCCGAACTGGCCGCCGTGGTCCCACGTGGAGGGCAGAGCACGAACCCGTCCACCCATCCCTTGTCACTTCTTCGATACGTGACGCCGCCGCTCACACACCACCACTTCAACATTGCGCCGCCGACGCCCCAGGCCTGGTGACAAGTGGTACCTCGACGAGGTCTTCATCAGAGTCAATGAGTGAGCAGAAGTACCTGTGGCGGGCCGTCGACCAGGACGGCAAGGTCCTCGACATCCTGGTCCAGAACCGGCGTGACAAGACCGCGGCCAGGCGATTCTTCCGTCGTCTGGTGAAGGCGACCCGTACCGGGCCAACCGACGGAATTCGCTGAACTGCTGAAACGCGGCTCCCGGAGGATAGGCATCCCGTGAAGGCTCGTGGAGTCTCCCGGTGAACTGCAGTACGCGAGTGTCGTCGGTATGGGTGGTCATGGCCGGTTCCCAGATTCGGAGGCGGCTGGTGGCGAAGACTTCGAGCGTGGTGAGGAAGAGCTCGAAGGCGGCCGCGAAGCCCCGCCCGAACCGCCCGCCGATCCGTCTCGAGGAGATCGAGACCGGTCGGATCGTGAACCGGCTGCGGGAGCTGCACGAGTTGGGGTCCTGGAATGCCAGCTCGGACACCCAAGGACAATGAACCAGCCGGTAGCTGGTGCGAACCGGATGTGACACGTCGATGGGGCTTGACCTTGGGTGAGATGTGCTGAAGCTTCGCGGGTGGAGGCCTGGACATCGAAAGCTCCCCGGCCTTCTGCTGCCTTTGGCGTCACCCTTCCGAGCCGGTCGACGGTTGGAAAGGTCCCCAGTCCTGCGGGGCGCCTGTCACGTTGTCGAAGTCGACCCTGCCGCCGCTGGACTTCGCAACGGTGAAGGACACCGTGCCGCCGTTGAACTTCGCGCCGGTGAAGGACACCGCGCCGCCGCTGAACTCCGCAAGGGTGAAGGACACCTCGTCTCCGCTGAACTCAGCCCCGTCGAAGTCGACCGTGCCGCCGTTGAACCTCGCAAGAGTGAATTCGACAGCGCTGCCGCTGAACTTCGTGCCGGTGAAGGCCACCGTGCCTCGCTTGAACGCCGCGCGGACGAAGAGGATCGTGCCTCCGCTGAACTCAGCCCCGTCGCAGGCGATGGCGCCTCCGCTGAACTTCACGTCGATGAAGACAACCGTGCCGCCGGTGAACTTCGCCTTTTTTGAAGGTGACCGTGCCGCCGTTGAACTTCGCGCCGGTGAAGGACACCGTTCCGCCGCTGAACTCGGCGTCGACGAAGGCAACCGTGCCGCCGTTGAACTTCACCTTGCTGAAGGAGACCGTGCCGTTGAACTTCGCTTCGGTTAAGAAGTCATTTCAGTTGGCGTGATCTTGCGGCAGTCTGGGGTGATGACTGCTGCGCTTGTCGAGCGGATGGCGCCGGAGGACCTGTGGACGTTGTTCCAGCGGGTGGTGCCGCCGGCGCCGGTTCGCCCGCAGGGTGGAGGGCACCGTCGGCGAGGGGACCGCGAGGTGCTGGCCGCCATCATCTTCGTGGCCACCTCGGGTTGCACCTGGAACCAACTGCCGCCGGGATTCGGTCTTTCGGGTGTCACCGCCTTCCGGCGGTTCACCGAGTGGACCGAGGCCCGGGTGTGGGCCAAGCTGCACCGCCTGGTCTTGGACGAGCTCGGTGCCCGGGGTGAGCTGGACTGGTCGCGATGCGCGATCGACTCCGTCAGCGTCCGGGCCCTCAAAGGGGGCAGCTGACGGGACCGAATCCGACCGACCGCGGCAAGAAGGGATCGAAAATCCACCTCATCGTCGACCGCCAGGGGCTGCCCCTGTCGGTCGGTATCTCCGCCGCCAACCTCCACGACAGCCAGGCCCTCATCCCGCTGGTCCGTGGCATCCCGCCCATCCGCTCACGTCGCGGCCCGCGACGCCGACGGCCCGGCAAGCTGCACGGCGACAAGGGCTACGACTACCGCCACCTGCGGCGATGGCTCGCTTCTCGCGGCATCCGGCACCGCGTTACCCGCAAGGGCATCGAGTCATCCCGCCGCCTGGGCCAGCACCGCTGGATCGTGGAGCGGACCGTGTCCTGGCTGTCCGGCTGCCGCCGCCTCCACCGCCGCTACGAGCGCAAGCCGGAACACTTCCTCGCCTTCACCGCCATCGCCGCGACCCTCATATGCCACCGCAGACTGACCAAATGAAATGGCCTCTTAGCCGTGGAAGTTGATGTATCCGTTTCCGTCGGGGTCGTCGTTGCTCTTGGAGTAGGCGTGGACGTCGGCGCGGCTGCTCGAGGGCTTGTACAGGTAGATGGTGTCCTTGTCGTTGTTCCACAGGAAGTTGCAGTTGTCGCGGTAGACGACGTTGTGGGTGTCGGAGTCGGTGCCGTGGCCGCCGCGCAGCTTCACATGGTCGCCGGGCTGCAGGTAGTGGTTGGCGGTGAAGGTGAAGCGGTTACCGGTTGCGTCCTTGACGACGTAGCCCTTGAGGTTGATCGTCGAGCGGGACGAGTAGTTCTTCACCGTCAGGTACTCCTCATCGGTGTTGCCGAGGAGTAGCTGTTGGAGTCCCGGCCCGGCGCGTCGTACTGAACTCCGCGGATCTTCAACGCCGAGCCGTACTCGGCGGCGTGTGCGGGAACGACGGACAGGGCGGTCAGCGCGCCGGCCGCAACAGCGGCAGCCGTGACGAGGTTCTTGCGCAAGAGCGGGCTCCCCATGGTTGAGCGGGTGGTGTCGCCTGTGCAGGACATGCACCCGGGTCCGCTGGTTGCGCACATACAAGGACCTTCACCCGTTCGAAGGACGTAGAGGCACGTTGCCTGCGATGGTGGAGGCCCGGCCCGGGAGCCGCCTGCCTCCGCACGATGCTCCTGGGCCGCGGCGAGTGATGAGACGCGAAGTACCGGCGCAGATCGAGGCCCGGAACGACCCGGCCAGTACGGGCCCTTCAACGTCGGGCCGCGCGCTACTCGAAGGTCAAGCCGGGGGCGGCCGGAGGCGGTGTGATCCCGGTGGCGGGCTGGGTTACGGTGCCGCGTATGCGCACCGAGGACGCGCTCATCCGACCCCTGCTCCGGATCTGGGACGTGGCGGCGCGTGGGGTCCTGTACGGGCTGGCCGGCGTGCCCCTGCTCGGGGTGGCCTCCCTGTTCTTCGGCGATCACCACGACCGGACGACGTTCCTTGCCGTCGCCGGAGGGTTCGCCGCCGCCATGGCCGTGGTGGGGATTCTCGTCGGGCTCTTCTTCTGGTGGGCCTGCGGGGGAGAATTCTTGCCCGTCATGACCAGTGCGGCGAGTGTGCGCGGATGACCGGCTGGCCGCGCATGAACCTGGCTCCACTCATCAGCTCCCCTTGGAATCGATCATCTAGGCTGGCGCGGTGACTGTTGAGCAGGAGCGGGTGCAGCCGTCGGGAGTGTGGGCCACGGCGGTGGGGGTGGCCCGGGTGCGGGCGCTGGAGACCGAGCGGGAGAACGCGTTGTTCCGCGACCCGCTGGCACAGGCCTTCGCCACCGCCGGCGGCCTGTGGCCCTCCTCGCCGCCGCTGCCCGATGACGAGGCCGCGCGCCGTCGCCGGCTGGCCGTGTCGTTCTCCATCGTCATCCGGACGAAGTTCCTCGACGACCTGTTGCAGCAGGCCTCCGCGTCCGGGGTCCGGCAGGTCGTGCTGCTCGGTGCCGGCATGGACAGCCGGGCCTTCCGGATGGACTGGCCCGAGGGCACCCGGCTCTTCGAGGTCGACACCGCCGCCCCACTGGACTTCAAGGCGTCGGTGCTGCGCCGGGAGCGGGCCGTCGCACGCTGCGAGCGGATCACCGTCGCGATGGATCTGCGGGAGGACTGGCCAGGCGCGCTGGCCGCCGCAGGGCACGACCCGGCGGTGCCGACCGTGTGGATCGCCGAAGGACTGCTGATCTATCTGCCCGAGGACGCGGTGGAACTGCTGCTGGCCCGGATCAGCGCGCAGTCGGCGGCAGGCAGTTGGATGGGGCTGACGTTGGGCTCGCGCGGCGTGATCGAGCGCTTCGGCGCGGACGCCGTGCCGGGATCGGCGGCGTCCATGTGGGTCTCGGAGATGCCCGACGACCCGGTGGGCTGGCTGGCCGGGCACGGCTGGGAGGCCGACAGCCACACCCTGCGCGGGCGCGCTGCCGCCTACGGCCGCCCGATCAGCACCCCGCCGCAGCGCGAGGAGCGGCCCGGCGGACTGATCGCGGCGGTCCGCCGGTAGAGCGCCTTTTCCCGGTTCCTCACCGAGGACGTAAGCTCCCCATTTCCGGAGCCGAGGCTGTCGCACAGAGAGCAGAGGATGGGCTCCCTCGTGCCCCGTGCCCCGAGACCGATCTCACCGCCTTGGCGGATGAGGGGCTTGATCACTTTGGGCCACCGATAGGCGCCACACCTGGACCGGCAGCTCCGGACGCAAGGACCGCCCGATGCGCTCCCCGCGTGCCCGCGCCGCCGCTAGGCCCTCGTGGGTCCCCTGCACGATTAGTGTCAGTATCCGAAGTCGGCTGCGCAGATGACTGGAGTCGTGTGCACTGAGCACGGCCTCCGCTCGGGGGCCGCCGGCCCCTGGCGGCTGCTCAGTCGGGTGGGACGGCTGGGTCGATGATCCGATACCCCACACCAGGTGTGGTGGCGATGACCGGAGGGTCGCCGAGTTTGCGGCGCAGGCGGCTGATGGTCACCGTGACGGTGTTGGTGAACGGGTCGGCGTGTTCGTCCCAGACCTGTTCGAGGAGGTTCTCCGTGCTGAGGAAGGCGGGGCTCGCGTTCAGGAGGGCTTCGAGTACCGCGAATTCCTTGACGGAGAGGTCGAGTTGGTGGCCGTCGCGGCTGGCGGTGCGGCGCATCGGGTCGAGTTCGATGCCCGCCGTGCTCAGGGTGCGGGACCGGGCGGCGGGGCGGCGGCGGGCCAGTGCGCGGATGCGCAGGACGAGTTCGGGAAAGTGGAAGGGCTTGGCGAGGTAGTCGTCGGCGCCCAGGGTGAGGCCGCTGACGCGGTCGCCGGGTGAGTCGGCGGCGGTCAGCATCAGGACCATCACGCGGCCGTCCCGCTCGGTGATCATCTGGCAGAGGGTGTCGCCGTGGATGCCTGGCAAGTCGCGGTCGAGCACGACGACGTCGTACGCGTTGACGTCCAGCTTGGCCGCGGCGTCGAGCCCGTCGTGGGCCACGTCTACGGCCATGCCCTGGTCGCGCAGTCCCTCGGCGATGACTTCGGCGAGGGGGCGGGCGTCCTCGACCACCAGGACTCTCAACGCGCCACGCCCGTCTCTGAATCGGGGGCTTCCGCCGTCGCCCTGCCGTCCGCACGAGGGAGGGTGATGGTGACGCGCAAGCCGCCGTCGGGGCGGGCGCGCAGGTCCAGGGTGCCGTGGTGGGCCTGGGTGATGGCCGCGACGATGGAGAGGCCGAGGCCGCTGCCCTGGCCGGTGCCGGTCCGGTCGGCGCCAAGGCGGCGGAAAGGCTGCACGAGGTCCGCCACCCGCTGCTGGTCGAGGACCGGCCCGCTGGACTCGACGACGAGGGACACTGCGCCTGCGTCGTCTCCTTCAGCCCGTACCGCGACACTGATCCAGCCCCCGGGGTCGTTGTGCGCGATCGCGTTGTCGACCACGTTGTCGGCCACGCGGCGCAGCAGCGTCTGGCTGCCCCACACCCACGCGGAGTCGTCGATCCGGTTTTCACCCACGGTCAGTCCCTTGGCCGTGATGTCCTTTGCCCGTCCGGTCAGGGCGGTCAGCGCGAGTTGGCCGAGGGCGAGGCGCGCCGAGTCGGTGAACTCGCCGTGCTGGGTGCGAGCCAGGACGAGGAAACTCTCCAGCAGCCGGTCCACCTGGTCGAGTTCGGCGCGCATCCGGGCGGCCAGCGTGGCCGTGGTCTCTGGTACCGGGCCCGGCTTGGCGAGGGCCACGTCCAGGGAGGCCCGCATCGTGGTGAGCGGGGTGCGCAGCTCGTGGGAGGCGTTGGCGACGAAGAGTCGCTGGGCGTCGAAGGAGCCCTCCAGGCGGCCGAGGAGGTCGTCGATGGTGTCGGCGAGGTCCTTCACCTCGTCGCCGGGGCCGCCGATGGCCAGGCGTTCGTGCAGGCTGTCGGCGGTGATCCGGCGGGTGGCCGCTGTCATCACGCGCAGCGGGCGCAGCACCCTGCCGGCGACGAACCAGCCGAGGCCGACCGAGATAACCGCCATGACGCCGAGGGCGATGGCGGAGCCGATCAGGATCTGCCGGGACTGGGTGTCGTGCGCCTGGGTCAGCTGCTGCTCCAGCTCGTCGATGCGGCCCTGGGCGTATGCCGCCGTGGCGGGCTGATCGGTGCCGCCGTCGGGGGCGGTCTGGCTGGAGCGGGATCCGCCGGATGCCACCACGGCCGCGATGGCGAGCAGCGCCGTTCCCGACAGCAGGAACAGAGTCACGTACAAGGCGGTGAAGCGGGTGCGGGCAGTGCCACGGCGCAGGCCGAGCCGGGCAGTCAGGCCCGCGAGCCGTCGGGACGGAACCCATTTCATCCGCATGCTCCCCTCTCGCCACCGCATCAGGACACGTACCGGGCCAGGCTAAGCCGACGCGCCTAACAGCGAGATGACAGTGGCCGTTCGGCCCCTGTAACTCGCTCCGTCACAGAGTGGGGCCCATGAGCGATGAGAGTACGAAGGCGACGATCGAGGTCATTGGTCTGCGTAAACGCTTCGGGCCGCAGCTGGCTCTGGACGGTATGACGTTCACCGTGCGGCCCGGACGGGTGACCGGCTTCGTCGGCCCGAACGGCGCGGGCAAGTCCACCACCATGCGCGTGATCCTGGGCCTTGACGCGGCGGAGGAGGGAAAGGCCCTGGTCGACGGGGTGCCGTACCGCACCCTGCGTCGCCCGCTTCGGCATCTGGGGGCACTGCTCGACGCCTCCGCGCTGCAGCCGAGCCGCACCGCCCGTAACCACCTGCTGTGGCTGGCCCACTCACAGGGCTTGTCGGCCCGGCGGGTGGACGAGGTCATCGAACAGGCCGGCCTGGGCACGGCGGCCCGGCGCAAGGCCGGCGGCTTCTCGCTGGGCATGCGCCAGCGCCTGGGGATCGCGGCGGCGCTGCTGGGGGACCCGCCGGTGGTCATGCTGGACGAGCCGTTCAACGGCCTCGACCCTGACGGCATCGTGTGGATGCGCGGCTTCCTGTCGTCGCTGGCCCGGCAGGGCCGCGCCGTCCTGGTCTCCAGTCACCTGATGAGCGAACTCGAAGACACCGCGGACCATCTTGTGGTGATCGGCCGCGGCCGGGTCGTCGCGGACACCAGCGTGTCCGAGCTGCTCGCCGAGGCGTCCGGCGGCCGGGTCACCCTGCGTACCTCCGCGCCTCCGCGCGCCGCCCAGGTCCTGCACGGCGCGGGCGCCACCGTTCTCGCCACCGGCCCCGACACCCTCGGCGTCACGGGCCTGCCCGACGAGGAGATCGTGGCCCTGCTCGCCCGGAACGGGGTGCCGTTCTCCCAGGTGTCCGCGCACCGGGCGACGCTCGAAGAGGCGTACATGGAGCTCACCCGGGACGCGGTGGAGTACCGGGGCATCCCGGCGGGGGAGGCTACGCGATGACCGCCACCGTCACCCCTCGCCCCTCGGCCACGAGGCGCGCTGAGCAGAGTGGGTTCCTCAGGACGCTGCACGCCGAGTGGACGAAGTTCCGTACGGTACGCGGCTGGGTCCTCGCCATGGCGGGCGCGCTCCTGGTGACGATCGTGGTCGGCCTGCTCGGCACGGCCGCCCCCGCCCCCGGCGGTCGCGGCGCCGACTCCGCCTCGTACCCGAAGGGACCCGGCGGCGAGGCCGTCAACGACAGCTTCTACTTCATCCACAAGACGCTCACCGGCGACGGCACCCTCACCGTTCCCCTGCGGTCGCTGACTGGTGTGGCCGACACCGGGACCGGCCAGACGGCCCAGGGCGCCCAGCCCTGGGCGAAGGCCGGGATCATCGTGAAGGAAAGCCTCACCCAGGGATCCCCGTACGCGGCGGTCATGGCCACCGGCGGCCACGGCGTACGCATGCAGTACGACTACACGCACGACACGGCGGGCCCTTCCGGCAAGGTCACCCAGGAGTCCCCGCGCTGGCTGCGCCTGGTCCGCTCCGGTGACAGTCTCACCGGTTCCACCTCCACCCACGGCTCCCACTGGACCAAGGTCGGCCATGCGAAGCTGCCGGGGCTCGCGCGCACCGTGCAGGCCGGGCTCTTCGCGACGTCACCGGAGGCGAAGCAGGACACCGCGGCGGGCACGGGCTTCAGCCCCGCCGTGGCCACCGGCACCTTCGGCCGCCCCGCCCTCACCGGCGACTGGTCCCAGAGCGCGTGGAGCGGCACACAGATGAGCGGCGACGCGGGCACCTCCGGCAGCTACACGAACACCACCAAGGGTGGCTTCACCCAGACCGACGGCGGCGGGTTCACCGTGACCGGGGCCGGTGACATCGCACCGGTCGTCGGCGGGCCCGTCATGGGCGTCGGCTTCTCCGTCGAGAACTTCCTCGTCGGCACCTTCGCCGGGCTGATCGTGGTGATCGCCGTGGGCACGGTGTTCATCACCGGCGAGTACCGGCGCGGTCTGCTGCGTACGACCATGGCGGCAACTCCCCTGCGGGGCCGGGTGCTTGGTGCCAAGGCGCTGGTGGCCGGGGGCGTCGCGTTCGCCATCGGCCTGGTGGCCGCCGCGATCACCATTCCCATCGGGGAACGCAGCGCGCGCGGCAGGGGCTTCCATGTCTTCCCCGTCACGTCGGCGACCGAAGTGCGCGTCATGGTCGGCACCGGCCTGCTCTGCGCAGCCGCCGCCGTGCTCGCTCTCGGCGTCGGTGCCCTGCGGCGGCGCAGCGGCACGGCGGTCGCCCTGGTCAGCGCGTCGATCGTGCTTCCCTTCCTGCTTGCCACCTCCGGCATACTGCCCCCGGGCGTCTCGGAGTGGCTGCTGCGGGTGACCCCGGCTGCGGGCTTCGCCATCCAGCAGACCCTGCCGCAGTACACGCAGGTGCTCAGCGTGTACGAGCCGTCAACCGGCTACTACCCGCTGGCGCCATGGGCCGGCCTCGCTGTGCTGTGCGGATACGCCGCGCTCGCCTTCGGTCTGGCCGTGGTGCGGCTGCGCGGGAGGGACGTATGAGTCTCCTGAGCGGTGCACGACTCACGAGCACGGCTGACGGCGCGTGGCGAGGGGGCTTCGGCCGCGCCCTGCGCGCGGAGTGGACGAAGCTGCGCACCGCAGGGGACATGGGCAGGTTGCTCCTGCTCGCCGTCGCGCTGACCGTGGCCGTCGGCTGCGGCACCGCCAAGGCCGTGAAGTGCCCAGATGCGGGGTGCGGCCAGGACGCCGTCAAGCTCGCCCTGACCGGCGTCACCGTCGGGCAGGCGGTCATCGCCGTCTTCGCGGTGCTGGCCGTCAGCGGCGAGTACGGCACCGGGATGATCCGCACCACGCTCACGGCGGTGCCGAACCGGCTCACCGTCCTCACCGCCAAGGCGACGGTCCTCGCCACGGTCATCCTGATCTCCGGGACGGCTGCCGTCCTCGCCTCGCTCCTTGCCGGCCGCTACATCCTGCCCGGCAACGGATTCACCGAGGCCCACGGCTATGCCCCACTGTCCTTGGCCGACGGCTCGACCCTGCGCGCGGCCGTGGGTTCGGTCCTCTACCTCGTCCTGATCGCCCTGATCGGTCTCGGCGTGGCGACGGCGGTGCGGGAGGCGGCGACCGCCATCGGGATCGTGCTCGGGCTGCTCTATCTCTTCCCGGTCGTCACCCAGGTGGTCAACGACCCGGAGTGGCAGCGCCACCTCCAGCAGATCTCGCCCATGACCGCCGGACTCGCGGTCCAAGCCACCGTCCATCTGCACGAGCTGCCCATCGGCCCATGGGCCGGCCTGGGCGTGCTCGCCACGTGGGCCGCGGCCGCGCTGCTGGTCGGCAGCCTGCTGCTGCACAGGCGCGACGCGTAGCCGAATCGAGCCGACAGCGAGCACGGTGGCTTCGGGCCCCAACGACGCTAGGAAACGGACCGATAGCAGGTATGCGACGGCCACCCCGGCTCCCTGCACCGCTACCCCTTCAGGTAGCGGTGCAGGGAGGTCTTGGGGATGCCGGTCTTGACGCTGATCTCCCCGTAGCTGGCGCCTTGGCCTTGGAGCAGACGCGCATACTCGATCTTGTCGGCTGGGTGGGCCACGGGCCAGGCCACGACCAGCCAGCACAACCTCGATCTACACCTGCGTCTCCTCCGACTTCCGTACCCGCACTCCGCGGCGGGCACTGGACGGCACCTGAAACGCCAGGTCAGCTACCAGTGGCGACTGCGGGAGCGGATGGCCGCCGCCGGAATGTTCACGATCAGCGAGCTGGCCCCGCCGCTGGCCGAGCGGGGCATCAACCTGTCGCTCTCCCAGGTCCACCGGCTGGTCACCGGCACTCCTGAGCGGCTGTCGCTGCCGGTGCTGGCCGCACTCTGCGACATCTCGGCGTGTTCGAATGCGCCAGAGCGGCCCTCGACAGCAGCCTCAGCTCTGAAGAGAAGACGCAGATCGAGCAGGCCGATGGGCCAGACTGCGGTAGTCCCTGGGTGACATGTCATAGGCCGTGCGGAAGGCGCGGGTGAAGTCGGCGGCGTGAGAGAAGCCCCAGCGGGCAGCGATGGCGTGGATGGGGGTGCTGCGCATGGCGGGCTCTGCGAGGTCACGGCGAGCGTGTTCCAAGCGCTGGCGGCGGATCCAGGCAGCGACTGACTCCTCTTCGTGCTCAAAGAGGCGGTACAGGTAGCTGCGGGAGATGTGGTGCGCGGCAGCGATGGTGCGCGGGGTCAATTGCGGGTCGTGCAGATGCTGCTGGATGAAGGCCCGGATGCGCAGTACGAGGGTCTGTCGGTGGGTTTCCGGTGGGAGCGAGTTGTCCGCTTCGAAGGCGTGGGCAATCAGCGCGGACAACAGGTCGACCACCACTGCCCCGAGCCGGGGTCCGTCGGCAGGCTGGTAGGAATCGGTGCCGTTCGCCAGCTGGGTGAGCAGTTGTGCCAGCAGGGCGCCGAATCCCTCCTGCGTTGATAGCCGCAGCCTGGCAGCCTGATCGACCCTCTTCCTGGGCAGTGTCAGCAGCGCTTTGGGAACCTCCAGCCCCACTCCGGTGTGCGGGCTTGAGCCATCACCGCCGTGAACGTCGACGGGACGGGAAGTGTCGACGACGCACAGGCTGTCCGGGCCGTATACGGCCTCCTCCTCGCCCCGGATTGTGCGGAGCGCCCCGCTCAACGGTAGAGAGAGGTGAAGCCCCTCGGGGTCGGACTGTCGGATCAGTTTCGGCGTCCGCCGAAAGCACACCGGTTGGAACGTTGTCGGCCACACCGATACGGCACCGAGGTCCAGCACACGTTGAGCAGCCCGGAAATCCTCTCGATGGTCACTGCGCAGTTCCAGCGGAGCATGCGTTTGACCGACCAGTTCGCGCCAGCAGTCGAACCGGTCCGCCGTCGGCAGATCCTCACTCCGGAACACCGTCTCGATCAGCATGTCCCCCTCCTCGTCGTCTCACCAGTCCCTGGACGGCTTGCCTACCCCCTCAATAAGGGCATGGGCACGGCAGGGTGCACCAGTTGCATACACATCTGGTGAACGGCCTGGCGGGTGCGTTCCCCGTTGTGACCCACCGGTGTTGAGGATCCCTGGAAATGGCTCAGTCCGCCGGATGCTGTTGGTGATCTCTGGACGGTCGTCCGAGGTGCCTGAACCCGCTGACCTTCGCCCGGGCGGGACGGGCAGAGGAGGAGGGGCGGATACGGCGCTTCGTCACTGAGCCGCAACTGCGCACCGTCTGTACCGCCGTGTGGACTCACCGTTAAGAAGTGTGGACCAACTGCCAACGATTTCCCGGGGTGGGCACGCCACTCTGATGAAGGCAACACTCACGGGGAAGCGGGAGGTTTTCATGCAGCACAGGGTCAATAGCAGTCTGGTCGCGGGCGCGGTCGCAGGCACGATGGCTTTGAGCATCCTCGGCGCAGGCACGGCCACGGCCGCACCCGCCGGGACCACCGGGACCGAGGCCACGACCACCAAAGCGTCGTCCGTCAGCAAGCCGCTCAGGTGGATCGAGCTGCGTCACGGGAAGTACCTGGGGCGCAGCTGCGGAAAGAAGTCGATCGCGGAAGCCGACGGCCATGGGAAGACAACCCTGAAGCTGAACTTCTCGAGGTCGGTGGAGACCGCCTTCTCGACGGAGACGGGGTTCACCGCCGGCGAAGTCAGCGGCAGCGTCGGGACCGAAGTGCGGAAGAGCCACACGGTGGAGATTGAGACGCGCTTCGAGGTTCCGAGGGGGAGGGTGGGCCATGTAAGGGCCTACCCCAAGTACAAGGTCTACAAGTACGACGGATACATGAAGGCCGGCGGCACGTATCTGGGCAAGGCGACCGTGGGGAAGCCGATCGGGATCTGCTTCAAGGAGTGGACGACGAAGGCGTGAACCGCACCTCTGGCGGCTACGTCTGCAGACCACCGGCCGCGAGGACGCGGGCGGGTTGGGCGAGGCGGTGGCGATCTGCGACCGGTCGGAACCGAACGGTCTGGGTGTGAGGCAGTGGCAGGAGTGCGCTACTGCGACAGCCGACTGGCAGGAGTAGCCCGCATCTGGGGCTACCGGTAGGCGAGGCCGGGACCTTACCTGTACGCCACCGGAATCGCAGTGCTGCCGAAGTTCATCCGGTCCGGATGAGGGCCGGGCCGTCTCATTACATCCTGTCCGCGTCGCCAAACAGGACGCACGCGCCCGCCCTGCAGACCTTTCGCCGCGTTGGTGACCGCCCTTCACGACCGCGCATGCTGATCAGCCCCGACCGGGTGGTGCTGCCGGGCGGGGCTGACGGCTGTGTGCGAACCCGGTTTTTCGGCTCGGTGGGTTGGTGTGGTCAGCCGAAGTCGTTGCGGTTGATTTTCAGGGAGCGGGTCTGGTCGTTGAGGTTGTAGCCGCGCAGGTCGTGGATGGAGCCGCCGCTGCGGGTGACGCACACGTGCCGGCCGTTGTAGTCGCGCTTCTCATAGACGCGGGCGGTGCGGTCGGAGTTGTTGCGGATCGAGCTGCCGCGGTCACGGATCGCGGAGGGCAGGTCCTTCACGCCGCCGTCCACGGCACGCCGCACCCATGGCTGGCCGCCGAAGTTGATCTCGGGGTAGATGCACACGTAGCCGGAAGGGCAGTCGATGGCGGCCCGCTGTGTGCTGGGCTCGCCGGAAGCGGAGGCCGTGACGCTCATCGAGGACAGGACCAGGGCGGCGACGGCGCCGGCACGCATCAGGTTCTTGATCACGGCACTGGAGATACGGGCTGTCGAGGGCCGCGGGGCGGCTTTGCCCGCCGGTTCACTCCGGTGGAGGAGCCAGCGCGGTTCGGGCACTGGTCACGGGATGTCGCGGTGGCAGAGCAGCGGGGTCAACGTGACGCGCCCGGCCGGGGAGGGCCGGGCACGTCGTTGTTCTATCGGGGCGTGGGTGGGGTGCTCAGTTCACGCACGCGGTGGTGGGTCAGCGGCGGTGGCCGCCGTGGCGGTGGTGGCCCCAGGACTCGTCGTCGATGAAGCGTCCGCGGTCGTTGCGCAGGGTGGCGGTGTCGGAGCGGTTGTCCCAGACGTAGTGGCGGCGGTCCTGGTAGAGGTCGCTGTCGGTGTCGCGGCCTTCACCGGTGTGGATGCGGACTGTGGCGCGGCCTTCCAGGCGGTAGTGGTCGAAGGTGTAGGTGCGGCCGTCCTCGTCCTTCAGGGTTCAGCCGTCGAGGTTGACGGTGCGGCGGCCGGTGTTGGTGACTTCCACCCATTCCCGGTTCAGGGAGCGGTTGGAGCGGTCGTCCCGGCCCGGGGAGTTGTACTGGACGTCCGAGATCTTCACCTTCGGCCGCTCGGGGCGGGCGTGGTCGGCGGCGGATGCCGGCAGCGAGATGACCGAGACCAGAGCGCCGGCGGTGAGCGTGGCGGCGGCGAGACGGCGAGCGGTGACAGAAACCGAGGTGGACAAGAGGGTCCCCTTTATGGTGCGGACACCTTCCCCCAGGAGCCGCTGAGGGCTGCCCGGGTTATCGGGTGTCGTGTGCGGTGACGGCCGGCTGGCCGCCCGCACACTCTGTCCACGCCATGGAGAAGTTGAGGGGAAAACATGGCCCCTGTTACCTGTTGTCCAATTTTCCATGACTTTCGGATGCAACATCCATCTATATCGCCCTTGCGTGATGTTGACGCGGTGACACATGGAGAGGCCGTGCGGGGGTTGAGGTGCGGCGTCTCTGCGCCATGGTGCGCCACCCCACAAGGGATCGGGCCGTCACCCGAAAGTGATTAACAGCAGGCTGGTTGCCGAGTCTTCGGGGTTCTGGCCTGGAGAACCTGTCTGGGTAGTCAGGGCGGGGTGCTGTGGGCGGTGCCCGGTCAGATGCAAGGCTGTCAGCGCAGCTCTCGCCCGTCCCGCTCGTGTGGAGTGGCCCTTTCGACGGAACTTGTAGCGCCTCCTTGGCGGCCGGGCCGACCGCTGGCCCCCGACCGCGCCCGAGCATCGACCCGCGTCCGGTCATCCCGCGCACGCTGTCTGCCTCAGCCACCGTCCGCTCCACCTCCCCCGGCACACGCTGGACGGCGCCGAAGTCCGTGCTGCCCTGCTCGACACCGTGGTTCGACTCGCGCTGCTGCTGCGCCGGTGTGGCCCAGGTGGCCCGCGCGCTGACGCTGACGGTGGGGTTCGTCGGTGGCAGCAGCTGGGAAAAGACCCGTCGCCTGGCCGAGCCATCCGCACACGCGCCGTGGTCTACCAGTTGATGGACGCCGCCGGTCTCCAGCGCGGCCGGCTGGTCGCGATCGGGCTCAGGGGCGAGGACCTTGTCGACGCCGGCAAGGTTGCCCAGCAGATCAGCCTCGATGACGCCCGCGAAGCCCGGCTGGTCGCCGAAGCCGCCGTCGACCGCGTCCGCGACAAGTACGGCCCGGCCATCATCGGCCCCGCCACTACCTTCCGCCGCGCCTCATGACCCGACCACGTCCCGCCGTGTGGAGGTGAGCCTGTGCTGCTCGATCCGCTCGGGTGGCACGGGCTCTGGTCACAAGGGCTGCCGCACTGGCCCTGGCGTGGCTGATCCTCAACCAGAAGAAGTGGAACCGATGCAGCGGTGCGGACACTTGTTGTTGTGGACTTCCTATTGCATGAACGGGTCCGGTCTGGCGATCGGACGGCGTTCGCCGAGATTTTCGACGAGCATGCGCGTGTCGTCTATGCCCATGCGATCAGGACGACGGGTGACTGGGCCCTCGCTGAGGACGTCATGTCCCTCACCTTTCTGGAGGCCTGGCGGCTGCGCGACAAGTTGCGCGAGGAAGTCAGAAGCGTCCGGGCGTGGCTTTTGGGCATTGCGACCAACGTGATGCGCAACATCGCCCGGGCTGCACGTCGGCATCGGGAGGCGATGTCCCGTCTGCCGCCGCCGGAGGCGTTGCCTGACTTTTCGGATGAGGTGGTCGGCCAGATGGCCGACGCTGAGCGGCTGGCCGCCGCAGCCCGAGCGTTGCAGCGTCTGAAGCGGACCGAGCGCGAGGTCTTCACTCTGGTCGGCTGGTCCGATCTGGGGTATGCGGCGGCCGCTGAGGCGTTGGGGATTCCTGTAGGCACCGTGCGTTCCCGGCTCTCACGGGCGAGAGAGAAGCTGCGCCGGCTCGTCGAGGAGGAGCTTGTATCGGTGCCGCATGGCGTGGAACTGCGCACTGGCAGCGGACACATATCGCAGAGCGGGGAAGCAGCAGCCCGCCCTTCCCACAGGAGGAGTGCACGATGAGCCTGGAACAGCGTGAGCAGTCCGAGCGTGAGCAGGCGAGCCGGATGCTGCCTCCGGCTCCCTACCCGGAGCCGCCACCGGGACGAGTGGAAGCTCGCCGTGAGCACTTCCTGGGTGAGATCGACCGGCAAGCGCGGTCCCGCTCTCCCCGTCTGGCGCCGCGGTCGAGAGGGCGTTGGGGGTTGGCGCTGGGCGCGGCAATGGCCGCCGGAGCGGCCGTCGTCGTTCTGACTCTCGACTTCGCATCCCCTGGTGCTTCGCCTAACCTGCCACCGGCTTCGGCGGCGTCGGTCGAATTGCTGGAGAGAGCGGCTCTGGCCGCTGCTACGACGCCGCAGACGAAGGTGCGCGCCGGGCAGTACACGTATGTGAAGACGGTCGGCCACACTTCGGTGCTGTCAGAGACCAAGGCCGGCGAGATGGAACTCCTGCGCGAAAACGAGGCCATGGAGCAGTGGACCTCGGTGGACGGCAGTGAACAGACTCTGCAGCGCAAGGGCGGCAACGACAAACTGCTGCCGGGCACTCCGGGCCGGGGCAATCTGAACTCACCGACCTACAACTTCCTGGCTGCCCTGCCGACCGACCCCGGCGCACTGCTGGAGCGGATCCGCGACGACGCTGAGAAGAATCACGGAGCCGGTTCCGACTCCACGACGGGACCGGACCAGGAAGCCTTCGTCACGATTGGCGACTTGCTGCGCGACGGGGTGAGTCCCCCCGAGACCACTGCGGCCCTCTACCGCGCCGCTGCCCTCATTCCCGGAGTCGACGTCGTCCCCGACGCCGTCGACGCGGCAGGCCGAAACGGGGTCGCCGTCGCCCGAACACACGACGGCGAACGCACGGAGTGGATCTTCGACAAGAGCACGGCCCGACTGCTGGGTGAGCGCACAGTCCTGGTGGAGGACAACGCCTGGGGCAAGGCCGGCACCGTCGTCACCTCCGTCGCCGTCATCAACAGCGGCATCGTCGACGAGGCCGGACGAACCAACTAGAGGACCGAAAGGTTCCGCAACACAGCGCAATACATCGATGACAGTGAGCATGCAAGGTCGAACATTAGGACGGTTGTGATCGGGAATTCGACATTCTCGATCACAACCGCACTCAAACTCCAGAGCCTTGCTGTGAGATCCCTGTGACACATCGACACACAACCATCACAGGAGTAACAGCATGCGCCCTGCACGCGTCCTCGTCCCGGTCGTTGCCGCCCTCTGCGCCTTAGGGATCCTTGCAGAATGATCTTCTCGTGGCACGGTGGAGAGGTATGTGTTCCCGTGTTACTTGGGGGTGACCATGGCACGGCGGAAGCCGTGGGAGGTCAGTGACGAGCTGTGGGCGGTGATCGAGCCGCTGCTGCCGGAGCATGAACGACGGTTCCGGCACCCGGGGCGCAAGCGGATCGATGACCGCAAGACGTTGCAGGGTGTGCTGTTCGTCCTCTACACCGGAATCCAATGGGAGTACCTGCCGCAGGAGTTGGGGTTCGGTTCCGGCCCTACCTGCTGGCGGCGGCTGGCCGAATGGCAGCAGGCCGGGGTGTGGGAAGAACTCCAGCATGTGCTGCTGGACCGGCTGCGGGCGGCGGACCGCCTGGACTTCTCCCGCGTCACCGTTGACACCTCGCACGTGCAGGCCAAGCGGGGGCGAAGCAGCCCAAAAGTCGGTCCGAGCCCGGTTGACCGTGCACGGCCGGGCTCGAAACACCACGTGCTGACCGACGCGCACGGCACCCCGCTGCGGGTGTCGCACACCGGCGGGCACCGCAACGACGTCACCCAGCTCCTGCCGCTGGTCGACGGCCTGCCGCCGGTGCGGGGCAAGCGGGGCCGGCCCCGGCGCAAACCCCGCACCTTGTATGCAGACCGCGGCTACGACCACGACATCTACCGCCGCCGTCTGCGTGAGCGCGACATCGTCCCGAAGATCGCCCGGCGCGGTCAGCCACACGGCTCGGGCCTGGGCCGTGTGCGATGGGTTGCCGAGTCTGCCGTTGCCTGGCTCCACGGCCCTCGCCGCTTACGAACCCGCTGGGAAACCCGAGACGACATGCACGACGCCTTCCTCCAGCTCGCTCACTG
Organism: Streptomyces sp. HP-A2021; assembly: GCF_022807935.1. NCBI lineage: Bacteria > Bacillati > Actinomycetota > Actinomycetes > Kitasatosporales > Streptomycetaceae > Streptomyces > Streptomyces sp. HP-A2021. The sequence goes on from NZ_CP094344.1 coordinate 9,584,955, forward strand.
CATGACCCTCGCCCGCAAGCACCCAGCATTCTGAAAGGACCCCTTAGCCACGAGCGCGACGACAGCAACCGCAGCACCGGAGCCCACCGCAATACCTGAGGTCGGGCTCGCCACGCCGGCGGAGGAGGCTGAGCTGCAGCAGCAGCTCGCCGAGTCCAAGCCGGTGATCGCCACCTACAAGGGCAAGCAGATAAACCTGGCCGACGGTTGGCAAGGGGCGCAGGCCTGCTCCGAAGTGCCGAGCGGTGAGGTCTACTGCTACGACACTGTCGGGGAAGCGGATCAGGCACTGGCTGAAATCGCCCCAGCAGCTGCGAGAGGTACCAGCAGCGGCGTGGCATCACCGAGGGTCAGTGGCGAGTTCGGTCCCATGGCTTCTAAGGACTGCGTCGCCGGTTGGGTCTGTCTGTGGGAGCACTCGAACTACACGGGGCGTCGGCTCCAGTGGTCCGCCAAGGGGACCAAGCAGCTTGGGGACTGGGACTTCCGGGACAAGGCCAGCTCGGGCTGCGTGGCCCGCATTCAGGGCGGCGTGTTGGCCTACGACGCCCGAACGGGCCTGCCCGATCCGTACATGGCCTTGGGAGCCGGCTACTGCTACAACTTCTCCACTGCCGACTACCCGACCGGTGGCTCCTTCAACGACAAGGTCGACTACATCGAAATGTGACCGCCGGAGCGACGTCGCCTCGCGCCCGCACGCCCTGCTCGAGGGTGCCTGAGGGGTAAGTGTCCAGGCTGCTCCAAGCTGCGGCCCCACACTGCCGGTCGGCACCGCAGCGTTCCAGTCCAGCCCTAGTAGTACTTCGTTACGTTGAGTGATCTAGGCTGATCGTGGGCAGCTTCCCGGAGTGAGGTCGGGGGAAGTGGAGCGACTCCGGGGCGAGTTGGCGGAGTTCGTTGCCGATGTGTTCGGGTCGTTTCCGCGGCGGGATCAGCGGCGGTGGGGCGAGTGTTATCTGCGGGGCCTGATGCTCGATGGTCGGCGCAAGTCGATCCAGCCGATGGCCGAGCGTCTGCCGGACGGGAACATGCAGGCCCTGCAGCAGTTCGTGAATCAGTCGCCGTGGGATCCGCTGCCGGTCAGGCAGCGGATCGCGGAGCGGCTGTCCGAGGCGATCACGCCCGAGGTGTGGGTGATCGACGATGTGTCGTTCCCCAAGTGCGGCAAGGCGTCGGTCGGGGTGGCCCGTCAGTATTGCGGAGCGGTCGGCAAGCGGGCGAACTGCCAGGTCGCGGTCAGTGTCCATGCCGCCACTGACACTGCCTCGTGCCCGTTGGAGTGGCAGTTGTATCTGCCGCGTGAGTGGACGGACGAGCCGGACCGATGCCGCAGGGCAGGAGTCCCCGACGACGTGGCGCACCGGGAGAAGTGGCGTCTCGCGCTCGGTCTGCTGGACGCACTCGCCCAGTGGCAGTTGAAGGCGCCGGTCGTGGTCGCCGACGCCGGCTACGGCGTCAGCACCCCGTTCCGGATCGGTCTCCAGGAGCGAGGGCTGTCCTATGTCCTGGCCCTGAACGGGAAGGAAGTCGCCCACCCGGAGGATGTTGAGCCGCACCAGCCTGCGTATGGCGGGCTCGGACCGCCCACTCTTGCCCGCTACCGCACCCCACCGCGAGCCGTCTGCGTCCTCGCGGCGGAGGCGGGTGCGGAGCGGTTCACCGAGGTGACCTGGAGGCAGGGCAGTAAAGGCGCGATGACCTCACGGTTCGCGGTGCTGACAGTGCGGCCCGCGGGCAAGCAGTCCCTGGCCGCAGCCCAGGAGGCGGGCGGCGGCCGCAACCGGTGGGACGGCGTCCTGCCCGTCCAGACACTCCTCGTCGAATGGCCACACGGCCAGGACGCTCCGACGGACTACTGGATATCGAACCTGCCCGCCACCACACCGGCCGCTGACCTGGTGCGGTGGGCCAAGATGCGCTGGCGGATCGAGCACGACTACCGCGAACTCAAGCACGGCCTGGGCCTGGACCACTTCGAGGGCCGCACCTGGCGCGGCTGGCACCACCACGTCACCCTCGTCACCGCCGCCCAGGCCTTCCTCACCCTCAGGCGCCTCGACCCAAAAGTCCGCACACCGGCCTGACCCTCTACCAAGTCCTCGACGTCCTTCAGGACCTGCTGAGGTGCTGGACCGGTACCTGCACCACCTGCGGACGGCGCCTACCCAGCCCTCGGAGCAGCCACAGACAGCCCAGAACCTAACGAAGCACTACTAGGTCCTGTCTCTCCGATCACGATCGGAGCCATGTGAGGAGTGCGGCGGCGGTGACGGTGCCAAGGTAGACGTAGCCGCGCTTGTCATAGCGGGTGGCCACGGCTCTGAACAGCTTGAGCTTATTGATCGCCCTCTCGACTGTATTGCGCTTCTTGTAACGATCCTTGTCGAAGCCAGGTGGCCGTCCGCCACCTGAACCACGGCGGAGACGGGCGGCTTTGTGGTCGTTCTTCTCCGGGATAACGTGCCGGATCCCGCGCTTCCGTAGATATGTGCGGGTCTTGCGGTTGCTGTACGCCTTGTCGGCGGCAACGCTGTTCGGTGTGCGGCGCGGACGTCCGAGCCCCAGCCGGGGGACGCGGATCTTGTCCATGACCGGCTCGAACTGCGTGCAGTCGGCCCGTTGCCCCGGCGTGATGAGCAGGGACAGCGGACGGCAGTGTCCCTCCGCGCTCAGATGGATCTTGCAGGTCAGTCCGCCACGGGACCGGCCGAGGGCTTCGGCTGCCGCACCGCCTCCTCCAGGAGGAGCCGCGGACTCGCCCGCGTCGGCTCCGCGAACTGGTCTTCGCGGAGCTCTCTTTCCTGAAGAATCTGGCGGTGCGGGCGGTTCCGCCTTGGGCGCCCCAGCGGCGTGGTGGTGGGCGCGGACAGAGGTGGAGTCGACGTTGATGTCCCAATCGATGTCGCCCACGGCGTCGGCCTGGGCCTGGACGTGCTGCAGGAGCATCTCCCAGGTGCCATCGGCCGACCACAATAAGTGCCGTTTGTGCACGGTCTTCCACGGACCGAAGCGTTCGGGCAACTCTCTCCACTGCGCCCCGGTGCTGAGCCGGTGGAGGATCCCGTTGATCACCTGGCGGTGGTCCCGCCACCGGCCGCACCGGTTGTTGGTCGACGGCAGCAGCGGCTCCAGCATGGCCCACTCAGCGTCGGTCAAGTCACCCCTGCTGATCATGTCCAGACCAGAGGGTTTCGTCGAGCTGCGACTATGGCTTGGCCATCTTCATCAGCTCCACCAGGCTGGAGAAGCTGTCTGCCGCATGCCCGGCGTCCATGCCGCGCCGGAACAAAGCGGCTACGGCGGCCGGAAGCGCGGTGTCGACGCCCGCGTCGGCGTTGGTGTGCAGGACGTGTTCGGCGCTGGCCATGCCCATGGCCAGACGGTCCACGTCGCCGCTGTGGTCGCCGGCGTCGATGCGCTCGGCGTAGAAGGAGAGGAAGCCCGGCATCCCGGTCATGGTCTCGGTGGCGTGCGGGAGGACGTCTGCCGCCGTGAGTCCGTTGGCGTCGGCGAGCGCGATGGCCTGCCAGTAACTGAGCATGGACGTCCAGAACATGCCCATGCCGATCTGGTAGAGAAGCGCGGCCAGGCCAGGGTCCTCACCCCGGTAGTCCGTACCGGTCAGGACTTCGAGAGTGGACCGGTGTGCCTCGAACACCTCGCGCGGCCCGCTGTAGAAGGTGGACGACTCGGGCTGCCCGATGCCGGAAGGTGGGACAGTGACACCGCCGGTGAGGTGGACCGCGCCGTGCTCGGACACCCAGCGTGCCCCGCTGCGGGTCTTCTCCGGGGTGTCAGAGCTGAGGTTGACGAGGACGCGGCCGGTCAAGGCGTGAGACGCCGGTTCCAGCACGGTGTACATCGCGTCGTAGTCGGTGAGGCTCAGGACGACCAGCTCGTTGGCGGCGACGGCGTCTTCGACGCTCTTTGCGACTACAGCGCCGCGCGCGACGAGGGCATCGGCACGCGACGCAGTGCGGTTCCAGACGGTGACGTGGTGTCCCTGCCCGAGTAAGGCGTGGACCATTGCCTGCCCCATGGGGCCGAGTCCGATGACGGTCACAGGCTGCTTGGTACTCATTTGAAGACCTCCGCGGGATGTGTTCACGACCAGCTGCCGGCGCCGACACGAGCCGGTGCCGCAGCGAGGACGTGACTAAAACGATCGCTCTATCCAGAGTATGGGGCAATGTAGCACGTCTCTAAACCGAACGTTCTAACCAGTAAGGTGTACACATGGGACAGGCCAGCACCCGGGACCGGATCGTCATCGCCGCAGCGCGCCTCCTGCAGCGCCAGGGCTATGTCGGCACGGGCATCAAGCAGATCGCCAAGGAGGCGGAGGCCACACTGGGCTCCGTCTACCACTTCTTCCCGGGCGGCAAAGAGGCCGTCGCGGTCGCCGCCATCAAGTACAGCGACCGGGAGTTCGCAACGGTCCTCCGCGACGCTCTGAACAGCGAGGAGACCCCGGGCGCGGCCGTAGAGGCCTGCGCCGGACAGCTCGCCGAAGGACTGCGCGCATCGGGGTGGACCGACGGCTGCCCAGTCACGGCAGCGGCACTGGAAACCTTGGGAACCAGCTCCGAAATCCAGCAGGCATGCGCCGACGCGCTTCGCAGCTGGGAGCAGATCGTCAATGACAAGCTCCTGAGCTCCGGTTTCCTGGCCTGCGACGCCCGGGAGTTGGCGACCACCATCATCAGCGCTCTGGAAGGCGCCGAAGTGACGGCCCAGGTCAACCGCAGCGAGGAACCACTACGAGTGACGGGCCGACAGCTGGCCCGCCTGGTGGGTTCGTACGGAGTGTCCCGCTCGTAAGGACCACGTGTGTCGGTCGTCGCGTCGGGGGGTCCAGGTGGCCGGGTCGCCGAAGACGAACTCGCCGCCGTGGTGGGGCGGACGGCCCCGAGTGCCTGGCTCGCGTGGCGGGACCGCCCGGCGCAGAACACGGTCCGAGCGCATCCGGCCCAGCTCCGGCACCGGCAGATCTGTCAGCAGGAAGGCCAGGCGGGCGCGTCGTATCCGGCGTCCACCACGATCAACACCATGTCGGGCGTCGTTGTCGACTGATGGTGTGGGGTTGAAGGCCGGTCGAGCCCGCTTGCGCCGTACCGCCGGTAGCGGTTCACCCACTTCGATGCACAGGATCGGGAGATGCCCATCTCGTCTGCGACGTGGGCGATCGGCCTTGTCCGGCATCGCTCAACGAGGCGTCGTTGGCCCTCGATACCGAGTGGGGAGTTGGCATCGGTCATCGAACGCTGTTTTCGACGTTGTCCCGGAACAGGGGCTCCGGATGGGCATCGTCGGTGCTGGTGAAGGCCCTCGGCAGGTGACTCAGGGCGAAGACCCCGAGTGCGGCGTGGAGAATGCCCGCGATGACGGCAGCGGCGTGCAGTCCGGTGACGAAGGCTGACTTCGCATCGCCGATCACCGCGGCCGTGAGGCCGGGGACCTGCAATGTCTCGTTGAGAGTACCGGCGAGGTCAGGTCCCTGGAGCCGGAAGATCAGGGCGGCCAGCGAGCCGAGGAGTGCGATGCCGAGGGCGTTGCCGATCTCGTTGCTGGTCTCGGCGATTGCTGCTGCGGACCCGGCGCGCTCTGCAGGAACCGCGGCGACGGCGGTGTCGGCGACAACGCTGAAGGAGATGCCGTAGCCGATACCAGCGATGACGGTGGACGCCACGTACCAACCGATACCGCCGGAGACGCTGGTGGGCACCAGCAGGAGCAGCCCTGCGACGATGAGGAAATGGCAGGTGATGAGCGCTGCCCGGGTGCCGATACGTGCGACCAGCGTCGGTGTGACGATGCAGGTGACGGTGAGCACGGCGGCGCCGGGGAGCGCGACGAGAGCCGCGTCCAAGACGGTCAGTCCGAGGACAGACTGGAGGTAGATGCCGCCGAGGTAGGCCACTGCCGACCATGCGGCCAGAGGCAGAAGCCCTGTGATGGCCGCGATCGTGAACACCCGGTCGCGGAAGAGGCGGAAGTCGATCAGCGGGTGTTCAAGGCGGAGCTGCCGCCGGACGAACCACCACAGGGTGACGACGCCGACGATCCCTGTGGCCATCGGAACCGCGGTCAGCCCCTCCGCGGCAGCTTGCTTGATCGCGTAGACAGTCAGCAGGATTCCCGCAGCGGAGAGAAGAACGCTCAGAGCGTCGATGCGGCCGGTCCGGGTGGCACGTACCTCGCGGAGCAGGACCGGGGCCAGAAGCAGGAACAGCACGACGACGGGGAGATTGATCAGGAAGACCGACCCCCACCAGAAGCTGTTCAGCAACTGTCCGCCGACGACCGGGCCGATCGCGAAGCCGGCGGCAAAGGTGGCTGCGAAGATACCGATCGCTTTCGCCCGCAGGCGTGGGTCGGTGAACAGTTCGCTGAGTACCGCCAGCGCTGACGGCAGCAGCGTGGCACCGGCCACGCCCATCAACGCCCGGAAGGCGATCAGCAGTTCCGGCCCAGGTGCGAACGCCGCTCCCGCCGAGCCGACACCGAACACCGCCGCGCCGGTCATCAGCAGCTTCAGCCGGCCGTACCGGTCGCCGATGTTCCCGAACGCGATGAGCAAGGACCCGACGGCGAATCCGTAGACATCCAGGATCCACAACGCCTGATCGGCAGTCGGCGACAGAGCCTCGGCGACCTTGGGCATGGCCAGGAACAGGACCGAACTGTCCATCGCGACCAGCAGTACCGGGCCGAGTATCACCAGCAGACCGAGCCACGCCCGCGTACCGGGTGAGTGAGAAACACGCTGTTGCTTCATGCCCTTGACGGTGCGGCGCCGTCCGCTCGGCAACCATCCCCGCGTCATGGGTACACCTCGCAGGGACACCCAGAATCGGAGCGTTCCGCCTACGCTCGAGGTCATGGAGTTGGAGAGCCTCGGGGCCTATCTCAAGAGCCGCCGTGACCGGGTCACGCCCGCCAAGGTGGGACTGCGCACCTACGGAACAGCCCGCCGCGTGCCGGGTCTGCGTCGCGAGGAGCTCGCCCAGCTCGCCGGCGTGAGCGCCGGCTACTACACGCGGCTGGAACAGGGCCAGGCAGGTACGGCCTCCCAACAGGTCCTGGACGCGCTCGCCGGCGTGCTCCAGCTCGATCCGGTCGAGACAGCCCACCTGCACAACCTCGCCCGTCAGCCCACCACTTCGCGCCTGGTCCGCCCCCGTCCGGAAAGGCCGCACCCACGAGTACTGGCACTCCTGGCCTCCCTCGGGGAGACCACACCGGCCGTCGTGCTCGGCCGCCGTGGCGACGTACTGGTCTGGAACCGCACCGGACATGCCCTCGTCGCGGAACACGTCGACTTCGACGCGCCCCACGATCTCGCGCGACGGCCGTCCATCCCCCGCATGTTCTTTCTCGACTCTCTCACCCGCGACCTGCACCGAAACTGGGATGAACTGGCCCGAGCTCATGTCGCCTACCTGCGGCTCACCGCGGGCAGGTATCCCAGCGACGCCCGGTTGGCTGAACTGATCGGCGAACTTTCCATGCGCAGCGGCGACTTCGCCAAGCTGTGGGCCAAAGGCGACGTGGCGGACTGCACCGTGGGCACGATGCGCCTGCGACACCCAACCGTCGGAGGGGTCGAGGTCGACTACCAGGTGTGGCTCCAGCCCGAGAGCCCCGACCACCGGCTTGAGGTCTACACACCCAAAGACACCGCCTCGGCCGACGCGCTGCGACTGTTGTCCAACCATGTCGCCGATCAGCCGGAACGAGTCGCCCTCTCCGAGGCGCCCCGGCATCTGGACAGGTAACTCCTGCCTGTCACCCCCATGGCAACGGTGGGTCTACGCCCCGGATGCGGCGTCAATAACGACCTGTTCCTCAACAGCTACGTGAGCTGGTTTTGAGTTCTGCCATCGCCACTTGAGTCGTGTTCCGTTTTTGTATCGCAGCACGGGCGGTGACGGGCTGGTGGTTTGCGCTCTGCTGTGAGGATGGGCGTCAGCAGGCTTGCGCCGCTGGTGTCAGAAGCCGTACCGCAATCGAACGTGATCCGTTGATGTTTGCTGGTCAGGCATGGTGTAGCTCGGAATGAGAGAGGCATCCGGCGTCTTGTTTCCGCTCCGTGAGCGAGGGGTGCGCGATGGCGTCGGTGCTGGGAATGCTGGAGGAGCGGGGGCCAGCGGCCCGTGTGCGGGTGGAAGGGCTACGGGAGGAAGTCGCCCGGTTGGCTGAGGTTGGAGGCCGCCGAGATCGAGCTGGACCGGCGGGTGATCGCGCGGGAAGAGCTGGTCGGGGCCCTAGAGCAGCCTCGGCTGCCGAGACCACCGCCGGGACCGAGGCCGAGGAGAAAGCGGTGCTGTCGCTCGCGCCGGTGCCGGGCTCGACGGTGCCGCCCTGGCGGGAAGGGCTGCCGGTGACGGTTCTGGCGCCGGACTATCAGTGCATTCTGGCCGTGCTGGAGCAGCAGCGATCCACGGGTCACGGACCGCTTCGGGCCAAGGAGATCGCGGTGGAGCTGGGCCTTGACGCGACGCCGGCGAAGGTCGAGGGACTGCGGTCGAAAGCCCGGCGCCTGGCGGAGCGCGGGTGGCTCCTCCTGGAGGCGGGGGGCGTTCAGTGCCGGCCGGCGGACCGTGGCCGTCTCGGACGCCGGCTCATCCGCGTGACCATCGACTACCGGATCATCGCCTCGCTGGTGGCGGGCAGGGTCTCGTAGTCCCGGGCCAGACGGCGGGAGTTCATCAGCCACGCGAACGTGCGCTCGGCCACCCAGCGCCTGGGCAGCACCACGAACCCTGCCATGTCGTCGGTGCGCTTGACGATCTCCAAGGTCAGGGCGAGTTTGTCCCGGCACCAGCCGACGAGGGAGCCGGTGTAGCCGCCGTCGGCCCACACGAGGGTGATGTCGCGGTGCAGACGGCGCAGCCGGATCAGCAGGCCCGCCGCGGCGTCCCGGTCGCCGATGTTCGCGGCGGTGACCGCGACGGCCAGGAGCAGGCCGAGGGTGTCGTGCAACAACCACTTACGTGTCGGGATGCTCCGGCAGGGCGAGCCAGTCCGACCAGGAGATCTCGCGGCCGAGGAAGCGCGGCTGCTCGAACGGCCAGTCGGCGGCGATCCACTGCGGCACCAGCGCATCGAGGGCCTGCTCGACCTTGCTGCCCACCAGCTCGTCCACCACCCACCAGGAGATCTCGCCGTCCGCGCCGGCCCTCTCCGGTGGGTCGATGTAGACACAGCCGAGCAGAGCTGTCTCCGCCGTGTCGAACAGCGCGTAGTTGAAGGACTGGTGTGCGGCGATCTCCTTCTCGTGCCGCAACAGGTCGGCCTGGTCGGCCTCGTAGGTCATGGTGGCCGCGGGCCAGCCCCAGGCCGGGCCGAAGATGGTCCACAGCCGCTCGCGCGAGCCCATCACAGCCGGATAGTCGAGCGGGGTGTCCGCCTCCCGGATCGGCCGCAGGTGATGACCACCGCCCGGCAGCGGTACCAGGACGGGGTGGACGAAGTCATCGGGAAGCCAGCTCATGGCGTCCGACCGTAACAGCGCGCGGCCGTCCGCTCCCTGGATTTTCCCCGCATACCGCCAGGCCCTGCTCTCATGCTGGGCAGGGCCCGCGATCACCCGATCGAGACTCCCGTTCGATCGACAGACTCCATGATCGGTATGGCAACGGCTTCTCAGTTCACATCAGGTCGTGGGGCACACAACGGGAGCCCCGCTGTGCGCCTCCACCGCGCCGACGCTCGACGCTGCAGGGCCGTCGAGACCGCAACCCAGAATGTAACGAGGGCTCCACGCCACCAGGCCCCTTGGACTCGGCGGTCGGCAGGCCGTCGTGGTGTTGGAAGAGACGCCCCGGCTGGGAGAAAGGCGAATCAGTCGGGCCGATGGGGTAGGCGCGGCCGCTTTTGTGGTAGTTGGTCTCACTGAGCACCCAGAAGTAGAGGTGGGACACCGGTGGAAGGTGTCTGGCAGTGCCGACGATACTGGCTCACTTGATCACGATGAGTCCGTCCTTACGAAGGTGTCGGCCCATCTCGGTGCCGATGTTCACCGGCCGTGGCAGCCTTGCCCGGATCGGGTCCGGTTCTGCTCTCGGTGGGGAGGGCACGTTTGGGGCAGTACTGCTCAGTGCTGCTTACTCCCGTTCCGGGGATGGTTCGTGGGTGGTTCGGGCAGCCAGTCGCCGGTCGGGTCGTACTCCAGCCATCGGCTTCGTCCTGCTTCCTCAGCGCAGGCGGCGGCGAGGCTGTTCAGCCCTGGGTGGCCGTTTCCGGTGCGCCACAGCAGTGACCAGGCGTATAGCGGCGTGGGATCGACCAGGGGGAGGGAGCGCAACCCGGGGACCTGCGGCAGTGGCACATCGGCAGGCATCAGCGAGAAGCGTCGCGGGTCTGCTGTCACCTCGGCGAGGAAGTGGGCGGGCCCCAGGTTGACGCTCGTGGCCGTGTTCTGGATGTCGAATCGGTCGGCGAACCGGTGGAGGAAGTCGAGCCGGTTCAGCGCGCTGGGTGCCCACAGCGTGCTGTCGCGTAGTTGGCCGGGCCGCAGAGCCGGTTCGGCTGCGAGCGGATGGTCCGCGCTCAGTACGGCGTCCACCGGTTCGAGGCGGACGAGGCGGTGTGCTAGGCCGTCGGGCAGCGGGGGGTGGACGCGGCCGAAGGCCGCGTCGATGTCGCCGTTCAGCAGTGCCGTTGTCACCGACGGCAGATCGCGCCCGTGCCCCAGCGCCAGTTCCCCGGCGCGTCCGGCGACTTGGGCCAGCGTCCGCATCGGCGCGTAGAGGTGCCCCCAGACGTCTACGTGCAGCGGACGTTCCTTGTCGATTGCCGCCGCGACTGCGGTGTCGGCGGCGGCCACGGTCTGCCGGGCTGGTGGGAGGAAGCGCTGTCCGGCTTCGGTGAGGCGTACGCCGTTGCCGCCGCGCTGGAACAGCTCGGTGCCGAGCAGGGATTCCAGTCGCGCGATCCTCTTGGACAGCGCCTGCTGGGAGATGCCGAGCGTCCCGGCTGCCCGCCCGAAGTGCAGTTCCTCGGCGGTGCGCACGAAGGCACGTACCTGCGCCACGTCGAGATCCATGGCTCCCACCATAGGTGACAACCAAATGTTGTCGGCTTTGCTCAGCTGTTGTTGGATCGCGGGGTGGCCCCGGGGGTTGCATCATTTCCATGCAAAGACTGATTCCCACGGGAGACGCGGCGCGCCCGGTCGCCTTCGCCGAGGTCCCCCAGCCCGTGCCGGAGCCCGGTGAGGCACTGATCAAAGTCGAGGCGTTCGCCCCGAACCGGGGCGAGACATTCCTTCTCGAACAGCCCCGGCCGGAGCTGCTGCCCGGCAAGGACATCGCAGGGCTCGTCGTACAGGCCGCAGCCGATGGCTCCGGCCCCGGCATCGGCACCCGCGTGGTCGGGCACCCGGCGCAGGGCGGCTGGGCCGAGTACGCCGCCGTGCCCACGCACTCGCTCACGGTGCTCCCGGACAGCATCGACAGCGCGAGAGCCGCTGCTCTGCCCCTGGCCGGGATCACTGCTCTGCGGCTGCTGCGTACGGCCGGTTCGCTGGCCGGCCGACGGGTACTGCTGACCGGCGCCTCAGGTGGCGTCGGCCACTACGTCACCGAGCTTGCGGTTGGGGCAGGAGCCGAGCTGACCGCGGTGACGTCCACGCCGGTGCGCGGCGAGCGGCTCGCGGAACTGGGTGCGAATGTGGTTCACGACGTCGCGGCGGCTCAAGGGCCGTTCGATGTCGTGCTGGAGTCCACGGGTGGGCCCGGCCTGGCACTCGCCCTGTCGAAGGTGCGCCCGGGTGGCCTGCTCGTCTGGTTCGGTCAGGCGAGCCGCACCCCGGTGTCCCTCGACTTCTTCCAACTCCTCGGCGGGCCCGAGCGGGTCACGATCCAGCACTTTCACTACGCCGGCGCCCCATACGGCTCCGATCTCTCAGCACTGGTGAGCCTCGTGGAACAGGGCCGGTTGCACCCGGAGATCGGCCGCACCACCGACTGGGCACAGACCGCCGACACCCTTGTGGACCTGCGAGAGCGCCGGATACGCGGCAAGGCCGTCCTGCTGACCGGAGGAGCACGATGAGCACCGCCGAATTCGCCGCCGCCCAGTGGACACGCGCCACCGGTGCAGGCGTGGACCCGCACGAGTACCAGCGCGTCACCGATGGCCTCACCTCCGTCGCCGACTGGGGGCCGGCCTTCCTGCGCACCGGACAGAGTTACCTCCAGCGCGCGGAGGACGCGGGATCGTCCCGCTCAGCGGGGGAGTACCTGCTGATGGCGGCCCGGTGGTTCCACCTGGCCACCCTGGCGCCGTACGCGGAAGCGCATCGTGCTGCCGTCGAGGCGGATCACGCCTTGAGTAGAGCTCTCACCGTGTTGGAGCCTGGTGCGCGGCGGGTGAGTGGTGAGGGATTCACCGGCTGGCTGCGTGGCCCCTCCAACGCGCCGGGGACCGTGGTTGTCGTCCCCGGCCTGGACTCGGCCAAGGAGGAGTTCCTCGATCTGGTGTCCGCGCTGCTGGCCAGAGGGCTGGCGGTGTTCGCGATGGACGGCCCCGGACAGGGCGTGCTCGCGGCCACCACGACCTTCGTGCCGGACTACGAGCGGGTCGTGGGCCGGGTCATCGACGCCCTCGGCGTCGCGCGCATCGGGCTTGTCGGCCTGAGCCTGGGCGGCTATTTCGCGGCCCGGACCGCGGCGCTTGAGCCGCGTGTGGCAGCCGTCGCCACCGTCAGCGGTCCCTTCCGCCTCGACTGGGAGGAACTGCCCCCGCCGGTACGGGACATCATGGCCCATCGCGCCGGAGGAGCCGACGCCGCCCACGAGTTCGTACGTCACGTGGACCTCGCCGCCCTGGCCCCCCGCATCGCGGCTCCGCTGCTGGTCGTGGACGGCGACCAGGACGTCATCCCCGGCGTGACGAACGGCGAGCCCCTGGCCCGTCTGGCGCCGCACGGCACCTGCCTGTCCGTCCCGCACGGCGACCACCTCCTTGGTAACGCGCGGCCCGACTGGCTGCCCCACCTCAGCGACCACCTCACGCACACCCTGACGGGAACATCAGCATGAACCGCTTCTTCGGCAAGACCATCCTCATCACCGGCGGCACCAGCGGCATGGGTCTGGCGACCGCACACCGCCTTGTCGCCGAAGGCGCCCACGTCATCGTCACCGGCCGCACCCGCGCACGGGTGGACTCCGCAGTCAAGGAGCTCGGCTCCAACGCCTCGGGGATCGTGGCCGACGCCGCCGACCTCGGCGCGGTGGAAGCGCTGATGGAGACCGTCCGGGACCGTCACGGCCAGTTGGACGGCCTCTTCGCGAACGCGGGCACCGGCACATTCCTGCCGTTCGAGAACATCACCGAGCCGGACTTCGACCACGGTATCGACGTCAACTTCAAGGGCGTGTTCTTCACCGTCCAAAAGGCACTGCCGCTACTGGCGGACGGAGGCTCGATCGTCATCAACGCCTCCTGGACCCTCCACCGGGGCAACAGCGTCCTGACCCTCTACTCGGCGGCCAAGGCCGCCGTGCACAACCTGGCCCGAACCCTGGCTGCCTCACTCGCCCCGCGCGGCATCCGCGTCAACTCCGTCAGCCCCGGCTATATCGACACCCCGATGTATCCCGCCGACGCACTGAGCGAAGCGGAGGCAGCGGCGGTCACCGGCCAGATTGTCGCCGGCCGCTTCGGACGCCCGGAAGAGGTCGCTGCGGCTGTCGCGTTCCTCGCCTCGTCCGACGCGTCCTACATCAACGGCCAGGATCTCGTCATCGACGGCGGCCTGGTCGGTGCCGTACCCGCCTGATGATCGGCCGCGCACACTCGCAGCCAGCCAGCTTCTGCGGGGGCTGCTGCGCTGCCGACCGCCCTCCAGCCTTCGTCCTCGACCGTGGGAAAGGCAGCCGCAGAGTGTGGGAGACGATCTCCATCAGCACCTGCGTAGGACCAGGTCAGCGACTTTCGTCGGTGCATTGAGGCCGATGAGAGGATCTCGCGGGACCAGCGCGAGACCAGATCCTCCAATGCGTCCGCAGGCGTTGCGCCGGGCAAGCGGCTTGAGCAGCTCGATGAGCTCCAGGCCGTTGCGCAGACCGGCGACGGCGGCGGTGGTCGCGGCAGTCACGAGGTCGGCGAGCTGCAGGTGCGGGACGTGATCGGACGGGGCGGTCACGATGGGCATCACCACACGGTCCGGCTTCACGTAGGTGGTACCGACCGTGGTGAGGTCCAGCGCCTCCGTCAGCCACTTCGTCTGGTCTTTCCTGCCACCGCCAGGTTCGTCGGCGATGACGACCCCACGCTCGTTCGTGGTCTGCAGCTCCCTCTCGATGCGCTCGTACAGGTAGCCCAGGATCGCGTTGGCCGCGTACTCCTTGTCCCAGTCCGCACAGCCACGGTCCCAGATCACCACGGCCGTACGGACGCCGCACTGCCCGGCGATCTCCAGCATCCGGCGGCGCGCGCCCTTCACCACTTCGCCGCCGGCGTTGTCCAGCCAGCTCCCCTTGGACGGCTTCCACTTAAACTCCTCGCCGCCTGGCATTCCGACCTCGGTCCGGAGCTGGTCGATTCGCGCGGCTGTACTGCGCCACCTGGTCCTCCGGGAACATGACTAGCGCCCACCGAGACGAGCTCGCCGAGGTGCTCCCGGCGAGGGCGCCGCTGCCCGCTGTCATCGATGAAGATCAGCCGCACTCGTTGTCTCCCGTCCTCGGCCCAGCCACATCAGCCTGCGCCGCCCCCTCAGCGCGCAATCGGCTCAGGAGCGTACGACGGGACCTGCCGGAAGACAGCGGCGGGAGTTCAGCGAGCTGTTTGCGGCCTCGATGAGCAACCGGACGAGTGGCGTGTGCCCGAGGGGCAGCCGTTCCTGATCAGGCCGGTCGGCATGTACGACGTCGAGTCGAACCGGTACTTTCTCGGTGTGATCGGCGTCGTCGCCGTGGAACACACAGGCCGCGCACGCCCGGGATCTGCCTTCAGGGGGGCGGGGCGGACGTTCCCCGGACGACGAGACGGGGGGTGATGACTTGTTCCCCGGCGGGGATCTCCGCACCCTCCAGGCGTGCGACGGCCCGGCCGACGGCGAGCCCGGCGAGGCGTGCGACGTCCTGTCCGACGGTGGTGAGGTCGATGTGGGCCAGGCGGGCCAGATGGCTGTCGTCGAACCCGACGACGGAGATGTCGCCGGGGACCGCGACGCCGGAGCGGAGGAAGAGGTCGAGTACGCCGGTCGCGCAGCGGTCGTTGAAGGCCAGTACGGCGGTGGGGCGCGGGCGGGTGGCCGACAGGGTTCGGGCGGCCTCGGCGCCTTCCTCCTCAGTGAGACCGCCGGGGAGAATGCGGATGAGTTCGCCCAGGCCGTGGCGGTTCATGGCGGTGCGGTAGCCGCGGCGCCGGTCGGCTGCGCCCGGTGCCCGGCCGCCGTCGATGTGGGCGATGTCGCGGTGGCCCAGAGCGACGAGGTGGTCCACCGCCTGGCCGGCTCCCTCGTCGTCGGCGGTCCGTACGACCTCCAGGCCCGGGACGGACGGCCGCAGCCGGCGGGCCACGGAGACGACCGGCAGTTGCCCGGCGAGTTCCGCCAGCCGCGCGGCGGGGGCCTGCGGGCCGAGCAGGATCAGCGCCTCGCAGCGGTCGTCGAGCAGCGTCTCGACGGCGCGCTGCTCGCCGCGCCCGGCGGCCACGGCACTCAGCGCGATCTGGTACCCGGCCGGTTCGGCCGCCGCGTAGATGCCCTCCACCAGGTCGGAGTGGAACGGATGCTGGAGGCCGAACTGCACCCCGAGCAGATGGGAGCGGTGGCTGCGGAGCAGCCGGGCCCGGGCGTCGGGTCGGTAACCGATCTCCCGCGCGGCCTGAAGGACGCGCTCGCGGGTGGCCTGGCCGGCCCCTTTCGCTCCACGCATCACGATGGAGACCAGCGCTGTGGACACCCCTGCCCGCGACGCCACGTCGGCGAGCGTCGGTCGCTTTCCGTTGGGGACCGCTGGGGTCGCCGGCAACCCGTCCTCCCTGGTCGGGGTCGTCTCCTGCAGAGTCGACTATAGAACGTTCTAGCTTTCACACGCCACCGGAGCCTTGACAGGGGAGGGCGACAGCTGTCGTACTGCTGCTCCACGGAGTTCTAGAACGTTCTAGTTCCTTGAACGTTCTAGCCCGAAGTCGCGGAGAGAGGTACGTGGCGATGTACACACTGGCGGCCTGCGCCGAGATGGTCTTCCTGGAACTGCCGATCGACGAGCGGGCACGGCGCATCCACGACGCCGGTTTCCAGGTCGAGATCTGGGACTGGACCCGGCACGACCTTGCCGCTCTGGCCCGGACCCCGGCCAACTTCTCCTCCATGACCGGCTACATCCGCGGCAGTCTGACCGACGAGGAGGGCGCGGCCGAACTCCTGAGCACCGCCGAGGAGTCACTCAAGGCGGCCGAGCAACTGGGCTGCCCTCGCCTGAACCTGCACGGCACCGGACTGGACGGCCAGGGCCTGCCGGTGGTGCCGGTGACCGGTGAGGTCACCGGTGAGATGTGGATCGCCGCCCACCGCACGCTCACCCGCCTCGCCGAGCTGGGCGAGAGCGCCGGGGTCGTCTTCACCCTGGAGAACCTCAACACCGCCGTCGACCACCCCGGGGTGCCGTTCGCGACGGCCGCCGACACCCTGGCCCTGGTCGCGGCCGTGGACCGGCCCGGGCTGCGGATGAATCTGGACCTCTACCACGCCCAGATCGGCGAGGGGAATCTGATCGAGCTGGTCCGCAGGGCCCATGCCCTGGGCCTGATCGGCGAGATCCAGGTGGCCGACGTCCCCGGCCGCCGCGAACCCGGAACCGGGGAGATCAACTACCCCGCCGTCGCCCGCGCCCTGGTGGGCCTCGGCTACGAGGGCACGGTGGCGATGGAGGCGTGGGCCTCCGGCGACAGCGAGCTCGCTCTGGAGCGCTTCCGCTCCGCCTTCACCGTCTGACTGTCTCCACTGCCTGTACCTACCCTGACGACGACGTACGGAGCACCCGCATGACCACCCAGCAGCCTCTCGCCGTCGGCCTCCTCGGCGCCGGACGGATGGGTTCGTTCCACGCCGAGACCCTCGCCCACCGCCTCCCGGGCGTCCGGCTCGTCGCCATCGCCGACCCCACCCCGGGCGCCGCGCGGAGCCTGGGCGACCGGCTCGGCTGCGCCACCGCCTACACGGACATCGGTGAACTGCTCGCCGACCCGCACATCGACGCGGTGGTGATCGCCACCCCGGCCCGTACCCACGCCGACCTGGTCGAGGCGGCCGCCAAGGCGGGCAAGGCGGTCTACTGCGAGAAGCCGATGGCGATCACCCTCGCCGAGGCCGACCGCGCCATCGCGGCCGCCGCGGATGCGGGCGTGCCCCTCCAGGTGGGCTTCAACCGCCGCTACGACGCGGGCTTCAGGGCCGCCCACGAGAAGATCGCCGCCGGCGCCATCGGCACACCGCAACTGTTGCGCTCGCTCACCCGCGACCCCGCTCTGGCCGACCCGGCCCGCATACCGCCGTGGACGATCTTCCTGGAGACCCTCATCCATGACTTCGACGTCCTGCGCCACCTCAATCCCGGTGCCGAACCCGTCGAGGTCTTCGCCATGGCGGACGCCCTGATCCGCCCCGACTTCAAGGACCGCGGCCTGCTCGACACCGCCGTCGTCACCGTCCGCTTCGACAACGGCGCCCTCGCCACCGCCGAGGCCAGCTTCCAGGCCGTCTACGGCTACGACGTACGCGCCGAGGTCCTCGGCTCGGCCGGGATGCTCACCATGGGCGACGTCCGCCGCACCCACCTGACCGCATACGGCCCGGACGGCGTCGCCGCCGAGTGCGTCACCTACGACCAGCACCTCTTCCACGACGCCTATGTGGCCGAACTCGCCGACTTCACCGACAGCGTCCGCACCGAGCGCCCCCCCTCCGCCACCGGCGAGGACGCACGCGCTGCCCTGGCCATCGCCCTCGCCGCCGTCCAGTCCGTCACCACCGGCGGTCCCGTCCGCGTCGACAAGCTCCAAGACCTGTGAAGCACGGGTCTTCGGCCGCAGCGCGGACCCCGGCGCCGTGTGACAAGTACGGGTGACGGCCAGGCCAGTCCAACATGCGACACCCCCGCTGCTCGAGTGCGGCGGGGGTGTCGGTGACTAGTAGACGTCTGAAGAGGGATGAACCGACGGACAGGGCAACGACGGAGGCGATCAGTCCACCGACACCGACGGGTGCGGCGATCTGTGCGAGTGGCCAGCCGCCCTTCATGGTCCTGACTTGGCCATGGACAACGCACAATGGCAAACCCTCTCCATAACTTCGGCTCCGCGGCCCACCCAGCGGGCAAGTCAGGGCTTTCCACGGCCACGGTGAGCATCGGCTCGGGCAAGGACCAGGTCATGCGGCTATGCCTTCCACGCAGCCCGGAGAAACTCCGTCGTTGCTGACCGCCGGGCCGCTTACGCTGGGCGACGTGTCCGCACCGAAACATCACCACTACGTGCCTCAGAGCCACCTGGCACGATTCGGGCGAGCGACATGGTCAGGGTGAGGCGCCGGTGCCCGCCGAAGACGCACCTCGCCAACGTCAAGAACGTCGCTGCCGAGACCGGCTTCTACACGATCACGGACGACAACGGCATGCCCTCCACGGCCATCGAGCACGAGCTCAGCGGCCTGGAAGGGAGAGGTCTTGCCGCCCTGCGCCGAATAGACGAGACGGGAATGCCTCCGGACGTCGGCACCGACGACCGCGAGCTGCCGTGCCTCTACCTGGCCGTGCAGATGGCCAGGACACCGCGCAAGCGCACGGGTCCGCTCTTCGAGCGGAACGTCACCGCATACGCGAACGGCCGGGAGGTCGACCTGGCGCTGATGACCGAGTACCTCACGCGCAAGCATCTCGGTCACCCGCCACGGGAAGCCGAAGCCCAGGGTGCCTGGGACTACTACCACGGCATGCGGGCGATGAACGGGGGCAACGACCCCACCCACGACGAAGCGGTCGCCGTGACGCTCAGCTCGGTCCGGGTGCGCATCCCGCAGTACCGTGCCCGGCACTGGCGGCTCGAGACCTGCCGCAAGCCGATCTTCCTCACCTCCGACGCGCCCCTGGTGCTCTGGCGCCCGGAAACTCCGGAGGACGCCCACCAAGGGTTCGGCCTGGAGGGTGCTCACGAGATCAGGTTCCCGGTCAGCCCCACGGCTCAGCTCGTGCTCGTCCCCGGGCACGGCACATCCGCGGAAGAGGTCAGGCTCAGCCGAGTGAACAGCTGCAACCAGGACCTCGCGGACACCTGCGAGCAGGCCGTCATCGGGCACCCGGACCGGCCCGCCGCGCTCGACAGAGTCCAGCTGAGCAAGCGCGGGCCCACACTGCGCTTCAACTCGGGCCCCGGCTTGCAGGAGAACCCGGACGGCACGCTAGAGCCCATGGGCGACATCTTGCACATGTACACGACCCGCCGGTGAGACCACACAGCTGTGGGCCGGGCAGAAGTCCCGCCCGACCCACAGCTACGCCTGTGCGCTACGACCAGCGCATCCCGATCGCGGACAGCTGCTCCACCCGCTCCGGCGACAGCGTCGCGGCCCTGCTCCGCTGATTCCCGACCCATGCCCCAAGCCGGAGCTCCCGCTCCTCCTGGTCCTCGCCGCTGTCGCCGTCTCCGTCGCCGCCCCCGATGACGATCCGCTCGACATGCTGCCTGGGTACTCGAAGGTGCCCCTCGCGCTCGTAGAACTGCTTGGCGGCGGTGTAGTTGAGGGCCCATTTGCTGGCTTGTGTACGGCGCGGTTTGGGTTTCTCGTGCTCGGTGGCGGGTGTGATTCCGAGGATGTGTTCGCACATCCACTGCTGCACGGTGGTGAGCTTGTCGAAGCCGAGCCGCTGCGCCCGGACCCATCGTCCGAGGTCTTCGCCCTGGTGCACGACCTTGCCGGGTTCGGTGGGCAGTTTGCCGGCTTCGAGGTGCTGTCGGGTGAGGTGGAAGGCGCGTTGCCATTCCACGGGCCAGGTGGGGCACCAGGACGGGTAGATGTCCTCCAGCTGCTCGCGCCGCTCCTGCGACATTGCGCCGGCTGACGATCCGACGGGCAGGCCTTTGGCTCGCCGTTGCTCGATCTCGGCGGCCTTCCGGGCGGCGGCCCGCGCGTTCTTGAGAAAGATCCCCACTTTCGCCCCCTGGAACGTGGCGTCCAGCGGGGCCAGGAGGTGTCCGTGTTCGGCGGCCCACCCGCGTGCCGCGGCGAGGCCTTCTTCCCAGGCGACGTCGTAGTGCGACCAGATCATGCCGAGCTTCTCCAGCTGCTCGATGCGGTCCTCGTCCAGCGCCCCGCGGGCGTAGAAGCGGCGAGCGTCGGCGATCCATTGCCCCAGTGGGAAATTGGCCAGCGACGCCGGCCACCCCTCATCCTGAGCCTCCTCACCCTCCGGCACGCGGTACGTGAAGGGGACCTTGAAGTCGCCGTGTTCGCGGGTGTAGATGACGGCGGCCTCCACGCCCCGGCGCCAGTGCTCGTGCTCGGGGTTGAGGACCCGTAGGTTGATGAACACCGCCAGCTGCGCGGGGTCGCGCGGCGTGGAGAACTTCAGCAACTGGCGGGCGGGCGCCGACGGGCCGCCGGACCCGTTGCCCTCGCCCCGGCTCTCCTGGCCCCCGCTGCGGCTCTGTACGCCCCTGACACGGCTTGGCGCCTGCTGCTCGGCGAGCTGCTCCACCACCCGGGCATCGTGCGCCCTGAGCGCCTCCAGCAGCTTCGCCAACCCGCCGAACGCCCGGGAGGTGAGCATGTTGTCCGCCGTCTCGCCCTGCCCCAGCAGCACCGGCACCACGAGGGAGGCGACCTTGCCCTCACCGGGTTGCATGCGTAGCGCGCGGCCGACGGCTTGGACGAGGTCGGGCATGGAGCCGCGCACGTCGGCCCAGTAGACGGAGTCGCAGTTCTTGGTGTCGACTCCCTCTCCGAGGACCTTCACCGAGCTCAGGAAGCCCTTCTCCACGATCGTGCCGTCCGTGGCGATCCCGGACGCGAACTCCCCGAGAACCCGCCGCCGGTGGTTGGGCTTGTGGTCGCCGCACAGCCAGTCCGCCCAGATGGTGGCCGGGTACAGCTCCGGGTCCGCGTCGTGCAGCTGTGCGGCGATGTGGGGGAGGCCGGCCGCGAAAGCCTCGGCTTCCTTGACCACGTGATGGAAGGTGAGCGTGCGGCGGAAGCCTTCCTCCGAGGCCGCCTTGATCAGCGCCGTCTGGAGCGCGGCGAGCCGGGCCCCGCGCACCTGGTCCGACCGCCCCTCGGCACCGAGCAGCATGGCGGCCTGGAGCTGGGTGTCGGTGACGTCCACACACACCACCTGATACGGCGCACAGATCCCCCGGTCGATCGCGTCCGAGAGGGTCAGGGTGTAGCAGCGCGCCCCGAACGGCCCGTTGGGGTCGTCCTCCATGCTCGCCACCAGCTCGCCCGGCGCGCCCTGCTCGGAGTCCTCGTCCAGCTGCCACAGCCGGGGCGTGGCTGTCATGTACAGCCGACGCAGGGCCGGGATCCGGGTGTTGTCGTGAACCACCGCCCACGGCTTCCCGATCCGGCCGGAACAGCGGTGGGCTTCGTCCACGATGATCAGGTCCCAACCAGGAAGGCCGGCCTCGTGCGCGCGCTCCAGCGTGCCAAGCCCCAGGCTGGCGTACGTGGCGAACACGGTCACCTTGTCGAACGGCCGCACCCAAGAGACCAGCTCGTCCACGTCCGTGGTGTTGGGGAAGGACACCTGCTCCCCGCGCAGGGACGACACCCCGATCATCGTGCCCGTACGCCCGCCCGCGCGCCAGGAGGCCTCAGTCTGGGCGAGCAGATCCAACGAGGGCACGAGCACCAGGACCCGGCCCGCGCGGAGCTCCTCAGCGCTCCGGGTGGCCACGAGACTCTTGCCGGATCCGGTCGCCATGATCACCTGAGTCCGGAGACCACCCTCCGGCACAAGAGATCTTGCAGGCAATTCGAGGGCGCGTAGTACCGCGCCCACGGCTTCTCGCTGGTGGGGGCGGAGTTCCATTGCTGCCATTCCGATCTGCCTTCTCCAGTAGGCCGGTGGGTGTCATGACGCGACAGGAAACGGGAAACCTGCACGTAGACGGTGCACGATCGGCTACGGTGATGCCACCTCGACCGGGTTAACGGGACCGATCACGCGAGAGGAAAAGTGATCCCCAAATCTCACAGCCCCTCAGGGGCGCCTCTGTCTGACTCCAGAGTCTATCTCACGCTTCAAAATGAAGCAGTAGCAGCCGAGTAAATCCCCCGAACGTGGCGCGATCCTCTTAGTCTGCCCGTATCGACACCAGAAAGCAGTCTGATGGGAGGTCACTCGATCGCGATTCCAACCCTCGCCCCAGCCCAGCACTTCCACGCCTGAATGACTCCCCGTCACCTCCTTCCTTCTCCCTCGATTCGGTCCGCACCCGGCCTCCCCACCGCCTGCTGCTGCCGCTTTTCCGCGCGGAGCGCGGGGGTTCGGGGCTGGAGCGCAGCGGAAGCCCTGCGCCGGGCGTGAGCCCGGCCGGCCGCAACGCGGCCAAGGCCTGCGAAGCGCAGCGAGCAGGCC